>JYJJ01000010.1 GCA_003263775.1 Vibrio maritimus
TCCTCCATGGCTTACTAAGGGGGAGGGTGGAGTGCTCTTTTGTTTTTTTAACTTACTAATATGCAAGAGAAATGCTCTTAAGAGCACCCCCTCTAACTCCCCTTATAAAAGGGGAGAACCACTGGCTAGCGGCTATCGCCACAACGCCAGCAAAACACCCACCCAACACCTCTCAAGTCCATACCCTATTAGGGTGATACCACCGTCCCCCTATCACAACTTACTCTTCCAGCCATTTCTATTTCCCGCACCAATGCTACCGTTATAAAACAATAACGATAAATAAAGCACGAACCGAAAAGTGGTCTTATGTTTGCATCAAAAAAACAAGTACAACAACTCCAGCAGCAGTTGCAGTCTGAAACCGAACAGAAAGATGCCTTCGCTTGCCAACTGGCGCAATTGCAACAAGAGTTAGCTGATAAAGAACAGCAAATACAAAAACTAGAATCCCAACTAGAAAGACAAAAGCAGCGCTCGCGACTGGTTTTAAGTAGCGTCACTTCGCAGCTTGTTGGTGCCACCGCCAATATCGAGCAGGCGAATAACCAACTGATCAACCAAAGCGATCAATTGCAGGCGAATCTGGGTGTGTTTGATAGTACTCAGCAGCAATTGGAAGAGATGTACCAATCGTTAGATCAAGTGTCGCAATCGGCGATGGCGAGCAAAGAAACCGTCGCGGCGCTTCAAGTGCTGACCGGCGACATCACGCAATTTATTAGCATCATTCACCAGATCTCAGAACAAACCAACTTGCTTGCGCTAAATGCTGCCATTGAAGCGGCTCGAGCGGGTGAGCATGGCCGTGGATTTGCCGTGGTTGCAGATGAAGTGCGCTCATTGGCGGGGAGAGCGAACGAAGCAGCCAGTGAGATCTCTGGTTTGGTAGAGCGAATCGAAAGCAGCACCAACCAAGCGGGTGAAAATATTGAATTGGTGTCAGCGCAAGTAGCGGATGCTTCCACAGGTGCTTCTGATATTGTCCGCGATACCCAATCGATTTTGTCGCTCTCTTCCGACACCGTTGATGTGATTTACACAACCACTGTCGATATTTATGCCTCTAGCGCCATCGCGCAATACACCAACATGTGGGCGACAGCGCATTCTAAACTGATTGGCGCTGACTTTGATGCATCACTGCTGACGTTAGGTGAACATGATACAATTTTTGGTCAAGTGATAGCTGGCCATGAGGAAACACAGCAGTTGGCATCGGCTGGTGGTCCATTAGAGTACTTCCATATTAAGGCAATGGCGCTTCATGATGGGTTGAGGTTGGTCGCTGATGGCAGTCATGATGTGGGTATTGTGGAGCAAATGGACATTGCGTATCGCGATTTAGTCTCTTACATCGCTCTAGCGCAGGATAAAGTGAAAGCGTCATACGAACACAAGTAGCGCATAAAAAAGGGAGTGACGAATCACTCCCTGCCAACTGATGGTTGTTATCTTAAATATTCGTCATCAGGCCAAGTGACAGCGGTTAGGCCAACTCGCCAGTTGCTTCGAATGTCTCGAGCTTATCCAAGTAAGGGTGCAGATCACCAATATTGTTATTAATCCACTCGTGGTTGTAGTAAGTATCAAGATAGCGCTCGCCACTGTCACACAGTAAAGTCACAATCGATCCCGTCTCACCGCGTTTTTTCATTTCACTCGCCAGTTGCAGCACACCATAAAGGTTAGTCCCAGTAGAAGCGCCGACTTTGCGACCTAAGGTCTTCTCTAGCCAATGAATCGTTGCGATACTTGCTGCATCCGGAATCGTGCGCATTTCATCCACTACACCCGGGATAAAACTTGGTTCAACGCGCGGACGACCAATGCCTTCAATCTTGCTGCCACAATCGCCAGTGATGTTAGCATTGCCTGTTTTGAAGTAGCTGTGGAACACTGAGTTCTCAGGATCAACCACACACAGTTTGGTATCGTGCTGCTGGTAGCGGATAAAGCGTCCAATGGTTGCCGACGTGCCGCCTGTACCTGGCTCATCACAATCCAGCTTGGTACCGGATGATCTTCCATCTTCATTTGGCTGAAAATAGAGTTCGCAATGTTATTGTTACCACGCCAGTCAGTCGCACGCTCAGCATAAGTAAACTGATCCATGTAATGACCGTCTAGCTCTTCAGCAAGTCGGCGTGACTCAGCATAGATTTGATCCGAGCGATCAACCAAGTGTGCTTTGCCGCCGTAAAATTCAATTTGTTCGATTTTTTTGCGTGCAGTGCACTTTGGCATTACGGCAATAAAAGGCAACCCAAGTAGACGCGCAAAGTACGCTTCTGATACTGCGGTACTGCCAGAAGAAGATTCGATGACCGTTGTCTCAGGGCCAATCCAACCATTACAAATCGCGTACAGAAACAGGGAACGTGCTAAGCGGTGCTTTAGTGAGCCTGTAGGATGTGTACTCTCGTCTTTCAGATAGACATCAATCCCATCAATGCTTGGCAAATCCAGCTTGATTAGGTGTGTGTCAGCCGAGCGTTGAAAGTCAGCTTCAAGTTTACGAACAGCGTTGTTAATCCATTGATGGTCAGTACACATAGCGGTGGTTTCCTGCTTCACGATTTCGATGATGATAATTTACCTACTAAATAGGAGAAAAACTTTGCTATATTTACTTTCTTTTTACTAATAAGTAGAAAAATTTTCTACACTGGAGCTATTTTGGATATAGATAGTACAGATAAGAAGCTGTTGTCGCTGCTTCAGCAAGATGGCACGTTATCACTGAATGACCTCGCCGAAGCCGTAAACCTCACGACAACGCCATGTTGGAAGCGCCTAAAGAAGCTTGAAGAGAGTGGTGTGATTGATAAGCGTGTCGCGCTTCTAGACCCTGAGAAACTTGGGTTGTCGTTTACCGCATTCGTGCAAATCAAGACGACGAATCACTCCCATGAATGGTACCAGGAGTTCGTCGAAACGGTGTCGCTATTCCCTGAAGTGATGGAGTTCTATCGGATGGCAGGGGAGTATGACTACATGGTGAAAGTGTTGGTCAAAGACATGAAGTGTTTTGATGAGTTCTATAAAAAACTGGTCAACAGTATCGATGGATTGTCGAATGTCACTTCGACCTTTGCAATGGAACCTTTGAAATACACCACTGCGTTGCCAATACGTTGATTTACCTATGTGTTGATTGGGTAAGGGTTCTCAACTTAGACTCGGCAGTCTTGCCAGCTCTGAGTAATCACTCTATAACCTATAGACAGTTTCAGCTCTCAATTGATAGTAGCGGCTCAAATATAGGTTGATTGATAAAGACGAAGGAGTGTTTTTATGTTGCATCAGATGTTGGTCTCGGTGAAAAAACCATTTATCAAAATGGTGCCTGTGCCCGAGCCTCAATGCATCGTTGGTAATGGTAAAGTGCTTGATGTAGCAAGCTATTGCGTGATTTCTCTGTGACGAACCCCTTTATCGTTACTGACAGTGTGCTATGTGGCTTAGGACTGCTTGACGGTATGCTAGAGGCTTTAAAGCAAGCCGATATGCCGTTTACCGTGTTTGATGAAGTAAAGCCTGATCCTGACTACGCGACGGTTCGCGCGGGGGCAAAACGTTATCGTCAGTCGGGCTGTGATGGGATTATTGCGTTTGGCGGTGGTTCTCCCATTGATTGCGCGAAAGCCATTGCGGCAAGCGTAAAAACTAAGAAAGATGTCGCAAAGCTACCAGGCTTGCTAAAAGTGCATCGCCCAATCATGCCGCTAATTGCCATCCCAACGACCTCTGGCACTGGCTCTGAAGGGACAGTTGCTGCTGTTGTCAGTGATATAGAGTCAAAAGCCAAGCGAGCTATTACCGATCCATTTTTAGTGCCTAAGGCTGCCGTATTAGATTCTCAGATAATGCTCGGTCTCCCGCCGCAAATCACGGCAGAAACCGGTATCGATGCACTGACACATGCGATTGAATCCTATCTGAGCCAATACGCTAATGCCAAAACCGAAACCTTGTCGCTAAATGCCATTAAAGCCATTTTTGAATACTTGCCACGCGCATATCAAAATGGTCAAGACAGCGAAGCAAGAGAGAAAATGGCCGTTGCGAGTTTTGAAGCAGGCCTTGCGTTTACTCGAACGTATATCGGTTACGTACATGCCATCGCTCATCAGCTAGGTGCGTTTTATCACGTACCTCACGGCAGAGCGAACGCTATGGTGCTGCCATATGTTCTCAAGTTTATTGCACAAAGAGATAACCAGAGGCTGACAATGCTGGCGTGCACCCTCGGTTATAAAAACAGTCAGGCATTCATTCAAGAAGTCGAAGAGCTTTTGGAGTTACTGAGCATTCCAAAACACATTATTGAGTTAAGAGCTGAGGACATTCCGGCGCTTGCTCAGCAAGCCATTAAAGAAGCCTTCGGAGAATATCCGGTTCCCGAAGAGATGAACGTACTTCAATGCCAACAAATACTAAAAGCGTTACTTGTTAAAGGAGCACAATAAATGAGTATGGTTACCCTAAATGAACAGCAAATGACGACGCGACTGCAAGAGCAGCAAGCAGCGTTTAAAGAAGCGCCGTTTATCAGTCGTGAGCTAAGAAGGGCAAACTTACTCAAGCTCGAAAAAGTATTGCGAGATAACCAAGAGGCCATTTGTGAGGCGATTGGTAAAGATTTTGGTCATCGTTCGTCTACCGAGACGGCGCTACTCGAACTGTTTTCCTCTATAGAAGGTATTGTCGATTCTCGCAAGCAGCTTAAAAAGTGGATGCGTGACAAAAAACGTCATACCTCGATTTGGTTCTGGCCAGCAAAAAACAAAGTTGTCCCTCAGCCTCTGGGTGTCGTAGGGATCATCGTGCCATGGAATTACCCACTCTTTTTAGCGATAGGGCCAATGACAGCAGCGCTAGCTGCGGGCAACCGTGTGATGGTCAAAATGTCAGAAAATTCCCAGCATCTATGCGAAACGCTGGCCAAAATTTTTTCGAGTGCGTTTACCCAAGATGAGATTTGTTTTATTGCTGAAACGGGCGGTACCGGGCAGGCATTCGCCAAGCTTCCTTTTGACCATCTGATTTTTACTGGCTCTGGTGGAACGGGGCGCAAGGTAATGGCGGCGGCTGCGGAAAATCTCACGCCAGTGACGTTAGAACTTGGCGGTAAATCGCGACTATTATTGGTCCCGATTACGATATCAAAAAGGCCATGAAACGTATCTTAGGTGGCAAGGTTTATAACTCGGGACAAACGTGTGTAGCGCCGGACTACTTGTTAGTACCAGAGGACAAACTGAATCAGGTCGTGAAAGCCGCGAAATCAGTGATGAAAAGCCGCTTTAAGTCCATCGACCACCCAGATTACACCGCAGTGATTGATAGCGTCTCTTTTGAGCGCTTACAGGAAACTCTAACGCTTGCAAAAGAAGGGCAGGGAGAGGTGATTAACCTGATCCCAGCAAGCGAACCCGATCCAGAGACGCGTCGTTTTCCTCTTCATTTGGTCGTATCACCGAGCACCGATGAAGCGGTCATGACGCGTGAGATTTTTGGGCCGATTTTGCCGGTGATCACTTATAAGTCGATGGACGATGTTTACCACTTCATTGGAGAGCGTGATAGACCGTTGGCGCTTTACCTGTTTTCTGATGACAAAGAGCTGCAAAATGCAGTGATGGAAAACACTATGTCTGGTGCGTTTACCATTAATGAAGTAATGATGCATGTGGCCCAGCACGATTTGCCGTTTGGCGGTGTAGGACCAAGTGGAATGGGGCACTACCACGGTAAAGAAGGGTTTGAGACTTTTTCAAAAATGCGCCCTGTGATGCAGCAAGGAAAGTGGGCTTCGACAGGCTTTTTGTATTCTCCGTATTCTGGGTTTGCAAGACGTGTTATTAACTATCTGATTAATCGTAAGTTTGGTAAATATCCAAATCCAAAGCAGTAACGCGAATCACCGTAAACTAAAAAACGCGCCTTATCGATTTGATAAGGCGCGTTTTCGTTTTAGTCGTTAAATCGAAGCACACCTTCTTGAATCGTCGAGGCAACCAGTTCACCTTTCTGGTTAAAGATCTCGCCTCGTACTAACCCACGGGAATTGCTCGCGTTAGGACTATCAATGGCATACAGCAACCACTCGTTAGTGTTCACTGGACGGTGGAACCACATAGAGTGATCAATGGTTGCCATCTGGAATTTAGGCGCGAAGATAGAGACGCCGTGAGGGTGTAGGGCGGTAGTGAGGAAACGCCAGTCAGAAGCGTAACCGAGCACATACTGGTGAATGAGCTCATTGTTTGGAACCTCACCGTTCGCACGGATCCAAAGATATTGCTTGGCTTCAATCTTCTCAGGTTTCAACGGGTTAACAACGTGTACCGGACGCACTTCAATCGCTTCTTCGCTGCAGAACACTTCACGGATTTGCTCTGGCAAGAAATCGGCAATGCGCATCGCAAGCTCTGATTCAGAGGCAAAGTTCTCAGGCCCTGCTACTTCTGGCATGGTGCTTTGATGCTCAAAGCCTGGCGCCTCACAGTGATAGCTAGCCGTAAGATAGAAAATAGGGCGACCATTTTGAATCGCTTTTACGCGGCGGGTGCTGAAACTGCGACCATCTCGAAGATTTTCAACATCGTAGATAATCGGTTTTAGCGGATCACCCGGGTAAAGAAAGTAACTGTGGAATGAGTGCACGGTGCGATCTTCTGCCACTGTATAACGCGCAGCAGACAGCGCCTGACCAATGACTTGGCCGCCGTAGACTTGAGGCAAGCCTAAATGCTGGCTTTGACCTCGAAATAGCCCTTGCTCTAGCTGCTCTAATTGCAGCAGATCGAGTAATTCAGTTAATGGTTTGCTCATATATCGGTCTTTTTCTGGTGCGTAATGGGCAAAGTGTGGATTTTACTGATGGATTCGTCAAGGGATACGATGGTTTGTAGGAATTGAGTGGTTTTTTCCGCAAAATGACCGAGCTGAGGCATCGTAACTGTAGAATTCTGTTATCTTTATTGCATAACTTAGCGATGTGCTTTTAATAAAACTATCGCTAAAAGAGTTAATCGCCCCATCAAGTGAGGTTTCATGAAACTATTAAAATTTGGCGCATTGGCGCTGATCCTTGGCTTAGCTGGCTGCCAAACTGCGCCCCAAACCGACACGAAAACTGAAAGCAAAGAAATGGCCGCAGCGGAGCAAGAGACAATGGCATCAGTCAAAGGCACCATCGCTTACCGAGAAAGAATTGCGCTACCGGCTGATGCCGTTGTAACAGTGAAACTTCAAGACGTGTCATTGCAAGATGTGGCCGCGAAAGTGATCAGTGAGCAAACCTTCACAACGGATGGAGCGCAGGTCCCGTTCGATTTTGAGCTGAGCTACGACACTCAAGAAATTAATCCGAAGCATACTTACAGTGTGAGCGCACGTATCGAAGTGGAAGGTAAGCTGCGTTTCATCTCGGACACCTCTTACCCAGTTATTACCGATGCGAATAGCACAGAGCAAGTGAACTTGCTGCTGGTGGGCGTGAGATAACGAATATGAGTTGCAGTCTTAGGGCTGCCAACCAAATTCTTTTAAGCGCACTCGCCCCTTCACTGAAAACTCCACGCCTTCTTCCATTAATATCGATCTCTGTCTCAAAAACGAATCTCCCTTTAGTGAGATTTCTCCCTTACCGTTGATGACACGGTGCCAAGGTAAACGACTTCCTTCAGGCAAGCCGCCAAGCGCCTTGCCAACATGTCTTGCGTAGCCCGGATAGCCCGCCATTTTTGCAATCTGACCGTAAGTTGCTACTTTTCCAAATGGAATTTGGTGAATTACTGCAAAGATTTGCGCTTTGAATTGATCCATACTGAAACTGTCCCAGTTTTATTTGCCACGGAAAGGTATGAGGGGGGAGCTATGGTATTTTCGGTGTTTCAATTCGTAATCACAAGTGTGCTGGCGATGATTTGTGCCAGAACCATTGGTGTTACTGAGGGTGATATACCGTGTTAGCAGTCATGATCCCGGCATTGTGGATTTTGCCACAAGGTGGTATCGCAGGTGTGATGCTGCTGGCCTCTATGGTCGTGTATGGCTTGACCTTACCACTGCAATCTATCGCCATGTCTGTTGCAGTCTGGATATTGGTGCCGGTCCTTATGGTCGCGTTTTCAAAGCGCAGCAATATTTGGATAGTCAGCATTGTAGGGCTTATCGTTCTCACGCTGAACGTAGGCATTATGCTGACACAATCGGCAGGCAAACTCGGCGGTACTCCTATGGTGACACTCGTCCAAGCCTTCTCGGTGTTCGTTGCTTGGTTTGCGGCTAAAAATTGGAAAGGCTCTACCGAACACAGTTGGTGGTCATTGTTGCTAATCCTACCTATGTGGGCGGCAGGACTTCCATACGCAGCGCTCATCGCACTGTGTATGACGGGCATGCTTGCCTCAATGGAAAGCCTTGGCAAACTGACTAGCTTTAAGTGGAACAAACTGCTTTGTTGGACACTCCCAAGTGTTGGCTTTGCTGCGCTGGTGGTGGTGCCAACCATTGATGTCCCTAAGCCAGTGTTTGTCGTTTGGCTCTGTTTACTTGGTACAGCTTGGATCACTGACTACATCCTCAACATCGAGGATGAACAACAAGAAGTGTAGTTTTTAAATAACCACCTCCTTAGAAGCGCCTAACATCCTAAGAAACGAAGCAATGTTGGGCGCTTTGTTTAATCTGTAAGCACTTAACAGATAAAGCAAACAGTTTTGCTCGCAAGCCCTTGCAATCGTCGCTCCGATGCCAGATAATCCTCCCACGCTTTGCGGCAGTGACCCTTCACCGCGCAACAGCAACAAAATCTATGGAGGCCCTGGTCCTCCCGCAACAATAGCTCGTGAACTCGGTCAGGTCCGGAAGGAAGCAGCCGCAGCGAGTGACTTGTGTGCCGGGATGTGGCTGGGGCTTCCACCCA
>JYJJ01000011.1 GCA_003263775.1 Vibrio maritimus
CGATGACTTGTCAGTAGCAGATGTTAGCTACTCAGGCACCGAAGGAGTGTTCACCGACAACGGTGATGGCACGTATACCTTTGCGCCAAACGAAAACTTCAATGGTGACGTGGACTTAAGCTTCTCGGTAAGCGACGGTACGACTACGACAGAAGCTAACATTGATGTGACGGTTGAGTCTGTCAATGACATTCCAGTCGCTGGTTCAACGACATACTCAGTCGATGAAGATGGCATCATTACTATCTCAGATGAGCAACTTCTCGCGAATAGCTCCGATGTAGAAGGTGAAGTAGCGGTTGATGACGTGTCCTATTCAGGTACAGACGGTATCTTTACCGATAATGGTGACGGCACCTACAGCTTCGCACCAAACGAAAACTTCAACGGCAATGTATCGCTTGATGTGACCGTTGTTGATGAAGACGGCGCGACTGCGGATACCACCGCTGGCATTGACGTCATCGCGGTGAACGATGCACCAGTTTCAGGAGACCTAGCTTACTCAGTCGATGAAGACGGTTCGATTACGCTGACTCAAGACCAACTATTGTCTCAAGCGTCCGATGTAGACGGCGATGATCTAACAGCGGCTAACTTAAGCGCAGGCGATAACGCAACCGTAACAGCCAACGAAGATGGTTCATTCACCATCACTCCAGATGCGGACTTCAATGGCGACATTGATTTAAGCTTCAACATCTCTGATGGTACCGACACCATCGTGGCCAATGCTGATCTCACTGTGAATCCAGTGAATGACGCAGCAGTTGTGGAAGATGTGGGTTACACCATCCAAGAAGACGGTTCGTTGACCTTTACTGACGAACAGCTTCTTGCAGGCGCATCCGACATTGATGGCGATGACTTGTCAGTAGCAGATGTTAGCTACTCAGGCACCGAAGGTGTGTTCACTGACAACGGTGATGA
>JYJJ01000012.1 GCA_003263775.1 Vibrio maritimus
TTTACTGGATTAACCGTGAGGTCTGCATTTGCGACGATGGTGTCAGTGCCATCTGAGATGTCGAAGCTTAAGTCAATGTCACCATTGAAGTCTGCATCTGGTGTGATGGTGAATGAACCGTCTTCGTTAGCCGTTACGGTTGCATTGTCTCCTGCGCTTAAGTTAGCCGCAGTGAGATCATCGCCTTCCACATCCGAGGCTTGTGATAGAAGTTGTTCTTGTGACAATGTCACACTACCATCTTCATCTACGCTGTATGCGAGGTCACCAGAGACTGGTGCATCGTTAATTGGAAGCACATCTACGTTAATCACCGTATCAACAGTGGCACCATCTTCATCTTGAATGGTAACGTTCAACTGAACTTCGCCATTGAAATTTTCATTTGGTGCGAAGCTACAGGTACCATCACCATTAACCGTGAAGATACCGTGTGGTCCATCGTAGCTGATACCCACTAAGGATACATCGCCTTCGATATCAGATGCATTAGCAAGGACTTGAGACTCACTGAATGTCAGTACGCTGTCTTCATCAATAGTGTAAGATGTTGGTCCTGCAATTGGTGGGTCGTTGACCTCGATAACGGTTAAACCAGCACTTGTCTCTGCGGTTGCTCCGTCTTCATCTGCTACAACTACATCAAAGCTAACTTCACCAGAGAAGTTTTCGTTTGGCGAGAAGGTATAAGTACCATCACCATTATCCGCAAAGACACCATCGGTACCTGAATAAGAGACATCCTGAACTGAAACATCACCCTCAACGTCTGAACTGTTAGCCAGTAATTGCTCGTCAGTAATGGTAATAGAGTTGTCTTCTTGTACTGAATAAGTTGCAGAACCAGCAACAGGAATGTCATTAACAGACTCAACAGTGACATCAATATTGGCTTCAGTGGTGGTCGTACCATCGCTTACTGAGAAGCTTAAGTCGACTTCTCCATTAAAGTTCTCGTTTGGCGCAAAGGTATACGTACCATCACCATTGTCGGTGAACACGCCTTCGGTGCCTGAGTAGCTGACATCTGCAACTGACAGGTCGTCGCCATCAATATCTGACGCGCCAGCTAGAAGCTGTTCATCAGTGAAGGTTAACGAACCGTCTTCTTGGATGGTATAACCGACATCTTCCACAACCGCTGCATCATTTACTGGGTTAACAGTGAGGTCAGCATTGGCCACGATGGTGTCAGTACCGTCAGAGATGTCAAAGCTTAGGTCGATGTCACCATTGAAGTCCGCATCTGGAGTGATGGTGAATGAACCATCGTCATTAGCAACAACAGTGGCGTTATCACTAGCTGTTAGGTTTGCAGCTTCAAGACCATCGCCTTCAACATCACTAGCTTGAGCTAGCAACTGTTCTTGAGACAATGTAATTGAGCCGTCTTCATCGACGCTATATGCTAGTTCACCAGATACTGGCGCATCGTTGACTGCAATAACATCTATGCTTGCCGTGGTATCCGCTGTCGCACCATCCTCATCTACAACAGTGACATCAAGACTGACATTGCCATTGAAGTTCTCATTTGGTGCGAAGCTGAACGTGCCATCACCGTTGTCGGTAAGTATGCCGTCTGTACCAGAGTAAGAGACATCTTCAACAGCCACCTCACCCTCTATATCGGAGCTATTAGCTAGCAGCTGGGCACTGGTAATGGTGATGATGTTGTCTTCGTCAACACTATAAGTCGTCGCTCCCGCAACCGGCAAGTCGTTCACTGAGATAACATCGATACCAGCCGTTGTATCCGCTGTCGCTCCGTCTTCGTCGACAACAGTAACGTTTAGGCTTACGTCACCGTTGAAGTTCTCATTTGGTGAGAAGGTATAGGTACCATCACCATTGTCAGTGAACACACCATCAGTACCCGTATAAGTGACACTATCGACTGCGACATCGCCTTCAACATCAGAGCTGTTGGCAAGCAACTGTTCGTCGCTGATGGTGATGCTTCCATCTTCATCTACGCTATAGCTTGTCGCACCGGCTACTGGAACATCGTTGATTGGAACGACTTGGACATCGATATTGGCGGAGACAGTATCGGTTCCATCACTTACGTCGTAGGTAAGATCAACGTTACCATTGAAGTTTTCATTTGGCGCGAAGGTGTAGGTGCCATCGCCGTTGTCAGTAAAGACACCATCGGCTCCCTCATAGTTCACGGATTCAACAGTTAAATCGTCACCGTCGATGTCAGTTGCGCCAGTGAGTAGCTGTTCGTCAGTAAAGGTTAGCGAGCCATCTTCATTAATGGTGTAGTCGTGGTCGTAAATGACAGACAAGTCATTCACAGCCGTCACTGTAACATCCAGTTCTGCTGGGGTAACGCCACCATTTCCGTCGTCAACGTTATAGCTGATTGAGAACTCACCGTTAAAGTTTTCTTCCGGAGTAATGGTATAGGTACCATCGCCATTGTCTGTGATGAGCGCGTTCTCAATAGCGATATCACCGATGCTTGGTTCATTACCGTCAGTTTCTTCGCCAGTGCCTGACTCTTCCGCATCACCTGCGATGACTTCTGAGATGTCAACGCCATTCTCGCAGATGCCGCTTCTTCAGAGGTTGGTAACTCAAAGTTACTCTCAGTGCTCACGTCTTGGCTTGGTACTATGACACCATCAATGATATCAAATACATGCCAGTGATCCCCTTGCGGGTTATCAGGTAAGTCTGGAGTGAATGATTGAATCAGCGTATCACCAACAAAGATTTGAACCTGAACTTCTTCTACACCATCTACGTCCCAACTACGACCACTGTAATTGTGCACTGAATAGTGCATGTTCATATCTTCGTAGTTTGGAATAGTAATAGTTTCTGGGCCATTACCATTTACATCATCGACATCTTGTGTGACTCGGTCTCCGCCTCCTTGGTTGTAACTCATATCTCGATAGTAGATATGATCAAGCTCTTGTCCTGAATCTTGGTCGTACAACCATAGGTGGTTATCAAGATCTCGAGGATCATCTCCCCAAGTCACCACCACACGCATATCTGCATCATCTAGGACTTCAGATATAGCGGTTACGCCACCGTTGGTCTCTTCTCCCGCTGGGACAACAAAGCTCGTCGTAATTGAGCCCTCTTGCTCAATTGTTACCGTACCTTCGTTGACAATCGAGCCACTGACCGAGTAATTACCAGAATCATCAGTTACGGTTGTGTAGCTGTTACCTGCTCCATCGGTCAGAGTAACCTCCGCACCTGAAACGGGGTTGCTGCTTTCAGCATCAAGAACCGTACCTGTCACTGTTGTATCATCGCCCTGCTCTCCGATGATGGCTGTCATGTCATCATCTTCAATGTCAGTAGCAAACTGCAATAGCTCCTCTTGAGTGATGGTATAAGAGCCATCTTCCTCAATCGTAATGGCTACATCAGCAGACACAATTGGCGCATCATTAACAGGATCAACTGTTAAGCCGAGGTTAGCTGCAATTGGAGTGTCACCATCACTGATGCTATAGCTACATCGATGTAACCATTGAAGTTCTCATCTGGCGTGATGGAAAAAGTACCGTCGCCATTGTCAACAATGGTGGCATTGTCCGCTACCAAACTGTCTGCAGTGAGTGCATCCCCCTCGATATCAGCCGCATTGGCAAGCAATTGCTCTTGAGTAATCGTAATGGTGTTGTCTTCATCAACATTAGCGTAAACATCTGACGTAGTTGGAAGATCGTTGACTGGATTAACCGACAGATCGGCATTCGCAACGATGGTTTCTGTACCATCCGAAATATCAAAGCTTAGGTCGATGTTGCCGTTAAAGTTGACCTCTGGTGTTACCGTAAAGGTACCGTCACCATTATCAACCACGGTTGCGTTATCGCCAGCAGACAGGTTAGCAGCAGTGAGGTCATCACCATCCACATCTGAAGCTTGAGACAGCAATTGCTCTTGGGTTAACGTAATCGAACCATCTTCGTTGATGTTGTACGCCAAGTCACCGGAGACTGGTGCATCATTAACCGCAATTACATCGATACCTGCTGTGGTATCGGCCGTTGCACCATCTTCGTCAACGACCACGACATCAAGCGAAACGTTGCCGTTGAAGTTTTCATTTGGCGCGAAGCTGTAAGTACCGTCACCATTGTCTGTGAAGATACCATCTGTGCCAGAGTAAGACACATCGCTGACACTCACGTCCCCTTCGACATCAGAGCTATTGGCAAGCAACTGATCATCTGAAATGGTAATCACGCCATCTTCATTCACGGAGTATGAGGTAGAGCCTGCTACGGGAATGTCATTAACAGATTCGACCGAGACATCAATGTTGGCCTCTGTTGTCGATGTACCATCACTAACAGAGAACTTAAGATCAACATCACCGTTGAAGTTTTCGTTCGGAGCAAAGGTATACGTGCCGTCACCGTTATCGGTGAATACGCCATCAGTGCCTGTGTACGAAACATCCGCAACAGAGAGGTCATCACCATCAATGTCTGATGCACCTGCCAGAAGTTGCTCGTCAGTAAATGTCAGTGAACCATCTTCTTGGATGGTGTAGCCAACATCTTCCACAACCGCTGCGTCGTTCACAGGATTAACAGTGAGGTCTGCATTGGCCACTATGGTGTCGGTACCATCTGAGATATCGAAGTTTAGGTCAATGTCGCCATTGAAGTCTGCATCTGGTGTGATAGTGAATGAGCCATCTTCGTTGGCCGTAACTGTGGCGTTGTCACCCGCTGACAAGTTCGCTGCAGTAAGGTCATCACCTTCGACATCACTTGCTTGAGACAGTAATTGCTCTTGAGTCAGCGTGATCGAACCGTCTTCATCAACAGAGTAAGCTAAGTCACCTGAGACTGGTGCGTCATTAACCGCAATGACATCGATACCCGCAGTAGTATCGGCGGTTGCACCATCTTCATCAACAACAGTTACATCAAGGGATACGTTGCCGTTGAAGTTTTCATTTGGTGCAAAGCTGTAAGTGCCGTCTCCGTTGTCCGTGAAGATACCGTCAGTGCCTGAGTACGACACATCATCAATGGCCACTTCGCCCTCTATGTCAGAGCTGTTGGCGAGAAGCTGTTCGTTAGAGATGGTAATAATGCCATCTTCATCAACTGAGTAAGTGGTAGAGCCAGCAACAGGAATGTCATTGACCGACTCAACCGTCACATCAATATTCGCTTCAGTGGTGGTTGTGCCATCACTGACAGAGAAGCTTAAATCAACTTCACCATTGAAGTTCTCGTTTGGTGCGAAGGTATAGGTACCATCACCGTTGTCAGTGAACACGCCTTCTGTGCCCGAGTAGCTAACATCAGCGACAGATAGGTCGTCGCCATCAATGTCAGATGCACCCGCTAGAAGTTGCTCATCAGTAAACGTTAGTGAGCCATCTTCTTGGATGGTGTAGCCAACATCTTCCACAACCGCAGCGTCATTCACTGGGTTCACAGTGAGGTCAGCGTTAGCGACAATAGTGTCGGTACCATCAGAGATGTCGAAGCTTAGATCAATGTCGCCATTAAAATCAGCATCTGGAGTAATGGTGAATGAACCATCTTCGTTGGCAGTCACTGTCGCATTATCGCCTGCGCTTAAGTTAGCCGCAGTCAAATCATCGCCGTCTGCATCTGAAGCTTGAGACAGCAGTTGTTCTTGAGTCAGTGTGATAGAACCATCTTCGTCGACGCTGTACGCCAAGTCACCAGAGACTGGTGCATCATTAACTGCAATGACTTCTACACCTGCAGTTGTCTCTGCTGTTGCACCTTGTTCATCCACAACAGTGACGTCAATCGAGACCTCACCGTTGAAGTTTTCATTAGGTGCGAAGCTGTATGTGCCATCACCATTGTCGGTAAAGATACCGTCTGTACCTGAGTACGAAACATCAGAGACCGCGACATCGCCCTCGATATCTGAGCTGTTGGCAAGCAGCTGCTCGTTAGTGAACGTGAGAATGTTATCTTCGTCAACACTATAAGTCGTTGAACCAGCGACTGGTAAATCATTGACTTCAGTTACTGTGATATCAATATTCGCAGGGGTGATTTCCGTGCCATCAGATACTTCAAACAAGAGGTCGACTTCACCACTAAAGTTCTCGTTTGGAGCAAAGGTATAAGTACCATCACCGTTATCTGAAAATACCCCTTCTGCGCCATTGTATGTGACCGATTCAACGCTGAGGTCATCACCATCTACATCGGTGGCATTGGCGAGTAATTGCTCGTCAGTAAAGGTGAGCGAGCCATCTTCTTCCATGGTGTAGGCCACATCTTCAACAATCGCCGCTGCATCGTTAACTGGATTAACAGTCAAGTCGATATTAGCGACCGTTGAGTCTGTACCATCAGTGACAGAGAACGTTAGGTCGATATCACCATAGAAATCCGCTTCAGGTGTGATAGTGAATGAACCATCATCATTGGCAACAACGGTTGCATTGTCTGCTGCGGTGACATCTAGAGCAGTAAGGTCATCACCTTCAACGTCACTAGCTTGAGACAATAGCTGCTCTTGAGTAAGTGTAATCGAGCCATCTTCATTAATGCTGTATGCTAAATCACCAGAAACTGGCGCATCATTAACAGCGATGACTTCGATGCCAGCCGTTGTTTCAGCCGTTGCGCCATCTTCATCTACCACGGTTACATCTAGCGATACATTACCGTTGAAGTTTTCATTTGGCGCAAAGCTGTAGGTGCCATCACCGTTATCTGTGAAGATACCGTCTGTGCCTGAATAAGAGACATCGTCAACCGCGACCTCACCTTCAACATCTGAGCTGTTCGCAAGAAGTTGATCATCGGAGATTGTGATGATGCCATCTTCATCAACCGAGTACGTAGTTGAACCTGCAACTGGAATATCGTTGACAGACTCTACGGTAACATCGACGTTCGCTTCAGTCGTGGTGGTTCCATCGCTTACTGAGAAGCTTAAGTCTACTTCACCATTGAAGTTCTCATTTGGCGCGAAGGTATAAGTGCCGTCACCATTATCGGTAAACACGCCTTCCGTGCCTGAGTAACTCACATCGGCGACAGATAAGTCATCGCCATCAATGTCTGAAGCGCCCGCTAATAGCTGCTCATCAGTAAAGGTTAATGAACCATCTTCTTGAATGGTATAACCGACATCTTCAACCACTGCAGCGTCGTTAACAGGATTAACGGTTAAGTCTAGATTTGTCGATACGATCTGGTCGCCATCGCTGACATCGAAGCTGAGGTTTACATCACCGTTGAAGTCTGCATCTGGCGTAATGGTAAATGTACCATCGCCATTATCCACAACAGTGACGTTTTCATCTTCCGTGCTCAAGTTAAGCGCAGTTAGAGCATCGCCATCTAGATCGGTGGCATTCGCCAGTAGCTCCTCTTGAGTAATGGTGATTGAACCATCTTCGTCGACTTGTGCAGAGACCGAGTCTGATTCAGGCGCATGGTCAACTTCAAAGTTTACGACTTGAATTGTACTCGCCTCATCGTCGTTAGAAAGTTCTGTCGCGGTCGCTTTGATTTCTAACGCAGTGGAGCCGGTATAGTCCTCTGGGAAGGTAATTTCGATGTTTTGATCGATGACCAGCGTTGGAAGCACGGCTGTACCATCTTCACCAATAACGATCTCACCTTGCAAGATTTGGCTGTTGGTTTCACCGACGTCTACGGTAAAGGTGAAGTCATCATAGTCACGATCACCACCTCCATAGAGATCTTCGATACCATAAACAATCTCGCCATCATCATTTAACGTTGTTCTCGTATGTTCAACGCCATCTTGGTTGAGGTTGGTATTCGTACCACCATGGAATACCGAGTCTCCAAATTGACTTTGGATAACGGTTTCATTGCCATCTGGATCAATATGAACCAGTTGCGGGTCAACAGAATCAATGGTGGCTGGATTGCCTTCTGCATCACGGAACATAAAGGTCCCATCTTGCATCGAGTCGAAGTCATTGCGATTGAAGCCATTTGGAATAACAAACAGGTTGAAGCTTTCGCCTTCTTCTACTTCAAACGTGATTGACGATTGACCCGGAATCAAGTCGCCACCGGAACCAACTTGTGATGCGTTCTCAAACCCAATGTTTACGTCGGTAATATTGCCATCTTCATCAACAGTGTAGTAACCAGCCGTATTTTGGAAACCAGCACCTTCACCTTCGAAAGTGACAGTGATATCCGTGGTTTCATAACTCGTAATACCGCCAGACTGGTCGTCAAGTACACCTTCGTTGTCATAGCGAATCACAGTACCTTCTGGTAAGCCGCCCACTTCCAACGTTAGTGTCTCTGACAAGTCTTGGTCTACAAGCGCAGCACCGATGTTTAGTTCGGTGGTGCTACCCGGTTCTACAACAATGGCTTCATCTGTGACGGCGTCACCATCACCAGTGGTCACCTCCAAGTCTGGTGCATCGGCTACCGCTTCGACATTCACACCGATAGTTTGGGCAACTTCAGCTTCACCATCTGATACGGTAAAGCCGATATCTAGATTACCGCTAAAGTGCTCTTCCGGCGTAAAGGTGTATGTACCATCTCCATTATCGACGAGAGATCCTTCATCACCGCTGTAACTCACATCGGTAATACTCAGCTCATCACCTTCGACGTCTGTCGCTTGAGCTAGAAGCTGCTCTTCCGTGAAGACAAATGTATTGTCTTCCTGTATTTCAACGTTAAGCGGAGCAACATCTGGCGCATCATTTATCGGATTAACCGTTAATGTAAGCTCACTGGTTGTATCTAGTTCACCGTCAGAAACGCTGTAGCTAAATACGATGTCACCATAGAAATCTTGTGACGGCGTAACACTAAACGTACCATCACCGTTATTGACGATCGTTGCGTTCGGGTCATTAGTCTCAAGGTTTTCTGCAACTAAGAAATCACCGTCTCTGTCAGTCGCATTTTCAAGCAGCATATCTTGTGTCACCAAGATAACGCCATCTTCATCCATTTCTGCGACGACTGGCTCAGCTTCAGGCGCATCATTAACAAACTGAACTTTCAACGCGATGTCAGCGGTCACCGTATCAGTACCATCACTGACATCAAACGTAAGACCTGCACTGCCACTATAATCCGGTGCTGGCGTTAAGGTATAAGTACCATCACCATTATCAGTTACCGATACATTTGGATCATCAGAGTTAACGTTGACGACAGTTAGATCATCACCCTCAACGTCTGTTGCTTGGGCAAGCAACTCTTCTGTTGTCACAATAATCGATTCATCTTCCAAGACATTGAATGATAAATCTGGGACATCTGGTGCATCGTTTACAGGCGTTACAGTTAAGTCTAACTCGGTGCCTACCGTAGCGATTCCGTCTGTAACATCATAAGTGAAGTCGATATCGCCATAGAAGTCTTCACTTGGGGTGATAGTGAAACTACCATCCTCATTTTGAACAATGGTGGCGTTCTCGTCATTCGTGCTTAGGTTGACTGCGGTGAGATCGTCGCCATCAAGATCACTCGCGTTAGCAAGGAGTTCTTCTTGAGTGATAGTGATGGTGCCATCTTCTTCTACCGTAGCAGATAGTGGGCCTGTTACTTCTGGACCAACGTTGGAGTCAACGACATCAATATTCAGTGAGCTTGGCGCAGATGCTTGGCCATCACTGATATCAAACGACAATGAGACATTGCCAGTGAAGCCTTCAGATGGTGTGAAGCTGAAGGTATTGTCGCCATTATCAACCAGTGTGCCGTCCAATTGATTGGTTAGGACAAGGTTCTCGACATGTAGGATGTCTCCATCAACATCAGTCGCACCGCTTAACAAGCTCGATGTACTAATTGTGATGGTGCCATCATTCAGCATATCCAAATTCAGCGGAGCCCCAGGAACAGGAACGTCGTTCACTGGAATCACGGCTAAGTCAATTTGGTTCATAGTGACGTCTTCGCCATCACTCACACCAAAGCTGAGGTCCACATCGCCATTGAAGTTTTCATTTGGAACGAATGTGTAAGTACCATCTCCGTTATCGGTTAACTCACCACTATCCCCGTTGTAGCTAACGTTGTAGATGCTTAACTCGTCACCTTCAATATCTGAAGCATTCGCAAGCAGATCTTCATCGGTAAAGGTGATGGAGTTGTCTTCTTCGGTACTCAAGATAACTGGGCCGGATACCACTGGCGCATCATTTACTTCTGCGAAGTTGATGTGGATAGTATTGTCGTCAACCAACTCGCCGTCGGTGATTGATACGTTAGGTCAATATCTCCAGAGAAATTCTCGTTTGGTGTAACTGTCCAAGTGCCATCACCGTTGTCGGTTAAGGTTGCATTGTCATCTTCTAGAGCCAAATTGATGATATCGAGCTCATCACTGTCGATATCGCTGGCTTGTGCCAATAACTGCTCTTCGGTAATGACAATAGAAGCAAAGCCATCTGCTCCCTCTTCTGTCGTAGTTACGGCTGGTAAGTCAGCAGTTAGATCGATCTCTTGATCGCCTTCACGAACATTCAGACTAATGGTTTCTGTAACTTCAGTGCCGTCGATACCGATAGATGTAAATACCACATCGTCAGGTAGTGTCTGAGAAACAGACATGTTTTGAACAACGTAAGTACCGTTACCTTGAATAGTACCGAGTTCGAAACGAGCCACAGGTTCATCAGTCGTTAGCGTATATTCGTGCTCATAGCTATTACGATCATCTTTATGGTAAGTTTCAGAATCAATGAGATTTCCATCCGCATCAAACGCTCGGATCTCGACCTCTGTGAAGTGTCTAGACTCTTCCATAAACCAGCCACCTAGACCATCTAGATTGAAGCTAATTTCGTTTATATCCTGACCTTCTACCGTAACGACAAGTTGCTCATCACCACTTAGGCCTTGCCTGTCCGTATCCCCAATACCATGACCGATATGGGTATTGCCATTCCAAGCGCCAAGCGGACCATCAGTACTTTGCGTGGTAACGGTCAAATCACCATCGGTAAATTGGCGAGTATGTGAATCAACTTCATCCCCCAGTCGCTGACTTTAGCATTGTCATCGAAGGTACCAAGTTGCGTCGTTGAGGTAGAATCCGCTACCGCAGTCTCATCTGGAACAAAGCGAATCTCAGTATCTGGAGAAATTTCTTGCCCAACTTCCAGAGTGACCCACTCATCTTCAATGTTTGCTTGAACAATACCGAATTCAGGTTGTTGGTCGAGACGAATTGCTGGCTCTTCGCGCATACTTACGCCAACAGTTTGGTCTTCTTCCGCTTGAATATAGATTTCATCACCCGCATCAGGCGCGTCATTTACTGGATTGACAGTAAGATCTAGGGTCGTAACAACATTCTCTTCACCATCAGAAACGGTATAAGTGAAGTCTAACTCACCATTGAAGTTTTCTTCTGGAGTGATAGTGAACGAGCCATCCTCGTTCTGAACGATTTCTGCTTCAGTACCAAACAATTGCAGATCACTAGCAACTAGGTCGTCGCCGTCGATATCTGACGCATTCGCCAACAATTGTTCTTGAGTGATGGTGATACTGTTATCTTCATCCACTTGAGCGACAATGCCCGATACTTCCGGAGCATCGTTGACTGGGTTAACGGTTAAACCACCCGTTGCAACAATAGTCTCTGTACCATCTGAAATATCGAAGTTGAGATCAATTTCTCCATTGAAGTTAGCATCTGGCGTGATGGTAAAGGTACCATCACCATTATCTATTACCGTAGCATCTCCACCCACACTTAGATTGGAAGCCGTTAAAGTGTCTCCATCTACATCTGACGCTTGAGCAAGAAGCTGTTCTTGGTTTAGCGTGATTGAGCCGTCCTCGTCAACCGAGTATGCGACGGTACCAGAGACAGGTGCATCATTGACTGCAATGACGTCAATGCCCGCGGTGGTATCTGCAGTAGCGCCATCTTCGTCTACAACAGTCACATTAAGCGATACATTACCATTAAAGTTTTCGTTTGGAGCGAAGCTGTAGGTGCCATCGCCGTTATCCGTGAAGATACCGTCTGTACCTGAGTAAGACACGTCCTCAACCGCGACTTCACCTTCCACATCCGAGCTGTTCGCTAGAAGCTGCTCATCAGAGATGGTGATGATGCCATCTTCATCGACTGAGTATGTGGTTGAACCTGCCACTGGGATATCATTGACAGACTCTACCGTCACATCAATATTGGCTTCTGTGGTGGTCGTACCGTCGCTTACTGAGAAGCTCAAGTCCACTTCACCATTGAAGTTCTCATTTGGTGCGAAAGTATAAGTACCATCACCGTTGTCGGTGAACACACCTTCAGTGCCTGAGTAGCTAACATCAGCTACTGACAAGTCATCGCCGTCAATGTCTGATGCACCTGCAAGAAGCTGTTCGTCAGTAAAGGTTAACGAGCCATCTTCCTGGATGGTGTAACCCACATCTTCTACAACGGCTGCGTCATTCACTGGATTAACCGTGAGGTCTGCATTCGCGACGATGGTGTCGGTACCATCAGAGATATCGAAGCTTAGGTCGATGTCGCCATTGAAGTCTGCATCTGGTGTGATGGTAAACGAACCGTCTTCGTTAGCCGTTACGGTTGCATTGTCGCCTGCGCTTAGGTTAGCCGCAGTCAGATCATCACCTTCTACGTCTGATGCTTGTGATAGAAGCTGTTCTTGTGACAATGTCACACTACTATCTTCATCTACACTGTATGCCAGGTCACCAGAGACTGGTGCATCGTTAATTGGAAGTACATCGACGTTAATGACCGTATCAACCGTCGCGCCATCTTCATCTTGAATGGTAACGTTTAATTGAACTTCGCCATTGAAGTTTTCATTTGGTGCAAAGCTACAAGTACCATCGCCATTGACTGTGAAGATACCGTGTGGTCCATCGTAGCTGATGCCAACTAGCGATACATCGCCTTCTATGTCAGATGCATTGGCAAGGACTTGAGACTCACTGAATGTCAGTACACTGTCTTCGTCAATGGTATATGACGTTGGTCCTGCGATTGGTGGGTCGTTGACCTCGATAACGGTCAATCCAGCGCTAGTCTCTGCTGTCGCACCGTCTTCGTCAGCAACGACAACATCAAAGCTGACTTCGCCCGAGAAGTTCTCGTTTGGCGAGAAGGTATAAGTACCGTCACCGTTGTCAGCAAAGACACCATCAGTGCCAGAGTAAGATACATCCTGAACAGAAACATCACCCTCAACATCTGAACTGTTAGCTAATAACTGCTCGTCAGTAATGGTAATAGAGTTGTCTTCTTGTACTGAATAGGTCGTTGAACCGGCTACTGGAGTGTCATTGACAGACTCAACGGTCACATCAATGTTAGCTTCTGTCGTAGTCGTACCGTCGCTTACCGAGAAGCTTAAGTCCACGTCACCATTGAAGTTTTCGTTTGGCGCAAAGGTATACGTGCCATCACCGTTGTCAGTGAACACACCTTCCGTGCCTGAGTAGCTGACATCAGCGACCGATAGGTCATCG
>JYJJ01000013.1 GCA_003263775.1 Vibrio maritimus
AACAAATACGCAAACATCACCCAAACCAACACCGCCGACAACAACGTCCCCATCACCGACAAGTGATAACTAAAGTAATAAACCGCAATCAAATAAGCCGCATAAGGCATGAGCGAATAAAGCCCAAACAGCGCGGTCATACGGAGCGCCTCCATATTACGCTCGGTTGCGACGATGTAATGGGCGATCAAAGCAAAACTTGGAAACAGTGGTACTAGCCCAGCAATAAAGAAGTTCTTACTTTTAGATAGAATAGCAATCAGCATGACAGCCGCTGCGCCAATCAAACATTTAAGGAATAGAGCTACCATTTTTGGGTTTACGCTAAGTTAAACAGCAGTTCATCATCCGTCATATACTTATGCTTGCTGCCCAAATTGCGTACATGCATAAACATAAAACTTGGAAACGCTGGGGCAAGTAGGTTGTTGGGCTCCCACATTTCGCCACCAACGAATACGTATCGACCTTGCTTTTCATCATTGTGATGTGGGTTGTTGATCTCCGTAGAGAGTTCAGCGCGAACACCTTCAATCACACAGACGACTTGTCCTTTGGCAACACCCACGACGCGTGTGACTAAGTTGCTTTCATGCCGCATTTCCACGCTTGGCGTGTAGCCCATTCAAATCCGAGCTTACGGACCCCTTTATGAACATTGACGATAAGATTCATGCTGACTCTGTAATGGTTAAGTATTTTGTCACAGAGTAATTTGAATGGTTGGGGGAGACGAGTGAAGGCTGTGAGGCGATTCTTATTGGATGGTAAAGTCATTAAAAAAGCCTCCTAAATTAGGAGGCTTTTTGGTTAAATTGATTAGCACCAAGCTTAGCTGTTGCCTTTCACATCAAAATCAACTTTTTCACCGCCAGTAAACACTTGGAAGCGCAAGCCCTTAGCGCGTGCGATAGTAGTGATTCCAAACTGTTTGGCGAGATCCAATCCCATTTGAGTCACACCAGAGCGAGACAGCAGCACTGGGATACCCATTTGTGCCACTTTGATTACCATTTCTGAGGTTAATCGACCCGTAGTGTAGAAGATTTTGTCGTCGCCCGTTTCTTCATTGATCCACATTTCACCAGCGAGAGTGTCGACTGCGTTGTGGCGGCCTACATCTTCAACAAACGATAATACCTGGTCACCTTTACAAATTGCGCAGCCATGAACCGCTCCGGCTTTTTTGTAAGTGTCGTTGTAATGTGTCAGGGCTTCGAGCGTCGCATAAATCTGAGACTGCTTGAGGGGCGTTTGTGGTACTTGATAGCCTTCAAGTTGCTTCATAACGTTGCCATACATGGTGCCTTGGCCACAGCCTGAGGTAACGGTTTTCTTCTTCAAGGCTTCTTCAAGAAAGTCCGTATTTTCTTTGGTGATCACGGCCGCTGAATGGGTTTCCCAGTCGATAATTAATGACTCAATGGCTGCCGGGTCAGTTAGAAAACCTTGGTTTTTTAAGTAGCCCAATACCAGAGAGTCAGGCCTTGAGCCGAGTGTCATCAAGGTCACGATCTCTTTCCAGTTCAGCATGACAGTAAGAGGGCGTTCACAAGCGATCTGCTTGGTTAGCTTTTCACCATATTCGTCGTACACGTCGACTTCGATAGTTTGAACGGGATTTTCGCTTGTTCTAATAATGTTGGGTTTAACCACGCGTTTATCCTTTTGGTCTGGCAGTAGCACTTGGCTATTGGTTGATATTTGCTTAGTTTTCACTAATGCTTAAACGATTATTACCAATAAAGTTTTGGCGCGCAAATAACTTACGCTAATTTAGGGATATGAAATGCAGTCAGAAACTCCTGAATCCATTCCTAACCAATCTTCTACTTTTGATGCTCAGCTTATTGAAAAAAACGAGCATCAATGGCCGATACAAATCGACTTGTCTATTGTTGAAAAGCAAGTAGGACGCTGGACAAGTACCCAGCGCGAGCTTGAAGGTTTTCAATTAGAAGTCACGGATAACAGCAAACCTCATGCCATCTTAGAGCTCTATCGAGATGAGCGTACCGACTACCGGTTTAACCTTAGCTCCCAGAATCCAATGCTATTCGTTGTGCTGGATAGTCACGATGAACTTAGTCTTAAGCCGATTGTGGTGACAGCGTCACAGGCTGTGGCTGGTTCATTTATGGACGGTGACTACTTAGTGCTATCTAAGCCCATTCCATTGCCAATTCAGGCGTGGATGGAAGCGTTCATCGGTCGGCATGGTGAATTGCTCGAAGTAAGACGAAAAAAACGCAAAGGAGCGGGGCGTTCAAGTGGCAAATAGCTTTCTATCACGCTGGTCTCAGCGGAAATTAGAGGAGCAGTCTGAACAACAGGCTGAGCCTGAAGTACCAGCTGTTGAAGATGAACAAATAGAGGTCTCTGCTACTGAAGACGACGTTGTACTGAATGCACCTACTGACTCATTAGAAGCTGAGTCTGAGGCTAAGGCAGAGACAGAAACCACCGTCGATACAAAAGAAGACGAGCTCTCTATATCGCAATTACTTGCTAATACTGAAGTGGATAAGGCGGTTAAAAAAGCCGCGCTTAGAAAGCTCTTTATGCAGCCAGAGTTCAATGTTGTCGATGGTTTAAATGATTATGATCATGATTACTCAGCCGTTAAACCTCTCGCTACAGAGGTAGCGGAGACGCTTAGGGGTGGTGAAAGATATTGATGAGAAGTTGGAAACTGGAGAAGAGTCCCAGGAACCAACGGCACTGGCATCGAGTGATACCGAGCATAGCACCAAAGGTATTGAGTCCGACGCTAGTGAGTCTGCTGCGAGCGCGTCCGTGGAAAGCTCTCGGACAGAGCACCAAACCAAATCGGAAGACGAAACTACTTCTGAGATAAAACCTGACACAAAGCCTACCTAACAAGCTGATATTGAGACAAAATTTACCACATAGAAAGTAGGTACATTTTGTCTCATTTTAGTTTCTCAATGAATGAGACAAAATGTCTCACGCGACAAATAGCCTCAAAGATCTGAGGGAAAAGAGAGGTAATATACTAATAAATAGGATGTTTTTATCGTATTTATAGTTGGAACAGTAATTGCAACCCAGTGTAATTGGTTCATATAAAACCAAAAAACGGAGCGCAAAGACTCCAACACTGGAAACAAGCGATGATAAAACAACTATTACAACAAGCGACATCTAAAAACGGACGCGCGCGAAGCTTTGCTTTTGAAAACACCGTTGAGTTATCAAACTTAATACCACCAACGGTGAGTTACGAAAGCCACGGTGACACGTTAATCGTTGGGCCTACGGCGATTATTACCAGCACCGCAGAGCAGTTGACGACGATGCATTCGGTCACACTACTGTCGACTGACGGTGAGCCTTCTGAGCATAGTAACCTCTACTATGCTGATAGCATCGAAATCACAGGATTCTTAGGTACTTTTAGTGTTCACATCCAAAATAAACACACGCACAGCAATTTAGCGGAAGTGTCTATCGGTCGAGACTGTTTCGACATTGTTTTGGATCACTCTCTTAACGGCTGTATGTCTGAAGAAGTGCCTGTACCTGGTTACTACCCAGTTGGTCGTGGTTACCCAACCCTGGCCGATGCACTGGAAGAAATTCCGGGCTTAATGGGGACGTTCGACAAACCAAAGTATTTTCGACTCGATACCGATTTGTGTGCCCACAGCTCACGAGGTGTAAAGGGTTGTGAGCGCTGTGTAGACGCTTGTCCTGCTGGAGCGCTAAGTAGTCAAGGCAATGACAAAATCGGTCATAAGATCGAAATCAACCCTTACCTTTGCCAAGGTGTCGGTACTTGCGCTACAGCATGTCCTACAGAAGCGATTCATTACGCACTTCCTACACCACAAGAAACCCAAAAGTTCATTGAGCGTACGCTGGCAAATTATCATCAGCAGGGCGGTGAGAATGCCATTGTTCTTATCTGTAGCTCACGTCATGAAAGCTATAACGTTATGGCGCTGAAGGTATTGCCAGACAATGTGATTCCAGTGGTGGTCGAAGAGCTACCATCGGTCGGGATTGATACTTGGTTCTCTGCGTTGGCTAATGGCGCGACTCAAGTCATGTTCGCAGCAAGTCGTCATATGCCAGAAACCATTCAAACGGTACTTAATCGTGAAGTAGGCATGGCGCAGCAGCTTCTTGAAAACCTAGGCTTAGCACGTGAGACCATCGATATCTTGTACCTTGAGTCATTGCGCGAAGGTATGCCGACATTAGTTGAGCTCGACCTTGAGCTTCGTATTGGTGATGTTGAGGGCAACAAACGTCAAAGATTGTTCCACTCTTTGGATGTGCTGTCCGCTAAGCAAGGCGTGACCGACACCATTCAGCCACTTCCAACTACAGCGCCTTATGGCACGGTTCAATGTGATACGGACAAATGCACATTGTGTATGGGCTGTGTAGCGGTTTGCCCTACTAAAGCGCTTTACAACAAAGGTGATAGACCTGCACTAGATTTTGTTGAGCAAGATTGTGTTCAGTGCGGAATGTGTGAAAAAGCGTGTCCAGAATCTGCGTTATCGCTGACTCAACAAATTAATTGGGATAAAGAAGCACGCACTAAAGTCGTCGCGCTTCATGAAGAGAAAGCGGCGGAATGTTTAAGCTGTGGTAAGCCATTTGCACCGCAATCTATGATTACTATGCTACAAGATAAGTTACGTGGTCACTCTCACTTCGACAATGAAGCGGCACTGCGCCGTATTGCGATGTGTGAAGATTGTCGAGTCGTGGACATGTTTGAAAACATGGCAGAAAACCCAGAACAACAACTTAAATACTAGGAAAGTATGTCAATGGATAACGATAACAATCAGCTAAGAAGTGACATCTACCTACTCATTTCAACGCTATGCCGCGGAGCGCCTGAGCGTGAGTTACTTGATTTTCTATCAACGTTAGAGATCGAGTCGGGCATCAATCAAATGACCAGTGCATGGCAAGGGGTAGCGGAAGCCGCAAAAGTCGCTGAAGTCAGTGCGCTTGAAGACGAGTATCAAGATTTGTTCATTGGTGTCGGCAAAGGCGAGGTGATTCCTTTTGCTTCTTGGCATCTTACGGGCTCTCTGATGGATAAGCCGCTGGCGGCACTTCGACAGGATCTTAGTCATTTAGGCCTAGAGCGTGAAGAATCTGTCAAAGAGCCAGAAGATCATATTTCAGCCGTGTGCGAAGTGTTAGCACACTTGATTGACCAACAGAAAGAGCAAGAAGCGAAAGCCTTCTTTAACCATCATCTTTCCCCTTGGTACACAGATTTGTGCCGTCAGATTGAAACTGCACCAAGTGGTCAGTTTTATCCATCTGTTGCGGTACTGATGCAAGCATTTTTCGATGTAGAGCAGGTGAGCTATGCGCAAAACCCGGGCACTACGCAGACGAAAATGAAGATAGACGTAAAAAATATAACCACTAAGTAATGTCAGCTAACGAGAGATGCCATCACAAAGGATAGGTATCCACTCAGGGAGCAAACTATGAGTAAACAAACCAAACGTGACGATAAAAGTGAATTTAACGAAAATCGTCGAAACCTACTAAAAGGCCTGACTACTGCGGCTGTCGCCGGCGCTGTAATTTCAGGTACTGCACATGCCACGACTAATACTGAGTTAGTTGAAGCCAAACCCGATAACGAGAAGAAAACCGGTTATCGTGAAACGCAGCACGTTAAAGATTATTACGACACACTGTAGGAGCAAAGCATGAAATTAACGAAACGCTCCGACAATGTGAGCAAAAATGAAAACAAGCTAGGCCTTAGCGCCGTGCATTTATGCGTAACTCATCCATCGCTGCTGGTGGTTTGGCTGCGGGTGCCTATACGTTCGCACCAGGTATGATCAGAAAAGCACAGGCTGAATCGGTTCCTGCTGATGCAAAAACGGAAGTTAAGCGCACCATCTGTTCTCACTGTTCAGTGGGCTGTGGCGTTTATGCTGAAGTACAAAATGGTGTGTGGACTGGCCAAGAGCCAGCGTTTGACCACCCATTTAATGCTGGTGGTCACTGTGCGAAAGGCGCAGCCTTGCGTGAGCATGGTCATGGTGAACGTCGTCTTAAGTACCCAATGAAACTCGAAGGCGGTAAGTGGAAGAAGCTTAGCTGGGAAGATGCGATTGAAGAGATTGGTAACAAGGTTTTAGAGATCCGCAAAGAATCAGGTCCAGATTCTGTGTACTGGCTGGGTAGTGCGAAGCACAGCAACGAACAAGCGTATATGTTCCGTAAAATGGCATCGCTTTGGGGTACTAACAACGTTGACCACCAAGCGCGTATTTGTCACTCGACCACAGTATCCGGTGTTGCTAACACTTGGGGTTACGGCGCGATGACTAACTCGTTCAATGACATGCACAACTGTAAGTCGATGCTCTTCATTGGTTCAAACCCGGCGGAAGCACACCCTGTTGCTATGCAGCACATCCTGATCGCAAAAGAAAAAAACCGCTGTCAGATCGTTGTAGCCGATCCTCGTCGTACTCGCACCGCTGCAAAAGCCAACCACTATTGCTCGCTGCGCCCTGGTACCGATGTGGCGTTTATCTGGGGTTTGTTGTGGCATATCTTCGCAAACAAATGGGAAGATCAAGAGTTCATCCGCCAACGTGTTTACGGTATGGATGAGATCCGTGCTGAAGTGGCGAAATGGAATCCAGAAGAAGTGGAGCGCGTCACTGGCGTTAGCGAAGCAGATGTTTACAAAGCGGCGAAAATCCTTTCTGAAAACCGTCCTGGCAGTATCATTTGGTGTATGGGTGGTACTCAGCACACCACTGGTAACAACAATACACGTGCTTACTGCGTACTCGAGCTTGCTCTGGGCAATATAGGTAAGTCTGGCGGTGGTGCTAACATCTTCCGTGGTCACGACAACGTTCAAGGTGCAACAGACCTAGGCGTTTTATCACATACTCTACCTGGTTACTATGGTCTTGCGGAAGGCTCATGGAAACACTGGGCAAAAGTGTGGGATCTTGATTACGAGTGGGTGAAAGCTCGTTTTGACCAAAATGAATATCGTGGCAAAAAACCAATGAACAATATGGGCATTCCAGTGTCTCGTTGGATTGATGGTGTTCTTGAGAACAAAGACAACATCGAGCAGAACGATAACATTCGTGCCATGTTCTACTGGGGTCACGCAGTTAACTCGCAAACGCGTGGCGTAGAGATGCAAAAAGCCATGCAGAAGCTGGATATGATGGTGATCGTTGACCCGTATCCAACACATGCTGCGGTAATGAACAACCGTACTGATGGCGTCTATTTGCTTCCGGCTACAACGCAATTCGAAACCTACGGCTCTGTTACGGCATCGAACCGTTCGCTTCAATGGCGTGACAAGGTAGTTGAGCCTCTGTTCGACTCTAAACCTGACCACGAAATCATGTACCTTCTAACTAAGAAGTTAGGTTTCGAGAAAGAGCTGTTCAAAAATGTTGCGGTTGAAAACAATCAACCAAATATCGAAGACATTACACGTGAGTTTAACAAAGGCATGTGGACGATTGGTTACACAGGCCAAAGTCCAGAGCGTATTAAAGCGCACCAACAAAACTGGCATACGTTCCACAAGACTTCACTAGTAGCTGAAGGTGGCCCAATCAATGGTGAAACCTACGGTCTACCTTGGCCATGTTGGGGCACACCAGAAATGAAGCACCCTGGTACTCACATTCTTTATGATACATCGAAAGCAGTCGCTGACGGTGGTGGTAACTTCCGTGCTCGTTTCGGTGTTGAGTTCGAAGGCAATAGTCTGCTTGCTGAAGATAGCTATTCCTTGGGTTGTGAACTAGAAGATGGCTATCCAGAGTTTACCGATAAACTCATCAAGCAATTGGGTTGGTGGGATGACTTAACTGCGGAAGAAAAAGCAGCTGCAGAAGGTAAAAACTGGAAGACGGACTTATCTGGTGGTATTCAGCGCGTAGCCATTAAGCATGGCTGTATGCCGTTTGGTAATGCCAAAGCGCGTGCCATTGTATGGACATTCCCAGACCGAGTGCCTTTGCACCGTGAGCCACTTTACACGCCGAGACGTGATCTAGTCGCAGATTACCCAACATGGGATGATAAAGAGTCGATTTACCGTCTTCCTACCATGTACAAATCCATTCAAGACAAAGACGTTTCTGGCGAATATCCAATCGTTCTAACGTCAGGCCGATTGGTTGAGTACGAAGGTGGTGGTGAAGAAACGCGTTCTAACCCATGGCTAGCTGAACTTCAACGTGAAATGTTTGTTGAGGTGAACCCGAAAGATGCGAATGACATTGGCTTCAAAGACGGTGACATGGTTTGGGTTGAAGGTGCAGAGAAAGGCCGTATTAAGGTGAAAGCAATGGTGACACCTCGTGTGAAACCGGGTCTGGCGTTCATTCCATTCCACTTTGGCGGTAAGTTCCAAGGTGAAGACCTCACCAATAAGTATCCAGAGGGTACCGTGCCTTACGTCATCGGTGAAGCGGCTAACACGGCAACCACCTATGGTTATGACCCAGTGACTCAAATGCAGGAAACCAAAGTCACTCTCTGTAACATTAAGAAAGCGTAAGGAGTCACCCAATGGCTAATATGAAATTCCTATGTGACACCAAGCGTTGTATTGAATGTAACGGCTGTGTCACGGCATGTAAAAACGAAAATGACGATGCGCTTCAATGGGGTATCCAGCGTCGTCGAGTGGTTACTTTGAACGATGGTCTTCCTGGCGAAAACTCGATCTCTGTGGCTTGTATGCACTGTACTGACGCGCCATGTATGGCAGTATGTCCTGCGGACTGTTTTGAGCGTACAGAAGATGGCATTGTGCTTCACAACAAAGATCTCTGTATCGGTTGTGGCTACTGCTTGTTTGCGTGTCCGTTTGGTGCGCCTCAGTTCCCGAAACAAGCGGCATTCGGTGAACGCGGTAAAATGGATAAATGTACGTTCTGTGCTGGCGGTCCTGAAACTGAAGACAATTCAGAAGAAGAACGCGCTAAGTACGGTGCAAACCGTATTGCTGAAGGTAAGCTGCCAATGTGTGCTGAGCTTTGTTCAACCAAAGCTCTACTCGCTGGTGATGCAGCGAAAGTATCGGATATCTTCCGTCAACGTGTGGTTGAACGTGGTGCGAAAGATGCAGGTTGGACCGATGGTAACGATCTAGCTTACGATGCGACTAAAAGCTAATGGAGAGAGCGATGGCTATTTTGTCTAAACAACAAGGTTTGCTTGGCTCTGTCTTCCAATTACTGCTGCCAGTGTTGGCAGCGGTGGTTCTTGTGATGTCGTTTGGCGTTCATGCTGAAGAAAGTAAAAGCAATAAAGTTGTTCAAGGTGAGATGACACAGCTTGCTGGTGCTGACTATTGGCGCATGGTGAAAGAAGGTGTAGAGGGGACAACTACCTCTGCGTCTCCTGAGCACGGTGTGTTGATCAGTACGCCTGGTGAAACGTGGTATATCTTGAAAGAAAAGTGGATGTCTCCTGCGGGTGCAGTGGCCATTTTCGGCAGTATTACGTTAGTGATGCTCGCGTATTTCATTGGTGGTCCGATGAAGCTATCTGGCGCGAGAACAGGGCGTAAACTGCAAAGATGGAGCCGAATGGACAGAGCACTTCACTGGAGTATGGCGTTTGTCTTCCTAACGCTCGCCTTTAGTGGTCTGATGCTGGTCTACGGTAAGCACTTTATGAAGCCTTATGTGCCGACAGACTTATGGGGCTGGACCGTCTATTTGGCGAAACAGTACCACAACTATATGGGGCCAATGTTCTTAGTGCTACTCGTTGCCTTGCTGTTTAAGTGGTGGAGTAAATCCATTTTCACTAAGGTGGATGTACAGTGGTTTATGAAACTTGGCGGTATGGCAGGCAAGCACAAAGGCAGTCACCCCTCTGCTGGCTTCTCCAATGCGGGTGAGAAGGTTCTGTTTTGGATGCTGATCATTGTTGGTGCTGTTGTCGCCGCTAGTGGTCTTATTCTTGATTTCCCTATTTTTGGTCAAACACGTCGCGATATGGAATGGTCGAACCTAATCCATATGCTGGCGGCACTGATACTGATCTGTGGCTTCATTTTCCATATTTACATCGGCTTGTTCGGGATGGAAGGGGCGTTAGAAGGTATGGTGACGGGTGAAGTTGATGAAACCTGGGCAAAAGAGCATCACGATCTTTGGTATGAGGAAGTCAAACATGAGTTGGACAACCCCAAGCCAAAAGAAGAGTCCGTTTCATCTGGCGTTGATGGCAAGACGCGAAGCGATCTAAGCTAAAGGAGAGTACTAAGATATGCACCAACAACACAAAGGTATTTGGATAGCTTACATTCTTAGCCTCTTTACGCCTTTTACGTTATTAATCTCAGGCGTTATTGCTATTGTCTATGCGGGTTATCGTTTGGACAAAGGTGAGGATAGTGATGTGATTAACTCTCATTACTATGGGTTGATTAGAACTTTCTTTCTCAATCTAACCTTCTTTGTCGTGTTAATCGTCACCGTAGCAACCTCTAACGGCTTGCTCAAAGGCGTTACGCATTATTGGTATCAGGCAACTTGGCTCGATCAAATCGCTAATTTCATTCCTTATGTAGGTATGCTGTTTGCGTCGGTTGCGATCGTTGTTTGGATTATTCGTATGTTTGCTGGTATGAACAAACTGAAGCAAAACATATCAATGACGTTTGGTGAAAGCGCTGAGCCTATTAAGCATCTACCTTAAATATTGGTAGGTCTATCGAAAAGGAGTTGTAGTTAGCTACAACTCCTTTTTTATTGACTGATAAATTTTCGCAACATAATTGCAACTTATTAGTGCACTCCAAATTGGTGCGTTTTCCCTCTCGTGGTGCAATAAAGGTGCTCTACGTCGTAGTTTTTCAGAATTAACGCCATTATTGTTTGTTATTAATCAATGGCTTAACTTTAGCTCTGCTATTTCTGTTAATTTGGAACGTTCTTTGCTCTAACTGTCGTTCAGTAAAAATTGCCCTCACCAAAATGGTGTAAGGCAAGAAGATGTGGCACGTTTTTGGTGCGTGTCATAACTAAACGATAAAGGAGTAATCGACTTATGACCCCCTCTGTAGAGCACGTACATGGTGCAGTACAAACACTCACTCAGAGTTCAGATACGCTATTCTTACTACTGGGTGCCATTATGGTGTTCTTAATGCATGCTGGGTTTGCATTTCTCGAAGTGGGGACGGTAAGGCATAAAAACCAAGTCAATGCGCTAGTGAAAATCTTAGCGGATTTTGGCGTTTCTGCGATTGCCTATTTCTTTATCGGCTATTGGGTTGCTTACGGCGGTACATTTTTCGCGGATGCGGAAACTTTGTCGCAAGGAAATGGCTATGAGCTCGTTAAGTTCTTCTTCTTGTTGACGTTCGCGGCCGCAATACCCGCAATTGTTTCTGGAGGTATAGCAGAACGTGCAAGGTTCTATCCTGTGTTGCTAGCGACATTTTTTACCGTGGGTCTAGTCTACCCGCTGTTTGAAGGGATGATTTGGAATGGTAATTTTGGTTTTCAAAGCCTTTTAGAGTCAGCCTTTGGTGTTGGTTTCCATGATTTTGCTGGTTCAGTGGTGGTTCATGGTGTTGGTGGATGGATTGCTTTAGTCGCAGTAATTTTCCTTGGCATGCGAAAAGGGCGTATTCGCGCGGGTAAACACACCAACTTTGCTCCTTCGAATATTCCTTTCTTGGCTTTAGGTGCGTGGATCCTTAGTGTTGGCTGGTTTGGATTTAACGTGATGTCTGCGCAAACGCTCGAGGGCATTAGTGGCCTTGTCGCCATGAACTCACTGATGGCAATGGTAGGTGGCATCTTAGCCTCACTGTTTGCAGGCAGAAATGACCCTGGTTTTATCCATAATGGACCGTTAGCGGGTTTAGTGGCGGTTTGTGCTGGTTCGGATTTGATGCATCCTATTGGTGCTCTAATTACTGGTGGTGTTGCAGGCGCATTGTTTGTTTGGGTATTCACGTATCTTCAGAATAAAACACAAATCGATGATGTATTAGGTGTATGGCCGTTACACGGGCTCTGTGGCGCTTGGGGCGGTATTGCTGCAGGTATTTTTGGTCAGCAGGCGCTTGGCGGTCTGGGTGGTGTGAGCTTCGCCTCCCAACTGGTTGGCACAGCTGCTGGTATCGTTGTTGCTGTGATTGGCGCCGGTCTGGTGTATGGCATTCTTGATAAGCTCACAGGCTTGCGTTTATCTGAAGAAGATGAATACAAAGGCGCAGACTTGGCGATTCATAAGATCTCAGCTACAAACGAAGACTAATCCTATCCCAATACTTCTAAGTAACTGAAATAACGCAGGATTAGACCATGGTCTAATCCCTAATACTATTGATGTTATTCGTTCCATGTTACTCTTATTGGTACAACAATAAGTCAGCACAAGGAAGGTCTATGAAGTTTCCCTATAAAAATGTCGTTGTTTTGACCGGTGCGGGTATTTCTGCGGAATCAGGTATTCAAACATTCCGAGCACAAGACGGACTTTGGGAAAACCACCGAATTGAAGACGTGGCCACTCCTGAAGGTTTTGTACGTAATCCAGAACTTGTCCAAAATTTTTATAATCAACGTCGCCGCAAGCTCCAACAGGAGTCCATCTTGCCCAACGCCGCTCATATCGCGTTAGGAAACCTTGAAAAAGAGTTAGATGGCACAGTTACTGTTATCACTCAAAATATTGACAACCTTCATGAGCGTGGCGGAAGTGAAAATATCATTCACATGCATGGTGAACTACTCAAATCGCGCTGTGAAGAATCTGGTCAGGTTATCGATACCAAAGAGGATATCCTAACCGGAGACTTATGCCATTGTTGCCAAATTCCTTCGCAAATGAGACCACATATCGTCTGGTTTGGAGAGATGCCACTTCGAATGGGGATATCTACGCCGCCATTGAGAAAGCCGATCTGTTTATTTCCATTGGTACGTCTGGCGTAGTGTATCCAGCAGCGGGTTTTGTTCATGACGCTAAAATGCATGGCGCTCACACCATAGAGATTAATCTAGAGCCAAGCGCAGTACAGAGTGAGTTTGAAGAGAAGCGTTATGGAAAGGCGAGTATTGAAGTACCTAAGTTGGTTAAAGAGATTTTAGAGTTGCAGACTCAAGGTAATACTGCCTAAAGCTACACCTGTATATTGTTACTCTCCAGCATTGCGTCATCCTCGAAAAATCAAGGATCTCTCAAAGCGCGTGGGGACATCTCATTAAAGCAAGTTCTTCAGCGCGCTATAGAAGATCCCCTTTTTCAAGGGGAAGACGTTTAGGAAGAGTAGATACAACAAAGCCCTCCAATTGGGGGCTTTGTTTTTAGGTCAGTACTAGAAATTAGTTATCGACTTTTAGCTTCTGGAAGTATTCTTCGTAAAGCGCGCCAGCTTCACCAACTTCGTCTTGCCATGTACCCGAGTCCATCACTTTTTGAGGTGGGAACACGTTTGGATCTTCAGCAAATTCTTTTGGTAGTAGCGGATAAGCTGTTTTAACTGGTGTTGGGTAACCAATTTCCACCGCAATTTTCGCCGCATTTTCTGGGCGAAGTAGGAAGTCAATCATCTTGTGAGCGGCTTCTGTATTTTTCGCACCTGAAGGGATCGCTAAACTATCCATCCAGAAGATCGTGCCTTTTTCAGGCCATACGATTTCGATGGAAGCGCCTTCTTGGCGAGCCATGTAAGCTGAACCATTCCAAAGCATACCCAGTGACACTTCACCTGCTAGATATGGGTTAGCTGGGAAATCTGAGTTGAACACCAATACGTTTGGAACTAACTTTCTAAGCTCTTCGTATGCAGCTTTGATTTCGTCCGGATTAGTGGTGTTTGGCGAGTAGCGAGCTTGGTTAGTGCGATATGGAATACTTCACGGGAGTCATCCATCATCATCAACTGACCGTCCCATTGAGGATCCCATAGGTCACCCCATGAACTAACTGCTGAGCGGTCTAGCATGTCTGTATTGATACCAATACCGGTTGCGCCCCAGATATAAGGAATCGAGAATTTGTTGTCTGGGTCAAAAGGCTTGTCGAGATAGTTTGGATCCAGATCTTGGTAGTGAGCGAGCTTTTCTTTGTCGATCTCTTGAAGCATGCCTTCTTTACGCATCTTAGACACGAAATAGGTAGAAGGAACTACGAGATCGTAGCCAGAGCCTTGCGTTTTTAATTTCGCATACATGCTCTCATTGGATTCGTAAGTAGAATAGATGACTTTAATGCCGGTTTCTTTCGTAAAGTCTTCTAGTACTTCGCTAGGAATGTATTCAGACCAGTTGTAGAAGTAAAGTTCTTCGTTGCTGCAAACGCCGGGGTAGTGAAGAGAGTCGCCGCACATAGTGCGCCTGCATACAATTTGCTTTTCATTACTTTTCCGTTTGTATTGGTAAACAAAGAGTCTCTAAGAGACATGACGATATGGGAAAGTAGGGGTTCCCACACTACTTTGCACGCCATCATTATTTGATGTGCATCACAACATTATATCAGCCAATGATTGAATACTCTATGTCGGAGTTTACAAAAATTAAACGTTTAGAAGGATATAGAACGTTAGCCATAAAAAAAGGTGGCTACTGCCACCTTTTAAAGCTGAATAAGTAAAGATTACTGACCCGCTTTTAGTTTTAGGAAATAATCTTCGTAAATGACAGTGCTGTCACCAACCGCATCTTGCCACTCAACGCGATCCAAATCTTCTTGAGATGGGAATAGAGCAGGGCTGTCTTTAAACTTCTCGTTTGACGCTTTTACCGCTGTTAGGTAACCCGTATCGCGAGAAATTTGTTCTGCGATTTCTGGGCGAAGCAAAAAGTCGATCATCTTGTGTGCGGCATCAACGTTTTTAGCACCTGAGCTGATCGCGAAGTTGTCTACCCAACCAATACCGCCTTCTTTCGGGAAAACAAGTTTAATTGGTAGACCTTCATTTTGAGCAGCAGCTGCTGAGCCATTCCAAAGCATACCTAGACCAACTTCACCAGACATGTATGGTGCACCAGGGTTGTCTGAGTTAAACACCAATACGTTTGGCATTAGCTTTTGCAGTTCTGCGTAAGCTTCGTCAATTTGCGCTTTGTCAGTCGTGTTACCAGAGTAGCCTAATTTACGTAGCGCGATGTGGAACACTTCACGAGTGTCATCCATCATCATTAGCTGGCCTTCAAGCTCTGGCTTCCATAAATCAGCCCAGCTAGTAAACTCTTCAGGGTCATACATGTCGGTGTTTACCGCTAGACCGGTGATCGCAACAACGTGTGGGATAGAGTAGTCGTTGTTTGGATCGTATGGTTTGTCTAGGTAGTTTGCATCGAGGTTGCTAAAGTTCGATAGCTTTGATTTATCGATTTTTTGTAGCATACCTTCATCACGCATTTTCGCTACGAAGTAAGTCGATGGAACGACAAGATCATAACCTTTATTGTGCGTTTTTAGCTTTGCATACAAGGTTTCGTTTGACTCGTATGTTGAGTAGATCACCTTGATGCCAGTTTCTTTGGTAAATTGCTCTAGGATATTACTGTTGATGTAAGGCCCCCAGTTCATAAATACCAATTCTTTATCTTCTTTTGCACTAGCTGCTCCAGATAGAAGAGAAAGTGCACATGCACTACCAGCTAAAAAAAGTAGCCCATTTTTTCATTGACGTTAGCTCCAAAACAAACGCTCCTTTACGGCATAGATAGAAAAAGAGCAGAATGACAACGCCATTCTGCTCCATTAGTAAAATAGCGGTTTACTTAACCTTTTCTCTTGCCAGTAATTGTGAGGTCACAACCAAGATAAGAGAGACAATTAGCATAATGGTCGCAAGGGCGTTCACTTCTGGTGAAATACCAACTTTTACCATTGAGTAAATCTTAAGTGGCAGAATCTCGTACGTTGGTCCCGTCACAAAAGAACTCACAATCACATCATCCAGCGATAGTGTGAATGACAATAGCCAACCAGCCGCAACTGCCGGTTTAGCCAGTGGCAAGATAATCTGCTTCAGAATTGTCCATTCACCAGCACCAAGATCCTTTGCCGCTTCAAGCATTTTGACATCGAAGCCTTTTAAACGACTGTACACAGTCACAACCACGAACGGCAAACAGAATGTAATGTGTGCAATCAACAAACTAAAAAAGCCAAGTTGAGCACCAAGCACCAAGAAAATCGCTAATAACGAAATGGCCATAACAATATCTGGTGACATCATTACAATAAAGAGTAGGCCACTTACAGCGCCTTTGCCCTTAAACTGGTAACGGAACAGTGCAACCGCGGTTAAGCTACCAATAATGGTTGCAGCGGTTGCCGAAAACACAGCGACATTGAGCGAGTGCCAAGCGGCTTGCATTAAACTGTCGTTGTTAACCAGAGCGTCGTACCACTTGGTCGTAAAGCCGCCCCATTTCATGCCAAATTTGTTGGCATTGAATGAGTTAGCGATCAAAACAATGATCGGTAGATACAAGAACGCGTACACTACCGTCATAAAACTAAATCTTACAGCGCGTCCCATTATTCGAGCTCCACTTTACGGTTTAAGAGCTTGCCTGCACGGTAGTAGGCATACAACATCACTGCCATCGCGGCGGTGAGGGCGATACTCGTCGCTGCGCCAAACGGCCAATCACGAGCATTCAGTATTTGACTCTTAATCACGTTACCAATCAGAAGGTTCTTCGCGCCGCCTAGTAAGTCAGCGATGTAGAACATCCCTAATGCAGGTAGTAGTACAAGCAGACAGCCGCCAATAATACCTGGCATGGTCAATGGCAAGATAACTTTCGTCAGCGTTTGCCATTTGTTAGCACCGAGATCGCGCGCAGCTTCTATATAGGTGCCGTCCAGTTTCTCAATCGCTGAGTAAAGCGGGAGGATCATGAATGGCAACAGGATATAAACTAAGCCGATCATAACAGCGGTTTCGGTGTACATAATGCGCAAAGGCTTATCGATGATGTCTAAAGCCAACAGACTCTTGTTTAAGATGCCTTGAGTACCTAAGACAATCTTCAAACCATAGGTACGGATTAAAGAGTTAGTCCAGAAAGGTACTATCACCAAAAACAGCATAAACGGACGCCATTTTTCTGGCATCTTCGCTACGATATACGCAAATGGATAACCAACCACCAAACAGATAAAGGTTGCCACGATCGCCATGTAGAACGAGTGGAATAAGACCTTTGCGTATAGCGGGTCGAGTAAACGTGCGTAGTTCTCGAGTGTGAACGTCATTTCAATCAGGTTAGCTTCGTCTCGAGTTAGGAAGCTTGTACCAATGATCATCACATTTGGAATCAGTACAAATAGTACTAACCAGCCGACAATCAGAGTGATAATGGCGTTCTGTAGATTAAACTTCTTGCTCATCTTTTAGCACCACTTCCCAGCTTTCAACCCAAGTAACGGCAACCTTTTGACCTAGCGAGTGGTCGACATCTGGATCGTCTTCGTTAAAGAATTCACTCACCATTACACGCATACCAGACTCAAGTTCTACGACAGAATCTAGCGTCATACCTTTATAAGTGCGCTCTGCTACGTGACCAACGATCCCTTTATTTTCAGACTCTTTGATCTCTTCGATACGTAAATCTTCTGGGCGAAGCAATACTTGAAGCTTTTCACCAGATTCAAACGCTTTGTCGTAGTAAACGATGCTCTTTTGACCTTCAATTTCGGCATTGATACGTTTGTCGTCAATGCGGTCAATTGCCGTTGCGTTAAACACGTTGATCTCGCCAATGAAGCGAGCAACGAACAGATTTTTCGGCTCTTCGTAGATTTCACGAGGAGAACCGTCTTGCTCGATCACACCGTCACGCATCACGATGATACGATCTGACATCGACAGTGCTTCTTCTTGGTCGTGGGTAACGAAAATAAAGGTAATACCCAGTTGGCGCTGAAGCTGCTTGAGCTCAATCTGCATTTGCTTACGCAGTTTGTAGTCAAGTGCAGACAGAGATTCGTCCAACAGTAGAACCTTTGGCTTGTTCACTACAGCGCGGGCAATCGCAATACGTTGCTGCTGACCACCAGAAAGCTGATGAGGTTTACGCTGAGCCATTTTCTCTAGGCGCACCATTTTCAACGCTTCTAGAACGCGAGGCTCTATTTCAGCGTTTGGCACTTTTTGCATACGCAAACCAAATGCCACGTTTTCGAAAACGGTCATATGAGGGAAGAGGGCATAGCTCTGGAAAACAGTATTGACGTGTCTCTGTTCAGCAGGGACTTCCGTTACATCTTGGCCAGCGAGATTGAGTCTACCACTGTCGACGGTTTCAAAACCGGCGATCATTCTTAGTACTGTGGTCTTACCGCAACCCGAAGGACCCAAAATAGTGAGAAACTCACCATGATTAACGTTTAAGTTAAGATTTGCGATGATTTCCTTACCATCGAAACTTTTACTCACACCAGCAAGCTGTACGACTGGTGTTCCTTCTGAATGTTTAGCGTTCAACGTCTGTTTTTCTCCACCTCGGCCGGAATTTGAGCGGCCAGTTGCTATACACATTTAAGGCGCGCATCATAATCACCAATTGGGTGAAATCAAAGCATTTTCTTATCCCGAAACGAAAAAATTTTGCAGGTAAAACTAAACATTATTTACCATACTAGGTTTAAAGCGCGTCGAGTTGAATATTTTGCCTTATCAATTGGTTAATTATCACCCAAAAAGACCGAAAAGCAAGGTGATAACAGTGATAAAACAATCTCGTTACCGCTATAATGTCGCAGCCTTTTCAACGAAGAAATGTACTCGTATAGAGTGTCACTTGGAAAACATATGAAAAACGATTTTGAAAGAGACTTCAATTTAGGTGGCTCAATTGAGCGCGCTATCTCAGGGAAATATGACCTCAAGGCTGGGGCTGTGTTCCAAGAAGCGTGGCAGCAAACCATCAAGCATTTTTTGTCTTTCTCTCCAGCAATTATTGCCCTCATTTTTGTGCAAGTGGGTATTTTTTATATCGCACTGCAATTACAACTCGGCGATCCATCCGTTATCTTGCAAGCGTTCCAAGACCCAAGCTTGCTAGATCAGAGCATTTTTCAGGCTATTTTTGTTGCTAACTTTAGTTATGAAGTCGTGAGTGCACCTGTATTCGCGGGTATCTCGCTAATGGCGATGAGCCACGCAGCAGGCCTTACAACGAAAACCAGACACATCGGCAAAGGTCTACAGTTTACCGTTCCGGTTATTATAGCCACTTTGTTCAGCCTGATGTTGCAAGGTGTGGTGAGCATGATTTTGCCATTCCTTTCGATGTATCTATCTCTTGCATTTAGCCAATCTATATTGCTTATCTGCGAGAAAAAAGTTCCGCCGCTGCAGTCTTTGTTGTTATCACTGCGTGCGGTAAACAAGAAGATTTTCGTACTAGCAGGTATCTACACCTTAGTGATGTTGATGTTCATTGTCGGAGCGATGCTCTACGGTATTGGCCTAATCTTTGTATTACCGTTTTTCTTCCACGTAAAAGGTATTGTTTATCGCGAAATGTTTGGTATCACCCTAAAGATTGTTGCCACTGAAGACAATGGCTCAAACGATTCTGGCAACGACAGCAACGACGACAACGACAATACACCACCAAGAAACGACGATAAGCCTAATAAGAACCCTGAGGTATTTGATGCGTAGTTCGCATAAATTTCTTTCTATCGCTGCGCTCCTGACAGGGAGCGCTTTTTTGTTCCTTTCTGAAAAATCTGCGGATGACAGTGAAGATGAAGCTATCATCTTGCCAGCCATTGCAGAAGAGAAGCCTGATATTGCGAGCATTACGGACACTAATCAGAAAAAGCAGACGTTTTTTGACTACTTGAGACCAGGAGTCGCCATTGAAAACGCTCGAATAGAAAAAGAGCGCAGACGATTACTTAGCATTAAGCTAGCACTGGATGAGCAGTCCCTAACGAGTGAACAACAAGCGACAGCAAAGCGCCTTGGTAAACTCTATTCATTGGAGCCTTCCGAGGTGAACTATGAATGGGTCAATGCAATGCTTGAAAGGGTAGATGTTTTGCCTGAAGCATTGGTGTTGACGCAAGCGGCCAACGAATCGGCATGGGGAACATCGCGTTTTGCCAACGAAGCAAATAACTATTTTGGTCAGTGGTGTTATACGAAGGGATGTGGCCTTGTACCGTTGAAGCGAAGCGAAGGAATGTCGCATGAAGTCGCTAAGTTTAGCTCTCCTCAGCAATCTATCCACGGTTACTTTATGAATGTGAATCGCAACAGAGCATATCAAGAATTGCGTGATATTCGTGCTGGAATTCGAGAACGAGGTGAAGATTTGCTGTCAGAGACGACGGCACTGGAGCTCACTAATGGGTTACTGCGTTATTCGGAGCGGGGTGAGGCATACGTCAAAGACCTGCAAGCCATGATTCGACATAATGACAAGTTCTGGACAACACAATAATAATCAAAGAATTAAACATGAAAGTAGTAAAGTTAGCCCTTTTAGGTTTTGCCGCAGCCACATTTGCGGTTCCCACTCTTGCACAAGAGTACATGTTCACCTATTCAAAACTGTTTTCACAGATGAAGAACAATGCGAAAGAAGGCCATGAAGATGTAAAAGTAGGTTTCTTTTTTGTTGATGCCGATTCGAAAACCTTGTGTCGTATCGAAAAAGCTTGGATGGAAAAAGAAGAACACTATGAAGAGTTACCAGCGAGCCCTATCAATGAGCTTGTGGTGCCGCTAGATAACAACCTCAAGTCCGCGAATCCGTTGGTGTTTGTACACACTCCACAAGATCAGCGCTGCGACTTTTCTATGGTGGTAATGACGACCGAACCTATGTCTGGCAAGGTGACTTATGCAGACGTCGAAAAATTGCTGCCGCAAATGCAGGTGATGTTAGAAGACTTAGGTGGCATGTTTGCCAGCTGGTTCACTCCGGATGTTGAAGGCATTACTCTAGAGTTCTCGCCTGACATGGAAGGCGTAATTTCTTTTTCCAATGGCGACTCCATCGCATTAGAAAACGGCAAAGCGCAAGTGCGTCTTAGTGACATCGGCGCAGGTGGTTACATGACTCTTCCAGGAGAGACGATTCGTATCCTGCCTTATCTTCCTGGCGCTCAGTAAGCTGCACATCTTTCTAGAATTGTTTGACTCCTAAACCAAAGGGGGTCAAACAACCATTTAATCTTTATCAAAAAGCTCGTATAATCCACGCCCCAGATTATTCCCAGTAGGAAATCCTATCGTCGACGTTGTCGGCAATGTGAGAGCACGTGATGAATCAGACAGATACAAGAAAAGAAACCCTAGAGTTCAACAAACTTCAAAAGCGTCTTAGAAGAAATGTTGGCAACGCAATTATCGACTACAACATGATTGAAGAAAATGATGTGGTGATGGCGTGTATCAGTGGTGGTAAAGATTCATTCGCGATGTTGGATATCCTGTTGAATCTTCAAAAAGCAGCACCAATCAAGTTTGATGTAGTTGCGGTTAACCTTGATCAGAAACAGCCTGGTTTCCCAGAACACATCCTGCCAGACTATTTTGAAACGCTGAACATTCCGTATTACATCGTTGATAAAGATACCTACTCAGTGGTTAAAGAGAAGATCCCTGAGGGCAAAACGACATGCGGCTTATGCTCGCGTCTTCGTCGTGGCACGCTTTACTCATTTGCGGAGAAAATTGGCGCGACTAAAATTGCACTTGGTCACCACCTTGATGACATTGTGGAAACTATGTTCTTGAACATGTTCCACGGCTCTCGACTAAAAGCGATGCCACCAAAGCTTCGTTCTGATGATGGCCGTAACGTTGTGATTCGTCCGCTAACGTACTGCGTGAAAAAGATCTGATTAAATACGCTGAACATAAAGAGTTCCCGATCATTCCTTGTAACTTGTGTGGTTCTCAAGAGAACCTGCAACGTCAGTCGATTAAGGCGATGTTGATTGATTGGGATAAGAAGACTCCGGGTCGCGTTGAAGCTATCTTCAAATCGATTCAAAACGTTAGCCCTAGTCAGCTAGCTGACGCGAACTGTTTGATTTTGTTAACTTGCCACTCGATCGTGAAGGTAGCAGAGAAGAATACGAATTCAGTGAAGCGACGGTATCATCAACTAATATTGACGAATCGATGTTTATTGATGTGACTAATGTTTAGTTGTAACTCTTACTAGAAAAACGCCCCTCGATGAGGGGCGTTTTTTTTATTAGGACTGACTTGGGTCTAGAGGCTGATATAGCCATCGGGCTTAAGCGCCATGACATCGCAATTGATCTTATCAATCACATGCTCTGCCGTATTACCAATAAACACCGCAGACAAACCCGTGCGACCAGTCGTACCAAGAATCACCATGCCGGCATCAAGCTGACGAGCAACATCTGGAATAATGTCCTCTGGCAACCCTTGCTCAACAATGGTTTGCTCTTCAGCATAACCATGTTTTTGACGCAGTGCTTTCATCGCCGTTAGATGGTGACCACGAACAGCGTCGGTGTAAGTTGCAGGATCAAACTCTGGGAGTTCAATAGTGATGTTTGCAGGTGTAACGGGGTAGGCGTTAACAAGATAACCCGTTGCGTCGAGACGTTCGGTTAAACTATCAAGTTGCTTCACCATACAATCATTTAAATCGATGTGGGTTGGGTTTTCTGAGCCAACGTGAACCGATGCAATAATATTGGCTTTCTCTGGCCAATCGGCATTCTTAACTAACAAAACAGGTACTGGACATTTGCGAAGTAGGTGCCAGTCTGTTGGTGTGAAAATCACTGACTCGAGAATGTCGTGTTTGCGAGTGGCTTTGATAACTATGTCTTGCTGTCCCTCAAAAACTTCTTCTACGATCGCTACGTAAGGTCTGTTATGCCAAACAACGGTAACGTCGAAATCAAAGCTGTCGTCGAGGTAAGGTTTCGCGACACTTCTCATCCATTCTTCGCGTTGGTGTATTACACCACGTCTCATTGCGTCACGCTCTTCATGTGACAACATGGAAGTCATGTCGTAAGAGAAATCGTAGATAGATAAGAAGAAACGGATGTGGCTCCTGGATTTGCTCTTCTTAGCAAGTTGAACCGCACGAGCAAGGGCAGGCTGCTCATCGCTATTGAGATTCGCTACGACGAGGATTTTACTGTAGATGCTCATAGATACTCCCTACCTAATTGGGTCATTACCTATAAACACTTTAGCGCAAATCTCTGAATTTTTTTAGAAAAATTGGATTTTAAAGGGAAGAAAATTTGAAGTGGCTCATTGTAGAGCCACTTAGGAAAGGTTGCAAAAATCGATGAGCTGACGAGCTTATTCTTTAGAAACGCCAGCCATTTCCATCAGTGCATCATGGTCAATGATAGTGATATATTTACCTTTAACACTCAGTACTTCAGCTTTTTGGAAGCGGCCAAGTAGGCGACTGATGGTCTCAACCGTTAGACCCAAATAGTTACCGATGTCACCGCGAGTCATTGTCAGGCGGAACTCTCTCGGACTAAAACCACGTTGTGAGAAACGCGTTGATAGGTTGTATAGGAAAGCTGCAAGACGCTCTTCAGCATTCTTCTTAGAAAGCAGCAAAATCATCTCTTGATCGCCTTTGATTTCATTCGACATCAAACGCATGATTTGTTGGCGAAGTTTAGGCATTTTACCTGAAAGGTCATCAAGAATTTCGTAAGGGATTTCGCACACCATTGACGTTTCAAGAGCTTGTGCAAAGCTTGGGTGCTCATCACCAGTAATAGCATCGAAACCCACTAGATCACCAGCTAGGTGGAAAGCAGTGATCTGCTCGTCGCCTTGCTCGGTAATGGTGTAACTTTTAATTGTCCCTGAGCGAATTGCGTAAAGTGACTTTAATTCGTCACCTGCTTTGAATAGCTCTTGGCCTTTTTGGATCGGCTTTTTACGCTCAATAATTTGGTCTAGTTGATCAAGCTCAGATTCGTTGAGAGTAAAGGGGATGCAGAGCTGACTAATGCTGCAATCTTGGCAATGAATCGCACAGCCGCCAGACTGAACACGTTTTGCTACAGGCTTTTCAGAAATCATAACAACCTTTCACTATTTGATGTACATCAAGATTTTATCATTCATTACCCCCAAAGGGTAGCTAAAAAATCAATGATAAAACAATCATCTATTAGTTTGCGCTAAAAATCATCACCGACTCGTAACCTGTATATAGTCCATAAACGAGTATCGAAACTGCGGCGATGTTGCGGAAAATAAGTGAATTTTGCAGGGATTTTAATTTTGTAGCGCTCGTGCCTACTAGCAACATAGCGGGCAAGGTACCAAGGCCAAAAGCCAACATGGTGGCGCCGCCGCCCAATGCACTTCCAGATACGGCTGCCCAGGTTAATACCGAGTAGACAAGGCCGCATGGCAACCAGCCCCATAAAAAACCAAACGGTATGGCATGAGAACTGTGTTTTAGTGGCAGTAGTTTATTGGCGAGAGGCGAGATACGCTTCCATAACGACTGACCCAGTGCTTCAACCTTTAGCAGTCCATTCCACCATCGACCCACATAGAAAGCGAGCAACACCATAAATAAAGCGGCGATGATGCGAACAAACGCAAGCGATTGATTGAACTGGGAAAGCGATGCAATCCCTGCAATCGTTCCACCCACAACACTACCGATCAACGTGTAACTTAGCAAACGGCCAAGGTTGTAATTGATTATAAGTGTGGTGGGGGTTTTATTCGATTGTCCAATGGAAAGAAGGGAGCAATGCCACCGCACATTCCCATGCAGTGGCCGGCGCCTAAAAGCCCGATGGTAAAAGCACCAATTAGGTCAAGATTCACGCGAGTCTTCCTGTTTCGGTTTGTGACTCGCTTGTTTTGCTAGTGCTTTTTGGTCGGTGTCTTCGTCAAACAAAATATTGTGACCTTGACGTTCTAGATCTTCAAACTGTTCGCTTTTCACCGCCCATAAGAAGATGGCAACAGCCACACACACCAAAACAATGGCGATGGGAATGAGGATATAGATGCTTTCCATGTTACTTACCTTCTTCTTTAAGCAAGCGTAGCGAGTTTGAAACGACAATAATAGAGCTTGCTGACATGCCCACAACCGCAATATAAGGAGCGACGAGGCCTGCGACTGCAATGTAGAATCAAAACATTATACCCTAAAGACCAAGCTAAGTTCTCTCTGATGATCTTGCGAGTTCTCAACGCGAGCTCACGGGCAGTGAGTATTTTATCCAATCTATCACCCAGTAAAACGAGATCAGCAGAAGCCTTGGCAACATCGGTACCACCACCCATAGCAATAGATAGGTGAGCGCCGGCTAGAGTTGGAGCATCATTAATGCCATCACCAATCATCATGGTAATGTCATCAGAATCGAGCGATTTAAGGTAATTCAGTTTATCGCTAGGTGAAGCACTTGCAATAACATCATCAATACCAACTTCTTTCGCAACAGGTTCGGCGTTCGAGAGCGTATCACCGGTCAGTAGCGTTGTTTTCACACCGGCTTCACGCATCTTGTTGATAAATTCGACCGCTTCTTTACGAATAGGGTCACGATACTCGAATGTCGCCACATGCTGACCGTCTATCGACATATAAACGCTGTTTAGGGCAGCATCGTCACGTCCTAATACATAGTGCGCATTACCAATTTTAACCAGCTTACCATCAATGACGCCTTGCAAACCTGAGCCGATAACGTTTTCTACATCTGTAACCAAAACTGAGTGGTTTAAGTATGGTTTGAATGCACGAGCGATAGGGTGGTTGGCGTGACTTTCTAGGGATGCAGCAATGCTCAGGAGCTCTTCTTCAGATTGTTCACCAAAAGCAGCGTACGAGCTATTTCAATGTCCCCATGAGTAAGAGTACCTGTCTTATCGACAACGAGATGGTTAACTTTACATAGGGTTTCAAATACGTGTCCGCGTCGAGACAGGATACCTAGCGTGCCCATACGCGAACTTGAACAAGTGATTGCGGTCGGTGTTGCCAAAGATAGAGCACAAGGGCAAGTTGCTACCAGCACAGACAGCATGATCCAAAACGCATCATCAGGTTCTGTTTGATGCCAGAAGAACCAAGTGCCTGCCGCAATCACAAGTATGATTGCAACAAAGTAACGTGCCACGATGTCAGCAATTTCGGCTATCTTGGGTTTGCTCATTTGAGCTTCATCTTGCAATCGAACAATGCTGGAAATCATTGAGTCGGCTTTGGTGGAACGCACTTCAAGGTCAAAGGCTTCATCACCATTTAGCGTTCCGGCATAAACAAAGTCGTCTTTGCCTTTTACAACCGGTAGGGATTCACCCGTTAGCATTGATTCATCGATGTGAATACGGCCATTAAGTACGACACCGTCAGCCGGAATGTGCTCGCCAGGTAATACTTTAATTTGGTCGCCTATTTGAAGCGACTTAACCGGGACTTGTTCACCATTGAGTTTATTGGCAATGGCTGGGATGAGTTTTAGAAGGTTCCCACTTGCTGCGGCAGCTTTTCTTCGTGCGCGCATCTCTAGATAACGGCCAATCAGTAAGAAGAACGTAAACATCGAGATAGACTCGAAGAACACTTCGCCTTGCTCTGTGACGGTCGCAACCAAACTTGCCACATATGCGAATATCAGAGCAATAGAGACAGGAACGTCCATGCCGAGTGTTCTGCCTTTAATACTTCGCCACGCATTAATATAGAACGGGAGAGCAGAGTAGAGGAGAACAGGCGTTGCAAAAATCAGACTAACCCAACGGAAATAACTTTTGAACTCAGGTTCTAGATTACCAAACACCTCGAGATACAGCGCTACGGCGAGCATCATCACTTGCATGGTTGCAAGGCCAGCAATGCCTAACCGATAAAGGTATTGCTTCATTGTGGCATGATAAGCTGCTTCTTGCTTGTCTGCTTCAAACGGCGCGGCTTTGTAGCCTAGGGTATGAATAGAGGAGAGCAACTGACTGAGCTGCGTTGCAGTTTTGTCCCATTTGAGGAGCGCACGGTTTGTCGTGGTGTTAACCCGAATGGAAACCACACCAGGCTCGACGGACATACGCTTTTCTATTAACCAAGCGCAGGCTGCACAGGAAACTCCTTCTAGTGACAGTGTCACTTCTTTAGTGTCTTCGTGATTTCTCACAAACTCGGCTTGAACATCTTCATTGTCGTAATGAATGAGCGCTCTTAGCTGCTCGGGAACCAAGTCAGCCTTTTCTGCTGGGGCTGTGCGATATTGGTAATAGGAGACTAAGCCACTATCGACAATCGTTTGAGCCACACTTTCGCAGCCGGGACAACACATCTCCCGGTCTGCACCTAAAATTTCTACGTTGAAGTTCGTGTTGGCTGGTACATCTTCACCGCAGTGATAACACGTCTTACTCATAATTTAATCTAACAACACTACATCAGTTTCAGTTGGGAATGTTACACGGCCTTGAACCATCCAAGCTTGGTCATGTGGTTGTAGCTCTACGAACCAAGGACCTTGCACGTCGTGATCGAGTGTTAGTCGGTAGGTGCCTTTAGCATCTGCAGTAATAAGCTTTTCAAAATCTCGATCCGGCAGTGTACGGTGGGTAAACGTAGCGGTAAGAGCAGGGTAGTGAGGCAGTTGCCCTTTTTGGAACTTAATCAAAATCGTATCGCCTGCTGACGATACCTCTGCATTGAGCTCAAGTTCTCTAGCAACGTTTATCTTGGTTAAATCAACATTAATCCCTTTTCCTTTTTTATAGTAATCCTCGGCAACTAAGCTAACTTGGTTGTCCATTAACAGCGAGATTCGATAACCAGTTCCGATCACAACAGACAGAGGCAACGCGATTAGAAACCACGGCCAAAATTGTTTATACCAAGCTTTACCATAAAAAAGTTCTCAACAGCTGACTAAGAAAGAAATTATAATTTATCTAGAAAAGACAGCCCCTTACAAGGGGCTGTTATTGAAATGTTACTTATTTGTCGGAATTACTTAGCTCCAAACGTACGCTGATACTAGCTGTACTTTTTCTTCACCTAGGATGTCTTTCCATGCTGGCATCACACCCGAACGACCATTCATAACGGTTTCCGTTACAGCCGCGCGAGAATCGCCAAATAACCATACTTGGTCGGTAAGATCTGGTGCACCAACAGCAGGGTTACCCTTACCATCTGTACCGTGACACGCTGCACACACGACAAAACGTGCTTTACCCGCTTCCGCTTCGCGAGCGTTCACTTTACGACCAGAAAGGCTTAGCGTGTAGCTAACCACTTCACGAACGCCATCTTCGCCTAACGCGTCTTTCCACGCTGGCATTTGACCAATACGACCTTGCATAACAGTAGTAACGATAGCCTCTGGCTCGCCGCCGTATAGCCATGCATTATCCGTTAGGTTAGGGAAGCCAGTTTGACCGCGAGCATCCGAACCGTGACATTGTGAACAGTTTTGTAGGAACAAACGTTGACCTACTTTGATTGCTTCACTGTCGGTAGCAATTTCAGGGATAGGTCGTAGAGCACCATCCGATGTTTTTGCTAGGCGGTTAAATGCTTCACCGAAGTAGGCATCTGCATCATCAAGCTCTTTTGCGTATTGAACAAGAGTTTTATTCTCTTGTGCAGCGGCAATAGAAGCTTTTGACTCTTCAAGTGAGCGTACGGTCTGATCCGAACTTTGCCAGCCAAGAAGACCCTTGTAGTTACCCAAACCCGGGTACATAGCAAGGTAAATAGCGGCAAAGATGAACGTACCGACAAACAAATATGTCCACCACTTAGGCAGTGGGTTGTTCAGCTCACGAATACCATCGTATTCGTGACCCATATCCGCGCCTTCTTCGACACCCATTTTGTCGCGAACACACCAATATAAGATAGCTGCACAACCAACCAGCGTACCGACTGTGATGACAATAATCCATAGACTCCAGAATGTAGTCATTACTTAGTCACTCCTTTTTCTTCGGAGGTAGCTTTTTGTTCGTCCGCAAACACTAGATTTGCATCTTCTTCAAAGCGTGCTTTGCGGCTTTTGCCAAAGGCCCACCACACAACACCAATAAAGCTTGCGAACAACACTATGGTCCAAATACTGTGAATAGTACCGATATCCATAAGCCCCTCCTTATTTCATCGCATGGCCTAAAGATTGAAGATAAGCAATGATGGCATCCATCTCTGTTTTACCTTCTACGTCTTTAGCTGCGTTTGCGATTTGCTCATCCGTGTATGGAACGCCAAATTGGTTACGGAAGATTTCAAGTTTCTTCTGTGTCAATTTGCCATCCAGTACGTTTTCCTCTAGCCAAGGGAAACCTGGCATGTTTGATTCTGGAACCAATTCACGAGGATCAATTAGGTGAACACGGTGCCACTCATCAGAGTAACGTCCACCAACACGGGCGAGATCTGGGCCAGTACGCTTAGAACCCCATAGGAATGGGTGTTCCCAAACGCTTTCACCAGCGACAGAGTAGTGACCGTAACGCTCAGTTTCTGAACGGAAAGGGCGGATCATTTGGCTGTGACATACGTTACAACCTTCGCGAATGTAGATATCGCGACCTTCCATTTCCAGTGCACTGTACGCACGAAGATTTTTCACAGGTTCAGTGGTTTGCTTTTGGAAAATCAATGGCGTGATTTCTACAAGCGCACCTAAACTGATTGCGAATACGATTAATATAGCCAGTAAGCCAACGTTACGTTCAACGACTTCATGGCGATTGTTAGAGTTTGAGCTCATCTTTAATCTCCTTAAGCCGGTTGAGGGGCAGCTTTCAAGCTACCTTTAGCTGCTGTTACTGTCTTATACGTGTTGTATGCCATTAAGAACATACCCGCTAAGAAGATGAAGCCGCCAACGAAACGAACGAAGTAGAATGGGTACGACGCTTGTACAGACTCAACGAAGCTGTAAGTTAGCGTACCGTCCGAGTTAACTGCACGCCACATCAGACCTTGCATTACACCAGAGATCCACATCGCAACGATGTACAGAACCGTACCGATAGTTGCTAGCCAGAAGTGGGTGTTAATAAGGCCGACAGAGTACATACGCTCTTGACCGAATAGACGAGGTACTAGGTGGTAAACAGAACCGATAGATACCATCGCAACCCAACCAAGTGCACCTGAGTGTACGTGACCAATTGTCCAGTCTGTGTAGTGAGACAGTGCGTTAACCGTCTTAATAGACATCATCGGACCTTCGAACGTCGACATACCGTAGAACGATAGTGAGACGATCAAGAAACGAAGAATTGGGTCGTAACGCAGTTTATGCCAAGCACCTGACAGCGTCATGATACCGTTGATCATACCACCCCAAGACGGAGCAAATAGAACCAAAGACATCACCATACCTAGAGACTGAGTCCAGTCTGGTAGAGCTGTATAGTGTAGGTGGTGAGGACCAGCCCAAATATACAGAGAGACAAGCGCCCAGAAGTGAACGATCGATAGACGGTAAGAGTAAACAGGACGTTCAGCTTGCTTTGGTACGAAGTAGTACATCATACCTAAGAAACCGGCCGTAAGAAGGAAACCTACCGCGTTGTGGCCGTACCACCATTGAACCATCGCATCGACGGCACCTGAGTAGACGGAGTAAGATTTACCCATCGAGACAGGAATTGCCATACTGTTCACAATGTGAAGTACCGCAACGGTGATGATGAACGCACCAAAGAACCAGTTCGCTACATAGATATGTGACGTTCTACGCTTGATGAGCGTTCCAAAGAACACAATAGCGTAAGACACCCATACCACTGCAATAGCGATATCGATTGGCCATTCTAATTCTGCATACTCTTTACCTGAGGTAAAACCTAAAGGCAGAGTAATTGCAGCGGCTAAAATAATTGCTTGCCATCCCCAAAAGGTGAATGCGACAAGAGGGCCTCCAAATAATCTCGTTTGACAGGTACGCTGCACAACATAATAAGACGTTGCAAACAGAGCACTGGTACCAAACGCAAAGATTACCGCATTAGTATGCAAAGGACGTAAACGACTGTACGTCAACCACGGCGTATCAAAGTTGAGCTGTGGCCAAACTAATTGAGCGGCAATCAAAACACCTACTGCCATACCAACAATACCCCAAAGAATCGTCACTAATGTGAACTGGCGTACGACGGTATAGTTGTAGACTTGTTCAAGCTGCTTTTCTTGGCTCATTAACATGCTTCCAATTTTCTAATTAACTACACTTTACTTCCAACACGACACATGTCGTAATGCTACCCAACCCATCAAAAGAACTAACGTTGAATCAAAACGTTACTTCTCTTGCCGGATTTAACAAAAAGTAGCATTTTCAAGCGACAATAATACTTCAATTAACAAATCAAGAACAGGGTAGTAACCTTACACTTGGTCTGGTTTATGACCATTTATTTCAAAACTTTGAAGTTTGTTACACGGAGAACTCGTCACAATGGCAGCACAGAAGCTAACAAAAGCAAGGCTTGTACAAATAATCATCATGATGTCGGTGCTTATTGCCGCATTTAGTTACCGTACGATGACGCACGATGTGATCAATACGGTAGATTGTTTAGTTAACGAACAATGTGAGCTGAAAGTGGGAGAGGAAAACATCACATTTTTGTATCATTCTTCGACAAAGGTGCTGAACGTCACAAAATCAGAACTTTTAACATTTAAAGTCCAGAATATGGATGATGTGTTAATGAAATCGGTTAAACAATCAACAATAGAAGGGGTTGAGGCGCCGGTGACCATCACAGTGACTTCGTCATCAGGCGAATTAAAACAAGTCGTTATCCGCTAGTTTCGGAAAGTACCTACTATATCACCCCATAGCGTTCATTACTTTATCCGGCAGACCGAAGTACTTTTGGTTGCGTCAGGTTCTAGCAATAGACAATGTGTCGAACTGGTGATGAGCGCAGGATCCATCGTTGTGTACACCACCGTTTTGTCTTTTAGCGCGCCAGTGAAGAGCTGATTCAAATATCCCGCGTGCTCTGCCTCACATCCTACAAACGGTTCATCAATAATAAATAGATTCTGCGACATGTCGCCAAGGCCAATCGCTATTTTCAGTTTTTGAATGACGCCACTAGGGAGATTCTTCAATACGTCGGTATTTAAGTGACTGTCCAGACCATCACTAAACCATTTAGAAAGCTCGAGAAGGTTAAAGGTGTAGTTCATCTGCGCTTCGGAAATCACGCCATTATGAAGAACATAGTTCGACCGAATAGACCCCTCAAAGAGGTGCATATCAAACGGAATGAAGTTAATCGCCTTTCTGTAGCGATAGTTGTTGAACTGCTTGATATTGTAGCCATCGATATAAACCGCACCTTGATAACGTTCTTCAAGTCCAGCGATGATCATCAGCAGCGTTGTTTTACCACTTCCGGCAGGGCCAGAAATGGCGGTTTTACTTCCGGGCATGAGCTTAAACCCTAAATTAGTTAGCCCCGTTTGAGCGCCTTGATATCGATGTGTGATGCCACTACCTACAACTTCACCAACGAACTTACGAATAGGCGGACTTTTCTCTAGCGACGTCTTGTCGTCGTTAAGCGACATTAATGCATTGATCTGAGCCGCTGAAGATTTGATGGTTTGAAACTTGGTAATGGAGTTATATATGCCCATGATGGGTCCGAGTGCTTTCCAAACCAAAATAACCGTCGCTAACATAGCGCCGGCATCAGAGTTGCCATCCATCACCGTTATCACGGCGGTAACGATCGAAGCCGTACCAATAGCCTGAATTAGGCCGCCGCCAATGGCTTGAATTTTACTGTTGGTCATTGCAACGTGTGCTGCGTCATTCGAACTCTGTTCGTGTGATGCATTAAATCGAGACTGAATTACACGAAGAAGAGGCAGTCCCTGAATCGTATTGATACCGCGAAGTAGTTCGTTCCATTGATAGGAAACCATGGCATTCGCTCTAGAGCTGTTGGCGGTTGCTTGAGAATAGATATAACGCGAATAAATACAGAATACGATCATTAAGAAGATGCCAGCTAAGACCGTAAGCGCCGCGTATCCTGAGAGAATGGTCACCGCTAAAATGAAGATAACGATAAACGGCATATCGAAGTAACTCAGTGTGGCTTCGGCTGTGACGAGCTTTCTGAACTGATCGATATCTTTTAAACGCGCCAACTGAGAAGAAACTCCAGCAGAAGACGTCATTGAGTAGGGCAACCACAATAATTTTGCTATCACATTGCGAGATATGTGCACGGCCAAGTCTTGTCCAGAGGTGGCGAGAATATTCATCCTAACCTTTTTTACTGCATATTCAGCAAATCCTAAAAAGACAGCAAACAGGGTCAGCCAATACAAGGTAGAAACAGAACTAGAAGCGAGAGCGAAGTTATAAACGCTCATAATAAAGAATGGCTGCAAAGCACCAAAGATATTGATAACGAGAGAGAGGAAGATCAGGCTTTTAAACTCATCGTTATAGCGATAGAACGCATACTTGATCCAATTCGACTTGTCTTGTGACTCCGGTGGCGGCTCTCGAAACAGCTTAGAATACTCAGAGATAACGGTAATTGAATACGTGGCATCAACCAATGTCACCGTGACACTACTATTGTTCTTATAATCAAATAACGTAGCAACACCGTCGCGCACAGACAGAAGTATTGCTTCGAGCTTATCTAGCTCGATAAAGCACGGTAAATGTAACCCCTCTGTTTGGGCAAGCTCGGCTTTTTCATATTTAGTAGTGCGGCATTGATAACCCAGTCTTGTTAACGTCGCCTCAAAACCGTCGGAATCTGATTCCCCTGGCATAAAGGCATCGGATAGGAGTTCAGGCGTTCCTTCCCATTCCATAGCGATAAGCGTATAGGCCAGTCCTCGGAGTAAAGGGGAACCTTGGTAACGCTCCTGAAACTGCTCGGACTCAAAGTCGGAGAGTCGCTGTCCAATGTTGTTGAAGTCGACAAGAATGCTCATGCTGCCACCTCTTCGCCGGTTAAACGAATCGATTTGAGCCCATACTTCCTGCTGTCGAGCTTGTTACTGACAATAATTAGGAATTGCTGGTTTGCTTTGGGTATAAGTGTTGAAACCACTCGTTCGCCAAACGCGTTGTCAAAAACAGCGTCGATGTCGTCTAGCACCAGTAATTTTTTTTGGCTAAGCATCGCCCTCACAATTAAGAGAGCGTATTGAACCTGTCTCGAAACAGGCGCGTTTTTGTGTCCGGTAAGTTGAGTGTAGAACCCGTCGGTAAGCGCATCGATCTCATGTTTGATGCCAAGGTTCTTGCAAATAGTAAACGCAGCGCTGTTCAGTATGGGCCTGAAACAGGTTAGGTTATCGATAATGGTTCCTTCTACGAAAGTACTGTTTCCATCGATTCTGTGTACGGCCTCACGCCAGGTGTGATAGTGAACATCATGAAGAGGTTTATGGTTAATGTAGATTTCTGATTTTTCACATTCAACATCTCGAGTGAGACAACGAGTGATGTGGCTCTTGCCACTGCCAGAGAGTCCTCGAATAACCGTGGGTCTACCCAATTTGAACTCGATTCGTTGTCCCGTGGAGAGTTTTACCTCAATGAGATTACCGATATCTTGATCAATTGGAGCGGGGAGTGAGTCATCGCGGCTTTCAACCAGCGCAATATCACGTTGCTGCTTGTATTCCAATTCTAATAACTCAGACACTTTCTCAATGTGCAGCTTGTTAAGCTTCCAGCGACCGATCGTACGCATAACCTGTTGGTACGGTGCAAAATATCGGTTAGTCAGCATAATGATGGCAGCCATAACGCCTTGGCTTGCAGACAAATTAATAACCGATGTTGCAAGCAGCACGACAACGCAGGCAATAGATAGCTGCTGAATGAGTGCTAGAACAAGGTTAAATTCAGACTCTAGGTTTTCATACTCGATATTTTTGCGTTCTCGCTCCTTAACCATATCGGTCATTAAGCTTTCTAATCGATATTCCATAGTGCGGCTTTTGTTGTCGAGAGGACTTGAAACAATCTCGATGATTTTGGAATTAGTAAGACCTTCGATCTCTGATTTTTCCTCGAGCGTCACAATCTTTTTACTGGAAATACGTAGCGCGGCGACATAAAGAATGATTGAAGCCACGACCAGCGTTAGACCCGCCCCCACATTAATAAGGCCAATAATAATGATGGTTATCACACTCACCACAGCGTTGATGACCGCTCGAACGGTTTCTCCTCCAAAGAAGCTTTTGATTTCAGGAATGGTCGAAATACGCTCTAAGTACTGACCAGGCTCGAGTTGATTAAACTTGTTTATTTCAGCTAAACACACCGACTTAAACACACGGTTGGTCAAATCGGTTTCAAAGTCCTTCATCAGCGTCGACGTGATCACTTCTTCTTGTTTTTTGAGCAGGTAATCAAGATAGATAGCAACAAGGATAATGGCGAATAGTAGAGAGAGGGTATCTTTAGCTTGGTTGGGGAGCACACGGTCGAAGATAATCAAGATTGAAAAGGGTAAGACCAAAGCAAACAGAGTCGACATGATGGTCGAAAAGGTGAGATACACCGTATCGGCAAATGTGATTCGTTGGGAGAAATGCTCACTACTCATCGACCCGTCCTGTTGCTGCTCGCTGTTGAAAGAAAAATGCTTATGATTTTCAGTTTTTTAAATGCTCAGGTATTACGTCCATATCGCGTATGCTGGATTCGTTGACCATTAAGGCCATGATTTTTTCTATGCTCAGTGGGGACAAGTTACCCACTGTTTTATCAATCGAATCGACTCAATAACATAATCGTATTTTGCGCTCTCATAATCTCGAATAGCACTAAACAACTTGCTCTCTGCAGCCAGTAAGTCGGTTAGGGTGCGCGTACCTAGATCGTAAGCCCTCTTAATTCCATTGTAGGAAGAATAATTGGCGCGAATAATATTTTCGAAGGTGAAAATAGATTGAGAAAGATCGTTGATGTTGAGAATCGAGGTTTCTAGGTCATTTTTGACCGTGTTACGCGTATCGAGAAGCAGTAGTTCATTGCGCTCAATGGTTTTTTCATTCTTCTTATAAGCATAGTAATCCGAGCCACCGGTCGTAATTGGAACAGTTAGGGTAAGCCCAAGAGATTTAGAGTCGCTAATCCCGGTCGCACCGGGTGTGGTAATTGGGTCGAAATTGTTGGTGTCGTCATGACGATAACTAGCACTTGCAGATAGGCTTGGCGCGAAATTTGAACCCGTTTCCTTGAGTGTTCTAAAGCTTCGCTCTAGTGTTTTTTCAGAGACAATGATGTCATTGTTGTACTGCATAGCCTGCTCAAGTAGATCGCCGCCTCGCTCAAACGTAATTTCTGACAATATCAGGCTACGCTCGATATCTTGAGTTGGAATGACTGGGTATTGTGTAAGTAACTCCAGTGTATTGAGAATCACATCTTTGTCTTTACCGAGGGTTCTCAAACGATTTGCAATCCCTTCTTTTTGAGCCACCACCTCATAAAGCTCACTCGCAGCAACATTACCAAGCTCCACATTACGTTGCATTTGTTTGAGCCTCGCGAGTGATGAATCTAACTCAGCTTTAGTAGCACGAGTTTGAGCGCCGTTTTTCAGGTATTCGAAGTACTGAATGGCAATCTCTTGAATGATCTCCTGAGTTTTGTTTTCGTTTTTAATTTCTTCAATGTTGAAGTCTAGTTTTGCCGTGCCGTATTTGTAGATATCAGCAAGATTAAACAAACTTTGACTCAGGGAGACGCTATAACCGTGGTCATTGTAGCTATTGGTTGTGTCATCGGTATCACTAAGAACGGTACGGTTGCCATTCCAAGTGCTCGTCGCATTGGCTGAAATGGTAGGGAGAAACTTTGAGCGGCTAACATTAATGTTGTAGGCATTTTCTTCAACACCTTTGCGACTCGCGATAAGCGATACATTGTTGTTCAAACCAATCTGTACCGCCTCCAGCAAGGTTAATGCTGGAGAAGGAAAGCTAACAACGATAAAAGCACAACTAACTAATCTTCTGATAGGCCACATATTTTTTGATCACCTTGAGAATTTCATCGCTTTTGTAAGGCTTGCTGATTACGTAATCCATACCGGCTTCGATACACGCTTTGTGTTCTGCGACACTGGTCAATGCCGTTGCACCGATGATCGTCGAAGGAATGGTAATATCGTTTTCTTTTTCGTGTTCACGTATTAGGCGAGTAGCTGTATGCCGCCCATACCCGGCATAATACAGTCCATAAAGATGATGTCGGCACGCTGTTTTTTAACCCATTCAACCGCTTCTGAACCATCGCCCACGGTATCCGCGTTGTATTCTTGTTTCATCAAAATACGCTTGAGCAGGAACTGTTGTACCTTGTCATCTTCAACAATTAAGAATGAGCTGTTCTCTAATGTTTCCTCAACCGATTCCGCTTCCAATGCTTCACGTAAATGAGGAATAAACTCGTGTGGCAAGATAGGACTGAAAAAGACTTTGTCGACGAACTCATGAGTGATTTGAGCCAGTTCGGAGGTGCTAGACATCAAAAACAGCTTAGTTCCAGTAGGTTTTAATCGTTTGCTCAGCGTTTTACTGAAAGGTGCGATTTGGATACCTTCAATGGCATCTGTAATGATGACGCCATCTACTTCCTCTTCTGTTGGTTTTAGACGGAACAGCTCATTGGGATCTTCGCAGACGGTAAACTTGGCGCCATTCATAGTGAGAACATTGGTCAATATTTCCAGCGATAACATGCCAGAGCTACAGACAATAAGATTCTTACCTTCCAATGTACTTGAGTTAGGGGCGAAGTAACTTTGAGCTTCAAGATCCACTTCTACTTGGAAGCGTCGCTGCTTACCTGATTCGAACCATTTAGAATTAAAGTGACCCACATTCCCAAGGATTGATTTTGTCCATTCGTCATTGCTTCCCATTGAATCGGCACGTTCAGACCAATGTAGCGAATCAACCTTAGCCATTTTCACGTTCGTGTTGGTGAGAAATGTAAGTGACAATGTAACTCGTGAGCGTTCGACATCTAGACCACTACCAGTCTCTACTTTAAACAGAACGTTTCTATCGGTTTGAACTTGCAGAGCGTTGGAGAGCTTTAGGAAAAGCATCCAAAACAGGCTAGTTTGGTGACCCAACACCATAGCAGGTACGCTTCCAATGAATGCACACTCGAGAGTTAGGTTTTCACGCTGGAGTTTAGACTTCATGTGGATCGTCAGTTCAGAAACGACATCTAGGAAAGAAAACGCGCTACTACTTTTATCTCGGCCTTGAGAGAGGAGTCGATTGTAGTTTTCAGCAAGTTCAGAAAGGGTATTAGCCGCAGACGTTATGTCCTGAGCGAGAACGGCTGTGTTTTCATCTGCATCTTGGACAAGATAATGAATTCCGCCTTTGATGGTGTTAGTTATCCCACGAATTTCATAACCAATTAGTCCGTAGAGCTGTTGATTTAAGTCAGCATCTTGTTGCTGCTTATCTACCTTTTCATGGAGCAATCTCAACTTGGAATAAATGCTCCGCTCAATGGGGTCTATCTCTGTCGTACTAAGGATCTCTTCGATTTTTGATGAGTCTAGTCCATCCAAACGCTCGGCGAGAGACTCAAAACTCTGATTCACAGAACGGCGATCACGAACCGTTTTCTTCAGTCGATTCCAACCGCCAAGAACGACAGCAATGGCAATAATGGCCAGCACCGGAAAAATGACGACAATAATGTTCACAGAAGAGCGAATATCCTCAACAACTTGTTTGTGTTCAACAAAGAACAGATCGTCAAATCGGTTGCGGATCTCTACATAGTTGTTGCTGAGGGTTGTACGTAGTAGATAGTAGTCTTCACTCTGAGGCGAGTCTTTTGCGAAAAATCGATTGATCGCCAGCTGCACGTTACTGTATTCCACAGCACCAACTAAACTGACTTGCTTTTTGTCTAATGCGGCGAGCGCTTTGAAGGCGGCCATTTCATTCATCAATGACTTAGCGTGTTGGCTAACGTCATCACACTCACCATTTTGAAGACACACATCTAGGGTAAGAATGGTGGATTCAAGTGCTGTATTCAGCTTCTCAGTTTGAGCAATAAGCGGAGTAGTGAAGGCACTTTCTTTAGGAGCAGCTGTATAGTACTGATACGCAAACCAGAGACCAATAGCCGAAAGGCATAGTAAAACTACTATGCCTAATTTGATCACTGGGAAGCTGTATACTTTGTACCGCGGCTTCATGGTTTAACGCTCGTCAAATGCATCTTCAATAGCCGACATAACGGCTTTGCCGCGTACTCTATGACGCGTCTATCGCCGGTTTTTATATCTGCCGTAAACTCCATAAATGGTGAGAGACTGTACTTAGTCCCGGAACGTTCAAGAAAATCATGCTCAATCGTAATTTTCGCTAAATAGTACTCCGTTTCTTCCTCCTCATAAGAGGAGCGACTGATCGAGGATATTTTGCCAGGCATAAAAGCCGTACTTGGCAAAATTGTAGGTATCAAACTTCAGTTTTACTTCCTGCCCAACTTCAACAAAACCCATCTCTTTACGAGGGATCTTCGCTTCACCGTGCAAGGTATTATTTAATGGTGCAATATCGGCAATACTTTCGCCTGGAGGCACCACCGCAGAGCGAAAATTAAAATGTACTTTATCAACAACGCCATCAACGGGAGAATAAACCACAAGACGATTCACCTTATCCGTATGCTGAGGTTGCTGTATTCGTTTAATATCGAGGTCTTTATTTGCTTGAATTATTTGTGCTTGATACTCCGCGTTCCTATTTACAATCAGATCGTTAAGCTGTTTTTCTAACCTTAGCAGCTGAAAATCTTCATTCATGAGAGATTCATCGAGGTTTTCGATTTCCCTCACCATATTTGACTCCTGCACCTGCATATTTAGAACATCTACGTAAGAGGCCATTTCTTCGTTGTACAGCGTTTGCTTAATTTCAAGCTGTTTACGGATTAACTTAAGCTGGTTAAGAGAGCTCACGCGTCTTTTCTTCATCGACGCAATAAGGCGATCTTTGTGTTCGATATCATGTTTGATCAATGCTTCCGCAGAGACATTTTTCGCGTTCTCTTTACGCCAAGTATCCTGATTCACCCGCACGAGATCCGGAAAATCAGAATAGGTGTATAATCCGGTTCTTTCTGAGCGATTAGACTCAAATAGCGAAGTCTATCGAGTTCAAGCTGTGCAATCTCAGCATTCATTGTCGAAAGCTGTGAGTTTCTCTCAATGGCTCTAAGCCTAGCGATTGGCTGGCCTTCGTAAACAATGTCCCCCGGTTTCACGAGCATTGAATCGAGAATTCCTCCTTCAAGATGCTGAACTTTCTCTATATCTGATTCGAGCAAAAGCTCACCCCTTGATGAAACGACAATATCGATACGAGCTTGAGAAGCTATGCCAAGCAGAATCAGAATGATAAAGAAAGTCAAAAGAAGGGTTTTGTGAACGGTTGTCATCGCACTCTTTATTTCAACCGCTTCAACATAATCAGACTCGGATTTATCCGTATTTTGAATCAAGGCATTTCTAATGTGATGCTCGATGTTACTTTTACTCACAACCGCCTCCCGGACAACAACCTAAACTATAGTATTAAATATACGTGATAACAGCGTCTTAGGTTTAGATTGCACAAATATCACCTCAACTAATAGCTAAGTATATTAATGCTCATTTTTCAAAAAAAATTCCTTGATAATCTGTAGTTTGTGTTTAGTTGCTTAGCTAAATATTTTTAGTACGCATAAATTCCAATTTTGTCACCTAAACTTTTTGCTTTTTTTTCGCAAAAATTGCCTTGTCTTTCGTGTTTGTTGTCCTTTACTGAGTTTCTAGGAAGTGTCTGATTTTAAAAGCTGACAACGCGACGGAGGCAACATGGCTGACAACAACGAAAACAACCCTCTCAATGATGCGGTCGAACAAGTAGAAACCGGTAATGATGGTACGGAGCAGCAACAGGCTCAGCAGAACCAACAAAACACAATCGCAACAACAATAGCAACGGGGGCAGATGCTGCCGATGCCGCTGACGATGCCAACCAGGCAATGGAAGATGATCCCAGTGGGGCCGGTGCGTCAAGTGAAGGTGATGATTCCGGTGGTGCGCAATCTGCTCAGGCTGTAGATAGTGAAGCAGCTAACTCCGAAGGTGCTCAATCCGGTGTTGTTGATAGTCAGATGTCAGATGAGGGCGCTAGCGCTGATGCAGGTTCTGGTGGCGCTGGTGGCGCAGGAGCTGGCGCGCAAAGTGTAGGTGGCCAGGACTCTGGAAGTTCCGATGGCGGCAGTGATGCAGAGGGACAGACTCAACAAGTAGCTGATTCACCTCAAACTGCTGCAGCTTCACCTGAAGCTGACACTGGCGCTGGTGAAGGCGATGATTTTGATACGCAAACAGACAGCGAAACGTTCGAAGTCAACGTTCTTGACGATGGTGAAGAAGCCAACCTAGATCAGGAGCGATTAGATGACGACTTTGACTCTGAAACAACAGAGCAAACGTTCGAAATCCAGGTCGATGACGTGAACGACGAAGCAGAAGTTGAAGATGTCGCTTATACCATTCAAGAAGATGGTTCTCTAACATTTACTGATGCACAATTGTTAGCCGGCGCAACTGATGTAGATGGCGATGACCTTACCATAGCCGATGTAAGTTACTCGGGTACCGATGGTGTTTTCACCGATAATGGTGATGGTACTTATACGTTCTCTCCAAATGAAAACTTCAATGGCGAAGTGGATCTAAGTTTTTCTGTCAGCGATGGAACCACAACTACTGAAGCCAATATCGACGTGACTGTCGAAGCCGTTAACGATCTACCTGTCGCGGGGTCAACGACTTATTCAGTTAACGAAGATGGCATAATCACAATTAGCGATGATCAGTTGTTGGCTAACTCAAGTGATGTTGAAGGAGACGTTTCCGTCAGCGACGTTTCCTACTCAGGCACAGACGGTATTTTCACTGATAATGGTGATGGTACTTACAGCTTTGCGCCAAATGAAAACTTCAACGGCAATGTCAGCTTAGATGTCGTTGTTGCAGATGAAGACGGTGCAACCGCAGAAACTACTGCTGGTATTGACGTCATCGCAGTCAACGATGCACCAGTTTCAGGCGATTTAGCTTATTCAGTTGATGAAGACGGTTCTATTACTCTTACTCAAGAGCAGCTTCTGTCTCAAGCAAGTGATGTGGACGGCGATGATCTCACTGCGGCTAACCTAAGCGCAGGCGATAATGCCACCGTAACTGCAAATGAAGATGGTTCATTCACTATCACACCAGATGCCGACTTCAATGGCGACATTGACTT
>JYJJ01000014.1 GCA_003263775.1 Vibrio maritimus
AAAGTGTACGGCGGTGAAGCGAAAGACTTCGCATCTATCGATAACGCTCCAGAAGAGCGTGAGCGCGGTATCACAATCGCAACTTCTCACGTTGAGTACGATACTCCAACTCGTCACTACGCACACGTAGACTGTCCAGGACACGCGGATTATGTTAAGAACATGATCACTGGTGCTGCACAGATGGACGGTGGTATCCTAGTTGTTGCTGCAACTGACGGCCCAATGCCTCAGACTCGTGAGCACATCCTACTAGGCCGTCAGGTTGGTATCCCATACATCATCGTATTCATGAACAAATGTGACATGGTTGACGATGAAGAGCTTCTAGAGCTAGTAGAAATGGAAGTTCGTGAACTTCTTTCTGAGTACGAATTCCCAGGTGATGACCTACCAGTTATCCAAGGTTCTGCACTAGGCGCACTAAACGGCGAAGAGCAGTGGGAAGCGAAAATCGTTGAACTAGCTGAAGCACTAGACTCTTACATCCCAGAGCCAGAGCGTGCAGTTGACCAACCGTTCCTACTACCAATCGAAGACGTATTCTCGATCCAAGGTCGTGGTACTGTTGTAACTGGTCGTATCGAGCGCGGTATCCTACGCGTAGGTGACGAAGTAGAAATCGTTGGTATCAAAGATACTACAACGACTACTTGTACTGGTGTTGAGATGTTCCGTAAGCTTCTTGACGAAGGTCGTGCTGGTGAGAACGTTGGTGCACTTCTACGTGGTACTAAGCGTGACGAAGTTGAACGTGGTCAAGTTCTTGCAGCTCCTGGCTCAATCAACCCACACACTAAGTTCGAGTCTGAAGTATACGTACTTTCTAAAGACGAAGGCGGCCGTCATACTCCGTTCTTCAAAGGCTACCGTCCACAGTTCTACTTCCGTACAACTGACGTAACTGGTGACATCTCTCTACCTGAAGGCGTAGAAATGGTAATGCCAGGCGACAACATCCAAATGAAAGTTGAGCTAATCGCTCCAATCGCTATGGATGAAGGCCTACGTTTCGCTATCCGTGAAGGTGGCCGTACAGTAGGTGCTGGTGTTGTTGCTAAGATCTTCGACTAATT
>JYJJ01000015.1 GCA_003263775.1 Vibrio maritimus
CTTAGAATTGTCGCAAGCTCTGGTAAAATCTTTGAATAAGATTTGACTAAGCAATGCTAAAAAGGGCATCATTTGATGCCCTTTTTCTGCGCTACTATTTATAGGGGCGCATAATTCACTCAATGACTGCTCAAAGAGTGAATGAATAAAGGATTTATAAGGGTTGAGTTGGAAAGCGATTTCTACCTGAGCCTTTGCATAATATGTTGGTTTGACTCAAATTTTACCAACATTAAAGGAATAAGCCCTGCAGCAGCGGGGTTGTTGTCGTCTAGTTAAGACTTGTCACAGGTTGGTTTTATGAAAGCAAACGCTGAAACTCCTGATAGCTCAAATGCAGCAGATGTAATTAAGTGGATCGTCGCTTTTGCGCTGCTAGCCGCCGCTGTTGTGGGTAATTACCTGTACGGAGAGCTATCTGTAGTTCTTCGCGCTGCAGGTGTAGTTGTATTGATTGCCGCGGCACTTGGTGTTGCAGCTACAACAACAAAAGGTAAGGCAGCTATCACGTTCGCACGTGAAGCGCGCGTAGAAGTTCGCAAAGTGGTTTGGCCAACACGCCAAGAAACTATGCAAACTACGCTGATTGTCCTTGCAGTAAGTATTGTAATGGCGCTTGCGTTATGGGGTATCGACGGCATTATGGTCCGTCTTGTTGCGTTCATAACCGGGTTATAGAGGGTGTTAATTCATGAGTGAAGCTCCGAAAAAACGCTGGTACGTTGTTCAAGCCTTTTCTGGTTTTGAAGGACGTGTGGCTCAGTCTCTTCGCGAACATATCAAAATGCACGCAATGGAAGAGTACTTTGGTGAAGTGCTAGTACCGACTGAAGAAGTTGTGGAAATGCGCGCAGGCCAACGCCGTAAAAGCGAGCGTAAGTTCTTCCCAGGCTACGTTCTTGTTCAGATGATCATGAACGATGAGTCTTGGCACTTAGTACGTAGTGTACCGCGTGTCATGGGCTTCATTGGTGGTACCTCTGACCGTCCAGCACCTATCACAGATAAAGAAGCTGACGCTATCCTTAATCGTCTAGAGAAAGCTAGCGAAGCTCCTCGTCCAAGAACAATGTTCGAAGCGGGTGAAGTGGTACGTGTTAACGAAGGTCCGTTTGCTGACTTCAACGGTACGGTTGAAGAAGTGGATTATGAGAAGAGCCGCTTGAAAGTGTCTGTATCGATCTTTGGTCGTGCAACACCGGTTGAGCTCGACTTTGGTCAAGTTGACAAACTTGATTAATACTGAATTTATAATGCTTAGGCCTTTAAAAATGACAGTATAAAAAAACACCATTTTAGGGTTGTTAAAGGCGCGAATTATGCTTATAATTTCGCGCCTTTTTACAGTAATGACTGTAGAAAGTTTTTTCAAAACACGGGGAGCTTTCCCATTCGGATAGCGTTTGAACCCAAAATTAGGAAATATCATGGCTAAGAAAGTTGAAGCTTATATCAAACTGCAAGTTGCAGCTGGTATGGCAAACCCAAGTCCACCGGTTGGTCCTGCTCTAGGTCAACACGGTGTGAACATCATGGAATTCTGTAAAGCGTTCAACGCAAAAACAGAATCTATTGAGAAAGGTCTACCGACTCCAGTAGTAATCACTGTATACAACGACCGTTCTTTCACGTTCGTAACTAAGACTCCACCTGCTGCTGTTCTTCTTAAGAAAGCTGCTGGCGTTAAGTCTGGTTCTGGTCGTCCAAACACTGAAAAAGTGGGTACAGTAACTGACGCTCAAGTACAGGAAATCGCAGAAACTAAAGCTGCTGATATGACTGGTGCTGACATCGAAGCAATGAAGCGTTCTATCGCTGGTACTGCTCGTTCAATGGGCCTAGTGGTAGAGGGTTAAGATCATGGCAAAACTTACTAAGCGTATGCGCGTAATCCGCGAAAAAGTTGACGTAACTAAAGAATACGAAATCAACGAAGCTGTAGCTCTTCTTAAAGAACTAGCAACTGCTAAATTCGTTGAGTCTGTAGACGTTGCTGTTAACCTAGGCATCGATGCTCGTAAATCTGACCAGAACGTACGTGGTGCAACTGTACTACCTCACGGTACTGGCCGCGAAATCCGCGTTGCAGTGTTCACTCAAGGTGCAAACGCTGAAGCAGCTAAAGAAGCTGGCGCAGACATCGTAGGTATGGAAGATCTTGCTGAGCAAGTTAAGAAAGGCGAAATGAACTTCGACGTAGTTGTTGCTTCTCCAGATGCAATGCGTGTTGTTGGTCAACTAGGTACTATCCTAGGTCCTCGCGGTCTTATGCCAAACCCGAAAGTTGGTACTGTAACTCCTAACGTTGCTGAAGCAGTTAAGAACGCTAAAGCTGGTCAGGTTCGTTACCGTAACGACAAGAACGGCATCGTACACACTACCATCGGTAAAGTGTCTTTCGAAGCTAACCAACTACAAGAGAACCTAGAAGCTCTACTAGTTGCGCTTAAGAAAGCGAAGCCGTCTTCAGCGAAAGGTACTTTCCTGAAGAAAGTAAGCATCTCTACTACTATGGGTGCTGGTGTTTCTGTAGATCAATCTACACTAAACACTCAAGCTTAATTGCTTGCATAGGCGCGAAATTCTTGTATAATTTTGCGCCTATCAAAATTTGTGGTTGAGGCTGAAATCCTAGTGACTTTAGTCTCCATCCAAGACCGTAGGCGTTCTGAAAAGAACTTAATACTACCTACGTAGATGGTGCCAGATAGAAAGGAAGTTGAGCGTAACGTTTATCTTTCTTCTGGAAAGCACCGTATGAACTCCCAAAATCGCGAAGATTTCGGGTGGTGTAAAAACAACCAGGAGTAAATCCAAGATGGCTTTAAACCTTCAAGACAAAAAAGCAATTGTTGCTGAAGTCAACGAAGCAGCCAGTGGTGCACTTTCTGCAGTTGTAGCTGACTCTCGTGGCGTTGAAGTTGGCGCAATGACTTCTCTACGTAAACAAGCGCGTGAAGCGGGCGTTTACCTGAAAGTTGTGCGTAACACTCTAGCACGCCGTGCGGTTCAGGGTACTGACTATGAGTGTCTAACTGACACTTTCACTGGTCCTACTCTAATCGCGTTCTCTAACGAGCACCCAGGTGCTGCAGCGCGTCTTTTCAAAGACTTCGCTAAAGAGAACAAAGAATTCGAGATCAAAGCTGCTGCATTTGAAGGCGCGGTTACTGATGCTGAAGTACTAGCGACACTACCAACTTACGACGAAGCTATTGCACGCCTAATGATGTGCATGAAAGAAGCTTCTGCAGGCAAGCTGGTACGTACTATCGCTGCACTACGCGACCAGAAGCAAGAAGAAGCTGCTTAATCAGCTTGCTTTTTACTGGTTGCAAAATAAACTTATTGTTGACTTAAAAGAGAATTGTTATGTCTATTACTAACGAGCAAATCCTAGACGCAGTTGCAGAAATGTCTGTAATGCAAGTTGTTGAGCTTATCGAAGCTATGGAAGAGAAATTCGGCGTATCTGCTGCAGCTGCTGTTGTAGCTGGCGGTGCTGCTGGTGGCGAAGCTGCTGCTGAGCAAACTGAATTCGACGTAATCCTAACTGCTGCTGGCGGTAACAAAGTTGCTGTTATCAAAGCGGTACGTGGCGCAACAGGTCTAGGCCTTAAAGAAGCTAAAGGTCTTGTAGACTCAGCTCCAGCACCTCTAAAAGAAGGCGTTGACAAAGCTGAAGCTGAAGCTCTTAAAGCTCAGCTAGAAGAAGCTGGTGCTTCTGTTGAAGTTAAGTAATTATTGCTTAATTTCTTAGCCGAATAGGCTAATGGCTGGTGGTTTATTGACCACCGGCCTTTTTGCGCTGTAGGGCATAGATGAATTTTCCCGCTGTTTAAGCGTCTATGCACCAAGCAAAAAACGTTGTCTCGACGCTAGAGTCAACGTCACTACAGTAAACAGTTGTTAGTCACTGCCCCATACTCCACCTTAAGTAACTAGGATGGAAGGGCAGTTTGGGTCACTTATCAGCGAGCTGAGGAACCCCATGGTTTACTCTTATACCGAGAAAAAGCGCATCCGTAAGGACTTTGGTACTCGTCCACAAGTTTTGGACATTCCATACCTGCTATCGATCCAGCTTGATTCGTTCGACAAATTCATCGAACAGGATCCAGAGGGTCAATACGGACTTGAAGCTGCGTTTCGTTCTGTATTCCCAATTCAGAGCTATAACGGCAACTCTGAGCTGCAATACGTTAGCTACCGTCTTGGTGAGCCAGTGTTTGACGTTAAAGAATGTCAAATTCGTGGCGTTACGTATTCAAAGCCACTACGCGTAAAACTACGCCTAGTAATCTTTGATAAAGACGCACCAGCAGGTACCGTAAAAGACATTAAAGAACAAGAAGTCTACATGGGCGAAATTCCGCTTATGACAGACAATGGTACCTTCGTAATCAATGGTACCGAGAGGGTTATCGTATCCCAGCTGCACCGAAGCCCAGGCGTGTTCTTCGACAGCGATAAGGGTAAGACTCACTCTTCAGGTAAAGTTCTTTATAACGCACGTGTTATTCCTTACCGTGGTTCATGGCTCGACTTCGAGTTTGACCCTAAAGATAACCTGTACGTTCGTATCGACCGTCGTCGTAAACTACCAGCATCGATCATTCTTCGTGCACTAGGTAAGTCTACGCAAGAAATCCTCGATATCTTCTTCGAAAAAGTAAACTTCGAAGTTAAGGATCAAACTCTACTTATGGAGTTGGTTCCTGAGCGTCTACGTGGTGAGACTGCTTCTTTCGATATCGAAGCAAACGGCAAAACTTATGTTGAGACTGGTCGTCGCGTTACTGCTCGTCACATCCGCCAACTAGAAAAAGATGGCGTTGAGTTCATTGAAGTACCTGTCGAGTACATCGTAGGTAAAGTAGCTTCTCAAGACTACATCAATGAAGCGACAGGTGAGATCATTGTTGGTGCAAACCAAGAGATCAGCCTAGAAGCACTAGCGAACCTATCTCAGGCAGGCGTTAAGAAACTAGAAGTTCTATTTACGAACGATCTAGACCACGGTCCGTTCATGTCAGACACAATTCGTGTCGACAGCACGGTAGACCGCATCTCTGCATTGGTAGAAATCTACCGCATGATGCGCCCTGGTGAGCCGCCAACAAAAGAAGCTGCAGAAGCACTATTCGAAAGCCTATTCTTCTCTGAAGAGCGTTATGACCTATCGACCGTTGGTCGTATGAAGTTCAACAGCTCTATCATGCGTGAAGATGCTCTAGAACAGGGTACGCTGGATGAGACTGATATCATCGAAGTGATGAAGAAGCTTATCGCGATCCGTAACGGTATCGGTGAAGTCGATGATATCGACCACCTAGGTAACCGTCGTATCCGTTCTGTGGGTGAAATGGCTGAGAACCAATTCCGTGTTGGTCTTGTACGTGTTGAGCGTGCAGTGAAAGAGCGTTTGAGCTAGGTGACCTTGATGCAATTATGCCTCAAGACCTAATCAACGCTAAGCCTATCTCTGCGGCAGTTAAAGAATTCTTCGGTTCTTCACAGCTATCTCAGTTTATGGACCAGAACAACCCGCTTTCAGAAGTAACGCACAAGCGTCGTATTTCTGCATTGGGTCCTGGCGGTCTAACTCGTGAGCGTGCTGGCTTCGAAGTACGTGACGTACACGTAACTCACTACGGTCGTCTATGTCCTATCGAAACACCTGAAGGTCCGAACATCGGTCTAATTAACTCTCTATCAGCATTCGCGCGCTGTAACGAGTACGGTTTCCTAGAAACTCCGTACCGCCGCGTCGTTGATGGTGTAGTAACTGACGAAGTTGATTACCTATCAGCAATCGAAGAAGGCCAATTCGTTATCGCACAGGCTAACGCTGCGCTAACTGAAGAAGGCACTTTCGATGATGAGCTAATCACAGCACGTCAAAAAGGTGAATCTGGTCTTCACCCACGCGATCATGTTAACTACATGGACGTTGCTACAAACCAAGTAGTATCTATCGCTGCATCGCTTATCCCGTTCCTAGAACACGATGATGCGAACCGTGCATTGATGGGTGCGAACATGCAACGTCAGGCTGTTCCAACACTTAAGGCTGATAAGCCTCTAGTTGGTACTGGTATCGAGCGCAACGTAGCGGTTGACTCTGGTGTAACAGCAGTAGCTAAACGTGGCGGTACAGTTCAGTCTGTAGATGCTTCTCGTATCGTTATCAAAGTTAACGAAGACGAGCTGATCCCTGGCGAAGCAGGTATCGATATCTACAACCTAACTAAGTACACGCGTTCGAACCAGAACACTTGTATTAACCAGCGCCCAACCGTACTACCTGGCGAGCCAGTAGCACGCGGTGACGTTCTTGCTGATGGTCCTTCAACAGACCTTGGTGAGCTAGCGCTTGGTCAAAACATGCGTATCGCGTTCATGCCTTGGAACGGTTACAACTTCGAAGACTCGATCTTAGTATCTGAGCGCGTAGTTCAAGAAGACCGCTTCACGACTATCCACATCCAAGAACTATCTTGTGTGGCACGTGATACTAAGCTGGGCTCTGAAGAGATCACAGCGGATATTCCAAACGTAGGTGAGTCTGCTCTGTCTAAACTAGACGAGTCAGGTATCGTTTACATCGGTGCTGAAGTTAAGGGTGGCGACATCCTAGTTGGTAAAGTAACGCCTAAAGGTGAAACTCAGCTAACTCCAGAAGAGAAGCTACTACGTGCGATCTTCGGTGAAAAAGCATCTGACGTTAAAGATACTTCACTACGTGTACCTAACTCTATTTCAGGTACCATCATTGACGTTCAAGTCTTCACTCGCGATGGCGTAGAGAAAGACAAGCGTGCTCTAGAAATTGAGCAAATGCAGCTGAAAGAAGCGAAGAAAGACCTAACTGAAGAATTCCAGATTCTTGAGGGCGGCCTTCTAAACCGTGTTCGCGCTGTACTACTTCAAGGTGGTTACTCTGACGCTAAACTAGATACTATCGATCGTAAGAAGTGGCTAGAGCTAACGCTAGAAGACGATGCAATGCAAACTCAGCTTGAGCAACTTGCAGAGCAGTACGACGAGCTAAAAGCAGACTTCGATAAGAAGTTTGAAACTAAGCGTCGTAAGATCACTCAAGGTGATGATCTAGCGCCTGGCGTTCTTAAGATTGTTAAAGTTTACCTAGCGGTTAAACGTCGTATCCAGCCTGGTGATAAGATGGCGGGTCGTCACGGTAACAAGGGTGTAATCTCTAAGATCAACCCTGTTGAAGACATGCCTTACGATGAGAAAGGTCAGCCTGTAGACATCGTACTTAACCCACTGGGTGTACCTTCGCGTATGAACATCGGTCAGATCCTTGAGGTTCACTTAGGTCTGGCAGCGAAAGGTATCGGTGACAAGATCAACCAGATGGTGAAAGAGCAGCAAGAGCTAGCGAAATTCCGCGAATTCCTGCAGAAGGTTTACGATCTAGGTGGTACTCGTCAGAACGTTGATATTGCATCACTGTCTGATGACGAAGTACGTACTCTGGTTAAGAACCTACGTGGCGGTCTACCGATTGCTACACCTGTCTTTGACGGTGCGTCTGAGAAGTCTATTAAAGAACTTCTAAAACTGGGTGACCTACCAGAATCTGGTCAGCTAACTCTGTTTGACGGTCGTACTGGTGATGCGTTTGAGCGTCCTGTAACTGTAGGTTACATGTACATGCTGAAACTAAACCACCTTGTTGATGACAAGATGCACGCTCGTTCAACTGGTTCGTACAGCCTAGTAACTCAGCAACCACTTGGTGGTAAAGCTCAGTTCGGTGGTCAGCGTTTCGGTGAGATGGAAGTATGGGCACTAGAAGCATACGGTGCTGCATATACGCTTCAAGAAATGCTAACGGTTAAGTCTGATGACGTTAACGGCCGTACGAAGATGTACAAAAACATCGTCGATGGTAACCACAGCATGGAACCTGGCATGCCAGAATCGTTCAACGTACTGTTGAAAGAGATCCGCTCGCTAGGTATCAACATCGAGCTAGAAGACGAATAATCCCTCTGGATTATCTGGTAGAAAAGGGGCTCGCACAGGTTTGCTGACCTAGCGGGTTCCTTTTTAAACTCCTTACAGGAGCTGATTGTGAAAGACTTATTAAACTTTCTAAAAGCACAGCATAAGACCGAAGAATTTGATGCAATCAAAATCGGTCTATCTTCACCTGACATGATTCGTTCATGGTCTTTTGGTGAAGTTAAAAAACCAGAAACTATCAACTATCGTACGTTCAAGCCTGAGCGCGATGGTCTGTTCTGTGCGCGTATCTTTGGTCCAGTTAAAGACTACGAATGTCTTTGTGGCAAATATAAGCGTCTGAAGCACCGTGGTGTTATCTGTGAGAAGTGTGGTGTAGAAGTTACACAAACTAAAGTTCGTCGTGACCGCATGGGCCACATCGAGCTTGCGTCTCCAGTAGCTCACATCTGGTTCCTAAAATCGCTACCATCTCGTATCGGTTTGCTAATGGACATCCCGCTACGTGATATCGAGCGCGTTCTTTACTTCGAAATGTACGTAGTAACAGAGCCGGGTATGACGGATCTAGAAAAATCACAGATGCTTACTGAAGAAGAGTATCTTGATCGTCTAGAAGAATGGGGTGATGAGTTCACTGCTAAGATGGGTGCAGAAGCGATCAAAGATCTGCTGTCTACTATGGACATGCACGCTGAAGCAGAGATGATGCGCGAAGAGCTTGAGTCTACAAACTCAGAAACTAAGCGTAAGAAAATCACTAAGCGTCTGAAGCTAGTTGAAGCGTTTATTCAATCAGGTAACAACCCTGAATGGATGATCCTAACTGTGCTTCCGGTACTTCCGCCAGATCTACGTCCTCTAGTACCACTAGATGGCGGCCGTTTCGCAACGTCTGATCTGAACGACCTATACCGTCGCGTAATCAACCGTAACAACCGTTTGAAGCGTCTTCTAGAGCTAGCGGCTCCGGACATCATCGTACGTAACGAAAAGCGTATGCTGCAAGAGTCTGTTGATGCCCTTCTAGATAACGGTCGTCGCGGTCGTGCGATCACAGGTTCGAACAAGCGTCCTCTGAAATCTCTTGCTGATATGATCAAGGGTAAACAAGGTCGTTTCCGTCAGAACCTACTAGGTAAGCGTGTAGACTACTCTGGCCGTTCTGTAATCACAGTAGGTCCATACCTTCGTCTGCACCAGTGTGGTCTTCCTAAGAAGATGGCACTAGAGCTATTCAAACCATTCATCTACAGCAAGCTAGAAACTCGTGGCATGGCGACGACAATCAAAGCTGCTAAGAAGATGGTAGAGCGTGAAGAAGCGATCGTTTGGGATATCCTAGACGAAGTAATCCGCGAACACCCAGTACTATTGAACCGTGCACCAACACTTCACCGTCTTGGTATCCAGGCGTTCGAACCAGTACTAATCGAAGGTAAAGCGATCCAGCTACACCCACTAGTGTGTGCGGCGTACAACGCGGACTTCGATGGTGACCAAATGGCGGTTCACGTGCCTCTAACTCTAGAAGCACAGCTTGAAGCTCGTACTCTGATGATGTCGACAAACAACATTCTGTCGCCAGCATCAGGTGATCCGATCATCGTACCTTCTCAGGACGTTGTATTGGGTCTGTACTACATGACACGTGACAAGATCAACGTGAAAGGTGAAGGTATGTACCTTGCCGGCCCTGAAGAGGCTGAGAAGGCATACCGTACTAAGAGCGCAGAGCTGCACGCTCGCGTAAAAGTACGTATCACTGAAACGGTAGTTGACGAAGATGGCAACAGTACAACTGAGACTAAGATGGTTGATACCACTATCGGTCGTGCAATGCTATGGCAAATCGTGCCATCAGGTCTTCCATACAGCTTGGTAAACCAAAAGCTAGGTAAGAAGCAAATCTCTAACCTACTGAACGAGGCTTACCGTAAGCTGGGTCTAAAAGACACTGTAATCTTCGCTGACCAAGTTATGTACGCTGGTTTTGCTTACGCAGCACTTTCAGGTGTATCTGTTGGTATCGATGACATGGTTGTACCTCAAGCGAAGTACGACGAAATCGAATCAGCAGAAGAAGAAGTTCGCGAAATCCAGGATCAGTTCCAATCTGGTCTTGTAACAGCGGGTGAGCGCTACAACAAAGTGATCGATATTTGGGCATCGACCAACGATCGCGTAGCGAAAGCGATGATGGACAACCTATCATCTGAAACGGTTATCAACCGTGACGGTGAAGAAGAGCAACAAGAGTCGTTTAACAGCATCTACATGATGGCTGACTCGGGCGCTCGTGGTTCTGCAGCTCAGATTCGTCAGCTTGCTGGTATGCGTGGTCTGATGGCACGTCCAGATGGTTCAATCATCGAGACGCCAATCACCGCGAACTTTAAAGAAGGTCTAAACGTACTTCAGTACTTTATCTCAACGCACGGTGCTCGTAAGGGTCTTGCGGATACGGCACTGAAAACAGCGAACTCGGGTTACCTAACTCGTCGTCTAGTAGACGTTGCTCAGGACGTAGTAGTTCACGAGCACGACTGTGGTACGCACGAAGGTATCGACATGATGCCGCACATCGAAGGTGGTGACGTTAAAGTTGCACTTTCTGAGCTTGCGCTAGGTCGTGTAGTTGCTGAAGACGTTCTTAAGCCAGGTACTGAAGAAGTTCTGATCCCACGTAATACTCTGATTGATGAGAAGTGGTGTCAGATCATGGAAGATAACTCTGTAGACAGCATGAAAGTGCGCTCAGTAGTTACCTGTGATGCAGACTTCGGTTGTTGTGCACAGTGTTACGGTCGTGACCTAGCACGTGGTCACCTAGTGAACCAAGGTGAAGCAGTGGGCGTTATCGCTGCTCAGTCTATCGGTGAGCCGGGTACACAGCTTACGATGCGTACGTTCCACATCGGTGGTGCGGCATCTACTGCAGCAGCAGAGAACAGCATCCAAGCTAAGAACACAGGTTCTGTGAAACTTCACAACGCTAAGTTTGTTATCAACAAAGATAAGAAACTGGTTATCACCTCTCGTGCGTCAGAAATGACGATCATCGATGAGTTCGGTCGTACCAAAGAGAAGCACAAACTTCCTTACGGTTCACTACTGACTAAAGGTGACGGCGATGCAGTTCAAGCTGGTGAAACAGTGGCAAACTGGGAAGCGCACACGCTTCCAATCATCACTGAAGTAGCAGGTCGCATCCAGTTCGTAGACATGATCGACGGCGTAACTGTTTCTCGTCAAACAGATGACCTAACAGGTCTATCTTCAAGCGAAGTTACAGAAGCGGCAGCTCGCCCAGCAGCAGGTAAAGATATGCGTCCAGCTATCAAACTTGTTGATGAGCAAGGTAACGACGTAATGATCGCAGGCACTGAAATGCCAGCACTTTACTTCCTACCTGGTAAAGCGATCGTGAACATCGAAGATGGCGCAGAAGTAGGTGTGGGTGATACGCTAGCACGTATTCCACAGAAATCTGGCGGTAACAAAGATATCACCGGTGGTCTACCTCGCGTTGCGGACCTATTCGAAGCTCGTAAGCCAAAAGAGCCAGCAATCCTTGCTGAGCACTCTGGTACCGTTTCATTCGGTAAAGAGACGAAAGGTAAGCGTCGTCTAATCATCACTCGTGATGGTGGCGATAACTACGAAGAGATGATTCCTAAGCATCGTCAGCTAAACGTGTTCGAAGGTGAGCGCGTAGAGCGTGGTGACGTAATTGCTGATGGTCCAGAAACTCCGCATGACATTCTACGTCTACGTGGTATTCACGCTGTGACTCAATACATCGCGAACGAAGTTCAAGAAGTATACCGTCTACAGGGTGTAAAGATTAACGATAAGCACATTGAGACTATCGTTCGTCAAATGCTACGTAAGTGTACTATCACTCATGCTGGTGACTCTGAGTTCCTACCAGGCGAGCAGGTTGAATACTCAAGCGTTAAGATCGCAAACCGTCAGCTAGAAGCTGAAGGCAAAGAACTTGTACGTTTCGAGCGTGACCTACTAGGTATCACTAAGGCATCGCTAGCAACAGAATCGTTCATCTCTGCAGCATCGTTCCAAGAAACGACGCGCGTACTAACAGAGGCAGCGGTATCTGGTAAGCGTGATGACCTACGTGGTCTGAAAGAGAACGTTATCGTGGGTCGTCTGATCCCAGCGGGTACTGGTTTTGCGTATCACCAAGACCGTCAAGCTAAGCGTGACGAAGCTCAAGAAGGTCCATCAGCTGAACAAGCGACGGACAACCTAGCAGCGCTACTAAACGCAGGTTTCTCTTCTGACGAGTAATCGCAGAGCGAAATGACAAAAGGCGCCGAAAGGCGCCTTTTTTGTATCTGAAAGAAAGTGGACAACCGACAAGAATTTGGAGCAGTTAACAGCAGCTAGAGTTAATCTTTCGGTGCAACAACTCAGACTGCACTTCTAGTACAGTCTTAATCGATAATATCCAGTGGTTTGTTACGCGCCTGGCGGAATCGCCAAACTGTCCGCAATCAGCTGAATCAGCTTATCTTCCACTTCAAAGCGCAGCTCAAGTATCTCACCAACCTTAGACATGTCTTCCTCAAAGCCAGGAAGCTCATCTTCAATCTTCACTTGCACGTACTTGTCATTGAACTCAAGCAGTGGGTCGGTCGTGAGAACGATCTTAGCGTAGGTGGCATCGATATCGTCATTGGTTTTAAAACCGGTCGCTTTCCACTTATCCATCACCATGTCATAGATCTTAAAGTGACCTTCGGAGATGTAATCCACGAGGTGGTCGCAGAATGAGCTGATTTCTTTGGCGGTAGGTAGCTCGATCACATTCGACTGAGCGTTAGCGGGTTGTAGGGAGCCGAGCTTACAGTATTCAACAATAAGCGCTTGTCTGGTTTCTAGCCAGTGGTCGATGACCTCGCTAGAGCCACCCCATTGTTCTTGTACTTGTTTGAATTTATTTAACATGACCATGTCCTCATGATCGGGGACTGTAATTGACAGTCTCACGCTTTGTAATGACAAAGAGTAAAAGAGAATTCGTTTCTCATTCACCAGAGTTAGAATTTCGAGTTTTCTAGCTGGTATGAAATTAGATTGCCAGTAAAATGGTCGAACTGCAAGTGAAGAGGATTGATGATGTTAAAAAAAAGTAAAGCAACCATTCGTCAAGCTTATTGGTGTGTTGTGTCAGGGAACGAGCTTTGGCTTGCAGATGGCGATGTTCCGTTTGGCTCAGCAGAGCAATTTTCCCTACCTGCCGAGCAAGCGATTCAAGTGGGTGAGTTTGAAGGCCACCCTGTGATGTGGCTGAACGATGCCGACTTAGACGGCGAGCGAGAACTGACATCGCTGCGCGAACTGCTTCACTTACCAGAAGCGCTGTTCTATCAACTTTCCAAAGCGATTCAATATGGCTATATGAGCCAATCTATGCGTTTTTGTCCTCAGTGTGGAGGGCGCAACCATCTCAACCACAATCAGCTCGCTATGCAGTGCCAGGACTGCAGAACGCTGCATTATCCACGCATTTTCCCATGTATTATTGTCGCCGTTCGAAAAGGGCAGCAAATTCTGCTGGCTCAGCACAATCGCCACGCGGGTGGTATGTACACGGTGATTGCGGGTTTTCTGGAAGTGGGCGAAACACTCGAGACTTGCGTTGCCCGTGAAGTGCAAGAAGAGACGGGAATTAAGGTGGACAACATCCGCTACTTTGGTAGTCAGCCATGGGCATTTCCATCGAGTATGATGATGGCCTTTCTTGCCGATTACGAGAGTGGTGAGATCAAACCGGATTACACGGAACTTAAAGATGCGCAGTGGTTTGATACCAAAGAACTGCCGCTAGTGGCACCGGAAGGAACAATTGCTAGGGCGCTGATTCATGCCACGGTCGATGCCGCTTCAGCAGAAAAGTGACAAAAAAAACCCTCCGCGTGCGGAGGGGGTAAGTAAGATGTCGTTATGAGATGCTGAGTCCTAAGACTCAGTAGTATTATTGTAATTTTCGCTAGCAAACAAACTTTTAACATTCCTTCCCTCCATTGGCAAACTCACCTCAAAACTGCGTATTGATAATATGATCTGCTTTGCAAAGTGACTCTTTTTTGAGCGTTCACGCAGCATACTGGATGACCCTCAAAATTTAGTAAAAGAATTGTTATCTAAGGCTGCCAACCATGAATGAATAGCGGTAAACTAACGCCTTTCGAATTGGAGAAAAAAGAATGACGGAATTAAAGAACGATCGCTATCTTCGAGCGTTGCTAAAGCAGCCTGTAGATTACACACCAGTATGGATGATGCGCCAAGCTGGCCGCTATCTACCAGAATACCGTGAGACTCGCTCTGTGGCGGGTGATTTCATGTCACTGTGTAAGAATGCAGAGTTAGCGTCTGAGGTGACCCTTCAGCCACTACGCCGTTTCCCGCTAGATGCCGCCATTCTATTTTCTGACATCTTGACGATTCCAGATGCAATGGGTCTAGGCTTGTATTTTGAAGCGGGTGAAGGTCCTAAGTTTGAGCGTCCAATCACGTGTAAAGCAGATGTCGACAAGATTGGCATTCCAGATCCAGAAGGTGAGCTGAAATACGTTATGAATGCGGTTCGTCAGATCCGTAAAGACCTAAATGGTGACGTACCGCTTATTGGTTTCTCTGGAAGCCCGTGGACGTTGGCGACTTACATGGTTGAAGGTGGTAGCTCAAAAGCATTCACTAAGATCAAAAAGATGATGTACGCAGAGCCACAAATCCTGCATGCCCTTCTTGATAAGCTAGCAGACAGCGTAATTGAATACCTCAATGCACAGATCAAAGCCGGTGCACAATCTGTAATGGTATTTGATACTTGGGGCGGTGTATTAACACCTCGTGACTACAACCTGTTCTCACTTCAGTACATGCACAAGATTGTGGATGGTCTGATTCGTGAAAACGAAGGTCGTCGCGTTCCAGTGACCTTGTTCACTAAGAACGGTGGTATGTGGCTAGAGCAAATCGCTGCAACGGGCTGTGATGCGGTTGGTCTAGACTGGACCATTAACATTGCCGATGCGAAAGCTCGCGTGGGTGACAAAGTGGCGCTGCAAGGCAACATGGACCCATCGATGCTTTACGCACAACCAGAGCGTATTCGTGAAGAAGTGGCGACCATTCTAGAAGGCTTTGGCGATGGTGGTACAGGTCACGTGTTCAACCTCGGCCACGGTATTCACCTTGATGTACCGCCAGAAAACGCAGGTGTGTTTGTTGAAGCGGTTCACGAGCTATCTAAGCCTTACCACAAGTAATAAACTGCCAATTACTTACGTCTAAATAATGAGATGCCGTTATTTCCTAGAGAGGGAGTAACGGCATTTTTGTTGGAGCTTGACTACGCTTTAACTAGGTCTTGTGTAGTGAGGCACCTCAATGTCCAAAGTGTTTATTTCGTTTCTAACTTCGTTGCTACTCGTCACGGGTTGTGCCTCTGACGTCGCGACCGATTACAATTCCAGTGTCAACTTCGCTGCGTTCAACACTTATCAATATCAAGAAAACGCTGAGGTGCCAGTCAGCTTAGATGGTGCACGCATTAAACAAGCCGTTGATAGCGAACTCAATGCTAAGGGCTTTTCCATGGTGGAACAGAATGCCGACCTAGTCGTGCGCTATGACATCCTCGAGGGCACAGAATTAAGAGCTGATGGTCCTAGCTTCGGGTTTGGTATCGGCACGGGTGGGTACAACAGCGGCTACGGTGTTGGCGTCCGCACCCCAACCCGAGTAAAGGAGAAAAAATTTGGTAAGTTGGCAGTAGAACTCGTTGACCCGAAAACGAACGACGTGGTGTGGCGCTCAGTCTCGCAGCGTCAGCTAACGGAAACGATGGAACCTGCTGATAGGGATGTGTTTGTGCAGGAGCAGGTTCATAAGATGTTTGAGGAATATCCGGAATAAGAGCGGTTGAAGAGCGGATCTATGGCCCTGTGGCCCTATGGGGAGGGCCAATGCTGATTGTTTTAAGTTTTTGACAGAGCTTGTTTTATGGGTTTTTCTGACCACAGGACCACAGG
>JYJJ01000016.1 GCA_003263775.1 Vibrio maritimus
TACATAGCCTTTTCCTCAACCCAGCAAAATCAAGGCTTTCAGAGTAATTTCAACAGTTTAATTTTCCTCTGTTTTGCTAGTATTATCCAATAATGACCAGTATCGAGAAAGCCTGTCGCCATTTTGCCGCCATTTTTTGCTTACAGACCTAGTTTGGAAATTGGGTTTAGCTCTGCTGCCTGAATGAGGTGATCGGGTGAAAAGTGGGAATAGCGCATCGTCATTTTGATGTCGCTGTGACCAAGAATTTTTTGCAAAACTAGAATATTTCCTCCGGCCTCCATAAATCGGCTTGCGAAGGTATGACGAAACACATGGGTGTTTTGTCCGTCTGGCAGTTGAGGAAATGTTTGCTTAACAATATACGCAATGCCATGAAGGCAGTTTTTAAACAGCTTGTCTTTTTCACCCGTACGCTCAAATGCCATCAGCTCGTTGTAGAGCTTTTCAGTGATAGGCACAGTGCGATTCTTTTTGCTCTTGGTATCTAAGAACGTGATCTTATGCTTCGTAATCTGCGGGAGGCGCAGGTTATTGGCTTCGGATATGCGAGCTCCGGTAGACAAACATACCTTACAGACTAGCTCGTACTCTTTGGCGCGTTTGCTTTTGCTGATCCTGTCGAAGAGGGTAGCGATGTCACTATTTGAGAAAAAGCCCATTTCGGACTCTGTAACCGCAATCGACTTAACTGTGGCGAGGGGATTAGGTTGAGTCCATTCACCAAGGGAAATCAGCTCGTTGAATACCGCTCGTAAATACCTTAAATCAAGGTTGTTGGTGGGTGCCGAAATGGATGAGCCTGCGGTAGTCTCATCGCCATAACGGTTTTTAGACTTGCGACTAGAACGCCAGTGCACAAAGTCTTTCGCTGTAAACTTGATAGCAAACGGATTGCCTAGCTCTTCAACGATGGTACAGAGGCGAGGGTAAACCTTTTTCGCAGACTTGAGGTGCTGGCCGTGCAGCTTGTACCAGAGTTCGACTAAGTCCTGAAGTGAGCGCAAGTCCTTCTTATCACCAAGCCAAGGCTTATCATCGACCTCTGCCATAGTGAACTTTTCGAAAGCGAGTGCTTCACCTTTGGTGGCGAAGCGCTTACGAATGCGTTTACCTTTTCTGCCCTTTGGGTAGCATTCGCATATCCATGGCTTTTTGTTTCCATCTTTAAGGTTTCTAACACTCATTAATCAATATACCCTGCAAAGTCGATGAGGTTAAAGTAGTCCTTTTTGCTTGCATTAGATGATGAGATGTTATCTGCACCTAGTGTGTATTCATTAGAGAATGCTTGGGATAGCTGAGAAATATTAGCTGTTTCATCTCCCCCTCGTTGTGTAATAGTAGCCTTGAAATCAGCAATGTCACGGTACTCATACTGTTCTATGCTTTGAAGAATATGATTAAATATGAATGCAATATCTTGGTTCTTTCTTATTACAACAAAGGTTTGTGAACGTTTTGCTTTTATTAAGGTGCTATCGCCATGTCCTCTAGTGTCATGTGTGTTTGACCGATATGGGGGCGAAATGATGCTTTCTTTGTATTGTGTATAAAACGAGGAAAAACGATGTTTTAATATTGACAGCAGTAAAAGGGGTAACAGTTTAAACTCCTTATTGCCATTCGCAGCGAAATCCAAGACTTGAAGTATCTTAGATATTTCTCGTAGAGAGTACACTTCATGCCAATTAAAAGCTGCTTCTATAAACTCAGTTGCTTTGTCGTTATCTATACCTACTTTTTGAAGTTTGGCTTTTATGAACTCAAAAGTTGTTGGTGCAGGTAGCGTAGCTCTGGTATCAAAGAATCGACTAAGATAGCTTTCTGAGTCAAAACCTTCGCCATAGATAGCGCGAACGGAATGCTGTAGCTGGTCCGTATCGGTTGCCAAAACAAAAACAAAATTCTTGGTTTTGAAGAAGTGTTTTACGCACTCTATTAGTTCAATAGCATAAGTTGGGCGACAGCGATCTAGTTCATCAATTAGTACGAATATCGGCTTACTCATGCCTTGGTCTGCCTTGAGGGAAGTCTCAGATAGTTCAGACAATGCATTTTTGAAGTCTGAGATCCCATTTACTTTAGCTCTTTGTTCTAGCACACCTTTAAGAATTTCTTTTAGTGCATCACCACATTCATTGCTATCAATTTGGAATTCGTCACTGATGTCTTTTAACAAAGATTCATCACCGTCCATTCCGACTTTATTTTTGAGGTAACCAACGACTAGAGAAGGTGTGGTTCTGCGAACAAAGAACATCCCTTTCTCTAATAGATCAATTATCTTATTTTTTTCGTCATGCAGATAGTTGGAGAGCTGACTATGAAAGCAATCCATCAACGCAATCATTGGGTCATGTGTGAAATCAGACTTCCAAGCGTCGAAGTAAATCACAGGGTGATTATGACGGAGAAGGTTGTACCAACACTGTAAGAAAGTTGTTTTACCTGCTCCCCATTCAGCGTTTAAGTTAAGTACATAACCGTCATGTGATTTTGAAATGAGATAGTTAGTTAGGTACTCAGCGAAAGGCTGTCTATCAATCAATGAGTAGGAGTCAAATATTTCATCAGGATCAACAAAATTCTCACTCATATTAACATTTCCTTGTGGTTAAGATGCGGGAAGACTGTGAGAACCAAAGGAGGAGCTACCAACTTCTTCTGTACATTTCTGCTTGGAGAATGTCAGTAGCGTTTGCGGTTTTCGGCTACAATTCAGTGTATACAGCAATAGGCTCGATAATAATTTCATTATCAAGTTTGGCGCCAAAGGTTTGCTCTAGATCGTACAAGTTTTCCGCTAGACCGACCATATGAGAAAGCATGTTTGCATCCTCGGGAATTTCTTTGATCTCTACATCAGGTGTGTCGTGTGAGTGGCAAATGGTACCTAAGACAACGAACTCTTTGGCTGTCTTTCTCGCGTACTTGCGACAAATAGCTGTAACAGAGTCCCTGAAGCACTCAGTTGACATACATGTTGAATACTCCGTACCACCAACATACTGTTTGAATCGAACGATGTCATCGCCAAACTGCTCAAGCATAGTACTTACACTACTGATAAGCTCTTTGGGCAGATTCATCTCGGTTTGTTCTTTCATTTTTCGAACGGCTATATCTAGCTCAGAGCGAAGCTTGCTGGCTGCTTTACTATTTTGTTTCTCTGATTGTAACGTGGCTAATTTTTGATATCCCTCTATCAGCTGTGCTTTTGCAATTGCGTCACCTATAGCATTGAAATTATTGAATAGTTCTCGAATTTCTTTTAGATCAACAAACTTGCCTTTTGCTCTTATGCGGATAAATGATTTTTCGGATCGGCATATGTCTGAATGTGTGTGGCTACCTGAAACGACATCAATAAGAAGGTTATTATTGATTAACTCACCTTCAAATAGGTTAAAAGCATAGTCGTGTAGAAATTTTTTAGTAGTAGACTGAGAGGCTTGCTTTACGGCGTCGGCAATTGCTCTACCTGATGCAATAGTGCCCTTTTGAGTTTCTTGTTCGGTGTGTTCTAATCCCTCTTGGCTTAAAAGGTATTCTGTAACACCTTCAAAGAGTTGCGATGAGAAAGAGTATAATTTTTGCTCATCCAAATAGATAAAGTTCTTAATCATTTTCCTAGCCTAGTTTTGTTTTTAAAGCGCTTTTCCGCTTCTTCTTTTTTGGTTGTTCTACGTTCTACAAAGTCTTGATGAGAGTATTTGCGGCGAGTATCGACAATTGTCCATACAGAGAAAACAACAGTGGCACATACCGACAATATGGTTATTGTACTTACTAAAAGATTCAGCATGCCGCTTCTCCGCTTGTAGTTGCCGTCTCGGGATTACTTGCTTTTGCCTTAGAACTAAGTCTAAAGAAAATGACAAAGCAGAGTATAAAAGAACATACTGCTAGAACGATAGAGGAGTTGGTCAAAGAATCGACATTAATTTTATCGTAGCCAGACTCCTCAACCAGCAGAAGGAACATGAGACCACCATAAATGACAATGGCACATATCGACCTACGTTGCTTACAGTCTTCCACGTTTGATCGCCGGACATATGCTCAAGCTCGTTGAATATGGAAATATGTAACACAAAGCCTACCGCTATAAAATCAGCTGCTTTTACTACCGCTACACCATCTATGACTAGGCTTGAAAAAAGTCTCAATAGAATCGGAATAAGACCAATGATGACGGTATACCAGAACCATTTGGTTAGCTTAGATACCTCGGAAGAATTATTAGTAGACAATGAGTATACTCCTAAAACATTTCTTCTTTTGAGCCTTCATATGTTGTTTTTCAGAGGCTCGAAAAACTTGCTGATAATGTTAACTGTTACTGGATGTTCCACGCGCAGATGACGCACTTCCACTAAGGGTTACGCTCTCTAGCACCCTGAGGCTCAAATTGTGGTAATGCACCTTTGCCTGCGATTTTGTGATTTGCCCGCTCGATTCCATACGCTTGATTTGATCAATAGCAGCTTCAATTTTAGCGTCAGGTTTGTTTCGATTTAAATAGGGTTTGAAATTGAAAGCAGCGACCCAAAATGCAATCAGGTGCCAGATTTTGAGAGAGCCGAAATCGAGTCCTGTGAAAGTTTTGAGTGTTGGTAATAGCATACTTATAATGCCATGTGAAAAAACACCTATGACGACACCCAAAGACGTTCCTTGCTTATTTGCAACAAACAAAAATTGAGCGACTTTCTGAATAGTTGAGTAGTATCTTCTAGATTCATTATGCTTTCACCCAGTCTTCATTGGTCGATTGTTGGTGGGAAGTATTCTCAGGTGCGTCCATCAATTTTTTCAGTCCGCCCTCGTCGTTGAAGTCGTCTTTTTCCGCGTGACTAAGAATGAAGTCAATGATTTCTCTAGCTTCATATTCGTTTCGCCCATACCAACCTTTACGGATTCGATATGCGACCAAGTATTGGTCTGCATGAAGTGCAAGCAACAAAACACTCGGAAATATAACAGCGAGCCAATTAAAGTTTATAAGAGAAGTTGATGAAATTATCAGATAAACTACAAGTGTGCCTAGTAGCAATAAGTGGCTTTTGTTTGCAGCAGTAGCTCGCTCTTTTATCATCATGCCTACAATAGTATTGCTTTTTCTTTTACTGGCGTCAGTAAGGCCTTCTATGGCAAGTAGGATTACAGAAGTATCATAGATTATTGTAAAGAGTGAACGAAGATTCCTTGATACGCTAGAGTTATCGGGGTCTACCTCACGATAGTAGTCTATAAGCGTATTGTGTAGATGACTATATTTGTCAGCTTTGTCAATAGTATTCTTTTTAAATTGGGAGGCTAGCAGTTTCAGTTCACGCTCTAATTTTATTTTTTTGTAAAGCTGGACTATAAACTGGACTATCAATGCCAAGATTGATAATAGTGCTCCGTCAAAGAGGTTTACTTTGTTCAACAGTTCAGAAATTAGACTATCCATTCTATTCCCTTCATTTCTACGTATTTTCAATTAACTATTTTAAGTTTTTGCATCTGCAACTTCTTCCCGTGAGTCCTAGCTGTGTGCAGATTCTTGCTTCTTAAATCAAACTTTCAATTTTATAGTGTGTTACTACCCATACCCAAAACAAACACATGTTAAAAATGATGGGCAGAGAGAGATCAAACACCTCTCTGTTTCTGAGCAGTTCTTTTAGGTAATGGCTGGTTTTAAACCACAACAACTGCATTCGATAGCTGAAGCAGAGGGCTTTAGATGTTTGATAAGTAATTTCACCCTCGCTAGCGTAAGCCTTTAGTCCCCACTTATTCATTAGAACTTCGTCGTGCAGGGCTGCTTCAGAAGTTGTAAACGCAGGGTTTTCATAGCATTCGATAGAATCGAATTGATAGTTGTCACGGAACTTAAACTTAAATGTGTACGCTATCTCAGAGTCATACTCTACATCATCAATGGCATAAACATGTGAATACGTATCTATATTAACTGTGTGTATCTCTAAACTTTCGATTTTTCGTGTGTTAACAGTGTAAAAATCACTACCAAGGAACATTGACTTTCGCACAAAGCTTTCTCCGACTCTCCCCATACCCAAGCTACTTGCTAAAGCATTGAACCAGTGTTTTCTGAACTCGGTCGCATGTTCAAGGACATAGCGATACATGGCGTACCAGACTAGTCCCCAGTAGAGATAAATGAGATTTTCAGGGCTTGAAAAGTTAACAGTAGGAAGCCAAGGAATGGCAATCTTGGCATCTGTTAATTCTACCCCAATGACCATATGCGCTAAGCCAATGCAGAATAAGGTCATTAAGCCTTTTGCAGAGTTGGTGAAAGTAGGTTCCGTTACTTTATCAACTATCGGGTTCATTTCTTCTTCATTTCCATCGCTACGCGCCCAAGCACCTTAATGTCATCCTCAGACACTTCAATCGTGGATGTGTCGAAAGCAATCGCTAGCTTCTTGCCTGGCAAACGCTGGACATAGTTCACAGACAAAACGCCGTCTATATCCAATAAATAGTCACCCGAGGCTGGCTTAGTTTCAGTCTGGTTTATGTATTGCAGACAACCGTTTTGCTCTAAGACAATCACGCTACCTTTGACCAAGCCAAAGTCACTTAGCGTTGACACGCCCATTTCAACACTACCTGTTTTTTCTAGTGTGCCGTTGATAAGGCTATATTTGTCCAAGCTGCTTGTCGGAGCTGTCACTTCCTCATCTTCAGGGAAAGGTTTCCCTTCTCCTAGCGCCATATAGCGAACAGAGGCTCCAGATTCTAAGTGTTCACGCACAATTAACTCAAAACCTGTTCGGTCATGGTGGTGCCAAGTCGAAAACGTTGAACTAGGTACGCCATAGTAGTCACTCATAAGCTCATATGTCTTACAACCTGTCACCTCTTTTAGTTTTTCCGTAAATTTTCTCCCCTTTAGATAGTCAAATGGGGGAACTTTGGCTTCCAATCTACTCATATGGCAAACAAACTCTCACTTAAATGGCGAACTATTGGCAAATTCATTTAAATGGGATCTAAAATCAACTATCCGATATTAAATCTTGCAAATGATAGAATTTGATCGTAACTTTATCTCAAAGGAAATGATGGTTTACCAATCTCACTCAATAACCATCAAATGCATTCAAACAAGTAGGATACCATTATGGCAACTATTCAAATAGCGGTTGACGCACCTTTTTGTACTAAAAAAGAGTTTCTTAGGCGTACTGGCTGGTCCGCTTCCTCTCTAAATCGCGCCATAGCAAATGGCGATATCCCAATCCTTGAAAAGAAAGGCGAGAAAGGCTCGGTTCTTATCAACTTGCCAAAGCTGATGCAGCGCTCAGCGGAGCAAGAGGTATGAAGTTCGCCTTGTCACCATCGGCCAAGCCCACTTTGCGAGATGCATTGAGTAGGGCTTGGGAAAAAAGATACCCAGATAAATGCCCAATTTGGCTAGACGTCATTGGTTGGTCATTCGTTCTCGTACCTTTTTCTTTAAATGAGTGTTAGCCATGAACGAAAAGAACTCAATGTGCGAATTTCGTGAGCTCAAACAAAAGTCATTTGACGAGGCTTGTTTCTCATTCGCGAGACAAGAAAACATGGAAGCGATAGCCAGAGAGCTAGAAATGTCGCCAACCATGCTGCGCAACAAGCTCAATCCAGATCAGCCACACGTGCTGAAACCTGTCGAGCTTATCGCGGTTTCGAAAGTCAGCGGGAATTACACGCTGGTCAACAGTCTTTTGCTTGGGCTCGACGTCGTCACCGCACCTATCGAGTCAGCCGAGCAAGCCGAGTCCATAGTAGGGCGCTTATTCAAACACAACGCCAACGCTGGCGAACTCTCCGCATGGGCGTTAGCACACGGCAATCAAAACCATTTCTCAAGAACACAAAAGCAATCTCTTATCCAAAAAGCGCAAGCAGGTATCGGCAACCTCGTCCTGCTAATCAATGAAATCGAAGACCGCACCACAGGCCTACAGCCACTTATGCAGTTTGGCTCTGATGTTTTGGCGAATGGTGCAGCAATTCCAGGTTTAACCTAAGGAGTCCCCATGAGTCAGTTAGCCAGACAACAAGCAATACAACCCCAAGCGCCCAGCGCAGCAGACAGCATCGCTGCGTGTAAGTCACTGTTCAACGGCGAAGCAACACGCCGCAAGCTGAAAAAAATGTTCAATAGCCTACCGGACAAGAGCCGAGGTCTAGTGCTTATCGCAGGTGGTTTACCTGCAAAAGATTACAAGCGTGAATTTGAGTCGTTCGATGATTTGGAACTGCAGAAAATCCGCAAGGGGATGCAGTACCTGAAAGAAGCCGTTGTCGGTTTTGACAAGCATTTGGGTGATGTTCGTCGATTGAAGCACTACCACTTTAGCAGCACACATTAACCCTATCCATTACTAGCCAACTTTGCCCCAGCCGTTTAGGGGCTCTTTTTTCGTCTTAGCGTAGGAGCAAGGAAAGATGAATAACACAGTAGCCAAAATCGCGATTAAACGCGAAGTCTTATCCACGATTCAAAGTTTGTATGCCTTAGCAATGGACTGTGCTGACGTCCTGAGTATTCGAATTGAGTACTCATCCAAAATGAAGCTGATGAACATTGTCTTGTTCTCAGACAACGCCACTCACCGAGTTTATAACCTAGTGATTTTGGATAGCGAAGAAGCGCTAGAAGATTTACTGGCTGTTGAAGACAAGATTATCGAAAGGGTCGCGCAAATCCGTGACCAAGAAGAAGCGGAGGAAGTCGCATGAGCAACATATACGAACACCTGTTTAGCCAGTCGTTTGAGCAGATTGAGCAGCGATTCGATTTAGGTAGTGACACGCAAAAAGAAGAAATGCTCATCCAACTTGATGCGATTGCCAAAAAGCTCACACCCGTTCAAACCCATCGCTCATTGGAGGTTGTCTTAGCCGACATCAAAGAAGCTATGAAGGGTGATCGCGCAAGCGTCTTCTTCGCTCATACCTATGTGAGCTGGTACCGCTCTTTTCAAAACGAGAACGCCAAGCCACAGCTACACCATTGGTCACAGTTGGATATGAAAAACCGCAGCCTGTTTATTGAAATGCTTGCCTTGCGTGATCTTGGCTGTTGGGACGATGAGCGTCTTTATGACTTTGAACAGTACTGCTTGTCAGTCATTGGGAAGTGAGGAGCTACTATGCAATACGCCGCAATCATGCTTTGCCCGGACGGTGGAATTATCCGTCATGAACAAACCCAAGAGGTTGCCAATGTTCTTGTTGGTGACTTTGACACTATGGAACAAGCCATCAACCAAGCCTGCGTAGACCTAGATTGCACTCACTTAACCAAGGGAGTGATCTCGAAAGGTGAGCAAAAGGGTGGTTATATGTTGGTGACGACGCAGGAGTTGGGGGAAGTATGAGTGTATCAAAGGGCTGGTTTCAACAAGTCAAGCGTGGCTCCGAGCATCACCAATTTGGTAAGCACCACCCTAGTTATATCAATGTGCTAGGTCAGCAGTTCGGGAAGTTAGTGGTCATCGAACAAGAGCCAGGTAAGGGCGTAGTTTGCCAATGTGAATGCGGAAATATACACAAAGAGGCGAACACGGTGGACTTACGCAGAGGTCGCCGAAAAAGCTGTGGCAAGTGCAACAACTTAGGCAACCCTAAGTTCAAAGCTGAGGAAGACGCTCTGATTTTGAAATGGGCCGGCTATAAGTCGACGGCAGAAATCGCGGACTTGGTGTCCGAGCTAGGCTATAGAAGAGCAACCATTTCGACGATCAAAAATCGCGTAGTCAAACTCAATAAAACCCGAGTAAACAACGAACAAATATCTCTGCGAAGAGTCGGGGAGCTGTACCCACTCGCGAAGGGTTCGGATCGCGATGTAGAACTTTGTCGGCAGCTTTATGACGTTGGGGTTCCCCCACAACAAATTGCAGAAAAAATGAAAATGACCGTCCCGCATGTGAGTTCGATTGTCCATTATCGCTCAAGAGTACATGCAGCCTATGGCTGGGCTTAACGATAGAGCTCACAGTTGTATGAACACTCTAATCGAACCAACCGAAATCGACTTATATGACTTTCCTTGGCAAGCCCGTTCAACCGAAGTTGAAGCGGGCTGCTTTGCGTTTCGTCGATACAATGATCCGGTCGAACCGGATGAACTTACCGTGCAGCAAAGGCGCATTTTTGAGGCCAACCCAGCTGATTTCGCTTGGGTGCAGCAGCAGTTTAAGGCCTTACCGGATTACCTGATTAAATATTTTGTCGATCGCTACCTGACCGAATTTAGTAACAATGGTCGCAAAGCTGCCAATATCTACCTTCGCACTAAGATAAAGCCCGCTACCGAGAGAGCTGAGAGGGTGTTAGGCCAATATCGAAACATCCCGAACGACAAAAAAGTCGATTTACTCTTTTCTGATTACAATGATGCGGAAAACCCTTTTGATGACATTTTCTTTACTGAATATGGTGTACCAGAGGATTTTCCCCATCAACAAACCCAGTTTGATTTTGAGCTAGCAGAGAAAAATAACAAGCCAGTGAAGAGCCGCTTGCTTGTTGAATTGGAGTCAGATGAAGTGCGTGGCATGGCTTTTAAGTTGGCCAATATTATGACCGCAAAGAGCTTACACATTGGCAGCCGGTTCGCGAAGCTTGATTTTGAAGAGTTAAACAAGCAACGACCAGAAGATGATCCATTCATTCCCGAAGTTGAAGGCTACGAGCTGCTGGCAACGTTTGCTAATCAGTTTGGTATCAAACCACCGCGCAAATACCAAAAGCAAAGTGCTTTGAGTGCCCTGCAAGATGTGTCGCGATTGCAAAGTGAGAAGTGGTGGTATGACCGTTTATGGGCTGTTCGTAAAATCATGCGTGAGCATCTAGCCATCGCAATGGGGCAAGTATCTGCGAGAGCCTCAGCGTATGCGAGTTGGACGTGCGTTCGTGAGCATCAAGAGCAGCAGCAAAAAAACTATCGCTTCTTTAAACAAAGCGAACTGTTTGATGAAGAGACGGAAGACGTTGCGAGATGTGGGATACAGTGAAGAAGTCTGTGTCTAACCCTGCTATCCGCCGTCATGAGCTTATGACTCGCTGCCGAGGTTGTGAAAACATTGCTGAAGACCTTGGTTTGCAGGGCTTGTTTCTTACCCTTACAGCACCGTCCAAATACCACAATAGCTACAAAAAGGGTGGCTTTATTGAACATTGGAACGGAGCGAGTCCCCGTGAAACGCAAGTTTATCTGAATGGGGTTTGGCAGCGTATACGCGCTAAGCTCGCCCGTAAAGATATTCGTTGGTTTGGTATCCGCGTTGCTGAGCCGCATCATGATGGTACGCCTCATTGGCATTTGCTTATTTGGGTGCTCCCCGAACACGTTGAACAAGTTCGTGACATCTTTATTAGCTACGCAACACAAGAAGACCGCGGCGAGCTGCACCCTGAGTTCGAAAAAGAGAAAAAGAAACCCTTTCGAAAAACAGCTTATATCGGCCCCCTCGATTACCGTCCACGCTGTGATTTCGGTTGTATCGATCCAGAAAAGGGTACTGCAACTGGCTACATCGCAAAGTACATTTCTAAGAATATTGATGCTACGCCATGGATGATGAGGTATCTGACGAGACGGGTAAAAAAGTGAAAGACATGGCGAAGAATGTCAGCGCTTGGAAGAGCCGTTGGAACATTCGCCAGTTTCAGTTCTTTGGTGGTGCACCGGTGACAACTTACCGCGAGTTACGTCGATTCGCTAACGCCAACAAGAAAGCGTTTGTCGACTATCTCTATCAACAGGAGCGTATCGACCTACTTACCCTTTATTCCATGCTGATGCGCGACTTAGTTGGCCCTATTAAACCAAGCAAGCTGATTAGCAAGCAAGAGCTGCTAGACGTGATCGGAAATAGTTATCAAGCAAGGCTGCAAGCAGAAGACGAGGCATCGGTTAGTAATACGCTTATTGCTGCCGATACTGGCGATTGGATGGGTTACATCATGGGGCAGGGTGGGCCGTTTGTTAAACGGAAAGACTTAGTGATCATCAACACCTACGAGTCGTTGCCATTTGCATCGATGCATGGTGAAGAGGTGAGAAAAATCCAAGGATTTGCCACACGCCAAAATGAGGTGAAAACTCGCCTTAAGACTTGGACGATCCGCAAGAAATCAAATGAGTTAGATGAGCATGAAGCGTGTGCTCTTGGGAGCGAAGCGACGCTCTTGGAGCCTCTGGCTCCTCTCGGAGTTCTGTCAATAACTGTACGGAGCCCCATCACGTTCAGGTCGGCGATCAGCTAAACCGTTTAGTCGATTCACCACAAAATAGGGCGAAAGCCCCACCCAATATCGACCATGATTCTGTGGTCGTTCTGCTAAAAGGTGGCAGTATTCGAGTTGATACCGATACCTCTATAAAAATCCGTCCAGCGGAGGTTTACCAAGACTCGGAAGGAAATCTCATTCGACGACCACCGCAGTTGGTGGAAGTTCAGCGCAGCGAGGTAGACAACCTTAGCTGGCTGTATGAAGACAGTTTCTATGAACAGCTCGAACTAAGAGAGGAGATAGAACCGCAGTATCAACAACCGGAGCTATCTTATTTTAATGATGACACCAACGAGTATCCCGACTGGAGAGGCTTTTAGTGTAAGCATTGACTGCAGCCAAATTTATATAATCCCACGATTTGAGGATTACATAATTTTAGCTGCGGGGGACTGTATCGACCTAGTTCACGCAGTTCTTATTCCAATGGCCAAGTCGATTATGACTCACCGGCCTTTGAGTTAGGTAATGGCCTGGCGTGCTTGTAGAGTTCTTCCCAGGTTTGAGGTATATGCCCTTTGCTGAGCATTTTCTCAAAGACTTTATACACGTCAGTTTTTGCACCTTCTTTTCTCATAGTTGAATCGTCATTTATCCAGGCATAAACAATACCTTCGGCACTTTACTATGAAATTGAAAAAAAAGGCGGTATCGTGGGGGCAATGACTTTTTCTTCACGCGTCGCCATGAAGTGTTCTGCTTTCCAAGTGTCAAACCTTGTCTGAAGTCTCGATGGTCGGGGTCTGCTGGAACATTGTCAAAAATGTTATTCTGAATTGCTTCGAACAGTTTGTACTTTGGATGGGTAAAGAAGTCGTCAGGCTGTCTTTCTGCAATTTTTTCAACTTCAGTCAGGAGTGTTTCGAGGGTAGATTGAAAAATATCTAGCGCGTGTAACTCATATCCATTTCGAACGGGTACTTCCAGTGTATCCAAGAGCCTACCCCTCCAGAATTTCGGCGCGCGCTTTTGCCTGCTCTGCTTTTAGACGTAGGGCATCCATTCGCTCAATCAATGACGTAGATAATGGCTTAACTTTGCCTTCTGTTTTTACTTCACGATCAAGTAGTTCGATGAACTTATCTTCAACTTCACGCTCGTGTCTACGGTTATGTAATTGGATAACCTTGCTCATAATTTTGTCCTAAGGTGACTGCTTGTAATAGTAGTTATTGGGGTAAGTGCACTTTAACTGACACTATGAATGTAGCACAATTTTCCACCATTTTGGTTATGTCGTCAACCTAGTGGGTAGTAGCAAAGAGTATTCAATACTCCTCAATGTACCCCTATATCCCTCTTATACGTTGATACTAGTATAGTTAACACAAGTCACAACGTATGGCACTAGTAACGTCTAGAACCAAATTTGCTACCCCTTTACATTGTTTACTATGCCACTGAAGGTAATCCCATAAAGAGAGTAGTACCGCGGTTGCTTACCTTTGTGTTGCTACTCACATTTTTGTTTGTTGGCAAAAAATAGTTATTCAACGGTATTTCTTTTGGTTGATTCTTCTTAGTTGCTGATTTTTCGGTCTTTAATAAGTATCGAACAACAGCACTTCTATTGAGTGGTCAATATGATAGCGGGAGTCGATTTTTCCTGTGTTGACAATGTTCTTTGTTCGCGAAACTATATTTATAGCCTCCCTACGCAAATCCTTAGCCTAGTCTCGTACAGCCATTTTTTCTTAATCAAACCAACTAACGGTGTATACCAGTAGTTGTGAGTAAGCCGCTTTTGAACATCAGTTTTACGATTCTATCGTGAGCACAGTTAAAAACTGTAGCACATCAAAAGCCTTGATCGCATGTAGCCAGATTTTGAGAAGAATCTGAAAACACTATAGTGGGTTCCAGTAAAGCTGATTCGCGGCTAAAAACTAAGTGAAAATAGTCAAAGCTGAATGAAAGATACGAAGTAGGAGAGACCAATGAACCAAGTCACAAAGAAAACGACATACCAATACGTCGTCGAGCTTGAAGACAAAGAGTTAGCCAAGGCGCAACCCTAGAAGAGCAGCTTCAAATTCGCTCTCACTTTTGCACCATGCGTGATGCTATCTATCAACGAGAACTTGAGTCTTTTCTAACAGCACATTAGATAAATTTGGTTGCAGATAGCGATACGGCCACTTAGTTAGTGTGTCGATCTGGTTGGTCAAAAATTCACGGTAGATCTCACAGCTGAAAATTCGCTCTGGAATACTGTTTATATATACAGTATATTTCATTTGAGATTTGTAAGGATATTGATATGTCTAAAGAAAAGCAGCTATTTCAGTCCGCGTTGGATGTGATCATTGATGGTGTTGCCGTCAGTACGTCAGAGCATGGAAGAGAGGAAGCGGGGCGAGTGCTACTTGATGGAGTACTGCAAGGTTTGCTCATCTTTTGGATGATGAAAAAATAGAAGCCATCCAATCGATAATCAGGATGGCTGATGAAGCGGAGAGTCCAACATTTAAGCTATAGGATGGAAAGCTGCTGCTTCAACTCTTCTCTATGTTCCGGTGCTAGAGCTTTAACCATATTAAAAGCTAACTGCGAGGTTGCTTTAGCACTAGGGCTAAGAGTGTGACTAAAAGACAAGTTCATCACGAATGTATGCCCACATTCAGGGTCACTGCATGAGCAGTATAAATCGGCATATTTCGTGCTCATTCTGTTTGATTTTTGGATGCGGCTTTTTCCACCGCACTCCGGGCAAAGGACTCTCATGGCATCGACCTAACTTGCTGACTGACAATAATATAGTAGATGAATTGCTGTGCTTTTGTACAGTGTTAATGGGCGGGGAAGTTCGATGAAAAGCCCAGTTGTGGGCGGTAAATATTTGCTATTTCGCGTGATGCTAAATGGATGAAAATCTTTGAATACTGAGTGAGAATGTCTACATTGGGTTCATTGAGAGTAGTGTATCAGGTACGGTATGAAAAAAATGTGTCCAATATAGCTTCTATATTGGACATGAAGGTTTAGATATAAGGAATTATAGAGCTTTGCAACTATGATTCGACAGTTTACCGTCCTCCCAGTCAAAGGATTGCACATATTTTTGCTGCCCTCCGCCAGAGGTCTTTAATGTAGTTTTGACGTTATAGCTTTTGTTTTCCTCGTCGTATTGAAAGTTTTCCCACTTCATTAATTCATTGTAATTAGCTTTGCACTTTGAAACTGAAGATAGTTTTACATTCAGAGCTTTGTTCGCTCGGTAGCTGTTGTTGTTACGAAGAGCATTGAGTGCTTTCTTTGTCGCTAAGCACTGGTCGGTTTCACATCCTAATATTTTGCTTAACTTATACTTTACCCTGTAGTTTTTGGCTTCAGTGAGTGGGATACAGCCATGTACAGTATCATCTTGTCTCCAAGCTATTGTATTAACCGCGATGGCGGTCAGTTTTTCAGCTGTATCATGGTCGTGAGCAACTAGCAGTTGTTGCTTTAATTTATTACAGTTTTCATTTTTTTGCGTGTTGCCATCTGAGGCTTTGAGTATTTCGAATAGTTCATGGTCTTTTTCGCTTAATCCAGGTTGACCATACCATCCTGACTCCCAGTCGAATGGGTATTTGTTATTGTACGTCACAGTAAAATTTAATGTCGCCGATGATGATGGTCTCCGTGCATTCAAGTCTTTTACTATGTCACCATTGCTATCGAAGTATAAGGTATAGAGACGAGGCTCCCCATCTTTGAGCGATGCGTTCTTAAGGCCAATAGTGTTCTCTATAAACGCGCTTCGATTATCTTTTACCATAGAAAAAAAGCTTTCTATGAGTGTTTGTGTTAGTGCGGCAGTTTGTGGTTGACTACTACTATATAGTGAGGCCAAGGTCTTAAGGCCATTAGAAAAAGAGTTTAAGTTATTCTTATCAATGGCAAGGAAGTCGACCTTCATAGAGATAGTTCTAAAAGACTTTACGGGCTTGAAAGTTAATACTGGAATATTGCTTTTAAAACTTGAACGGACTTCGTCATCTGTCCTGAAGTACGAGTCTAATTTTTTAGGTGTTATCAAAATTGTAGAGTTTTGCAGATCTTCTGAGTCAATTATAGTTAGAATTAGAACCACTTGTTTGTTCTCATCTGTTAGCATCTTTTGAACCCAGTTCTTTTTTTTGAGTTCAATATCACTTCCGTTATATTCAATGCTAATGTACTTAGTACTAGCGTGAGCTATTGTACTCAACAGTGAGATTAGTAATATGAGAATAGTCCTTTTCATCTTGTCTCCTATACGATTTATGCAATGATAGCTTAAGTAGTAGCATATACCCTTTAATTTTATAAAAGTGGTCTTCCAAAAAAAGAGTAATTTGTGACCTTAAACGCTTGGGCGATTTTTAGCGCTAGCAATCAAATCTTAACAAGAGACTATTTGAGATTTCTGGGTCGCTATTCACCTCATCCATAATTAGCTCACACACTGGAATGATTTCATCTTTAGCATACTCAGTACCAATCTTTATCGGGTCGCCTAAACTGGTAGTGCCTTGAGGGATGATTCCAGCTTTACCCACTGGGAAGCGGTGGCCGACAAGAATGTCCTGCGCGGTAATGTTCTTGATTCGCTCGAACTCATCTTTGGTGGCAATGTCGCCACGGGAATTAACTGAATACCTTTCTCTCTCCCGTTCGGAATGTTCACAAACATGCTGCGGAAGTTACCCACGCCTTTGGATGTAGCGATCGTCTCTTTCATCTTCTTTTCGTCTTCTTCACTGAGATTCGGGTCAGAAGCGTAGAAGATAAAGCCCATATGAGCACCGTTCTTGTAGTAACGGCGACGAAATAGAGTGGCGTCTTTGTTTAGTAAACTGCTCTGAATACTGCCTAGGTAATCAGGCAACCCGTAAACTTGTTGCTGTGGGTCGTACTGAGGCAAGAAAATCACATCTTCTTTGCGGTACTCGCGTTGTTGGTTGTCTCGCTCCAAAATGACAATATTGCCGTTTTTTCGCCTACGTAAGTGCATACCCGGTAGCGGGTGCAAGCGAATAACACGCTTAAAACCATCACGAATTTTTAAGAAGGCCCCATCACCAAAGGTGAAGTAATCTCGACAGAACGCTTGAATGTGCCTGCGGCGAGTTGCACCACCTTGTTGGAACCTTCCAGCGACATAGTTGGCCCGAGCAATCAATAGAGAGCCGTGATAGGCGTTCGCTCTGGCAATGTCGGCCAATCCCGTACGCGAGACTGGCGGTTCCCAGTAGTTATCGGTGTCGTTGTAAAACAAATCTGAGTAGGAAGTCATCCAGCTATTGGAGTCGATGGCTTCTGGTGTAGAGTCGATGTGATAAACCGACTCTGGTGATTGTTCTTCTTGTTTGACTAAAGTTTCGGTTTGCTCGGTCATGCTGCGGTTGCCCAAGTTGATTTAGTTGGTGTTGAGTGATCTAGCGGCTCATTAATAATGGCGTGAGAGATAGCCCAGAATGCATCGGCGTGGCCTGTGGTTTGGCTGCGCTCCGCTTTGAATGTCATGGCGTTGCCGCTGGCCGTTGGTACTCGCTTAATCGCCATAAACGCCATGGCAATGTCTTTGTGCTCGGCATCAAATTGAAGTCGTTTGGCTTCTACAATGTCGATCATCTTCATTACTAGGCGGTTTTTGTTTTCGTTGCTGTAGTGGATTGCGTGAGCTTCACGCGGGTATTTCTTCGAAATCAGATCCCAAACACCACCGCCAATGCCCGTGGTATCGACGCCAATGTAAGTGACTTTGTAGCGCTTAAAGACTTTTTCGATTTCTGAAACGTGATATTGGAAGTTGAGTCCTTTCCAATAGTGCTTTTCCAATACGCGGAACCGTTCACCTGCTACAACAGGCGGTGCCACAACCACCAAGCAGGCATTGTCTCGGGTTCGGGATGGGTCGTAACCCAACCAAACCTCTCGATGGGCAAAAGGTCGTTTGTTGTTTGGCTTGAAGTCTTGCCAGTGAGCAGAGTCAACCATGCCTTTTTCGAGATCAGAGAATTTGAATACAGATAAAGATCCGTCGACGAAGACACACATAAACAGGTTGTCGAAATCGTCTTTACTGTATTCGTCCTGCAGTTCTTCAATGTCAAATAGGTCACAACCGCCTGCTGCAGCGTCTTCGATAGTAACGACATAACGCCACTGCTTATCAGGACAAAGCACACCACCATCGCGGTATTCATCGAACGTTGGAAACTCAATCTTAGCGCGTGAATCTCTCCCTTTTCGCCATTGGTCGCCCGTCCAAAATGGGTATGCCTGGTGCATTTTCGATGATGGGGTCGAAAAATAGGTTTTACGCCATTTTTTATGGGTAGCCATTGCCGAAGCGAGTTTGTTTAGTTCGTCAAACTTCGGTATCCAGAAGTATTCATCAACATAAACATGGCCGTGGTAACTCTGCGCGGTTTTGCTGTTGGTTGATAAAAAGCGAAGTTCAGCACCATTAGAGAGAATGATCGGGTTCCCGGTCAGCTCTATGTCTAAGAACTCTTTTGCAATAGCAATGATGTAGCTGCGAAAAACTTCTGCTTGAGCACGTGACGCTGACAAAAAGATTTGGTTGTCACCAGTCAGAATCGCATCTTCTAAAGCTTCACCACTGAAATAGTAGGTTGCACCAATCTGGCGGGATTTAAGAATGTTACGAATACGCTGTTTGATGTTGTTGCGCATTACGTGTTGATAAGCGAAAAGCGAATCGTGCCACGTGGCAAAGTCTTCTTCACTCAGTTCGCTAATGTCATTCTTTTTGCCTTTACGTTTCTTATTCGATTTTGAGTTGCTACCAGATTGCTGATCACCACGGTTACTTTTGTTCTCGTGTTTTTTGTTGCCAGCATTTAAAGGCTGTTCACCTTGCTGCTTTTCTTGTGCCCTTTGTTTCTTCAAAGCTGCGTGATGCTTGATAAGCCTATCGAGCATGTCTAGCTGGTTCTTGCTTGGGTCTTCCAATTCGAGCAACGTTTGAATGCGGTTTGCTATTGCTTCATCAATAGTTTGTTCACGCAACATATCGCGCCAACCGAATTTATCTGCCCAGTAATAAATGATGCGCTCATTATTCAGGTTCAGTTCGGTAGCGATTTCACGTGGCGTCCAAGCTTTCAAATAGAGTGCTCGGGCGGCTTGTCGTACTTCGGGAGAATATGCCATAAGCGCATCATACGCCCTGAAATCTCGCAAATGACTAACTTAAATTCGGATGAATTCGGATATGGGCTAAATCCGAATTTCTAGGAATTGAAGTGGCTGAAACCACCCATTCAAAGGCGTATTGTTTGCTCAAACAGAGATGTGTTTAACAAGTTCGAGTACGAAGATGCCAAAGATTAGTGACTGGAAAATCATAGCGACAGAAGGGCCAACCGTAGACGGGCGCAAAATTACCCGTGAATGGCTAACCCAAATGGCTGAGAGCTATTCAATGGAAGAATACCCAGCATTGATTTGGCCAGAGCACCGCCGTTTTTATGGTTACGGTGAAAACTGGGGCAAAGTGGTAGAGCTTAAAGCGGAAGAGAAAGACGGAAAAATGCGTCTGTTCGCAAAGCTTGAGCCTAACGACTATATGCTAGAAGCCAACCGCAAAAAGCAAAAGCTATTCACATCTATCGAACCGAATCCCGATTACAAGGGCGAAGGGCGTTGCTATTTAATGGGCCTAGCTGCGACTGACTCCCCAGCCTCCACAGGTACATCGCTCCTTCAATTCTCGCGTAAGCAAGGCGAAACCACCGAACTTGAATGTAGTCATCTAGAAGAAATTAACTTCGAAGAATGCTTTACCCGAAGCGAGCGCTTTTTCTCGATGTGCAATCAATTCTTTTCCTCTGGTGAACATAAACCAGAGAACCCATCAGAACCAGAGGACACTGACGTGACCGAAGAGCAACTACAAACAGCACTGCAAAAGCAATTTAGTGCTTTTAAAGGTGAGTTAAAAACTGAGCTGAAAGATGAACTCAAGCAAGAGTTTAGTCAGCAACAACCTGAGCCGAAACAAGAGCCGGAAGTGAAACCAGAAGGCACAACAGTGGAGCATTTCTCTGCAACGCTGGAAGAAAAGCTTAGTCCTATTTTGGAAAAAGTTTCTGGTCTTGAAAGCAAGTTCAACGCGCTTTCACAAGAGGTTCCGGGTCAAGAGCCTCAGGGCGAAGGTGCTAACACTAACATGGAGTTCTTCTAAATGAGCAAGGTACATTTTAAGACCTATCTAGCAGAATTTATCAGCGGCACTCTTAAAGCTGCAAGTGCCGAAGCTGATGAGAAGATGTTTGCCATTACGCCCGTTATGGAAACTAAGCTGCGTGACGCGCTAAAACACTCCCACGCATTTCTTGGCATGATTCACACTGGACTAGTTGATCAAATTCAAGGTCAAGTGGTTGATGTGGGTGATGACGGTCTGTCAACGGGGCGTGCGGCTGGTCGCTTCAGTGTGGAAATTGGTCAAGATGGTAACACCTACCAATTGGTGAAAACGGATTCAGGAGCACACATTCCTTGGGAACTTATGACCCAGTGGATCAACTCTGGTAGCAAAGGGCAGTGGATGAACCTAATGAAGGGTGCCATCACAAAGCGTTTTGCCCTAGATATGCTGCGTATTGGCTTCAACGGCACAAGTGTTGCTGCTACTACCGATCCTGTTGCTAACCCTCTTGGACAAGACGTTAATAAAGGCTGGCTCACTCTCGTTAAAGAGAAAGCGCCCGCTCAAGTGCTGGCGACAGCAAAGCTAGACTCAACAGGTGCAGCCGCAGATTCCTACAAAAACTTAGACTCACTGGTTCAAGATTTAATCAATACAACCATTGCAGAGCAATATCGCCAAGATGATGACTTGGTTGTGGTTATCGGTTCTAACTTGGTTGCTGCAGAACAGCACCGACTATTGGAGTCGGCGAACACACCAACGGAGCACAAAGCGGCTCAATCTCTAGCAAAAACCATTGCAGGCAAAAAAGCGTACACACCGCCGTTTTTCCCAGCGGATGCGGTTTGGGTAACTAACCTGAAGAACTTACAGATCTTGACTCAGTCGGGTACTCAGTGGCGCAAGCAAGAGAACAACACAGATCGCATGCGATTTGAGAGTAATCATATTCGTATGGAAGGTTATGCCGTTGGCCGTATGGCTAAGTTCGCAGCGATTGAATCGGTAGCGGTTGTTGAACCTGCAGTTTAATGGAGTGAGACATGGTTAGCCCATTAGCAAAACAGCGAAAGAGCTTACTTGAAAGGCAAGCCAATCCATCTGCATCGGAACTGATTTCCGGTGCAGATACAGAAAGCTTACACATCAAGCTGATTGACTTTGAAGAAGACCGTAAGCACTTGCGCTCTTTTAATGCGATTGCTGATCGTATCGAGCAAAAGCGCAATGTCTTAGTACCGAAATACAAGCCGTATGTACAAGCCTACTTAGAGAGCGGTGAGCAGTTCGAGAACCCCATCTTTACCAACTTGGTGATCTGGCTATTCGATATTAAAGAGCTAGATACCGCGATTGAATGGTGCATGACAGCAATCGAACGTGACTTACCAACACCGGAGAACTTCCGTCGCGACTGGCCGACATTCTGTGCTGATGAAGTGCTGTCTTGGGCCGAAAATGAATCTGAACGGGGTAATTCAATTGAACCTTACTTCTCCACGGTGTTTGAGAAGATCGAAAAAGACTGGCGTTTACATGAAAAGGTTCATGCCAAGTGGCTCAAGTTTGCGGGTTTACACCTGATTCGAAACGAAGAGGGGACACCGCAAGCGACTGCGATCGGCAACTTGGAAACGTTGGAAAAGGCATTAGCTTTGCTTCAAAACGCACAAGACAAGCACAGCAAAGTAGGTGTGGGCACCCAAATCAACAAAATTGAACAACGAATTCGTGCCATTAAAGACGGCACCAATCTTTAAAGACTCCTACGCCGCCGAGCCTCGGCTGGCGAGGTAAGAGTGCCAATAGGCTAACTCAATACCGTCGACCCAGTGGCTAGAGGCTCACTTATTCCTTAATACAAAGAGCAAGGGTAATTCGATGTTTAATGGTTCATCTGGAACAGATTATCAAGACACCAATATCAGCAATGACGCTTTTGGCCAGACATCAATGCAGGTGATTTTGAAAAACGTCGTGGTGTTCCTGCACATATGGACAAAGAAGCCATTGCTTACGCCGTAGCTGCTGCGATTGCACAGCTAAACATTGAATTACAAACGACCAAAGAAAAATACCAAGAAAGTGGATTCGCTAAAGCTTCTGATGTGACAGGGCAACCGAGTATCGGTGAAAAGAATCTTTTTGGTCTTTTTGTATGAAAAGGCTGTGTATGCGAGAGCCAAGGCAGATTTATTGCCAGAGTTCGCAACCCAACAAACTAAAGATGCCGGTGATCGAGTAGCTGAAAAAGAAACTGATACAAAGGATAGCTTGCTTGCAGAAAGTCAGCAGCACGTTAGAGCAATTAAAGGTAAAGGTCGAGTGGGTGTGGAGCTTATATGAGTATTGAGTCTAAAGGTCAAAGCGAAATGGGCTATTTGCTACAAACGCTAACTGCTCACCTACTGACAGTAATCCCTAAAAAGTGCCACAAGTTACTTGAATCGTGGATGGATGGTGCAGAGCTGCAACTTACACCAAAGCATCAAGGCTTGGGGTTTGATTTAGGAATGATGGAATACGAAGCCGTCATTTCAATAGAACGGTTTCCTTTTAGAGAGTTTGAGCCAGCTATCGTCATGGCTTCGGTTATGGCTTGGTTACAAAGTAATGACCCATACCGTGAAACTTATGAGCTGCAAGACCCTAGATTCAAAGTTGAGCCAGAAAGTGACAATACAGCCAATGTAGAAATTGATATTCAGTTTATTGAACCAGTCACGATGATCGAAGACGAAAGCGGGGCTATTCATTGGCATGGGAAGCAATACAGCTTGGCCGAATATGAAGTTTGGATAGCTGAGCGATTCACCTTGGATTTAAAACAATGATTGAAGTCCAGTGGGATCAAAAGGGTGTGCTTAGAACAGGCGAGATCTTGAAAGCCCTTGCCATGCCAGCAAAAAAACGAGAGCGCCTTTTGCGAAGAGTCGCTAAAGAAGTTCAAAAAATATCGAAGCGGAATATTACCAAACAGCAAAGCCCTGATGGTAAGGCGTGGAAAGCTCGAAAGAACAAGCGTAAGGGTAAGAGCAAAAAAATGCTCACAGGCTTTAAGAAGCTGATTTATGTAGAGGCCAACAAAGACGTTGCGACAATTTCAGTGGGGAAAGGTAGCTACGGCATCCATGGTGCATATGTTGCCAATTTCCATCAGCAAGGACACAAGCGCAGAGCGCACAAAAACAATACTCCATCGGGGCGAAAAAATAAGCTTAGTGACACTGCTATGTGTACTCGTGGTCAAGCGAAAGCTACGGGATATTGGTTATGAAGTCTATGCAAGGCGAATTAACCCTAAAGCTACAAGAGGCTCAAAGCGAGTCCCAACGATTAAGTGGATGACTCAAAACCTAACTCAGTACGAAGTTAGAGGCGCATTTAAGCAACTGAGGGAACTTGGCCTAGTTCGGATTAAGAGTACTTGGGAAATTGTTGTACCACCTCGCAAGTTCCTAGGGGCTTCAAGAACAAACTTGAGAAAGGCATGGACAGGAGCTTTCCAAGGCATTGATTACGGTTGGAACGTTCAACCTAAACACCTAAAAAGAGGATAAATACTCATGGCATGGCCTACCGTCATTATTAACATTCTGAACATGATGCGCGGACCGATTCCGGGCGTTGAATTTCACTTTCTGTTTGTTGTGTACGGCACAGTCGCAGGAACAGAGCGCAACCTAATCATGGTGGACAACACCACGGATTTTGCAGATAGCACGTTCGATAACATCGACCCTGTGCACATGCTTACGCTAAAAGCTGCCCAGTTAAACGGGAAACAGAACTGGACTGCAGGTGTGATCGTCTTAGCCCCCGCAGACAGTTGGCAAGCCGCAGTGTTTAAAGCCAATGAAACATCAAGCTTTGAAGCCGTAGTACTTGATAAGCCAGATACAGGCACATCGACTCTTGAAGATGCTGTTGCTTTCCGTACTGAACTGAAAAACAAGTTAGGCCGTGAAGTATTCATGATCTGCACCTTGCCGGGTATCAATGATGATTCGGTGACGGGTGAAACATGGGCGCAGTGGTTGGCAGCAACCGTCGCCCTGCCAACAAGCATCGCAAGTGAGTACATCACCGTTGTTCCTCAAGTTCACAAAGAAAACTCAACAGTCGGTATTTACGCTGGCCGCTTAGCAAACCAAGAAGTGTCTATTGCAGATTCCCCTGCACGAGTCAAAACAGGCAGTGTACTGGGTAGCATGACTCTGGCAACGGATAAAGACGGCAAACCGTTGGAGTTGGCAACCCTTAAAGCACTGGAAGCTGCTCGAATTGCGGTTCCAATGTGGTACCCAGATTATCCGGGGCAGTACTGGACAACGGGCCGTACTTTAGATGTTCCGGGTGGTGACTTTCAAGATATTCGCCATATCCGTGTTGCGATGAAAGCAGCCCGTAAAGTTCGTGTACGCGCGATTGCTCGAATCGCTGACCGTGAGTTCAATTCAACGCCGGGCAGTGAAGCAAGCGCAAAACTCTACTTTACCCAAGACCTGCGCGAAATGGCGGTAGTAACGAAAATCGGTGATTACGAGTTCCCCGGTGAAATCAAACCGCCACAAGATGAAGACATCACCATCACTTGGGTTAACAGTGAAGAAGTGGAAATTCTGCTAGCTGTTACGCCTTATGAGTGCCCAGTTAAAATCACAATCGGCATCATGCTTAACCAACGTCTAGGAGAGCAATAGATGACTTCTCGTTATACAGGTCGAAGCTTCGACGTAAACATGCTGGGTGTTCTGGTTCATGTGGAATCGGCAACAGCAACCATCAATGACGAATCAGCCGTTGATAAAGAGCGTGGGATTCCGACAGGCTTTACTCATGGTGCAGTTAGCTGTGATGTGGAATATGAGTTGGATTTAAACAACTTCCGCAAGTTGCAGCAAAAAGCACGTGAAGCAGGTAGCTGGCGCGGCATCAAGCCTCACGATTGCATGTTCTATGCAAATACAGGTGACGATGAAGACAAAGTTGAGTTGTTCGGTGTGAAGCTTCAAATCTCGGATCTACTAAGTGTCGACCCTAACAGCAGTGATAAGACCAAACGCAAACTGAAAGGTTTTGTAACGAGTCCGCACTTTGTCCGCATCAATGGTATTTCATACCTGAGTTCAGACGACACACGCGGTCTGCTTTAAGCCTAACCAGAGAGATAACGAATGCCGGATTTTATCGACCATGCCAGTAGTAATGAAGCCAAACTCACCGAAATGGCTATTGCAAGCCAACTTAAACGGTCAGTGCAGACAGGCCAACAAGAAAGCGCGAAAGAGTGCTACGAGTGTGGCGATGAAATTCCAGAAGCGCGTCGAGTTGCTATAGCGGGGTGTCGTTACTGTGCATATTGCCAAGCAGAGCGGGAGTAACGGAATGAAAGACTGGTACGACAAAATAACCAGCGGAATTGCTTACCTAATGTCATTGGCAGGTATGACTATCAGCAAACTGACATTTGAACAGTGGTACTTCATCTTATCGCTTGTCATTGGTCTGGCAGCTCTAGGGTTGAATTACTGGCATAAACGAGCAATGCAGCGTATTGCAAGCGAAAAAGGAGTGGCACTGAGTGAAACTGACTAAACGAATTATTTGTTCTGTCGCTGCTGTGATCGGTTTGGTTACAGGTGGTGTGACACTGAACAGTTCAGAACTCCCAACTGGCACTGTGACGATTTCAGGTGTGCAAGTAGGCGAGCTAAGAACTAGCCCTATTGGTTTGGGAATTATCGGTGATGCAGAGGGGTGCCGACAAGATCCGTACACATGCCCTGCAGGACTGGCAACTAATGGCATTGGAAACACTCATGGCGTAAATGACCAAGTGGTGTCTTTGGAGCAAGTTGCAACCGACTGGGTGAAGAACTTGCAGCAAGCTGAACAATGTATCAGTCGTGCAGAGGCAGATTCTGGCAAACAGATGTCACAAGGTCAGTTCGATGCATTCACTTCTTTTAGCTTTAACACTGGCTGTACTCGATTTATGCGAAATCGTGATGGTAGTGAAACGCAGATTTATCGCTTCATCAAACAGGGTGACTTTACGAAAGCCTGTCATGAGTTGCCAAGGTGGGTTTATGGCGGTGGTGTGAAGTTAAAAGGTTTAATTGACCGTAGGGATAAAGAGCATGATCGCTGCCTTTCCATTCAAAAACATCAAATGGGTTAAGTGGCTAGTTATTGCTGCAGTGGGGGTTGCCATGGTCTCGATGTGGTTAATGTTGAAAGCAAGTAAGTCTGAGCAGGCCGCTTTAAGGGCACGTTTAGATAATGCGTTATCAACTAATCAAGTTAGCCAAGCAACCATTGAAACACTCACCCAAGAAAACAGTGATGCAAATCAGTTACTGGTAGATAGAACAAGGCTGCACAGCACTATAGAGGGAAAGCTCAATGAAGACATTGAAATGCTTCGACGTCAATTGGCCGATGATGAATGTTATCAAAAGCCTTGGCCTAGTGATGTTGCTAACAGGTTGCGCGAACCGTACTGAGTTGGTTTCAACTCAAATCGTCGTCAAGTTACCCCCTGCTGGGCTGATTGTTCCATGTCATAAACCAGAAATTCAAGGTACTAGCCCGTTAATGACTGCTAGTGAAGATGTACCCAAATTAAAAGCGGCCCTGAGTAAATGCGCACAGCAGGCCGAAGATTATTTGCAATGGCGTGCCAAGCACGAAGCTAAGCACACAAAAGACGAAGAGAGAAGAAAATGACTAAACCTGCTTTCATATCAAAACCTGTAGTAGTGGCTATCGGTGGTACTGATTTCGAATTCACACCAACGGTGCAAGATGCGAACAACCATACCAATGACATGATGCCGAATAACAAAGTGGCTCCTGCATACACGTATTTGACTCGCACTGTTAAACCAGAGCAGAAAGATGCGCTGATCGAGTTACTTGATAGCGTGCCCGGTCTAACCATTGAGCTGTTCGCAACGGTGAGTAATGCCTCTAAAGGTGGCATTGAAATCTCACTAAAAAAATAACTGACAGGGCAAAGCGGATTGAAGATAACCCACTTGAACAAGCCTTTGCCCTGCGTCGTCATTTTCTACCCAATGAACCAGACGACGAACAAAGTTTAAGCCGCGCTATCTGGCTGGATAAACACCAGTTTGAACGCAGCGAGCGAGCAGTAATGAGCGCAATTAGCCGATTGTTTAGTAAGTAGTTGAAATCAAGAGCGGGTAAGCATCACGCATGAGTATGGAAAAGCTATTAATGCATGTGGCACTGGTTGACCAAGTCACTAAACCACTGCAAGGCATTACCAAAGAAGTGCAATCTTCCATGGAAGCAGGCAAACAAGGCATGCAGAACATGGCAACAGGTGGTGCGGGTTTGGTGGCGACTGGCTTTGCTATTCAAAATGCGTTGATGCCGGCTATTGAAATGGACAGAAAGCTAGGTGAAGTGAAATCACTGGGTGTGATTGATGAAGATCTTAAACAGCTTTCGAAAACGGCGCTTCTAACTTCGGTTCAATATGGTAAATCAGCCACTGATATTGTTGGCGCTTCTTACGACATTAAATCTGCATTTGGTGACATTAACGGCGCAGAGCTTTCCGACATTACTAAAAGCTCTGCGGTACTTGCAGCTGCAACCAAGGCAGACACTGCGACTATTACCAACTACATGGGTACCATGTACGGCATTTTCAAAAACAGTGCTGATGAAATGGGAACGGGACTGTGGTCTAAGCAAGTTGCAGGCATGACGGCCCAATCGGTTGAGATGTTCAAAACCACGGGTGCAGGCATGAGCAGCGCATTTACCAGTGTGGGTGCCAATGCAACGGCTGCGGGCATTGCCATGGAAGAACAGATGGCGATTTTAGGTACGTTGCAGTCAACCATGAGTGGCAGCGAAGCGGGTACCAAATATCGAGCGTTCTTAGGTGGCGTTGCGAAAGCGCAAGATGAGCTAGGGCTTAGCTTTACTGACAGCCACGGCAATATGCTCCCAATGCTCGATATCCTTGAAAAGCTCAAAGGCAAATATGGTGACACGCTCTCTGTTGCAGAATCAGCAGAGCTAGATAAGGCGTTCGGCACCAAAGAAGCCACGGCCATGATCAAGTTGTTGATGGCCGACACGCAAGGCCTAGCAGGAAGCATTGAAACGTTAGGCCAAGTCCAAGGCATGTCAAAAGCCGAAGAAATGGCAAGTGCAATGACCGACCAATGGGAACGACTTCAATCGGTTTGGTTTGCGGTTCGTGCTGCGGTATTTGGGGCAATTCTTCCGTCGATTAATGCCGTTGTCGGTCAAATGGCGGATGGCATGATGGTGATCGTAGGTTGGACAGACGAATTCCCATGGCTTGCTGAAATTCTGGGTTATGTCGCTATTGCGGGTTTATCCCTCGGTGGCGTAGTCGCAACACTCTCGCTTGCGATGGGTATTGGTCAAATGATGTCTGCAGGTTGGGCCGTTACCATGACGGGCTTAAACAGCATCATGAAACTGCTACGCATTACCACAATTGCAAGCACCGCTGCCGCTTGGTTATTCAATGCCGCTTTATGGGCGAACCCAATCACTTGGGTAGTGGCTGGTATTGCACTGCTAATTGGTGGAGTGGCCGCTGCAATCTATTGGTGGGACGACTTAACCGCAGCATTCAAAGATACGGCTTGGTTTGATGTTATTGCCGGAGCTATTGAGGGCATTGTTGACCTGCTGAACATGATCCCCGGTGTGGATATTGAGCTGGGTAGCAAGGTTGATACACCAGAAGTGAGTGCAGCAGTTCAAGCAGAGCGAAACGCACCTACATCTATTCAACCAATGGCGTTCGACGCCCCAGAAATGCCAACGGGTAACGGTGGCAGCATTGCCGAATACAAACAGCCGGGAACTGTGCCAACACTACCGCCAAGCATGGTTCAAAACGTAATGACTACCCATAAACCGCAAGGCGGCAACATGAACTCATACGGTGACGTTTACATCACTGCACCGAATGGAATTACACCAGACCAGTTAGCCGAATGGGATGAACTCAATGCCGGATAGCCATTTATCAGAAAGCAAAAAGTACATCGACATTAAAGTGATCGACGGTGGCTGGGATATGGACGCAGGTCAACAGCCTGCCGAATGCAGCGATTTATACAGCATCGCACAAGACATTAAGCACGCCATTATGGAATCGGGTTTGGCCCGTCAATTGGTTGCTGAACGTAACCCAGCATTACGCGCTGATGTGATGGTGCAGATTGAGCAGTTAGCCGAGCGTGATGTGAGAGTCGTTCCCGGTACTGCAACCGCAACAGAATTAGAAGCGGGTGAAATTACCTTAACTGCAACCGCTTATGAATATGGTGATCTAGAACTTTCTGTAGGAGAAAGCGGGGCATGAGCAAACGACCAAACGCAGACTTTGTTGAGATTCTAAGTGAATCGGGTGTGCCTGTTACCGAAGATGAATTTGAAGCGAAGCTAAAACAAGAAGTCGTGGGAGCTGGAAGCAAGGTTTCTAACGACTCTGAAATGTCACCGTTTTGGCGATGGGTTCGCGCCGCTATAGTTACACCATGTGTGTGGCTGATCAGAACACTACTAGCAGAACATGTCATGCCAAATATGTTTGTGGCAACGGCAGAGCGTTGGGCTTTAGAGCTGAAAGCTTGGGAACATGACATCGAGCCGAAAGACGCAGAGAAAACACAAGGCAATATCACCTTAACCAAGGCGAACGCTGCTGATGTTGTCACGATAGAAGCGGGTAAAGTGGTTCAAACCCTGCCGATTGATGGTGTGGTGTATAAGGTTCGAGTGCTTGCTGAAACCGTGATTGATGCGGGGCAGCTAACGGGCAAAGTTCTGGTTGAAGCATTCGAAGCAGGCGCAGCTTTTAACTTGCCTGCAGGTTACTTCAATATCATTCCAGAAGAGATTCCGGGCATTGTTGATGCGGTTAACGAGCCGGACTGGATAACCAAATTAGGCGCAGACGCTGAAAGCAATGAAGAACTGGCACTGCGTATTCAGAACGCTTTCACCAGTTCGGGTGAATGGCACATTGATGATGTTTACCGCTCCATTATTTCCAGTGTTGCCGGGATTCGTAGCGATAACATCTATTTAAACAATACAGGTGACGTGACACCAGGTACTGCAGAAGCATTGATCTTGATGGAAGTTGGAGCAACACCACAATCCGTTCTTGACCAGTTAAATGACCACATTATGGCTAAAGGGCATCACGGCCATGGAGATGTGCTGACTTGTAAGGCTATTCCAGATACAGAGCACAATGTGATCGCCGATGTTGTTTTGGTGGCTAACTTGGACGAAGCAACCAAGGTTAACGAGTTGCTAGAAGTCGAAGACCGTATCAGGGCGGCATTTCGTGAGACTGCCGCTTATCCAGAAATGACCCGCGCTAAACCAGAAAGCCGCCTTAGTCTTTCTCGGCTTGGTACTGAAATTCACACCAATATGGCGCAGGTCGAATCGGTAAAGTTCACCGTAGGCGGAAAGGTTCAAGAGGACATTATCAGCGACCTAGAACAGCCACGTTTGAAAACGCTAACGGTAAGGTAGTGAGCCATGTCTGACCCTCAAAACTACAACCAAGAGCAACATGCACCAGAGTTACCGGAAACGGTTATTCCATGGTGGCAAGACGGCAGCACCACATCGGAAGAAGTCAAAGAGCCGCACTTTCTATCAAAAGGCGTGTTCGCATTTTTCCAAATGGTTTGGGGTTGGTTGCTGTTCCCGCTTCGCCAAATGGATGCGCTGACATGCAGCGAAAACACCTTGGAGCTAATGGCTTGGGATAGAGACATCAAACGTTTTGAGGGTGAACCGCTTTCTCTGTTTCGTAAACGAGTGAAATATGCTGCCGTGAATGCCAAAGACGCAGGCAGCGTTGCAGGTTTTAAGAGAATTTTCGAAAGGTTGGGCATTGGTATCGTTGCGTTTAAAGAACGTGAAGATGCAGTGCAGTGGGACGTTTGCACCATTGAGCTAACAGACGGTGATATTTCCAATAACACCAAGTTGGTTCAAACCCTGATTGAACAATATGGCCGGACGTGTCGCCGCTACCGTTTTCAAGTGACGTTCCCGACAACATTAACCGTTGCCAGTGGTGAGTTCTCACACAATTTCAGCCTATTCCTAGCAGAGACTAAGCAAGCCGTTGAAATGAATGTGAAACCGCAGCCAGTCGAACATCAACGACAAGTATTTATTGCCAACCTTTAGTTGGTAAACATTTGTATAGCCAGTTAAAGCAAATAGGGGGAGGTACCCAATGAGCCAAACGGCAATCCCGCTCGAATTTGAGCGTTACTTGCAAAATCAGATTAGTGTCGATAATGCACCAGACATGAACGAGATGATTTTTGCGCACATTCCGGGGCTAGACCCAAGCCAGCCAATTAACCGTGAAAACGGTTTGCCTGATGTTTCGCTATGGGTACACCAACAAGACATCGACCAAGTGGGCAAACTTGGTGACAACGTACTGGCATATTCAGTTGTGATCCCCAGTACCGTCGCAGAGTTCACCTTTAACGCGATTTATCTACGTGACAAGAATGTGCCAAATTCTTGCGGAATGGTGGTACACAAAGCCGAAGAAACCAAAGAAAACGGTATGGCTAGCACTAAGTCATTGGTGCAAGCCTATGACGGAGCCGCGCAAATCGCTGGAATTATTGTTGATGCTTCGACTTGGCAGATTGACTATCAAGCACGTCTAAAAGGTATCGAAGAAGACCACCGCTTGGCCTGCTTAGACAGCTACGGTCACACGGCTTTTGTTGATGGGTTTGACGTGACCCAACAAGCTGACCCGAACAAATACGAAGTGAAGCCTGGTGTTGTTTATGTCGGTGGTTTGCGGGGTGTGTTAACTGGTGAAATGCTGCAAACTATTATCGCGAAACCCAATGGTTTGTACGTGGATGTCGTTCGTCAAGGTACTGCGCTTTCAGTGTGGGAAAACAAAGTCACGATTGCAGTTTCTGAAACTGAGCTAACCGATTATGTGGACGGTAACGGTGATAAGCACTATGTCGCAAAACTGGCTGGAATTAATGCTGATGGTTCAGTAGTGGATTGGCGGGTTGGTACTCATGATGAAAAACTAATGCAAAGCATGGTAGGTATGGTTGTTCCGTTTCATGTAGAAGGTGAGAAAAAAGGTTGGCTTGATGGTAAAGGCGGTGAGGTTTCACGAATCGTAGATAAAATGCTGTGGGAGTATGCACTAGAAACTGGTTTGGTGGTGTCTCAAGCAATCAAGGACGCAGATCCCATGACTCACGCCATGAAGTTTGGTGATGGTGATGGAGGAACAACCTTTACTTTGCCAAATCATCACTTAGGGCATTTTGGGCGTGGTACACCGAGTGGAGCTATTCATGGTGCTACTCAAAATGATGCAATTCGAAATATTACAGGAAGCGTTTCGGTTGGTGATAGAGGAAAACAGTTAGCAGCTTTCATACCATCAACAAGTATAGGGGCTCTGTTTGCAATTGAAGAAGAATTTAACACACTACCAACTTCCACTGAGAGCTCTGTGGTAAATAGAGGTGCCAATGTGCGTTTTGATGCCTCTAAGATTGTTCCAACAGCCGATGAAAATCGCCCATATACAGCAAACCTTTCTATTAAAATTCACCGAGGTTGGATGTAATGAAATTAGCCTATCACTACGACTACGAAAGCCATGCTTATACGGGTTCAAGTCAAATCTACAAGGTGGCTGGATACGATGAATATATCTTGCCTCAGTTTTCTACGTGGGTAGCTAAACCAGCTTTTGATGTAGAAACCGAACAAGCCAAGTTTGATGTGAAAAATCAGAAATGGCTTGTTGAATTAAAGCCTGTTGAAGTGACGACTTACCATAAGAAAACCCGTGAAACGAAAGTGTTTGATGATGTGTCTTTAGTAACGGACGAATACACGGTAGAAAAACCATCAACACCATGGGACGAGTGGATTGATAACACTTGGGTTACAAACGAAAGCAATAAATACATCGCTGAGTATGACCAAGTTGATAGTAGTCGTCGAGCTGCTTACCGTGAAGTTAGTGATCCGCTGTACATGGAAGCGTGGCGCAAAGAGTCAAAGGGTTTGGTTGATGAAGCTGCAGCATTCAGGCAGCAAGCTGATGCTGCAGTAGACTTAATCCAAGCAGAAAACCCTTGGCCTACTCCGCCAGAGGCCTAGCGTATGTGGAAACAATCCCCACTTAGTTGGCCTAGCAGTTCGCAAGCAATTCAAACCAGTGCCGAGCAGGTAACAGACCAAATCGGCACAACGATGAATGATGCAGTTAGCCGCTTAAATAACCTTGAAAGTGACGCCAGTTATGGGCGTCACTCTTTAAGTGAAGAAGCGAGTGCGTTAATTGGCTTGCGTGGTGATCTTGAATCATTGTTAAGAACTGGCACTGTATTAACCGCCACACCTTACCAGTTTCAAGTAGGTACTAAGCTAGATTCGGGTTGTTACCTGAATCCACAGGCAGCAGTCAAAGTATTAGCTGGTAAGTTGCGTGATCATGCTGATAAGTATCGACCAAATGGAAATCTTCATTGTATTGCGCTTATGGTGACCGCTTCACAGTTCGCACTGTTCGCTAATCAGTTGGCGGATCTTGTTTCCGTGTTTCCTTTACCAGATTGGTGTCAGGTGGCTAGACAAACCCAAGCACTAGTGAACAATGAAACCGATAAGCTTCACCAACCTGATGCAATCGTCCAACCTCGCTTTAAACCTATGGCGAAACTCAATGCCAACCCGTTGCATGATGCTTTGCATTGGCAGGGGGCACAAATCGCCACGCTTGAATCGTTAGCTGATGATGCAAACCATGTGATCGCTAAGTTGCAGGCACTGGCAGCAAAGAGAGCTACAAGGTTAGGCGATGTCAAAGCCAGATAAATGCACTTAAAAACTTAAACGGTAGTGTTTATGCTTTTTCTGTTACTGGTAATGCTGAAAGTATCGCAACGCAGATTAGCCAAGCAGGTGCGCCAAACAATCATCAATTCACCGTGGCGAGTCTATTGCTTAGCCATGAATCAATGACCTTTTTTGAGGAGTTGCTATGTTAGCTCTCGATGGTGTGCCGGTTAACTTAGACTCGATGAAAGTTGAAATGTCGATGGAGTTAAAAGACCAAGACATGAGCGGTCAATCATCGGGTACCGATACGGCAGAGCAAGGCGATAAAGGCAAGAAACTGACCTTTAGTGGTCGTGTGCCTTTCACACATGTAGAAACGCTCACCCAGTTGTATTCGCTTGCATCGGACAAAGACGACACCAACACCCGCAGGGTTTACCGAATTGGTAACGACATTGCTTTGGCGCTCAAGATTCGCAATGTGAAATTTACTGGCCGTATCAACGCGAGAGAGCATGAAACTTTGCAGGCTTGGAACGTATCTTTTGAGCTGCGAGAGCACAACAGTGTGGCAGAACAAAAAGAACAACGTGCCAAAGAGCAAACCAAACCGGAACAGCGAGAAAATACACGACTAAAACAGGCACTGAATAACGCAGAGGAAGCAACGCAATGAAGCTAGAAAAACGCCTGTTTATCAGTGGTGAAGAAGTCAAACTGATTAGTAACATGGTGAGCCTAAAGCTATCAGTAGGTAGTGTTGCTATCTTCGAAGTTGAAACAAAGGAAAAACCAGAGCAGTTTGCGTCTGTACGTTTTGATATTGGTTATGAGAACAAAACCGCCCCTTGGTTTGAGGGGTATATCGACAAAGTTCAACCTGCAGCAAATGGCTACCATAAAATTACGGTTAAAGAGCTGGCTGGCATTTTGTCAAAACGTTGGGCGGTTAGCCAAGAGCACCCAACAGCAGAGCAGGTGATCGGCGTTCTTTCGGATATGACAGGGCTTGAATTCAATTTGCCTGACGCTGATTACATCAAAACCACGATTCCAAACTTTGTTTGCCAAGGGACTGGCTACCAGTGTTTAGAGCAAATCGCCAAGGCGTTTTCTATTCCTGATTGTGTTTGGTTCCAACATACTGATCAGGTGGTTTACTTCGGTTCGTATCAAGATAGCCACTTCAACAACAAACCTATGCCGATACCGGAAGAGTTCACCAGTCGCCAAAGTGGTAACAGTGTCACCTTTGTTCCGTTCCCTATGCTAAGGCCGGGTAGAGTCATGAACGACAAGCGCATCAATCGAGTTGATTTGATTCAAGACGAAATGACCGCTTATTGGAAAACTGAACAATCCGCAGTGTCACCAAAGAAACGTGAAACGCTGCAGAACTTCCCAGAGTTGGCAGCAGGTTTTCATTTGCCTAAGTTTGGCCGTGTTGAGGTAGTGAGAGACACAGCGACAGCCGGGCAAGTTGCTGACCCATTCCGCCCAAGGTTTGCGGTAGATGTTCAGGTGCTTGATGAAAACTTAGACCCCGATATTAACGTGCCTGTCTATCGTTCGATTCCATTACCTGTTCATATGAGTGGGCATGAATCTGGATTGCTGTCTTACCCTCTAGAGGAACATTAGTTGAAATCGCTTTCGCATATGGTCGGAATGACAGACCTATCATTCGTGGTGTTTATGGCCGTGAATATGCGCTGCCGTCAATAGAGCCGGGGTCACAACTGCAGCAGCAACGTGAAGAGGTTAGCAACCGAATTGATGCAGCAGGAAACACCACCCAGCAAACCGACCAAACGCAACATCAAAAAGCATTCGAAAAGCTAGACCAAGTAGAACGCTACCGTGGTGAGTTTGGTCAGCACCATATTTTGGTTGATGAGCACAGCATCGAAGAAGTGATCGGCAAAAAGCTGATTGAAGCACTAGGCGCGATTAACCTAATTGCAGGTGATAACATTGTGCTAGGCAGCTTAGGCAATATGCAAACGGCTACCGCTGGCGAATTGGTGGAGACTATCGGCAAAGTTCGCCGAAGTATTGCTGCTGATCACCAGTGGCTGCAGTCACCAAAAACGTGGGTAGGCTCTAAGCAAGAGAACGTCTTGATTCTTCTGTCTGAACTTATGCAGGTAGTGAAAGAACTTGCCGACACATTGGCAACTCATACGCATAGTGGAGTAGTCGCAGGCCCAGCAACAACTAAAGCACCAGTTCAAGCGAGTGCCATTAGTGGTCATGGCTTGGATAGCTCAGCTTTAAAAGGTCGACTAGACCCAATTATACAAACAAGTTAGCCCACAGAAACGCCAGCAATCAACGCAGCCAAACGGCTGCGTTTCTTTATGCCTGCATTAAGGCAAACCAGAACAACACCACTACGGGGTAAACAGCGACCACAGAGCCACGAAAACAACAGCCGGATGACAAAATCCGCACTCTCCTCACCCGCCTGCGCGGTTTTTCGAACAGTTTTTTTACAGTTTTTGAGTTATGAAAAATCAGAGGGTCAGTAAGCCAAGCGGATAAGGTGCAAAGCCTTTTGCTATAAAGGGATTCGGGGTGGGGTAAACCATCTCAAAATGGCTTATATAGCCTATATAGAATTTCAGTCATTTCAGTTTTTTTCAACAAATTGAAAAATTAACGATCAGAAAAGATCTAGTGATTACTTGTAAGTTATTGATAAATAATGGGTGGTCTGTTTTTTGTCACTATTTCGATGATCTGAAAGGGATTATTAAAGATCTCTTTTGTGTCTTGTTAGGCTAGATAGGACAAGGCTTGAAAGCGAAATTTAGCGGATTTACATTTTTTCAAAATAGAACAGCCCAGCCAAAAAATCAAAACTCTCGTTGTTGAATTCGAGTTTATGGGATGACGAAAAGCGGGTTTTCGTTTTGGAGTGCGGGGAAGAGTAACGAAGTGCCGTGAAGTTATGGTGTGGACATATTTGGGACAATCTTAATGTATTTTGGTTTTATGTGGTTGTTTTAATTGAGTTAAATATTTCGTTCTCAATAAGACCACATTATCAATCACCATAGCCGAAATGGTTTTGCATGATAAAGTAGGCTCAAGCTGGATTTGTTGCGTTACTCGTCTGGTGGGATAGCGTATACGTAAAAACAAAAGTGGCGACACATTTATGTGTCGCCACTTCATCGCCAAAAACCATTTGGTTATTAGTTAACTTATTGATTTTTAATGGCTATTTACATTCGTTAA
>JYJJ01000017.1 GCA_003263775.1 Vibrio maritimus
TTTTAGTACAGATAAGTGTTGGACGTGGATCCGCTTTGGCAGCGATGATCGCTGCATTGATCGCGTCAGCATCGTGACCGTCTACTGCAGGGATTACGTGCCAGCCGTAAGCTTCGAAGCGCTTAGGTGTGTCATCAGAGAACCAACCTTCCACTTCACCATCAATAGAGATGCCGTTGTCATCCCAGAACGCGATCAGCTTGCCTAGACCTAGGGTACCTGCAGTGAACACGCTTCGTGAGAGATACCTTCCATCAGACAGCCATCACCCATGAATACATAAGTGAAGTGGTCAACGATGTCGTGGCCTTCTTTGTTGAATTGCGCTGCAAGAGATTTCTCAGCAATCGCCATACCAACCGCGTTAGTGATGCCTTGACCTAGAGGACCGTCGTCGTCTCGATACCTGGTGCGTAGCCGTACTCTGGGTGACCTGGTGTTTTTGAGTGCAGTTGACGGAAGTTTTTAAGATCGTCAATGGATAGCTCGTAACCACTTAGGTGAAGCAGAGAGTAAATCAGCATTGAGCCGTGGCCGTTTGACAGTACGAAACGGTCGCGGTCAGCCCATTCTGGGTTTGACGGGTTGTGATTTAGGTGAGAACGCCAAAGAACTTCAGCGATATCGCCATACCCATTGGTGCACCTGGGTGACCTGAGTTAGCTTGTTGAACACCATCCATGCTTAGCGCGCGGATTGCATTAGCGAGTTGTTTACG
>JYJJ01000018.1 GCA_003263775.1 Vibrio maritimus
AGAAGACATGTCTGCTCCTGAGTGCATTAAGCGAATTCCAAGTTTTTCATAGACTGATTGAATAATCAGCGGCGGCTATTGTCGCAAAGCCATATAGTCTCTGCAAACGATTTACCGTCATTTTTTGGCATTATCGCCGAATAATGTCGTCGGAATGTGGCGATTAACGCGCAAAACAGGCAAACGTTTGGCTATATGTTAAAAGCAAAAATCGCTTGCTAATCGAACATTGATGGCTAGAATAGACGTCTAGATGTAGATACACCTACTATATATCATTGAATTTATTACAAGTGAGTGATTCGACACTCACTTAAAAACAGCAATTGGAGCTCTCATGGCTAAGCACCTGTTTACTTCTGAGTCAGTATCAGAAGGCCATCCAGATAAAATCGCAGACCAGATTTCTGATGCGGTTCTTGATGCAATCCTAGAACAAGATCCAAAAGCACGTGTTGCTTGTGAAACTTACGTTAAGACTGGCATGGTGATGGTGGGTGGTGAGATCACCACTTCAGCATGGGTAGACATCGAAGAGCTAACTCGTGAAACCGTTCGCGAAATCGGCTACGTTCACTCTGACATGGGTTTTGATGCGGATTCTTGTGCCGTTCTAAACACCATCGGTAAACAGTCTCCAGACATCAACCAAGGTGTTGATAAAGCGGATCCTAAAGAGCAAGGCGCAGGCGACCAAGGCATCATGTTCGGTTACGCAACAAACGAAACTGACATCCTAATGCCAGCACCTATCACTTACTCTCACCGTCTTGTTCAAAAGCAAGCGGAAGTACGTAAGAACGGCACTCTACCTTGGCTACGTCCAGACGCTAAGTCTCAGGTAACATTCCAATACGACCAAGGTAAGATCGTGGGTATCGATGCGGTTGTTCTTTCAACTCAGCACTGTGATTCAATCTCAACACCTGATCTGCGTGAAGCGGTAATGGAAGAGATCATCAAGCCAGTACTACCATCTGAGTGGATCAACAAAGAAACCAACTTCTTCATCAACCCAACCGGTCGTTTCGTAATCGGCGGTCCTATGGGTGACTGTGGTCTAACAGGTCGTAAGATCATCGTTGATACCTACGGCGGCGCAGCTCGTCACGGTGGCGGTGCATTCTCTGGTAAAGATCCATCAAAAGTTGACCGTTCTGCAGCATACGCAGCACGTTATGTAGCGAAGAACATCGTAGCGGCTGGCATGGCTGACCGTTGTGAGATCCAACTGTCTTACGCAATCGGTGTTGCTGATCCAACGTCTATCATGGTTGAGACATTTGGTACTGAAAAAGTGTCTCACGACATCATCGTAGAAGCGGTACGTCAAAACTTCGACCTACGTCCATACGGCCTACAAGAGATGCTAAACCTGCTTCAGCCTATCTACAAGAAGACAGCAGCATACGGTCACTTCGGTCGCGAAGAGTTCCCTTGGGAAGCGACAGACAAAGCAGCAATCCTACGTGAATTTGCTGGTCTGAAGTAATTTTTAATCTCAGCGTCAAACTTTGAAAAACGGTAGCATTATTGCTACCGTTTTTTTGTCCTCACACGCACACCAATAACAAACTTAATTCATATACGTCTCATTAAGAGATAATGCTCCTAGTTGTATATATGGAGTGACGTATGAACCCTATAAAGCATTGCAGTCTTATTCTTATCACACTGTTATTTGGCTGTGGCGGATCCGATAGTGACACATCAGCAAAAGCAACGATTAAGCCCGTCACTAGTCCAACTTTTGATGACATAATGGAGCGCTACAATAGCAACTCCTCCCCTTACTCCTTCTCCACTAAGACAATAGGATTAGTGCTTCAAGCAAACTATCAAGGCCTAACTTATCTATCGTCACAGCCTACATCAACTCACAACGCATTACCTAGTTCCATATTGTGTGATTCGGGACAATTCGAAAAGAGCACCACCAAAGACGATGAATTGGGTATAGAACAAACTACCTATGCCTATGATAACTGTCGCTTAGGTTCAACAATATACAATGGACAAAAAACGGTAGTCACTCGAAGTTGGCTCAATAACGACACTGCAACCCCAAAGAACTTTAGCCACATTTACCAAGACTTTTCAGTAACCAATACTCGCCCCCTGATGAATCTTACTCTTTGCACGGGTCCATTAATCACACCAACGCACATCAATGCGATCATCTTGTCGAAGTCAACATTGGAAGATTCACAACGGGGGAAATCCCATCTAAGGTAATGAATTATCGTGCCCAGAGTGGATCCTGTCATAACCGATTACCAAACTATTACGTCGATGGGGCAATCTATATTGCTAATTTGGGCAAAGTTACACTGAAAAGTGCAGAAGATATTTCTATTGGGATTAATGATGGTATTGAGGGTTTGTTGATGCTGCAAGGTGAGGAGCATACGACGTATATCCGCCAGAGCACTCTTTCAGGCCAGCAGGTCAACCATGTTAGTTTAGATATCAACAATGACGGAAATGAAGATGAAGAGTGGTATATACCACTTAGCTATCTTTCAGCCACAGAAAAATTGGATTTAAGTGACGCTGATGGTGATGGTATTTGGGCAAGTTGGGAGATAAAACACGGGCTAGATCTAGCCATCAATGATAGTGAGGAGGATTCTGATAACGATGGGTTTAGCAATTACCTAGAATTTCTTCTCAACACCAATCCTAACAAACATAACACCGACCTCCCTGTTGATATACAGTTTGGTCAACGCAGTGACCGTTATTACTTTGATCAAGCCTATCAGTATAGTGATAGGCAAATTGAGTTAAGCTTCAGCACAAACGTACCCAAAGCCGCTGCCCGCCTGCTTAGCAATGTAGATATCACAATACCTTCAGTGTGGGTAGAGGCGAGCTATTCACTTATCTCTAACTGCCAAATCGAGGACATGGGTACACCTCCTATCAGCATAGAGTATATTGTTTGTAACGACGTTGACATAAGCTCAATTGCCGAAGAACCTGTTTCAATAGGAACGATAAATGTCACGCTTAGCGACCGTAATAATATCGACTTAATGGCAACAATAAGCTCTAAACAATTGGACACGATCCAACGCGATTTCCCAGCAATTAACGTCAAACCTATCGACTTTGATACTTGGCTGACTACGCCACCATCGTTAGGGACTGTTGGCTCTATGACACAGCAAACACTTCACATCAGTCAGTCCGCCCAAACATGGTATGAAGGTGACTATAATCGGCAGTCACCAGAAAAGGTAAAAATAACGGGTCAAATTCCCGCTGGAACGTCAGCAGAAATTACAGGCTTTATTAACGCGGCTGATTTTGACTGCTCGCATACGAGTAACAGCTTCGAATGTCACCTTCCCTTAGAAAGCCGAACATTAGAGGTTACGGTAAACCTGAATGATATCGCTCAGAGGGTAGTGGTACCGATACAAAGTGAAATCGAACTCACCGATAATCGATCTATTGCTCACCAAGAGTCGAACCTACTCATAGTAAGAGGTCTTGCCACTCTTGAGCTAAACCAAGCGATCAATGCAACAGAAGACGCACACTACGAGCTTCCCGCTGGGGATTATGTCGGCTCCCTCACCTTTGACACGCCGCGTGTTCTAGATGGGACAAAAGGGACTAATTTATGGCTCGGTAGCGATGAAAATAAATACTTGAGTGACAGCCTAGCAAGCTCTGCTGAACTCACACTTAAGAATATGAATATACACCTAATCGGACACGCTCACTTATCTCTTGCCACTGGCACGCTCCAGTACACGCATCTGCAAAGCTGGAAAAATGCGGGCCCGCTTTTAATATCAAGCCAAGATCTTAAGTTGACGGGAAACTATATTGAGCTGATACACCCAAGAGCACACAACTATCCTTTTGACTTCCAATCAAGCTTAGAGGCAAGCAATAACCTGATCATCTCGGACGACCCGAGTCTTCGAAGACCAATACAATTGCCGTTCAATCTAACAAACCAAATGCACTATTACACTAATAACACCTTTGATGGTGTTTGCTACCGCTCGCAGACAAACACACACTATCTCAACAATTTGTTTTTGGGTTTAGATTCAACGTATGGCTGTCCTGCTAATAGCTACTATGATCTATTTCAACACAATTTGTTCAGCTTCACAGATAGCAAAGCAACGTGGCCAAGTAGCAATCTATTTACCAAAGCCCCTGTTGTCGCGGCAGATGGTAGCTACCAACTGATTGTAGACAGCCCTGCTGTCGATGCCGGAGGTGATGTCAATGGCATTGAGGAGAGTGACCGCCTCAAAGCCCCAAGAATATCTGGTGCTCAAATTGATATCGGCGCCCACGAATATCAACACTAAACACTGAGCTAATATCGCCCTCAAAAAACTTTTGAGGGCTTATTTTGCTAAAGCCTAATCTTTTCAATCACTTTGTTATAAAAATGTAAACAAAAGACCTTGCGGCACGTATTTTATTCCCTTCTGAAAATTGTGTTTTCTCTCAACTCGGTCAATAGTTAATCAAAAGTGCCCTTGCGAATAGACCGCTTAACGTGTTTGTTCGTATGCAAAATAGAGCACTTAAGAGGGGAAGACGCTAATAACGGAATGCTGGCAATGACACGCTGAGATAGCTCTTAGCGCGATACCAACAACAGTCTGTCACCATTAGCGCCATGCCCTGAGAAAACGAAGGCCAGTTTGTCAATCAGGGAGGACATATGCCTCGAACTGTTAATTCTGATGACTTCCAGAAGAAACATGAAGTCAGGGATCAAGATTACGCTAAAACCATTCCATGCAACCAGCTCAGTGTATCTGCACCATTTCATTGGTTAGCGCTGGGGCTGCATGACCTTATTCGCATGCCGATCATTAGCGCCTTTTACGGGCTCTGTTTTACTGCCGCTGCAGTCGCCATCGTGCTTCTGGTGCAATGGCAAGGCACGCACCTAGTGATCATGCCAAGTCTGGTTGTGTACATGTTGATTGGTCCATTTCTCGCGCTGGGTCTCTATGACGCGGCATGGGAAAGAGAGAAGGGTCACAAGCCCAGTCTGTTCCACTCCATGAAAGCCATTGGGCGCAACTCCACCTCGCAATGGGCGTTTGCGGTACTCTTGGCCGTCGCTATGATCTTTTGGATGCGAATAGCGGCTCTGCTGCACGCACTTTACCCCTCTGTACAAGGGGCACCACTCACCGAATTTGCTCCATTCTTGATTACCGGTAGCGTTGTTGGTGCGGTGATTGCTGCTGTCATCTTCTCCATCTCAGCGTTCTCCATCCCGCTTATGATGGAGCGCAGAGTCGACATCATGACGGCTGTATTCACTAGCTTTAATGCCGTGAAATCGAACGTACCAGCCATGATCGTCTGGGCATTAATCATCTGCGGCGGTATTCTCATTGGCTTTGCCACATATGGTGTCGGGATGATAGTCACAATGCCGATCCTTGGTTACGGCACGTGGCACGCCTATCATGAGACCATCAAGAAGAAACACCACGTGTAACACGTTGGCATACTCAGCAACCTAAGTAGAATGGCGCCCTATTTGGGCGCTTTTTTATTTTAGGTCATACTCCTTGAACGCTTCGCTTTCTGAGCAACTTCATTACCAAGCCATCAAGACGCTGTCTCGATGCATTGAGCAAGCTCGCCAGTATTTTGAGCGAGATTTTCCAGTTCCTGCTCTCAACTATAAGCTGCGTGGCAAGGCAGCGGGTAAAGCTTATCTACAATCGTGGGAAGTGCGCCTGAACCCCGTGCTGTTTGTCGAAAACCAGCAAGACTTTATTGAAGAAGTCATCCCACATGAAGTCGCTCACTTGATCACCTATGCGCTGTTTGGACGAGTGCGCCCACATGGCAAGGAGTGGCAAATGGTCATGAGTCAGGTATTTGGCATCACGCCGAAAACCACGCACTCGTTAAATGTGAGTTCAGTACAAGGGCGGACGTTCGAGTATCGCTGCCAATGTGACACCTTTGCCGTCACGGTTCGTCGTCACAACAAAGTAATGCGTCAACAAGCTACCTATCGCTGTCGTAAGTGTGGAGATACGATTGAGTTTACTGGTACACAGCTAAGCTAGTTTCATGAACTAACCATTTTAATAATCTAACCATCAATAGCTAAGGTCTTTTTTGCGAGTTACACTAGGTTATCTCAACCTTTTATAGACCTTGCTATGATCCGCCAGTTTTTCATTTCGGCCTGTTTGTTGGCCGCCACTCTCCCTATTACAGCTCACAGTGCCCCCCAAGTAGCTTTAGCAAAGCGAAGAAGGAAGCCGTTAAGATCTATGCCGACCACCCGATCAGTTTTTACTGTGGCTGCGACATTCAATGGCAAGGTAAAAAAGGCATCCCGGATCTATCCGCTTGCGGCTATCAAGTTCGCAAACAACAAAAGCGGGCCAGTCGCATCGAATGGGAACACGTGGTTCCTGCATGGCAATTTGGCCACCAGCGACAATGTTGGCAGCAAGGCGGACGCAAGAACTGCACGCGAAACGACAAGCAATTCAAACTTATGGAAGCCGACCTGCACAACCTGACTCCAGCGATCGGTGAAGTAAACGGCGACCGCTCCAACTACAATTTTTCACAATGGAATGGCGTGGATGGGGTCAGTTACGGCCGATGTGAGATGCAGGTTAATTTTAAGCAGCGCAAAGTCATGCCGCCGGATCGCGCACGTGGCTCTATCGCTCGTACCTACCTTTACATGAGCCAAGAATATGGCTTTAAGCTGTCTAAACAGCAGACACAGCTCATGAATGCCTGGAATAAAACCTACCCGGTCGACGCTTGGGAGTGCACCCGTAACGAGCGTATTAAACGCATTCAAGGCAACGACAATCCGTTCGTTGCACAGGCATGTAAAAATCCTAGTTAAATCCTACGCCAAGCCCTTGTAATTTCGAGGGCTGGCATCCATCTTATACCTCAATACTGTTTGTTGTTTGGAAATTGTTATGCGTATACCTCGACTCTATCACCCTGAAACGATTCAATCTTTGGGCACACTTGCGCTCAGTGATGATGCCGCAGGACACATCGGCCGAGTGTTACGTATGAAAGAAGGTCAAGAGGTGCTGCTGTTTGATGGCAGCGGTCATGAGTTTCCAGCGACTATTACCAACGTTGGCAAGAAAAACGTTGATGTCGACATCGCGAGAAAATTGCGGTCAGTATTGAGTCACCGCTCGATCTGCATCTCGGACAAGTCATTTCTCGTGGCGACAAGATGGAGTTCACTATTCAGAAATCGGTCGAGCTGGGTGTCAACACCATCACACCACTCATCTCAGAACGTTGCGGCGTTAAGCTCGATGCTAAACGTTTTGAGAAGAAGCTGCAGCAGTGGCAAAAGATCGCCATCAGTGCCTGCGAGCAATGTGGTCGCAACACGATTCCTGTGATTCGTCCGATCATGTCGCTTGAAGAGTGGTGTGCAGAGCCATCTGACGCGCTCAAACTTAACCTTCATCCAAGAGCCAAATATTCAATCAATACCTTGCCAGAGCCGGTTAAAAAGGTTCGTCTACTTATCGGTCCAGAGGGCGGATTATCAGCGCAAGAAATTGAAATGACGGAACAATATCAATTCGAAGAAACCCTGCTTGGTCCTCGCGTACTGAGAACAGAAACGGCTGCGCTTACTGCGATAACGGCACTTCAAGTACGCTTTGGCGATTTAGGTTAACGGGAGAAAAACAATGCTCAAACTCGGTATCGTGATGGATCCAATTTCATCCATCAACATCAAGAAAGACTCTAGTTTTGCAATGATGCTGGAAGCCCAGCGTCGCGGTTATGAAATCCACTATATGGAAATGAATGACCTGCACCTAGATCAAGGCACTGCTGTTGCCGACACCAAAGTCGTAAAACTCAAAGAAGATCCAAACGGCTGGTACGAATTTACCTCAGAGCAAACCATTGAACTGTCAGAGCTTGATGCCGTGCTGATGCGTAAAGATCCTCCGTTCGACACCGAATACATCTACGCGACCTACATCCTAGAGCGTGCAGAGGAAAAAGGGACGCTCATCGTCAACAAGCCTCAGAGCCTGCGTGACTGTAACGAAAAGCTATTCACTGCGTGGTTCCCGGAACTGACACCAACGACTATTGTGACGCGCAAAGCCGAGAAGATTAAACAGTTCCGCGACCAACATGGTGATGTGATCCTAAAACCACTCGATGGTATGGGTGGCGCTTCTATTTTCCGTGTTAAGCAAGATGATCCAAACGTTTCAGTGATCATCGAAACGCTGACCAATCACGGCCAAAACTATGCGATGGCACAAACGTTTGTTCCTGATATCAGTAACGGTGACAAGCGTATCCTTGTCGTCGATGGCGAACCAATGCCGTACTGTCTAGCACGTATCCCAGCTAAGGGTGAAACCCGTGGTAACTTAGCCGCTGGCGGCCGCGGTGAAGCACGTCCCTTAAGTGAGACAGACAAGCAAATAGCTGAGGCTGTTGCTCCCACTTTGAAAGAGAAAGGCTTAATCTTTGTAGGACTGGATGTTATTGGTGACAAACTGACAGAAATCAACGTGACCAGCCCAACGTGTATTCGTGAAATCGAAGCCGCCTTTGACATCTCTATTACCGGCAAGCTAATGGACGCTATCGAGCGTCGTTTAGGCAAATAGCCACTCGTGGATGTAGATAGGGAGAGACGGGTATGAACTTAGCTAATCACTTTCTCGTTGCCATGCCAGGGATGAAAGATCCCTACTTTCAGCGCAGCGTGATTTACGTGTGCGAGCACAACGATGAGGGCGCCATGGGCATCATGATCAGCACCCCGATTGATGTGACTGTCGCAAACATGCTTAAGCAAGTACAAGTTGAGCTCCCTATTGCTTCACCAACCACACACAGTAAGAGCCTCGACGAACCAGTACTGAACGGCGGCCCCGTGTCCGAGGATCGCGGTTTTATCCTACATAATCCTAAAGATCAGTATCAGTCTAGCATTCAGATCACCGACCGAGTCTCAGTCACGACATCTAAAGATATTTTGGCGGTACTCGGTACTGATGCTCAACCTGACAATTATATCGTCGCCCTCGGTTACTCGGGCTGGAGCGCAGGACAGCTGGAAACAGAACTGGCTGAAAACTCATGGCTCACCATAGAAGCAGACCCAAGCGTTATCTTTGATACTCCTGTGGAAGATCGTTGGAGTAGTGCGGTGGGTATGTTAGGGTTCGACATCGCTCAGCTTTCAGCGGACGTCGGTCACGCATAGACTGTATTACGCAAAGACCTCGTTTTTATAAGAACATAGCCTCCACAAACAGAGAATTTATGACATCCAGAACCATCGTTGCTTTCGATTTCGGAACCAAAAGTATTGGTAGTGCCATCGGTCAAGAGGTCACTGGCACGGCAAGCCCACTAAAGGCCTTCAAAGCCAAAGACGGTATCCCCAACTGGGATGACATCGAAGCAACACTCAAAGAGTGGCAACCCGATCTCATCGTTGTTGGCTTGCCAACAGATGTGCGCGGCAAAGCGCTTGAAGACATTACTGCTCGCGCTAAAAAGTTTGCTAACCGCGTTCATGGCCGTTTCGGTTACCAAGTTGAAATGCACGATGAAAGGCTGTCTACAGCCGAAGCTCGCTCAGAATTGTTTGAGATGGGTGGCTATAAAGCGTTGTCAAAAGCAATGTCGATTGCCAATCAGCAGTTGTGATCCTAGAGAGCTGGTTTGAGGCGCAGTGGGCTTAAATCCGATTTAAAAACAGAAAAGGATGCAAATGCCATCCTTTTTAATTTCCGCTAGCCGCCTTTCTACTCAAAGCGACCTAAGTCAATTAGTCTACTTTCAGCTCTTGCAACATAGACTCAGGCAAAGCAAGTTCATCATTCTTATTCACTTGAATACCCGCCTCAATGATCTTTTCAGCGATCGCTTTCGCCTCATCCAGTGAGTGCATCGCCGCAGTACCACACTGATACTCGTTAAGCTCAGGGATCTTGTTCTGGCTTTCCACTTTCAGTACGTCTTGCATCGCATTTAGCCAAGCGTCAGCGACTTGCTTTTCTGATGGCGTACCAATCAAGCTCATGTAAAAGCCTGTGCGGCAACCCATTGGAGAGATATCGATGATCTCAACCTGATCACCATTTAGATGTGCACGCATGAAGCCAGCATATAGGTGCTCTAGGGTGTGAATGCCACGCTCAGACAAAATGTCCTTGTTTGGGGCAGTAAAACGTAGGTCGAAAACCGTAATTGTATCGCCTTTAGGGGTTTGCATTGTTTTCGCAACGCGTACCGCTGGGGCGTGCATTTTAGTGTGGTCTACCGTAAAGCTATCCAGTAGTGGCATGATATTTTCTCCTTGGTTTACTCACGGCTCCAACCTTGGATTAAGACCGTGAGAACTGTGTCTTTAAGAGCCATGTCTTTAAGAACAATGTCTATAAGAACTATGTCTTTAGCGTGATTGTAAGTGGCGCTGTAGCGCTGTGCAACCTCAGTAGGCTAGCTTAGTTCGCGACCTGGGCTTGCTCCGGTGATAGATAAGCAAAGTAATCAGACAAGAAGTCATCGAAGTTGACCGTATCCGCCGATTCAATACTCACCTGAGCAGCAACCGAGCGCGTTACCTCATCTTCCATCACTTGAGTCGAATACGTTTTGTACTCGTGAGAAAGGTTCTTCTGACGATATTCTTTGCCCAATTCGCAGCCCACTTTACCCAGTCCACCTAGCTCTTTGGTTTTCGCCAGTAGCTGACCAGAAATAGACAACTCAGGGTTTTCGTTCCATGCCTCAAGCTTATCACACACCGCGCTGTACTCGTTGCCACCGTGCGCCGCATCCATATGCTTCGCGATATCACGAAGATCGGTAAAGACACGCTTGACCCAAGATTGGCTATCAAGCACTTCACCATCACAACCAATTTGTAGCTGCAGTCCAACCTCGCGGCCTTCGACGATTACCTTGTTCCAGTTTTCACGCCAGCATGCGAGTTCACAATCATCCATTGGCTCGGAATCTTTAAGTGCACACCAGGTTAAGAACAGATCAAGGAAACGAATTTGCTCAGCGGTAATGCCAATTGGACTATATGGATTCACATCCAACGAGCGAACTTCTATGTATTCAACGCCACCACGAGACAGTGCCTCTGATGGTTTTTCACCACTTTTCGCCACACGTTTTCGGTCTAATTGGCGCGTACAGCTCGTTTTCAATCTGCAGAACATAATCGTTCAGCTGACGATACTCACCATCGACTTTGACGCCAATCTTGCAAAGTCTTGTGATGGGGTATGAATCGCTTGGTTCAACCCTTCCAGATACTGATCCAGGCTGTTAAAGCCAATCTTTAATGCGCTTTGTGCACTGTTGGTGTAACCCAGATCGCTCAATCTCAACGAGGTCGCTTTCGGTAAATACAAAGTGCCGCCCACTTTTTCAAATGGCAGCTTAGTCTCTTTACCTTGTAAGAACGATGAGCAGATAGCAGGAGATGCACCAAAGAAATACGGGATCAGCCAACCGAAGCGGTAATAGTTTCGAATCAAACCAAAGTAAGCTTCTGACTTCGCATCTTGACGTGTTTTCTCATCTTGCTCACCGAACAACGCATCCCAGAACGATTCAGGGAATGAGAAGTTAAAGTGCACACCAGAGATAATCTGCATCAGGCTACCGTAACGATGCTTAAGACCTTGACGGTATAGCGTCTTCATACGACCCGAGTTGGACGTGCCATACTGCGCTAACGCAATGTCGTCCTCTGAGCCAACATAGCAAGGCATCGACAGCGGCCATAGCTTCTCGTTACCCAGTTTGGTTTGTGTGAAGTGATGAATATCGGATAACTGATTAATCAGCGTGTCGACATCACGTGATACTGGCGTTATGAATTCCAGAAGAGACTCCGAGAAGTCCGTGGTGATGTATTCATTAGTGAAGGCTGAGCCCAACGACTTAGGGTGAGGCGTTGTCGCCAATCGACCATCGTCGGTGTAACGCAGCGATTCCCGCTCCACTCCGCGTCCGAACTCTTTGAACACGGCCTGATGTTTAGCAACTTGATCCAGTCGCTGAGCAAATTTAGTCACAATGCGATTCGCTTATAGTTTGTTATTCCAATTGAAAAACGGATACATTAGCGAACACCATGTAAGGTGTTCGCTAAATCACCTATTCCCACTATATGGTCATGTTACTGAGAGATTTCAAGCTCTGTAATTGGAATATTCAGTTTCTCTAACTGTGGCTTCAAACGCTTAGCATCGCCAACCACTATCAATTGGTATTGGCTAGGGTCAAACCACTTCGTCGCCAGCGCATTCAGCGTCGATTTATCAACGGTGGCAACAATGTCATTGCGCTGCTTCAGGTAATCCTTATCCAAACTATAGGTTAAAATCGACGAGAGCAGACTGGCTTTTTGACTTGGTGTTTCATACGTCAATGCATCTTGCTGCCCAACGGCGAGGCGCATAAATGCGAGTTCCTCGTCCGTCATACCATTCTCGCTGTAGTTTTTCAGCTCTGCGATCATCTCTTCAAGTGAGGCTAGCGTAGCATCAGCACGCACCTGAGCGCTAAACACAATAGCCCCCACTTCTCGATTACTTGCAAAGTAGCCACTTGCGCCATAGGTATAGCCTTTATCTTCCCTTAGGTTCTGGTTGATACGGCTATTAAAGTTACCTGCCAAGTTAAAATTAGCGAGACGGCTTAGGTAGAGCTCTCCCGTGGCGTCAAACGGCAAGCCTTGACGTACCATACGAACAATACTTTGCGGCGCAGAAGGCTTGTCTACCAAGTAGATCTTCTGACCTGTCAAAGAAGGGATGAACTCTGGATCAATCAGCGGCGCTGCTTCCCCTTTCCATAGTGACCAAAACGCTAGCTGATCAGTAACTTGCTTCTTGGAGATATCCCCCACCACGACAATTTGAGCTCCTTGTGGCGTGTAGTGCTCGCGATAGAACGATTTGACGTCATCCAAGGTAATCGATGAAATCGAGGCATTGCTGCCGTCGGAAGAGCGGCCAAATACGCTGTCGCCATAAAGCACATCACGGGTTGCTTGCGACGCCATCCAACTTGGTTTTTGATGTTGATAAACCAGACCTTCAAGCGTTTGTGCTTTAAGGCGTTCGAAGTCTTCTTGCTTCATTGCTGGGTTAAATAGCATGTCTTCAAGAAGCATCAGTGTTTGCGGTAGATTTCGCTCCAGCGCAGACACAGAAACACGCGTGGTATATGCCCCTTCGCTAAATCCAATCTGGCTGCCCAAACGATCAAGTTCAGCTTGCAGTTGCTCAACCGTGCGAGTAGTCGTGCCCTCTTCCATCATAGAAGCGGTTAGCCCCGCGAGTCCTTCTTTACCTTTTGGCACATAACGACTGCCAGCTGGTAGTTGGAAATGGATCTCCACCGTTGGCGTTTCAGACGTTTCAGTACCTAGCAGTTCACTGCCATTATCAAAATACACCTCGTACAGCTCTGGCATTTTCGCACTTACAGCCTCCGCTACTTCTGGCATTACACTGCGATCAAAGCTATCCACTGGACGACGGAAATCAAGATCCGCTTCAGTCACTTCTTTATACTCTGGCAGCGTGCGCGCTGGCGTTACAAATGTTGCAGGTTGCACCGCAATGTCAGTGCGCCCTTTCGGCACTACACTGAGTGTGACCTTATGCTTGTCTTCGATAAACGTTTGGTAGGCCGCACTTACCGCCTCAGGAGTGACTGCACGAATTCGTTCTAGTGTTTGCTCAATGCGATCAGGCTTGCCATAGAAGGTTTCATTCGCGGCCAACTGAGTAACCTTACCTTTGACACTTTCTAACGCATACACGGCACCGGCTTCAGAAAGGCCGTTGATTTGCTGTAAACGCTCTTCACTGATGCCTTGCTTTTCAAACTCGTCCAAGGTGGCGAGTAAGTCATTGTAAAGCGACTTTAGGCCGTCTTTATCGGTGGATGCGCCCATCGCATACACATAAAAGTTACAAGCAAGCTCGTTACAATCACTGAATGCGCCAGCATCGAGTGCTTTTTGGGTTTTAATCAGCTTTTGATACAACAAACCATTGGTACCGCCACCAATGCGTCCGCCATGGCATCGAGCACAACTTGGTCGTCCGCACCGCGATAGCTTGTTGTTGGCCAACCAATCACAACCATTGGCTGACGAATGCGATCTTCTAGAGTGATATAGCGATCTTCTGGCAATACTGCTGGTTGCTTAGGTGCTTTCTCAACACTTGGTCCCTCAGGGATGGTGCCAAAGTATTTATGGATCCACTCTAAGGTTTGCGCTTTATCGATGTCGCCACCAATAGTCAATACCGCATTATTTGGCCCATACCAACGTAGGAAGAAGGCTTTCAAATCATTCACGTTCACACGATCTAGATCCTCAACGTAGCCGATCGGCTGCCAAGAATACGGGTGACCTTCTGGGAACATGGCTTCGCCCATGCGCTCCCAAATCAGGCCATAAGGACGATTATCAAAGTTCTGTGCACGCTCGTTTTTCACCGTATCACGCTGAATTTCGAATTTACGCTGGGAGACCGCTCCCAATAAGAAACCCATGCGATCGGCTTCGAGCCATAGCATCTTCTCTAACTGGTTCGAAGGTACTGTTTCAAAGTAGTTGGTTCGGTCTCTGGTTGTCGTGCCATTTAGGGTACCGCCCGCTTCCGTAATGATCTTAAAGTGCTGCTGGTCACCAACATGCTCAGAGCCTTGGAACATCATATGTTCAAAGAAATGAGCGAAACCCGATTTACCAATTTCTTCACGCGCTGAACCAACATGATAGGTCACGTCTACGTGCACCAAGGGATCTGAATCATCGGGCGCCAAAATCACCGTTAGGCCATTATCCAACTTGTACTTAGAGTACGGGATCATCACCCTATCGGGATCGGCTTTCATTTCCTCAACAAGGGTAATACCGGGAGGAAGTGCACTCGCTGTTTGAGTCGAAACGTCGCTATTACTGCAACCGTAAACAAAAACGACCGACAGCAAGCCGAGCCAGATCTTTCTCATAAGAGCTCCTTAAAAGATCGAGAAAACTAGAATAGCCCGTAGAAGATGGCAGTCAGCGCGATATAGCGCAGTGCCTTACCTATGGCTATCAAAATAACGCAAGGAAGAAATTTCATTCTTAGCCAACCGGCCGCTAAACAGAGCGGGTCGCCAATCACGGGCAACCAACTGAACAACAAGCTCCAGTAACCATACTTTTGCAGCCAAGCTATGGCTTTATGACCGTGCTTCTCGTTTTGAGTTCGATTCGGCAGCCAAATTCCTATCCAATAGTTGGTCAGGCCGCCTAACGTGTTACCTATAGTGGCGACAACTATTACCCATACGGGCGAGTACTGCTGCAAGCTCAGTGTCGCAACCAAGCCGGCTTCCGACCCGCCAGGCAAAAGCGTGGCACTTAAAAATCCTGAGATAAAAAGAACAGCGAGAGCGGAGTCGGCGAACCAAGACTCCGCGAGATATTGAGAGAATGTTTCTAGCATTGCATATTAAGAAGTACTTTACCGCGAGTACGGCTGGTTTCGACTTGCTGATGAGCCTCGACCACTTGTTGATAAGGGTAAACGTGTTGGATCTCTGTCTTCAGCAATCCAACACCCACCATATAGAGTAATGTTTCCATCTGCTTTGCATCTGGCGATACCAGCATACCACTGGCTTCAAAACCAAGCAGCTTGGCTTTTTCGCATACCAATTCCGCAGTGATAGTAGGAATAGTGACAACACGAGCATTGTCTTTTAGACATTTGAGTGCATCTAGCGCAGTATCGCCGCCAACCAGATCGATCAGGACATCAACATCGCTCAAACGCTCTGAAGCAGGAGCAAATTCATAGTTAATCGCATGTGCACCCAGCGTAGCCAAGTAATCTAAATTACGCTCGCTACAAGTGGTATACACTTCTGCTTTCGCTGCGACGGCAATCTGCACTGCAATGTGACCGACACCGCCAGCGCCAGCTAAAATGAGCACACGCTCACCTTCTTGAACTTGAGCTTTATTGATAGCTTGTGCCGCAGTTTGTCCAGCTAAAGGCAAGGCTGCAGCTGCTTCAAGGGCGACAGAATTGGGAACTGGAGTCAGCTCCGATTCAGGGACACACACATACTGGCTATAGCCTCCACCACGCACCGGGAAACCGATAAAGCCCACGACCTCTTCGCCAACCTCAAACTGCTCCGCGCCCTCACCTAGTCCTTCAATCGTGCCCGCGATATCATAGCCAGGAACCCAAGGAAGGTTGTCTTTGTTCTCGGCGGCTGCCCAACCCAGTCCTGCACGCGTTTTTACATCAATCGGATTGATCCCTGAGTACGCCACTTTCACCAACACTTCTCCAGCCTGTGGCTGTGGAATTTCGATTTCCTGAAACGCTAAAACCTCTGCGGCACCAAACTCTGGAATCACGACCTGTTTACACTTCATTGCAGCTTCCTCTTCCTGACTAAGACTTCATAGTAACGATTTCCATCCATGAGTCTAGATTATCTTTTCATCGTTCAATAGCAAGTATGTAACAAATTCAATCACTTTAGCTATCGGCTATGTTCACGTTTTAGTGCCATAACAAAACAAAAAGGGAAGCTTTCGCTTCCCTTCGAATAACAGCTTATCGCCAATCGATTAGCCAACGAGCGCCAACAAGATACCCGCTGCAACCGCTGAGCCCAAAACGCCAGCAACGTTTGGCCCCATTGCGTGCATCAGTAGGAAGTTTTGTGGGTTCGCTTGCAGGCCAACCTTGTTCACTACACGTGCCGCCATCGGTACGGCAGAAACCCCTGCTGCGCCAATCAGTGGGTTGATGTCTTCTTTTGAGAACTTGTTGAGTAGCTTCGCCATCATCACGCCAGCACCAGTACCGATACTGAATGCCACAGCGCCGAGTGCCAAGATACCTAGCGTTTCGAAGTTCAAGAACTCTTCAGCTTGAAGCTTAGAACCAACACCGAGCCCTAAGAAAATGGTGACGATGTTGATAAGCTCATTTTGAGCTGTTTTTGACAGGCGATCGACTACACCGGCTTCACGCATCAAGTTACCCAAACAGAACATACCGACAAGTGGTGTGGCTGATGGTAAGAACAAAATCGTCATCAACAGTACCGCTAATGGGAACAGTACTTTTTCCCCTTTGCTCACGTGACGAAGCTGAGCCATCTTGATGGTGCGCTCTTCAGGTGTCGTTAACGCTTTCATGATTGGTGGTTGAATGATCGGCACCAATGCCATGTAGCTGTATGCCGCAACGGCAATCGCGCCCAGCAAATCAGGAGAAAGGCGACTTGCCAAGAAGATAGCCGTTGGACCATCGGCACCACCAATGATGGCGATGGACGCTGCGTCCTGCATGGAAAACTCCATACCCGGTACGTAGTTCAGCAAAATCGCCCCAAACAAGGTAGCAAAGATACCAAACTGCGCCGCTGCCCCGAGCCACAAGGTCTTCGGGTTAGCAATCAAGGCGCCAAAGTCCGTCATTGCCCCTACACCCATAAAGATAAGCAGAGGGAATACCCCTGATTCAATACCAATGTAGTAGACGTAGTAAAGCAAACCACCTGGCTCAGTAAAGCCAGCATTTGGGATGTTCGCTAGGATCGCACCAAAACCGATAGGCAAAAGTAGCAAAGGTTCAAAACCCTTGCGGATCGCTAAGAACAGCAAGGTACATCCGACCATGATCATGCAGATCTGGCCGAATTCAAAGTTAGCGATCCCTGTTTCTGACCATAAGGTCATCAATCCTTCCATGGTACTCCCTTACGCTAAGCTAACGAGAGGCGCGCCAACAACAACGGCATCACCTTCTTTCACGTGTACATCTTGAACCACGCCGCTTTGCGCTGCGCGAACTTCGGTTTCCATCTTCATTGCTTCTAGGATAAGTAGCACGTCGCCTTCTTGAACTTGCGCACCAGAAGCAACGTTTACTTTGAAGATGTTACCTGCAAGTGGCGCTGCTACCGCTTCAACATTGGTTGCTGCAGGTGCTGGAGCTGCCGCTGCTGTCGGAGCTTGAGCAGGTGTTACAGACGTTAGCTCGCCTTTAGGGCCAACCTCAACATCATAAACCTGACCATCGACTTTCACGCTGTAGGCTTCGATACCTTGAGCTGATGCCGCCGGAGCCGCTACTGGTGCAGCAGGTTTCGCTTCTTCTTTGCCTGGTGCTGGTTCAAATGCATCTGGGTTATGACGGTTTTTCAGGAACTTAAGACCAACTTGTGGGAAAAGTGCGTAAGTAAGAACGTCGTCCACAGTGTCTTCAGCCAGAGAAATGCCATCCGCTTTTGCTTTTTGTAGCAGGTCATCGGTGAGTGTGTGCAGCTCAGCTTCCAGAAGGTCTGCTGGGCGACAAGTGATTGCCTCACCGCCATCGAGTACCTTAGCTTGTAGCTCAGCGTTAACCTCTGCTGGTGCTTTGCCGTATTCACCTTTGAGTACGCCCGCTGTTTCTTTGGTAATGCTCTTATAGCGCTCACCAGTAAGCACGTTGATCACCGCTTGAGTACCAACGATCTGAGAGGTAGGTGTGACAAGAGGAATGAAGCCCAGATCTTCACGTACGCGTGGGATCTCTTCGAGAACTTCATCAATGCGATCTGCCGCACCTTGCTCTTTAAGCTGACCTTCCATATTGGTCAGCATGCCGCCTGGTACCTGAGCAATCAGGATGCGTGAATCAACACCCTTAAGCTGGCCTTCCCATTTCGCGTACTTCTTACGCACTTCACGGAAGTAAGCGGCGATCGGCTCAATCTGTTCAAGTTTCAGGTTGGTATCACGCTCAGTGCCTTGTAGCATGGCAACCACGGTTTCCGTTGGTGTGTGTCCGTAGGTTTGGCTCATTGAAGAGATAGCGGTATCCAGAATATCCACACCGGCTTCCACTGCTTTTACAGCTGTCGCTGTAGAAAGACCTGTTGTTGCGTGGCAGTGCAGTGCTAGTGGTACTTCACATGATGCTTTGATGCGCGAGATAAGCTCTTCTGCTTCGTATGGCCTAAGCAGACCTGACATATCTTTAATACATAGTGAGTGACAGCCTAAATCTTCTAGGCGTTTAGCTAGGTCAACCCAAGTATCGGTATTGTGGACTGGGCTTGTAGTGTACGACAGCGTACCCTGCGCGTGCGCGCCTACATCAACCGCTGCTTTCACTGCTTTTTCGAAGTTACGAACATCGTTCATCGCATCAAAAATACGGAACACATCCATACCATTAGCATGAGCACGCTCAACAAACTTCTCGACTACGTCATCCGCGTAATGACGGTAGCCCAATAGGTTTTGACCACGAAGCAGCATTTGCATTGGCGTATTCGGCATGGCTTTTTTCAGCTCACGCAAGCGCTCCCAAGGATCTTCCCCTAGAAAACGGATACACGCGTCAAAGGTTGCTCCCCCCACGTTTCCAAAGACCAGTAGCCAACTTTGTCGAGCTCTGCGGCAATCGGCAACATATCTTCGATACGCATGCGTGTTGCAAACAGAGACTGGTGGGCGTCACGAAGTACCACGTCAGTGATAGCGAGTGGTTTAGACATGCTCATAAACTCCTTTTTAAACTTTTAACTCAATCTATTTAGCGGCCGACGTGCGGTATTGATGTACAGCGGCAGAAATTGCTGCAACCACATTCGGACTAACGCCATTTGAGGGGGATTGTTGTGTTGTATTTTGAGTAGGAACTGCGATCGGCTCTGGTACTTCTTGTGGTACCAGTTTCGACATTAACCGAACGAGATAAACGAGGATTGTTAGGAAAACGAATACGACAACCATACCCGTCAGCATTAGGGTGGCTGCATCTCCTAGCAGGCTTCCAATATTAGTCATGTTGCGTCCTTTCTTTGTCATCCTGACAAGTTACTCAATCATTGTCTGTGGCGTCACTGCGCACTGATTGACTGGCAATGGTCTTGCATCGATCCATTGCAAGAGGTCTAGGATTATCTCGATTGGTGAAATTTTGTCAATTTTGTTTAATCTAACACCGTCATTAAAACGTCATTCGAATGAAAAACTATGATGCGCACGACAATTTGCGGTGCATTTCAAGTTATGCAGAACTTCATACTATGACCTGACCTAAGGTTTCAACATAAACAAACTAAAGTTTAAAAACTGGGACACGCTTAAAATTACCGCAATTTTTCGTTTAAAAACATTACGTTGTAATAATAAGGTTATTGATATGATAAATTTTTGTTAATAAAAAACCCCGCCTAAGCGAGGTTTTTTTAAGGAATGGCGCGCTCGGAAGGATTCGAACCTTCGACCGCCTGGTTCGTAGCCAGGTACTCTATCCAGCTGAGCTACGAGCGCGCAACAAGTTTTCGCATTGTCGGATGACGTTGCAGGGCATTACCCTAAGTCTCTATAAAGAAAGAA
>JYJJ01000019.1 GCA_003263775.1 Vibrio maritimus
TTGTTTGTATCAGTCATTATCGTGCTCAAAGATTAATATAAATGTTCAAATTCTTGGATGGTTGCTTTGCCACGTAGGCGCAGGAAATTTAAGAAGCGACTCGACGATGTCGACACAATGCGCTCTTCTGGTACTTGGTGTTTAGTTAGCAGGTCGATGGCTTTGTCGAGTTTTGAAATCTCTTCACAAAAGTGCGCATCAGAGCCCGTGGTGAAGTACACACCAATTTCATTCCCTAGACGCACAATCTCATCACAACGCGTGTCACTACCCTTACGGCTTTTACCAGTGAGTGATGTATTGTTCACTTCAACAACAATGTTTAAGTCTTTCGCGCACTGCAAAACTTTGCGCATATCAAACGGGTAGTTAGGGTTGCCTGTGTGACCCAGTACATCGATTCGACCACTTTTCATCGCATTAATCAGAGCCTCAGTATGAGCTTGCTCTGTGGATGGGGAGAAAACTGGCTCATGAAAACTGGCGATAACCCAGTCTAAATGTTGGTCACTCGAGCTAGGAAGATCTATCTCTCCCTTAGTGTTTAGAATGTTGGCTTCTACGCCACGTAGTATGCCGACATCGTGGAGAAATCGGGGCAGAATCCTCTGATTATTGAAATACCAGTAGTGGGGGCGCCTGGCATTTCAGGAGCATGATCCGTAATACAAAGAAGCTCCAGCCCCTTATTTTTTGCTGCTAACGCATTCTCTAAGACAGTACTGTAAGCATGGCCGCTAGCAATAGTATGAGTATGGGTATCAATGACTATTTTCATGACTCTCGTCCTCTATTGCTTAAATCTTGAAAGAACCATCTTGGTTTAGATACAGGTTCAAGTCTGCTTTTTGAGAGTTGTTCAGTACGTTGTCGACATTGATAGCATCTGATTTGTAGTAAAAATCCAAGGCATCTTCCTCAGATGTACCACCACGAACTTTACGATTCACCAATCGGTCTTGTAAGAACAGGGGATCGGTATCAATAAACACGGTGAAATCAGCAAAATTCTTCAAACCATTCCAAACAGGTTGATCTAGCAGCAGATAGTTGCCTTCGATAACCACAATATTTTTATCAACCGTCAGTGCATCATCCACAGGATCATGCAGATTTCGGTCATAATATGGCCATTTAGGGGCAGGCTCTTTTAGCTGTCTTAATTTTCTGACCAGCTCGGTAAGATTAAAGGTTTCATAAGCCCCTTTATTGAGCGAAGTAGTACCTCTTCGCCATTTCGAGTCGTGGTGTTGCTGTCTAAGATTTCATTGGGAAAGTGAAAGCCATCGAACGGCAATACTTGCAGGGTTTCTAACGTATCATCTTGCTCTGATAGATGTTCCCAGAATGCAGCAAGTGTCGATTTACCACTGCCAGGGGGCGCAGCGAGAAAGATAATGACTCGATCTTGTTTTTCTTTGTAGAGTTTGGAGAATTTTTCGACTAAAGGTTTATGGATTTGTTCAACGTCGCTATTGGGAAATTCAGCTTGGGTTTCAAAGCCGCTAACGTTTAAATTCACTTTCATAGTGACACCTTACTGATGGATCTCCTCTTCTATTTTTTGAATGAGCATTTCACAAGACAGCTTCAAAACTGTAATGGTGAGAGATTCGTATCTCATCTGTGAAAACGTCTCAAATGAAGAGAACTTTAGTTGTTTTAGAGATTCAATATAAAAGCTATCTTGTTGCGAAGATAATATGGCTTGGCTCTCGATAAAGTCATAAATCATGTCATCACTAAACGACACTTTTTCCGGCCTAGACAAAGCGTACTCCAGCACTTGGTCGTAGAGGCCGATATCCGAATAGGTTTCTAGCGAAATCTTACCCATTGCGAATACTAACTTGGATACCACATCGGTGGTCACGAGAGGCCCATCTTCTTTCAGCAACGGGTCCACAGCATACTCCTTCACTAGTTCGTCTTGGACGAATACTGATGGAAGTATGGCTTTTAACTTGAGGTTTATAATCTTGTTTGAAACTTGAAGAAAGGCGGTGGCGTTATCGCACTCATCCAACTTCTCCAATAAATCTTCAATTCGTGACAAAGTTTCTAACCTTTTGATTATGTGGTAACCGTGAGGCTACCACATAAATAAGCATCGACTAAACCGTCAAACTCACGTCATAAAACTCCAGTAACGCTTTTTCTGCTTCCGCATTCCAAACATAGTTGTTTTGCTTCAAAATCGCGTCCAGTTCACCAAAGAATGGATCACTGTCTTCTAGAGTCTTAAACTGATCGATTGCTGTTAGAGGCAAGTCGATGTGAGGGTAGATCAGCTTCTTGCCACCCGGGATATCGAGTTGGTTTAGAATCGTATCCGGGGCTGCTTGTAGTCCGCCTACGTGAGTAATCATGAACGATGGGTTTATCTTCCCTTTTGCAGAGAGGTCTAGTGACTCAATCATATCTCCAGTAGAGCCTCCTGACGTGCCGACAATATGCGTCGCTTCATAGTGAACGTTGTAGAAGTTAAACGGTACTTTGAATTTCTTATCTGTAGGGCCAGCGAAGAAGTTTAGACAGCCATCGTTACCAAGCAGCTCATCCGCTTGCTCCAATACTTGTGATACCGCTGCGTAGACCATAACGTCATCGTAACCTAATCCACCATTCAGTGATTTAAGGTACTCAACCGGGTCTTCCACATTCGCCGTATTCACATAATGAAGCTCAACACCATTCTCCGCGGCTGTGCTTACTGGAATCAAGCTCTCAGCGCGCGCTAGGCGTTCGGCATCGATATCAGTAACCACCAGCAGTTTTGGTTTTACTGGGCCATTGATCGCGTAATCGATAGCGCCAATACCCATTGGACCCGCACATGCGAGTAGCGCCAGCGCTCCTCCTTCTTTTATGCCCATATCATGTTCATAGACGTATGGGGTTGTGTGGTAGCTCGCGTGATAGGCGCCAATAATGCACGACATTGGCTCCGCAAGTGAAGCGTCTGCAAAGTAGCTGCCTTCATATGGAAGTACACAGCCAAGGTCGATAGCAATTTTAGGAATAATCGAATACGTTGCGTTGCCGCCAAAGGTCTCGTAGCTGTAACCTGCAGAATAACCAGAAGGCAATCCCATTGCTGGTTGAAGTACAAAAGAGTCACCTGGCTTAAACTTGTCTTTTAAGTTGTCGCCAACTTCAACGATGATGCCTGCATACTCGTGGCCAGTGATAACTGGCGTTTCCGCGATATCTTCCGGTACACGTTTGTGTTTGCTACCTAGAAGTGCTGCTTTATACGTTGATAGGCACACACTGTTGGAAATGTTTTTAACCAATAATTCATCAGCCGAGATTGCTGGAAGGTCAAAAGTGCGAAGTTGAATGTTCTTCTCACCACAGATAACAGCTGCTGTTGTTTCAACCATGTTCTCTCTCCTCGTAGGGGCGCCGAGACGCCCCTGAAATAGTATTTATTAAGCTTGTTGTTCGATAGTCACCAGCAGCTCATCTAGCGCTGGGTCATTGATAAAGTTCTTGATGGTAATGACCGGTAGTCCTGTTGCTTTCACTGCTCGACTTTCAAGGCTTTCATGAGTCACTACAATGTCTGCTTCGTTAGGGACTTTTTCGATAGCAAAGTTCTTCACTTCAACATCGTAACCCGCTTGGGTGAGCTTTCTCTTGAAGGTCGACGCTCCCATTGCACTTGAACCCATACCTGCATCACAAGCAAATGCGACAAACTTAATGTTTTTACCGTTAGTTGCAGCTTGAGTCGCCGCCGCTGTATTAACCGCGCCTTCTGCTTTCATGTCTTTCATATTGGTCACAGATTGCTCGAAGTCCTCTTCAGACTCTGTGCTCTTAGACATTTTCAGAATTGCACTCGCTACCAAGAAAGAAACAATCGTTGCTGTAGTCACACCTGCGATAGTCGCTAGGAAGCTTCCTTTTGGTGTTAATGCCAAGTAAGAGAAGATAGAGCCAGGACTTGGACCCGCTACCAGACCCGCATCAAGTAGATTGAAGGTCGCGATACCTGTTGCGGCACCCGCAATCATCGCTACGATCATGATTGGCTTCATCAACACGTATGGGAAGTAAAGCTCATGGATACCACCGAAGAAGTGGATGATGATGCACTCGGCGCAGAACGCTTCGACAAGCCTTCACCAAATTTCGCATACGCAAGTAGCATACCTAGACCTGGACCTGGGTTAGACGCCACCATAAAGAAGATAGATTTACCCGTTTCAGCCGCAGCTTGAAGACCTAGAGGGTAGTAAATGCCTTGGTCGATTGCATTGTTTAGGAACAGTACTTTTGCTGGTTCATTGATAATCGCAAGTAGAGGTAAGAAGCCTGTTGCAACCAAAGCTTCAATGCCTGACTTTACAAATAGGTTTGCAGCAGTCACCGCAGGGCCCACAATCTCGTAAGCAAATAGGCACAAAAGCATACCTACAATACCTAGTGAGAAGTTGTTTACCACCATCTCAAAGCCAGAAGGGATACGATGTTGGATGCGTTTGTCCATTTGAACAACAACCCATGCACTTAGTGGTCCCATAATCATCGCACCAACAAACATTGGAATGTCAGCACCGACGATGACACCCATAGTGGCAATCGCACCTGCAACCGCACCACGTTTGTCACCAACAATTTGACCACCGGTATAACCAATTAGCAGCGGCAACAAGTAAGTGATCATAGGGCCAACAATGCTGCCAAACGCTTCGTTAGGCATCCAACCTGTTGGGATAAATAGTGCTGTAATGAAACCCCACGCAATAAATGCGCCTATGTTGGGCAATACCATGCGGTAAGATGTCCGCCAAATGATTGCACTTTCGCTCTCATGTTTGTAGTCACGTTACATTCCTTATTAGCAGGTTTTTATAATATCCAAGACTTCAGTTTTCGATTTTGCTGCTGCGAGCTTCTCTATATTTGTCTCGTCAACAAGCATTTCACTTAAAGATTGGATTACTTGAATGTGGGTATCTGAATCCTTGGCCGCTAAGGTAAGCAGTACGTTGCTGGGCCAAGATCTGAACCGAAGTCTACCGGTTCAGTGAAGATGTGGATGCCTAAGCCTGTTTTTAGTACACCGGCTTCAGGACGAGCATGTGGCATCGCAATGCCTGGACACAGAACATAATAAGGACCGTTATCGATCGTAGACTGAATGATGGCGTCAGCGTAGTTCGACGTCACATAGCCCTTCTCTTCTAGGTATTGTGTGGTCGTTCTTACTGCTTGTTCCCATGATGTGTTATCATGTTTTACAACGTCTACTAGGTCATGGTCGATTAAGTCATACAGCATTGTCTTGCCCCATAATGAATGTCGTTTCGTTGAGTTCATTATGGATTCTTTTCTCTAGGGCATGCAATCAACAACAAAATGTGACGCCAATCACCTAAATATAGATGTCAATAGCGAAAATTCGCTCTAGGTAACAATTATCAACTGTAATTTTTCATAGCTATTTTTGTTTAGTTACAAGTCAATATGGATAATTTGATCAGACTCACCAATTGACAATAATAACAAATAACTGAGAATCCAACGTAGATCACATTAAGACTATTGACCACTTCAAAAGTGTGACGTATCAGACTTTGTAAAAATGCTGGCTTTACCTATCCTCGCTCTATCTCATACGCTCTCGCTCTCAAATTAATTAAACAACCTGATTTTGTTTGTTACTTTCAGGTGCACACGTCAACGATCGTATGCACCCTCTCATAGGTTTATCTCCACCTATAAGCACACTTTATTCTGCTGTAGTTAAACGCCATGTAGTTCCTTGTTTTGTCACACCACCTTCATGCGTATCTACTCGCCAAAAATAGCCACTATTTGGCGCTAAATTTGTTACTTCATAATGTCCGTTTGTCGGCGTCAGTGCTGTTAACGATTCCAAATTTGGACCAAACCAAACGGTAAATGCTGTCTCTGGTTCGATATTGAACGCCAAGTCAGTCGTTGTGGTCACCCCAACAGAGTGATCAAAAGGCACTGGGTTGCTCGCCACTTGAGAACGGTGCCCCGGAAGCCAATACTCACCATCAGCTTCGTACGCCCCAACATCAGGAGCAGAGCCCAAATACTCTATGTTCGCGAGTGAGCTACCCGCGCTGCCTGTATCAATGAGAAGCTCTGATTTAGGGCGAAAATCTCCCATGATGCTCCAACCAAATAGCCATCCATTGCAGTTGAAGTTTGTATGTTGCCATCGACCGTACCGGGAACAATCAGTTGCTCCGCCGTACCCGATTTGCGACCTTGAAGTGTACCGATTAGGTTGTTGAGCGTTTCTGACTGGTGATTCAGCCCACCCGCTGACTCTTTATTGAAGATAATCAAATCGACAATTCGATTGTCAAACATGGTGTTGTTGAATGTCGCTTGTCGATCACCTTTGATGATGGAGAACTCCGTATTCCAAACGACGTTATGATGAACTTGACCATCCTGCCCGGTTTTGGCTGCTCCCTCGACGCCATCAAAACGAATGCCGGCTTTATCACTATCGTGAACCCAATTGTGAGCGATCTCTGTACCAGCTTGTTCGGCAACACCAACATTGATGGCTGCACCGTCGTGTTGCAATAAACTGGTGTTGTAGATGTGATTCCCCGATACGAGCGAAGCCGCTCCAACTCTCACTCCCTCAGAGTTACCCGCGGTATGAAATGTATTGTTGGTAAAATCAATCTGTCGACTCTGTGACGCCATGTTTATCGAGCCTTCTCCGCCCGTGCCTAAGTTAGAGTAATCAATATCGTGGATAAGGTTGTTATCGAGCAAGTTACCTTGCTGTTTGATCATCTCTAGCGCAGGACCATCTGTGTAGGCAAGGTGACTATTTATAATGCTATTGCGAGTCTCAACGATGTCTGGATTATTGTTAATGAACTTGATGGTATCCGGGCGAGTGAGCTCCCCTAGCATTCTTTTTGAAAACGCATAGTGACTGGCGTTCACGTCGTCAAACGTAATGTTGTGAGAGCTAATCACTGTGTATGCCGTCGCAAAGAAATCAATATTCTTGAACACAACATGAGAGGAGTTACGTACCGTTAGGCCATAAGTTTGCACTTTACCCGTAACCGTTAGCGTATTCGGATCTGCCCCATTCGGCGCCCATAGGTAGACAGTCTTAGTTTGGGTATCAAAGAACCACTCGTTTTCGCTATCTAATAGCTCTAGTTTGCCTTCCAGGTAGTAGTGACCTTCTTCGTACTTACCATTTTTGTTTTGCCAGAAGTCCCCCGTCGCGAGCATGGAGTTCGCGGCTTTGCTCATTGCCGTGCCAGAGCCAGAAAAGTCCGTGCTATAACTGAACTGATTGGAGCCCACGCTATGACTATCAACAACTTGAGCCCAATTGAGCCAAGAGCCGATGTTCATAATGGCGATGGCGCCCGTGGCATCAATACCCGATTCTGCAAGCGATTGTTCATTAATACCTTGAGGCAAGGCGACATATTCGTTGCCGGCTGTTTTTACCGAAATACTTTGATAGGGGCGCTCGTCAATCATAAGGCCAAACACACTGTTGGGAGCTTGATGACGCCAGGTTTTCTTCATATCCCACAGCGAGCCATCATTCCACTGCGCATTTGGCCATCGCGCTGGCATCACCACCTCATTGTCGATAAACAGCTGCCAAATATCTTGCTCTAGCTGTGTCTTATAGATATCGCCTGAATGCCGCTCCCAAGGCGTGGTTATCGAAAGCGTGCCATCAAACGTCGCCGAGTTCCCCTGGATCGTAATAGGTTTCTCCGGCGTTCCCGATGCTTTGTCGACAATCTGCGCCGTGCGATAACGTCCAGACATCAGCTCAATCACGCTACCGGGTGAAGCGTTAGCAATGGCTTTCTTCAATGTCAGCAGAGGAGCAGACACAGAACCATCGTTACTGTCGCTCCCGACCGGACTGACATAGATCTGGGCGATGCTATCAGTTGGGCACTGAGCACCAGACGGTACTTGAGTGCCATCGTTACAAATAATGGGTTCCTCGTTTGGGCAGCTGACGTCAGTCCAAAACCATGAGGAACTACTCGGCGTTTCCCATGCGCCTGGGTTGTTTTGTGCTTGATAGCACTGAGACTGATAGAGCACGATATCGCCATTGGATGGGTTAGTTTCTCCCGCAACCCACGGGGTGGCCGTCGTATCAGTTATCGGTGGTGGATCCACGCACTGACCATTGCCGAGCACCTGACTCTCTGGGCACGTTGGCGTTGAGGTATCACCGGAGCACGTTGCAGGAGCCCAAAACCAAGTTGACTGTGGTGATGGAGTTTCCCATTTACCCGGACTATTTTGAGCTTGGTAACAGCTTCCCTCATAAGCCACTACATCACCATTTTGAACGCTCGTCTCTCCCGGTATCCATACAACCTCTTGCGCCATTAACTGCGGACTTACCGCTAGCAGCGCAACAGCCACGTTGAGCACATTCGTATTCATGTTATTCCCTTTGTTTTGTGTTAAGCCAAACAAAGCGTAGTGGCTGGTCTTGCTGTCTATTTTCAGTCGACATTTGCCTGCGAGGCAGTTCTAATTTCAAGTTTGAATTGTGGGACATTGCTTCAGCAGCAAAATAACACTATGCACACTATTGCACCAGAATCGAGATGACGCACCTTATCATTGGCGCTAAAGTGTCATCACCCAAAGCACTTATACACCAAGGCACTTATACACCAAGCAAACTGATCAGATTCCATGCCGAATTGGGCTTTTAAACTATCTGACTTCCTTCAGTCTCAAAAACTAAGCCTCACCAGCCTAGCAATCGACCCTTTGTTAATGTCATGTTAACATTTCATTGCGGGCACATTTTATACAATATACCTTTCTCCTTGTGATAACGATAACGAACCAAACACAACGAGGAAGTGATGAAAAAGACCAAGCTACTGATGTTAGGAACGCTCGTCGCCAGTGTGCTCGCGACGGGGGCAATAGCAAAACCCTACCCACAAGGCACGCAACTTGCGCCTGAGCAATCAATCACGCTCAACAACGGTGCGGAAGTCACCTCTATTGACCCTGCAAAGCAAGCAGCAGAACCTGCGTTTAATCTAGGGCGTGACCTGTTTGAAGGGCTCACCGTTCAAGACAAACAAGGTCGTACGATTCCAGGTATTGCTAAATCTTGGAGTGCCAATGCCGACAATACGGTCTACACCTTTAACCTGCGTGAGTCTAATTGGTCGAATGGCGAGGCATTAACGGCTCACGATTTCGTCTACAGCTGGCAACGTCTACTGAATCCAGAAACGGCCTCCCCCTATGCTTGGTTTGCCGCCATTCCGAAAATCAAAAATTCCGCCAACATTATGGCAGGCAAAGCCGCACCAGAAACTTTGGGCGTGCGCGCTATTGATGACCTAACTTTCGAAGTTACCCTCGAACAGCCAGTACCGTTTTTTATTAAGCTGCTAAGCCACCCTGTATTAGCACCGGTACATCAAGCCACCGTTGAAAAATACGGCAGTGAATGGACTCAACCTTCCAATATCGTCACCAACGGCGCCTTCAGCGTAGAGAGCTGGAAAGTGAATGAGAAGATGGTGATGAAGAAAAACCCACATTATTGGGACGCCGGCAACGTGGTACTTGAAGAGATCACTTGGCTACCCATTGGTGATGCCAACGTCTCCCTCAACCGTTACCTAGCAGGTGAAATTGATGAAGCGCTGTCGATTCCATCGGCGCAAAAAAACAAGCTTCTTAAACAGTTCCCCGAACAAGTGGCGGATACCAGCGCATCACTCGGCTCTACGTTCTACTACCTCAACACCGAAAAAGGGCCAACCAAAGATGTTCGCGTTCGAACGGCACTCTCTTACGCTATCGACCGCAGCATTCTGACCAAGGCGATTTTGAAAAACGGCGGTATCCCTATGTTTACGCTGGTGCCACCACAAACCGATGGTTATCGCAGCCACACGCCTGAATTTGCCAACTGGACGCAGCAAGAGCGCAACCAAAAGGCGAAGCAGCTTCTCGCAAATGCAGGATATGGCAAAGACAACCCACTTAAACTTACCTTTACGGTTCCGACCTTTTCTAACGATGTGAAGATGGCGACTGCGATGGTAGGGATGTGGAAAAGTGTCTTGGGCGTACAAGTTGAAATCCAGCAGCTCGAACCAAAAGTGTTTTACGCACTTAAAGATCCGGGCAACGTCAGCCGCGGAGGCTGGACAGCAGACTACAACGAAGCATCGACTTGGTTAGACATATTTGTCTCCACTGGTGAGTACAACGATTCTAAATTCAACAATGCGCTCTACGACAAGCTCATGAATGAATCGAAAGTCATGTCAGATCCATCACAAGCATACATCGAAGCAGAAACTCTGCTCATTGATGAGATGGCGATCATTCCCGTCTACCGTCCCGGCAATGACCAGTATCTGGTGAAGCTCATATCGGTGGCTACGAGCGCACCAACCCTGAGTCTTCTTATTACCGCAAGAACGTCTACGTCACAGCACATTAAGACACCTTTTTTGGGTCGACCTGACAGCAACGTCATAGCACGTAGGTAGGCCCTTTTTTCTTTATTGGAGACGATTATGTTGTGGTACATCCTTCGGCGTCTTTGTATCGCCATCCCTACCCTACTCTTCATCGCCCTAGTCTCGTTTTGGCTGATGCACATTGCCCCTGGCGGCCCATTTGATATGGAGCGTCCAATGCCAGAAGTGGTGCGTGCCAATATCGAGGCTAAGTTTCACCTCAACGAACCCTTTTTGATTCAATACGGCATCTATATCAAAAATTTCCTTCAAGGCGACTTGGGGCCAAGTTTTGTTTATCAGGACTTTACGGTGACTCAGTTAGTCGCTCAGTCTTGGCCTGTGTCTGCGGTTTTGGGCGTATTATCATTTTGTATCTCAGTGCCCGTAGGGATGATATTAGGGACGCTGGCTGCGCTGAATCGTAACAGTCGTTTGGACTACTTTTTGATGTCGCTATCAATGACAGGTGTCGTGATCCCCGCCTTTGTGCTCGCGCCGGTGTTAGTGACCATTTTCTCGATTCATTTAGGCTGGCTACCCGCTGGCGGCTGGGAAAATGGCGCCGCTGCATTTTTGGTATTGCCAGTACTCAGCTTGGCGATTGGCTCGGTGGCCAGTATCGCTCGTGTCATGCGCGGCGCGATGATAGAAACTCTAAACCAACCCTATATTCGCACCGCTCAAGCAAAAGGCCTTTCCACCAGCTACATCCTATTTCATCACGCGCTAAGGCCGTCTTTGATCCCTGTCGTAGCCATGCTTGGACCTGCGTTTGTCGCTGTAGTCACTGGCTCGGTAATCATCGATATCTTTTTTGGTACTGGCGGCATGGGTCAGCACTTCGTATCCGGCGCGCTTAACCGGGACTATGGGCTGGTTATGGGAATCACGCTTATCGTCGCTTCGCTGACCATACTGTTCAACTTGATCGTCGATATCTTATACACAGTGATTGACCCGCGAATTAGCGTCTAGGAGGCACCATGATCACCACTAAAAAACTCGATGCCTCTCAGTTTTCCGAGCAAGTCATCAACCATATTGAAACGAGTCAAATGGAAGCTGTCGAGGGGCGCAGCCTTTGGCAAGATGCGTGGAGCCGGTTTCGAAAAAACCGCGCTGCGATGACCTCCATTTATCTGCTCGCTTTTATCGTGCTATGCATAACCGCAGGGCCACACCTGACCCCATTTAGCCATGATGAAATCGATTGGAACGTGGTATCCGACCCGTATGAACTGGGTAAGCCATCAATCAGCTCGCAGCACTACTTTGGCACCGATGACTTGGGGCAAGACCTGTTCGCTCGCACCATGAAAGGCGGACAACTCTCGATCATGGTGGGCTTTATGGGCGCGCTTGTCGCAGTGGTTATCGGCACTATTTGGGGCAGTATCTCTGGCTATCTAGGCGGTGTCGTCGATAGTGTCATGATGCGAGTCATCGAGATCCTCGATTCCGTCCCCTTCATGTTCATGGTGATCCTCTTTGTCACTCTGTTTGGCAACAATATCTACCTGATTTTTGTTGTGATTGGCATGGTCTCTTGGTTGGGTATCGCTCGCGTGGTTAGAGGCGTGACCTTCAGTATTAAAAAGCGAGAGTTTATAGAAGCGGCACACTCAATTGGAGTCTCAAGGCTCACTATAGTGAGGCGTCATGTTTTGCCCAATGTACTTGGCATTGTCATGGTCTACTCCTCTTTGATGGTGCCGGGTTTCATCATGTTTGAATCGTTTTTGAGCTTTTTGGGTCTGGGGGTTCAACCACCAGATACTAGCTGGGGAATTTTGATAGCCGAAGGTGCAAAAACCATCGATGTCGCCTTGTGGCAACTGCTGTTTCCGTCGGCTTTTTTGGTCGCCACCTTGTTCTGTTTTAACTTTATTGGTGATGGTCTTCGCGACGCACTTGACCCTAAAGACCGCTAGGAATGCACATTATGACGATATTAACGGTAAACAATATGAACGTTGAGTTTGCAACGCCTGACGGTACGGTCAAGGCAGTCAACAATCTCAGCTATAGCATCAGTGCTGGCGAGACTTTAGGTATTGTCGGCGAATCAGGCTCAGGCAAAAGCCAATCAGTATTCGCGCTCATGGGGCTGACGGCTCACAATGGCAAGGTGTCTGGCGAGGCCAACTTGCATGGCGAAAACCTATTATCGATGTCTAAACGACAGCTCAACCACATTCGGGCAGAGAAGATTAGCATGATATTTCAAGACCCGATGACCTCACTCAACCCATTCATGAAAATCGGCAAGCAGCTTTGCGAAGTGCTGATCATTCACAAAGGACTGTCGCCCACTGAAGCACAAGCCGAATCAATTCGAATGCTTGATGCTGTGCGTATTCCTTCTCCCGAGACCCGCCTGAATCAATATCCTCATGAGCTCTCAGGCGGCATGCGTCAGCGGGTAATGATTGCTATGGCGCTGCTATGTCGTCCAGAGCTGTTGATTGCTGATGAACCAACAACGGCGCTAGACGTGACGGTACAGGCGCAAATCCTGTCACTTTTGCGAGAACTGCAACATGAGTTTAATACCGCTATTTTGCTCATTACCCATGACATGGGCGTCGTGGCCGAGATGTGCGACCGAGTACTGGTGATGTACGGTGGCAACCGCATGGAACAAGCTGACACTGAGAGCTTGTTTGCTCACCCAGCACACCCTTACACCCAAGGTCTGCTCAACGCCATTCCATCGGTAAGCGAAGATATGGATCGCCTGCCGACTATTCCGGGTAGCCCACCCAGTGCTCTGATTAACCATAAAGGCTGCCCATTCAAAGAACGCTGCCAATACTATAAGCCTGAGTGCAGCGCCTCCATGCCTGCGTTTTTGCCGATTTCTCAGCAGCAAGCGATCGCTTGTCACGTCGCTGGACAGCAAACCGTGACCCCACTTTTTAATCAGCCTACAACTCAGTTGGCCTAAGGAGATAGTATGCAACGCAAAGAGATACTATTAGCGGCGCAAGATCTGCAAGTACACTTTACGGTCAAAAAGCACCTTATCGCCAGCAAACGTAAGGTGGTTAAGGCCGTCAATGGCATTGATCTTGATGTTTATCGCGGCGAAACCTTAGGAATTGTGGGCGAATCTGGCTGCGGCAAATCGACACTAGCGCGTGCGCTGCTGAGATTGATCGAGCCAACTCAAGGCGATCTTATCTGGAAGGGTGAAGACATGCGCGCATTTGGTAAAGTCGAACTTGCTCGCCGCCGCCGTGAATTTCAAATGGTATTCCAAGACCCCTCAGCTTGTTTGAACCCAAGACTAACCATCGCAGAGTGTATTGCCGAACCGCTGCTCACCCACGAGCCTCAACTCAAGCGCCAAGAAGTGGAACGACGTGTCATTGCCATGATGGACAAAGTCGGACTATTGGCAAGCCAGCGTAATCGCTATCCCCATGAGTTTTCAGGCGGTCAATGCCAGCGCGTCGGCATTGCAAGAGCGCTGATCCTCAATCCTGATCTTGTCGTGTGTGATGAGCCAGTCAGTGCACTGGATGTTTCGGTTCAAGCCCAAGTCATTAACTTACTCGATGACTTAAAAAAAGAGATGGGCCTGACCCTCGTCATGATTGCCCACGATCTGAGTGTGGTTCGACATATCAGCGATCGCGTGATGGTGATGTATCTTGGCAAACCGATGGAAGTAGGACATTATCAGCAAGTGTTTGATGAGGCTAAACATCCCTACACCAAAGCACTCCTTTCCGCCGTGCCCATCGCCAATCCGACACTCACCAAAGCGCGCGATATTCAACTTTTGAGCGGAGATTTACCTTCCCCACTCAATCCGCCGAGCGGCTGCGTATTTAGGACTCGCTGCCCAGATGCAACGGAACAATGTGGACAGCAACCACCCACGAAAACGGGTAACCAGCATCACCATATTTTTTGTACTCACTCGACATTAGGAACGTCCCCTGTATGAAACAGAACCCAATTTGTGAGCGATTAGCTCTTCTGCGCAATGCCATGAAACAGCGTGGCTACAGCGCGTATATCGTCACCAATAATGATCCACACAACAGCGAATACTCAGCGGCTCATTGGCTAGCGCGCAGTTGGATCTCTGGCTTTACTGGCTCAGCGGGTGATGCCGTGGTCACCGCTCAAGGTGGCGGGGTATGGACAGATGGCCGTTACTATATTCAAGCTGAGGAGCAACTATCCGGCACTAGCTTGTCACTGTTCAAAGCAAAAGAAGCGGAAACGCCATCCATTGCCAAATGGCTGGCACAAACACTACCGACACAATCAGTGGTCGGTGTTGATGGCCGCTCTATCAGCTACGCGTTCTATCAGCAGCTTGAGCAAGAGCTAACCCCAAAAGGCATTCGCATTGAGCTTGCCGACATCCTAACGCCGATTTGGCAAGAGCGCCCGCTGCGCCCTCAAGCGCCAATCTTCAGCCATGACATCGCCTATGCTGGTGAGTCGGTTGATGACAAGCTCACTCGACTGCGCGACTACCTGCGCAATGAGGATGCACAAGCGCTCCTAGTCTCAACGCTTGACGATGTCATGTGGAGCCTAAACATTCGTGGTGCAGACACGCCATATTGCCCGATTTCAGAAGCTTACTTACTGGTTACTGCACAAAGCTGCCATTTATTCATCGACCGATTAAAAATCAATGCCGCCCTTGAAAAGCATCTGTTAGATGCAGGTATTGTGACGCTCGACTACGGCAAAGTCTCAGACACTATCAACTTACTACCAAGCAAGACCAAGCTTCACTTTAGCTCAACCAATACTGACAGCCTGCTCGCCAGTTCGATTAATCTGACCATTTCGTTAGTCAATACCCCATGTGTCGTCACAAAAATGAAGGCGCAGAAGAACCCAACCGAACTGGCTTCCATGGAACAAACCCTGATTCAAGACGGCATCGCCATGGTGCGCTTTATGCACTGGCTAGAGCAGCAAGTTCCAAGTGGTCAAGTGACCGAACTCGCAGCAGAGCAGCAGCTACAAGGCTACCGCAAACAGCTAGATGGCTATCTTTCCGACAGTTTTAGGACCATTGCTGGCTTTGCAGAACATGGCGCCAAAATGCACTATGCTGCCAACGAACAAAGCAACGCGACCGTCCATGAGAGCAATCTATTTTTGGTCGACTCTGGCGGCCAATATCCGGGTGGCACCACAGATATTACCCGTACCTTCCATTTCGGCCAGCCAACTGAGCAGCAGCGTATCGATTACACCTTGGTACTCAAAGCTGTTATCCGTCTGACGACTGCGCAGTTCTTAAAAGGCACCACTGGAGCGAACCTCGATATCCTCGCGCGAGGCGTACTCTGGCAGCATGGCATTGACTATAAATGTGGTACTGGTCATGGTGTGGGCGTCTGCTTGAACGTGCACGAAGGGCCGCAAAACTTCTCTCAAAACATCAAAGAAGTGGCGTTAGAGCTTGGCATGGTGATCACCAACGAACCTGGTGTCTATCGTGAGGGCGAATACGGTATTCGCATTGAAAACATCATGAAGGTAGTACCGCGCACTTCCAACGAGTTTGGTGAATTCTATGGCTTTGAAACCATCACCATTGCGCCAATTGCAACCAACCTTTTAAACCTAGAAATGCTCGAGTCCACAGAACGCTCATGGCTCAATCACTATCATCAGCAAGTGTTCGAATTGCTATCGCCTTATCTTGCTGGCGATACGCTAGATTGGCTCGAGGACGCAACGCGTCCAGTTTAATCACTTCCTCTCCCGTGTTCCTTTCACGTGTTAGCCAGATGAAAGCAAGCTCTGATGGCTAGTGAAGAAAGGTTTGCCAGCGCAAGCTGGCTTTTTTGGTTTTATTGCTGATTAAGTGAAAACTGCTGTTTCCTGATGAACAGGAATATCTTGGGCACATTAAAAAAATCAAAAACGAGTCTAAGGCTCTTGTATTTGATTGAGTAATTCACGAATAAAAAACCCCGCACAATGGCGGGGTTAGTCAGGTAGGGATCCAACAATAGTATCTGTAGAAACCTACCCTATTGAGCTAGTGTTCACTCGATAATGACTCAGCTTGTTCGGAATGGGTCAATAACGAAAAGCTCAAATTCGGATGCTTGATAAGCATGTATCAACATATGAAAATTCTATAAATCAGTCACATAACCTTGACCTTTGGATTCAACGAATCGCAAATGGTACGGTACTCGATGTACAGTTCTGAAAAACCAGCTAGGCTAAATTTACTTGTTTTCCCTTCATGGATACCAACATGAACAGTTAAGGTCTTAGCGTTATCAAGAGCCTCGATCGTCGTGGGTCTAAGCATGACCTCGGCTGTAACCAGTTTGGCTTTGTGATCATGACTGGAAACGAATTGACCATACAAATCGTTATCAAGTCGATAGGTTGTATTGACGTACAACCTTCTTTGACTGAAGCCTTTGTACTTCATCTCAGCATACTCAAGCTCTCTACTGCATCGATACGCTAACCTCGTTATTTGACTGTTGCCTGTCGTATATAAAGTGGCATAGTTTTGACCATGAATGTTTCTGTGAAGGTACCAATCTCCTTTCTTGATCGTGTAAATATTATCTTCAGCTACAGCACCTGAAGAAACTAGAGCTACCGCTAGTAAAAATACATTTTTCATTAAAACTTAAAACCTATAGACGCAAACAGGCCCTGTACATTTGCTCCAGAATTTAGGTAGCCATTATATTGAGCACGAAAAAACACCATATCTGCATCATTACTTAACTCTGCTCCAAAAGAGACAGCCGGCGCCGCTTGATACGAAGAGCCAGACAGGCCATCTTCAACATTTAGCGACATGCCAAGCCTAGAAAAAAGTGTGAAATTTTGATTTACATCTAAGTCAAACTTACCAGCCGCCATAATGTTATAAATAGAACCAGCATATCCACCTTCTAATTCAAGTGAGCTCCATTCATTTATTTCCGAACCAGTACCCAATACAACTGGCGCTGTACCATGTCTATGTCGATCGATGGTCACCATTCCGGAACCTGCATACATGTAGATCTTATCGTAACTCTTCCCAATAGCCATCACTGAAACTGATGACAATAAAGTCACGATCAAGACTTTAACTTTTGTCATTACTTCTCTCATTACTTTGAGTACTCGCCTTTAGTAGCAACTCTGATATGGACAGATGATTAGAACTTGAATCCAACATTAAATGACGTCACTCCCTTAATACCTTCACGTCCTTTGAAGTCCGAAATATCGTGTGCCAAGCGAAGCGTCATCACATCTAATTCATAACTCATGAATATTCCAGCCGTTGCTCCCCAATTCGAACTTGAGCTATCCTCCCCAACGATTCGAGAGCCATCGATTTCTTGTCCTTTTCCATCTAACGAATAGTAATAAGAGTACCGACTTTGCTTTGAAAACATGGCACCAGCTTTAGCGCCAAGATAAAGGCTTTCAGTGAGAGCAAAACGATATGTCGGTGCTACGGTAAGGAACGAAAGTTTCTGGTTGTCATACTCTTTTTGGGTTGGGTTCCACCAATCGGTACCATCACTTTTGTTTTCAGAGACAAACCCACTAAGCTCCAAACCAAAGTTTTCATTTATTTGATAGCCAAGTGTAAATATCAGATCATTGTGACCCGCCGCTGTAACAAAACCAGCTTGAGCATAGAACGGGTTGACTTCAGCGAGAGCTACTGTAGAAGTAAGAATTGAAAGTGCAATCAAGGCTCTTTTCATCATTAAATCCATAGTTATTTGTAGATACAACTGCGCGTTTTCAGTTGAGAGAGCGCTTTTTACCATCTACCCAAATAACATTCACATTAGTATCCATCAGTTATTGTGATGGATTGATCATATAGCTTGTCGTGTATTTCCAAAAAACACTAACTTTTCTAATCGAATAGAACTGGTGTTTCTTCTAACTAAAAAAATCCCAGCCACACCGTAGCTAGGATTATTCATTTCATAAAGCAGATTGCTAGCGCAACCTGACCTTTAAAGGTTCACTTATCGGTACCTATCGCTTTTCATACAAAGGCACACTTTCTCCCACAATGTATTTCTGTCTCAGTATGCTCGACACCTTATCTAGCCCCATAATGATGGCGACGAGGACGAGGGTGATAAATGTCACCACATCCCAGTTCCACAAGCGCATGTTTTCCGCATAAACCAAACCGATACCACCAGCGCCAACAAAGCCCAGTACCGCCGCGGAGCGCGTATTTGATTCCAGTTGATACAAGGTTAATGCAAGAAAAGTCGGGAACGACTGAGTAAAAATGGCAAAACGATGTTTCTGTAGGTTGTTCGCCCCCAGTGCCGTTAAGCCACGTGATGGTTTGTTGTCGGCTGATTCGTGCTCTCTGCATACAGTTTGCCGAATAGACCCAAATCTTGAACAAATACCGCCATCACCCCCGCAAGAGGCCCTAGACCGACGGCACGAACGAAGATCATGCCCCAGATTGCCATATCGATTCCGCGCAGCACATCAAACACACGACGCATCAAAGTAGCGATAATGCGAAATGGTCCATTCATCACGTTGCGAGCAGCCATAAAAGATAAAGCAATGCCACAAGAGATGCGGTTAACGTGCCGCCGAATACAATCGCCAGTGTTATCGCAATTTGTTTAAAGTAATAGCAAACGGCCAATCCCAAAAGTCTCGCCATACAAACATATGCAGGAAATAACTCATGATTTTGCTGTTCCCCATTTCAAACTGCTTTGAAGACACGCCAAAGAAAGTAAAGAATAAGGAGTAGTAAACCAAAACGCTGCTCGCGAGCACTGCAACAATGGTCAAATAACGTTTTTGCTGCGAGAAAATCGCTTTATTTTCTTGTTTGATTTGCTCTAACGCTAGTTCCGTCATTTTACATCTCCACTGATGACTTTTTTGCGCAGAACGCCCGACGTCATGTCTATGAGCGCGACGACAATGATGATCAACAGAAGCGTGATACTGACCTGATCATGTCGACCCAAGCTGATGTTCGTCATTAACTCCTGGCCAATACCCCCTGCCCCAACTAAACCAAGAATGGTCGATGAGCGAAAATTGATTTCAAATCGAAGAAAGATATACGACAGGACGGTTGGCTTAATCTGCGGCCAAAAAGCGAAACGCAATCGCTGAACGGGTGTTGAACCACACGCTGTCAAACCTCGAACTGGCTTATCCGAAATGGTCTCGATGGATTCATAAAACAGCTTAGTCAGACTACCTATCGTATGCAGTGTCAAAGCCACGAAACCAGGGAAGGTTCCGACGCCATAAGCCATCACAAACATCACCGCCCAAGCAAGCTCCGGCATGGTGCGTAAAAAGGCAACAAAAGAACGTACTGCCACTCGAACAGGTGCAGGCGCATAGCCATTACTGGCGGCCAAAAAAGCCAAGATGATTGCCACAACCGATGACACTAACGTCGCTGCTATCGCGACATTGATCGTTTCCCAAAGAAGAGGGATCTGAATAGGTAAACGATAGCCCCAGTAAATCAAAGAGCCGGGTACTGCTCGCCCGTTCTCGTCTCTGCTCGCAAACAACACATCCCATGAAAGCTGTGGAAGCGTATCGTAGATGTAGTCAAACAGGGCGGGAGCATTCCGCAAAATGGTTGAGAGACTGAACTCTGCATAATGCCCAGAGAGCAAATAAAGCAGCATAAACATCGACGACCACATAAGTGCGTCCATCTTCTGCTTGCGGCGAGCCTGTTGGTAATATTGTTCAAACTGCATGAAATTGACCGTAGAAGTAAGAAGCTGGTAGACACCCACCAGCTTTGTATTGGGAAGAGATTAACGCTGAGCGAATTTCGTTGCTTGTACCAAATCGATAATTGACTGATATTCAGCAACACTTGTGTCTTCAAGGTGAAGAGAACCGCCTGCAGCCTTGCTAAAGCAAGCATTGTCTTCACGATCTAGCTTCTTCACAGCAGTAACAAGCTTGTCTTTGAAATCAGGGTCTAGACGGTTACTTACAATCGTCGGGCCGTTAGCGATAAGGGGCGATTCCCAAATAATGCGGATTTTCTTCATTAGGTCGGCGTCGTGATCCATGTAACGTAGCAACGCCCCTGCGCTGTACCCTTTGTCCGCTTCACCCACCATAGATGACCAAGTTACCGCAGCATCAAACTGACCATTTAGAACACCAACGATGTCTTGCTCATGCCCACCAGAGAAGTTGACCGATTTGAAGAAACCATCAAACTGATTATCCATGTTTCCACCCAGCGTATTTTCCAACTGGTTGTTTGGAATAAGAAAGCCTGAAGTCGAGTTAGGATCAGCGAAAGAGAACACCTTGCCTTTCAAATCTTCAATAGACTGATAAGGGCTGTCTTCTTTCACCAAAATAACGGAGTGGTAGCCGCGAGAGTTGTCAGTGTTATCGACCGTGATACCAACCAGATCCACCGCTTTAGGGTCATTTAAGTACACCTCAGCGTATGACTTAGGTGACATATTGATAACTAGGTCGATTTTTTCACCCAACAAGCCTTGAATAACGGCGTTGTAATCGCTGGAGTTACGAATGTTGGTCTTCACACCCAGTTCAGCATTCAAGAAATCAGCCACACACTGGTTGTCACCGATTTGAGCCGCAGCATTCTGGCCACCTAGGATACCTAGGTTGATTTCACTTGGCGCAGCGGCATTCACGTTAAAAGTCATGGTTGACGCAACGGCGATACCAATAGAAAGAAGCTTTTTCATCATTTGTCCTTAAAGGTTTATGTCCAGTTTTCAGATTGGATTAGTTGATTTGGTCGATCTCATCACCATAGAGGCGATGTAAAACATCATCATTGAGGCCAGAAGGGTGCCCGTCGTAAATCACCTTGCCCTTGGCAAGACCAATTACTCGAGAGCAATACTCCTGGACCAGTTCGATTGAGTGAAGGTTTACCATTACTGCCACACCATCACGGCTGACTTTTTGCAGCGCTTCCATAATACGAACGGTATTTTTCGGGTCTAACGAGGCAACAGGCTCGTCAGCAAGAAGGATCTTTGGGTTTTGCATCATTGCACGGCAAATCGCGACACGCTGTTGTTGGCCACCAGATAGGTTTTCTGCTCGTTGCAGTGCGTAAGGCAACATGTTGAGCCATTTAAGCAATTGGATAGCTTGAGCTTTATCTTGATCACTAAAGATTTTAAGCAGCGATTTAAGCGTCGATGTATGACTCAAACGCCCAAGTAAGACATTGGAAATCACATCTAAACGAGGTACTAAGCAGAAGTCTTGGAAAATCATGCCGCAATGAGTGCGCCACTCGCGAATTTCCTTTCTCGACATCGACAGTACGTTGTCTGTCGATAGATCCTTGTGCACATTTAAAATTTCGCCATTCGTCGCAGGTATGGTGCCATTCAACGTATGCAGTAACGTCGATTTACCCGCTCCAGAACGCCCTACCACAGCAACAAATTCACCAGCGTGAAGCTCAAAGCTGATCCCATCGAGAACCACCTTTCCTTCTTGGTAAGACTTAGTTAAAGCGCGAGTTTCAAGAACTTTTCTACCCAATTGCGGGGCTGCAAACTCATCTGCATCCGATACAACTGTCAGTTCAGGCATGGTCATGGCCATAAATATTATTCCAGTCAATAGTAGTTATTGATTGAATATTAGAGCGTGGGATTTTGACGAATTCGGGATAGTTTTATGACTACTTTATGAACAAACAACATGCACCATTAGAAAGAAAGGTGTTAATACCACCGTTTCACTCAATCTATTAACGAGCAAAATTAAGCTTCTTGAACGTTATGCGGGTTTCTCGACAGGCCACACTTTCACACATAGAGGGATAACTAAAACAGCCCTCTTTACTTGTGTAGGGCTAGGACATTCAAAATCCTGTCATCGCATATCAAGTTAATGTGAATCCTAGATATATATATGTCTGCACTCAGCGAGCAGAAAACCGTTCTAATCTCAGTTAATTCAAACCGTTAAGCTCAAACCAACAAGTTCTCGACAACGTCGAATTGTTGCAGTTCTGCAAACAAATCGACACGTAACTTTCATCTTAGCCCTTCAGAGTAGCGTTATCAGCGAAACATACACATGTGAACAGCAGCAATGGACTTGCTGTTTTTTGGGTTAGCACATGTCTAGATAACTTACTCACGGAGGGGGCAGCATGCCAGTCTACTTAGATATAGCTTCGGTACTAGAGCAAGAAGTTCGTGAACGTTACGTTCCCGGCGATTACCTTCCAGCGGAAGGTAAGCTTGCACAGCGCTTTGATGTGAATCGCCACACGCTTCGCCGCGCGATTGATGAGCTAGTAAATACTGGCATGGTTCAGCGCCACCAAGGTAAAGGCAATATGGTAGTAAGGCAGCCCAATGAATATCACGTCCATTCAGGCGCGCACTTTACCAAGAATCTAATTGAACAAGGTGCAAGGCCGCGCTGCGAGGTGATTCAACATCGAGTGTTTGTCGCACCGATAGACATCGCAGCCAACCTTGGTATCCCCGAAGGCAGCAAGATCATCCATATCCGTACACTGCGAAAAACCGAAGAGTGCCCCCGTACCATTATTGATCACTACTTAGCCAACATTGAGTGGTGGAGCATTTTGAAGAACTACCAGAGTGGTTCACTGCACGAATTCATTAAACGCGGGCTTGATGTAGAGCTTGAGCGCAAAGAAACCCGTGTGGGCGCGAAAACGCCAACAGGTGAAGAGTGCCGACTGCTGCAAATTACATCAAGCACACCAATTCTAAGAGTTAAAACCAAGAACGTTATCAAGGGAACCAACTTGGTGGCCGAGTTTTCGACCTCCAATAGCCGTTCCGACACCACTGAAATAGTAATGGAGCATTAAATGACAGCTGTCAGTGAGAGAGCAAGCTGGATGTCAACATTGGCACAAAGTCAGCAGAGCGAGTTAGAACAACTGTGGCACTCAACCAAGATTGAAGCGAGCTATCAAATGGTACGTCAACCAGAGATCGGGTTGGCACAGGTTCGCGCTCGAATGGGGGGAAGCGGCCGTGAGTTCAATATGGGCGATGCCACAATCACTCGAGCCGTCGTCAAATTGGACAGTGGGGAGATGGGTTACAGCTACCTGCGCGGTCGAAATAAAGCCCAAGCAGAGCTCGCTGCCGTCATTGATGGCCTGCTGCAGACCCAATCACACCATGAACAGTTGATGCGCATGGTCATTGAACCCTTGGCTGCAATGAAACAAGAACAGCAGCAGTTGAGAGCAAAAGAAGTGGCGACCAGTAAGGTGGATTTTTCACCATGGTACGCGGTGAAGATTGATTCAAGGAACATGAACAACGTTGGTTTAACGAGTTAACCAAGTAAGGCAGAGATAATGACCACAATTACTACTGCATTTAAAGATGCAGTCCATGACAGCCAGCAGTGCTTTCGATTGCTGCTTAAGGCGATGTCTGAACCGGGTGAAATCATCACTCTAGATTTGAGCAAAGGCTTTGGCGCGATGCACAAAGCAGCGACACAAACCCTGTTGAGTTTAAGCGACAATGCGACTCCGATATGGCTGTCAGAGTCACATCTAAAAGACGCCGCTATACGTGAAAATATTCGCTTTCACACTGGCAGTCCCGTTACCGAAACACAAAACAGAGCCAGCTTTGCTGTGATTGCTGAACAGGATTTGGCTGACTTTGATTGGAACAAGGCAACATTTAGCCTTGGCTGCGAAGAGTACCCAGATCAGTCTACGACGGTCATCGTTGAGCTAAGCAGCTTAAACAATAGCTCTGCCGAGAATATCTCGAACGGTATCATCACGCTTACGCTATCAGGACCGGGTATCGAATCACAATCGATGTTGAACATTGACGGCGTCTCACAAGAGTTTCAACACTTCTTACAAGGACGCCAGGAGCACTTTGCCTTTCCACTTGGTATCGATTTGATCTTAGTCTGCGACGAGATCATAGCCTGCCTACCACGAACCACACTTGTTGAGGTGAACTCATGTATGTAGCAGTAAAAGGTGGTGAAAAAGCCATTAACAACGCCCATCAGTTACAGGCTAAAAAACGTCGTGGCAATACCGAGCTAGCGGAACTGACGGTGGCACAAATCAGCGAGCAGCTCTCTGGTAGCGTTGATCGCGTGATGACGGAAGGTGGCATTTATGACCGTGAATTGGCTGCACTCGCTGTAAAACAAGCGAACGGTGATCTAGTCGAAGCTATCTTCTTACTGCGTGCTTATCGCACCACGTTGCCACGCCTTTCGGTTTCTCAGGCCGTAAACACCAGTGAAATGCGTATTGAACGCCGCATCTCCGCCACCTACAAAGACCTCCCTGGCGGACAAGTGTTAGGCCCAACCTATGACTATACCCACCGCCTTCTGGACTTTAGTTTGATTGCTGAAGGTGAAGCACCTCAACTAGACACATCGGATGTTCAAGCAATGGAAACCTGCCCTCAGGTGATGAGTATTCTTGAAAATCTCGACTTGATGACAACTGAAGAAGACAACCAACAAGCGCCAGAAGATATCACCATGCATCCAGTGAACTATCCGTGTGATCGCAGTGCGCGACTGCAAAACTTGGTTCGCGGCGATGAAGGTTTTTTGCTGGCGCTTGGCTATTCAACGCAGCGTGGTTATGGCCGAAACCACCCTTTTGCAGGTGAAATCCGCATCGGTTTCTGCGATTTGAGCTTGGTGCCAGAGGAGCTAGGGTTTGCCATTGATATTGGTGAGGTTGAGCTAACCGAGTGCCAGATGGTGAATGGTTTTGTGGGTAGCAAGACAGAAAAAGCCAAACTGACTCGCGGCTATGGTTTGACGTTTGGCTCGACCGAGCGCAAAGCAATGTCGATGGCGTTGGTTGATCGTTCATTGCAGGCGGCAGAGTATGACGAAGCCGTTGATGGTCCAGCTCAGGACGAAGAGTTTGTGTTGTCGCATTCGGATAACGTGGAAGCGGCAGGCTTTGTCTCTCACTTGAAACTGCCTCACTACGTGGACTTCCAAGCAGAACTAGAGCTGCTTCGTAAGATGCACAAAGAGCACGATGAAATGATTCAATCGCAAGGCGAGCAAAACCAGGAGAGCCAGTCATGAGCCAAGTACAACACCATACTCGGGCGCAAGGTGTGACCGGCTACAACTACGGTTACCTTGATGAACAAACTAAACGTATGATTCGTCGCGCTCTGCTCAAAGCCGTTGCCATTCCGGGCTATCAAGTGCCGTTTGGTGGTCGTGAGATGCCAATGCCATACGGCTGGGGAACCGGCGGCGTTCAGATCACCGCAGCGATCATCGGTCAAGCCGACACACTAAAAGTGATTGACCAAGGTGCCGACGATACAACGAATGCGGTTTCCATCCGAGAGTTTTTCAAGTCAGTGGCAAGCGCGAAAACCACTGAGAAAACGGTAGACGCCTCAATCATTCAAACACGTCACCGCATTCCAGAAATCACCCTCGATAAAGACCAGATCTTGGTGTACCAAGTGCCAATCCCAGAACCACTGCGCTTTATCGAACCTCGTGAGACTGAAACGCGCAAAATGCACGCGCTGGAAGAGTACGGAATCATGCACGTCAAACTGTACGAAGACATCGCACGATTTGGTCATATTGCCACATCTTACGCGTATCCAGTTTGCGTCAACGACCGCTACATTATGGATCCTTCTCCGATCCCTAAGTTTGATAACCCCAAAATGGACAATATGGCGGCGCTTCAGCTGTTCGGTGCAGGTCGTGAAAAACGAATCTATGCCATTCCGCCATATACCAAAGTGAAAAGTCTGGACTTTGAAGATCATCCATTTGAAATCCAACAATGGGATGAACCGTGTGCCATTTGTGGCGCAACGGACACCTTCCTAGACGAGGTGGTTATGGATGACAAAGGCAATCATATGTTCGTTTGTTCGGACACGGATTACTGCTCACAGCAAGTAGAACAACACACCATCCATGCTAAGGAAACGGAGAGTCACGCATGAGCACGTTAGCAGTAGAACAGCCGACATTTGATACCAAGACATTTAATGTAAGTGAGCAACCACTATTATCGGTTCGAAACCTCACCAAGCTTTACGCTCCAGGAAAAGGCTTTACCAATGTCTCGTTTGATTTGTACCCAGGCGAAGTATTGGGGATCGTGGGCGAGTCCGGTTCAGGCAAAAGTACCTTACTAAAATCACTGTCGGGTCGCCAAACGCCAGATAGCGGTGAGGTGCTTTACATCCGTGGTCGCGGAGAAGACCAAGTAACTCAACTTGAAGATCTCTATTTGATGGCAGAGAGTCAGCGTCGCCAATTACTGCGCACTGAATGGGGCGTTGTGCACCAACATCCAATGGATGGACTGCGCGGACGCGTGTCTGCTGGCGGTAATATTGGTGAACGTTTAATGGCCGTAGGCGAGCGCCATTACGGCGACATTCGAACTGCGTCAACCAAGTGGCTCACTGATGTCGAAATTCCTCAAGACCGAATTGATGACATGCCAACGACGTTCTCTGGTGGTATGCAGCAGCGCTTGCAAATTGCTCGTAATTTAGTCACTCATCCGAAACTGATATTTATGGATGAGCCGACAGGCGGATTGGACGTGTCGGTGCAGGCAAAACTCCTCGATCTACTACGCCGCCTTGTCACAGAGCTGGAACTGGCAGTGGTTATCGTCACTCATGATCTAGCAGTGGCGCGTTTACTGGCTCATCGCCTTATGGTGATGCGTCGCAGTGAAGTGGTGGAAACTGGGCTGACAGACCAAGTGCTTGATGACCCACAGCACCCTTACACACAACTACTGGTTTCGTCCGTGTTGCAGAACTGATGGCTGAATAAAGGAATTTCTATCATGACAACTGAAACAAAAATTATCGTTTCCAATGTAAGCAAAACCTTTGTTCTGCATAACCAAAATGGCATTACCTTGGATGTGCTGAGCAACGCCAATTTCTGCGTCGCAAGTGGCGAGTGTGTGGTGCTTAATGGCCGCTCCGGCTCAGGGAAATCCACTTTGCTCCGAGCGCTTTACGCCAACTACCTTGTGGATACAGGCGATATCGAAGTCGAGCACCAAGGGCGCTGGGTCAATATTGCTAAGGCACAGCCGCGTGAAATCATCAATGTCCGCAAGCATACCATCGGCTGGGTCAGTCAATTCTTGCGCGTCATTCCCCGCATTAGCGCATTGGAGGTGGTGATGCAGCGATGTTGGAGATGGGCGGCTGTCGCGATCAAGCCCAGCAAAAAGCGAAAACACTGCTGACTCGCCTAAATGTACCAGAGCACCTTTGGAACTTGGCGCCAGCCACATTTTCCGGTGGTGAGCAGCAGCGCGTGAATATTGCTCGAGGCTTTATCGTCGATTATCCAATTCTGCTGCTAGATGAGCCAACGGCATCGCTAGATGCGACTAACAGTGCAGTTGTGGTGAATCTGATTCAAGAAGCGAAAGATCGCGGCGCTGCCATTGTGGGGATTTTCCACGATGAAGCGACTCGAGATCAGGTGGCGGATCGTTTGTATGACGTGAAGAAACAAAACGAGGCCTCTCAACAGTCTGAGCAAAGTAATACTCCATCAAACCCTATCTCAGCATGCGCATAACGGGAGAAAGCAGCATGATTATCACCAATGTAAATTTGGTTCTTGAGAACGAAGTAGTAAAAGGCTCATTAGAGCTCCGTGACGGCAAAATCGTGAGCATGTCAGATTCACAAAGCCAAGTAGCTGGCGCCTATGACGGAGAAGGTGACTTCCTCATGCCGGGCTTTATTGAGCTGCATACCGACAACCTAGAGCAATACTTCACTCCGAGACCGAAAGTGGATTGGCCGCCTTTCTCGGCAATGAGTGCGCATGATACTCAGTTGATTGGCTCAGGCATTACCACTGTGCTAGATGCGGTGGCGCTGGGTGATTTTCGAGATGAGAAGCGTCAAACCAACTTGGATCTGTTCATCAACACTGTGGTGGATAGCCAAAAACGTAATCTAACGCGTGCCGAGCACCTACTACACCTTCGCTGCGAAGTGCCTCATGAAAGCACCGTCGGTATGTTTGAGAAGTACGTCGATTTACCGGAAGTTCAGTTGGTGTCGTTGATGGACCATGCACCTGGTCAGCGCCAGTTTGTGGATGTAGAAAAGTACCGCACTTACTATCAGGGCAAGCACAACCTAACAGACAGTGAAATGGCGGCGTTTGAGAACAAGCAAGTAGCGCTCTCTGAGCGCTGGTCTACGCAAAACCGCAATGAAATCTGTCGTCAATGTCGCGAACACAATATCCCTATGGCGAGCCACGATGATGCGACAACGGCTCATGTTCAAGAGTCAAAAGACTTAGGCATGGTGATAGCAGAGTTCCCAACGACAGTGGAGGCGGCAAAACGTTCTCATGAACTTGGACTGAAAGTGCTGATGGGGGCACCCAATGTGGTTCGCGGAGGCTCTCATTCCGGTAATGTCGCTGCGCACGAATTAGCTTCTCACGGAGTATTAGACATCCTATCGTCAGATTATTATCCAATGAGTCTACTCGAAGGTATCTACAAATTGTCGTGGGATGAGCGCAACACCTTAACGCTTCCACAAGCCGTTCAGTTGGTCACGAAGAACCCGGCACAAGCATTGAGCTCGATGATCGCGGTGTGATTGCCGAAGGGAAGCGTGCTGACCTGGTACTCGCTAAACAAGTAGATGGGCATCCGTTGGTGGCTCGCGTTTGGCGACAAGGTAAAAAGGTGTTTTAGCCGATGACTAACAGCACCCTATTAGAAGCATCCTTGGATGCTTCTTTTTCACCTACCGTTAACTACGCCAACGCGTCTATCAATCACAAAGGCGAAGACAAGCGCAAAGGCAAACTCTACTACGTGATAGGTCCTTCTGGGGCGGGAAAGATACCCTAATCGATGCCATTCGAGCCGATCATCCTGAAGATATTATTGTTGCTCATCGCTATATCACGCGCCCCTTCGGTGCCGGTGGTGAAAACCATGTGGCGGTAAGTAAACAGGAGTATTTATCAAGACAACAGAAAGGGCTATTTGCCATGAGTTGGCAAGCCCATGGTCTCTGCTACGGCGTGGGGTTAGAAGTGAAGACGTGGCTCGATAAAGGCTTTTCTGTTCTGCTGAATGGCTCCCGTGCGGAATTGTCTCAAGCGCAGCAGTGTTTTGGCTCTGATCTGGTTCCGATTGTGGTCAATGTCGAGCTAGACGTGCTGCGAACTCGATTGCAAAACCGAGGGCGTGAGTCCAGAGAAGAGATTGAACTCAGGTTACAGCGCGCCAGCGAATTTGCCTTATCGGAACAAGACGGTTTTTACCCTATTGATAACAGCGGCAACGTGCAATCGAGCGCTAGGCAGTTCCGCGACATTCGTTCTCAACTTGAAGGGAAGTCGTGATGAAACTTGTCATGTTGGGTACGGGGAACAGCGCCATGGTGCCTGTTTGGGGCTGCGACTGCGAAATATGTACCGAAGCAAGGCAGGATAGAACGCTTAGACGTGAGAAAAGCTCAGCTTATGTTGAACACAATGGCCGTAAGCTTATTCTCGATGCTAATGCCCCCGATCTTCTCGATCGCTTTCCATCTGGGTCGATCGATAAAATTCTGTTAACACATTTCCATATGGACCATGTGCACAGTTTGTTTGATCTTCGCTGGGGTAAGGGTGTACGTATACCAGTGCATGCACCTGAAGATGAGCAAGGGTGTGATGATTTGTACAAATACCCCGGCATATTGGATTTCTCGCAGCGCTCACTGCCGTTTCAATCCTTTACGTGGCAAGACATCACCATCACGCCACTCCCCCTCAATCACTCTAAGCCTTGTATGGGCTATGCCTTTGAGCTTAATGGCCGCTGCATCGCTTACTTAACCGATACCAATGGGCTGCCTGATGCAACGACGCAGTGGCTTAAACAACGCTCTGTAAACTGGATTGTCACCGATTGTAGCTTTCCCCCTATCGAATGCGAACACACAAGGCTTAGCAATAACCACAACGACATATACCAAGTACAGAACATCGCTGAGCAATGCCAGTGTGAGCGCATTGGTCTAATGCATTTAGGTCACAACGTTTTACTTTGGGCGAAGCAACACCCGCAGTGTTTTTCTGACAGCTTTCAACTTCTTCATGACGGACAGGAGATCCCACTATGAGTCAGCCTCTTTCACCAACCCTTTCTGCCGAGTCGAGCGTTTCACCGTGCAGCCAATTACATCGCACGGAACTCGGTCGCTGGACTGAGGTTTCTCAGCGATGTGTGTTGAATAATGTCACCCTCGGTGATTACAGTTATATCCAAAATGATTGCAATCTAATGTTTACCGAAGTGGGTAAGTTCACTTCCATCGCCGCCGCCGTTCGCATCAATCCAAGCAATCACCCGTGGTGGAGACCCACTTTGCACCACTTCACTTATCGTCCTGGTAAGTACGGTTTAGGAGAGAACCCATCGGTACTGGATGATGAAGTGTTCAGTTGGCGTGAAGAAGACAAAGTCGTCATTGGTCATGACGTTTGGATAGGTCATGGCGCAATCATTTTACCAGGTGTCACTGTGGGTAATGGCTCGATTATTGGGGCGGGCAGCGTGGTGACAAAAGATGTTCCTGCCTACTCGATTGTGGTTGGTAATCCAGCGCGAGTCCTGCGCCCACGATTTGAGGATGACAGTTTCGGCCCACGTTTAGAGGCTCTAGCTTGGTGGGACTGGAGTGATGAACAAATTGCAATGGCACTGCCGCTATTTCAAAAGGATACTCGAGAGTTTTTGGCTTACTTTGAAAATAGGCAATAACCCCGTTATAGAAAAATCCCAGCTACACCACAGCTGGGATCCATTCACACGACAACTAACGTCGACATTCAGTCGTATCGAGTTCAACAATCAGCGATGCGCCACTGTACTCACCGGATACCTGAATATAGCCCCAGTAGTTATCCTGCTTATCCAGTACAATACACTCGCCGTTACCAAGCTGAGCAGAGATCGCATCCGAAGCCGAGCCCGTTGGCCAGCCTTCATTACTATAACGAAGCGTTAAATCACCACTGCCGTGCGCAGTAGAAATCGCGATACTGCTGCTGGCATTGACCGCTTCCACACTGAGCCATAAAGGGGCACTTGAAGAGAGGCAAATCGCCTCACCTGCCGTTACGCGGCCGCTGCCTGTAGCGTTATTACCCGTACAAACATCAGGCACTGGGATGCCGCCCACCAGCTGCTGTGTCCATTGCTCAAACTCGCTTTGATATTGCACTGCCCACTGATTGACGTGACCTTTATAAGCAGCCCAATCGCCTCTTCGAGTCTCCACCAGCATATGTGCTAAGTCTTCTTTGTGGCGCTCAAACATAAACCTTACCGCTAAGTAACCCCAACGATAGATTCGGTCTACATCAAAACCGTCATAGGTAGTTTCAAATATCTCCTGCAAGGAAAACGCGCTGCCATCGGCAATGGTGTCCAGCGCAGCTTGGTTATCGTTTTGTTTTGAGATGTACTCTGCCACCCCTTCACTCCACCACACCACTTTCTCCGTCGGTGTCGAGAAGTTGCCATATAAATCAAAACGGCCATCTAGATAGTGCACATACTCATGCTCTAGGTTCCAGATAAAATGATCAGGGTTAGCGTAGCTCGCCTCATAGGCAATAAAGTTTGGCACATTGCCCGGCACCGACGGATCGCCTTCTAGGTACATGCCCCCGTTGTTTGTATCGATACCAAAGATGGGCCCCGCGTACTTGCGGTAATCATCACTGGAGTTGAAAATATTGACTTGAAGCTGCGTGTTGTAATCGTCGGCAACCGGCTGATTGCCAGTTTCTAGCTCAAAGTGAAAATGCGTTTCTTCAAAGCCCATCTTGTCACATGCAGCTTGCTGCTGAGTAAGGGTCAGATCTTGAGAGAGAATACGAATTGTATCGCTACAGGTGTAATTTTGACTCAATACTAGGCTTTTAAGCTCAGTTTCAAAGCCGCAGATGCCATAATCGGCACAATCGGCGTAGTAGCTGGCAACATCCGCCGCGGCAAGCCACACTGCGTCTCCGCTGCCATACATGGTGTATTGGTCAAATAAGGCGGTGAGCTCTGATGTCACTACCGGAGCGATGGTGGTATTGGTGTACTGCGTCATACGCGCCAATTCGCGGCCGGCATTGACGGCCATAAATTCGGAGGAAGAATTGAGCTTAGACCTGTCTTTTGCAAACGCGGCCAGATTGCGCACTAAAGATTCTCGCTCAGCAATAGCGGTTTTAAAGGCACTGCTCCACTGACCACGATACAAAATAGTAAAAATACCATTAACCGCATCACGCATATTCCATTGCTGAGCATAATCATCATTCCAGCGAGTTAACCACTGCTCGATAACGTCTAGATATTCATGTTGTAAGCTAGCACTGTCCATAGTGGTGATCACTTCTGCCAACACTTTGCCGTGCGCATCATTGCTGGCATAGAAATGTGTGTTGGCCACAAAGGTATCGACCGCTTCTTTAACCGCTGTCGTCACCCAAGAAGTGAAGCCGACACCGTCGTTATAAAACTCAGCGTAGTAGCCTGCACGCAAATACAGAAACAACGCTTCCAGCTCAGCGCTACCAGTTCCAGAATAGGTTTTAGCCAGCTCAGTGGCATGTTTGGCGACGTAATACATGTTGTTGGAACTGAAGGCATCGATTTGAGTTTGGCTGTCAGCGGAGAACAAATCATTCACGCACCCCGCACCTTGAGTTTTCAACTCATTAATAAGGGTTTGGCTGCTTGATGTCGCAAAAGAGGACACATCGCAATCGACCACAGCTTGGACACTAAATGTCATCACTCGTGGCTTCGGATTGATGGTGGTTGCCCGCTCTTGAGACGGGCCGGTATCGAGATTGCCATGATGGTCATCACTTTCATGAGCGTGATGGTGGTCGGCATCAATGACTTGAGGTACTGGCGCTGTATCCGCCAGCGCAGAGAAACTAACCAAGGACGCTGCCAAGGCCAGAGAAAGTTTGTTCAATTCCATTTATTTTTGTCTCTTTGGTCTAATTGTGTAAGCAAGCTGCGATTTGCTATTGTTTCCAATAGTCATTTCTGCAAATAGGATTTTTTGCAAATAGCAATCGTTTCAAAGTGCGCTTGTCACCGCACTGAAACATTCACCAAACTAGACACCAACCCTAGAATCAGAAACATTTTATTAACATCGCGCCAATTTGGTTTCAGATCCTGGGACTGGTAGAGTCAAAATGTGATTTTATAAAATATACATTCTTCTATTTGTTAATTTAGGCTAGCAATCACAATCAGTTAGCGCGCCGAGTACATTGGGTTTGCTCGCCATCGACTTCTTTAAGCGTCATCGTGGTGGCCGATAGCTCAAGCACTACCGTGGCCAACTGCTGATACTCTCGTAGCGCCTCTGCCAAAGGCTCAGATAACTCATTGCCATTTGAGTTGGTCGTGGCCATACTCAGTACCTCAAAACGCTCTGTCAGCGTTGTCCCGTCTAGCTGCCAACTGCCCCCGGTAACCAACTCAACTTTGACCGCACCTTTTCCAGTCGTCACAGGATAATTTAGGAACACCCGACCACTAAACTCACCATTCTCTCCATATGCGACATGCACCTTGGATTTGATGTCCGTTAGCTTGTATTCGCACTGCCACGCTCCTGCGATATTTTGTGACGTAATGGCTAGCGACTGCTTGGCCTTGCTTTCTGGCTGACCGCAACTCACTACCGTCAACGCGGCGATAGCCGCGACGATCACTCTTTTCATACTGCATCCTTGTACTGGACTGATTGTCACTATAATTGTAGTTAATCCATTGTTTCTTGGGTGATTTGCTTAAAAGCTTTTAGGCTGGCATCACAATTAAACCGAGCGGTTCAAGCAGTTGTGCTTGCTGCCAATCACAGATCTTTACACCGGTTAAATCGATGCGTCTTGGATCGAGCCCCTCTAGATCCACATGGCACAAATCGGCACCTTGGAGGCGACATTGATCCCAGCAATCAGGCGAAAATACGCCACGACTTAAATCGGAGCCTTTCAACGACGCTCCTTGCAAGTTCGCCCCAATCCAACGGTTTTCAAACAGGTCACATTTCTCGATGACTTGACGCTCAAAGTTAGCGTAAGACAAGTTACAACCGGTAATGAATACCGAGCAAAAGTACATGGTATGACTAACTTGGTTAGCAAATCGCGCCCTCGCAAAATTGGCACCTTTGAGATCACACTCTCTAAACTCGGCTCCAAAGCACTCCGCCCCTTCGAAATTGCTCATCGCCATCTGGCAGTGCTTGAAGCTCGCATCTTTTAGATTGGCATAATCGAAGTGACAGCCTTCAAGGTCGCTACGATCTATGAACTTGCAGTGCTCGAAACTGGTATCAGAGAGATCCGCACGCGCAAAGTCGCATTGGTAGAACTGACAGTTAGAAAACGAAGACTGCGATAAATCCTGCCGCGAAAAGTCGTGTTGATGAAAGGTTTTGTTTTGGTAGTGCGAATTACTTTGATACATAGTTTCTCGATATATGTGCTGTTGCCTCAAAAGGCTCTGTGTTCCTCACGATTGGTTTACGGAGCATAACATTGAGGGCAACCTGAAACTAATAATAAATATCCATTAAAAACAACAATTTAAATACACGCAAAATAGCCAATTTAAGGGTCATTTCAGCGCGATAACCCCAATAAAATCCGATGAGCGCACGCTCATGTCAAAAAAATAATTTAGAGCCGGAGAGAGCGATAGATAAGCTTTCCAATACGTTAGTTGACTTAACAATGAATAACGATAGAATTGGTTGACTTAGTCAACTAACTTTCCTTTCACAGCCTTAGTTGACGCATGCGTTCTATCGCTCTTCAATATATTCTCAACTTGAAGGATTTAAGCTTGAAACAACCTCAACCCATGCTGGGATCAAAAGGAACCCTATTTTTCCTCGTCATTATCAGCGCCTTCCCCCACTGACGATTGATTTGTACCTGCCTGCCCTGCCTACTATGGTCGATGTCTTCAATACCACCGAATCCATGGTCAACCTGACATTAAGCAGCTATTTCATCACCTACGCGGTCGGCCTACTGTTTTGGGGACCACTGAGTGAAAAGTTTGGCCGCAAGCCCATTTTGCTGGTTGGTATTGGTAGCTATATGCTGGCCAGTATCTTGTGTGCGTTTTCTGGTAGCATTGAGCACCTTATCGCCTCACGCGTTCTGCAAGCCTTTGCGGGAAGCGCCATCACTGTGGTATCGACGGCCATCGTTAAAGATATGTTCGAAGGCCGTGAGCGCGAGCGCATCATGGCCACCATTATGTCGCTGGTGATCATCGCCCCTATGGTAGCGCCCGTATTGGGGGCATTTTTGCTGCAAATCGCCTCTTGGCGCATGATGTTTGTTACGCTCGCGATTTTTGGTGCGTGTGCATCACTGTTAGCGTTTTGCTACAAAGAGACCTTGGAAAACCGCTACACAGGTTCATTAGTGCGATCTTGGACTCGTCTTGGTGTCGTGATTCAAAACCCGCGCTTTGTGATTCTGCTGTGTATTTTCTCAATCGCACCTATGGCATTGATGGGTTTTCTCGCGGCGGGTTCTTACATCTACATCAATGGGTTTGGCCTGACCGAGCAGCAGTTTAGCTACTTCTTCTCGTTCAATGCCATCGTCGCCTCTTTTGGCCCAACCATTTATATGAAGCTTTCACGCCACATCGCGGTGCAGAACGTCATCTCAGGATGCTTTGCTGTATTGGTTGCCGTCGGCGTAATGACACTTACCTTTGGTGATACGTCTCCATGGGCATTCGCGCTACTTTGCGCCCCTGCAACACTCATGGTAATTATGATGCGCGTACCAGCGACCAACCTAATGCTGGATCAGCAAGACAAAGACACCGGCTCCGCGGTCGCGTTAATTCAGTTCTTTGCCATGATTTGTGGCTCGGCAGGCATGTTGTTGGTATCAATTCGACCAGAATCGCTGATTGCCAATCTTGGCATGATTCAATTGTGTATTGGTGTGATTGGCGGTGTGATGTGGCTGATGGTGAGAAATCGAGGTTTTGTTGTCGATAACCTTGTAAAGGCGTTTTAAATAATAAAGGGCTTACGCCCCTTTTTACTGTGTTTACCACGCTAGGTAATTACAAACGCTGTAACTCGTCGTCACACTACACGGCTTAGAACACAAGCATCGATTAGCGCTTTAATGTCTAAAACATGCTTTCGCAGCATAGATTGCGCTTCCACAATTTCACCTGAGCTCAACAGCTGATATATACGACGGTGATCTTCTAGAATCTCTCCGTACGCGTCATCTGTCGTAGTTAAATGGCTACGAATAGCGCCAATGTGGAACTGCACTAATTGATAGCTTTTTTGAAGCAGTGAGTTTCCGCAAAATTTAAAAAACGACTCATGAAACTCGCCATCTAGTAACAGGAAGGCTTGGTAGTCACGGTTTCTAAATTTATGCTCCATTTTCACAATGCTGATCTCTAAACTTTCCAAGAAAGCTTGTGAGTCATTTCGCATCGATTCTTCTAACGCAATAGGCTCTAGATAGCCACGAAAGTTGCAAAGCTCAATGATTGACTGCTCATCGGGCTGGAAAACAAAGCTTCCTTTCTGCGGAATGATATCGATTAGTCCTTCCTGCTTAAGGATGAACAGCGCTTCACGCACGGGGGTCTTACTGACTCCGAACGTTTCAGAAAGAGATGCTTCAGAAAGAGGTTGGCCCAACTTTAACTCACCACTCACTATTGATTGGCGTAAGTTCTCAGCCACATTTTCCGTTAAACTTTTGGGGCGAGTGATAGCTTTCAATCTCGATACCTCAACACTAAAATTCAGATCTCGACAGTCTACCCTAAACTGACTCTATTCTCAGCAACAAATAGAGTATGGGGAGGCCGACAAATACGTATAAGATTCAAATTCGTGATGGGGTGCATACTGATACATCACAAATTTAATCAACCATTTAGCTAGCGCATAGATTAGCCATTTCTTTTAAAGGCCAAGTAGCAACGCTAACAAGATATACCCTCCCCCAGAAACCACGCAGTAGCTTTATTGCTTGCTGCTCGCTGCATTATTTGCCCAATCGCCTGTCCGCTTATGTACAACATAGCGCTAGAGGAGATAAAGCCTAGTGTATACAGACCAAGCCCATGACCTGATGAACTTTCCAAAATATGTACATATCCGTGGAAGGTCGCTAGCGCAGCTAACCCGCAAACAGCCCACTTACTCGGAGAGCGGACTAACCCACCAAACACAAACGAAGCACCAACAAACAGAACTGACAATAGAATCATCGACTCAAACATTGGGATCATTAAGCCCATATTCGCCAACGCAGCGCCAACACAAAGACTCGCAATAACTATTCCCAAAACCACCTTCTGAAATGAGTGGCTGGAAAAGAAAAAGACGCGACACAAAACCCCGAGTCCAAACATGACTGCTAAATGATCCAAACCGGTAAAGGGATGTATGAACCCCGACCAAAAACCAGCCTCTGCATGTCCTGGGTGAGCAAAAGCCACCGCCGGCGACATCAGAAGTGTCGCAATCCCTATTCTCTTCATAAACCAACCTTGTTATCAACGAGACGTTCATTTCAATGACAGTAACCTGTCTCAATTACGAGACTAACATATCAGATACCAAACACTCAAATTCAAACTAATTTCTCGTTTAAGGAAGCCGATCACACAATCAAAAATCAAAACAATCAAAGACGAACAATCACTAGAATCAGTCGAGACAAAGCCATAAAGTATCTAACATATCAGACTAATCCTATACGTTGATTATTTAAAGATTCGTTAAAAGGCCAGAAACCACAATGCATATCCATTTAGACATCGTCGGCGGAATCGCTGGAGACATGTTCACGGCAGCCATGCTGCATGCTGCTCCTGAGTTGAAAGATCCATTGTTCGAAGCCCTAGAAGTGGTGAGAGAGCAGACCCAAGTCAATTACTGGATCGAAGATACAATGGATAAAGGCTTAAGTGGTCAGCGTTTTCATGTAGAAGAAAACAACGCCACTACAGACCACCATCACCATCACCATCACCATCACCATCACCATGGTGAACATAGAAGCTGGAAAACCATCAAAGCGTTATTGGAGACTCTCTCCATTGAAGACCAAGTAAGACAAAATGCGATTGGCATTTTCCAACTTCTCGCGCAAGCAGAAGCTGGAATTCATGGCAAAAGCGTAGAAGATGTCCACTTCCATGAAGTTGGCGCGTGGGACTGTATCATCGATATTGTTTCAGCCAGTTGGCTCATTGTGCATTCAAAAGCCACCTCTTGGTCATGCTCTGACATCCCTTGGGGAGGGGGAACTGTTGTTTGTGCTCATGGTGAAATCCCTGTACCTGCTCCAGCCACGTTAACGCTACTAAAAGGGTTTAACATCGTCGATGACGGGATAAAGGGAGAAAGAGTCACCCCTACTGGCGCTGCTATCTTAGCGTGGTTATCGCCTTCACAAACGGTCGCTAAAGGTAGTATCAGCAAAGTCGGGTATGGATTTGGTAAACGTAAACTGCCTAACCGAGCGAACTTGCTTCGCGCGACAGTTATCGAAACCAATGATAAGAACGCACAACTCGACAGCCAACAAATTTGCGTGATTCAGTTCGATATCGATGATATGACGGGTGAAATGCTGGCAATTGCTAGAGAGAAAATTCGCGAACAACATGGCGTTTACGAAGTGACGGAGTCCATTTCCCACGGTAAAAAGCATCGTCATATCAACACCTTTACTCTACTGACCTCCCCGTCACATCAAGATTCAATCATCGAGTTTGTTTTCAATCATACATCAACGATTGGTGTTCGCTATTGGCACTGCATGCGCAAGGTTTTACCGCGCCTACATCACAAAGTAACCATAGATGAACAACAATATGACGTTAAAACGGTTCAACGTCCTGATGGCTCGGTTACCAGTAAGCTGGAATCTGATCACTTGCATAACGCAGAGATGAATTACCAATCTCAAACTGCTCTTAAATCTCAGATAGAGGCGAACGCTGCTAATGAACACTCTGAATCATAAATTGGATCGCTTACGTGACATACTCAAGCGTCTAAGCAAAGTCACCGTCGCCGTTAGTGGTGGCGTTGACAGCATGACTTTGGCTTATGTGGCTCATCAAGTCTTAGGCGACAATGCTAAAATGGTCCATGCCATTTCACCGGCGGTACCACCACAAGATACGCAGCGTATTCGTGATTTTTCTCAGAAATACCAATGGAACCTAGAGTTTGTCTCAAGCGGTGAAATTGACACTGAAGACTATCAAAATAATCCCGTAAACCGCTGCTATTACTGTAAAACGTGTCTCTACAGTACACTCAAAAATCTCAATTTTGGTCAGGTCGTTTCCGGGACGAATCTTGATGATCTTGATGACTACCGACCAGGGTTAATTGCCGCCAAAGAACACAATATCGTGCACCCGTTTGTAGAGGCGGAGATTTGCAAGCAAGACATTCGCGATATTGCATTGCAGCTTGGGCTACCAACCCTATCCTCGCTGCCCGCGTCACCTTGCCTTGCAAGTCGAATCGAAACAGGAATCCACATCGATAGCGATAACCTGCGCTTAGTCAACGCGGTAGAACAGCATCTTCGCTCACGAGTCGACAGCACAACATTACGATGCCGAGTCAAAAAACAGCAGATTGGTATTGAAGTGGATCGCGATACGTTGCAGCGACTGTCACAAAACGATATTGATGAGCTCATCCAGGACGTTAGTAAGATCACACACCAGTTTCACTCCTCGGTACCGATTCAGTTTATGCCTTATCAGAGAGGTAGTGCGTTCATCGGAGACAAACAATGTCAGACATCATTATAGATTTTGACCGCAAAGCGCGCTGCGCTGTTGAAGAAGCGATATTGTGTGAGCGCAAAAGCGTTACGCAAATCGAACAAATCATAGCAATTGGCCTTGAGAAACAAGTACGCTTTCTGTTTACACGCTTGGAAGAGAAAAAATGGCAAAAGCTGAATCCCACGCTTCGTGAGCACCTTGATTATTGCGCCTTGTCACACACCGCTGTGATGGGTAAGGTCGAGACGCCCTCTGCCCAAGAACCGATGATCGCTATTGTCTCCGGAGGCTCGTCAGATACCGGTGTATGTCGCGAAGCGCTCATTACACTCAACTATCATGGTTACTCGGCTAAACTTTTTGAAGACGTGGGTGTGTCGGCACTCTGGCGATTAACCAATGCACTTGAAGATATCAACAAGGCAAATATTATTATTGCGGTCGCGGGAATGGAAGCGGCGCTACCGACTGTGTTGTCTGGCATGACGCACAGGCCAGTGATTGCGGTTCCAACCTCTGTTGGCTATGGTGTCTCCGAAGGTGGACAACTCGCTCTCAACGCGTGTTTAGGAAGCTGCGCTGCGGGTCTAGTGACCGTGAATATAGACAATGGTTTTGGCGCCGCATGCGCCGCCATCAAACTGCTCAAAAGCTTCTCATAGGTGATTTAAAGGCTGCTTCAATGAGCAGCCTTAATGTTACGCCCATGGCATCAAGCGACCTTCGCTGTCAAAACAGAACTCCTGATCCGTCCCTATCACAGTTTCCGCTTTTTCCAAGTCTTCAACTACCGGCTTAAGCGCCTCAGAAACATAGATATTGTCGAGATCTAACGTGTTGCGAATCCAAACAATTTTGGCTTTGCTAATGTCATGGATTGGCGCCGTTTTAAGTGAAAACACTATCGCTTCTCTATCGTTGCCCATCACCATGGGTATCTTAGCGGTTGCCAATGTACCCGCGGTTGCGGCATTGGTGTACATTGCAGAGAAATCGAGCTTTTGAACCAGCTGACGAGTCGTAATGTCCGCCATGCCAATGCCTACTCCATTACCGTGCGTCGCTTCCGTTAAAGAGAGAACAACTGTGCTAGAAATATTTGGCCCTTTAAAACCACCCACACCAGAACCGGGTCTGCCCGTCACATTGGGATCCATCCCTTCACCACTGATGTTCTTGCCAATCTCCTGAATAATCAACACGTCAATATCGGGGATTTGAATGGTGGCAATATTACGTTTCGCTTTAGCGAGATATTCAGGCTCTAAAGATAGAATGTTCTGCTGCTCAACGACTTCAATATCCATTAGTTCATCATAAGCATTTTCAACCAGACCTATGGCAAACGGAACATGGATTTTTTCTAGCAGACGCTCTCCCGCCTCTGGGATAACGCGATGAAAGTTGTGAAACCCATAGCGATGCAATGAAGAAGCCCCAACGTGATTTCCCAAACCAATGCAGAGCATTTTAAGTAGCCCACTCTCTACTTGTCCCTTAAAGTCTGCATGAGGTTTGATTTTATTGCATAGAATGATCCCATCCGCTTCCATCGCTACTTTGTCCAGATAGAGCGGCACGCCATCTGACATTGTTGCGACGTGAACAACCTCCATGGAAGATACAATCGGAACGCCCATTGACTGTTCGGTCACGCCGTAAGTTTCGAGTATCACAACCTGACCCTCAGCATTGGCAGAGCCGTGACTGCCCATTGATGGGACGATGAATGGGTTTGCACCATGATGTTTAAGAAACGCAATAGTTTCTTGTAGTACGGGGATGAGCCAGATATCCCTCGACTGCCTACAGTGATAGCTAATGACATACCATTAAGGCGTTCTGGATTCGGATAGCGAGATAACGACTCATTGATCGCCTTAGGAATGTCATTGAGCTTATTTCTTTCAAAATGCTGCTTTACCTGGGTCATTTTAGGAAGCTCACACTCAAAGCCGCCATCCAGTGTAAATTTAATCTCTTTGTCAAACATGTACGACTTACCTTTCCAACATCAAAACGACAAGAGAGGGCATTGCCCTCTCTAAACTTCAATCGCGAATCAAACGCTGTTATTTCGCTGCGACTTGTTTGATAGTGCTCATCCACTCATCGTAAACATCAGAGCCAAGCTTTTGCTTATATTCTTCACGTACAGGCTCTGTTGCATCGATAAAGAGTTGAAGCTGCTCAGGGCTTAGCGCATTAACCTGAGTACCTAATTTCTTAAACTCTTCAATTTGCTTGCCTTCCTCTGCCGCAACGATTTCTTGTTGGTAGATTTCAGCATCACGCATTGTGTCTGTGATTAGCTTCTGATCGTCCGCTGACAGGCTGTGCCAAAACTCTAAGTTCATTACTGGGATATAGAAGGTAATTACGTGACCCGTTAAGCTGACGTAGTCTTGTACTTCATAAAAACGCTGTGCATAGATGTGAGCGATTGGGTTTTCTTGACCGTCGATAACACCTTGTTGCAGGCCTGAATACACTTCACCAAAGTTCATTGGTGTCGCAGAAGCATTCAGGGAGTTAAATGTCTTTACGTGCGCCGGAACTTTCATGGTGCGGATCTTAAGGCCTTTAAGATCTTCTGGCGTTTCGACTGGACGAGAGTTATTGGTCACGTGACGCACACCATTTTCCATCCAACCGATGCCTTGCAAGTTCATGTTGTTCAATTTGCTCAGCATCTTATCACCCGCAGCACTGTGCACTGTGTCTAGGGCTGCTTGTTTACTTGGGTAAATAAAAGGAAGCTCAACAACATCGAAAGAAGGATCCCAAGAAGAGTAGAAAGAAGATGGAGATACCGCCATCTGCAACATACCAGATTGAACCCCTTCGATCATTTCGCGGTCTGGTCCCATTTGCGAGTTAGCGAAAATTTGGACATCAAACTTACCGTCAGAGTTTTGTTCAAGATCCGACTTAAATTTCTCAAGAGCACGGTGAAGGTGGTAGTTTTCATTGGCGCCATGACCAATGCGGATTGTCGTAGCGGCCATAACAGAAGTGGATAGTGCAAGCACAGATACGGCTGTCGCCATGATTAGTTTTTTCATAATGCCCTCTTGTTTCCCTTTGGGGGTAGTGTTCGTTAGTGGTCTTTGCCAATCTCTTGGTCGTTATAGTAATCTCGCTTGGTGATATCTAACATATCACACTCTAGATCTTAATTATTGATCATCATTTGAGAACTTGCTGTGAGAGCTGTCACGAAATATATCAATAAGTAGTTTTAATTTAAAATAATAAAGCCTTAGCAATAGCTAAGGCTTTATAGAATCTTATTTAATTGTAAGTATTATTAACCAATTAATTCCGTTAAGAATAAAGATAAACTCGGTATAAATGTCACAGCCAATAATAGTACTAACATCGAACATAAGAATGGTATTAATGCTTTAGATATCTTCTCAATGCTGACATTAGAGACCTGGCTTGCGACAAATATATTCACTCCTAAGGGGGAGTACAGAAACCAATTGCAAGGTTAACTGTTAGGATGACACCGAATACAATTGGGTCTACACCTAGCTGTTTAACTACTGGCAATAGAATTGGTGTAAGAATAATAATTGCCGAAATGGTTTCCATAAACATGCCTATAATTAATAGCATGCCATTAATGAGCAACAGTAACACTATAGGATTGTCTGTCAATCCCACTAAAGTACTAGCAACTACTGAAGGAATTTGCTCAAACGTCACCAATCGACCAAATGCGGCAGCAAAAACAACAAGTACCAGTATCGTCGCTGACGTTAGCGTTGAGCGCGCAAAAATGCTTGGTAGGTCTGAAAACGAAATCTCTTTGTAAATGAAGAGACCACAGATGATTGCGTACACAACCGCAACCGCACCAGCTTCTGTTGGCGTAAATACACCACCATAAATGCCGCCTAAGATGATGCCCGGAACAATAAGCGCCCAAATAGATTCTTTAAATTGAGCACCTACGCCTGCCCAAGAGAATGGGGTTGGCTCAACATCCATAATAGGTTGGTTTCTCACTACTACGCGACTCATTGCCATAAAAGTAAGACCAAACAAAACGCCTGGAACAATACCAGCAAGGAACAGTTTGCCGATGGAAACTTCAGCTGAAACGCCATAGATAATGAAAGGAATACTCGGTGGAATCATCACACCGATCATACCTGCAGATGCAGTCAGCGCCGAAGAGAAATCCTTTTTGTAACCTTGCTGCGTCATCGATGGAATGATGTTTGAACCAATCGCAGCAACGGTTGCAGGTGCTGAGCCTGAGATGGCAGCAAAGAACATAGATGCGATGACGTTAACATAGCAAAGCGACGCTCGAATATGGCCAACTAAAGAATACGCAAAGCCGATAATTCGTTTAGACAATCCGCCCTTTTGCATTAGATCACCCGCTAGAATGAATAAAGGCACGGCAATCAGCGGAAAGGAGTCTGCACCTGTCACTATCGAGCGAGCCATAAGGCTCAATGGCGGCGTACCATCGACAAAGCTCATGACAAATAGCGAGCTCATTCCTAAGCTCATCGCAATAGGCATACCTAGAATAAGCAATAAACCTAAAGCACAAAATAATATAATTCCAGACATTTTATACCTCTACTGGTGAAGAGACTTTTGTTCTATTTACAACATAGAATTGAACAATTCTAAATACAGATAATAGTGAACCAACAGGAGCCGATGCATACATAATTGCTATCGGAAGGTTGAGTACAACTGATTTTTGAGACAATACGTAAGGAAGAGTAATCAATTTATAAGATTGATATGTCATCGTTAATAAGAAAGCGACAATTGCTATATCAATGATTACTTCTAAGTATTTTTTTATTTTCTCTGGGAGAAGGTCTTGGAAAAACGTGACTTTAACGTGTTTTCTCTCTTTAAATGCATATGCAATCCCTACCCATATAAACCATATAAATGTCCATAATGTTAATTCCTCCGACCAGGACAAGGCGTTCTGAAATACATATCTCATTATTACCTGTATCGTAATCAGTATTACAATTGCTGCTAGAAGCAATGCTCCAACGGCACCTTCTAAGTTTTCATTTAGCCATTTCATCGTACTGCACTCACCAATTAACTCATAAGAACTGATATATCAGATAACATACACGCCAAAACTGAATAAAAACACCTCAAATCCGAGATAAACAGGGCAAATATTGGGTTTCTTGGGTTTGATCACAGTTTGCCAACAAAGGAATTTCGATCTCCAAAAACGACTGATATGTTAGATCTCAGATATCAAGTATTACAGATAAGAGGTAATGTGAAATGACCGATGAGACCAAATTCAAAGTCTACGTATCAGACTATGACTACCCAGACTTAGATATTGAGCGCAGCGTCTTGGAGCCAATTGGTGCAGAGGTAATAGGCCTAAAATGCAAGACTGGCATTGGTTTAGGTGAGCTTGCGAAGGATGCGGATGCGATCTTGCAGCAGTACGCAAAGATCCCAAGAACCACAATTGAGCAGTTGGACAACTGTAAGATCATCTGTCGCTACGGCATCGGTGTCGACATTCTCGACGTAGAAGCGTGCTACGACCATGGCATCAAAGTGTCTAACGTACCGGACTACTGCATTGATGAAGTGGCCGATCACTCTATCTCTCTCGGTCTTACGCTTTTCAGAAGAATTCCGGCATACAACAAATTTACGCACGAAGGAAACTGGCACTGGGATATGGATGGCTTAGTTCCTAAGCGCTTCCGCTCTTCTGTTTGGGGTCTGATTGGCTTTGGCAGAATTGCTCAAAACATTGCCAAGAAAATGACCGCGCTAGGCTTCAAAGTCGTCTCTTTCGACCCATATGTATCCGGCTCTTACATGAATACCTTCGGTGTCGAAAAGGTAGATTTGGATACGCTTATTGAAACTTCAGATGTGGTTAACGTTATGTGTCCGCACACGCCAGAAACCGATCGTCTAATCAATGAAGATCGCCTGCGCCAAATGAAGTCAAACGCCGTACTCGTCAATGGTGCACGTGGCAAAGTGGTCGACAACAACGCGCTTTATAAAGCGCTGGTAGAAGGTTGGATTGCGTCTGCAGGTCTGGATGACCCAGAAGAAGAGCCAGCCAAACTCGACAATTGGAACCCAAATGACAACCCGATATTTGGTTTAGATAACTGCATTGTGACCCCTCACGTTGCTTACGTGTCACAAGAAGCGTTCCAAGAATGCCGCCGTATTGCCGCAGAAAACGCCAAAGCCGTATTGCTTGGTGGTGAGCCTCTTGATCCTGTCGCTCGAGTTAAAACGCCTATTTCGGAACAATAGTTATGAGAAACGAAACCATTGCTGCAATCGAGGAGCACAAGGTATTTGCCATTGTTCGTGGCATATCTCCGGACAATGTTCGCCCAACGATGCAGGCTCTTATCAAAGGTGGAATCCGACTGGTTGAAGTGACGTTTGATCGTAAAAATGGCGAAGCCAATACCCTAGCTGCGCTAGACATACTCTCGACTGAGTTTGCTGACCAACTGATTTTTGGCGCAGGCACAGTCACTACGGTCGAACAGGTCAAAGCAGTGAGTGATCTTGGCGGACAATTCATTGTCTCCCCAGATTTTAATCCAGAAGTCATCAAGAAAACTCGTGAGTTGGAGATGGTTTCGCTGCCTGGAGTTATGACGCCAACAGAAGCGGTACAAGCTGATGCCGCTGGTGCTGACTTTATCAAGCTGTTCCCTGGTGGGCTACTTGGGCCAAGTTATTTAGGTGCGTTAAGCGCGCCTCTTTCAGACCTGAAATTTATCGCCGTCGGTGGAGTAAATGCAGACAACATTCCTGACTTTGCCAAAGCAGGTGCTGTTGGATTTGGCATTGGCTCCAACCTGGTCAACAACGCATTAGTCGACAACAACGAGTTCGACATCATTTACCAAAACGCTTGTCAATTTACGCAAGCTGTTGAATCAATTAGGAAGTAATCATGGAATACGCAAAAAAAATCATCAACCCTCGTCCAAATATCAATGAAGAGCTAATCGCAAAATGCGCTGCAATGACCGATACACTGAGCGTGAGTGCAGTATTCAGTGATGCTTTTAAACGCGATGGCGTGATGGATCACGAAATCAAATTCCGTTCGGTCAATAAGCCATTTATCGGCACTGCATTGACGGTAAAACTTAAGCCAGGCGACATCGTTGACTGCCTACCAATCTTCGATATTGCTAAGCCGGGTGACGTTGTCGTTATTGATGCAAACGGCACACCAAACACGTCTATCTGGGGCGGTCTGATGTCTGGCCTAGCACGCGCTGCTGGCGTAGCAGGTGCCGTTGTTGATGGGTCTGTTCGTGATACTGACGAATCAAAAGTTCTCGACTTCCCAGTAGCGTCTCGCTCAGTATCTCCTCGTGCTGCACACTCTGCAGAAACAGGTCGTACAGAGCCTATTGAAATCAACGTTCCTGTGGTTTGTGGTGGCCAAATTGTAAAACCAGGCGACCTTGTGGTAGCAGATGAACTAGGTGTAACCGTTGTACCTTATGAGTTCGTTGAAGAAGTTTACCCAGCAGCGAAACAGCTTGCTGAAAACGAGAAAAAAGTTCGCGAAGAAATCCTAAATGGCGCGACTGTTGAAGAGCTACTTTCTAAGTTCGGCCGCATCTAATTCTCCCATGGGCTCATCGAAAGATGAGCCTTTTTACGAGGACAATTCCATTGATTATTACAATAGATACAGGCACGACCAACACCCGCGTAGCACTGTTTGAAGGGAAAAACCGTATTGATCAGGTAAAGGCAAATGTAGGCGTTCGCGATACCAGTATCGATGGCAATAACCTTAAGTTGGTCAACACTATATCGACAGCGATTGAGGAGCTGAAAAGCAAGCATTCGCTTCAAGATTCTGACATTCAAGCCATTTTAGCGGCGGGGATGATTACCTCAAACCTAGGCTTACATGAAGTGCCGCATCTGGTCGCTCCGGCCTCATTGGATGATTTTGCTAACAACGTGACATCCATTGTAAATGACTCAATATCGCCACTACCGATTCATTTTATTCCTGGTGTAAAAAACCTTAATACCGACAACATAACCTCTGTTATGGGTCTGGATATTATGCGTGGTGAGGAAGTAGAGGCACTGGCGATTGCAGAGCAATTTAACATTGACCGAGATGCGATTATTGCACTGCCCGGCTCACATTCTAAATTCGTCGCGATAGATTCAAACAAGACGATCAACGGCTGCTGTACTACGTTAGCAGGTGAGCTCAATGCCATCATCACCAATAACACGATCCTAACCAGTTCGCTGGAGAACCGTTTCTCAGAAACGCTTTGCAATGAAGCATTGTTGGAAGGCTACAATGCAGCTGAGCAATTTGGCATGGGGCACGCTTTGTTTTTGATAAGACTTCAAGAGCAGTTTGAAGGCCGCAGTCATGAAAAACTGGCAAGCTTCCTAGTCGGTGTCATTCTTCATTCTGATATTAAAGCCCTAACGTCTGCTCCACAGCTTGGCTTTACTTCAGATACACCCGTCTACATTGGAGGCTCAGGTTTACTTTGTGAAGCCACAGCTTATCTGCTTCAACAGCAATTTCCTGACAATCCTGTTCACCAATGTACTGATATTCAAGACTTATCTGCTGTCGGTTCCATGTTTGTCGCTGCAAAAGCAAACCTTATTTAGTCAACCCCAATTATGACTAACCATGAGCTTTCCGTGCCTCGAGTGGAAAGCTCTTTTTTCGGAGTCTCGTCAATGAAAGCCATTACCTACCAACCTACTAGCGATCAATTTCAGCTAAGTGAAATTCCTGAGCCTACCGCATCCGAAAATCAGGCCTTAATCAAGGTCATTGCGTGTGGGCTTAACCCTGTCGATACCAAGATCCCTAATTGGCAACATCTGGTTGAAAACATGGACAATCATTTTGTTGTTGGGTTGGATGTTGTAGGCGAGATCGTAGATATCTCGACACTGAGTACACCTTGGCAAGTAGGCGACAAGGTTCTATTTCACGGCAATATGTTCGATCCCAACGGTGCCCTCGCTGAGTATTGTCTGCAAGATCACCGCACCTTAACTCGATTACCCAATATCAGCGACGACTTCGCAGCGTCTACCCCATGTGCCGGCTGGACAGCATGGAGAGCATTGGTGGACAAACTTCGAGTGCAAACCAAACGCTCTCTGCTCATTGCTGGAGGTTCAGGCGGTGTGGGAGGCTTCGCGATTCAACTGGCGAGGTACTTTGGCGTAAAAACAATCATAGCGACATGTTCTGAGAAAAATGCCGATTATGTGAAGCAACTTGGTGCGACTCACATCATTGATTATCAAAATCAGGACGTGGTCGCTGAAGTGATGGCAATAACAGCAAATCAAGGGGTCGATATTGCCCTTGACTGCGTGGGCGCTCAATCTGAACTTTACTGTGCCAACTCATTAAAATTCGACGGTGAAATGGTTGAGCTTGTCGAAACGGCGGATCTCAATCGATATCTCCAAGCAAAAGCTAGAGGAGTCACGGTTCACCAGCTCAGTCTTGGTGCCGGCTATAACCATGGAAGCGCTGGTCGAGACTCTATCCGACGTGCAGGTGAATCGTTCAATAAACTTCTTGAACAAGGTGACATTACCCCACCTAAGATCACGACTCTCCCCCTCAAGGAAGCAGCGAGTGCGCTAATGGAAATCAGAAACCAGAGAACGGTTGGCAAGATTGTGGTCGATGTTTTAGGCCAGGGCAGGACATCCTGTTAATGAACGTATCCAGAAGAGGCGAACTACTGCTTTTTGCTGCGACATTATGCGCTGCTAGCGGGTGGGTAACGTCAAAGTATGTGTTATATGAAATGCCCAATTCAATGTTCGTAGCTGGACGATTTTTTATCGCTGCAACGCTTCTTCTGCCGTTTTGCTTCCAAGAACTGAAACGTATTTCTTGGTCGATTTTTAAGAATCTTATCTTTGTCGGCGCACTACTCGCAGCTTCTATCAATGTGTGGGTTCATGCGGTCAGCACTACCAATAGCCTTGCTGAGGGCGCGTTTATCATGAGCCTTGCTATGATCATTGCGCCATTAACTCAATGGCTGCTCCTAAGGCAAAAGCCTAGCTCAGCATTTTGGGTCTCTCTACCGCTAGCAACGGTAGGAATGATGTTTCTAACACTCAAAAATGGTTGGAACTTCGATCCAAGCTTGGGGTACTTTTTTCTTTCTTCGTGCCTGCTTTCTGCACACTTCGTACTAAACAAACGAGTAAGCGCTCAGCTATCAGCACTGCCTTCAATCTGTATTCAGATGTTTGTTGTCGCAATCAGTGGAGCAATTCTGTACGTTATTGATGGTGCGCCCAGTATCGAGGTCTCGACTTCTGGTTGGTTCTATTTTGCACTCGCTACACTATTAGCCACGACCATGAGGTACTTAACCCAAACGATTGGACAAGGCACAACATCGATTGCCACAGCCTCGCTCATCATGATCTTAGAGCCTATCTGGACTTTGCTAATGAGTGTTGCGCTTTTTGGTAGTCATTTAAGCACCACAGATACGCTAGGTGGTGCGTTGATATTGCTGTCACTATATGTGTATGTAAAGCGCTCTAGCAGACACGGCAATTAAAGAGTTGGGCGCTTAACGCTTGTACTTATGCAGTATGTTTTTAGGAATGTGGCAATAATCATTTGGATGTAGCGTCAATCGATCTTGATGCTCTTCATCGCTCTTGACGTAATTGCTAAGCGGCAATACCTCAACCGCGATTTTATCTGAGTCTGGGCGCGCGCGATATACTGTCGAACAAGTTCAAGATGCTTAGGATTCACACTGTAAACTCCAGTGCGGTATTTCGTCCCTACATCCTCCCCTTGCTTGTTGAGGCTGTACGGGTCGATGATTTCAAAAAAGAAATCCATCAATTGCTCGACGGTCACTTTATCTGGGTCAAACTCAGTGACTACACACTCAGCATAGCCGTCGTAGTCGCTTGCTGTGGTATCAGTTGTGCCATTGGCTCTGCCTGCTTGGGTTTTTACCACACCGGGTAAGTGGCGCATGAACTCTTGTACTCCCCATAAACAGCCACCAGCAAAGTAGATCTTTTCCATCTTGTATCGCACCCAAAACACTCTTGAAGGCAGGCAAGGTAACACAGTTTAGAGCGAGATGGGACTATGCTGACAAGGTCTAACACGAATTCAAAGTACTCGGCCGCTAAATCAAGGCGGATATGAGATGTAGTCAAAAATTTTGATTCAAACTCGAGACAAAGCGTACGAAGACAAATGCTCTCAGTGCTAAGATATCAAGACATAAATGTATGCCGCATTATGGGAATAGCGGCTCAATGGAGAAAAACTATGCGTAATCGGCATGTAGGCGAGCTCGTACTGAGTGAAGCGCAGATCCAAGCTGGCACAAAGAAAGTCGCTGAGCTTATCAACCAACAATTCAATGAGGTGGTGGTCATCTCTGTGGTACCGGGTGGTATCTTGTTCACCGCTGACCTAGTAAGACAGCTGACGATTGATGTGAGTATGGATACCATCTCATGCCCTCATACACCGGGTGATCGCAACAACCAATCTGAGATTGTTTATCATCAGAATATCGAAATTGAAGGCAAAGATGTCATCGTTATTGATGATGCCATTGAGTCCGGCGGCACAATGAAACGCCTGGTTGAGTACTTATCGGCTAATTATCAACCGAAATCTCTGTCAATCGCGACGCTGTTTGTCAAACCGGGCAGAGTTGATATTCCATTCCCGCAGCTTTATGCCTATGAGATGGAAAACGACGATTTACTCGTCGGTTACGGGCTGCCATGGAACGACAAGCTAAGAAACATTCCTTACGTCTCCAAGCTTGTAAAATAACCAGAGCACAAAGGGGCATGTATTGCCCCTTTGTTTTGTCGTTTACTTTTCAACGACTGCGGCGAACTCTTCTGCAAACGCTCTAAAGGTTCTTGGCTTTTGACCTGTTACACGCTCTACCGTATCTGTGACGGTCGCATAATGCCCTTCTGCAAACCACGCCATGATTTCTGCAAGTTTCTCTGCCGTCCAATCATCCATGCCAGCCTCTTTCATTGCCGCTTCAGCCGCTTCTTTTGGTACATCAACATACTCAATTTGCTTACCAGATACCTCTGTTAGCACCTCAGCTTGCTCTGCAAACGTTAACGACTCAGGTCCAGAAAGAAGATAGGTTTGATTTTCATGGCCAGGTTGAGTCAACGCAGTCACAATCACAGCAGCCACATCACGAATATCAACCACACTCTGTTTCGCTTGCGCCAAAGGCAAGAAAAACTGCCCCATCGCATTGATGGTCGGTAAGCTGCCATAAAGATTCTGGAAAAAAGAGTTTGGTTGAACGATGGTATACGCAATACCCGAATCCTTAACCATGTCATCGGTTACGACGTGGGTACGGATGATCTCTGAACCCGCATCCGCTTTTGCGCCCATACCAGAGAGCTTAACAATGAGTTCAACTCCTGCCGCTTTCGCTGCAGCGATGGTATTTTCAATCCACAGCTTGTTGCTAGCGTGAGCTGGCATAGCTACATAGATTTTTTTCACCCCTTCAAGCGCCTTCGTCATTGTTTCAACATTGTCGTAGTTACTAACGCGAACCTGGTTTGGGTTTAGGTCTAGCTTGCTAGCTGCATCAGCGCTGCGCGCCATCACGCCAAAATCGGCTCCCACCTCTTTTAGCTGTTTAACCACTTCTGAGCCTGTGTTGCCTGTTGCGCCTAGTACTAAAATTTCCATCATCAACCCCTTGGTTCTTGTGTCAGTTTTACCCGTTAAGCAGCGCGCTGCCTTGGTATGAATTTACTATAGCTAAACCCATAAACATTGATTAGAGGGTTAAAATGAACTTTACTATCCTTATTTGGGATAATAAGAATCTAGTGAAATGAAAGAACTTTCTGCACTGCCTTTATTCGCTAAAGTAGTTGAACTGAATAGCTTTGCCGCAGCTGCACGACAACTGAATGTGCCTACGACCACGGTCAGTCGTAAAATTCAGCAACTAGAGCATGATCTTGGGGGAAGCTACTCAACCGATCAACCCGCTCACTGTCGCTTACAGAACTCGGCACGCAGGTCTTGCCCAAGGCACAGCTGATCGCCGATACGGTTTCAGAGCTCTATAGCGATGCTGAAGAAATGGCAAATCAGCCTATCGGTACCTTGACGATTTCAGCGCCAAAGGCACTCAGCCAAGACCTATTGGCGCCTATGCTGGCAGAGTTTCGAGCCCGCTACCCCACAATTCGCATTAACCTTGCCTCATCAAACCGGTTTCAAGATCTCACCAAACAAAGTATCGATTTTGCTTTTCGACTTGGCCCTTTGCATGACTCAAACCTTGTCGCACTAAACCTCTCTCCGGTTAAATATGTACTCGCAGCATCAAAGGCGTTTTGTGACAAATATGGAGAGCCTTCTCACCCTCTCGACCTTTATCAACTGCCCTGTATTAGAAATCATGTGGAAGGCTACTTTCTACCTTGGCACTTTGCTTACCGAGCGAAGAGGTGGAGATCACCAGCCAGTCAGATATGATTTCCGATGACTTTACCGTGACAAAAGCCTTCGCTCTTAATCATGCAGGTATTTGCTATCTACCCTACTCCTTATTACGCGATGAGCTGAACACAGGCGATGCCAAAACCCTACTTGAGCCTTGGGTTCCACAAGAGAGAACCATGCTACTCGTCTACCCAGACAAACGACACTTACCGCTTAAGTCTCAGTTATTTATCGAGTTCATAAGAGAGAAGCGCGCAGAGTTTAGAGAAAAACTGTCAGGGATTTCCCAAACTGAAAGCGGTGAGTGACAGGCATCTCATTCACTCATCTCGCCCACTATCCAATCACCCAAAAATCAGCTATTATCGTCCGAAATTTAACTTAGGTGATATTGTATGACAAGTAATTTTAAGTTAGCTGCCTCTGAGCTACTAGGACGCCGAGTGCCGGGCACGAAAGCGCCACGTCTTGATGAAACACACCGCCCAAAAACACTCGACGACGCACTGCAAATCCAATCTTCAATGATTGATATCCACAGTGACAAGGTGGGTGGTTGGAAGTGTTTGCTTCCTCTGGCAGATGATAAGTTCGTCGTAGCGCCGATCTTTGCTGGTAGTTTACAGACTGGCGAAGTCTGTGAGCTTTTTGCTGACAACAACGTGGCGCGCGTTGAGCCAGAGATCGCATTCGTACTTAACAAGACACTGCCTGCTAACCCTGGAGGCTACAGTGAAGAGCAGATCAACGACGCGATTGGCTCTTGCCACATGGCGCTAGAGTTGATGCAGTCGCGTTTTGCTGACGACAGCGGCGCTGAATTCTATGAAAAACTGGCTGACTGCCTAGTCAACCAAGGTCTGTTCATCGGTCCTGAGCTACCTCGTGAGAAAGCGTTTGATGCAGCAAGTATCAACATTGCGGTTTCTCAAGGCGACGATGTACAAACCTTCGCGGGTGAGCATCCAAATAAACTTGCACAAACGCCAATCTACTGGCTGATCAACACAATGACACGTCGTGGTGTTGACTTCCAAGCCGGCGAAGCAATCATCACCGGCTCTTACTGTGGCATTGTTGAAGTGGCATTCGATAAGCCAACAACGATTAAGTATGAAGGCTTTGGTGAATACCAAGTCACCTTTAAGGCGAAAGGCTAAGCCTTAACTCGTTTAAAAGCGCGCTTACCCCTCGGTATTGTGCGCTTTATACCGCAATAGCTCTCCTCATCAGAGTGCCGATGCACGTTTTTGATCGTGAATTCGCTCCAGCGCTTCGATTCGACGGATCTGATGACTATCAAACAAAGGCTCTCTAAGTTCAGCGATGGCTTGCTCTCGGTCATACTCCGACAACGATTTGTTCTCGATGATCTCAGCTCGCGCCAGCATATAGCTTTGAACACTTTGTTCAAACTCCGCGCGTTTCTCATCCAATGCCGCCAACCTTTGGCTCGCTTCAATACCAACTAATGACTCTCGCACCAAGAACTGACTTTGTGCATCCATAGAGTTTGTCTCATTGAGTGCGGTCAGTAAGCTCGCGTTGTAATAGCTTTTCTGTAGCTCTGGGGACAGTTGCGCCAATTCTTGTTGCCACATCTGCAGGTACTCTTCTGAGCTCTGTGCTATTTGTTTTAGCTCTTTTTGCCTAAGCGCAAGCTCTCGCATTTGGTTTTCTTCTGCAAATAAGCGTTGCTGCTCCTCAAAAGTAAAAAAGCGCGCTTGAAGTGCCAATATTTGCTGATGCAGAGCATTAAAGTCTTCCGTTGCACCCAGTTCTACCAATGCGGCTTTATACTGGATGAATTTCTTAAAAAGCGCAGGCTCCATACCATTCGAGTTGTCGCTATAGTGTTCAAACCTTTGCTCAATTATCTTCACATCAGTTTGACTAGCATCAGACAGAAAGTAGTCGAAGGTGTCACGAAGTGACCCCTCATCAACTTGAGTATCCTGTTGAGAAGAGGCTTGTATTGGCAGCTCAGAGCTATCGCGCGTTTCAGTCCAATTCCAAGCGCCCGCCACAATAAGGCTAACAACGGACAAGAGCATCAGCCTTTGGTTGTCATTCGCATGGCTAAAGTCCTTGAAGCTGGAGTCGATTGGCGTGTTGTCTGTATAAGGTTTTTGGATCCGTTTCGAATAGATGGTGGATACCGAGCAGACCATTGATTTCATCAAGATGATTCATCTTGTAATCGTCGCCAATCACCTTGCCTAAATGGGTGCTGCACTGACCAACTAGCCCATCATTAGGCTCATCAAAGGCTAGCCCTAAGATGAGCATTGCCGGGTCGGCGGGGTCGAGCACATTGGTGTAGGTTGAGGTGCCAGTCCAAGAGTAATAATAAACGCCATTGTCTGCTTGCCAGTCACCATCGCCACAGGTTGAAGTCGGTACACCCTCTGGATAATGGGCATTAAAAGCCAGTGATCCCTCTGTTGTGAGCGCTTCAAGTGAGCTCAGTCCGTCTTGAGGTAAATCGGAGCCACCAGAGAGCAAACCAATCAATGTGGTCAACCCACCCGCCAGTTTTACCGCAACTGCTTCCGCAGCAGAGCCTTCAGGTACGGTGCTACGCACCAAATCTGCCACTTTAGAGCCCTTGTTGACACCACCGACACTGGTCACGGAGGCCACCATTTCTGGGGCTACCGAAGCAACATATCTAGCAGTGGGCGCACCGTGACTGTGACCAATAAGGTTGACCTTTTTCGCGCCAGTGACCGCCAATACATTCTCTACCTGAGTAAGTAATTGCTCACCTCGAACTTCAGAACTGTTGGTCGCTGAAATCTGCGCGACGAACACTGTGGCTCCATCCTTACTTAGCGTTTGCGGGATGCCATAGAAGTAATCAAAACCCGCCAGGGAGTCGAAACCAAACAGCCCATGAACCAACACAATGGGGTATTGGGTTTGTGTGTATCCAGACTGATGACCAAACAGTTTAGCTTGCACATTGAGCGCGAAGACCGCGCACAAAATAAGCAGTGAAATATGCTTCATTCTACCTTTTCCTTGTCAGACCTCCGATGAGTAAATCAGCGTAGTAGAGCAAATTTGCGGTCGCCAAAGTGGATTTTAAAAAATGTGAATTTGTGCCCACATTTGCATATCCACCTCATTTGAAATGATCACATTCAACCAATGAGCAACTATTGTCATACGGTTTTAACGTGCAAGTCATACAGATAAATAAGAATAATTACTCCACCCTAACTCACAGATATCAAAATGAATTACAACAAGTTAATCCTTTTAGTTGGTAGTTTACTCACGCTGCCAAGCGTCGCAGACACCGATGTTTACCTCACCAATAACTCCGATAAGCCATTGAACATTCAGGTACAACATCGGGGAACAGCAGAGCTTAGTCACGGTGAAGAGTGGCAACAGAACGTCGAAATACTGGCACCTTGGGAAACTAAGGCAGTACTCAGCTTTAATCGCTGGGAAGGTGTGAAATCCAATCACACTTATCAATTTGAAACTGTGGTTTCTAATCCAAAAGGGGAGAGCATCACCCTCAGTCAGGTGATGAAAGGCCATTGGTACAATTCAACCATCGAATATGGTGTCTCTTCGGCGGATGTTGAGCTCGTACTTAAAGAGGATCGTGATATACACAGATCCACTACCGACGCCTTTGATAACGGCACCGAGCTTGCATTTAAGTCAGTCAAAACGGCGCGTTACGATGATTTGTATTACACCATTACGCCAAAAAAAGTGGATGAAGCCGTCGACAACAACGACCAACACTTAAAACTGATGACGTACAATATTTGGGCTTTGCGGCTATCGCTTCACATATCGGCGACCGCTACGAGCTACTGCCCAATTATGTCAAAGGCTACGATGTGCTCTCGCTGCAGGAGGTGTTTGCTAGTGGTCGAGATGCCTTCTTACGGGAACTGGCCAAAGAGTACCCTTACCAAACCAAGATGCTGGATAAGGAAGGCTTCAACATCTATGACGGTGGCGTCATCATTGTCAGCCGTTACCCTATCGTCAATGAAGCACAATATGTGTTCCCGGATTGCTCTGGCACCGATTGTTTCGCTGACAAAGGGGTTAATTATGCCGAAATCATCAAAGGCGGTGAGGCATACCACGTCTTCGCCACGCATACCGCTTCGTTTGACACCGACACAGCGCGAGCATTTAGGCAAAAACAGTTCCAGCAAATAAAGGCGCTCGCGCACTCGTTGAATATTCCCGCTCACGAGACCGTGGTTTACAGCGGTGACTTCAATGTTAATAAGCGCAAATTCCCAGAAGATTACCAGCAGATGATTGCCAACCTGAGCGCCATCGAGCCTGCGTATTCTGGCTACACCGAATCGACATTTGACCCGCGCATCAATGACTTTGCGGGTGAAGCGTTATCTGGCGGCGAGAATGTCGAGTACCTCGATTACGTCATGGTGAGTCGCGAGTTTGGTCAGCGAGCCTTAAATGACAACCGAGTCGATGTCCCTCGTTCAACCGATGCTAGTTTGTGGAAACACTACAACCTGTCGGATCACTTCCCAGTGTCAGCAGCGATTAAACCATGAAGCTACTGACCTCAATAATCGTGTCCGTCATCTTGGCGGGCACTGCTCTAGTGTATCTTGGTAGCACCAAGCGAATTGCAGACCAACAAGCGCCCGCTGCAGAGTTGACTGTCGAGAACTTAAACAGCGCGACTTTGGTCGCTGATACAACGAATCGAATTCCTACTGACGAGGCTACCGTCACAGAGGCTAGAAAAGAAGCTGGAATGTCGACAAGCCTTGAACATTTCGTGCAACAGCTTCAATCTACTAAAGGGAAAAGGCTCATTGAGACCTTAGAGTCGTTCTGGAGTATTTGTTTGTCTCAGCATAACTGCGAGGATAAACTCGCTGAACTCAAGCAAATCATGACCCCAGACTACTTCGAACTTACCAAAAGCTATCCAGAGCTCAGTCTTCTGTGGCAGCAAAAGCTTGGCACTTTCATCTTTGAAAGCGATGACCCCCTTGCTTCACGCATCGCTCAATTTAAGCAACAAGCAATACTTGTTTGGGGTGCGTGGGCCGAGGTATTGCTTAGCGACCAACTCGCTGCTTATGATCTCAAGCTGGAGCAGCAAAACCTGACACATGAAAGTCCCGAGCAATATCGTGAGGCGTTTGAAGCACTTTTAGAAAAGTCCCAAGAGCACGATTTAGGTTTAAACACCGATGTAGCGAAATTCGAAAAAGCGGTGAGTTCATTATCAAACACAATGAATGAACAACAAAAAAGCGCCTATATCGACGAGCTCGAGCGTACCTACTTATCGCCAACGCAAAGACAAGATATTCGAAGCAGAGAGCAACAAGTTACCGCACAGAAAAACAGGCTCCGAGACTATCACGTTGAATTGAACCAGCTTGAAAGTAAGCTATCGCAGCAAAGAAGAACCGAATATGAAGGGCTCACCGATGCCCAGTGGCAAACGATCCATAGACAAAAGATCACTGAGTTTCGAAGGACATTCTTCAGTCATCAGGATGGCATCTAAAAAGGGACTCACGCTAAAATGCACAATTGCGCATAAACAAAAAACAAAGGCACTGCTTATAAACAGTGCCCTCGCCGCGAAACCGACACTATTATTCCACTTCAACCATAGGTCTAAACGTCATTTCATGCATCACTACATCAGCGGGCAGGTCTAGTACCTGAATCACCGCTTTAGCGACACTTGCTGGGTGCATGTACTCAGGGCGCTCTGCCTCGCGGAAATTCGTATCGGTGCCACCAGGGAACAGTGAGGTGACTTTAATGCCATGGGGCTGCGCTTCTTTCATCAAAATAGCACTAAAACCTGCGAAGCCTTGTTTCATTGCTGAGTAGATACTCATGGTTTCGTTGGCACGTTTCGCTGCTGTGCTCACTACATTGATGATTTGACCTGATTTTTTTGGCTTCATCACTTTAAGCGCTTCACGACTTAGTAATGCAGGCGCACGAAGGTTGATGGCGTATTGCTCTTCAAACTCGTCTAGTGTGAACTCTTCAATCGGGCATTTACGAGCAATCATGCCCGCATTGTTGATCAGTACATCAACGCCACCAACTAGCGCGATCGCTTTATCGAACAAACCTACTGTTTCACCGGCATCACTGAGATCGGCAACAACAACCTCACAACCGGTTTGCTGCTTCAACTGAACCAGTTTATCTTCACTGCGCCCTGATGCCACAACCTTAAAGCCCTTTTCACACAATTGCTTAGTAAGCTCGTAACCGATGCCGCTCGTCGCGCCTGTAATTAGGATAGTTTTCATTGTCAGTTCCAGTGGTAACCTATGTTAAGACCAACATAGCAGAGTTATTTTCGAATCAGCAGTTATTTACTGTAACTGAACCTTTAAAGGCTCAAAAATCCTCGAGGCGCCATATACAAAAAAACGCCACCATTTCTGGTAGCGTTTTTAACGTTGTGACTAGTTAAGCAACTTCAGCTGTCTTCACTGGCGCTGGGTTACGAATCAAGAAATCAAACGCTCCCAAGCTCGCTTTTGCACCCTCGCCCATTGCGATGATGATTTGCTTGTAAGGAACGGTCGTTACATCACCCGCTGCAAACACGCCTTTCATGCTGGTTGCGCCATGAGCATCAACTTCGATTTCACCACGTGGCGATAGCTCGACTTTCGTGCCTTTTAGCCATTCGCTGTTTGGCACTAGACCGATTTGAACAAAGATACCCGCAAGCTCGATTTGCTTGATTTCATCTGTGTTGCGATCTTTGTACTCAAGACCTGTCACTCGCGTACCGTCACCCAGGACTTCTGTGGTTTGAGCCATAGTGATGATATCGATGTTTGGCATGCTGTTCGCTTTGTCGATAAGCACTTGGTCTGCACGAAGTACATCCGCAAATTCAAGAACGGTAACGTGTTCAACAATACCTGCTAGGTCGATCGCCGCTTCAATACCTGAGTTACCACCACCGATAACCGCTGTGCGCTTGCCTTTAAATAGTGGACCATCACAGTGTGGGCAGTAAGCCACGCCTTTGTTGCGGTACTCTTGCTCACCTGGGACGTTCATTTCGCGCCAGCGTGCACCTGTGCTAGTGATGACAGAACGAGCTTTCAGCACCGCACCACTTTCTAGAACTACGTGAGTGTAACCGTCATCGGTATCTTCTGCGTCGATGATATTCGCTGCACGCTGCTCAGTGATGACTTCAACGCCGTACTCTTTAACGTGTTCTTCCAAACTTGCCACCAGCTTAGGACCTGTGGTCGCTTTCACTGAAATAAAGTTCTCGATTGCCATAGTGTCCATAACCTGACCACCAAAGCGATCGGCAACTACACCAGTGCGAATACCTTTACGCGCTGCATAGATAGCCGCTGAAGAGCCCGCCGGGCCGCCACCCACAACCAATACATCAAACGGTGCGGTTTCATTTAGCTGATTGGCTTTTTTCTCCGCTGCACCTGTGTCGACTTTGTTTAGAATTTCATTCAGTGACATGCGGCCTTGGCCGAACAGTTCACCGTTAATAAACACGCTCGGTACCGCCATGATATCGCGCTGTTTTACTTCATCTTGGAATGCAGCACCGTCGATCATAGTGACGTTTACCAGCGGGTTAATTGCCGCCATCATGTTGAAGGCTTGAACCACTTCTGGACAGTTTTGGCATGATAGAGAGATAAAGATCTCTACATCCAATGGTGAGTTCAGCTGTGCGATTTGCTGGATGGTTTCAGCTTCTAGCTTAATTGGGTGACCACCTGTGTGCAGCAGGGCTAGCACCAGTGATGTAAATTCATGACCCATTGGCAGGCCAGCAAAACCGATTGCGGTGCCTTTCTCTGGGTTTACAACGCGCATAACTGGTTTGCGCTGGCTTGCAGCGTCGTCGCGAACGACGTCAATTTTGCTGCTTAGTGATGCGATGTCATTAGCAAGAGATTCGATCTTGCTTGCCGTATCACTGTCATCAAGACTTAGAACCAATTGAACTTGGGTTTTAACGTTTTCTAGATACGCTTTTAATTGCTGCTTCATTGCTTGATCTAACATACTGATACCTATTCTATAAGACTGCTTAACATCAGAAGGAATTTAAAAAGGGATAACGAAAAGGGGACCCTTTTGATGTTGAATTAATACTGTTTTTAAAGGGTGCACGCCCCCACTTTTACAAGCCAATGGTAGAAGCCATAAAAGTGACTGCGGGGCATGCAACACGGACACGAATGTCGTTTATTGCTGCGTTTGATTAAGCGCTAAGAGCGCTTAGATTTTGCCTACTAGGTCTAGAGATGGCGCTAGTGTTTCTTCACCCTCTTTCCATTTCGCTGGGCAAACTTCGCCTGGGTTAGCCGCTACGTATTGTGCTGCTTTCACTTTACGCATTAGGTCTTCTGCGTCACGGCCAATACCTTCTGCTGTGATTTCCATTGCTTGGATAACGCCTTCTGGGTCAACCAGGAAAGTTGCACGGTCTGCTAGACCTTGACCTTCACGCATCACACCGAAGTTGTTAGTGATAGTGCCCGTTTGGTCGCCGACCATGTAGTAATTGATTTTGCCGATAGTGTCTGAGCTGTCGTGCCACGCTTTGTGCGTGAAGTGCGTGTCTGTTGATACTGAGTAAACTTCTACACCGCGCTCTTGAAGCTCTGCATAGTGGTCTGCAAGGTCACCAAGCTCTGTTGGACAAACGAATGTAAAATCCGCTGGGTAGAAGAAGAATACTGCCCATTTGCCTTTCACGTCTTGCTCTGTGATTTCTACAAAGTCGCCCTGTTTGAATGCTGTTGCTGAAAATGGTTGATAGTGGTATTAATCATAATTTTTACTCTCTCAAAGTGTTTGTGTTGCGCTGTCCTGCGCCGATGTAGATATATTGCAACAGCCGCTGATTTTTGAAAATTCGTCCTTTCCTATTCATTTGATAGGAGATTCCTATTAAGTTTGTGCGGGTATTATCAAGGACATAAAAAAGCCCCCTCTAGAGTTGAGGGGGCGAATATTTCATATGTTTAAACGAAGCAGCAGAGGTTTACTCGGCAGCAATCACTACTGTTGCTGGCATCCCTGTGAAAAGGTCGTGTCTGCCTTGGTATGCTTTGTCCTGCTGATCTGGGAGTTCGATAGTCAACTCCGATTGATTGCCATAGCCATTCACTGTCACGGTTTGCCCCACCAAATACTCGATACGATGACCTTGAGTTTGGTAATCATACTGACCAGAACGAAGTCCGCGATTGATGGTGAGCTTTAAAGTATTGCGATCATCACGGGTGAAAAAACGAAAGCGTCGGCTATCACCTTCTTCCATCGCATTGCGATCAACATGATGCAACGGATCTTGAGCCGATACAGACCATTTATCACCATTCCGCTCCAAAAGAACCATCGCCGGTTTGTCGACACTCACGTTAAGCGGCTCACCACCTTGTGTTGCGACACTTTCGCTACCTGCTTGATGAAAGGCCATAGCGACGATTTCTCTACTCGCATCTTGTGAGTAGTAAACCACATGGCTCGATTCGTTGGTTCTAACAACCAGCTGTTGTTTCAGCTTCTCAACCAACTCGGGCATTTGCTCAGCAGAGACATTCGGAATCGCGATGTATTGATAGCTGGAGCCAACGCCTTCGCCACTTGGGTGCTGACCATGGTCAATCGCAATGTGGAACACCGACTGGGTATCACCATGAGTGCTGTTAATGGCATCTCCGCCACGCAGCATCACGGATGTTTCTGAGCTCGCTAGAACCACATACCCCATTTTATCCTGATGGAACCAAGCGCTATCTTGAACCGACAGTGTATCGTCGAGGTAATCGCCTTCATTAACGCTCTGTTGATGACCACCATCAACTTGGTAAGTCAACGGCGTATCCCATGCCGCCTGATCTAGGGTGGTAATGATGTTACCGACTTCCCAGCCGTCGCCATTTTTGGTTCTTGTCACCTTAGAACCCAGCGCCACAGCCATGTTATCGATAAACGCTACCGACTTATTCGCAGAAGCAGAGTTATAAGGTGCTTCGCTGTCGTACTTAAATGAGGCAAAACCATGACTGCCATTGGAAACCACGCCAGAGTAATGTTTAGGGTTGAAGAGTTTGAAGTCACTCTTCATTGGCAGTTCATCGACTCTAAGCTCTTCTGTTAGACCAGGTAAAGCATGCCAATCCCAGCTATCCATGACTTTAGAGTACTCATCACCATCAACAAGCAATTGCAGAACACCACCACCATTGTGATAACCAACATCCGGTTCAAAACTCTCTGCACCCATAGAGCGCGATGAATTCATTTTGAACGACATATAGTAAGCCGGCGTTTGCTGTCCAGACTGTCTTTGCACCATGAAATCGCTGTTCCAGTAAGCACGATTCACCGTCGCTTCATGGGTATTGTTTTCTAGGTTATTGCGAAAGTTCAGCAGTTCTGTTTCGCGACGGATCTCTGTATCACTGCTTTTCGCCTCCAAAACGGTATCAATCCCTTTGATAAGCTTGGTAAAGCCGAAAATAGGCGTGATATCCGAGGCGTGACTACGACCAGCCGTTTGAAAATCTAAGCCACCGCGATAGACGAAATTTGGGTAACTATCGAGCACAAAATCTGCCGACTGATTGTAAGTGGCATTGCTCAACTTCCACGGCGTGTCAGCAAGGATACCAACCACTTCCGAAGGCGTTCCCGCCATCCACTCAAAGCCATACGCAAAGAACGCCATGTCTTGTCTCGCCCCAACGTGATGGGAGACCGTACCATCAGGTAAAATCCCCGACTGACCGTATTTAAAGGCATAACGAGTATTGGTCTCTAGCCACATTTTTAGATCGTACAGGGCTCCTTTGGGTGTCCATTCCGGTAACAATGAGGTGTTTTGCGCGGCAAACGGAGCATAGTCGCCATACCACCAAGCTGGTACGTTAGTGGCTGATTATAATCACTCCACAGGACGCTCATCATTAGCCAAGTTCGCATACGATGGTGACGGTTTGCATCGGCCCAAGCACCAGGGCTGCGTTTTAAATCCTGTTGTAGATAGTAACGGTTATATTCTGGTTGGCGCTGACGGTAGGGAAGATCAAATGCAATTTGCAGCAACGCTTGAAAGCTCTCTTTAGCTTGCTTCGCTTGGGTATCGCCGCGAGAAATATCTCGATTCATCACGGGTGACATCACAAAGCCAGCAGCACTGATAGGTCGGTAAATCGCCATTGGTGGGTCACCATATTGTGCATTAGAGTAGGCGTATTCGCGAAATCTTTCAGAGGAAAGTGCGCCGTGTAGCGACTGATCGCTTTGTATAGCGCGCTCATTAAACGCTGGCGCTCAAACGCTTCCCCTTGATAGCCAAACTGGTCGCTGTAAGTTAACGCGTAAGCCAACGCATTAATTTGATTGGCTGCTAGCATCAGTTCCTTGCCAAGCATGCGCGGTCGAATATCCAATAGCTCATCTTCGTTTCTTGCATGGTAGAACTCCATACCGTCAAACGCACCATCGTTGTCGTTGAGCTCTTGAATGTAATCTTCTATCTCACCATCGGTATACACAAAGGCGCCTTGCAGACGCCTGTTGCTCTCAAGGAAAGACATGGCACGTTGATGCAAAAGATCCCACTGTGTCTGATGAACAACGTTAATCGTGATAGTCCGTTTCTCTACGGGAGTCTCTCCATGTTTCAACACCACGGCAACTGGATATTGACCCATAGACAAACCTGCGTCTTCACTAAGTACGAACTCACCAAACAGCCTGCCGTTTTCATCACGCTGATTTCTTAGCAGAAATGGTGATTGCTGACCTTCTGCAATTTCGTAGTGCAGAGCGTCGCTTAGTTGACTTGGTTTGTAGTTAAGCGGGTGATTGAGGCGACCAACGACCATCTCGCCAGCCTTGGCGTCGACGCTAATATCAAAGTACTCGTGATCATAACTGGCAACGGCGAGAGCTTGAGTCTGAGACGACACTGACGCTCGCGCTTCAAGCAAATCCATAAAAGGCAGATCAGAAGCATGAAGAGGGGAATTGAAACCGAGCACGACAAGCCATGCCAATCGAGTTTTGTTGAGCATTGAGATTCTCTAATTAGGAGGAACAGGAGCGACGAATCTAATGGCTCATAGGTGAAAATTTAAGTTAACTTTTTATTGTAAAGGGCACTATTCATAGAGTTTATGGATTTCTAACTTGAAAGCTACCCGTAGGTGTAAGGCAAAAGTTACCAGCCTACGAACATCAATAAGTAACAGATATGACCAGCTCAATTTACCAAAGAAAGTTGATAAATTGCATGCTAAGTCGGAAGCCAAGTCCCGATTTTACAAAAGGTGAACAATTCAAAATGCATCAATCTAATGAATAGACATCAATACTGGGGAAGTGAGAATTTCAGGGTTACAAAAGGCTGCACGCCCCTACTCTAAATTGCCAATGGTAGAAGCAATATAAAGCTATTGGGGCGCGCAACACGGACTCGATAATCCGGTTTACATCAAGCGATACGCTTAGATTTTACCAACTAGGTCTAGAGATGGCGCTAGTGTTTCTTCACCTTCTTTCCATTTCGCTGGGCAAACTTCACCTGGGTTAGCCGCTACGTATTGTGCTGCTTTCACTTTACGCATTAGGTCTTCTGCGTCACGGCCGATGCCTTCTGCAGTGATTTCCATCGCTTGGATTACACCTTCTGGGTCAACCAGGAAAGTCGCACGGTCTGCTAGGCCTTGACCTTCACGCATCACACCGAAATTGTTAGTGATAGTGCCTGTTTGGTCGCCAACCATGTAGTAGTTGATTTTGCCGATAGTGTCTGAGCTGTCATGCCACGCTTTGTGAGTGAAGTGCGTGTCTGTTGATACTGAGTAAACTTCAACACCGCGCTCTTGAAGCTCTGCATAGTGGTCAGCAAGATCGCCAAGCTCTGTTGGGCAAACGAATGTGAAGTCAGCTGGGTAGAAGAAGAAGACTGCCCACTTACCCTTCACGTCTTGCTCTGTGATGTCGACGAATTCGCCTTGTTTGAATGCAGTTGCTGAAAATGGCTTGATAGTCGTGTTAATCATAATTTTACTCTCTCAATATGGTCTTGTTATCTGGTGTGGCACTGTCCTGCGCCGATGGATACATATTGCAATGAGAGCGCGTTTTTGAAAATTCGTCTGTGCCTATCTATTCAATTGGTGTTTTCTATCAATGGCAATCGGCTTGACCTATCGATGTTGACAACATGAAAATTGGAAGTATTATTTCGACGTTATTGGAAATATAATCAAGCTTAAGTTTTGTTTTCAACTGGCGCCGTCAATCAAGCCCATCATCCACGAAGATGAAAAGCATCCACTGCTGCCAGGTTATAGGTACGAATAATGAACACCCCAACACTTGCTATCCAAGATGCCATCAACTGGATGATGACCCACAATGTCATGCTAAAAGCGACGCCAGGAAGCAGTAAACACGCCGCAATTAGCCTCACGCCAGCAACAATTTTCGAGCTCGCTTCAATGCACTTCGTGAATCAGCGCCTATTTTGGGTCAATTAATCAACGCGGTGGCTGAAAATCATCAGTTTCTTCAAGAAGCGATTGAGCCGGTTACCCAAGGCGATGCGTTTTTCCGTGAGCTACTTGCGATGCTCAAAGCGATTCATCAGAAAGGTAATGCCAAACGTACGCCGCTGCTCATGATGCGCACAGATTTTATGGACGACAAAGAGCTGGGACCACAACTTATTGAGTTTAATGGGATTGCAGCAGGTATGGGGCCATTTGGGCAGCGTACTCATGAACTTCATCGTTATCTGCAAAAGCACGCTCCAAATGCGTTTAGCAACTGGAACGAAGACCCGGATGCACGGCTTATCGATAACTTGGCGCTCACCCGTTTAGCGGAGGGGGTTACTCATGCGGCGCAGAGCATTAAAGCGCAAACTGAAGAGCAAGACCGCGCTAAGTTTTTAATGGTGGTTCAAGAAAATGAAGACAACATTTTCGATCAGTTCTTACTCGAACAGCAATTGCGTGCAATGGGCATTGAAACCTATCGACGCACCTTCAAGCAACTGCATAGCTCATTGACCACTGGAGAAAATGATCGACTAGTACTCGATGGTGTTGGTGGTATCGACGTGGTGTATCTACGAGCGGGCTATCAATATTGCGATTACGCTGCACACGATCTCGATAGCAAAAAATGTTGTGACACCTTAATGAACACGCGTATCTTCATTGAGCAACATAAAGTTGCCGTCAATGCGACAGTGAGCCAGCAACTCGCCACCAGTAAGCGAGTGCAAACACTACTCACGTCGATGACGGCTGAGCAACTGACACATTTCGATCTGACCTTGGAGCAAGCAGAGCGCGTAAAAGGTCTCCTCGGTGACATGAGGCTGGTGAATGAGGAAAGCTACGACTTTATCAGCACTGAAGATGTCGATAATTGGGTGCTCAAAAACCAAGGAGAAGGCGGCGGACACTGTATTTTTGGCGAGGATATTCCTCAAAAATTGCAACAACTGACCCCGGATCAATATGAGACTTGGGCGCTGATGCGACGAGTTCGCCCAGCACCAAGACGAACGCCAGCTCTCGTGGTAAGAGAGGGTGTAGCAGATACCGTCAATGACCTCATTAGTGAACTCGGCCTCTTCACGGTTCACTTAAATGGCAAGCCGGTTACCGCTGATGGGGGATATGCTGGATATTTGGTGCGAAGTAAAGCATCGACGACCACCGAAGGCGGCGTACATAGCGGATTAGGTGTCCTCGACTCTCTTGCGTACGAGGCTCATTGAGCGCGCTTAAAACAGCACACTCCCGAATTGTCCTGCACAACCTGACACTCACTAATCAGTTTTTGTTTTAATTCAATACGAGCGCGGCGAAGCCGCGCTTTCGTTGCTGGTAGAGTCAAGCCTTGTGTTTTCGCATATTCAGCTTGCGTCACCCCGTTTAAATCGCAAACTTCTATGATATGTCGATCGGTATCAGACATTTTAGGCAAGATACGCGGTAAGCAAGTTTGCAACTGAGTCATGACGGGTGTCACTGATTCTGGAGCCTGGAGGTCATCCATCGACTCAAGCTCAATCTTCTTTCTTAAACGATCTATCAGGTGGTTTTTCGCTACTTTAAAAATCCAAGCTTTACCATCAGACAAAGAGCAAAATCGTTCGCTATGACTCATCACTTTAAGAAACACTTCCTGCATAATATCTTCCGTTTCATGCTGGCTTTTAGTTTGTTTCAGCAGCCAAGCATACAGCATCGCTTCCGTGTTATCCCAAGCCGTCATTAAGCACTTCATTATCTCAACCTTTCTCAATCAACTACGCCACCTGGCAACCCAAGTAGCGCAGAATACTCTATACCGTTACGACACCAGCATGGCTTGGACTTGTTCCACAGTTGGCACTGATCCTGTGTGGCGAACGATACCTTCAACTCCCACTCCAGCGTGCTCATCACCCCCGCTTTCATGATCGCTTCAAGACTCGTCACTTTTTCCACTTCCACGTCTTGCCCGAGAGAGTGTGCAACATCCACAATACGTTGTGCGGTCACCTGGCAGTTGCGGCAACCTGAACCGTATACTTGAATTGTTTTCATAGTTTAACTCCAATTAATCACATTAGTAATAAGCATTAAATACCCACCCCACGATGGAAATCGCAATAAACAAGTAGCCAACAATTAACGCCAGAAAGCGATACTGCATGACTTGTTTTAGCATCATAAATTCAGGCAGACTCACGGCTACCGCCCCATGCAGAATGCTAAGGTTGTCCCTAAAGGCATTCCTTTTTCAATCAAAGAAGCCATAATGGGTACGACCCCAGAAGCGTTGGTATAAATAGGTATGGCACTCACCGTCGCGAGCGGTACCGTCCACCACTGACCATCCGACAAGTTCTGTTCAAACCACTCGGCGGGCACAAAACCATGAATTAAGGCGCCAATCCCAACGCCGATAATCACCCATTTCCAAATACGTTTAACAATCGTACCCGTCTCGTTGGCGGCAAACTGATGTCGCTGCTTAAAGGTCATCTTAGGCGTACTTTGAGATGCGCAATTGGGTTCGACTGATGGACTCTCTTGAAGGTAAACCTTTGCAAGAAAGGGTTGTAGCCAGCGGTGAGCTTTTAGAGCATCCACCAGAATGCCAGCGAGAATGCCCAGAGAAAGTCCAGTTACGACATAAAGAACCGTAAACTTAATACCAAGGATGCTGCCAAGCATGATGACGACCACTTCATTGATAAGCGGTGAGGTAATCAGAAAAGCGATCGTGATACCAATAGGGATGCGAGCAGATACGAACCCATAAATAGTGGAATTGAGCTACAAGAGCAAAAAGGCGTCACAGCACCAAACATCGCCCCTAAGCCATACCCCACTCCTCTATGTTTACCTTGGAGGTAATCTCTGACTTTTTCTGTACTTAGCGCAGCCCGTATCAGAGAGATAACGTAAATCAGCACAACAAGAAGCACCAAAATCTTACTGGTGTCTTCAATGAAAAAATGAACACCAATGCCCACCGACGTCGATGGAGAAAATCCAAGCAATGAATAGGCAAGCCAGTCTGCTAACCAAGTAAAAACATCCAACATCATGTGTTCCTTTAGATAGGTCCCTATGAACAACACGGATGAGGTTTGAAAAGGATGCTTTTAATTTCAATAAAATCTAAAAACACATTCTGGTTTTAGCTTGCTTATCAAAATTTAGAAGTGAGCCTAGGCTTTATGGGGCGAGCCAACCACGAGTTGGCGTACTTCAAAATGCAAAAATGACAACGGAGCAGATTATGCCTACCTACTACTCAGTACTAGAAGTTACCCCAACCGACCAAGATTGGGTTGCAGATTACATAGGCCCTGCCAACAAGCTTGTAGCTCAGTATGGTGGTAAGTATCTGGCACGCACCAATAGCCATGAACCGCTGGAAGGCGAAGGTGAAGAGCCTGCATTAAGGATTATCATCGAATGGCCATCAAAAGAGGCCGCGATTGGGTTTATGAATAACCCTGGTTATGTACCTCATCTCAAAGCACGGACAGCAGGTTCAATCAGTCGTCACGCTTTGATCGAAGCGAAAGACTACTTGGCTTAACTTAAAACACGCCTTTATCTTCAAAGGCGTGTTGGTTTCAAAACCTCTCACTTAGGCAAAGCGCTTAAGCTAAATACTGATGACCTACCTGATACGCTTCCAGATCCCAAAGAAACGATTCAAAATTAATGAAAGACTTTTTGCTCTAACTCGGTCTGATTAAGCCTATAAACGACAAATTCGTCGCTTGCGAACACGCAAGCATCATCAGGGGAAGAGTATGTTAATCAAGAAGAATCATCGCTGGGCATTATCAGAAAACGACGCGACGCCAGAGTCAGTGTACAAAGAGCGTCGTGAGATATTGAAAAAGCTCGGGATTGCCGTAGTGGGAATGCCACTTGCCACCAATGCACAGGCGGGCATCTTTGACATTTTCTCTTCCAGTGAAACCAAAGCAACAGCTGACCCAAGAATCGATCTTTCTGTCACTAAGCCCGAGCAATATCAAGCCAAGTTATCGCTAACCCCAGAAAATAAGGTACTTAAATACAATAACTTTTACGAATTTGGCACCGACAAAGCCGATCCAGCCAACAACTCATCTGAGTTCATCACCGACCCATGGACAGTGGAGATCGATGGCTTGGTCAACAACCCAATCAAGCTCGACTACGATGACATTTTTAATAAGTTTACACTTGAAGAGCGCATCTACAGACTTCGCTGTGTAGAGGCTTGGTCGATGAACATTCCGTGGATTGGTTTTCCCCTAGCTGACCTGATTAAAATGGCAGATCCTCAAAGCGGAGCGAAATACGTGGCATTCGAAACGCTTTACGATCCAAAACAGTTTCCCGCTCAACGCTCATGGAGCAGTATTGATTACCCTTATGTCGAGGGACTAAGACTCGATGAAGCGATGAACCCGCTCACGCTTATCTCTGTTGGACTTTACGGCAAAACGCTTGCCCCGCAAAACGGTGCACCACTAAGGCTTGTTGTGCCATGGAAGTACGGTTTTAAAAGCATTAAGTCCATTGTTCGTATTCGCCTTACTGACAAAGAGCCGCCAACAACCTGGAACCGCTCTGCACCAAGCGAGTATGGCTTCTATGCCAACGTCAATCCACAAGTCGATCACCCAAGATGGAGCCAAGCGAGCGAGCGCTTTATTGGTGAAGGAAGCCTATTAAGCAGTCGCAGGCAACCTACCTTGATGTTTAATGGTTATGAAGAAGAGGTCGCACACCTATACAAAGATATGGACTTGAGGAAGTTCTATTAATGAAGCTCTCTCCTAAGTCCATCATTGCGCTAAAGGTGCTCATTCATACTGTGTCACTCGGCTTTTTTGCTCTACTAGTCATAGCCATCAACAATGACAGCTTAGGGGGCGACCCAGTACAGAGCATTATTCATTTTACCGGCATCAGTGCGCTCAATACTCTGTTTATAACCCTACTCGTTTCACCTTTAGCAAGATGGAGCAAACAGGGTCTGTTAGTACGAGTGAGACGGTTACTCGGCCTTTACAGTTTCTTCTGGGCTGTGTTGCACCTTATCGCCTTTGCGACGCTAGACCTTGGGTTAGACTGGAGCCTACTCGCCTCAGAAATCGTAAAACGACCGTACCTAACTGTCGGTGCTGCTGTTTGGATTATTTTGCTACTGCTATCGGTTACATCGACGCAAGCCATGATGCGCAAGCTTGGTTCAAAGTGGCAAAAGCTGCACAACTGGGTTTATTTGGCGGCGATACTAGCGCCTATCCACTTTTACTGGTCAGTTAAATCAGAGGTGGCAGAGCCAATCATCTACATGCTCATCGCTGTATTACTCTTAGCGGCGCGGTGGAAAAGTGCTAAAAAAGCGGCTTGGGGTAAAGGCTTGATTGAGTGCTTATCGAAGGATTTGAACGGCAGCGATGGCCGAATGGCTAAAGTGTGCGGTTGAGCCATTTGATTTCTGTATTTGTTGATTAGCCAGAAGTTTTTTGTGAATCAAATGTTTTAACATTGCGTTGTCCGCAGTCGTTTTAACACTGACACAGATGGTGATAGAAAATGGAATTAACAAGTACAAGCTGTACGCCTCGCCAAGCAAACATCAACGCCGCTCTCGGTTCTCTCGTCGTTGTCGCAGCCGCAATCTTCTTTATGGATATTTTGGATGGTGCCCCATCAATACTCTTTGCTCTTGTCGCATCAGTCGCTTTTATCGCGAACTTACGCCATCTGTTTGTTCAGCCAAAAACAGATACTGAAGAAATCAAAGTGACCACCGAATCCGCTGAAAGCGTCTCTGTCGCTGAGCAACCAACGTCGCCACAAAAAGCGCCGCCACGTAGACGACCAAATCTATATTTAGTTAAGTAGTCACTTATAAAAAGGTTCAAACATTGCGTTTGAACTTTTACGTTGTGTTTAATGGTGCTTGAAGGTGAAGACCTTTCTCTTATTCAAAGTGGATAACACCCTTTAGTAACTCTTTGTTATCGACAACGGAATTCTGATAATCCAAACCTACGGTAGCAAAGTTGAAACGATGTGTGAGCATCATGTTGGCCGTCAATTTGCCCTGCTCCATCAACTGCTGCACTTTGCTAAAGTCTTCCATGGTCGCATTGCGACTGCCCATTAGCGTGGTTTCTTTTTTGTGGAAATCAGGATCACTAATTTCTAGATTGCCTTTAAACAAACCAACGAAAACAATCTTGCCACCATGGCGAATATGATTCACCGCGCCGTTCATCGCGTGTGGATTACCTGTGGCATCTATCACCACTTGAGCCAACGCACCGTTAAATTGCGCTTTGAGCTGCTCATGGAAATCGGCATCCATTGGGTTAAGCGTTGCTAGCTTGAGTTCGCTTTCCACATGCGCGCGACGCTCAGCTTGCGTATCGGCCACGACAACACGTGCACCATCTGCTGCAGCGATAGCAGCTGCGCCAAGACCGATTGGGCCTGCGCCAACCACCAAGACAGCATCATCTGCCGATAGCGCAGCACGTCTCACTGCATGGGCACTGATTGCGAACGGTTCAATCAAAGCTGCGGTTTCGTTATCAACGCCATTAACCTTTAGCACGTTCGATTGAGGAACCGAAAGGTACTCACAGAAGCCACCATCTTGATGCACACCAATCACAGAGATGTTTTCACAGCAGTTGGTTTTGCCGCTCAGGCAAGATGGGCACTCAAAACAGGCTACATAAGGGATTAACGCGACTTTATCGCCAATTTGGAAATCGCCTGAGACGCTAGCGCCCATTTCAGTCACTTCACCACAAAGCTCATGACCCAAAACACGCGGGTAGCTGAAGAAAGGCTGGTTACCAGTAAATGCGTGAATATCCGTGCCGCAAATCCCTACAGCCGCTACCTTGACCAATAACTCATTCGGAAGCACAGTTGGCATCGCTTTTTCGGTATAGCGCATTTGATGAGGCTGTTCACATACTAGTGTTTTCATTGTCTTGTCTCTTACGTATTTGGAATAGCTCAATTGTATTTAAACGGGTTTTTATTGGATTTTTTTCACTAAAATATGGGATTACTATCAATCTTGTTGGGTTTTTAATGGTATTTTATTGCAACCAAGGCAACGTAGGACGTCAATCATGGCGCGCAATAAGAATCTTCGCGAAACCACCACCAATCAGTTACTCGATGCAATCAAGCTAGGCCACATCGACTCACCGTTACCGTCACAAGCAGCGCTGGCGGATCTGTTTAGCGTCAGCCGAACCACGATTCGACACGTTATGAATGACTTGTGTGATAAAGGCGTGCTTGAGCAAGAGGACGCGGAGTGGACAATTAAACGCTCTCCTTCTGAACAGGATGGCTACAACACCCCACTATCAGAGAACGAACTTCAACGAGCGCAGTTCGAGGTGTTTTTCAACAACGCCATCAAATCCAAACAGATGATGCCAGGACAAGAATTTACCGAACTAGAGCTGTCAAAACAGTCCAAGTGCTCCACCACTGTGGTACGTGAACACCTCATTCGCTTCTCGCGCTTTAGTTTGATTGAGAACATCCACCGCGGCCGCTGGCGCATGGTTCAGTTTGAAAAGGGCTACGCGGCGAGCTTGTTTGAGCTGCGCGAGATGCTGGAGTGCCATGCCTTAAGCCGCTTTATGAACTTGCCTTTGAGCGATGAGCGATGGCAAAAGGCGCAGTATTTACTGCATGAGCATCGAGAGCTTCGCGATACCATGGTCAGTGAGTTTCGTGCATTTTCCGAGCTCGATCAGAAGTTTCACTCGTTGTTGCTCTCTGCGTCCAACAATCCATTCATGGATCAGTTCTATGACATCATCTCGATGATATTTCACTACCACTATCAATGGGATAACACCGACCTGCGCAAACGCAACATGGTGGCAATTGAAGAGCACATGGCCATCTTAAGCAAGATGCTGAGCCGAGATGACATTGGGGCGATGAGCGAGCTAAGACGTCACCTTCAAACCGCCAAGCGGACGATGGAAAACAGCCTGATAATGGAAAAGCCAGCGTAATGCTGGCTTTATTATTTCGTCGTCGTGATTACGAGCCAAACACCATATTTGGCAGACCAATCGAAATCATCGGGATGTAGGTAATCATCAGTAGTGCCACAAGCAACAAGATCCAGAATGGCATCACTTCCTTCACAAAGTCCTCTATCGATACCTTAGTAATCGAACAGGTCGTGAACATCACGGTTCCGAGCGGCGGCGTGATGGTGCCAATCGCGCTGTTGAAGATAAAGATGATACCAAAATGCACAGGGTCAATGCCGTAAGAAGCTGCAACAGGCGCTAGCAGTGGAGCCAATACGATCATCACCGCGTTGCCTTCTAGGAACATACCAATGATCAGTAGGAACAGGTTAACCAGCAGTAAGAAGGTAAACGGACTTTCAACCGCACCTGTTAGCCATGTCGCTAGGTTTTGCGGCACACGTTCCCAAGTCAGGAATTTAGAGAAACCGACCGCCACACAGATGATCAACAAGACGTTTGCAGAAGCAAGCACCGACTCTTTCGTCGCACTCCAAAGCAAAGACGTATTCATCTGCTTGTAAACAAACATACCCAACACTAGTGCGTACAACACCGCAGCTGCGCCCGCTTCTGTTGGTGTAAACACACCAAAGCGAATACCACCGATGATGATGACAGGCAGTAACAACGCCAAGAACGCATCTTTCGCTGAGATAGCGACTTCCTTCGCAGAAGCACGCTTTTCACGGATTGGCGCATAATTCCGTTTTTTAGAGATGACCGCAACCAAACCCATCATCATCGCACACAACATGATCCCAGGAACCACACCCGCTAGGAATAACTTACCAATCGATACGTTATTGACGTAGCCGTAAATAATAAGCGCAATACCCGGTGGAATGATTGGCGTGATCAGTGATGATGCCGCTGTTACCGCAGAAGAGAACGACGCGCTGTAACCGCGAGCCACCATTTGAGGCACGAGAAGTTTCGAGCTCATTGCCGCATCGGCAATGTTAGAACCTGAAAGGCCGCCCATCAAAGTACTCAGCACCACGTTAACTTGCGCTAGACCGCCATTCATGTGACCGGTCAGCACTTCGGAGAACTTTAATAGGCGCTGGCTGATACCAGAGTGGTTCATAAACACACCCGCCATGACGAAGAATGGTATCGCCAGTAGCGTCACCGATTCCAGACCACCCGCCAGACGCTGCACTAGCATCATCATCGGCAAATGATCATTAAGAAGGAAGTAGGCCAACGTCGCTAGGAAAATACAGAATGCGACCGGAATACCCAATGTAAACAAAAACAGCAGGGCAGAAATTGGCAGAATGACTGACATGATTAGTCTTCCTTATTGCGAGGGGCAAAAAACGAATAAAGGTGCTTAAGTTGGTGATAAAGCATGAACATGCCACTCACAGGAACCGCTGCGTAGATATAGATGTAGGGAAGTTTTAGCGCTGGAGTAAATCTCACTTGAGAAAACGGCAGCAGTTTCCAGCCCCAATACACCATGAACACCAGTGCAAAAATCACCAACAGCGGTCTAATTAAGTTATCCAACACGTTCGCCGCCGACGCAGGGATTTTGTGAACCAGAAAATCGATTCTGACCACTTCATCTGTACGCATCAAAGAGCTCGCGCCCATAAAGGTCATCCAAACAAATAGCGCTAGACAGACTTCTTCAACCCACGCGCTTGGCGAGTTAAATACGTATCGTGTCACCACGCCATAGCTCATCAGTACGACTATTACGGCTAAGAATGAGGCTGCGACAACGGTGTCGAGCTGACTGATTCGGTCAAGTGCGGCCATGATTTTGTTTTTTGGCGACAGCTCGGTGTGATTGAGTGAAACTTGAGTTTCCATGATGTGCTCCAAAAGCTGAAATAAGGGGGCTCAACAAAGAGCCCCACATTGGTTACAGCTGTTCTAACTTGTCTTGAACGTCTTGATATAGATTTGGAGTCCACTCAGGGAACTCGCTTTGCACCACTTTACGTGCTGATTCTTCAAACGCAGTGATGTCCACTTCGTTGATCGTTACGCCTTCCGCTTTAAGCTGGTCAATCGCTTGCTGCTCGCTTTCTGCAATCAATGTTGCGCCATAGCTCACCATGTCACGGCTGGTTTCAAGGATGATGCGTTTCTCTTCATCAGAGAGTGATTCCCAGAACATGGTGCCGGCCACAAATGGCGACATATGCTTAGTGTGCGCCGTTAGGTTGAGGTTTTTCACCACTTCATGGAACTTACCGCCATGTAGTACTACGGCTGGGTTCTCTACCCCTTCAATCACGCCTTGAGATAGACCTGGATAGACGTCTGCCAGAGACATTGGCGTTGGAACGCCACCCATCGCTTTCACTGTTGCTACAAACAAACGAGAGTGCTGAACGCGAACTTTCACGCCATCTAAGTCAGCCGGTGTTTTCACCGAACCTTTAGAAAGCAGATGGCGAGTACCGTACACCACATCTGGCACCACGATTTTCAGCCCTTTATCCGCCAAATCCTCGTTCAAGCCTTCAAACCACTCGGTGTGAAGCAGCTTCGATTTCTTCTCGAAAGATTGAGACAGGTAAGGCGCATTGATGATGCCAAGATCTGGCACCGTATCCATTAGGTAGCCGTAAGAGCTGATGGTAATGATGTTGGCACCAAATTTCGCTTGCTCCATCACCTCTGTTTCGCTGCCCAATTGGCTCGATGGGAACAGACGGAATTGGATTTCACCGTTTGATTTCTCTTTTACTTGGTCAGCCCAGTAGTGCATCGCTTTGTCGATAGGCTCGCCCGGTTGGTTGCCGTAAGCGATCATGACTTCTGTCGCCGCGTTGGCGCCAAACGCCATCGCTAGGGTCATACCGACAGCACAAGAGAGTTTTTTCACCGTGGTTTGTAGGGTAGTCATTGCTTTTGTTCCTTTTTATATTTTTGCTTTTAGTGGCCGGCTGTTTACTTCGAAAGCTGCTGAATCGCGGCTCTCATACCGAGCGTTTGGATATTGCCAACATAACTTGTCACCAGAGCTTCTAGGTTTGGTAACTCAGTTAGGTCGCATCCCCAATGCTGACTCATCGACAAGAACGCCTTCACATTGCTCGCTTGCGTTTCAGGGTGTGCACGCCATGCGGTGAAAGGATCTAGAAGATGTTGGTCATCACTGAGTGGAATCTCTTCATCACCACGCTTACCAAGATAGAAGCAGTACAGCGCCGCCAAACTAAAGCTAAGGTGCTTAGGTGCCGTGCCTTCTTGCTCAGTGAAGGAGAGAAGCTGTGGTAATAGGCGCGTTTTGAACTTGGTCATTGAGTTCAGCGCGATAGAAAGTAGGTAGTGTTTGATGTATGGGTTTTTAAAACGGTCGATAACGCTGTCTTTAAACGCAAGCAGCTCATCTTTATCCATATCCAAAGATGGAATCACTTCGTCTTCAAGCAAGCGATTTAGGAATGGATAGACGTCGTTATCATTGATGGCTTCGCTAACGGTATCAATACCGCATAGATAGGCGACCGGCACCATTGCGGTGTGTGCACCATTAAGAATGCCAACCTTACGTTGCTTGTAAGGGGTAATGTCTTCAACGACCTTTATGTTGAGATCGAGTTGGTCTAGCTTGAGATTACTCTCAAGCCATTTCGGACCTTGGATAACGAACAAGTAGAAATACTCTGCAGCAACGACGAAATTGTCTTGATAGCCCAATGCCGTTTCAAGTTCGCTGAGTTCGTCTTTTGGGTTACCGGTGACTATTCTATCAACTAGCGTGGAACAAAATGTGTTGGCTGTCATAATCCAATCACAAAACGCGTCGCCAAGCTGCCATTCATTAGCGTATTTCAGCACTATTTCCTTTAACGCATCGCCGTTAGCATCAATCAGCTCACACGGCAGGAAGATAAGTCCCATGTCTTGCTCACCATTAAAATACTCAAAACGTCTAAACAAAAACTGAGTCACTTTCGCTGGGAAGCTTACTGGAGGAAACGCATCAAAGCTGTCTTGATCGTTGTAAACGATACCTGCTTCCGTGGTATTCGAGACCACCCACTCAAGCTCTGGGTTTTCAGCAATCTTGAGGACTTCTTCATACTCACCGTACGCCATCACTTCGCGATTAACAGAAGTGATCACACGAGGCTCGGCAACACTTTCACCTTGTTCGTTGATGCCTCGGATAAGCGCAGTGTAGACGCCTCCTTGGGTATCCAGTTTTGGGTGGCCAGCATCAATTGGTCTGACTACGGTAATACCCGCATTAAAGTCAGTGTGTTCATTAAGTAAGTCAAATTGCCAATCTACAAAAGCGCGTAGAAAATTGCCTTCGCCAAACTGAACCACTTTTTCAGGTCTGATGGCGTGGATGGATGGATCTCTTGTGAGTAGTGTCATTCTTAATCCCTAAACGATAGGTAATAAACGATAGGTAAACGCTGTTGTCGGACAGGTGTTATCGATTGTGGGATTGAGTGTAAGCCGGGCTTTTCACTAACACGCGACAAATTAATCGCAAACGTGTAAGCGATCATCGTTATCTGTTTTTTAACTGTTTTTTATTCACTATTTCATTTCAAACTCGCGCTCAAAAAGACGACGGATTCTCTATATCAGGTTGGGTGACTGCTTATTTTATGTATCATTAAGGGAGAGGCTGTTTTTAATTGATTAAAATACAACTCTAGCGTTAGAATGTTGGCGTCGGACGGGAATCACATGACTGGGATACCCATGAAAGCTTTTATCAAAATTCACTCAACAGACAATGTTATTGTTTGCTTACAAGCACTAACAAGCAACCTCACCTTAGATGTCGACACAACCGAACTCACTTTGAAGCAAGACATGGATCGCGGCAGTAAAGTTGCCCTTAGCGATCTGAATGTTGGTGATGCGATCTACAAATACGGCAGCATCATAGGCATAGCAACTCAGCCTATTAAACGCGGCGAGTGGGTACATACTCACAACATGAAGACCACGCTGTCTGACACCAATGACTACCAATACACCCCAAACTTCGTTCGTCCTCGCCACTATGAGCAAGACATGCCAACCTTTAAAGGCTATGAAAGAGCCAATGGTGATGTGGCGATCCGCAATGAAATCTGGGTCATTCCCACCGTTGGCTGCGTCAATGGTATTGCTCAGCAAGCGATTGACCGCTTTAAGCAAAAGCACCCAACCTTTGATTGCGATGGCCTATTTTTATTTCCGCATAACTATGGCTGCTCGCAGCTTGGTGATGACCATGAAAACACCCGCCAAATCCTTGCCAATATGGTTCGACACCCAAATGCGGGCGGCGCTTTGGTCATTGGCCTCGGTTGCGAGAACAACCAAATAGCTCCTTTTAGAGAGCTAGTTGGTGACGTTGACGATAGCCGTATCCGATACATGATTGCTCAAAACGAGCAAGATGAAGTCGCGGTCGCCCTTGAACACCTAGAGGCGATTTACGACACGGTTTGCCAAGACCAACGCGTTGATATTCCATTAGGCAAGCTCAAAGTTGGCCTAGAATGTGGGGGCTCCGACGGCTTATCTGGCATCACCGCCAACCCAATGCTGGGCGAGTTTTCAGACTTTCTCATTCATTTTGGCGGCACCTCTGTACTTACCGAAGTGCCAGAAATGTTTGGCGCAGAACATATCTTGTTTGAGCGCTGTATCGACAAGCAAACCTTCGATAAAGCGGTTGAGATGGTCAATGGGTTTAAGCAGTACTTCATCGACCACAATCAGCCAATCTACGAGAACCCATCACCAGGCAACAAGAAAGGCGGCATTTCTACACTGGAAGACAAATCCATGGGCTGTACCCAAAAAGCAGGCACCAGCCCAGTCATTGACGTACTTGAATATGGCGAAGTGTTAGCAAAACCTGGCCTTAACCTGTTAAGTGCGCCAGGCAACGATGCAGTGGCAACGTCTGCTTTGGCGGCTAGTGGCTGTCATATGGTGCTGTTCACCACAGGTCGCGGTACCCCTTATGGCGGTTTTGTCCCAACTATGAAGATCTCGACCAACTCAGAGCTTGCTGCCAATAAGCCGCATTGGATTGACTTTAATGCGGGTCAACTAGTGGAAGAGGTTTCTATGGAGGCCTTGGTCGAGCAATTTATCGATAAAGTGATTACGGTCGCGAGCGGTGAGCAAACCAATAACGAACGCAATGGTATTCGTGAGTTGGCGATATTTAAGTCTGGTGTGACGCTTTAGCCGCGAGATCTACGTCGAAACTAGGCACTGCGTTAAAACTAGGCTCAGCAGATTAGTTGAGCTAGTTGCCTTTAGATAAATGGATCAAGCTGTTGCAGACGATATTGCAACGGAGAAATAGCATAGTAGCGCTTGAAGCTACGCACAAAAGCGCTCGCCTCGCTGTAATTTAGAGTTTCTGCGATGGTGCCGATATCCAGCTCCGTACTTTTTAGCAGTTGTGATGCTACCGTCATCCGAGCTCGTAAGACTATTTCACGCAAGCTAAGCCCTTCGCGTTGCAAGTAAAAACGCAGCTGTCTTGGGGTAACGGAAAACTCGTAAGCAACATCCGGTACTGTACTTTTAGTAAAGTGCGAGCTAATCACAACTTCAGACACCCTTCGTTCTATATCAGTCAGCTTGTTACCATCAAGACTATCATTCAATATCAAAGGGTTAGATAACAAAAGTTCGATATTTGAATGTTCGAGTGAAATCGGATCATTAAGCCAACTAGTGGGTAGTTTGATGAGTGTTTGCGGCTGGTTGAAACGCAGTGTACAACCTGAGAAGAGAGCTCGATACAGCTCAACGTAACGCGGTGCAGGATAGCAAAAATCGAGCACCAGCTTGTCCATATCCGCACGCTGACCAAGAATGATTCGGATCAGTAGAGCCCAATATCCCGCGGCAAAGTCTTCACTGAGTAGCTGCACCGCATCATCGTTAACAGCAATACCTGGCACTATAGATAAATAGTCAGACGCTTCCACCAGCGACTCTTCATAGTATGTCGTCGTCATCGCCAAAAACTGCTGAGAAAGAGTCAACCCCATACGAACACTTGAGCTGGCAGCAACGACGTAGCCATATAAACCAAAATCTTGCACAGTTACGCGCTCATAAAGCTTTAAGTACAAGCCAGGTATGAATTTATAGTAATGGCGCGCCCAGTGCTCAGCTTGTATCAAGTCAATACCTTCACTTTTGGCAGCGCGCTCTATCAGCTGGCGTTTAAGTGAAGAAGCCATTGATGGCCTCTCGCTTTCAAGCACTTCCGTTAAGCGCTGAACGATCACTTTAGCAAAATAGTGGTTTTGTTCGCGTAAGTTCATCCATATCTCATAAATCAATCTCGACATGTCTAAAATGTCAATTTTATCTAAAAGAGTCAATTATTGCACATCGGAAACTGCAACGATTAGGCCTCGAAATGCGACGATACGATAGGCCATTCTATGTCTGAGAAGATACCTAATTTCTATGCCTCTCCACGCACCTTTATGGGCGCAGAGCGCATCCACAACTTAGCTGAACACAAACTCGATTATGCGATGCTTGGTGTCCCTTACGCTGAAGGTACATTCGCCCCTTATATTCAAGCGGGACAAGCAGAAATGCCGAATGCCCTTCGTGATAATCCTGTGACCATTTTCTTTGATATTGGCGATGTCGGGCTCTACGACGTCGATACCGATTTAACCCTACTTGAAGGCATTAAAATCGGCGATATTGGTGATGTCATGATTAGCCAGGAGAAGGAGAGTTAAATAGAAGTCGCATAACAAATAGCGTCAAAGAGATCTTAAAGTCAGGTGCCGTACCTATCACTGTCGGAGGCGATCACTCCATCACTTACCCGCTGGTTCGTGGTTTTGAAGACTGCGGATACCAAATCGATTTTGTCTACTTTGATGCTCACCTCGACTTTGCGGACATGCCACTGCAGTCTGAGTTTAATCACGGTACTCAAACCACACATATCCGTAAGCTCCCTTTTGTGCGAAACATTACCGTTATCGGTGCACGCAACTCTACCGCCGCAGAATTTAGGCGAGCGAAGCAGGCGGGGATTCGAATCATACCCGTTAGCGAAGTCGACGTGCGCGGTGCAAAGGCGATCATGCAAGAAGTGATTGATGCCAGTGTATCAACCTATGTCTCACTCGATATCGATGGTATGGACGCGGTTTACGTTCCGGGCACGACCCACCCAGAATCTGGCGGTATAACATTCAAACAGCAAAAAGATCTCCTGTTCGAACTCAATAAAGCCGCTGAAGGCAATATTTGTGGTTTTGATATTGTCGAGCTTTGCCCTGCCAATGACGTCAATCACATCACCGCCCTCACCGCATCCAAACTCACCGCCCTAATGATGGGCTATCGCAGCCATTTTTTGAATAAGTAGGTCACCACTATGCCAATCATGAAACACAACCAATCCTATTTTCCTAAGACGGGATACGGCAAAGAGGATGTTCTCAATAAGCTTGATGAGCTCAAGCAAGAAATGGTTCCCGTCGAAGGTGGTCGTTTTGGTATGTACTCACTAAAAGGCAGCGAAGATATCCAGGACATCGTAGAGCAGGCCGCGCTGAAATTTTTCTCGTTCAACGCGCTGTTTACATTTATGAACAAGCCGGCAGGTCAAATTGAAGACGAGCTCATCGAGATGATCCGCGAAATCTTCCATGGCAGCGACGACATGCGAGCTAACTTCACAACCGGTGGTTCTGAGTCCATCTACTGTGCGATGAAAGCAATGCGAGACTGGGCTCTTGCAACCATGCCACACATCAAAGAGCCTGAGTTAGTGATGCCCTATTCCGCACACTCCGCATTCTCACGCGGAGGCAAGTACTTCGGCATCAAGATTGTTCGCACGCCCATTGCTGCCGATAACCGCGTGGATATTAAAGCGACGAAAGCCGCTATCAATGAGAACACCATAGGTTTGGTTGGCTCAGCGCCATGTTGGCCATTCGGTGTTTACGATCGTATTGAAGAGATGTCTGAGCTAGCAACAGAGAAAGGTCTGTGGCTTCACGTTGATGCCTGTGTGGGTGGCTATCTTGCCCCTTCGTTAAGAAGGCAGGCTACGAGCTTCCAAACTGGGACTTCACCGTGCCGGGCGTGCGCTCTATTTCTGCTGACATGCACAAATATGGCTATGCACCTAAACCAATGTCGACTGTGATGTATCGCGGTGGTGACGAACAGTTTCATCACTACACTGTCGTTGATGACTGGCCGTGTGGTGCGTACTTTACCCAATCATTAGGGGGTAGCCGTACCTTCGCCTCAACAGCAGGGGCTTGGGCGGTAATGAATTACCTTGGTGAAGAAGGCTACGTTGAGAACGCAAAACGCATCATGACCATCAAACAGATGATCATTGACGGTTTGGCGGATTCCGCCGACCTTCGCACCGCTAAAACAGATCTGTCGCTACTGATCATCGACTCTCCTACGCTAGATATCACCAAAGTCGTGGGTAGCATGTCACAACGAGGCTGGAGCCTACTCGGCAATGCACAGCCACCCGCTATCCACTTGGCCATTGATCCTATTTCCGATGAGCAAGTCGAACGAATGCTTAATGATTTCCATGAAGTTGTTGAAGAAGTGAAGTCAGGTGAAGCGGAGCAACAAGGTTCACTCGCCTATTCAGGAGGGCAAGGCGAAGGCTATATGCCTAAGTGGGTGCGACAAGTATTCGATATGCTTCCGAAAAAACTGTCAAAATAAGCACCACGTTAGCTACGCCCTATCTCACCTGCTCTCGGTAAGATAGGGCTCTAATTAGGCACTGTTGAGCGCCGTATTTTCAATGTAGTATTAACAAAGGAGCTCTAACCGGACTGCCATAATCTATGGATGACAACCTACTCAGAAAACTCGACTTTAATAGCCTTAAACTATTAAAAATACTAGGTGAAGAGCGCAACACTAAACGTGCTGCCGAGCGCATGTTTCTGTCGCAGCCTGCGGTCAGCAAACAACTTAAAAAGCTCAGAGAAGAGTTTGCGGACGAGCTTTTTATTCGTAAGCAATACGGCCTTGAACCCACCCCTTACTGCTAGAGTTGTTAGACAAGCTACCAACACTGTTTGAGCTTATTGACGACCTGTTTTCACGCAGCCAGCCTTTTGATGCAAGTAACTATACCGCACCATTAGCATTGCCATCAATACTTCTCTATATCGCCCAGTCTCACGGCGCTTATACCAGCACTTGAGGCCTCTGATGCCAAAGGCAACACTGAAAATCATTAATTGGGGGCAAGATACAGAACACGACCTCAAGCTGGCCAAAGTTCATTTAGGGATTAACTACTTACCCCTTGATCTCTCTAAACAAGTACTACAAAAAAAGATCGCTCACTGTTACTTCAAGCTTATCTGCCGTGAAGGGCACCCTGTATTGAACACAGAGCGAACCACTCAAGATATTGGGCAGTATCCACTTGCGCTATTAGAGCTGCCAGATTTCAATAAGAGAGAGAACTTAATTGAAACCAAACTGCGTGAATTCGGCATCACTCCGATTGTTGGTTTACGTGCTGACCAATTGAGTATCTGTTTGCACGTGGTGAGTCAGACCGACTCGATAATGCCTTGTGTCGACATCTTTGATGTCGATTTACCAGCGGGAACCACCTTCTTTTCGGCGCACAAAGCGCATCAACTCGACAGTGATATTGGCGTTTTTATCCCCAATAAACTGGCAAGAGCCCCATTAAACAGATGGTTGTTAAATGAAGTCCAACAGGTTTTCATCGCAGAAAACAACAGCTAATCCAACAGCAAAAAGCCTGTGAGCTTGATGATCAAGTCACAGGCTTTCAAGAGCGCATATTTAATCGTTAGTTGCCGTAATTAAACGTCGCCTTTGGCACCATAAGATTTTCTAGCTTAGTCCCTTTATAGATGATGCTTTGTGCTGTATTACCCGCCAGCTCTTCTTGTGGTAGATAGTAGCGGACGACAAAGTAGTAATCCTCACCATCGACCACTGGCATCCAGTACGTGCCATTTTCCGGATTTTCGCTCGAGAACGTAATGGTGATGTTGCCGTCTGCATCTGGCGTTGTATTGCCACCAGCCCATACTTGTCTCTCAGAGCCCCCAATAGTCTCAGGGTCAAGTGGTAGGCGAGTTTCATCTGAGTAACGAGTCACAGACCAGAACTTACCTACCGCTTGGTCATGTGCCATGGTCAACACGAAATCCTCAGAACCATTGAGTTTTTTACCCTCTGGCGTCATTGGAATAAGCTCGTAATACGCGTGCTCAGCAGGAAAGCCTAGGTGGCCTAGATGAGTCAACAACGAGCGGCGCCTTTCATCAGCGAGGTCATCTGCATGACCCGGATGCTCAAAGCCAGATAGATTGTTGACGACGAGCCTGATGTCCCTAGATCGTGCACATATCGGCGCACCTCGGCCAATCTTTGCTGATCAAAATCGGTATCAGCGATAATCGTTTGCATGTTGTCGTGAGTCTGCGCCCAGCCATCCGAAATAGTATCGGCAAACTCGATCACCGCACGAATGTTGGTACGCTCTGGCAAATCAATCTCAGAGGCAGGCTCAACACTCTTTACTTTAAGCTGCTTACGCCACTGGTCCGCAGCACCGTCGTCGCGATACTCAAACGTTTGAACGCGGATGAAAGAAAAGATGAAATCATCTTTCACGGTAATCGTGTCTATATATTGCCCTTTAGGCACTTCATAATCAGCGCCCTCTCGGACAATGAGGTAGCTTCCACCTTCTTCAGGTGTCACTTGGTTATAGACAGAGAAATGCTCCGCATCGACCAAATGCAGCGAGGCATATCGGTTGTCCTCTCTAGGTGCCACTTTTAGCTCAACGGGACCTGCGCTCACATCGAGCATAGCTTTGGCGTAGATATGATCAAGCGCTGGCGTGATCACATCCCAAGTATGGTCAGCTAGCCCGGGAAATTCGAAATTATTCAGGCCATTATCTTCCATAAAGGCGACCATATTTTCCATATGATGGTACACACGTTGCCCAGTAAGCTCGGCATCGGTCGGTGTTTGCTCGGAGGCAAAAGCAACCGAACTTAGGCCAACTGAACCTAGCGATAACGTTGTTATTAAAAGTGAAAGTGCCGTTTTTTTCATCATCGAGCCTATTGATTCTGAGGCTCCCTAAGTCAAGTAGGGAGCAAGATTAATTCATTGGTAAGTCGGTTTTATGCTGCAATCGCTTGTTCGCTAGAACTGGTAGTTGTACTCAACCCTAAAGTCCGTGCCATTAAGGGTCTGGCCAAAGTTCCAGAATGCGCGTAGGTTGCTTCTTGGATTAAGTTGATAGCTGGCAGCGATTTCATGTTGCCAGCCATAAAGATCATTCAGTGCTTCAACACCCCCAAGCTGTGTGGTGTACATTGGGTTGTAGTTGAGCCAAATGTCGTCAGTAATGTCGATTTTGGAGTAGAGGCCAACCACAGCAAAACTGGCGGGAATGGTGTAGCCAATTGAACCATCACAATCTGCGTCTGGTTTTAACAAACGAGAGTGAACGTCAGCCACATTGAGTCCAAGTCCCGCAAGCGGATAGAGTTGCAGTGCGCCCATCTTAGGTAGAGCTTGAATAACTGAGTAGGAAGCGGAGCCTAACTGATTGTCGAAATCCCAGTTGATATCGACTTGTCCGCCAAGGCCATTTGTGGTGTTAACGTTGAAATGGCGATAACGGAGTGAGTCAACACTGTCGTCGCCTTTAAGTCCCAGTATGTCAGCAGCAAAGCCTTTAACTTCAAGGATATGCATAGCCATGGTTTCGTCGTTATTGGTGTCATACGCTTGACCCAATTTGAGATTGAGACCTTTGTTGGTTACCCCCATTCCCGCTTGAGAATACACTGCCAACGGATCCGACATGTCCTGATATTCATCCGCGAATACTGGGCTGATTGCACTCGACAGCGCCACTGCCATGGCTGTCATTTTGAGCGTTTTTTTCAAAGTTAGTGTTGTCATATTTACTCATTTCTATATCTAGGCCATCCATAGCAAATTGAAGCATTTTTGAAAAATAGTGTTATTTTTCAGTATAATGCCTAGATACAAACAAGCTCCAAGGCCTGTTCAGTTAACGTGAGTAATAGTAAATGGGATTTTTTCTGTTCTGAAATGAAGCGTAAAGCGTTAAATATTACCAATGGTAATATCTTAAGCTCTATGGTGACTTACGGCTTGTAGATGCATAAAATTCAGATACAAGAAGGCTATGGTTTTCTCTCTTTGTTCAATGCCAGCAATCTAATTCAATCCTTGTCGCCAGCTTACCAATTGACTCGTGCACTTCAACGGGCATGCATATATACTCTGCATCAACTTTTTAAACCAAGAAGAAACCATGAAGAACTATCTGACTACATTCTTAAAAGGAATGGCGATGGGTGCAGCGGACGTTGTACCTGGGGTATCGGGAGGTACGATCGCCTTTATTACTGGTATTTACGATACGCTACTTGAGAGTATTCGCCGCGTAAACCCAAGTCTATTGGGTATCTGGAAACGTGAAGGCTTTAAAGCGGCATTTGACCACATCAATGGCTTTTTCCTAATAGCTCTATTTGGCGGCATCTTGACGTCAATCTTGTCATTAGCGAAGTTCATCTCTTGGGCTCTAGAAACCCATCCTGTTCCAGTTTGGTCATTCTTCTTCGGCCTTATCTTGGTATCGGTTTACCACATGATTAAGCAGGTAGAGCAAAAGACGCTATCTCGCTTCGTGTTCTTGCTACTCGGCGCGGTCTTTGCCTACAGCATCACGGTTCTTAAACCGCTACAAATGGATCCAACCAGCCTAAACATCTTCTTTGCTGGCTGTATTGCGATTTGTGCGATGATTCTTCCTGGTATCTCGGGCAGCTTTATTCTTCTATTGCTTGGCATGTACACACCTGTATTAGGCGCTGTTAAAGCTCTTCAGCTAGACGTTATGGTGATCTTTGCGATGGGCTGTTTGATTGGTCTACTATCGTTCTCACACGTGCTGTCTTGGTTACTGAAGCGTTTCCGTGACTTTGCTCTAGTGTTCCTTACCGGTCTAATGCTTGGCACGCTTCCTAAGCTTTGGCCTTGGAAAGAAACCATTTCATGGCGCACCAACTCAAAAGGTGAGCAGGTACCGTTAATCCAAGAAAACCTATCACCATTCAACTTTGAATCTGTGACGGGTCAACCTTCACAACTGGCAACTGCCGTTGTTCTAATGTTAGTGGGTATTGGCTTAGTGCTAGCGCTTGAAAAAGTCGCGGAGAAAGGTGAGAAATAATCCCACCGACTAGAAAGAAAAGGCTCACTCAGTGAGCCTTTTTTGATCGTGTTAGGAACGTAAGTTAGAACACAAAGTTAACCATGATGGTATACATGTTTGCGTCGGTGTCCGAGCCTGGTGAATCGATAAATGGTCCACTGATTGGTCGACCGTTATTATCCAACCCAAAACTCTCAAATCGCTGCCATTCTGCATTAATCGATACGTTGTATAAAACATCGTACCTCAGACCGAGTGTCCAACTATCGCCTGTCTTTCCATCATAAGCGTTGTCATCAGAAGCCTCACGATAAGTCTGACCATAAGCTATGTAAGGTGTAAATTTCTGCACTCGATAAGCAGCACTGCCATACCAAGACGAGCCTAAGTCATTTTTCTGCCCTTCAGCGGTCAGTTTCAACTGGCCAAAATCATACTCACCGCCAAGTGAATAGAGCTTAATATTTTGATCCAGTTGCCTTTGCTCATTCCATGGCGCAGGAACCTGATTGAGCTTTATGGTCTGGTCGAAATTGGAATCTAGATAGGCAAAGTTCACTCTAAAACTGTCACCAGTAAGCTGTAGGTTCGCCCCCCACATATTTTTAGTTTCAAACTCCAACGCCACGGAAGGGTTAAAATCGACTTCATTGGTGTCTTTAAATCCAACAAACGGCGTGAGAGCCAGTTGCAACTCATCATTAATGCCATAGTTCCATGTCACACTCGCGCCATTAAACGCGGTGATACCGAGTATGCTGTTGTATACCTCTTCATTGGGTCTGGCCATCGTGTAAGCGTGACCGACGTAGTAATACTCAGATGCCAAAAACAAAGGCAACCTAAGACGTCCCCCTCTAAATTCAAAATCTCCAATTGAGTACCCTAAATAGGCCCACTCTAACTGAGGCTCACTCCAGTGATCTTGAGGGCGTTTAACAACCTGCACCGATGCTTTAAAGGCGTCATAAAAATAGTCTAACTGCACGCCAAATGTCGTATCACAATCAAAGCAGTTTTCATCTGACACATTGCGATTGATCATCACCGGCATATCGTTGTCAGTCCGTGCCCAAGAGGTGGAGCCAAACCCACTGATAGAAAAGTTTTCGGTAATATCCACCGCGGAGAATGCTGGTATTGATACCACTGCTAAGCTCATTGTAAGAAGCTGTTTTTTCATTATTATTAATCCTCACTCACCACATAGAGTACTTTCGCTTCACTCGGTACCGCGTCCAGCGGTGCATAACCAATTCGATTCGGTTTTTCAGTTAGCCACACCACCAGCGTGGTGACGTTAGCATTGCCGATTTCTTTTGGCGGTCTTGCCTTACCAGAGAAAGATAGGCTCGCCCAATAGGCATTCATTTGTGCCACATCTTTGCCAAGCAAGGATTGATAGAACTCAGAGCGTTCGCTAGAGGCCTCTGGCCAGTCAGAGAGCTCCACCCGTTTGCCTTGCAGTGACTTGGCCTTACCTCGATACAGCATCCTTGCCTTACTGCGGCTAAGTTCATCAAAATCTTGATTGAAAGTAAAAACGGCGTAGTCGGTCGCAGCAAAAGCGCGACTATCCGGTGGAACAAGTGCCAGACCAACAAAGAGCGTGGTCATGGTGACCAGTATTCTAATTGGCCGAGCTTTTGGAGAAGAACTGACTAACCGCATCATCACCTCTTAAGTTGACTATTTCTCAAATAGAGCTGCTCTGTTACTTAAAACCGAATTACAGAGCATGACGCTAGAACACAAAGTTAACCATTAACGTGTACACACTGGCGCTGTCATCTGGTAAAGGTGTAGACGGAATAGTAATCGTTCTTTCTGGTGCAAATGGACCTGAGCCATCATTGAGTACTTGAACATACTGATACTCCGCATTTATCGAGACGTTGCTCAACAGATCGTATCTAACACCTAACGTCGACGTCATATTTGAGCGCTCTCCGTCTTGATAAAGCTGTCCGTATGCTATGTAAGGAGTAAACGGCGCCATTCGATAGCTGGCTAAGCCATACCAATCCATACGCCGCGATTCTGTCTTTTGAAACTCAAAGGTTGTTTTGAGGGCACCGAACTCATATTCAGTGCCGATAGAGTATATTTTGACCGTATTCCTTTCGGTGCCGCTAATTGGAAATGTCGCCTCATAGGGCGGAAATGGTATGGAGGCAAATGCTGTGCCCGTAGAGGTTACGTCAAACTCACCATCCATTACCGAGAAATTCCAACGATAATAATCACCAATCAACTTTGCGTTTAACCCGTAAAGACGATCGGTTTCAAAATCGAGCTCAAAGGTTGGGCTAAACACGACTTTATTATCGTCATTGAAGCCCACGTAAGGGGTCAACGAAAGCTGGAGTTCATCAGTTAAGTAATGATTCCACGTAACCGCAAAGCCGTTATAGCCAGTAATCCCAAGAAAAGCGCCATACACTTCTGTAGGTAGCCTTGCAAGGGTATAGGCCTGTCCTACGTAAAAATATTCAGATGCTAGATACAGAGGCAACCGTTGGCGCCCCGCTCGGATATCAAAATCACCCACTTCATAGCCAACGTATGCCCACTCCAGGGAAGGGTTGCTCCAATTGTCTTGCGGTCGTTTTACGCCTTGAACTGATGCTTTAAATCCGTTGTTGTAATAGTCCAGTTGCAAACCAAAGGTAGTGTCACAATCGAAACAGTTTTCGTCTCTGATAAAGCGATTAATAAATAACGGAGTATCGTTATCAGACCGAGCCCATGACGTAGAGCCAAAGCCACTAAATGATAGGTTTTCAGTAAGTTCAATCACGGCGTGAGCCGGTGAGCAAAGTGAAACTAAAATGATTATCTGAGACAGTTTCTTCATCATTACTTGCCTCCCTCAACCACATACAGCACATTAGCACCTTCAGGCAGCGCACCCAGTGGCGCATAGCCAATGCGCTCCGGCTTCTGACTTAACCAGTCAACCATGGCATCGATATTGGCGGCATCGATCTCTTTCGGCGGACGAGCTTTACCAGAAAAAGAGAGGCTCGCCCAATAGGCATTCATCTGCGCCACATCTTTTCCTAACAGTGATTGATAGAACTCCGCACGTTCCGATGAGCTTTCAGGCCAATCAGACAATTCTACTCGCTTACCTTGCAATGATTTGGTTTTACCTCGGTACAGCATGCGCGCTTTACTTCGGCTAAGCTCGCTGAAGCTTGAGTTCATTGAAAAGATGGCGTAAGAATCTGACGCGCTCACTTTGGGCGTGTAAAAAGAGGCTACGAATATCAACAGGGCGACCACCAACAAGCCCATGATATTTCCGAGGTTTGTGCATTCGAGCGAATGACGTTTTTTAATCATTATTATTACACTCTAGCGGATTCCTTTCCTAGACTTACGATAGATTAGTGCACAAACAGTGATGTTCAAGAATATTCACTAGGAAATCGAAATATGAATGCTTTAAACAAGATGTCGATCAAAACTCGAATCATTTTAATGGCGGTTTTGCCACTAATTGTGATTTTGGTCTTTTCCGCTTGGGAAGCGTTCCGAACACAGAGAAATCTGCAACAAATGTCTGTACTTTCTCATCAATCACAAGCACTTAGCTATCTAGAAAAGTACAGCGCGATTCTACATCAAGCACGCTTAGAAAAACTCCAAAAAACATTCGATCGTAATAAAAATGTCATATTTCCCAAATTAGACGAATGTATCGATAAATTACAACTTGTACTAGGTAAAGCCTATTACTTATCGGATATAAATAGCGTAGAAAATACATTAGATGAACTTCGAGAAGCGCAAGCTGAAATAGAGTTTGTTGAGGATATTGAAGAGCTCGAAGAATGGAGTTCTTGGGTCGAAGAGTTGATCTCAGTTCTTATTGCCAAGCTTGAAGGCGTCAAAGTCGACACGGGTTCACGCTCGATTGAATCTCATTTAAGTGCACTGTTTACCCTAGAGTGGATACGCTTCTGGGCAACCGAAGAAAACTGGCTTATTCATTTGGACATTTATGAAGGTCATGGAGTCCATCATGAGCATCATGATGAAAGCCACCAAGCACTAGGTACTTTATTCGAAAGGCAGCAGTATCTCATTGACCGATTTTTGAATATAAACGCTGATGCCTCTCAAGTGAGTCTACTCCTCAAAACCTTCTCTGATGAGTCATTTATTAAGAGTATTCAATTTCGCGATCGCGTGTTGAATGACGAGGGGGCAAAGCCCAAACTTCCTGAAATTATTGCTGGCGTAGAGGCTTTAGATCGTCGCTTAGAGTTGATTCAACAAGCCACGAAAGAGATCAACAAGCAACTTTCCAGAGAAAAGAGCATGGGCATTAGTGCTCTCGAAACTCGATTATGGCTCACCATAGGGGTTACCTTATCTGTGATGCTAGCGCTACTTATCCTCAGCTTTAACATCGCTCGTCGCATCATCTTTTTCCTCAACAATACTCTAGAGACATTTGAGAAGATTGAAAAACATGACGGTGCTAACGTACTCGCTTCTACAGAAGGACACGATGAATTTAGCCGTTTTGGCGGACAGATGAATCGTCTAATAGAAGAGCGACGTGAAAACGAACGACGCATGGTAGCGGCCAAAGATGAAGCCGAACGCGCCAATATCGCGAAAAGCTCTTTCTTAGCCAATATGTCCCACGAAATACGTACCCCGTTAAATGGCATTATCGGCATGTCAGGGATCTTGTCGGATTCCCAGCTCGATCCCGTGCAACGCGACTACCTCAACACCATTGAAACTTCATCACAGACGCTGCTGATTTTGATCAACGATATCTTAGATATCTCTAAGATCGAGTCTGGTAACCTGCTCATCTCACTTCATAGCTCAAACTTACGTGAGATCGCCTATGACACGATCGCCATCGTGATGTCGAAAGCCAAAGAAAAGGATCTCGATCTTCAGGTGCGCTTCACACGTGGTATGCCACACATGCTCATTATCGATGATCACCGTCTGCGCCAGATCTTAATGAACCTTATGTCCAATGCCGTCAAGTTTACCAGCAAAGGGCATGTGGGCATCAGCATAGACGTTGAGCATATTGGTGAGGATCGATGTGCGCTGACAATGGCTATCGAGGACACAGGGATTGGTATCGATAAAGAAAAACAAGGCTCTATCTTCAAACCTTTTACCCAAGAAGACAGCTCGGTCACCCGACAGTTCGGAGGAACCGGTTTAGGGTTGGCAATTTCCTCTCAACTGGTTGAGCTGATGGGAGGACGAATAGAGATCGACTCAGAAAAAGGCAAAGGCAGCCGCTTCTTCTTCACCATCGAGTCAGGTATTGCGCAGGAGAAAGCCCCAACGTCACCACTGTTGAATCAAACGCTATTTGTAGTCATCACCAATCAACAAGGATTCGCGCAGTCGGTAACCGATGAGCTCACCCACTTCGGATTACAGCACCAAGTGATACACACACAGATTAGTGAAATAACGGATGTTACAAGCAACAGCATCATTATCTATTGTATGAGTGATAGCCAAAGTGCTCGTACTGACTTGATGAAACTTGGCGTCACTTGGTCTTCAACTCCTATTGTTCTAATTCAGCCACAAAATGCATCCGCAGGTGACTATCAGGGCTAATTGCTGGATTAGTCACCTACCTCTACTCGGCGCTCGATTGATTGACGCCCTCTCCAATGCGCCAAAACAACACCAAGCGCTGGGTAAATCGAGAGAGCCGAAACTCGAGATAGTTGACAGTGGCGATCCAGCAGAACATATTCGAATTAACCCGGCACAATCGACACTGCAAGAGATAGCAAAGAGTCCCGAGAACCAATCTATCTTGCTGGTCGAAGATAATCTGGTTAACCAGAAAGTGGCCTCGTTACTACTCAAAAAGTCCGGCTATCACGTAGACATTGCCAACAACGGACAAGAAGCGTTGAACTTCTTGTGCGATGACAGCAATTACTATCACGTAGTACTGATGGATTGCATGATGCCAGTGAAAGACGGTTTTACAGCGTCAGAAGAGTTTCGACTTTATGAACAGCAATACAACAAGGCACGAACACCAATTATAGCCCTCACCGCTAGCGTACTAGATGACGACATCCAACGCTGCACCGATAGTGGCATGGATGATTACGTGTCTAAGCCCTTCAACAAGTCTGTGCTGCTAGAGAAAATCAAAACCATTAGAGAGCTACCCGAGTAACTCCTCCTGCATTCTACGAATGCATAGATTCAACATGAGGCTTTTTATGCGCTGACTTTTTCTCTAAAATCAGCGCAACGTTTTCTATCAAGGTTGAATCATGAACAAAAGCTTCATTACCAACTTCATCGCACTTGCGCTACTTGGCGCGGGTTATCAACTGGATAATAGCTTGCTGCTATATGCAGGTCTTTTCGCCTTCTCCGGTGCTGTTACTAACTGGCTTGCTATTCACATGCTGTTTGAGAAGGTGCCTGGGCTTTATGGCTCTGGCGTTATTCCCGCTCGCTTTGAAGATTTCAAACTGGCCATCAAAAACCTCATGATGGAGCAGTTCTTTACCAGCGAAAATATCGACCGTTTTCTTAACAAAGAGATGAGCTCAGGTATCAACATCAACCTAGAGCCAGTTCTAGAGAAAGTCGACTTCAATCCAGCCTTTGATTCTCTGGTTGAGGTCATCGAAAACTCTCAGTTTGGAGGTATGCTCGCCATGCTAGGCGGCTCAGAAGCACTGCAACCGATGAAAGAACCATTCGTCGAGAAAATGCAGCAAGCCGTCATCGATATTAGCCAAAGTGACTCAGTCAAACAGGCGCTGATTGAGCAGCTTGAATCGCCAGCCATGCTTGATGAAGTAAAAAGCAACGTAGAAGCGATTATCGACCAACGCTTGAGTGAGCTGACACCAAAGCTAGTGAAAGAGATTGTTCAGAAGATGATTAAAGAGCACCTGGGTTGGCTCGTCGTCTGGGGCGGCGTATTTGGTGGTGTGATTGGGGTTATTTCTTCGTTGGTGATGTAAAAGTCTCTACCAACCTCTCCAGCAAAAAAGTTCGACTTAGAAATAAGTCGAACTTTTTTCTCTACTGCTGACATACAAATTCCTCCAAAAGGCTTTGGTAAACCGCGTAATCTCGGTCGCTGAACACATTAAACACCACGCTATTAAGCTTGTTGGGATTGGCTTTAATCCATTCCACCGTCTCTTGAATCGCAATTGGTGTGGCTTGCTCAATGGGATAGCCATACACGCCGGTTGAAATCGAACACAGCGCGATAGAGTCAATACCTGACACCTCATGAGTGATATCCAATACTGAGCGATACGAAGCGGCAAGCGTCGCCCGGTCAGCTTCTTGTACTATCCCAGAAACCACTGGACCTACCGTATGTATCACGTAGCGCGCTGGCAGATGATAACCACGAGTGATCTTCGCCTGTCCGGCGACTTCATCGTGACCTTGAATTTCCATAATGGTGTTGCAATCTCTTCGCAACTGAACACCGGCTCGATTATGGATCGCGTTATCAATGCATTTATGTCCCGGCTGAAAACACCCGAGCATCTGATGATTGGCTGCATTCACGATGCGTCCACTTCCAACGTCGTAATATCGCCCTTCCACAAAACAATCTTGGTGTTACCGATCTTCAAGAACGGCATCGCCAACAGTGATTCTATTGAAGTCATCTCTCGCTGCTGTTTTTCTGCCATGAGCAAAGTATCAAGTGCCGCTTCACCTTTAGGGCTCAGTGCATTCGGCGCTAATAGGGTAATCGCGGCATCAATCCATTGTCGCTGCCTATTGACGTCACAATCAGCACGTTCCGGTGCTCGTATGGCTGCCAACGCAGGCTCAAGCTCGCGCCAAAGCATTTCCCTTGCCTCGCTCACCTCAAGCGCCATAGGCATTACTTGATAAGGCGTATTAAGCTCGATAGCCGATGCGTAGTCTTCTACGTTTAGCATTTTCATCACGGCTCCAACTGAGTATTGAGAAATAAAAAGGGTCACTGTTGATAGTGACCTCCTTGGAACGATTCGGTGTGTTTATTGGAAACCAAACTTACCGTTGTCGTTTTTCCATTCAGATTTTGGCGGAATCACTTCAATGGTGTCCCAATGCTCAACAATTTTTCCATTGTCGACGCGGAACAAGTCGTAAAATGCCACGTGTTGATTCATGAACTTGCCTTCACTGACGGAAAGGACAAAGTTGCCTTCACCAATAATTAAGTGGTTCGCGTCGTAAACCATCGGCATACCCGCTTCAGCCAGCGCCTTCATCGCAACGCCTAATCCACTTAAACCGTCGGCAACGCCCGTGTTGTGTTGAATGTAATCAGAGTCTTTGTCACCGATGAACATGCCAATCTTTGACATGTCGCCTCCCATAAGAATGGTCTTCACAAAATCCGTGACTAAGGCTTTGTTGGCGTCGGTTTTATCTAGGTCGGTGATTTCTGTTGCACCATCAAACTGGGTTCGACCACTTGGATTGGGCTTGGCCACCTCTTGTAGGTTATCCCAGTGCTCAACGATTAGACCATCTTCAAAGCGGAAGATGTCAAAACCGGCTTTAGGACCAAAGAAATTGTATTCCGTGTGCAGCGCTACATAATCGCCGTCTTGAATAGTACGAATCACATTCGCTTTCGCGCTGCCTTCGGGAAGCTGCTGTAACACCTCGCCAAAGCCCGCCAGCCCATCAGCCACGCCCAAGTTATGCTGAGTGTAATTTTCAGGATTGATATAGCCGATGGCACTTTGGTCGCCAGTCTCAATGCTAGAAATGACGGCGATGGCCTTTTCGCGATTGGTCATGTCTTCTGCGTTTGCAATCGCAGTAACAGATAGGGCTGAAGCGGCTACAGCAGTCGTAGCGAATAGACGAGTAAGCTTATTCATGTTGTTTTCCTCTTGTTGACTCGCAAACAATAATAGGAACAAGCTCGATGGAATTCCGTGTAGAAGTGAGTCGGAAAATGGTCAATATCGAACCCAAGACACAGGTTTTCGACTAAATATGAGGGTCGGCGTACTGCTTTTGGAACTGACTTGGCGTCATATCTGTTTGGTTTTTAAAGTACTTTACAAAGTTACTGGCATCTTCAAAGCCAAAATCATAGGCGAGTTGCTGAGTTGTCACACTACTCACTACCAAACGACGCTTCATTTCGATCGTCACAAACGCATCGATCATCTGCTTTGCGGTGAGATCCGTTGCCAGCTTGCAGATCTGATTGAGTGTTTTATAGGTCGTACCGATCTGCGAGGCATACCAGTTGGCGTCGCGCGTGCGTTCATAGTGGTTTTGTAGAAGATCAAAAAAGCGCGCTAACTTAACACTCTGCTCCTGCGACAGCTTATCGTGACGTTCTTCCGGTCTGAGCCTGTGCAGCATCAACGCGAAGGCAGAAAACAGATACATCACCACTAAAGGATCTGTCTTGTCATGGGATATCTCTTTTAACACCTCATCAATGATTCGTTTGGCACTAAGGCAAGTATCACTATCTAAAGCCAATACAGGCGAGCGAGATTGATTCAGGTGCGTTGGCGTGTAGTTAGGAAGACGCATATTAGCGTGGACTTGGTCGAGAAATTCCTGGGTAAATATCACCACCTTGCCGACTGGTTGAGAGGAAAAATCGAAGCAGTGAACCTGCTCACGGCGCACAAAGACAATACTTCCAGACTCAAATGGGTAACTCTTAAAATCGACCATATGAGTACCCGACCCGCGTTCGATGTACACCATCATGAAAAAGGTGATGCGATGAGGGCGCTGCGGCGAGTGATCTTTGTATTCTCGTTGGTACAGAGATTCCAGATCGAAGATCTCTAACTCCGCTTGATTAGTTTTCTTATGGTCAAAGCCTATGGTGGGTATCTGCATCCATCCTCCCCATGTTACTGCTTGTATTTTAGTTAAATTTTACGCGCTCCGACACTAGGCGTTTGGTCGCAATCGACAATTTTGAGTGTCATAATTGAGAGATGGTGTATTTGGTATGGTCAACATGAGCAATAAGATAAACGTCATCACCCTCCCTAAGGGAAACCCCTGTCAGATCATCGACAGTGCCATTGATGATGAGGGAGGAATTATTGGCGCCCATCGACATGATTACTTTGAGATCATTTGGTGCCTGGATGATGTCGGCAAACAGAGCATCGATTTTGTCGAGTATCCGAGTAAAAAAGGGCGCTTTTTCACCATCGCACCGGGGCAGGTGCATGAAACCGCTGAGCTTACTGACAATTATCGCATGATGATTTTCTCAACCGACTTTCTAGAGAATCGTCCGCGCCACCAACGTATGTTCAATGCCGTCTTTCGCGCCCACGATGACCAACAGCCCTACTTTGATACCTCTGTTGAAGGGCTTGCCTATTTCGAGGCTCTGTTTAACCTGCTACTGGATGAATTCCACCAGCCACAGACCGATTGGGATCTGATTGAGTCACTGCTTACGAGTTTTTTGCGCTACCTGTTAAGGTTTTCCATCGATACAGAAGACAAAAAGGTGGTTAAAGATGCTCGCATGACCAAAGTACTCGGGTTGATTGAACGCCACTACCGCTCACAGCGCCACGTTCAGTTTTATGCCGACGAACTGTCCATTACCAGTAAACGCCTCAACGAGCTGACTAAGAAACATGTCGGCAAGACGATTACCCGCCTTTTGCATGACCGAATCTTATTGGAAGCCAACCGCGATTTACTGTTTTCCACCAAAACCGTAAAAACAATCGCATTGGACTTGGGCTTTGACGATCCTTCCTATTTTGGACGCTTTTATCGCGCTCAAATGGGAGAATCCCCTGCTGAATTTCGAAAACGAACGTCCGAATAGTACCAGATAAAGGTCACTATCTCCCTTTCTTAGCCCAGTTTTGGTAACGATAATACCAGTAATAGTATTCGTATTACTTCCAGCGTATTTTGGTTATCAATGAGTATAAATTTAAAATCTGACCCGATTCAGAAGTCGTTTATTCAGTATTTATTGCCAGCTTTGTCAGGCATGGTGATCAAGTCCATCTTCATCATGGGAGATGCTTGGTTTGTGGGTAAAGGCGTCGGCCCTGAGGGTCTTGGCGCCATATCGTTAACGATTCCTGCTTTTTCAATCTTTTCCGCTTTGGCCATGATGGTAGGCATTGGTGGTGCAGCGCTCATGTCAATTGAGTTTGGCAAAGGAAACTTGAAAGTCGGTCAAACCCTGTTTAGCCAATCTATGCTCGCGACAGCAATCATCACTACAGTTGCTGTCGTCGCATGTTTAATTTGGCTTGATGAGATCATCGCTCTGATGGGCGCTAGCGGCTATATGGCGCAGTTAGCTCACGACTACTTAAATGTGATGCTCAAGTTCTTTGTGCTCTATGCGTTAGCTTGGGTCATGTCTTGCTTCGTGCGTAACGATACCAACCCAAAACTTGCCATGTATGCGATGTCTGCGGGCGCCGTGACCAACTTAGTTTTAGACTATTTCTTTGTTTTGAAATTTGGGTGGGGTATGAAAGGGGCAGCTTACGCGACTGCGATTGCTCAGGGTGTTATCGCGCTGATTCTTCTGACTCACTTCGCCAAACAAAAAGGGCAACTACGTTTGAGTTTGGAGGGTTTAGGGCTTGATCGTGTCGGTCAGATCTTAAAGATTGGCGTTCCGACATTCTTTATCGAGATCACCTCTGCACTGACAATTTTGCTGTTTAACTATGTGCTGCTTAGCCAGTTTGGCGAGAGTCATATCATCGCTTACGGCTTAACTGCTAACGTCGGTGTGTTTGCTCTGTTCGTCATCGTTGGTATCAACCAAGCTTGTCAGCCGATCATCAGCTTTAACTACGGTGCCAGCAAAACCGAGCGCGTTTACAGCACACTTAAGCTTGGACTAGTCACTTCCATTGGTAGTGGACTATTATTCCTGTCGATTATTTGGTTCACAGCGCAAGACGTGGCAAGGTTCTATTTGGGGCTGAGAGTGAATTGCTAGAGCTTTCAGCCACAGCTCTACTGTTTTTCTTTTATGCCACACCGCTTATGGGGCTTAACCTGGTCGTCGCCAATCTATTTCAAGCTATTGCCAAACCGAATCAAGCCACCATTATCTCTCTAGCTCGCGGTTTTGTGTTTGTCGCGCTGGGGGTGGTTATTCTACCTGGTCTGTTCCCTACCAATGGTATTTGGGCAAGTATCCTATTTGCCGAGGCCGCGACAGCACTCATCAGTCTCGTATTACTGTTTGCCTTCTTAAGAAGGCAACAGATGACCCTATCGGAAGCATAACTAGATCTGCTCTCTTACGATCAACCTTGAACGTAGGAGAGCAATTTATCACGCAGCCATATATTGGCTTTGCTATTTTGCTCTCTCTTATGCCCCATCAAAACATAGTTTACCGGCAATGAGCTAAAGGGTACTGGCAAGATCTGCAACCCAAATTGCTCGGAAAACTGCTTTGCCATGTTCAAACTCGTCATACCAATACTTTCGCTACTCCCAACCAACGCCATTAATGCTAGAAGTGATTCACATTCTGCGGCGACTTTGCGCGGCTGAATATGCTCCTTAGTAAAATAGTCCACCAGAAAAATCTCTTCGCGGCGCAGTTTGAGTGTAATGTGTTTTTCTTGGTAATACTCCAAAGCACTGAGCGCCCCCTGAATTCGAGGGTGTTGCTTGCTGGCTATCACACAAATCTGGTCCGAGAAGAAAGGCTGGGTAAAGTAGCTTGATGTCGAAGACTCAGAAAACTCAATCGCTAAATCAGCTTGCCTTAGATTGAGCTTTTCACGAAGCTGCGCTTCAGTAACGGTTGTCGGAGACAGCACAATTTCGCAGTTGCCTAGACTTTTATCGGCTTCGATTTTCGGCACAAGATTAAGCATCACTGGCTCAGTGGCGTACACCACGAAACGACGCTTTCCTTCAACAGAAAACTCTTGGGCGTCATTCAATGTGTTTTCGATGGCTTCCAATGCAGGTTCTATTTGACGAGCCATCTCATGCGCCAAATGGGTTGGGGCAATCCCTCTCCCATCTCGAACAAACAGTTGTTGGCCTAACTGGTTCTGCAGCCGCTTGAGAGCACCGCTGACGCCAGGCTGAGTAAGGTCGAGTACTTCTGCCGCCACAGTAATGGATTGAAAGCGATACACAGTCAAAAATACGCGCATCAGATTAAGATCAAAATCAGACAGTTTCATATACATAGCCATCAGTTATGTTTTAACTAAATTTATATGCATGTTTGGTTATGAGTCAAGTCGATATAGTGGCCTTGTTTCCTGTTAATACTGTGATGAGGTTTTCTATGCTTCGAGCGCTTACTCCTTCAACTATCGCTATCGCTGTTATGGCGTCATTCGCCGCTAACGCTGACTACGCTGGCCTTGAGGACTACCAAGGTAAACCTGCAAGCTCCCATACGCTGGAGGCCAATCAGGCGCTTGCTTCGACACTACCGTGGCAAGACACGTCTGCATTTGACCGCACCAAACGTGGCCTTATCGCTGAATTTGGTACCCATGCTGCGGGTGAGCTTAAAAACCGATTTGAGTTTATGGCAGAGCTCTCTGTCGATGAGATCCCACCGACAGTCAATCCATCAATCTGGCGCCAAGGTATGCTCAACTATGCAGCTGGCGGCCTTTATGAAGTGACTGATGGTGTGTACCAGATCCGAGGCGCTGATCTCTCTAACATGACCATCTACCGTACAGACAATGGTTATGTGATTCACGATCCTTTGCTCTCGAAGGAAGCGGCTGCGGCCTCTTGGGACTTTGCCAAGCAGCATTTACCAAAAATCAACGGCGAGCACAAAATCACAGGCATGATTTACTCTCACATGCACGCGGATCATTTTGGTGGCTCTCGTGGTATCTACGAGTCTGGTGACTTCAGCGAAGGTGCACCAATCTATGCGCCAAAAGACTTCATCAAAGAGCTTGCTGACGAGAACGTGATAGCAGGTACTGCGATGGGACGCCGCGCCAACTATCAGTACGGCACAACGCTGGATAACGACGAAAAAGGCATTGTCGACAACGCACTTGGTCTGGGTACATCACGTGGAGAAGTCACGTTGGTAGCACCTACCACTGAAATCCAAGAACGCGAGAAAGTGATCACAATCGATGGTCTTGATTTCCATGCCATCAACATGCCTGGCGCAGAAGCACCAGCTGAGATCGTGCTTTATGTGCCTCAATATCGCTCTCTAAACACTGCTGAGCTGACTTACGACGGTATGCACAATATCTACACCTTCCGCGGCGCTAAAGTTCGTGACGCGCTGGTGTGGACGAAATACCTGACAGAGCTAAAGATGCGTTACGTTGATACGGGTCTTGTCGACAACATCCACGCTGCACACTCCGCGCCAGTTTGGAATGATGCGAATACGCCGCAAAATGAAATTGCCGATTACATGACACTTCAGCGTGACAACTACGGCTTTATTCACAATCAAGCCATGCGTCTCGCAAACCACGGTGTGACTATCCACGATGTAGGGCGCGAAATAGAAAACCTGGTTCCTGAGTCTCAAAAGCAAACTTGGCACACTAACGGTTATCACGCTCTTACAGCCATAACGCTCGTGCCGTTGTAAACCTATACCTGGGATATCATGACATGAACCCAGTGAACACCAACCCACTGAAAACACAAGACAAGTCATGTGTGTATGTGCAAGCAGCCGGGGCAGATGTTCTATATAACGCAGGCATGGAGCACTTTAAACAAGGGGAATATCAAGAAGCTTCTCAGCTGTTTAACGACCTGGTGCAATGCGACCCAAACAATGTGACGTACCGCTATGCGCTTGCAGACAGCTTCGAGCAGCAAGGCTATCAATCTGAAACCATGGCTTGGCGGAACTCTTACTTACAAGGTGCGGTTGAGCTTAGAACTGGCGAGATCCAACCTTCTATCAAGTTGGCCTCAGCAGACGTGATTGCCAATACACCAACGGGAATGTTCTTAGACTTCATTGCTGTTAGGCTTAATGCAGAAAAAGCCGAGCAAGCAGGTTTAGACTTTAACTTTGGTTTGTATCATCCAGACGTGGATGAGCGCTACTACGGTGAAGTGTCTAATGCCAATATGAGTAACATCGAAGTCGATACTCTACCGGAAACTAATGTAGAGCTTATCATCCACAAATCGGATCTTACCCGAGTGGCACTTGGCCAGACATCACTTGATGAGCTGCTGAAATCAGGTCAAGCAGGTATCAAGGGCGATGCTGAGCTCATAGGCAAGCTCGCAGCTTCACTTGATGAGTTTGATGGCATGTTTGAAATCTTACCTATGCCGAATAAGTAAGACGAACCACAAACGAAAAACCCAGAGCCTTGCTCTGGGTTTTGTCTATCTGCGCAGTGGTCTTGTTATCTAAAACAAACATCTGCCATCGTGCCAACCCTGCTGTAACTGAGCCAAAGTAGTTGCCCGAGACTACTGGAATGTTTGGCAGCACATCTTGCACCGCTTTACGAAGCACTGAGGAGCGTGCCGAGCCTCCCGTCATGTAAATTACATCCGGTAACGTGCCCGCTTGTTGCGCCGCTTCTTTGACCAACGCCTGAATTTTCTTGGTCGGATTGTCGATCGCCGCCGCCATATCTGCCTGACTGATGTCGATCCCCACATGTTCACTATAGAGATCAAGCATCGCTTTGTACTCGGCATTTTCTTCAAGGGCAATCTTGCTTTTTCAGCCTCACGAATCACCGCATAACCCAAGGTTTCTTGATGCAAAGCAAGCAAGCGATTCACCTTTTCTGGCTCTAAGGCCTCTTTTGCCAATAGTCTAAGCTCTTTCAAATTGTCATGAGCATAGAACTTTCTTTGCGCTTGAACGTCGTTAATCGCAATAGGGTTCCAGAACTGAGTCACTGGGATATCTAAACCGGATAAACGTTTTGTGCCCATACCAAAGGCATGCATGAAACGGCGAAACGCTATGTAGATATCCAAATCATTACCGCCGACAAGTTGGCCTGTGTGGGCAATGAGCGATTGCTGTCTGTCGTCTTTTCCAACCCAGGATGGTCCCATCTGTATGTAAGAGCAGTCAGTTGTACCACCGCCAATATCAACCACCAATACGTTTTTGTTTTCTGTCAGAGTCGATTCGAATTCAAGTCCAGCGGCGACTGGCTCATATTGAAACTCGACATCTTTGAAGCCAGCGCGATTTGCGGCGCGTAATAGTATCCCTTCAGCTTGCTGGTTTGACGCGTCTCCTCCGCGACCTAGAAAGTTCACCGGGCGTCCAATCACGGTTTGATCAATTGTGCGCTCAAGGTTCGCCTCTGCTTTACGCTTGACGTTACTCATCATGCGCAAACCAGGTCTTCAAAGAACGAAAGCTGCATATCGCGCAGCCCCATTGCGCCTAAGAAGGATTTAGGAGACTTAATGTAATAGACATCTTTCGGGTCTTCTAAATAGAGGTTCAGAGCTTGTTCACCAAACAGCACATCGCTTGGGATCACCTCTATACCCTCTTCACGGTTCATCTTAACTGCACGGCGCAAAACAGCCTCACCAGTGTCATTAGATGGACGAATGTCTAAACATCGAAATAGGTATTCTGATACCGTTTCAGCCGTTGGTGCACAGAGTGTTGATGCAATGTAGCAGTTATCCCCTACCAGCGGGATTTGCTCAACGTTGCCATTGTTTGAATGCGCAACGGAGCAGTTTGCGGTTCCGTAATCAAAACCGATAGCCATAGAAATTACCTCAACACACGAAAAAGGCCGCAAAGGATAGCAGCCTGACAATGAACTTCAAGTGTGAAACCTTACGCCCAGCACCAGTAGACAGGTCAAACATAAAAATAGGGCTACGACCTGTCGCCGTAGCCCTATTTGCTTTGTTTACACTGTAAAACACGCTTAATCAAAGTACCTAGTCAAAGATAGCGATACTCTGACGACTAACCGCAACGAGATCGCCGCGATTATTCCAAATATTGGCTTGGGCGTGAGCATAACCCTCTGCGGCTTGCCTTGTGTGGGATTGATATGCAAACCAATCTTCAGGCTGCACTGAGCGGTGGGGATGAATAAACTCCAAGTTCCACATCATAGTACTGGCGGGTGCAGGCGTTGCCATCATCTGCAATACGCCGGGAGCCAGGCATCAACCAGGCAAATTAAGTGCGCGTCAGAGATGGATTCTGGAGAGACCTTAAAGCGCATCCAACCCCATGTATGTGAGTCTTTACTTGCAGTGAAAGGTAGGTGGCCACGGGCAAGCGCTAGGTCAATGTGCGACGTGTAGTTCGGTGCACCTTGCTCTATCGATGGAAATCTTGGTAGGTCATCGGGTACTGGCATGATGTGGTTATCATTGTTGTTCACCACTATTTTGGACTCACGGTCGGCACCAAAGCAGCCTTGCTGGAACACGGCCACTTGACCGTTTTGCACCAAACGCGCACTGAGCTGAGAAACACTTTTGCCTTCCCTAAGAACCTCAACCTCAAATGTGAACGGCACATCCACCAAAAGCGGGCCGACAAAATTGGTGTTAAGCGAGCGCAACACACGCTCGCCAATCAAGTGAGACTGCATCACGGTATACAGCAATGAAGCGGACAACCCACCAAAAACGGTTCGCCCCTGTCCCCATGACGCCGGGATCGACATATGTTCACCGGTTTTCGCACACAGCTTGGCTTTTGCGATTAATTCGTCGAAGTGCATCCCTACCACCTTATGTTAACACCTTGTTACTCAACAATAACTGGTCGGATGGGTTGCTGCAAGAGGTGTTACCTGATTTTGTTACATTTCACACACATCCAGCAATAACATTTCAACATCAATCTAAACATTTCCCTAACAGAAAAATAATCCAAGGTGGTTTACTGCTGAATCACAGTACTGCGAGGAGACGTATATTCAAACGAATACTGCTTTAAGCTAAATCGGTTGATCGCAAAGTCAAAGATAGTGCCGTCTTCAAGTACGCCTATTGCTTCAACACAAAGCGTAGGTGTGCCGCTTTTTAGCTTCAAAGGCTTTGAATCCTCTGCAGATATACCTTCTGCGTACACTTTTTCGCGACTGTGTTTGATTTTGTGGCCGAGCTTATGCTCAACATATTGATACTTTGAGTTTTGGATCGTTTCTACAGACAAGTCTGGGAACAACGCAAACGGCATATAGCTGTGCTCTAACACCTCAGGCACATCATTAATCATTCGAACACGCTTAATGAAATAGACTTGATCGCCTGCCACGACGTCCAGCTTTTGTGCCACATACTCATCAGCCTCTTGGAGCTGAAATGAGAGAATACGAGTTGAAGCCTTACCGCCCTGCTGCTCAACTTCTTCCGTAAAACCAGAGTGACTTAACGCATCATGTTGCGTCTTAGCTGATTTGATGTACGTGCCATCACCACGCACTCGATGCACGAGATCTTTTTCGACCAGCATCTTCATCGCGTTTCTAATGGTCGCTCGCTAACGCCAAACTCTTCTTGCAGTTCTTGTTCGGTAGGCAACAAAGAATCTCGAGGATAGGTTTTATCGGCAATCCTTTGTTCTAGTACTTCCGAAACTCTCATGTAGAGGTGTTTACTCATGATGTCGCCTCGTTGAATTTTTTCAAAAGAATACATTAATAGTACTTTTAATTCAACAAAGAGTACTTATAGCCATTACTAATCTATAAAAGCATACATTTGTGTGATCTAGAGTTGTTTTTTGAGCTTATATTTTTAAATGTACTTTAAATGTACCCATTCAAAGAATACATTTAAAGCACTTAATCGACATCCAATAGGTTCAGAAATGAAGAAACAAAACCTTACTATCGTAGGCGCTGGCAGCACATACACTATCGGTATGATCATGAGTTTGATCGCTGAAAAAGAGACATTTCCACTAAGAAAGATCACTTTTTATGATACTGATGCAGAACGCCAAGCACTTAACGCCGAAGCGACAAAGATCCTATTAAAAGAACGTTACCCAGAAGTAGAAGAGTTTCACTACACCACAAACAAAGAAGAAGCATTCAAAGATAGCGACTTTTTCTTCATCCAAATCCGTAGCGGCGGCTTACAAATGCGTGAGCGTGATGAGCAAATCCCTCTTGCGCACGGTTGTGTTGGCCAAGAAACTTGTGGTCCAGGTGGTATGGCTTATGGCCTTCGCTCAATCGGTGACATGATTGAAATCATCAACGATATCCGAAAACAGTGTCCAAACGCATGGATCCTGAACTACACCAACCCAGCAGCGATCGTTGCTGAGGCTCTCAATCGTGAGTTCCCAACTGATAAAAAGATCCTCAATATCTGTGATATGCCTGCGGCTATTATGGTCAGCTATGCGCAAATCCTTGGCTGTGAGATCTGGGATTTGGTTCCTGAGTACTTCGGACTTAACCATTACGGCTGGTTTACCGGCATCAAAAACCGACAAGGTGAAGATCTTACAGACCGCATTAAGGACGTGATTCTTAATGAAGGTATCAAAGCGGTAGATTCAGAAATCGTCAATGACCCATCATGGCAAGCAACGTTTAAGAACATGCAAACGATGCTTCGTGACAACCCAGAGTACCTGCCAAACACCTACCTACAGTACTACCTGTACCCTGAGAAAATGGCCGCGAAAGAGGACATCAACAATACTCGTGCACGACAAGTCATCAATGGGCGAGAAAAACGTGTCTTTGACCTTTGCCAGCGTGTTATTTCCGAAAAGACTACTGCTCAAGAAGAGCTACACGCTGACATTCATGGCCGTTACATGGTTCGAGTCGCAGCATCACTTGCTTACAATTTGTGCGAAACCTACCTAGTCATTGTTCCAAATAACGGAGCTATCTCAAATATTCAAGAAGACGCGATGGTTGAAGTCCCAAGCTTGCTAACAAGCAGTGGGCCGAAAGCTCTCAGCGTCGGTAAGATACCAACATTCCAAAAAGCCATGATTGAAAGCCAACTCGGCTATGAAAAGCTCGTGGTTGACGCTTGGTATGAAGGTAGCAAGCAAAAACTCATCAACGCCCTTACTTTAAACCGCACTGTGGTCAATGTACCTAAGGCGAAAGCGATCGTTGAAGAAATTCTTGAAGAAAACAGAAGTTATTTACCTCAGTTTAATAAATAAGTAACAAGGATAATAAAATGAATACCTCTGCCCTACGACACAATGCCAAGGAGGCGACGCAAAAGTTCTCCAGAGCAGCGATACAGGTTATTCTTTTTATTGCCGTGATGGGTACAGCAATGGCTGTTGCGGCAATTATGAGAATGGAGTTTATGCCTAGCTTCATTATTTCTATCGGCGACATGATTATGTCAATGATGTTTGGGATGCTTGGTAATCTCCCTATTATATTTTGTATGGGATTAGCCGCAGCACTTGCACAAAAGAAAAAGGTCGATGCTGCTATAACGGCACTTATCTCATTCCTATTCTTTTTGGTTGCCAACAATACTTATCTGACTAATAACAATATGTTAGCGGAAGAAGGTATTGCTGGTTTATACGGTACTGGTCAAGCGATGGTACTCGGCTTCCAAGTTGTCGACATGGGCGTTATTCTTGGCATGCTAATGGGTATCTTAGTAGGCTGGTTACATAATAAATATCAAGGTTTGACCTTTGGTGCTTATTTTAGAATCTACGAAGGCTCTCGCTTTGTATTTATTCTAATGATTCCGATTACCGCCGTACTTGCTATCTCTGCATGTTACTTCTGGCCACCGATGAACAATATGATCAACAACTTAGCGTCGTTGATTGAGACTTCAGGTGTGTTCGGTATCTTTAACTACACTGCATGGAACTTCTGGCTAATCCCAACAGGTCTCCATCACCCGTTATGGATGTCCTTCTTCTACACGCCTTTAGGCGGTACTGCAGAGGTTGGCGGCGAAGTGATTCATGGTGCGCAGACCATCTTCCTTGCTGAGATGTCGCATATGAATGAGATCACTGAGCTAGATCCATCGATTAAGTATGTGAGCTTCGGTCTGACCAAAGTGTTTGGTTCTCTAGCTATCGCGGCTGCGTTTATCCGCACTGCATCCAAAGAGAAGAAAGCCTACGCTAAAAGCATCATTATTCCGAGCTTAGCAGTAGCGGTAGGTACAGGTATTCTTGAGCCACTGCACTTCCTATACATCTTCATTGCACCATCAATCTGGTTTATCTACGGACTTGTTGGCGGTATTGCAGACAGTATTACCTACATGCTTGGTGTTAGCACTTATATGCCAAACGGTATTATAGATTTGATTATTACTAATATTGCGATGCCGTTAAGTTTAACTAAGGCTCACTTCACTGTATTAATCGGTATTTTTATGATGCCACTATGGTATTTGCCAACAGTATGGATCATCAAAAAGAGAAATATTGACATATTCCAAGACCAAGAAGCCTCCAATGAGGACGTAATTAAAAGTGCCGTCAGCGACAATTCAGATGTGAAACACTTTATTGCTGGATTAGGTGGACAAGACAATATCGAAACCGTTGGTAACTGTTTTACTCGATTACGTGTTCAAGTTAAAAACCCAGAGTTAATTAATAAGTTAGAAATAGAGAAAGGCAAACAAACCGGCGTCGTTGTTAATGGCAATAATGTTCAAATTATCATTGGCATGCACGTAGAAACCTATAAAGAGAAAATGTGTGACGCATTAGGTTTAGAAGCCTAGACCATCCAAATTTCAGGGAGGATATCTTCCTCCCTTATAAAATTTAAATTTTTGAGGTAAGTTATGAGAGATACATATAACGTAAAGCTTGTTGGCTTAAAAGACGTACAACTATTAAATGAACAACTTGATGACTCGAATCTAAAATCAAACGAAGCCATCATTAAAAATGAGATGTCACTAATTAGTGCCGGAACCGAGCTATCTCGCGTTTATGGTATTAAAAAAGGTGTCGAGTACCCTCTCTACACTGGCTATATTTCTGTCGGCGAAGTGGTTGAAAAAGGCGATGACTTATCTGGCATCGAAGTGGGTGACCGAGTCATGTTCAACGGCCCGCATAAACAATTCCAACGTTTCGAGCACAATGGACGCAATCTAGAACTTATTCTCAAAGTCGATCCAGAGCTGACTTTAGAGCAAGCGGCTCTGGTCTACCTAGCCTCTATCTCGATGAATGGTGTCGCTATCGCTGACGTCAAACTTGGTGACACAGCAGCCGTATTTGGCCTCGGCACTATCGGCCTTATCACCGCGAAGCTTCTGCAACTTGCCGGAGCAAAAGTCATAGCCATTGACCCTGTTGCTTCTCGTACGGAAGACGCGAAAAGAATCGGCATCCAGCACGTTGTTAGCTGTGCACCAGAGCATCAAGAGTCTGAAGTCATGGCGTTAACAAATGGTCGCGGCGTTGATATTGCCATCGATGTCGCAGGCGTATCGCCTGCTATCGAAACAGCGGTCAACTGTGCTGCATTCAATGGCCAGGTGATTTTGAGTGGCTCTCCACGTGCCGAGCATCAAGGTAATGTTACCGCCATTCTTAATCGCATTCATATGCGCATGTTGACCGTTAAGGGTGCATACAATGGTTTGTATCCATTTTACGAGCAAGAAGGCTCACGCATGTGTGTAGAGCGCAATATGCAGTACATCGTCGATTGTCTAAAAGATGGTCGTTTGAAAGCGGAAGACTACATCAGCCATATCCTGTCTCCTCGTGATGCAATGCAAGGCTACCAAGGCTTGATGGAAGATCGTGATAACTACAAGTGCGTCGCATTCGACTGGACTCAGCTGTAACAGGAGAACAATGATGAAACTTGGAATCGTGGGTGCGGGTGGCATCGTAAAAGTCTGTTTAGAAGCACTTCAGAAGATTGATGAAATTACTGTGTCCGCCATCTGCGTTCTTGAAAAAGAACGCCAGGTTGCAGAAGAGCTCGCTGAGAAATACGCTATTGAGACGGTATACACCGATTACGATGACTTCTTGGCTGACGAATCAGTTGATGCTGTGTATGTAGGTATCATCAATAGTCTGCATTATGCATTCACCAAAAAGGCGCTTGAAGCAAACAAGAACGTCATATGCGAAAAGCCGTTTACGTCACTAGCGAGTGAAACTAGAGAGCTGGCAAGCATGGCTGTGGAAAAACGCTTGTACCTGTTTGAAGCCATCACACTGCTGCACTTTAGAAACTACCGATATGTCCAAGAAAAGATCGGTGAGCTTGGTGATATTAAACTGGTACAGTGTAATTTCTCCCAGTTTTCGAGTCGCTACCCTCAGTACAAAGACGGCAATATCCTTCCTGCTTTTAGTCCTGAGTTATCAGGTGGTGCGCTGTACGATTTGAATGTCTACAACATTCATTTCGTGATGGGACTGTTTGGCACGCCAAACGACGTGCACTACCTAGCGAATCGTGGGCACAACGGCATCGATACATCGGGTATTTGCACCCTTCAATACCCAAGTTTCATCGCATCATGTGCGGCAGCAAAAGACTCAACCAGCCCAAACTTTGCCATTATACAAGGTGAAAAAGGCTACATTAAGGTTGAAGGAGCGACAAACTTCTGTCCAAGTGTCACGTTTGTGTGTGGCGGGCACACCGAAACGTTTGATGAAGCCGATCATGAGAATCACATGGTCGAAGAGTTCCAAAGCTTCGAGCGTCTGTTCCGAGAACAAGATCTTGAGCAATGCTATCAACACCTAAACCATTCGGTTTCTGTGATGAACGTTATCGAGCAAGCACGATTAAGTGCTGGGATCGCTTTCTCTTGCGACACTAACTAACTGCTCCTACCCCCGAACAGTTTTTCCAAAGCCCCATTCGGGGCTTTTTTTGTTATTGACGAAAGTAGAAGGTTTATTCTACCCTGTAAGTAGAATAAACCTTCTACTTATGGAATGACGTTATGACACAACAGCAAATAGCTGAAAATCTCGAGCAAGCTTTTGCGCAAAAAGGATTCGCAGAGCCGAGTGTCGCCGAGCTAAAAGCGCTGTCTGGCGTAAGCATGCGCACTCTGTACAAATACTTCCCTTCCAAAGAGAGTATGGTCGTTGGCGCACTTAACCATCGACATCAACGCTACATCGCACTGTTAGAGCAGTGCGCACAGCAAAGTGGGCTTGATGCCACCCTTTCTGCCTTTGACGTTCTTGGCGGCTGGATGAAAGAGCACGCGCCGAAAGGTTGTCTATCGGTCAACGCGCTTGCTGCTTTTCCTGACAACGTGGACATAAATTCGACAGTTGAAAAACACAAACAACAGGTTATCGACTCTCTAACCAAATTGAGTGGACGAGAAGATCTTTCTAATGCTCTATTTGTTCTACATGAGGGAACAACAACCGCTTATCCCATTTTAGGTGAATCGGCGATTACCGCTGCCAAAGTAGCTATCACTACTTTGTTTTCTACCCAATCAACAAGCCACATAAAAGGAATTCAACAATGAGCACGGTAATGACAGGCGTACAACTGATTGGTCATGGCGATCTCGACCAGCTAGAACTTCACAGCGATATTCCGCTACCTTCGCCAAAAGCCGATGAGGTTTTAATTAAAGTCAGCGCAGCTGGCGTCAATAATACCGATATCAACACACGTATCGGTTGGTACTCAAAAGGCGATAACGACAGTGAAGATGCAAGCTGGGATGGCAAGGCACTGGGGCTACCTCGTATTCAAGGCGCTGATGTGTGTGGTCATATCGTCGCAGTAGGTTCTAATATCGACACTAGTCGCATTGGCGAACGCGTACTGATTGACCCATGTTTGCGTTACGTAGATGGTCAAAGACTAGAGCATTTCTGGTACTTTGGCTCTGAGTGTGATGGCGGTTTTGCGGAGTATACGACCGTAGATGCTCGTCAGGCTTACAGTGTAAATTCACGCTATACCGATACCGAGCTTGCGTCATTTCCTTGTTCTTACTCCACTGCTGAGAACATGCTAACACGCGCAAATGTTACCTCAGGCGATATCGTATTGGTCACTGGTGCCTCTGGCGGAGTTGGCTCTGCAGCGGTTCAGTTGGCCAAAGCGAGAGGTGCGACCGTTATTGCTGTGACAAGCGAATCTAAAGCAGCGAAACTGCTTGAGATTGGCGCGGACAAGACGGTATCGCGCGGTCAGAACTTAGTGGAAACACTAGGCAATAACAGTGTTAATGTCGTGATTGACCTTGTGGCTGGGCCACAATGGCCTGAGCTTCTCGAAGTTATGGCTCCCAAAGGACGCTATGCTGTCTCTGGTGCGATCGGAGGCCCTCTGGTTGAGCTCGATGTGCGTACCTTGTACCTCAAGGATTTATCATTCTTTGGCTGTACTGGACTCGAAGACGAAGTGTTCCTGAATCTAATCAGCCGCATTGAAAGAGAACAGATTAAGCCACTTGTCGGCAAAACATTTGAGCTTGCAGAGATCAAACAGGCACAAACTGAATTTGTTGAAAAAAACCATATTGGTAAGATTGTTCTCAACGTAAGTGCGTCTTAATCGGATCGAAAAAATGTGAGGGCGCTTCTGCGCCCTCTTCTCTAATTATTTCTTTCTAGCTGGAAGCATATCCGTCATAGAGCCTTCCACAACTTCAGCCGCAAAAGCAAACGTCTCTGCTAGTGTAGGATGAGCATGAACCGTATGAGCAATATCTTTCGCTCGTCCGCCTAACTCAAGCACAGCAGCGGCTTCGTGAATCAACTCACCCGCGTTTTCGCCGCAGATACCTGCACCGATAAGTGTCCCCGTTTCCTTATCAAACAACGCTTTCGTCACACCATTAGTGGCATTGACACTCTGAGCACGTCCACTCACCAACCAAGGTACCTTACCCACGCTGTATTGCAAACCTTGCTCTTTAGCCTCTGTCTCGGTTAAGCCGACCCAAGCAAGCTCTGGGTGCGTGTAAGCGACAGAGGGGATAGCTGCAGGGCTGAACGTGGAATCTAAGCCAGCAATGTTCTCTGCTGCGACCTTGCCTTCATGAGTAGCTTTATGTGCAAGCATTGGTCCGTCAACAATATCGCCAATGGCAAACACATGACCCACATTAGTTTGCATTCTGTCGTTAACTTTAACGCGCCCTTTCGCGTCTAGTTCTACGCCAAGCTTATCCAACCCAAGGTTATCTGTATTAGGAGCTCGGCCTACTGCAATCAGCACAGCATCAAACAAGCTTGGCTCGGGGGCTTTTTTCCCTTCAAATGACACTAAAATGCCATCTGGCTGAGCGTCCATTTGAGTCACTAGAGTTTTAGTGAGCGTTTGATAGGTTTTCTTGGTCGCACGCTGTAAAGGCTGTACTAAGTCTTTGTCTGCACTTGGAATGATATGATCTTGCGCTTCGACGATCGTAATGTTGGAACCTAGCGCTGCGTAAACTTGTGCCATTTCAAGTCCAATGATCCCACCACCCACAATAAGCAGACGTTCTGGAATAGACTCCATGGCCAGAGCATCGGTTGAATCCCAAATACGCGGATCATTTGGTGCGATAGGTAGTGAGATCGAATGGGATCCTGTCGCGATGATCGCGTGCTTAAATTCCACAAGTTGATCGCTCTCACCCGTGACCGAAAGTGTGTTGGTAGAGGTAAACTGCCCTCGCCCTTGAAGTCGCGTTACCTTGCGCGCTTTCGCTAGGCCAGCGATACCTTTGGTGAGTTCGTTAATCTTTGACTGCTTATGCTCACGTAACGCCCCGAGGTCGATTTGGGGCTCGGCAAAGGTGATCCCCATAGATTGGCCCAGTTTCGCGTGCTCAATCAGCGATGTCGCATGCAATAGCGCTTTGGAAGGGATACAGCCCACATTGACACACACACCACCTAAAGTGTCTCTACTTTCGATAATACACACTGACAAGCCTAAATCTGCGGCTCGAAATGCTGCGGTATAACCGCCGGGTCCACCACCGAGTACTGCAACATCTACGTTGATAGATTCCGTCATACTGTCTCTCCTTGAATACCTGCTTGGATTTGCTAGAAATTTGCTAAGCAAGCCCAGTATAGACTGGTTAAATGTCTGAGCAGTGTTAATTTTTTCGGCTAAGTGACCTAGGTTTCAAACTTCGCTTTATCTGTCATAAATAGTCGTTAGTATTAGCGCTCCCATCAACAGCAGACGGTTCACACTATTAAAAATGCGAAACAAAGCACTCTTCACTATTGCCGCGCTTGCCCTTTCTGGTTGCTCTTCCTATCAAATGAACCAGTTGGGATTTCGATCGTCTCCCGTTAATGTTTATCCAAACTACATGGATGCAATTGAGCTATGTGAGGTGGCAAACGGCTATCGTCCTAGCAACCAAACCGTCGTTGCAGTAGTAAGCGAGCAATCAAAGCGAGGACTCACCCATGATCGCTGTGACGAGCTAGTAAAAGAGCTCTACTTCAGCCGTTTCATTAAGAGTATTAAGATCACTCGACCAGAAACTCCCACTGAGCCCATCCCTACACCATTGCCAGCCAAACCTCAATAGTGCCACTATCGAGATACAGGTTTAGTAAAACGAGTTTGGCCTGTGCTGACTAAACTATCGCGATGTAGCAACCACATAGCCAATGTTGCTAACATGATGACGAATGTGCCAATGGCAAACCCGAACTCTGTCAGTTGATAGTGTGCTAGATAAGCGATCACAACATAGCTTGCGCTCTGTAATGTCGTGGTAAACAGCTTCATTCCACCATCGACTCGACCTCTGACTGAATTGTCTACCTCGTGATGAAGCTTATTAACTCGGGCAATACGATTCGTAACGTTAAACACTCCAATAAGTAGCGCCACTAACACAATTGATAACGGGGACAGCGTTATTGTCATCACACAAAGCAGTAAACTAATACAAGCCATACTCACCAACATAAGCTGTTGATGGCTCACTTTATCCATCACTTTGACAATCATCAGCCCACATACCATCGCACCCACGCCGTAGTTTATCTGCCACCAAGCAAACCACTCCCCGGAATATTGATTCTCAGAAAGGTAAATAGGAACCAACTTCGCTAAATACGTCATCATCGGATAACCCACACACGACAGGGCAATGAAAGCGAAAAATCGCGGAGATTGGCGGAATATACTCGCCGATTCACGCAGTTGCTGGTGGAACTGGACCACCTTCTGAGTCGACATAACAGATCGGTGGCGAATGGCGACAAAACATATCATGCGACGAACGCCAATGCTCCGGTAAGTTGAGCAAACTCTTCCATTGACCACACTTCCAAAAGCCAAACGCCCATACCGCCTGCGCTTAATGTGGTGATCTGCATGACGATCTCCTGTTGACTGGATACGCGGCCATACTCGCTGGGTTTATAAAGCTCTTGAGTAAACGCTCCGTTGGTTGCCCAAGCGATATCGCTCGCCAACCAAAACGAAACTAGGCAAAAAGCGAGTATCCAAACGGAGACAGCGCTATGAGCACTTCCTAGTTGCGAGCTGTTGGTCATCATTCCACCTATCACAATGCAGCTCGCTGCGAGCACTTGTACTAATTGAGTTAGTGCTAGAATATGTTTTCGGGGACAACGGTCGATAGCCGTTGCGACAAATGGTGTCAGCACGAATGACATTACGGTACAGGCTAAGGTCACAACAGCCAAAAACATTCCGTTGTTTCCCTGCTTGAGGATGAACCACGGTAACGCCATCAACATCATTCCCGATGCTATTCCATCAAACATCAACCCCAGTAAGTGCAATCTTCTATTTTTTTCCATACGATTTCTTCCCTAACCTTGTGACTGATCTCAAGGTTAAAATCTCAACTTAACTTGAGGTCAAGCTATAATTGCATAAAAGATAAGGAGTATTTATGGAGCTTTCCGTAGGACAAGTCGCTAAACGTGCAGAAGTCGCGGTTTCCGCGCTGCATTTTTATGAGCAGAAAGGGATGATCACCAGTTGGCGGAATCAAGGCAATCAACGCCGGTATGACAGTTCGGTACTTAGACGAATTGCAGTGATAAAGACAGGACAACAATTAGGACTCAGTTTGGAAGAAATCAAACAGGCACTATCCAGCCTGCCACTGAATCGAGCGCCGAGTCAGGAAGAGTGGCAAAAGATGGGGCAAGATTGGCGTGCCTTACTGGACGAAAAGATTTGGTTGATGACAAAACTCAGAGACGAACTTGGCGAGTGTATTGGCTGTGGCTGCTTATCACTGTCTAAGTGTCGACTGCGCAATCCACAAGATGCTTTGGCTGATACATTAGGCAACGGCGCCACACTGTGGAAACAGCAAAAAAGAGGCGCATCAGAATGATTTATGAGGTATCGCGCACTTAATAGCTAATTAGTAAAACTTCGCTATTAACCTTAGCTACACCAAGATATCTTCTTCTTTCAATTTAGGCGCGAAGGTAATGATTTGTTTGTTAAAGCTGAAAGTCGCGGGACCGTGCGTGGAGCGAGTTGTCACCTTTTCATCATCAAATTGAACCGTAACGCGGGTATGAGTTTGTACCATTGACTCGACCGTATTGAGCTCTAATTTTGCGTACAGTTCGAGATCGATACGTTCTTTCTCTTCATTTAACGCATCTAATGCCTCTGTATCAGCACTATTAAGAGCACCTAGCTCTGCATTCTGCTCATCACTACGGCTCGACTTAGGGATTTTCTTTAGTTCGATCTCACGTCTAATAGCAATCATTTTGCGCTCTTGTAGTTCCGTGTAACGATCTTGTAGTTGTTCAAGCTTCTTAGAATAACGCTCATAATTAGCAAACGCTTGAATGAAGGTAGCCGTATCACCTTCAACACCAAGGTGATGACATTGAACCTTGCCGCCAACTTTTGCTTCACCGCCACTCAATGTGCCCTGCTTCTTATTGCTGCTAATCACCAATAGATCACCAGAGCAACGTATATCATTATTAAGACTATGCACAGTGAAATGAATATCGCCCTTGGCGCTGATATCTGCAAACTGAGCGTAGTTAGCAACGACATCCCCTCCAGACTCCAGTCGACAAGATTTCTGCTCACCATCATCGACATTATGGCCAATAATGCCCTTCGCGACCGTAATATCGCCCTTCGCCTTCAGAAATGCCGACTCAACGAAACCACCAACGGTGATTGTGCCAGTTGCAGTCACTTCCATATTAGGCTCAACATTGCCAGAAATCACGACGCTGCCTTTAAACTTAATATGACCAGTTGAGATATCAACATTGCTTAGACAAAGCGCCTCATCTATTTCAATACCAGACGCTTTGATGATTGGCATACCGGACATCGTTGACAATAGAGTGTTAGGGTTGTCTGGTGAAAAACGAGTGCCAGCGCCAGGTTTTAGAGGTAGGTCTTTGACCGGCCTTGGTGGGATAATGGCGCCAGTGACGGTATAGCCGTTTTCCCCAGGTATCGCCGGAATACGTCGCATCACTTGCTCATTTTCGCCAACAGTGACAACAGCGCCCAAATCACGCATATCAACTTTGCCGTTGGGGCCAGCTTGTTGGGGTTTTAACACTCGCTGCTTGGGATCGGCAACCAAAGGAATAAACTGGGCATCTTTGCCTTCTTTTGGCCGTTTACCTATCGCAACTGGCTGGGTGTAGGTTTCGCCTTTCTTCAACTGCTGACTGAGCAATAGTACTTTTTTAAGCGCTTTCTTGTTGAGGCCTTTGGCTACTCGAGCGTTGGTCAACGCCGAGATAATATCATTCGGGGCGAGAGCTTCACCTGCGTACGCTCCAGTGACTTTGATGCTCGCTAGCATATCTTGCTCTGTCAATACGACTTCAGCGGTGGCGTTGCGTATTTCAGCGAGCGTCAAACCCGAGAAGGCTTCTCCCTTTGCCGCTTGTGCCGATTTGATAAATTGGTTAACTGCAGTGTCATCAACCCAGTAATCCTGTGCGTTGATTTCTTGCAACGCATTGCCAAGCAAAGTGATTTCTAAAGCCAAACCTTTTTCATACTCTTTTGGCAATCGAGCGATGACTTGTTGCTTATCTGAAGAGAGAGATAGAACACTTTTCCACATGACTGACGACCACTTCCTTATGCGAACTCACACTCCTCGGAACTAGTTACGAGTGTGATCATGCTTCAATAACTCATACTATCTTAGTGAAGTCTCACTACTGAGACTACCGTTATCAGCTAAAACTACGGTGGCGCTCACGGTAAATTGTTCAATAGTTTGAACGGGATTCTAGAATAAGATGCGGTATCAAATTAAGATGCAGAAATGGCTTGATGCGATTTACAGTGTAAAAATGAGCGGTGATGGATTTACACTGTAAACACTTGAGCCCTTTACAGTGTAAATCTGGAGTTCAAAAGAAGTGAGTCTATTTACACTGTAAAACAGTCAATAATTGAGAGAGCTCTTCACGAAATGCTTGCTCGGCTTGTTTCTTTCCAGCATAACCAAAGTACTCCGCGACCTTTGTCCAGCTCCACTCTTGAGCAACGACAGCGACGATAAGCTGACTCACATGGCTAGTATTAATTGACAATGCCAATGCTATTAGCGGCGCCAAAAACGGCCGAACAGAATTAAAACTGTTCCCTCCTCTTACATAGTTTGATACCAAAGGGGAAACAGAGATAGACGACAAAGACTTAGACTCTGCGCAATCTATCAAAGAAAGAGCAAGCGATGGTTCAACATCTTGAGCATGAGAGCGAAGAGCAAAATGTATGGAACTACCAAACTGATTACGAGCTTCGTGGACCCATTCAATGCTTTCTGTGGATAGAGGACGAATGAAAGTACTGCTGTAAGTGCCACTGGATTTATCTTTCGCACTACCAATACGAACAGGAACAAACTCATTTGTATTCCAAAAACGAACAAGCTCAGTTGTCGCACCAAAATTTGTTGCTAGATAGTCAATGTCGCCTATTGCTACTTGAGACAGCGCCGTCAGCATTTCGCTTCCTAACCCTTTCCCTTGCAACAATGGGTGGACAGCAATACGCATAACGCGAAGGCAAGACTGCAACGCAGCAGATGATAGTCCGAGATGGTTCGATAACTCGATTGGTACCAGGTGGCCAGCGGGGCGAGCTCGACCTAACTGAACGCGTTCAATGAGATCGCGGTCTAGCTGCCCTTCCCTGTTCACTAAAATACTACCAACAACGATGTCATCGTAACTCATGACATACAACTTCATGGTTTTACTGTTTAACAACCACATTAGATCATTAGGCGAAGTTTGATAATGGGCATTAACCAGCAAAGCGAAAGCCGCATCAAGACGCTCACGATTCGAAGAAGCGCTGGCTGCATCAAAACACTCCCACGTTAGTGCTTCGCGTCGGATCGGTTCTTTAGCCATAGGCTCTGGTAATGAGCTGAGTTCAGCATTCAGTAAAAACGTTGATGCGGCCCACTGCTCTAACAAATCATATTGGCTCCAGCGAATTGGAGTGTCGAGATGATAGCTCTTAGCGCCTTTTCGATATTCAGTTAACCACGGCAGAAACTTAACACTAAAACCACGGCCACATCCTTCATAACCATGTATGGTGGTACTAATGACCATTCGGTGATAATGCTCCACCATCTGCTTTAACATCGGAATGGGTAGTGCCGCTGCTTCATCAACGAACAACAAATCACAGATTGGTTTAGTCTGTAGCAGTTCATCTGGCGCGATAAACTCGAGTGTTACGCTATCGGCAGGCAAACACTGTCCTGCAACTCGCTATTGAAGTGCGTTAGCGCCGATACCACCGCTGACTTGCTTGGTGCGGTAATCAAAACACGAAGGGGCCGCTGGCCATTGAGTCTTGCAGCAGCTATACCCAGTGCACTGCTTTTCCCGCGACCACGATCTGCCGTTAGAATTAGCGGGCGTTTGCGGTGTCCCGAGACAACATGATGAATCAGCCTAATAGCTTCCTCTTGCTGTTCAAATGGATTAATGGCGCTATTCAATGTAAGCGATGCAAGACGCGTTTCATCGTCCAAACAAAAACAACTTGGCTGAACCACTTCTAAACTGCGCTCTTCTAGCACAGGCAGCGCCGATATCGCTTCTACCAACCAAGGATGAAGTGACGACTGTTCTGCCTGCAGCAAAATAAGCAATCCGCCGCCAACCAACGTACCGAGCGCAGCATTAAAGCTATTGGCATCAAACTGGCTATCGATGGTAATCACCAACAGCTGAGTATCTTGTCCTAAAAGGCGTTTACCTTGATTAGGGGGAATATTAACAAGCCCGTCTATTTGTGCTGAACCGATATGGAATCGAGATTGCTTAGGGAAGTGGTCCAAAACGTGCGAAAGCAACGTTTGCTGCCATTGAGACTCACCATTTAATACCGTTACGGCTCGAACAAATTGGGACTGAGCTAACTGCTGCAATTTGGTGATAGAACGTAACTGAGAGTCAATACGAAAGGATAGAGAGTGATTTGCCATGGTGACGTCATTGTTAGAAACCTTGGCCAATCTTAGCACAAAAAAATACCCCGCTCTTGCGGGGTATTCGTGTGGAACCTATTGCATCTTTTGTTTCAAAAACTCGAGGATTTGCTCCATGGTTTGATCATCGACTTTTTTGAGGTTTATCGCTAGATTTGGGCCCTTGCGCGTGTAGCTTGCACGGCCTTTCACTAAATCAATCTTAGTCACTTTCGCACGCTTTGGTGGCGACAGCTCATGGATCCAGTTTTCTAGTGTTTCAGACACATCTTTAGTAATGCGAGCAACGCCCTGGGCTTGACTAGTTTGCCAAACGTATCCTTCCGACTGTTGACAGCGATCAATCAGTTTTGTTTGGTTGTCTTTGTCGAGTTCGCTAAATTGCTTGTGCAGTCTAACAATCGTTGGACGGCCTAAATCACTGACATTTGGATACGCTTGAAGCAGCGCCAATGGTAAGTCTGCGGCTTTTAAAGCGCCACTGACTAGTGCCTCACTGCATTGAAACATTTTTGCTAGTGCTTTTTGGTCTTCTGCTTCACCACTTTCAAGTTTGGCAAGCATCTCTTTGCCTTTCTCATAAAGTGACAGCGGCTTGTGAGCATTAGCAACATCAGAAAGAAACTTAGCGTGTTCAGAGTTAATGTTTTCAGCAACGTAAATTAGAAACTCTTTTTGCGCCAGAATACACGACATACGACGGCGACTACCGTCCAATACCTCGATGGTACCGTCAGCTTGACGGCGACCAACCGCTGGGTATTGCTGGCCCTTGTCACGCAATGTAGCCAACACATCCGACAGCGCATGCTCATTTAAAAAAGATTGCTCACGTGCGTTTTCTTGAAAAACAAACGTTTTAGCTTCGACTTCATCTGCTGGCACGCGGACCAATTCAAACGACACAAGCTCTTCACCCGCTACAGACAGTTCAATCACCTGTGCCTGTTCTTTAGCGGCAGTTTGTGCCTCTTGCGGTGTCGTTGCACGGCGTTTGTTTGCTTTACCAAATAGCTTTGCGTTTAGATCTGAAGTTTTAATTGCCATTTTTCAAATTACCCTTGATTCAGTGAAGCCCAGTTGCTGTGCAATACTCTTTCTAACTCTAGTGCACTTTTTTGAACAGCGTCTTGAGCGACCGCTAAAGTTTTCTTGCCGCCTTCAAAATCAGACGCCGTCAGATCAAAAACGGTACTGTAGGTGTCCGCACAAGTCTCGAATGCACGACTTCTTGGAATAGTAGCCATCATCACCTGGTCGCCAAGCAAGTAGTTCATTTCTGTGAGTACCGACACTTGCTTCTTGTTGTCATCTTCAAACATTGTTGGCATTAAGCGAACAAACTCTAGCCCTTTCCAGTCTTCTGGGAACATCTCATAGACGGTTGGCAAGTGCTGGAAGAAGTTCACTGTTGATGCCCAGTCAAGGCGCTTAGCGCACATGGAATAAGAAGAGCGTTAGATGCGTACATCGCGTTCCATACCAGTGGATCCACGTGAGGACCCGTATCAATCATAATGACATCGAAATCTTCAGCAATCTTGTCTATCAGCTTCTCTTTTAGAAGTTTAACAATGTCGAGAGATTGGCTTTGTGAAAGCGTTTGCCAAGCTTCAGCATTAAACATGGCATCTTCTGGGAATGCCGATACCGTCTTAAGGTTTGGATATTGTGTAGGCAGCAGTACATTATGACGCAGGAACTCCAAGTCAATCTCAGTGCCCTCAGGGACGTTTTCTAACATCACATCAACCGCTGAATAGATATTCTCATGATCAGCAACGCTGATTTGCGGGTTTAGGAACAAACGAAGTGAACCTTGTGGATCCAAGTCAATCAGACAAATGCGGTAACGCTTATCAAGATTTAATGCTAAACAAGCCGCAAGGTGTACCGCACTCATGGATTTACCCGTACCGCCTTTTTGGTTCTGCACGTTGATAATCCAAGGCTTGTTATTCGCGCTGTTCTTGCGCTCATGAAACTTAGGTACACCCGCTGCATCCATTAACATATGCGCTTCTTGAAGCGAAATCGAGTAATGGTTAGCGTTGTTTTTCGTAAACTGGTGACCGCCCTGCTCTAATTTGTTGATGGCATCATCCAGCTTTCTACGAGTTAGGCCAGAGCGCGTTTCCATCATCGCTTTTGACATCGCTGGGAAGTGGTCATCACTGCGCTCTTCCAAAACGATTTCAATACGATCCGCTTGTACTTGCTGAGTTTGCTCTGCAAGTTGGTAGAGATTATCTATTGTTTGTTCTCTTTTCATACCTAAGTTCCAACCAAGTAACCTAATTGTTTATGTACAGCAATATCGTACAATCTCAAGAAAAAGCTGTCCACACATCAACATAGATTATTTACATTAATTTGACTGGTATCTAGCTCTATGATGATTAATTGCGCAAAGTATCACCAAATAGCGAGTAATTCTGTTAAGAAAAGTACCCTGAAAACTCAGAATTTTAAAAGTGTTACGGCGTCACCCATTTACAATGTAAAGACAAATTCGCTCGGAACGATACAACTTAACTTATAAATTACGGAGGTTGCTCTTTTGAAGCTGTGTTGAGAGCGACGTCTTACATCTAAGCGTTAATAAGGTTCAAATATTGACTGAGTTGATTAACCACGGACACATCTCAATCTCTAGATAAAATCATCAATGGAACAATGATCAAGGGAATGCCCTGATCATTGTTTCGGGAAATAGCTAGACTATGAAAGCATGATCAAGGAAAATTCATCAATGAGAATAGCTCTACTTAATCCAGATCAATGATCATCTTTAACGGAACAATGATCAAGTGAATGAGCTTCACGGAAGCATGTAAAAACTCGGTTAGATTACGGCTTAAGTCCCGCGAAACAAAGGATAGTGCTCTAATTGGTGAATATATACACAGAAACCGAAACACGGCAAACATTGGGCGGAATCACTTGATCATAGTTCCAGAGATACCGCCTCAAAATGATTAACAACAATAGATTACCTAGACTCGAAGGCTTGCACTCATTCCTGTATTACAAAGCGACAATTTGATTATTTGTTCTTCAATCACACTTCACTTGATCATGCTTTCGGAGTAAAACTTGAGGATTGACCAAGATATTCTCTAATCTACACACAGCTTTTCTACCATTTCTGTGGATAACTTGTCATTAGATGATGATCATCGATCCGAAACCATGATGATCAAGCTTTCAAAGTAACGGTGATCATGCATTCGAGATGAGTTGATCATGCTTTCAAAAAATGATGATCATCGTTTCGCAATAATGTTGATCATGGTTCCGTATAGGGCTTAGTTAATTACTTTTAATTTCAAAAGCTTACGGCAGAAATCTTTTACAGATCATAAGATCACTTAATCAAATAAGATCAGTATAATCATTAAGATCAGTCTTTTTACCAATAAATAAAATAGCGCTTTATTTATGATCCAATTTTCATTATTCTATGGAACAATATCGAATTTACGGATAATGTGATCTAGATCCAACCATGAGCAGTGAAGATAAAATCTTGATTAGATCCCCAAGGGATCACAAAGGCGGACACCTTTTTGAAGTCACGGAAACAGCCGTTGATTGGATCGAACAATATCAACATTTCAAAGGCGTAACCAAAAGTATCCTAGAGTTATTGAATCTGATTTCCCTACGTGGATTCAGCTCTAAAGATGGTTTTGTTTCGACAACAGAACTGATTGACGCAACAGATGGCAAGTTAACTCGCGCAGCGATTCAACAGCGATTGCGCGCCGCAGTAAACATCGGTTTGTTCAGCCAGCATGGTGTGAGATTTGAAGAGGGACTTGCGGGTAAAACCATGCTTCATCGCTTCATCAATCCTAACCAGCTTGTATCAGTGCTTGGTGCAACAAGTCTGGTAACAGAGTCCGTAAAACAGTCAGAGAAACAAAAAAAATCCAAAGCACTCGCTCAAACTCAAGTTAACAAACGTCTTCTCAACGAACACGGCTTGTATACGCCACCAGCAATGCGCGATGAAGCAGATCAATTTGTTGTCTCTCCTACGAATTGGGCAGGGATCATTGATCAAGCACTCGCACCGCCTAGAACTCGTAAAAGTTATCAGAAATCGATGGTATCGATCTCTGGAACGAAAGCTGTGATCGAAACGCGCTCTTCCAAGAACATCATGACTGTTGATGATCTCATGACACTGTTTGCGTTGTTTACCCTTACCGTTCAGTATCATGATCACCACCATGAAGAGTATCATCTTGATGCGAAGCACGTGCCTAACAAAACGCCGCTTTACATCACGGACATCCTGTCATTGCGTGGCAAAAAAGACAGTGGACCAGCACGCGACTCGATTCGCGATAGCATCGATCGCATTGAATTTACCGATTTCCAGTTACATGAACTGACCGGACGTTGGCTCAGTGAGAATATGCCGGAAGGCTTTAAGAGTGATCGTTTTAGATTTTTGGCAAGAACGATCACCGCATCTGAAGAAGCTCCCCGTGAAGGCGCGGATGGTGAGATCAAGATCAAGCCAAATCTATACATATTAGTATGGGAGCCGTCGTTCTATGAAGAGTTGCTGACTCGAGACTATTTCTTCTTGTTCCCACCTGAGATCTTGAAGCAGCACACGCTTGTGTTCCAACTCTACTCTTACTTTCGTAGCCGTATGGCCCGTCGTCATACCGATTCATTGATGCTGTCAGATTTGAATCAGAAATTGGCGCGCAACATTGAATGGCGCCGTTTCTCAATGGATTTACTGCGGGAGCTTCGTAATCTTGCAGAACATGTGGAGTCACCGAATAAATTTGATGTCAATTTGTGGGGCTATCACCTAACGCTGACGTGTCACGATCCGGATGCAAAACTGCCTGATTTCCAAGTCGATATCCGCTGTGACGTGGAAGAAGTGTTACGCTATTCACGTGCTCGTACCACCAATGCGGGCAAACGTAATATGGCACCAACGCTACCCAACCCACTACGAAATGAGCTCGTGACTCGCAAACAGCTCGATGAACTGTCGACCATCATTGATGGTGAATTTGAACCTATACAGCGCAAAGTGCCCTCTCCTAGAGGCAATTTGGGCCGTCGAGTTAAGCAACGTAAGCATTTGGTCGAGATCAATGCCGATGAGATCACCATCATTCTATCCAAGTACACCTCACCAGAGGCTCTAGAGCGCAGTGTAACCGCTTTGTCTGCCATGACGGGTCACTCGATAGCTTCGATTAAACAAGAGTGCTCAGAGCTCATGGAGAAGCTTGATTGGTTGCGTGTAGATGGAGATATCATCGCTTATGAAGTACTGAGCCGCGTGGTTGAGCTTTACAATTCTCGTCAGGAGAATAAACACTTATCTATCGAAAGGCTGATTTCTGCACTCGCGGTACGTAAGAAAGTATGCAAGCAGGTGTACGAAGGCCATATCGATGAGTCTGTGTTCCGAGTGTTGGATGAGGTTTCGGTTTAGCGATTTTCAGCACTGAAAAACCTTGTTACACAGCGAATTCGATTTGTTGGTTTTTACACATAACGCTGACAGTCTGCTGACATAATAGCCGGTGCCTCTGGCTATTATTTATCCCGAATAGACAACCTTTTGTCCTTTCTAATGAAATAAGTAGATTGGCTCATATTGTTACATTCATTCTGATATATTTTTTGGCGAGTTCGTTTGGACTCGCTTTTTTTTATCAAAAATTCACCGATATGCTCAATGTTGCATCTGGCTGCAGGGCAATAGCGTCAAGGGATAGCGCGAAAAAAAGGAGATCTGGATCAAGTCGATTTTCTGAGGTGGAATCTCCTAAATGTACTGCCGTCTTTCGCGGATTTCAAAGTTTATAAACTCCTTTCCAATACTTCTGATGAGAATTTCCGAGCCAATCACATTCTGACTCAGTTTTTCTTAACAACAATTTTGTCGTTTGCTACAGATTAGGTGTCCAGACATGGTTCATCAGGAGGTAACAATGTCCATCAATTCAATCGACCATGACCAAATGACATCCATCACCAACAAGTGGGATCAATCTGAGGACTTTCAAGAGGAAACTCGTCCTGCAAAACAAGCGAAATCCGCTGATGCACGACGCCGCATTGAAGCATTAAGAGAAATCAGAGAGAGTGGCCTTTCGTTAGAAGAAGCGAAAGAATTAGGGCTTATTCACTAAGTAACTTTATACAATGGGCAACGCTATACAATGGTGACGGAGCAAAAGAGTAGGGTGCATAGGCCACCCTTAGTTTTATCTAACCCCCCGCCAAAACGCTCGTCAGCACCTGTCGGTACGGCTTTCATTTGAGTTTGCTACACCAACGGTGATATATTCTCTGCCTTGCCAACACTAACCGATATAGAGAACCATGTCGTACAACCTGTCTTTGCTTCCCCCAGCGGAAAAAAACAAAGTGGAACTTGATAAGCAAGCCTCTTTCGTCGTTTGGCAAATGAAGGAAGCCAAAGCTGGCCCTGAAGCGATTCGCGAACAGCTAGAACGTATTCAGGATGACGCTGAAAAAGCATGGTTTGAGGCGTGTGTGGACAAATACAAAAAGATGATGGGAGTGATGTAACACTCTTCGTTGCCGCATAGAATTGAATTGTGACGACGATTTGCTAAAATCCTCCGCGTTAAATTGAATTAGAGAGAACATCCCAATGGGAAGAAGTTTTGAAGTGCGCAAAGCCTCTATGGCGAAGACACAAGGCGCAAAAATTAAAGTTTATTCCAAGTACGGTAAAGAGATTTACGTTGCTGCTAAAAACGGTGGTGCCGATCCTGAAATGAACCTGTCGCTTAAGCACCTGATTGCTAAAGCAAAGAAAGATCAAGTTCCAGCGCACGTTATCGACAAAGCGCTAGACAAGGCCAGCGGTGGCGGCGGTGAAGACTACCAACCAGCTCGCTATGAAGGTTTTGGTCCTGGTGGCGTGAGCGTGATCGTTGACTGTCTAACCGACAACGGCAACCGTACTTTCCAGGATGTTCGTCAATGTTTTGTTAAGACTGGTGCTAAGATTGGTAGCCAGGTACTGTAGCTCACATGTTCGACCACCAAGCTGTTATCCAGTTTAAAGGCGACGACGAAGAGTCGGTACTGGAAGCACTAATGATGGCTGACGTTGATGTGACAGATATCGAGCTAGAAGATGGCGTAATCACGGTATTTGCCCCTCACACTGAATTCTTCAAAGCGAAAACTGCGCTGGCTGCTGAGTACCCAGAACTGGCGCTAGATGTAGAAGAAATCACTTTCGTGCCACAAACGCACACTGCAATCGCTGGTGAGGACGCGGAGAAATTCCAGAAGTTCCTAGATATGCTAGACGACTGTGATGATGTTCAGCAGGTTTACCATAACGCTGAGCAATAATTAGGGCACTTTCCCCTAAATAGCGATGAAAAAGGAGCAAACTTCGGTTGGCTCCTTTTTTGGATCTTGGGGAACGCTAACTCGGTCAAATTTCCAAAACTCTCCCCACTACCGAGTGTGTGGTTGTTAACACTTTTATCAACCCACACTGCTCGATAGGCACAAAATTTCTTACTGTATGAATGGTCAGATACCAGGCCAATAACGCGGGCAGCAAAAACAATTAACGACATGGACAACACAAACCTTAGGGGCAACGATGGTCACGAGGTGTTATTTCGTCGCCACCGCAAGCCTACAATAGGTGTCATTTTGCCGATGTTAAGTGGCTTCTACATGGGCGAAATCACCAGTACACTCAGAGCCTACGGCGTTGAAAACGGGATTAACCTGATTTTCCTTCGTGTCGGCCACAATCGCGACTTTGATATTCCCTTTGCCTTTGATCACATCGACGGGCTTATTGTCGTGCTGCACGCAGCCGCGAGCGCATTGGTGGAAAAAGCAGTACAGAGAGGAATACCTGTGATCTCTGTGGCGGCCAGTTACGCGCCATTGGAAGTTGAGTCTCTGTCGAGTGACCAGGCGAGTGGCGTAAGCGCGCTGTATGACCACCTGGTAGGGCTTGGACATGTAGATATAGGGTTCTGTGGCGATCTCTCAGTTAACGACGTTAGAATGCGTTTTAAAGCGTTTCAGAAACGTGCCGAGCATTTTGGTAATACGATCACGAAACGGCACATCCTCAATGTCAGCAACACTGCTTTGCAGGGGGCAGAGAAGCGTATGAGCGCTATTGGCAAGACAATGCTCCTTGCAGTGCGGTCATCTGTGCCACCGATCATATTGCTGTCGGCCTGATGGAAAGTTTGTCTGAAAACGGAATTTGCGTTCCGGAGCAGGTAGGGATTGTTGGCATTGACAATATTTTCATGGGCGAACGCACGCAGCCAAGGTTAACGACGGTGGATCAGCAACTTGAACGCCTATCCATTGCTGCCGTAGAGCGATTGATGGCGCGTTTATCGGGTGCACCTTACGCAAGCGATCTTGGCTTGATTGAGCAATCTATGGTCGTACGTCAATCTTGTGGTGCGAAAAACCCAAGCCACACCCCGCAGTTTACGATTCGTAATCAATTGCTTAGTCATTCTGAGCGCTCACCCGCTGAACTGCACGAGACATTATATTCACAAGGGCAATCCGGATTCTCTTCCATTGTGAACGCCAGCTGTTTGTTTGACACGCCGGTTGCATGGGCAATCAATGGTGTGAAATCGGCTATCGACAGCTGTGTGGTTGGTTATGCGCATACTGATGGTCGTCAGCTCAGTAGCGTTGAACAAGGCATCCACTTTCCAACGGAAACCTTCCCCGTCAGTAGTCTGCACTCACTCCCTGAGTCATTTGTGATGACCTTGCTGTGTGTCACTGATAGGCAAGAGGGTCGTACCGAAGTGATGGCGATTGTAGAGCCAATTGAAGGCCAACCTGATCTTGCGAAACTTTCCAGCTATCACAATTACCTCGATATGCTTGCGCTGTTCTTGCAGCGTGATTTGCTGTTGAAGAGTTCGCAAAGCCGAGCGCAGATCTCAAGTGACCTCGCGAATCAATTGCAAGTGGTGAGCCATTCATCTAACGACGCCATTTGGGACTGGGACTTACTGACAGACAAATTGATATGGAGCAGCCGGTGGAACGACATTCTCAAGTTCGACAACGGTGAACCAAACACTCAAGTGCTGACCAGTCGAGCCTTTTTCGATTTGGTACACAGCGACGATATTGACGATTTAGAGCAGAAATTACTGGCTCAAATCGAGCAGGAAATCCCATTTAAAGTGCAGTTTAGATTGCGTCGAACGGATGGCGTCTATGTGTGGGTATCCTCCACAGGTAAAGTTATTTGCGACAAGTTTGGTCGTCCGGTTCGATTTCTTGGTGCCATGACAGACATTACTGAGCAAAAGCATTCTGCAGATAGAATTCGTCAATTAGCCTATCATGACCCTCTAACTGGCCTTGCCAACCGCCGTATGATGACGGACAGCCTCAAGGCACACATTGCAGAGAAAACTGAGCGCCCATTAGCCCTAATGTTAATGGATCTGAACCGTTTTAAGTTCGTCAATGACACGTACGGCCATGATGTGGGCGACGCCTTGCTATTGCATGTCTCCAAACAGCTCTCCGGGGTCGTGAGACGAAACGATTTGATTGCAAGATTTGGCGGTGATGAGTTTCTACTGATGTGTGATGTAGAGACGTCAGCCCAGGCTTTAGAGCTTGCTAGCCGCATACTGAGAGCGGTAGAGAAGCCGTTTTTCGTCAATGGCAGTGAGTTCAGCACTCAGGGCAGCTTAGGGATAGCGTTTTATCCTTTTGATGCGAATAGCGCGGATGAGCTGATTAAAAAGGCCGATATTGCCATGTATCGAGCCAAGCGTTCGAAAAGTCGAAAAGCGGCGCTCTACGACTCGACGTTGGAACAAGAAAGTCAGCAACTGCTCACTATTGAGCAGAAACTGCGGCGAGTGATTGCTAATGGCGAGCTTGATGTGTGGTACCAATCTATCTACAGCTCAGAAGGCGTAGGGGCGGTCAGTGTTGAAGCTCTCGCGCGCTGGAAAGATGAAGACGGGCAATACATTTCACCGCAGCTTTTTATTGGGGTGGCTGAGGAATCTGGTCTTATCGTCAAACTGAGTGAGTTTGTTCTTAAGCGCGTGTGTGAGGATCTCGCGAATAAGTTGATCGATGACGGCATAAGTGTATCGATCAATGTGAGTTCGAGCTTACTTTGTCGCCCACATTTTGCGATAGAGTTTGTTCAAACTATCCTGTCTCATGAGCTGTCACCGTCTCAGTTTACCGTGGAGATCACTGAGAGCATTGCATTGAGTGACTTTGAACAGTGCCTACGAGCACTGAATACGCTAAAAACGGCGGGTATTCGTATTTCTCTCGACGATTTTGGTACCGGCTACTCTTCACTCTCCATGCTAAAGCAGCTCCCTTTAGATGAAGTTAAGATTGACCGCAGTTTTATTGCTGATTTTGAGACCGATTTAGCACATAGCGCCCTAGTGGAGTCAGTGATCACCATGTCTCACGCATTTGGCTACGATGTTGTGGCAGAAGGGGTGGAAACCCAAGCGCAGTATTTGAAGCTCAAGCAAATGAATTGCGATATGTTTCAGGGCTATTGGTTTGCAAAACCTCTAGCAATCAAACATGTGGCGCAGCCTTCTTGCGCTGAGATCTAATCAATCTATCTCGAGTTTCTGAAAGCATGATCAAGGTAAATACCTTGATCATGCTTTCGACTGTTTGATCGTTTTTGGCTGACAGCACCATGCGGCAAATGCACGGATTCGTGGTAGTACGGTCAGGTTCAGTAACAGTGCACATGGCCACGCTACCATAAAACTGCTCGCCCATACGGCAGGCCATTCTGCACTGAAACCCATTTTGTAACCCGAAATGATGCCTGACATCATTGTTGCCATAGTGAGTGACGACAGTAGTGCGGTTAACCAGAATTGTGTTTTGTTCATACGATGTCTCTTCTATTTGTTGCTTGTGTTTTGATGAGAAAAGTATAAACCTAGTCATTACCTGAAAAAATACGGTTATTTAGGATTATGGATTCCATATTTGGATACATTGATGACGTTTACCTGTTTTGTAAAGTCGTTGAGGAGGGCTCTGTACTGGCGGCTGCGAATCGTTTGGGACTCCCTCAGTCGACAGTGTCGAGAAGGATTTCCTCGCTAGAACAAAAGCTTGGACTAAGGCTGCTTGAGAAGCATGGACGTGAGCTTGCGCCGACAGAAGTAGGTAAAATGGCATTCGACCAACTGAGTAGTGGCGTCGAGCAGATAGAAATCGGGCTAAACAACGTGACGGAGAAAACCGATCTGGTCGCAGGAAGGGTTCGATTAGCGGTACCTCATAGTTTCTATCATTCATTTATTGCACCGATTGTGGAACAGTATTTAAAGACCTACCCCAATGTGCATATTGATCTGGCGTTGAATCACGATCAAAGCAAACCGAAAACCGATCGAGAGCTTTTGATCACGTTCGATACCTCTGACATGGAAGATCTTATTGCCCGTCCACTCTTTACCGCCAAACACGGCTTCTTTGCCAGTGCTTCCTACCTTGATGAGCGAGCGCCAATTGAAACATTGGAACAGTTAGAACAAGCCGATTGGCTCACGATTGATGACGCTAGGTGCATCCAAGTGGTCAACGATGGCAGAGTAGTTGGAGATATTGAGTTGAAGCTAGATTGGTTGTCAATGATATCCAAGCCTTGGTTGATGCTGTCGAGCGCGGGCTTGGAGTGGCGTCATTGCCACTAAAACACGTGTCGGGAAATATGAATCTCGTTCATGTTGTTCCTGAATACTATCGTAGTGACCGTCAGGCCTTTTTGGTGTACAAAGGCAGACAGTATCAACCTAAAGCCGTAAAAGCCCTAATAGAAGCGATTCTTGCAACCGCTCGTCACATGGACACGGCCGTTAATCCGAATCAAATAAACAAGGAGCCGAAATGAAAGTAAGTTTTATTGGACTAGGCGTTATGGGATACCCAATGGCAGGACACCTAGTGAAAGCAGGCTTTGAGGTGTGCGTATTTAATCGCACGACAGAAAAAGCTCAGCGCTGGGCGAATGAATACGCAGGACAATATGCAGAGTCGGTTGCGGAATGTGTCAAAGATGCGGATGTTGTGGCGGTCTGTGTGGGCAACGACGATGATGTTCGTCAGATGACGACAGCAGAGCAGGGCGCGATTGCATCAATGAAACCGGGGTCGGTGCTCGTTGATCACACCACGACGTCGGCAACTTTGGCTGAAGAATTGGGAGCTGCATGTGAAAGTGCAGGGGTTCGTTTTATGGATGCCCCTGTTTCCGGTGGTCAAGCGGGCGCGGAAAATGGCGTGTTGACCATTATGTGTGGTGGTGACGCTCAAACCTTCGATGCCCTTCAACCTATTTTTGATGCTTATGGCAAGTCTTCGGTACTGATGGGAGATGTGGGTCAAGGTCAGCGTGCAAAAATGGTGAACCAAGTATGTATTGCTGGTGTGCTTACGGGGCTTTCAGAAGGTTTACTGCTGGCTCAAAAGAGTGGCTTAGACATTCCTTCGTTAGTGGACTGCTTGAAAAATGGGGCAGCAGGCTCCTGGCAGATGGAAAATCGTGCCAAAACCATGGACAAAGATCAGTATGATTTCGGCTTTGCCATCGATTGGATGATTAAGGATTTAGGTTTCTGTTTGGATGAAGCTCAAAAGCAGGGTGTTGCATTGCCATTGACGCAGCAATCTATCGAGCGCTATCGCGCCTTGTCAGAGTCAGGTGAAGGGCGCTCTGACACGTCGGTACTGTTTAAGGCGGTGCGTGCAGACGCGCAAAAATAACCTTTACAGTGTAAATAGCGAGAGCGAGATATTGAGTGGCTGTGACTTGGCGGCTAATCAATCGATGCGACAATTGTCGCAACGCTTTTTGCCCGTAAGCAAGCCCGACACCGTGTAGCGGTGGCGGGCAAATTTCAGGTAACACCAATCACAAATCGGTCTTAGCAGTGGCCAACGTGTAAAAGCGTAATAGTGTCCGCGGCCGACAAGGCGCCATGCTTGGTACGTGACGTCCAGTCCCTCCCAAAGTACTCTGTTTTCATCGTAGGCATGCAATCGCTCAGAAGCAGCCTTTTGGTCAATGTCTGGATAGCCTTCAAAGGTCTCAGAGAAAATGTCGACCAACTGAATAGCATTGTGGGTGTCATACTTCTTCAGAGCGGTCATTTCTCTGACGCAAAGCGGGCAGTGACCATCATAAAATAGGATGAGTGATGTCGGCATAGAACCTCAGTGACTAACTACTGGTATTGGAATCTATATTTAGTACTTGCTTCCAGTTGTAATCGATCTCTTGATACGTGGCGATACACTTATCTTTTTGCTCATCAAGATAGTCTTTTTCAATCTCATCAAGTAAGTTGCCGTGGCTATCGGGATCGCTGCCATAAACTAAGCATAAGGTACTGAAATAGCGCTGTAAGTCGAAACTGTGCTCGCCAATGTATTCGTAAAAATCATAGTAGTCGGGTCTATCTTCAGACTCAAAAGCGAACATGTCAGCAGCACTAATGGTCGCATCTGCTCCTTGTTCTACGTAATTCAGCATGATGACTGCAGCGAAATTATCGACGGCATCTTCTTCTTTGCCCAAAATTGGAATGCCTTGATCGGCTATGTAGGCGTGCCCGGCTTCATGAAGGAGGGTGTGAAGTAAAGTGTCGATGGCACCTTGTTGCGCAGGCTTTCCAAATCGATTCTGATAGTCATTTTTGGTGAAATAGTTGAGAGAGTCGGTGTAAAACGCGTACGGCATGTGGACTGTATGCGTCGATGGATCATAGAGAGGACCATCTTCGCCGCCATATTGCACAGTCAGCGCTTGATTAAACGAGAAGTAGTCGTTGGATAGTTCGACCAGTAACTCATTTGCACCGCTTTCTTTGATCGCCTGCTGCGCGGTTTTGTCCGCGGAAGATTGTGGCTGTTGGTAATTTATGGCGACTTCAGCATACGCTATTTGGGTAAGAAGCAAGCCAGTTGCGAGAGCAATACGTTTCACGATAGTTCCCTTATTGTTTGTATTATTTAGTTAAATTAGTCGATCTTGCGAGATTGTGTTACCATTCGGCCTTAACCAGTGTAGTTATTCTTTTGGCCTAAGGCATCTCTATGTGTCTCAAAGGCTTCAATACACCCAGCGCGAGTCGTTTGGGCTGTCATTATGTCGACGCTTCCTCGGCACTCAAAAAGTTATGGATATAGAAACAAGGTCGTGTGGTGATTTTGCAGAGATCGCCAACTATCCTATTTTTACTACACTAAAATATCGAATCGAAACCTCATTAAGGAAGATGAGCGATACAGCAAAAAAAGAGGTCATATGAACGACACCATCTCTGTTGGCACGTTAGAATCTTTTTTGATCGCAATCAGCGTTCTTTTTCTTGGTCACATGATTAACAGCAAACTGCCTGTTCTTCGCAAGTATAATATTCCAGAACCCATCGTCGGTGGCTTGATCGTCGCCATCATTATTACTGTGTTGCACTTCAACAATATCAATTTAGAGTTCTCTCTACCGCTACAGAAAACCTTTATGTTGATGTTCTTTGCAACCGTGGGTTTGGCGGCCAATTACACTCAGTTGATGAAAGGTGGTGCCAAAGTCTTTGTGTTCCTTGCGATCGCTTCTATTTACATCATCATTCAAAACAGCGTCGGTGTCGGTCTTGCTACCATGCTTGGTCTTGAGCCATTGATGGGGTTAATTGCTGGTTCTATCACTCTTTCTGGTGGCCATGGTACTGGTGCCGCGTGGTCCACGACGTTTACTGAAACTTACGGCATTGCAAATACCCTAGAAATTGCCATGGCTTCAGCAACGTTTGGTCTTATCATTGGCGGTATTATTGGTAGTCCAGTCGCGCAGCGCTTGATAGACAAAAATGATTTTGAATCTGAGTACGGACGTGGCAATGATACCCACGAGCGCTTTCCTGAGCTGGTTACCTACAATGAATACGAACGCGACCGAGTAACCGCTAAAAAGGTGGTTGAGGTTCTGTTTATCCTTCTTATCTGTGTCACAGGTGCTAAGTATTTACACGAGTGGGTAAATACATTTGAAATCGAATGGTTAATGATCCCAGACTTTGTTTACGCTTTGTTTATCGGTGTGTTCATTACTAACATCTGTGAAGTGACAAAAAGCTATAAAGTGGATGCAGAGACCGTGGATATCCTTGGTACGGTCTCCCTCTCCCTATTCCTAGCGATGGCACTGATGAGCTTGCAGTTGTGGAATATCTTTGACTTGGCGATTCCATTCTTAGTTATTCTTGGTGTTCAATCTGTCGTTCTGGCTATTTTCGCTTACTACGTTACCTTCCGTGTAATGGGTAAAAACTACGATGGAGCAGTGATTGCGGGTGGACACTGTGGCTTCGGCTTAGGTGCGACGCCAACGGCTGTCATGAACATGGGCTCAATCGTCAATCGCTTCGGCCCATCGCCTCAAGCCTTTATGGTGGTACCTATTGTTGGCGCGTTCTTTATCGACATCGTCAACCTCATCATCCTACAAGGGTTTATAGCCGTCATCGGTTAGCATCAACCAAAGTTGTATAAAGTCTCGTTATTGCGAGACTTTTTTTTCGTTTTTGAGACAAACAGAAAACAGTTACTAATATAGTTTTAATTGGGGATCTAATCTGTTATTACAAATGTAAGCAGAAAGCAAAGCTCACTTTTTGAACGGAATTAGGAATGGGTGAGTAATTAAAGGAATTTACATGCGTCTGTAATGCTGTCGGGCGGTTCAAGGAGTAGAACATGAGTGTGTTTACATTACATGGCCTAGCGCAAGTCTCAGGTACATTAGTCGTTGATGCCAACGGGCAGTTGGTGGTCCTTCCCCTCGGAGCAGATCCTCGACCTGGCGATGTGGTTGTCCGCGTCCTCGACAATGAAGAGGTCGGAGATGAAATAAACATTGAGCTGGTTCAAGAAGATGGCTCGGCGGAGGAAATAGAACTCGACACCGATGCTGAGGCTATTATTGCTCAGATTGAAGAGGGCGAGGACCCGACTCAAAATGAAGAACAGGCGACAGCGGCAGGGCAGGTTTCTGGCTCAAGCTTAACCCTCACTGGTGCCGTCGATCGGGATGGAGAAGAGGTTATCGCTGCAACTCAGTTCGATACTTCTGCTCTCGAAGCGCAAGGGCTAACGACTACACAGTCGCTAACGCTACTTCAGTTTCTCACCAACACTAACCCCACAATTACGTCAGATGAGTTGATTGGATTCTCCATCGAATCAGGCAACAATCAAGACGGCAGCGCCTTTGATGGTACATCCTCTCTTTCTGGTCAACTTTCTGCTACTGATGCTGAATTTTCAGTGGATACTCTTACTTGGGAGGTGCTCTCATCTCCCGAGAATCTTGCCGAGTACGGGACATTTACACTTGACTCTGACGGACAATGGAGCTTTGAACTCAACAACAACTCCGAGGCTGTTGATAGCCTGAATGTTGATGATGTGGTGCCACTTGTGTTCAACGTACAAGTGACAGATCCGCTGTCTGGTAGTACGCAACAACAAATAGTCATCACCATATCGGGAACCAACGATAAGCCAGTCATTAGCGAAGAGAGTACCCTTGTCGGCCTAGTAGAAGAGGCTGGTCACCTTGATGATGGAACTCCGACAGAAGGTGTCTCGCAGGTAAGCGGTCAGGTAGCAGCAACCGATGTGGACTCGGAACTCGAAGCTTTGACTTGGAGTCTTTCTGAAGATGCAGACACTACCTATGGCGCCTTCTCTATTACCGAGCAAGGTGTCTGGACCTATAAGTTAGCCAACTCAGGTGAAGAATTCAGTGATGCACAACGCGCAGCGGTGGATGCTCTCAAAGAAGGTGAGGTGATTCCGCTAACCTTCAAAGTCAAAGTTACCGATGACCAAGGTGTCAGTGTTGAAGAAACTGTTACTGTCACGATTAACGGCACCAACGATGTACCTGTATTAGATTCTAATCTCCCGGTCAGCGGAGATGTTCGTGAATCGGGTAGTTTTGACGATGGTTCAGAGGATGCTGGCGTACCCACCGCGAGTGGTCAGCTCTCCGCGACAGACGTTGATTCTAGCACTCTTACTTGGAGCTCCGTTGGTGATGTATCCAATTCATACGGGACATTCAGTATCACAGAGAGTGGCTTATGGACCTTTACGTTAGACAATGAAGCTGCGGCTGTGGAAGGGTTAAATGAAGGTGATGAGATCCCTTTGACCTTTACTGTCCAAGTAGAAGACGAACAAGGCGCTACTGTTTCTCAACAAGTTAGCATTGTAATTAATGGGACTAACGACGCACCTGTTATTACGGGCGGGGACTTTTCTGGCGAAGTCAAAGAGGCTGGTGCTAAAACGGAGGGTACAAATACTGCGACAGGGCAGATAATCGCTAGTGATGTGGATAGTGCTCAAGGCGCGCTTAACTATTCCATTAGCGGAAGCAACCCTTTTGGCGACATCGCCATTGATGAGAACGGTCAATGGACTTTCACTCTCGATAATAGTGCTGATGTAACACAGTCTCTCGACAACGGCGACGAAGAGGTTGTCGAGTATACGGTTGTCGTCACTGACGATTTTGGTGCTGTTGATGAACAGACGATCAGCATTACGATAAAAGGTACCAATGATGCACCTGACATTACTGGTGGCAAATTCACGGGTACGGTAAAAGAAGCGGGAGCAAAAACGGAAGGCAAAGACACGGTGACTGGCCGTGTGGTCGCCAAAGATGTGGATGACACGCAAGAAGAGCTGACATACAGCGTGAAAGGCAACAGCCCTTACGGTGATTT
>JYJJ01000020.1 GCA_003263775.1 Vibrio maritimus
CTGATGTGCCTCTCACCATTACTGATGGCAACATCACTTTACCAGCTGGAGTGACTGAGTTTAAAGTGACTGTGGCGACTACCCAAGATGATGTTTTCGAAGGTCCAGAAACCTTCGGTGTGACCGTCACCGATAACAACAATGTTACCACTAATGGTTCCGCCACGAGTGTGGGTACCATACTCGATGATGGTTCTGGCCCAGACCCAGATCCGGACGATGACCGTCCAGCGCTTTCTATCACGCCAGCAGTGTCAGTGAACGAAGGCACGGGCGCCATGTTCACGGTGAACCTGTCGAAAGAGACTGAAGCGGATGTGGTGTTAAATCTCGCCACGGCGACCGATGGCAGCTACACCGCAGAGTCGGGAGACATAGGTGCTATTATCGCCACGTATAACGATGGCGTGTCTGATGTGCCTCTCACCATTACAGATGGCAATATCACCTTACCTGCAGGAGTGACCGAGTTTAAAGTCACCGTCGCCACAACCCAAGACGACATCTTCGAAGGCCCAGAAACCTTCGGTGTGACCGTTACCGACAACAACAATGTCACCACCAATGGCTCAGCCACGGGTGTGGGCACCATACTCGATGATGGTACGGGGCCTGACCCAGATCCAGACGATGACCGCCCAGCGCTTTCTATCACGCCAGCGGTGTCAGTGAACGAAGGCACGGGCGCCATGTTCACAGTGAACCTGTCGAAAGAGACTGAAGCGGATGTGGTCTTAAATCTCGCTGCGGCGACCGATGGTAGCTACACCGCAGAATCAGGTGACATTGGTGCTATTACCGCCACGTATAACGACGGTGTATCTGATGTGCCTCTTACCATTACTGATGGCAACATCACCTTACCAGCTGGAGTGACCGAGTTTAAAGTGACTGTGGCGA
>JYJJ01000021.1 GCA_003263775.1 Vibrio maritimus
GCCTCATCACATTAGCAAGCCTTTTTTTAGAAAAAATACAAAAACAACGCCTAACCGCGTCTTTTTCATTCAAAGGCTTATTTATTCAACTTTATCCTAATAATGACTACAGGTTATCCACAGAGTTATTAAAAAAGGAGGGCTTAGCCTCCTTTTTTAATGATGTAAACAGAGGCTAAATACCAGAACCGTCTGTCTCACCGTCATCTTCGTGCAAACCACATTCACGTTTTAAACCATTAAAGCGCGTTTCCTCTTCTTTCATACCAGGTTCCCACTTCACTGTAGAGTGACTATCACCTAAAGATAGGTAACCCGCTTCTTTAAGAGGGTGGTAACTCAAGCCATGCTCTTCTATATAGCTATCAACTTGTTCGTTGCTCCAATCGATGATTGGCAGGAACTTAAAACGGCCATTTTGAATCGCCAGTACTGGCAAGTTAGCTCGACTCTCTGACTGCTCACGTCTTAGGCCAGAAAACCAAGTGTGAACATCCAACTCTTCGAGTGCCCTTTTCATTGGCTCTACTTTATTAAGCTGGTTGTATTGCTTGAGTCCATCGAGCCCTTTTTCCCATAACTTACCGTAGCGAGCCTCCTGCCAAGCTGGCGAGATGTTCGCTTTATAGATATGTAGGTTCAGATCTAACTGTTTCTGAAGCTCATCTATAAACTGATAAGTTTCTGGAAATAGATACCCAGTATCGGTAAGCACTACCGGAACGTCCGCTTTTACACTTGTCACTAAGTGAAGCATAACCGCCGCCTGAACTCCGAAGCTTGAACTTAGGATATGCCCACCTGGCAAATTCTCTAGCGCCCACTCAACTCTCTGCTTCGCAGTCAATAGCTCAAGCTGACCATTTAGCTCTGCTAGCTTAAGAATCTGCTCGGTTTTAGTCAGTGACAGCAGTTCTTGAAGCTCTAGCGCTTTTGTCTGACCTTGCACGCTTTCGCTAACTGAGCCTTGTTTAGCTGCTTGTTTCTGGGAAATAACGTCTCTAGGCATAGAAGTCCCTTTTCGATACTTTGACCTCTTCTATAATCCCAGCGCGGATAACGAAGTCACCAAATGCTTCACCTTCATTACGCTGCTCCGCCCATTGACCTACTAAAGCATCAATCTCTTCTAGGATTTGCGTATCCGTAATGTTCTCTTTGTACATCTTAGGTACACGGGTACCTGCTTTGTTGCCGCCTAAGTGCAGGTTGTATCGACCTGGTGCTTTACCAACCAAACCAATTTCAGCCAACATCGCTCGACCACAACCATTTGGACAGCCGGTGATCCTCAAGATGATGCTCTCATCACTTGGGATCTGGTGTTTATCCAAAATACTCTCTACATCAGTAACAAAGCTTGGTAGGAAACGTTCCGCTTCTGCCATTGCAAGAGGACAAGTCGGGAAAGCCACACAGGCCATCGAGTTTTTGCGCTGCTCAGATACCGCATCGTCCATCAGACCATGTTCACGAGCGATCTTTTCAATCTTGGCCTTGTTTGACTTAGATACCTTAGCAACAATCAGGTTTTGGTTTGCCGTCATCCTAAAGTCGCCTTTGTGGATCTTAGCGATCTCAGCCACACCGGTTTTAAGAGGCTTACCTGGGAAGTCGAGCAGTCGACCATTCTCAATGAATAGTGCTAAGTGGTATTTACCATCGATACCCTCAACCCAACCAATTCTGTCGCCACGCTCAGTAAACTCGTAAGGACGGCTTTGCTCGAAGCTAATGCCAGCGCGTTTTTCAACTTCTGCTTTAAATACATCAATGCCAACACGGTCAAGTGTGTACTTAGTCTTGGCATTCTTACGATTTGAACGGTTGCCCCAATCACGCTGGGTCGTCACAACCGCAGCGGCTACATCTAGCGTTTTCTCTAGAGGAACAAAACCAAAGTCATCGGCACGTCTTGGGTATGTCGACGTATCACCGTGAGTCATGGCAAGGCCGCCGCCAACAAGAACGTTGAAACCCACCAGCTTGCCGTTATCAGCAATCGCTACGAAGTTCAGATCATTGGCGTGCACGTCCACATCATTTTGTGGTGGGATCACAACTGTTGTTTTGAACTTACGTGGTAAGTAGTTTTTACCCAGAATAGGTTCGTCTTCCTCTGTGCTTTCTACTTTCTCACCATCAAGCCAAATCTCTGCGTACGCTTTGGTTTTAGGAAGCAAATGCTCACTGATCTTTTTCGCCCACTCATAGGCTTCTTGATGAAGCTCTGATTCCACAGGGTTGGTCGTACATAGCACGTTACGGTTCACGTCACCGGCTGTCGCAATGGAATCAATACCGATTGATTTCAACGTTTGGTGCATTAGCTTGATGTTTGGCTTTAATACACCATGAAATTGGAACGTTTGACGCGTCGTTAGACGAATACTTCCATACAGCGAATGGTCAGTCGCAAACTTGTCGATAGCTAACCATTGCTTCGGCGTGATAATACCGCCCGGCATACGTGCGCGAAGCATCACGTTATGAAGAGGCTCTAGTTTCTGCTTAGCTCGCTCGTTACGGATATCACGGTCATCTTGCTGATACATACCGTGGAAACGAATAAGCTGGAAGTTGTCGGCGGTAAATCCACCTGTGATGCGATCTTGTAAATCGTTCTCAATGGTTCCGCGCAGTAGGTTACTCTGCCCTTTTAGACGCTCGTTATCAGACAACGGCCCCAACTCTTCACCCAACACTTCTTGAATAGTGGCTGATTGCTTGCTCATTAGTACACATCCTTCTGATAACGTTTTGCTTTTCTTAGTTCGTTGACAAATTCTTCTGCCTGGTCAGCTTCTTTTCCACCATGCACCTTAACGATCTCAATCAGGCATTGTGAACATCTTTGGCCATATGGTTAGCATCGCCACATACATAAACGTGGGCACCTTCCTGTAGCCATTGCCATACTTGCTCACCTTGTTCTAGCAATCGATGCTGAACATACACTTTCTCGTGTTGGTCACGGCTAAAGGCCACATCCAATCGGTTTAGCACACCTGACTTCAGATACTTTTGCCATTCCACTTGATATAGGAAATCTTGAGTAAACGTGCGGTCACCGAAGAACAACCAGTTCTTGCCAGTGTCGCCTTGGTTATCACGCTCTTGGATGAAGCTTCTAAATGGCGCAATACCCGTACCAGGGCCGACCATAATCACTGGCGTGTCACCATTTTCAGGTAGCTTGAAGTTATTGTTGTGCTCAACGAATACTTTGACCTCGCCACCTTCTTCCAATCCACGAGATAGGAAGTAAGATGCACCGCCAAATCGGCTTTCCTCGCCCGCTTGATATTCAACAAGCCCAACCGTTAGATGAACTTCTTCATCTACTTCTTCTTGGCTGGATGCAATTGAATAGAGACGCGGAGTTAAACGGCGTAGTAGACCCAGTAGTTGCTCGGCGCCTAGTTTCGCTTTCTTCTCTTTAAAGACATCAATCACTTGAGTATTCGAAGCATACTCACGTAGTTTGTCTTTATCCGCGGCTAGCTTCTCAAGCTTTTTACTGCCTGAAATTTCTGCGTATTGTGCTACTTGCTGTGGGTTTGCCGCGGTGATCTCATAGTGCTTAATCAGCGCAGAGCGTAAAGATAAGCTCTCCCCATCGACATCCACACTTTCAATACCTGATAGACCAACTTGAGCAAGAAGTGTATCCACCAGCTCACTGCTGTTCTCGAACCATACGCCCAAGGCGTCACCAGGCTGGTAAGTGATACCAGAGCCTTCAAGATCAATCTCGATATGGCGCACATCTTTACCAGAATCACGACCCGTGATCTTTTGGCTTGTAAGTAGTGTTGCGGTATATGGATTTTTCTTGGTGTAATTGACGCTAGCGGCTGCGGTAGCAACGGGGAGCGTTACAACATCTGCGGCTTGAGAAGCAAGATCTTCTTTGATGACTTCAAGTGCTTTCGCTCGCCATTCACCGGCTGGCGCGTCGTAATCTACGTCACAGTCGATACGATCAATAAACGAGGTAGCACCTAACTTACCGAGATACTCATCAAAATCTTTACCGGTTTGGCAGAAGAACTCATAACTAGAGTCACCTAAGCCAATAACACCATACTTAAGATTTGGAAGTTTCGGCGCTTTCTTAGATTGCAGGAACTCATGCAGTTCAATCGCATTATCAGGCGCTTCGCCCTCACCATTTGTAGAGGCAACCACAATAACGTGGGTTTCTTTAGCGAGATTTTTACCTTTGTAATCACTCGCATCGAAAAGCTCAACATCAATACCCAGGGTTGATGCTTCATCTTTTAGCTCCTCAGCAACGCCTTTCGCGTTACCTGTTTGAGAAGCAAAGATGATGGTTAGTTTACCTGCTGGCACAGCCGCCGCAGCAGTATTGACTGCGCTAGCAACTGGAGTAAGCGCTGATGGCGCACCCGCCTGACTCAATCCCCAAAAATACCCGCTTACCCATGCAAGCTGGTTTGAAGATAGGTTCGTTGATGCTTGTTGTAGTTGTGATAGCTGCTGATCGTTAAGTGGAGCAGCTAGGCTTGGTAATTCTTGAGAATTGTTATTACCGTTCGGCGACTGTTTTACGTTTGAAGACATTGTCACGACATCCCTAATCATTGCGTGACGATAGATTAACCAACCACCTTAATAACAAGAAAGAATAGATATGAATGTTTTATAACTTTTTGGAAGAAGAGGTTCGTTTGGTAGGGAGGCTATTTAGCCTCAATACGAACCTCAGTGAAGCCGACGGCCAGCGCTGATTTAGACGCCTTGTCGAGATCATTGTACTGACACTCAGCGCCATGAATATCCGTCAGCATTACGAAACCGCCTTGCTTGTGGCGAAACTCAACGATCCAACCGCCTTCGGATTCGGCGGGTTCAATGATCGCTTCTGCCAGTAAATCTTGATGGAATAAATACTTCAATTCCGTAATTGTCATGGCTCCCTCCAGAAATCCTATAATGACCGACGCCCTTGGTCATATAGATAACTATAGCAATTGTGCTTATCCCTGTAGGGTTATTTGTGATCAGTTTGTTAATTTGTGGGCGCCATTACCTTTTTATAGATCCAAATCGCTATAAGGAAGGCGATAATGTAGGGCAAGAGATTTAAAACAACCCCAACCATGCCCAACAGAAACATCACCGCAAACGACACCACAATCGCCATAGTCACAGTGACAAACGTAACGCCTGTCATAACAAGAGTTGCAAGAAATACCAAAACGAAAATTAGTTCAAACATAACCTCTCCCATTTCGTTGCTAGTTTAAGTCTTTTGAATTACTCAAATAGATTGCAGGAAGCGTTCCAACTTTTAGATTCTTTAAAAATCATATAGATAGCTAGAAACAAAAACTCCGACTTGCTTTCGCACAGTCGGAGTTGGTATTTATCGCCAAATGATTGGTAAATTACACATCCAGTTCAGATGGGATTTTTGCTAGTGCTGTTTCAAGCACTTCAATGCCAGCACCTTTCTTATGTGCATTTTCACTGATGTAACGACGCCATTGCCTTGCGCCTGGCATTGCTTGGAATAAGCCAATCATATGACGAGAGATATGACCAAGATACGAACCATTGGAAAGCTGACGCTCAATGTACGGGTACATCTCTTCCACGATTTGCTTACGTTTTTTCACTGGCGTGTCTAAACCAAAGATAAGCTGATCAACCTGGGCGAGGATGTAAGGGTTCTGATAAGCCTCACGACCGATCATCACGCCATCAAGGTGCTGCAAGTGCTCTAGAGATTCTTCTAGTGTTTTAACGCCGCCATTCACTGCCACATTTAAGTGCGGGAAGTCTTTCTTAATTTGGTAAGCGCGAGGGTAATCCAACGGTGGGATCTCTCGGTTCTCTTTAGGGCTCAAGCCACTTAGCCAAGCCTTACGAGCGTGAATGGTAAACTGATCCACACCGCCCTTCTCAGATACCGTAGAGACAAACTTAGTCAAAAACTCATACGAGTCTTGATCGTCGATACCAATACGAGTTTTTACCGTCACTGGAATATCTGCCACTTCACGCATCGCCGCTACGCACTCAGCCACCAAATCTGGTTCTGCCATCAAGCATGCACCGAAACGGCCATTCTGTACGCGATCGGATGGACAACCTACGTTCAGGTTTACTTCATCATAACCACGTTCAGCAGCAAGCTTTGCACAAGTTGCCAAGTCAGCAGGGTTTGAACCACCTAGCTGAAGCGCTACTGGGTGCTCTTCTTCGTTGTACGCTAGAAAGTCACCTTTACCGTGAATGATCGCACCTGTTGTCACCATCTCGGTGTATAGCAGAGTTTGCGATGACAGAAGACGATGGAAGTAACGGCAGTGTCTGTCTGTCCAATCGAGCATCGGTGCCACGGATAAGCGGTTTGATTGGAAATTGCTTGTGTTATCTGGCTTGGTCATTGTTTTACCTAATAATTTTACCCATCAAATCCGCTTTGAGTATTACTCAATCCATTGCTTCCAAGAACAACAGTGATTGCATTGGAAGCGCTACCGAAATTCGCTAGCGGCATGGAAGTACACTAACTTCAAAGCAATCTGGTCTAAATAGAGGCTGGCATAATACACAGAGAGCAAGATAGTTTCAAAAAGAAACCACCATATTGAATTTACTTGGCTGGATTGACTCGTCACTAATGCCAAAAAACTAATCTAGATTTATAGCCAACCTTTTAATTATATTGATTTGCTACAGAAAGTGCGGGGATTAAGAAAGTGTTATGCTCTACCCCTTATTAGCAAAAGGTAGAGCATTCGGAGTTAGAAGCGGTAATAGATGCCGGCATTTAAACCAGAGATCGTTGAGTTGAAGTCCACATCATCTTCTTTAAAGTCAATATAGACACCGCGATAACCTACAGTGAAGGCAAAGCCATTGTCAGCCTCATAACCAAAATCTAAACCGTATTGCCAGCCGAGATCGGTACTCGAATCAGATACACCATTGATAACGCCAATCTCAGTAGCCGTTGTCTTAAACTGACCGATTCCACCTACCAAGCCAACGTAAATAGCAGATCTTTGATGTAGAACTTAGGCTTTACATTCAAAGAAACGCCTTGCCCTTCAAGCTTTAATGCGTTTTGGAATTTAGCGTCACTCAAGTTTCTGTACTCTAGTTCAAAACCAAGACCGACGTTATCGGCCAACGCCATTTCATAACCAGCAAATAGAGCAAATGGCACACCGTCTACGTCTTCATTCAAACTTATACCTTCCACTTCGAGCTCTACTTTATTGAAAAGTCCCACTTGTCCTCCGACATAAGGAGTGTTCTGAGCAGCCGCGAAAGCTAAGGAAGGGGTTAATAGCGAGACCAATAATAGTTTTTTCATTCCGATACCTATTTAATTATTATATGAAACCACAGGCATTTGACAGGCATTACTCATATAAATCAACTACCTGGTATAAGAATCAGATCTCACATCACATTCATGGCACCAATCATTCATTCCAAATATCTCCACCACCTCAGTGAAGGATGAAACTAACGATCTATTGATGGAATTAGTATAAAATGAACAGAATTCGCAAACATAGGTGGGCATGTGGATCAGAAGCTAATCAAACAACTAGAAGAAACGTGCTCGGCGCGAGGGGTTCGTTTAACGCCTCAGCGTAAGCGTGTATATGAGCTGATTTGTGACAGTAATAAGGCCTCGAGTGCCTATGAACTCCTTGACCAACTCAAGGTCACCGAACCGCAGGCTAAGCCGCCGACGGTATACCGAGCATTGGACTTTCTTTTAGAGCAAGGATTTATCCATCGTGTTGAATCGACTAACAGTTTTGTCTCTTGCTGTTCATTTGGTGAGCATAAACACTACTCGCATCTGCTGATTTGTGACAAGTGCGGTAATGTCGTTGAACTACAAGATGATATTCTGATAGCCTTGCTTAATAGCAACGTTGAAAAACATGGCTTCCAGTTTTCAAATCACGTCATAGAAACTCATGGCACATGTCAGACGTGTTCATCATTGGAAGAATCGAACAAATAGAAGAAGTTATGCGCGCTGAATTTGTAAATCCGTTTTTAGCCTCATTGATGAATGTGCTAAAAACGATGGCTTCAATGGAGATCAAACCACTTAAGCCAAGAATTAAAAAAGACGAGATCGCTCGAGGCGATGTGTCTGGCCTTATTGGTATGGTAGGCACACAAACCCGTGGCTCAATGTCGATTACGTTTGAAGAAGGGCTTGCCCTTGAGATCATGCAAAACATGCTGGGTGAACGACCACATGGTTTGAATGAGGAAGTTACCGATATGGTCGGCGAAATCACCAACATGGTGACGGGCGGTGCAAAACGTATCCTAGCTGAAAACGGCTTTGATTTTGATATGGCGACACCGGTTGTGGTATCAGGCAAAGGTCACACCATCCGACACAAATGCGAAGGCGCGATCATCATCATGCCATTTACTTCAGACTGGGGTAATGCGTTTATTGAAATTTGTTTTGAATAAACACCTATCGCTAGAATGCAAAAAGGGCGTCATCGTAATGACGCCTTTTAGTATCTTTGGTGATGCCCTGAAGATTATTCCCCAGCCACCTTCATTGACTCAAGCAAAATCGAACCGGTTTGGATTTGTGAACGAGTCTCCACGTCATTACCTACAGCAACGATTTGTTGGAACATTTGTGCCAAATTACCCGCAACCGTAATTTCAGATACTGGGAATTGGATTTCACCGTTCTCAACCCAGAAACCTGCTGCGCCGCGCGAGTAATCTCCAGTCACAATATTCACACCCTGCCCCATCACTTCAGTCACCAGTAGGCCAGTTCCAAGCTGTTTGAGCATGGCATCGAAGTCTTGGCCTGTCGATTTCACGTACCAATTGTGGATGCCACCAGCGTGACCAGTTGGCGTCATGTTCATTTTACGAGCCGCGTAACTGGTTAGTAGGTAGGTCGCCAGTTTACCATCGGTAATGATGTCCATGTCACGAGTAGCAACACCTTCATTATCAAACGGGCTCGATGCCAGACCGCGTAATACGTGCGGTTTTTCTTGTACCGAGAACCAATCTGGCAAGATTTGCTCGCCTAGCTTATCCAATAAGAACGAAGACTTGCGATACAGGTTACCACCGCTGATACCCATCACGAGATGACCAATCAATCCGGTCGCAACGTCGTTGGCAAACAGCACAGGGTATTGACCCGTTTTGATCTTTCTTGCGTCAAGGCGTTCAATGGTTTTCTTCGCAGCCTGTTCACCTACCGACTCGGGAGTCCAAAGATCGTCGCGATGGCGTGCAAGGGTATAACTATAGTCTCGCTCCATATCACCGTTCTGCCTTGGCCAATTACGCTGCAGCTTATGCTGTGACGACTTGAGGCATAACCGGCAAGTAGACCGTGAGAGTTACCATAAACCTTTACACCGTAGTGACTGTCGTAGCTCGCGCCGTCACTTTGTTTGATTTTGTCGCTGTACTCCAGCGCTGCCTTTTCAGCAGCAATGGCTTTTTGCGCCGCCATGTCTGGGTTTGGTTCATCTGGATGGAAGAGATCAAGGTCTGGAATGTCAGTGACCATAAGCTCTTTTGGCGCAGGACCTGCGTATGGATCTTCTGACGTGTATTGAGCAATATCCAGCGCAGCCGCTACCGTTTGAGCAATCGCTTTTTCGCTCAGGTCAGACGTTGAAGCGCTGCCTTTTTTCTGCCCACGGTAAACCGTGATACCTAAAGCGCCATCACTATTAAACTCAACGTTTTCCACCTCGCACATACGCGTCGATACACTAAGACCCGTGCTCTTGGTGATCGCTACCTCGGCCGCATCTGCACTTACCGAAGCCATGTCCAATGCTTTCGCAACTGCCGCTTCTAGCTCAGCTTTTTGCTGAGCAACTTGCTCTCTTACGTCCATATTTATCTAATTCTTTGCTAATAACTGAGTCTAGAATAACAAGGTTTTCGCATTCTCCCCAGATTTCTTGCTAAAATAGCGGATATTCGTAATGAGATAGTGATATAGGCAGACATCATGGCCCGCAAAAATCAGAAAGCGCCTTGGGAAGAGGAAGAAGAGATCATTTGGGTAAGCAGAACCGAAATGAAAAACGACATGGAAGAGTTGCAAAAGCTCGGTGAAGAGCTCGTTGAGCTAAAACCTGCTGTGTTGGATAAATTCCCACTAAGCGAAGATCTGAGAGAAGCGATCGCAGACGCGCAGCGCTTTAAGAACGAAGCTAGGCGTCGTCAGCTGCAATACATTGGTAAGCTAATGCGCACCGAAGATCCAGAGCCAATTCAAGCCGCTCTTGATCGCGTACGTAACAAGCACTCACAATCTACCGCAGCTCTGCACAAACTTGAGCAATTGCGCGACCGTATCATTGCAGAAGGTGATGAGGCGATTGCAGCAGCAATGGCACTTTACCCAGAGCTAGATCGTCAGCGCCTGCGCCAGCTTGCTCGTCAAGCAAACAAAGAGAAGAAAGCCGGGAAGCCTGCAAAAGCGTTCCGTGAAATCTTTCAAATGCTTAAGCACGAAGAAGAGCAAGAGTTTTAAGACTCTGCTCGACTAAAACCGCGAAAGGCAACTGAACAGTCAGTTGCCTTTTTGTTTATGAGCGCTAGTGCGCTGCGTGCACAAACTCAGCCAGTGCCGTATTGGGATGTGCATCCGTCAGCTCACCAACCTCCCCTTGCGCTTCAATGCAGCCGTTCGCCAAATAAGCAAAGCGATTCGCTATCGCGCGAGCATCACTTAAGTGGTGCGTCACCATAATCACGGTTACTTGTTTCTCGCTCGCCAGCTGTTTCACCACACTGAGCATTTCTTTACGAAGAATAGGATCAAGGGCTGAGAAAGGCTCATCAAGTAGCCATATTGGATGTGGCTGTACAAAGCAGCGCGCAAGCGCCACCCGCTGTTTTTGACCACCTGAGAGCTCTGAAGGAAGCCGCGTTAACATCTCCCCTAGCCCAACTTTTTCCGCCGCATTATGCACTGTCTTTCTGTCTGATTCAGTGAGTTTAAGAGCTGGACTCAATCCCAAGCCAATGTTGTCAAACACCGATAGGTGATCAAAAAGATTGTGCTCTTGAAATAACATCGACAGCGGCCTCTGATGAGGTTCAAGCCTATCGATGTCCTTACCTTCTACTCGAATAGACCCAGACTCAGGCTGACAAAAACCAGATACCAAGGCCAGTAATGTTGATTTGCCTGCACCACTTGGTCCAATCAAAGAAACGATGTCGCCTTGGTTTACCTCAAGATCAAAATGGAACCAATCACTATGGTAGCGATAGGCGACGTTATTTAGGTGCAACATGACGAGAGCCTTCCTGTGAGTGGTTTTTAGTTAAACTGTCCTTTTTAGACGTTCTATTCAGTGTATCGGTCAGTGAAAAAATACCAATACTCAATACAAACAACACCAGCGATACTACAGCAGCCGATTCGAGCTGATAGCTGCCCATCAGTTGATACAGATACAATGGCAAGGTATTAAAATCTTGGCTACCAAATAGGGCAATCACGGTGAGGTCACCCATAGACAAAATGAAGCTTATCGAAAATGCATGCAGTATCGGCGCTCTAATTGCGCACCATTCCATCAACCAGAATCGCGCAGCCCGTGCATACCGAGACTTTGCCATAATGGATAGTATTGAGCAGCAAGGCGCTGCATTGGCTGATTCAAGGTCTTAATTACATAAGGAAGCGCCATTAGGGCATTGACCAACACCACAATGCCAAACGCTAGGCTGAACACATTTGCCATGCCTCGCAGCATCAAGAAGGTCGCAGTACTGAGGACTAATGCTGGTGTTACCAGAATAACGGTCCCCACAAGCTCAAGGCTGTCCGCTCGGCGAGCTTGGGACTTAAGCCGGTAAACTCGCGTTGTTGATAGCAAGACAATCCCCACTAGGAGCGCAATACTCCCTGCTAATACAGCCACTTGCAACGAAGTACCCACTGCACTCCAAAAGCGTGAATCCGCAAACACATCAAGCAATTTCGAGTTCAAGCCGCTGAGCAAAATAGCCAATATCGGAGGTATGACGAGCATTAGGGTTGCCATGATCCAAAAACTATCCCAGCCCTTTTTAAGTATTGTATCTTTAGGTTGCAAGCTAGGCGTCCCGTGAAAATTACTCTTGCCGGAAACGGGTTTACTGAATCGTCCAACGAACATCACCAAAGCAGCACAGATTGCCATTTGCCAAAGAGCCAATACCGCCCCCGTAGGCAAGTCAAAGTCGAACTTTATCGCTTGATAGATAGCCAGCTCGATGGTGGTCGCTTGTGGCCCGCCCCCAAGCGCCATGACAGTCGCAAAACTGGTAAAGCAAAGCATAAACACCAAGCCAATGACGTGAGGAAGATGCGACTTGAGCCTTGGCCATTCCACTAATCGAAAGCACTGCCAACTGTTCATGCCGAGATGAAGCGCCAACTTACGCTGCTCATCAGGCACACCCTCTATCGTTACCAACAAAAGCCGAGTAGCAAATGGCAGATTGAAGAACACGTGAGCGAGCAAAATACCATTGAGCCCATAGATGGAAAAAAGCGCGGAGCCACCAGCGAACCAATTGGCAATCACCCCTTGGTTACCATAGATAGCCACAATGCCAAATACGCCAACAAGCACAGGCATAACCAAGGTTGTGGCAAACAGTTTCAGTAGCCACTCTCGCCCCCAGAAACGGCGACGCGAAAGAGCATGAGCACGGGTACGGCCAATCCGACACTCAATAGAGTCGAAAGGCTTGCTTGCCAGAAGCTGAACTTAGCTACGTGCTGGTAATAAGGGTCGCTAAACAGCAGACCAATATCATCAATGGAAGAATAGGAAAGCAGTGTCCACAATGAAGCGGCGACATACAGGCCAATGAGCAGCGCAACCACTAAGCCGGCTTTGGGAATTCGAATCACAGTGACCTCAAGGGAAGAACAAAATTTCCAACGATACGTTATTCTCTAGCAAGAATAACGTATCGTCGAATAGACGGCGTTACTTAATCAACGCAGATTGCCATTCACGGATCCACGCTTTGCGATTATTCGCCACTTCGTCAGGGGAGAAAGACAGCGCCTTGGCCGGAATAGTTAAGCTCTCAAACCCAGCTGGTAATTTACTGTCCACCACTGGGTACATCCAGTTACCCGTTGGGATGTTGGACTGAAAGCCATCAGAGACAATAAACTGCATAAACTCATCGGCTAGTTTCTGATTACTGCTACCAGCAACCTTGGCTGCGACCTCTACTTGAGTGTAGTGCCTTCTGCAAAATCAGCCGCCGCGAAGCGCTCATCTTGCTCAGCAATAATGTGGTAAGCCGGAGATGTCGTGTAAGACAGCACAAGATCCGACTCCCCTTCTAGGAACATCGAGTACGCTTCAGACCAGCCCTTGGTCACCGTCACGGTTTTCTTCGATAATTGCTGCCATGCAGCGCTTGAGTCATCCCCATACACAGACTTCATCCACAGCAGTAAGCCTTGGCCTGGTGTCGACGTGCGTGGGTCTTGGTAAATCACTTTAAGGTCATCGCGCTGCTCAACGAGCTCTTTAAGGCTTTTTGGCGGGTTCTTTACCTTCTCTTTGTTGTACACAAAGGCAAAGTAGCCGTAATCAAATGGGACGAACACGTCATCACTCCAACCATTCGGCAGTACAACTGACGACAAATCAGCGCCATGGTTAGCCAGCAGGCCCGACTTTTTCGCTTCACTCATTAGGTTGTTATCAAGACCAAGCACGATATCGGCTTGAGTGCTACTGCCTTCCAAGCGAAGACGGTTGAGGATAGACACGCCATCATCCAGAGCTACGTAGTTAAGGTCGCAACCACATTGTGCTTCGAATGCTTTTTCAATCGTAGGACCTGGTCCCAATCGGATGCAAATGAACTGTAGGTATAGACGGTCAGCGATTGCGCCGATGCCATGAGTGAAGTAGAAAAGAGTGCCGTCGCTAACGCGATTTTGCTGATTGAATGGTTTTTCACTGGTTCTGTCCTTAGTTATTGTTTTGAGATCCAGAGAAAACGCGCGATGTGGGAGTGCATCCAATACATTGGAGCTAGAGTGTCTACTTAGCCGATTAATAGCAAAGGAGCCTCATCCCTACGCCAGCATTACCTGGATCAGGGCTGTTACTTAACGTACGCGGGTATCAGGCTTGACCTTCTCTCAGCACCACTGCTAGTGCACCCCGTGAGTTACAACCTTTGAGGGCGAATTGTAACCTTTTCGTCACAGATTCGCCAAATCTATCCTTAACATTCGTTAGCTAACATCAATCTATCGCTGATCGTAGCCCCAACGCGGCACTAGGTTTTGTTCTAGCCCCATATGATCGAGCACCCTTGCCACAATAAAGTCCACCAAGTCTTCGATAGATTGTGGCTGATGATAGAAGCCAGGCGCGGCTGGCATGATGGTGACCCCCATTTGGGAGAGCTTGTGCATGTTCTCGAGATGAATGGTTGAGAACGGCGTTTCACGAACCACGAGTAGAAGCTGCCCTTTCTCTTTGATCACCACATCAGCGGCACGTTCAATTAGGTTATCCGACATACCGTGAGCAATCGCCGCAACGCTTCCCGCTGAACACGGACAGACGATCATTTGTTTAGGTGCCGCTGAACCCGAAGCCACAGGCGAGAACCAATCTTCTTTACCACACACCACCAGCTTTTCTGGCTTGCAGTTTAAACGCTCTACCAGAGCTTTGTGGGCAGCATCTGGGCCACTTGGCAGTTTAATATCATGCTCGGTGGCAAGCACCACGCGCGCGGCCGACGAAATCAATAGATACACGGTGTAATCTTGAGCCAATAAGCACTCAAGTAGGCGCATACCGTAAGGCGCGCCAGAGGCGCCAGTAAATGCAAGGGTTATGGCTTTTTCTGCCGGTTTCATTAGGCTAACGCCTCCAATAATTTTTGGTGAATACCACCAAAGCCGCCGTTACTCATCACCAAGATCTGATCGTTAGGCTCTGCCTGTTCTGCAATTTTAGTCACCAGCGCATTAATGTCGTTGTCAACTTGAGCGGGCTGGCTACATGCGTCGGCAATGTCTTGTACCGACCATTCAATATTGTCAGGTTGGAACAAGAACACTTGGTCAGCTTTAGTGAGCGATTGTGCAAGCGTCTCTTTGTGCACGCCACGTTTCATGGTCGCGCTGCGCGGCTCTAATACAGCGAGAATACGTTTATCGCCGACCTTGTTACGCAGACCATCCAACGTCAGTTCAATTGCCGTTGGGTGATGGGCAAAATCATCGTAGACCGTCACCTGATTCACTTCACCTTTTAACTCAAGGCGTCGCTTAGTATTGATAAACTTACCCAGTGCCTCACATGCTAAATCGGGCGTAACACCCACATGCCTTGCACCAGCAATCGCCATTAGTGCGTTATCAACATTATGGTCACCCACTAGATCCCATTTCACCACGCCAACTTTGGCACCATGCAAAAACACTTCAAAGTGCGAGCCGTCAGCAGTCAGTTTATTGGCGTGCCAATCTGCGCCAGCACCCGTATGTTCGACTTCACTCCAGCAGCCTCGACCTAATACATCGCTGAGAGCTTTGTCGCCTTTCGGCGCCATGATCCTTCCGTTCCCTGGAACCGTGCGCACTAGATGATGGAACTGCCTCTTAATCGCTTCGAGATCATCAAAAATATCTGCATGATCAAACTCAAGGTTATTCATGATCAACGTGCGAGGATGATAATGAACAAACTTAGAACGTTTATCGAAAAAGGCGCTGTCGTACTCATCCGCTTCGACCACAAAGAACATCGACTCACCCAGTCTCGCCGATTGCCCAAAGTTGCCCAAGACGCCGCCCACCAAGAAGCCTGGTGTATAGCCGCAGTCTTCTAAAATCCAGCTAAGCATGCTCGAAGTCGTAGTTTTTCCGTGCGTTCCCGACACTGCCAATACCCAACGATCATGCAAAAGAAATTCCTGCAGCCATTGAGGTCCTGAAGTGTACTTAAGGTTGTGATTAAGGACATATTCAACGCAAGGGTTTCCGCGGCTCATTGCATTGCCTATCACCACAAGATCAGGCGCAGGGTTGAGCTGCGCAGGGTCAAAACCTTCGATGATTTCGATTCCTTCCGATTCCAATAGAGTGCTCATTGGTGGATAGACGTTTGCATCACTGCCGGTGACTCGATGCCCAAGTTGCTGGGCCAGTACAGCAGCGCCACCCATAAAGGTACCGCAGATGCCAAGGATATGAATATGCATAACTTGCTCTCTTAAATTCCGTTGCGTCTTAGTTTACGCCATTGTCGCTATATATACCCAAAGCGTGTGTTAAAAGCGAGAAAGTTAGTGGTTAGACAGATAAATGTGACATTCATCATACAAATCGCCACTCTGCACTCTTACTTCATTACCATTAAAAAGTTCTGCCCCCTACAATATCCATGTGTGTTGATGAATACCCCCAACTCGCGCAATCGTTTGATTTCGCGTTATTCCACACACATACCCCCAAGAAAATAAGTAAAAAACTTAAAGGATATAACATGTCTGATATGCGCACCCTTGGCGAATTCATTGTTGAGAAGCAACATGATTTCCCCCACGCTAGCGGTGATCTCTCCTCTCTTTTGTCCTCGATTCGACTTGCTGCAAAAATTGTAAACCGAGAAATCAACAAAGCTGGCCTTGTTGATATCACAGGTGCTGTTGGTACAGACAATGTTCAAGGTGAAGCTCAGCAAAAGCTCGATGTCTACGCGAACGATAAGTTCAAGGCCGCACTAGAGGCGCGCGACCAAGTTTGTGGTGTCGCGAGTGAAGAAGAAGATGAGGCAGTCGCGTTCAATAAAGAGCTCAACAAGAACGCCAAATATGTTGTGTTGATGGATCCATTGGATGGATCGTCAAACATCGATGTTAACGTCTCAGTTGGTACTATCTTCTCTATTTACCGTCGTATCTCACCAGTAGGCACGCCTCCAACTCAAGAGGACTTCCTACAACCTGGTAATAAACAGGTGGCAGCGGGTTATGTGGTCTACGGCTCGTCAACCATGTTGGTATACACAACAGGTAAAGGCGTAAATGGCTTCACTTACGATCCATCGATCGGCAGCTTCTGCCTTTCTCACGAAAACATGATGATTCCTGAAGACGGAACCATCTATTCAATCAACGAAGGCAACTACATCCGTTTCCCTATGGGTGTGAAGAAGTACATTAAGTACTGCCAGGAAAACGTGCCGGAAGAGAAACGTCCATACACCTCTCGCTACATCGGCTCACTAGTGTCTGACTTCCATCGTAACTTGCTTAAAGGTGGCATCTACTTGTACCCAAGTACGCAAAGTCACCCGAGTGGTAAGCTGCGTTTGCTTTATGAGTGCAACCCAATGGCATTCATCATGGAGCAAGCTGGCGGTGTCGCTTCAGATGGCACCCAGCGCATTATGGATATCAAACCGACAGAGCTTCACCAGCGCGTGCCATTCTTTGTAGGTTCAAAGAACATGGTTGAAAAAGTCGAGTCCTTCCTCGAAGAGTACCAAGACTAATAACTTCGAAGTGCCTCTCAATGAGGCACTTTTTGTTTTAAAATTAACCAAGTATACTGACTGTAAACGATTCGTGTTTCAGCCCTCAGTTCCTTACGCCTAAAGGAATATCGAACAAAGAAAAGGAAAGTCAAAATGAGCTTAAACAATGTGCCTGCGGGTAAGTCACTCCCAGATGACATCTATGTCGTCATTGAAATCCCTGCAAACGCTGATCCCATCAAGTACGAAGTCGATAAAGACTCTGGCGCCGTATTCGTTGACCGCTTTATGTCAGCCCCAATGTTCTACCCTTGTAACTATGGCTATGTAAACCACACTCTATCACTGGATGGTGACCCGGTAGACGTTCTGGTTCCAACTCCGTATCCATTAATGCCAGGCTCAGTGATTCGCTGCCGCCCGGTTGGGGTACTAAAAATGACCGATGAGTCAGGTGAAGATGCCAAAGTGTTCGCAGTTCCACACAGCAAACTGAGTAAAGAGTACGACCACATCCAAGATGTCGGCGATATTCCAGAGCTTCTAAAAGCGCAAATCACGCAATTCTTTGAGCGTTATAAAGAGCTAGAAGCAGGCAAGTGGGTGAAAGTCGATGGCTGGGCAGATGTTCAAGCGGCACGTGATGAAATCCAATCATCGTATGAGCGCGCTCAAGGCAAGTAGCTTTTAGCCGACTGACCAATACAAACATTAAAAAAGGCTCACCAACTTGTCGTTGGTGAGCCTTTTTTAATTGAGTTGGTTTTAGCAAGAGATGGGTCGTTAATAGCGACTTCGAGATGCTTTACCGTTGTTGTACCAAATCCGAAACGTCGGTCGAATATCGTCACAAATACCGCGATATAACTCGCCTTTTTTACCGAGTATTTTCGGGTCTTGCTGACAGTACTCCTGGCGGCCTTGCTCGTAGCCTGCTGAATACGCTTGATACAGTTCACTATCGACACTGACTTGTGATGACTGCTTCAATTCATCATTACTCTGTTTCTCGTAGCCGACCAGCGCTTGCTGCTCTCCAAACTGAAACCAATCTTGCTGCGAAGTACTGTTCGGTCCGCTGTTTTGAGCGCACGCCACCAGTGTCGCCGCAAACAATGAAAGCCAAATTATTTTCATTGCTCCTCCTAATTGCCTGTGTCTCACTTGGTAGAGAAATCGCTCAATCAATTGCGACTGCGAGCCTTCTTACCTCGCCAGTACTCGTCGTTGTAACGGCGGTCGAGGTCGTTGCAAATGCCGTAGTAGATCTTACCAGCATAGCCAAGGTCAAACGGGTTCTGCTTGCAATACTCAGCCTTGCCTGTTGCATAGCCTGATTGATACTGAGCAAACTGATCTGTGGACAATTCAGGGACTTTTTTCACCAAATCAGATTGGCTTTCGATGATGTAACCCTTCATTGCCCATTGATAACCAAAATCTTGCCAACTTTGAGCACTTTCATCGGTGGGCGGCGTGAGCTGTACGCAACCCGATAACAGCACGAATGCCGCAACAATTACCCCTTTCCTAAACATAGTTACTCCTTGTTACCAAAGGTTGTACGAACGACAACCTTTTCGGCATCACTGTTTATCAGTCCACTTCAAATTGGTATAGGAAGGTGACAGAGCTATAAAGACCTGAAACGGCTTCCACATAGAAATCCTCGATGATGCGGTAGCGCACCGTAAATTCACCTAGTGAGTTGAAAATACCTACGCCGTATTTGACCTGTAATCCAGGTAATACGTAGCCACTTACGGTGACTTGTGAGTCATTACCCGTGCCCGCTGTATCGAGTTGAAGATCTTGTACACCAAATGCTTGGCCAATATCACCAACCACCTTACCGCTTCGCGCTAGGCTTAGGCCGATTAGCGTCGTGGTCAGAGCGTTACCACCGGTTTCACCATCGATATCTTGTCCACGTAACAAGTAAGAGAGCGCGTTTGCCTGTGGCATAGTTGGATCCGAGAAAATATCAATTTTCGGCTCTGTCGCAAGGCCAGATACTTTTACCCCCGCCTTAACATCATCAGCCGTCGTGTCGGGGTTACGGATCGCCGTAATGTTGACATAAGGCTGATCGACCGGGCCTGTCATGAGGATTTTACCTTCTTCAATCAGCAAATCCTGACCAAATGAACTGTACGAGCCATCAACGATATTGATTTCACCTTGCACGAATGGCCCTTGGTCTTTTTGAGACACATGGAGCTTACCGCGCAGTCCACCCTTAAGACCGAATGCGAGATGGTAAAGTCGTTACCAATGGAAATCGACACATCGGTTTCAACGTTAAATGGTACCGCGGCTTCTTCATTGACTGGAGTCATGTCTGGATTCAGTAACACCTGGTCGCTAGAGACAGCGACCGCACTTTGCGGTAGCTCCTCAACTAAAATACGCCCCCAAGGCAATCCGATAGAACCGGTGATTTTCGCCAATGTCGGGTTGGCCTCGATCGTCATATCTGGCACTACCTTCACTTTCACCATGGGTGGTACGTCGACATTAAGCTCATCGGCAAACACTCTCAACTTAGTTCGCCACGCTTTCAAGTCTTGCCAATTGCCATCACCTTCCAGCTTAAGCTCACCATCGTTAGTTTGAATGTTTGCATCAAGCAGCGCATTGTAACCATTGAAGGCAATATCGACCTTACCAGACTCAACCTGTATCGGCGAAATATCACCTTGCAACGACAAATCCGCAACCGAGAACTGACCATAAAGCTCAGGATGCAACGCATCACCTTTGATCTTAATGTCCGCCGCCAAATTCGCCTTCAGCTGGTTAAACTCTCCTACCAACGGCTGCAAAAAATCGAGATTAAATGTTGAAAGATTCAGTTCACCATCAATCGTTTTTTGTTCGGCGAGCACGTTTGGCAAGGTCACCTTACCTGAGAGGTCACCATTGTCGGTCGCATCAATCAGCCAACTCGCGTCAAGCTTATCATCGGCTAGGTTTGCTTTAACGCTTACCGACTCCCACCCCACTACCAATGGCGTTTCTAGATTTTGAGTCACAGTACCTTTTGGTAGTGCCACATCCAACTTCACTTGTGGGGATGTCTCAGGCGCCCATTTTGCCCAAGCAGTAATATTGGCACTGCCCTCTACCAGCATGTTTTCTGGGATATAAGCCTTAATTTGGTCAAAGTCGAAGTTCTTCACTGTGACCAAGGCTTCTCCAGACTGTCCCGCCTCGATGTCTTTTTCTAGACACAATCGAGAGTCGGCCTGTTTCCAGCAGTGTGCAGCGACATTGGCCACTTGCTTATCAATATCGACTTTGATTGCCACTGGCTCAGTCAAATCAAGAGGGCCTTGCTCAGTCTCAAGGTGCACCTCTGCCAGTTCGCCATCCCAAACTAGGTTTGGCTTATCCGTGAGTTTACCTCTGACCTCTAAATTTATAGACGCTATTTTAGAAACCACATCCAACGCCAGCGTATGTGCAGCTTGAGTACCTGAGAGTGTCAGACTAGCAGAATCGATATCTTGTTCTTGATACTTTACGCCGCGTGCATTGAGTCTTAGATCCGCTTGCGCGCGCTCGATTGGCAGAGGTTTGGCCGTACCGGATAAAGTTAACGCCTCAAGACTTGCCTCGTCCTTCCACTGAATCTTTTCAATACTCAGATCAGTGACAATATCTGGCTCTTTCATATCACCTTTGAGATTGAGCTTACCGCGTAGAATACCAGAGAGATCCGGCACGGATTTCGCGAGATCAGGGAAATTGATATCGACACTCATATCCCAGTCTTTATCAAGTTTACCCCGAGCATTAAGCTGGTTAGGTCCATGGGCGACCGAAAGTCCTTGGGTATCGACCTTGAACTCGCCTTTACCGGATTGATCGGACGCATCAAGCTGACCTTTGATATTAATAGGGTAGTTTCTAAGTATGCCGACAATATCCAATGTCGGCACTGACACTTGCCAGCCCCCCGCATCAGTAAGAGAGCCAGATGTCACTATTTTACCGCTAATATCACCTTCGGCTTCTGGCCACTGCAAACCCGGCTGAATGTTAGTGAGGTTAATATCGCCTTGCCAGTTCACCGGCGCAGACCAGTTCGCCATCACTTGGCCAGCGACATTACCGCCCAATGTGTCAATGGAAAGCCTACTCAAATCGATGTGCTCTAAGTCGCCAGTACCCTCCAAATCCACAGCAAGGTCAGGGATCTCTTTGCCAGAAGCTGACGCTACCAGATTGACCTCATAGCCCTCTAACGAACCTTTAGCCCCTAAGGTATCAATAGATACTTGGTAATCCGACTCGCCGCTCAATGGCCAGTTCGCTTTAGCGCTGGTTATTGTTGCATCAAATGGAATCGTCGGTTCTAACGGTTGAACTTGCCCCTTTAGTAGACCTGTTATTAGTCCAGAGAACTCACTATCAAGCTGAAGAGTTTGCACACTACCCGAGGCATTGAGCTTAAGCTTCTGCCCGGCCAAATCGGTTTGTTTAAGGTGTGCACCTAAATCAAGATCAAGTGGGTAGCCTTCTTTCAGGGTCACCTTGCCTTGCAGACTGGCATCGACCAACGGCATTTCCAGTTCTAGCGTAGACACATCTACATCGTGCTTACCTGCCTTACCGATGAGTTTGAGTCTATCGACAATCACGGGCTCTGGCTGATCGAGTTTAAAATCGAGGATCTCAATCCCGGCAATATTAACGAATAGGGGGATCAACACCTCTGGCAGCTCAATCGCCGTTGCGGGTTCGTTTGATGCCGCAGGCGCTTCTTCAGTCGTTTGTGCATCTTCCGTTGCTGGTGGCAGCGAAACTAACGGAGAGGTTAACTTTGTCTCACCGACAGTTAAGTTAGAGCCCGTCATCGACAATGAAGTAGAAAAGCTATCCCAACTCACCTTAGTACCAAGAATATCCAATTGGATATCGTCAAAATTGACGTGACCAATCGCCACAGGAATTGGCAGCGTTATTTTGGTTAATGGCTCTGTCGGCTCTGGAGAAGGCTCACTAGGCGCCACCTCTGGCATGCTAAAGTCAAGCCCTTGAATCGCCAGCTCATTTACACAGACTCTTGGATCTGACAGGCAATTGAGATCGACAGCCAGCGTCAATGACTGCGCATTCAAGTCTATAAACAAGCTTTCATCTTTAAAGCTCACGTCATTGATCGTGAACCTAGGAAACAGTGCACCTTGGGTCTCGCCCGCCTCAAATTGCGGCAAGGCTTTATTTACCCCCCACAAAATGCTGTTAAGACCGGCATTGGTAAACAGAGCAAACGCCAGTGTCGCGAGGATTAGTAGAATCAGAGTAATGAGACCAATAGAACACCATTTGGTGACTCGCCAAACTTTCAACATCATAGTTCGGGCCCTAAGCTAAAGTGAATGCGCCATTCGGCTTGCGGTTTAATATCCAACCCTTTCGCATAATCGAATTTAACAGGGCCAACTGGAGAGACCCAACGTATACCAAAACCGGCACCACGCTTCCATTCAGGGTCGTCATCAAAGGCATCACCGACATCAAAAAAGGTTGCCGCCCACCAATTCCCCGTAATACGGTATTGATATTCAAGACTGCTGGTCGCGAGGTATTGGCCACCGGTTTTATTACCTGCATCATCGACTGGTGAGATACTCTCGTAATCATAACCACGCACACTATTGTCACCACCCGCATAGAAACGCAGCGATGGGGAGAGTTTAGAAGGATCACTGGCAATGTTGGCGCCAATATCAACTTTGAACAAACCACGGTGATTCTCACCAATACTGGATATCCAAGTCGAGGTACCGCGAAGCCTAAACACCGAGGTTTCAGACAGTGCCCGCTCATCACCCACTTCAAACATAATGGTTTGCTTATTGCCACTCATAGGCAAGACGCCACCGCGTGAGACTACGCGAGAATAGGAAAGCCCGGGTAGCACAAACTGACCTAGCTCCCCTTGCGCATTAAATTCATAGTTCTCAATCAAATATCGTAAGTAAGCTGTTCGATGCCAGCCACTATCTAACACCCAATGGCGCTCAAACGCCAAGTTTGATTCCAAGGTCTTTTTGTCACTTCGATTGACGTTTTTCAGACCATATTGAATGACGTAGTAGTCTTTAAGAACGTCGTCGAGCGGGATCTTATAGCTTGCCGTTACCTGCTGCTCAGGAATGGATAAATCCAAGCTGGTTTTAAAGCTGTGGCCATGTTCGTTAAGCCACGGCTTTTTCCAGCCAAACTTCACTTTTGCTCCCACGTCTGTGGAATAACCGAGACCGGTTTCAAACTGATTTCGCACTTGAGGAGCCAATGATACTTTCATTGGTAATTCACGCCCCTTGCCTACCTCAGACAAATCAGGCTCAACAAATACTGATGAAAACCACTCTGTATTAGACAAGTTTTGGTTGTGCTCACCCACCTTGGCAACTTGATACTCATCGCCAATTTTATAAGGCTGCAATGACTGCACTTTCTGAATATCAATTTGACTGCCAGTTATGGTTGCCTTACCAAACTGGTAGCGAATACCACTGTCATAATGAAGTCTCACAATCGCTTCATTCCGCTCCGGGATAACCTCGAGGCGGCTCATGGTATAGGCGCCATCAAAATAGCCTTTTTGCAGCGCTAGATTACGAATGCCCGATTTCAAACTATCATATTGATTGTGATTGAGCGTATCGCCCTCTTTGAGCGGTGAGATACGAATGAGGCGCATGAAATCCTCATCCTTTTCAGCTTCACCCGTCAGTTGAACATCCACCAGCTTGATGCGGGTGGGCGGTCCTGGGTTAATCTTGACCGTCAATTCATCGCCACGCTCATTCACAGAAAAATCGATCTTGGCGTTGTAGCGCCCTAGAGCATTGAGCGCTTCGTTAATTTCTTTGGTGAGTCGCGATTGGAATCGTAGCGACGTCGAGTATTCATTCTCCGCGATCGCGGAAACGTAGGCATTGACGTTATCTTGAAGCGCGCCACTTAATCCTTGAACATTCAAAGACACGCTCTCATCGGCAAAAGCGAGTGCGGGCGATAAGGTCAAGAATAGCGGTGGTAAAAGTCTCTTTATCATGCTTTATTGTGAGGCTGTGATGCGTTTATTTTTGTTGTTACGTAGAATGATAACTCTGATTGATAGAGAAGTCTGCAGACAAGGTTGAAACAGATAAGTGACTGCACTCATTTTGTTTTCAGACGCTTTGCATTTGAAATACTAGTCTAAAAAAGGAACTGACGATGCGTAAACAAGAAATGATTTCCGCCGACCAAGCGCTCCCGGGTCGAGATAGCGCCATAGCGAATATGGAGCCGCACTTTATCAATCAATCTGACCTTTACGCACCGCTCAATGCAAAGCAAGAGAGTATTGTTTTAGGGTTGGGCTGTTTTTGGGGCGCTGAGCGCTTGTTTTGGCAATTGCCGGGCGTGGTTTCGACCTCTGTAGGCTACTCTGGCGGCTTTACACCCAACCCAACCTACGAAGAGGTCTGTAGCGGCTTAACCGGCCACACCGAAGTGGTTCGCATCGTGTTTGATACTACGCAAACCTCCCTCGCCACCATTCTGCGCACATTTTGGGAAAAGCACGATCCGACTCAAGGGATGCGTCAAGGCAACGATATCGGTACTCAATATCGCTCAGCGATTTACACCACGAATGACGAGCAGGCAAATATTGCTAAGCAAACTCAGCAACAATATCAGCAAGCGCTCGGCGATACTGGTATCACCACTGAGATTGCTCCGCTTGGTGAGTATTACTTTGCAGAGGTCTATCACCAACAATATCTTGCGAAAAATCCGAATGGCTACTGCGGCATTGGTGGCACCGGAGTGTGCTTCCCGCCTGAGTTAAACTGACACATACAAAAATGCCCTCGCAATCGCGAGGGCATTTCAAATTCATTTTTTTGGCTTATTTAGAGTGCCAATGCGGCAATCTCACCGTTTATCTCTTTAAACGCTACCAGTTTTTGCCTGTCCTCTACTTCTGGAAGCAGCACCTTGCCGTTATCAAAACGAAACAATCCAATTCCTGCAATAAAGAACTGACCTTTAAACAACGTCTTTACGAACTTCGCAATTTGACGCGGACGATAAACCGTAAACTTACGCAGCATAACCTAACCTCAATATCCGTTTGAGTACATCTAATCGTGACCACATTTCTGCGAGTCATTTCGCAATATAGTTTGCGTTCGATTGAAATTATACTCGAAATTCTTGAGGACACAAACAAAAGTTAACAACTTTGCAACAAACTATAAATTGCTGTTATGCTTGAAATGATTTTATTGAGAGACAGACAATTCTTGGTCAAATCATCATTATTTACGTTGTGGCTGACCTTGAGTTCGCCTAAGGTAGCCGCCCAATACAAAGTAACGGAAACTATTACAATGAAACTAAAGCCTCTCCTAACTCTCGCGATGCTGCTTGTGCCAGCATTTGCTATGGCAACCAACCTACAAGTCGGTGGAAATGCTCGCTCTGTATCGGTCAGTGATCACGGTGAACTTATCCTAAACAACGACGCAATCAACTACCAGGCATGGAGTACTAATGACATGCTAGGTAAAGTGCGTGTCATCCAAGCTATCGCCGGCCGCAGCAGCTCAAAAGAAATGAACGCGCCACTGATGGCTGCCATTACCGCTGCAGATTTTCCGAAAGAAAGTTATCAAACCACAACCGTCATCAACCAAGACGATGCAATGTGGGGCACCAGCTCATTTGTTAAATCTTCCGCTGAAGATAGCAAAAAAGAATTTCCATGGTCATCATTGGTGCTAGACAAGCACGGCCTGGTGGCGAATGCTTGGCAACTTGCAGAAGACAGCTCAGCAATTATCGTTCAGGACAAGCAAGGTAAGATCCTCTATGTTAAGGAAGGGGCACTAAGCGATGCTGACATTCAGCAAGTGCTGAGCTTGGTTACTGACAACATCTAATTGACAGTAAAAGATTCTGAGAAGGAGCCCTTGCGGCTCCTTTTTTGTTGTTTTCCGGTCAGAAAGCTCAGGCTAAATGTTGTTTCCTCTGGAAAATATATTTGTTTGTTATAACATAACAAACAACAGTTAAACGAGAACCGATCGCATCGTTCTTACCAGAGACCTTTGCGCTGGGCTATTTCAACAGGCTCTTTACCTGCATTGGTGCTCACTACTTTTACTTCGCTATTTAAGGATTAATCATGAAACTGAAGATGACACTCTTAGCTGGTCTTGTTGTATCGCAGTTCGCTGTCGCTGAAGACCAATTTCGCCAACATGATGCTCATGTGCATGGTCACGTAGAATTTAACATTGCTCAAGATGGTCAAGATCTTTTAGTGGAAATCACCGCTCCAGGCGCTGATGTAGTGGGCTTTGAACACGCACCAAAGACGGATGCAGAAAAGTCAGCCATCGCTGATGCCACAGCAAAACTGAACAATGTAAACAGCATTCTAACGATTCCAGCTGCTGCGAACTGTAAACTGGTTGAGGCTCATATTGAAAACACGCTAGAGAAAGGCGAGCATCATGATGAGCATGATCACCATGGCGAGCATAAAGATCATGATGATCACAAAGGTCACGATCATCACGACGACCATAAAGGACATGATGAACACGAGCATCATGATGAGCACAAAGACCACGACCACGACCACGACCACGACCACCATGATGGCCACGGTGAATTCTCAGTTCAATACCAATTCTCTTGTGAAGACGTCGCTAAAGTCTCGCAAATTGATACACAGTGGTTTACACACTTCCCTGCAACTGAGAAAGTATCAGTAAACCTGCTAACGGATAGCGCACAATCGGCAACGGAACTGACATCAGGTAGCACAACTATTAAATTCTAAACCGTCCAACCCTCAGGCCTCGCCCGAGGCTTGAGGGTAGTTTTTAGAGGACACTATGGCTAGCGTAATCGAACTCAAAGACGTCACGTTTAAGTGGCAGCCCGACCAAGCTCCAACTCTTGATATTCCCTCTCTTATCATCGAACAAGGTGAGCATTTATTTCTCAAAGGCCCAAGTGGCAGTGGTAAATCGACATTGCTCGGTTTGCTTACTGGTATAAATACGGCCACCAGCGGGAATATCTTGGCACTCAATCAAAACTTAACTGCGCTTTCAGCGTCAAAACGCGATAGATTTCGCGCCGACCACATCGGCTATGTTTTTCAACAGTTTAATTTGATCCCTTATTTGTCGGTCATCGACAATGTCACGCTGCCTTGCCACTTTTCGCAAAGACGCAAAGAGAAGGTATCTGGCTCACTCGCTGATGAAGCCAAGCGACTGCTTGATCATTTACGCCTACCGTCCAATCTGCTGCAAAAACCTGTGATTGAACTCAGTATTGGTCAGCAGCAACGTGTCGCGGCTGCAAGAGCACTCATCGGCCAGCCTGAATTTCTGATTGCTGACGAGCCGACCTCAGCCTTAGATCACGACAATCGTGAAGCCTTCATCGAGCTACTCATGGAACAAGCGAACCGCGCTGAATCAACACTCATTTTCGTCAGCCACGATCCAACGCTCGAGCCTTTATTCAAGCGCACTGAAAACCTACAAGATATTAATCAAGTGAGGCCGCTATGAGCATCACATTAAAGCTGGCGTGGAAAAGCCTGCTGAACCGTAAAACCACGGCACTACTCACCATTCTGACGGTGGCGATTTCCGTTATTTTGCTAATGGGTGTTGAGCGCATTCGAACTCAAGCAAAAAGCAGCTTTGCCAACACGATTTCTGGCACAGACTTAATTGTGGGTGGTCGCTCCGGACAAGTGAACTTATTGCTCTACTCAGTATTTCGTATTGGTAATGCGACCAACAATATCGACTGGAAGAGTTTCGAAGAATTTAGCAATCATCGCGCAGTACAATGGGCGATCCCTATCTCTCTCGGCGATTCTCACCGCGGCTTTCGAGTGATGGGCACCAATCATAGCTACTTTGAGCACTATCAATATGGTCAAAAGCAGCATCTTGCTCTGAGCAAAGGAGAAGAGTTCGACAACCTATTTGAAGCGGTTATTGGCTCTGAGGTTGCTAAGAAGCTTGGCTATGACATCGGTACAGAGATCGTTATTGCTCATGGCATCAGTGATGTAGGCTTTAGCCGCCATGAAAATACACCATTCAAAGTGGTCGGTATCTTAGCACCTACAGGAACGCCAGTAGATAAAACGGTTCACGTATCACTGGAAGCCATCGAAGCGATTCACGTCGGTTGGGAGTCTGGCGCAAACCTTGGTAACAATCCAACCAAAGAGCAACTGCTCGAAATGGATTTCCATCCCAAGCAAATTACGGCGATGATGATTGGACTGAAAAGTAAAATCCAAACCTTCGCCTTACAACGCCAGATCAACACCTATAAACAAGAGCCACTCAGCGCAATCCTCCCAGGTATTGCCTTGCATGAGCTATGGGGCATGATGAGTGTCGCAGAGCAGGCACTATTGATTGTCTCTGTGTTTGTGGTTGTAGCCGGTCTTATGGGCATGTTATCGAGTCTCTTAACTAGCCTTCAGGAGCGTCGCCGCGAAATGGCAATTCTCAGAGCAATGGGGGCAAGGCCGCGCCATGTGTTCGTATTGCTGATTAGTGAAGCCACGGTTTTGACCACCATAGGTATCATTTGCGGTGTGGGTGGTATGTATGCGATGCTTGCGGTCGCAGCGCCAATCATTACCTCAAATTACGGGATTAATATTGCCTTATCTGGGATCAGTTCACACGAATGGATGCTACTTGGGTTTGTGCAGTTAGCAGGCATTATTATTGGCTTCTTCCCTGCGCTGCGTGCTTACAGACAATCATTAAGTGATGGCATGACCATCCGTATTTAGTGGGACTTCGATGAAAACCTTGAAAACGCTACTTTGTGGCTTATTGCTATCCCTGAGCGTGCTGGCTGCGCCACTGGCGATGGCTGAAACTGACTCAGATGTATTAACACTCGATTGGATTGATCTCATTCCGGAGAAAGAGCGCAATCAGTTTGATGCGATGGGGATGCCTTCAGTCGATCACTCCGGTGGCGTGATGGAACAATCGAAAGTCGGTACCGTGCGCCAAGAACTCAATGGCAGTAAGGTAAAAATCCCTGGCTTCGTTATCCCACTCGAAGGGGATGAAAATGCGGTAACGGAATTTCTATTGGTACCCTACTTCGGTGCCTGTATCCACGTTCCACCACCGCCGCCAAACCAAATCATCTACGTGAAGTTCAAGGAAGGCGCGCCTGTACACCGTCTATGGGATGTGATTTATGTTGTTGGTACGCTAAAAACAGAAACCATCGACTCAGAGCTAGCGCAGACTGGCTACTTAATCGATGGTTATGAGATTGAAGACTACGATGATGGCTATGACGAAGCCGAGTGATAATTGAACCGCGTCGTAGCTAAATACGAAAACATTAGATACGAAACCGCGTGCTAGGCTATTAGCCTATTAATGTAGAAAGATAGCCCAGTACGCCAATATAGACACACAGCAGCAAGATAACCGAGACCTGCTTTTTCATTTTGCTCTGTGGCGCATGACTCTCTAACGAGTGATTGTCTCTTGAGTGCCTCATAACGCCCTCCTCTATTATGAAGCATAAACTTAACAAAATTTTAGCATTTATCCTAGAGTTTTTACAACCGCTTCTCGTAGCCGCTATTTTCGGACATCAGCTCACATAAATTACGCTGGTTTTTGCACGAAATTCCCGCTAAATTGAAGACTTATTTCACATTATTGCTTCGTTTTCGCTTCATATTGAGTCTGAGTAATGAGTCATCATCCCGTTGAGAGCAAGCCTGCTAAAGTAGAATCTAACTCGTCCACTGAGTCTGGGCAAAAGAAAGCCCATCACATGAAAGACAGCGCCAGTCGTTTACGCGCGATTGCCGAGTCTCATTACCTCGACGCTCTGATCCGTGAGGAAACGCCAAGCCAGTCATTGTTTGAACGAGCCATGCTGCGTGAAAAACAAGGGAAAGAGCAACGCCAGAAGAACCTGGAGCAAATCATCAAAGCAGCGATGGCAGCCTGCAAAAACGAAGTGGCGGGAGAGCCTGATTTTGACTGGTTAGTACGCTATTTTGATATGGCGAAAGAGATCCACAACTCGTCAATGCAAAAGCTATGGGCTCAAGTGTTAAAACGCGAAATCACCAATCCTGGCGCCACATCGATGAAGGCATTAAAAACGCTTCGGGACATGACCCCCAAAGAAGCGCAAACTCTACAAAGAGCCTCGTCATTAGCGTGCAGCTTTGGAACGGACAGCAGTCGTAAGTTACTGCTCGGCATAAAACATCAAACAGGTTTGTTCAGCTTCTCTCGTCGCGAGAGTGTCGATGAATTGAGTTTGGGTGAGTATCAATTGCCTTACTCTAGCATCCTGCTATTAGTCGAGTTAGGTGTATTGCTGGCAACAGAGCTCGAATCAGGAGAGATCAGTAAAGAAGCACCATTAAAGCTTAGCTATCAAGGCCAAGAAATGACGTTGGCAGCGAAAACCAAAGGCATTACGCTAACTTACTACCGCTTTACACCAACCGGCAATGAGCTGTGCCAGTTGCTTGGTCACCGCAGCAATGCTCAGTATCAAGAGCAATTAGTGGCGCTGCTGAATCGAAAATTTGTGGTCAAAGGTGAGCTGCCAACCTCTTTTCATCATACGGTGTAGCAGCCCAACTGATTAACTGATGACTTGCTTAGCCTTGAGTACCGCTAAACATTGCTCCACCAGCTCGGCGACTGCGTAGTCGCCGGCTTTAAGATGGATCTCTGGCTCAAGCGGAGCTTCGTACTCAGAATCGATACCGGTAAAGTTAGGGATCTGGCCGGCACGCGCTTTTTTGTAGAGGCCTTTTGGATCGCGTGATTCACACACCGCTAAGCTCGCATCGACAAACACTTCCATAAACTCGCCCTCAGGCAAAAGGTCACGAACCAAGGTGCGCTCTTCACGATGCGGAGAGATAAATGCAGAGAGCACAATCAGACCTGCGTCCGCCATTAGCTTAGCCAGCTCACCCACGCGGCGGATGTTTTCACGTCGGTCTTGCTCCGAAAAACCTAGATCGCGGCACAGACCGTGTCTGACGTTATCACCATCTAGCAAATAGGTATGGTAGCCACGAGTGGCCAGTTCTGTTTCGAGCGCGCCGGCTACGGTGGATTTGCCAGCTCCCGATAAGCCTGTAAACCACAGCACCACAGGCTGCTGTTTTTTCAATTCAGCACGCTCTGACTTGGTCACCACATGTTGATGCCAAATCACGTTTTCATCTTTTTCGATAGTGTCAGAGGCTTGTACAGTATTCGACATAACTCGTCCTTAGGTAACGCCGTTAAAAAGGAAAAAAGTAAGGGATAAGAGCGAGCACCAACACCGAGTAAACGATGGAGATGGGAATGCCAATCCGCATGTAATCTTTAAGCTGATAATTACCCACGCTATACACCAATAGGTTGGTTTGATAGCCGTAGGGAGAGACAAAGCTTGCGCTCGCCCCAAACAGCACTGCCATGATAAATGGCATAGGATCGACACCATAGGCGACCGACATACTGTAGCCAATCGGGAACGCCAGCGCCGCTGCAGCATTATTGGTGACCAACTCGGTCAATAACAGTGTCACTAAGTAAGTGGCCACTAACGCACCGAATACGCCCCAGCCATTGAACATCTCGATGAACATGTCACCCATACGCTCAGAAAGGCCAGTTGAAATCATTAACTGAGCAATGGAAAGTGCGGAGCCGACGATCACCACAATATCGGTTGGGAAGCGGCGGCGCAGCTCACCCAAATTAACGATACCAAACGCCAATACCGCTATCAGATACAGTGCGAGCCCTTTAATGATAGGAAGCACGTTAGTAAGTGCTAACGCTATGACAGCAACAAAGCCAAACAGAACATAGCTAGACTTCGCTAGGTCAAGCTTGGCACTGGAGTCTAAATCGTTAACAAGCACGAACTCTTTGCGATGCTGACGACGAAGTGCCTCAAAGCGTTTACCCGGAGCGAGTACTAAAGTATCCCCCGCTTGCAGGATAATATTGCCAAGCCCACCTTCCAAACGCTCATGACCGCGACGAATCGCCACGACCACCGCATCAAAGCGATCTCGAAACTGACTCGATTTAAGGGTGTTATTACAAAATGTCGCCGACGAGCTTACCACCACTTCCAGTAAGTTCTGTCCGTTGAGGTGATGTTGACCAAAAAAGGTTAAGCCGGTAATTTCTTGTAGCGTCGCGACACTTTCCACATCACCACAAAATAGTAAGCGGTCTTTGGCTTCTAATACAAAGTCAGGGCCGACCGATGCCAACGTTTGACCATCACGAACCACCTCGGCAAGGAAAAGCTTACGCAGTGCCCTTAGGTTGTTCTCAGCGATACTGCGTCCCACCAGCGGTGAGCCAGATTCTACTCGTGCTTCTAAAAAATACGGTAGATCATCTTGGTTGGTGTCATCGTAGTTCGGCAAGAAATAGCTAAGCGGAATTAATACCAACACGCCACCGAACAGTACGCTCAAGCCAATCCAGGTCGGCTCGAAGAAACCCAAGCTCGGTAGACCTACATCCTCAACGAAGCTGTTAATAATCAGGTTGGTTGAGGTACCAATCAGCGTCAGTGTGCCGCCTAGAATGGCAGCATAAGATAACGGGATCAGTAATTTGGATGGCGCATGGCGCTGATTACGCTTAATAGCACCAATTAACGAGACGACCACTGCCGTATTGTTAGTAAACGAGGAAAGCAGTGCAGTCGAGATACCCAATTTAGCGACGACAGCCCCTAAACGCCCTGTGGCAATAGAGCGGCTGACCCAGCTAATTAGACGTGTTTTCTCTAGCGCTGCTGAGGATAAAATCAATAACACCAGAGTCAGCAGCGATGAGTTGGTGAAATTACTCGCAACCGCATTGATATCTATCATGCCAGCAATAAACGCCAAAAACGCAGCGCCTGCAAAAATAAGGCTCGGTTTGATCTGGGTTGCTATCAAGCAAGTGATGATAGACATCAGCAAAGCTAGCACCACTCCTTGTTCCCACATCATCCTATTCCTTTTGCAAAGTCACTGCGTTGTCATTATTGGCTCTAGCGATCGCTAGAGCTCATGGTTACGGTTATATAACGGTGGTTATATTTTCGCGTCCCACTCAGGGAAGTGCTTCATGATCAGAGCCTTAAGCTCTTTCTCAAAGGCCCCCATACGCTCTTGTGGTGAACGCTGCTCTTCAGCTAAAGCTTCACGAACAAGACCAGCACCCACTGTCACGTTGGTAAGACGATCAATCACAATAAAACCACCGGTATCTTGAACCGAATCGTAGCTATCAATGGCTACCGCTTCCGTCAGTGACCACTCACACAAACCGATGCCGTTTAGTGGCAGTGATTCTGCCTCAAACGATTTAAGTGAGTTGATGTCGTACTGATGGCGAACCGCATCCAACTGTCCCTGCGTTTTCTTACCTGCAATTTTGATGTCGTAACTGCGACCTGCCGCTAGCGGCTCATCCGTCATCCACACCACATCCGCCAGTAGACGATTTGATGACGCAACACGAGCATCTTGCTTAACAATCAAGTCACCACGCTGATATCAATCTCATCGGTCAGCGTTAATGTCACTGCTTGACCTGCAAATGCACTCGGCAAATCACCATCAAACGTCACGATACGCTCGACTTTAGACGTCTTACCGGACGGCAGTGCTTTAATCTCATCGCCAACGCGGATTTCACCAGAACCAATAGTGCCGGCAAAGCCACGGAAATCTAGGTTTGGTCGGTTAACGTATTGCACTGGGAAGCGGAACTCCCCTTGCTGTTTACCTTGGTCGATGTCCACTTTCTCTAGTAGATCGAGCAATGGCTCACCTTGATACCAACTCATCTTGTCACTGAGATCCACGACGTTGTCGCCCTCTAGGGCAGAGATCGGGATCATCTGAATGTCGATGTCTTTGCCTAGATTCTCTGAGAACGTCAGATACTCATCGCGGATCTCTTCATAGCGCTGCTGTGAGTAATCGACCAAATCCATCTTGTTCACCGCAACAATAAAGTGCTTTAGACCAAGTAGGCTGGAGATAAACGAGTGACGACGCGTTTGATCGAGCACGCCTTTACGCGCATCAATCAAGATCACCGCAAGATCACAGGTCGATGCACCCGTTGCCATGTTTCGCGTGTACTGCTCATGCCCCGGAGTATCGGCAATGATGAACTTACGTTTTTGGGTCGAGAAGTAGCGGTATGCCACATCAATCGTGATCCCTTGCTCACGCTCTGCCTGTAAGCCATCGACAAGTAAGGCTAAATCTGGCTTCTCACCAGTCGTACCAACACGCTGGCTATCAGAGTGAACCGCCGCGAGTTGATCCTCATAAATTTGTTTCGAGTCGTGGAGCAAGCGACCAATTAAGGTACTTTTACCATCATCAACTGAGCCACACGTTAGGAATCGAAGTAACGATTTGTACTGGTGCTGACTCAGGTAACCTTCAATACCGAGTTCGGCAAGTTGTGCTTCTACTGCGCTGTTCATAATCTGTTCCTTCGATCCTTAAAAGTATCCTTGACGTTTCTTAAGCTCCATCGATCCTGACTGATCGTGGTCGATCGCTCGCCCTTGCCTCTCACTTGAGGTCGCGACGAGCATCTCTTCGATAATTCCAGTAAGTGTGGTCGCCTCCGACTCAATAGCACCGGTCAATGGGTAACAGCCAAGTGTTCTAAAGCGCACACTCTTGTGTTCAACCGTTTCATCAGGGCCGATTTCCATGCGGTCATCGTCCACCATGATCAACATACCATCGCGCTCGACCACTGGACGTGGTGCTGCAAGATACAGAGGCACGATTTCAATGCCTTCTAGCAAGATGTATTGCCAGATATCGAGTTCAGTCCAGTTAGAAAGTGGGAACACACGGATGCTCTCGCCTTTGTTAATTTGACCGTTATAGGTTTTCCACAGCTCAGGACGTTGGTTCTTCGGATCCCATGTATGGTTCTTGTCGCGGAATGAATAGACACGCTCTTTAGCACGAGACTTCTCTTCATCACGACGTGCACCACCGAATGCCGCATCAAAACCGTATTTGTTGAGCGCCTGCTTTAGACCTTGAGTCTTCATAATGTCGGTATGTTTAGATGAACCGTGCACAAACGGGCTACAGCCCATGGCTAGACCTTCTGGGTTCTTGTGCACCAAAAGCTCGAATCCGTAGTTCTTTGCTGTACGGTCGCGAAATTCAATCATCTCTTTGAACTTCCAATCGGTATCCACGTGCAGTAATGGGAACGGGATCTTACCTGGGTAAAATGCTTTACGCGCTAGATGCAGCATCACCGACGAGTCTTTACCGATCGAGTACATCATGACGGGATTATCAAATTCCGCGGCGACTTCGCGGATGATGTGAATACTTTCCGCTTCCAACTGTTTAAGGTGTGTGAGTCTTTCTTGGTCCATGAGTTGTGCTTCCTTTGTTCATGTTGACGTGACTTGGCCAACACACGACTGATTTAGAATATGAGTGAGCTATCCTCTTAGGGTTAAGCTCTAATACTTTGTAGTGTTTCGATTTGGCTTGGCTGTGCACTATCTTCACCAAACCAAGAGAGTTCATCGGCTAACGAGACCACCTCACCGACAACAATCAGTGATGGCGACTGCGCATCTTTGGCCATCTCCGGTAGTGTCGCCAAAGTGCCGCGTAAGACCTTTTGGGTTGCCTGTGTCCCACGCTCAATAATGGCAACAGGTACACTTGAACTTCGGCCGTGTTCAATAAGTTGCGAATGGATATAGTCAGATTTCATTAGCCCCATGTAGATAACGAGAGTCTGATTGCCGCGCGCCAGCGTCGACCAATCCATATCATCGCTATCCGGTTTTAGGTGCCCGGTGACAAACAGCGCCGATTGCGCGTAGTCTCGATGAGTTAGGGGGATACCTGCGTAAGCCGTCGCACCAGCGGCTGCGGTAATGCCAGGTACTACTTGGAATCGAATACCTGCTGATGCGAGAACTTGCAGCTCTTCACCACCACGGCCAAATACAAACGGATCGCCACCTTTAATACGAACGACTTTGTGACCACTCAGGGCAAACTCGACCAACAGTTGATTGGTTTTTTCTTGAGGAACGCTGTGATGACCAGCTCTTTTGCCCACACAAACTAAAATAGTACTATCTGGTACCAGCGCCATAATTTCTTCAGAAACAAGATAGTCATAGAGCACAACGTCAGCTTGTTGCAGAAGATTTAATGCTTTTATGGTCAGTAGTTCAGGATCGCCAGGGCCGGCACCGATTAAAGCCACCTCGCCTTCGTTGAGCTGTGATTTGGCTAGCCTTGGCTTATCTTGGTTGCTAACCAAAGTGGGTGTACTTCCTTTGCCCGGCTGGTTAGTAAAAGTTGGGTTCATAATGGCAATCCTTCGCATATCGAATGATGGCATTATGACCACTCGCCTATATTACTTGAAATTCTAAAATTTCATTTTTTATTCCAAAAGTCACTAAAGAAGCCATTTAGCCCGAAAATATGGTCAAATTTCGAACTAACTCGCCGTGTTGAACCTCTATCAGTTGTAGTCTTACTGATAAAGGTGAGAGATCGGTATCAGAACCCCAGTAAGTAACAAATACAGATCACACTTTTATAGCCATAGAAACATTTCTTACATCACAAATTGATACACTTAGCGAGTTTTTGAATCACCCTCGAATTAGAAGGATATGAAGATGAAAGTGGCAGTGACCCCAATTTCTATCGCTGTGCTAGGCGGGATGCTTACAATGGCAGGCCCAGCGATGGCTGACGAGATCAAGTTAAGAATTATCGAAACGACGGACATTCATACTAATGTTATGGATTACGACTACTACAAGGATAAGCCGTCGCAGAAAATCGGCCTGACTCGCGCTGCTACTTTGGTAAAAGAAGCTCGTGGTGAGGTAACGAACAGCGTATTGGTGGATAACGGAGACCTACTTCAAGGTAGCCCAATGGGCGACTACATGGCATCGAAAGGCATTAAGCCAGGTGAAATCCACCCGGTTTATAAAGCGATGAACCAGCTTGACTACGATGTCGGTAACATTGGTAACCACGAGTTTAACTACGGCCTTGAGTTCCTCAAAACCTCACTGGAAGGCGCTAACTTCCCTTACATCAGCGCTAACGTGTTTGACAAAAAAACCGGTGACCACTACTTCAAGCCTTACCTAATCAAAACCCATACATTCAAAGACACCGATGGCAATGCACACGACGTGAAAGTGGGTTATATCGGCTTTGTGCCACCTCAAATCATGGTATGGGATAAGAAAAACCTCGAAGGCAAAGTGTTCGCTGAAGACATTAAAGCTTCCGCTGAAAAGCTAGTACCTCAGATGAAGAAAGAAGGTGCGGACATTATCGTTGCTATCCCGCACTCAGGCGTTTCAAGCGATCCGTACAAAGCTGGCGCAGAAAACTCGACTTACTACCTTTCTGAAGTAGAGGGCATCGACGCGATTGCGTTTGGTCACTCTCACGCAGTATTCCCAGGTAAAGGCTTTGACAATATCCAAGGCGTTGATAACGAAAAAGGCACTATCAATGGTATTGCTGCGGTGATGCCGGGACGTTGGGGTAGTCACGTTGGCGTAATGGATCTTGTGCTTGAGCAAGACGGTGATAGCTGGAAAGTAGCTGACGCGCAAACAGAAGCTCGTCCAATCTTCGACGCTGCAAACAAAAAGCCAATTGCTAAAGCAGACCAAGGTATTGTTGATGCGGTTAAAGGCGATCACAGTGCCACACGTGATTTCGTAAACCAACCGATTGGTAAAGCCAATGATGTGATGTACAGTTTCTTAGCGCTAGTGCAGGATGACCCGACGGTACAGATCGTTAACCTTGCACAAAAAGATTATGTAGAGACCATGATCCAAGGCGATCCGGATCTTGATGGTCTGCCAGTTCTATCGGCCGCTGCACCATTTAAAGCGGGCGGTCGCAAAAACGATCCTGCGAACTTTACCGAAGTAGAATCGGGGCAGCTTACATTCCGTAATGCGGCCGACTTATACCTATACCCAAATACGCTCGTTGCACTGAAAGTAACGGGTAAAGAAGTGAAGGAATGGTTAGAGTGTTCTGCAGGTCAGTTCAAGCAAATCGATGCGAACTCTAACAAGCCACAATCACTGATCGATTGGGATGGCTTCCGCACCTACAACTTTGATGTGATGGATGGTGTTGAATACCAAATCGATGTTACTAAACCAGCTCGTTACGATGGCAACTGTAAACTGCTGGATGAAAGCAGCGAGCGTATCGTTGGCCTGACTTATAACGGTAAGCCAATCGACATGAAGCAAACCTTCATCATTGCAACCAACAACTACCGTGCATACAGCAACAAGTTCCCTGGTACTGGTAGCGACTTTATCGCATTTGATTCTCCAGATGAAAACCGTTCTATCGTTGCTAACTACATCTCGAAAGTAAGCAAAGAGAAAGGCGAAGTGACGCCAAGTGCGGACAACAACTGGTCATTTGCGCCAATTAGCACAAGCGCTAAGCTAGACGTGCGTTTTGAAACCTCTCCATCAGAGAAAGCGGCGCAATTTATCAGCGACAAAGGTCAATATCCAATGGAGAAGGTAGCGACTGACGATGTTGGCTTCGCGGTTTACCAAATCGACTTACAAAAATAACGGTCTCTAGATTTAGATACCGCCCTAATAAGTCTAGCCACGCGTAATGCGTGGCTTTTTTATTCGCCTCGGTTTAGTCTAAGAACGATAGGCCGTTGATAGCAATAAAGAGAAATACATCATGATTATCTGGAAGACAAAAACGTTCACTGAACTCAACACGACTGATCTATATGAGTTGATCAAACTGCGCGTCGATGTCTTTGTGGTAGAACAAACCTGCCCTTATCCAGAATTGGATAACAAAGACCAAATCGAAGGCGTACACCATTTACTGGGTTACCAAGGTGATGAACTCGTCGCCTGTGCGCGATTGTTACCAAAAGGCACTACGTACGAACAAGTGAGTATTGGCCGTGTAGCAACGAAGCAGACGCATCGTGGGGGTGGTTTAGGGCATGATTTACTGGTGCAAGCAAAACTCGAGTGTGAGCGTCTGTGGCCTAATGAGAGCATCCAACTCGGTGCGCAATCTCACTTGCAAGCTTACTATTCAAAACATGGCTTTAGTGCCTGCTCGGATGAATACCTAGAAGATGATATCCCTCATATTGACATGAGGCTTCTCAAATAACCGTGACTTAAACAGTGACGACTTGAACCAAAAAGGGGCTTGCGAGCCCCTTCTTATCTTTTTCTATTTACTGCGACCAAATCCGCCATCAGATAAGCGGAAGAACATGATCGACTGGTCACCACGCTCAATCTGCAAGATATCTAAGCTGCCCTCTTCATTGAACTTAAATCGAATTAGCTGACCTTGCTTAATTCGGCTTAGTGGTTTGTCGCTGCCTTCAATGCGTGCCAGCGCATTCAAGTCTGCCATCGGCAATTGGTTGGTGCGAAATACGCGTGCGAGCGTGTCACCTTTTTTCACCGTATACTCACGCCAATCAGTTTCTACTCGCTCTTCCACGTTAACCTGCGACGACTGCTCACTCAATGGCGCGGTATTGACGCTGACTGCGACTCGTTGATTGGTAGGGGTCACTTGAGGCGCCTCAGCCTTTTGGCTAGGCAAAAGCATCAACACAATAACAACAGGAATGAGAACGCTCAAAACCCTTCTATGCAGACGCGGCAAACGATGCCATAACGCCTTAGCCTTATCACGTATCGCAGACAGTCGAGACAAATCGATTTGCTTTAGACGCGATAAATCCAGCGCTTGCCACTTTTCTTTCAGCACTTGAACGTGGTCAACTTTTTGCTTTTTACGGTGACGACGATTCATTCCCATTGGTCTCCTACTACACAACCGTCTCAGTTTAAGAAAACCTGCGTTCAGAGTATAGAAAAATCGCAGGTCTGCTAATTTATAACCGCCTAATGTCACAAGTTTAACAACCAAAACGAATTAATTGGTAAAAGTTGGTTAGAGCGTTTCGGTTTAAAGCCAGAACTGGTATGCTTTCGTCTTCATTCGAATAGCAAGAGAGACCGTCATGTCTGACGTGAAATTAGAAACTGTAGAACAGAAAGCAAGCTATGGTATTGGTCTACAAATGGGCCAACAACTAGCAGGTAGCGGCTAGAAGGTCTAAACGTAGATGCAATCGCTAAAGGTATTGCAACTGCACTAACTGGTGACATGCCAGAAATCGAAATTGACGAGATCAACAACGCACTGCAAGAGCTACACACTCGCGCAGAAGCACTACGTCAAGAAGCTGCAAAAGCAGCTGCAGCTGACGGCGAAGCTTCCTAAAAGACAACGCACTTCGTTCAGAAGTAACAGTTCTTGAGTCTGGTCTTCAATACGAAGTGATCACTGAAGGTACTGGCGAAATCCCATCTGCAGACAAAACTGTACGTGTTCACTACCACGGTGAGCTAACAGACGGTACTGTATTCGACAGCTCTGTATCTCGCGGTCAACCAGCTGAGTTCCCAGTGACTGGCGTAATCAAAGGCTGGGTTGAAGCTCTTCAACTAATGCCTGTAGGTTCTAAGTGGAAGTTGTACATTCCTCAAGACCTAGCATACGGTGAGCGCGGCGCAGGTGCAGCGATTCCTCCGTTTGCAGCACTAGTATTCGAAGTTGAGCTACTAGACATCATCGCTTAATCTCAGCTCTGATACTCAATTTTTAAAAGCAGTGACTCGTCACTGCTTTTTTATTGTCTAATCTTAGTGAGAAGACAATAAAATGGACGGTATCATGAGAACTCTTCTAGCCCTTTCTACGGCACTACTAATTTCAGCCCCAACACACGCAGCACTCGATCTTTCTAGTGTATCAGCAGACGATGCAAACAGTTTGCTGTCTAGCGCGAATTCTATGCTGAAGGCAAAAGACTCACCAGTCGTTAATGACTTAGTCAACGACCTCTCTGTCTCACCCGAACAAGCGACAACAGGTGTTGGAGCGCTACTCTCTCTGGCACAAAGCTCATTAGGTTCAGAGCAGAAGAGTGAACTAAGTTCGCTCATTCCTGGAATGGATTCCCTAACAAGCAGCGGTCTTCTCTCCTCAATACAAGATATGGAGAGTGTTAAAAGTGCATTTTCATCAGTAGGTTTAGACCCGTCGATGATTTCACAATTCGCGCCGGTAGTATTAGATTACCTGGGTTCACAAGGAGCAAGTTCAGGTCTTATGGATTCACTGACATCACTATGGCAGTGAAGGGGAGAGGCGATTTAAATCACGGTCAATTTCAAAATAGCAGATAGCAAAAAGCCGAGCATAAATGCTCGGCTTTTTTAGTTCTACGAACTTTACTGATTACTCAGCAGCAGCTTCTTCAGATGCTTCTGGGCGATCAACTAGCTCAATGTAAGCCATTGGAGCTTTATCGCCAGCACGGAAGCCAGCTTTTAGGATACGAGTGTAACCGCCCTGACGAGCAGCAAAACGTGGACCTAGTTCGTTGAATAGTTTCGCAACTACTTCGTTATCACGAGTACGTGCAAATGCTAGACGACGGTTAGCAACACTGTCAGTCTTAGCTAGTGTAATCAAAGGCTCAACTACGCGACGTAGCTCTTTTGCTTTAGGCAATGTAGTCTTGATTACTTCATGACGTACAAGAGAGCTAGCCATATTGCTGAACATCGCTTTGCGATGGCTGCTGTTGCGGTTGAGTTGACGACCACTCTTACGATGGCGCATGACCTAATCCTTCTAACTAGTATCGATTAATCTTCAGCGATAGACGCTGGTGGCCAGTTTTCTAGGCGCATGCCCAGAGACAGACCACGTGATGCAAGTACGTCTTTAATCTCAGTAAGAGATTTTTTACCAAGGTTTGGCGTTTTAAGTAGCTCAACCTCAGTACGCTGTACAAGATCACCGATGTAGTGAATCGCTTCTGCTTTTAGACAGTTAGCAGAGCGAACTGTTAGTTCAAGATCGTCTACAGGACGCAGTAGAATAGGATCGAACTCCGGCTTCTCTTCCTTCTCCTCAGGAACACGTACATCACGAAGATCTACGAACGCATCCAATTGCTCAGCTAGAATAGTAGCTGCGCGACGGATTGCTTCCTCAGGTTCTAGAGTACCGTTCGTTTCCATATCGATAACGAGCTTGTCTAGGTCAGTGCGTTGCTCAACACGTGCCGCTTCTACAGCGTAGGCAATTTTGTCTACTGGGCTGTAAGTTGCGTCAACAAGCAAACGACCGATTGGACGCTCATCTTCTTCAGTATGGATACGAGCTGAAGCTGGAACATAACCGCGACCACGTTCAACTTTGATTCGCATAGAAATCTCAGCGTTGTCATCCGTTAGGTGACAAATAACGTGTTCTGGGTTAGCGATCTCTACATCACCATCATGGGTGATGTCACCTGCAACAACAGGGCCTGAGCCTGATTTGTTTAGTGTAATAAACACTTCGTCTTTGCCTTCAGCAACGCGAACAGCTAGACCTTTCAGGTTAAGAAGAATCTCAAGGATATCTTCTTGTACACCTTCTTTAGTGCTGTACTCGTGCAGAACGCCTTCGATTTCAACTTCAGTCACTGCACAACCTGGCATTGACGAAAGCAAAATACGGCGAAGCGCATTACCTAGAGTGTGACCAAAGCCACGCTCTAATGGCTCAAGAGTTACTTTTGCGTGTGTCGTGCTAACTTGTTCGATGTCAACAAGACGTGGCTTAAGAAATTCTGTTACAGAACCCTGCATTGTGTCCTCTCTTTAGTTTAAACCTTACTTAGAGTAAAGCTCGACGATCAAGTGTTCGTTAATGTCAGCAGATAGATCTGAACGCTCAGGCATACGCTTGAATGTACCTTCCATCTTGCCAGCATCTACTTCAATCCAAGTTGGTTTTTCGCGTTGTTCAGCAACTTCTAGAGCCGCTTTAATACGAGCTTGCTGTTTAGCCTTCTCGCGGATAGAAACAACGTCGTTAGCCGTAATTTTGAATGAAGGAACGTTTACAACATTACCGTTAACTAGGATAGCTTTGTGGCTAACTAGCTGACGTGCTTCTGCGCGAGTTGCGCCAAAGCCCATGCGGTAAACTACGTTATCTAGACGACCTTCAAGAAGCTGAAGTAGGTTTTCACCAGTGTTGCCTTTAAGGCGAGCTGCTTCTTTGTAGTAGTTACGGAATTGTTTTTCTAGAACGCCGTAGATACGACGAACTTTTTGCTTCTCACGAAGCTGAACGCCATACTCAGATAGACGACCGCGACGAGCGCCGTGTACACCTGGTGCGTTATCGATTTTACACTTGGTATCGATCGCGCGTACGCCTGACTTAAGGAATAAGTCTGTACCTTCGCGACGGCTAAGCTTCAGCTTAGGACCCAAATATCTTGCCATGATTCTTCTCCAATTATCCTAGAAACGTTATACGCGACGTTTCTTAGGTGGACGACAACCGTTATGAGGGATTGGTGTCGCGTCAACGATGTTCGTGATGCGGAAACCAGCAGCGTTCAGTGCACGAACAGTAGATTCGCGACCTGGACCTGGACCCTTAACCATAACTTCCAAGTTCTTTAGACCGTATTCTTTAGCCATTTCAGCACAACGCTCAGCAGCAACCTGTGCAGCGAACGGAGTAGACTTACGAGAACCACGGAAACCTGAACCACCTGCAGTTGCCCATGCTAGAGCGTTACCTTGACGGTCAGTAATGGTTACGATTGTGTTATTGAAAGAAGCATGGATGTGCGCAACGCCATCTGCAACTTGCTTGCGTACGCGCTTACGAGCGCGAGTTGGTTGTTTAGCCATTGTACTCTACCTTCCCGATTATTTCTTGATCGGCTTACGCGGACCCTTACGGGTGCGAGCGTTGGTTTTAGTACGCTGTCCACGTAGTGGTAGACTGCGACGATGACGAAGACCACGGTAACAGCCAAGGTCCATAAGACGCTTGATGTTCATTGATACTTCACGACGTAGATCACCTTCTACAGTGTACTTAGCTACACCATCACGCAGTTGATCGATCTGCTCTTCAGTTAGTTCACTGATCTTAACATCTTCAGCAATACCCACTTCAGCTAGGATAGCTTGAGAGCGAGTTTTACCGATGCCGTAGATCGCAGTTAGTGCGATTACAGCGTGTTTTTGATCAGGAATGTTAATGCCTGCTATACGGGCCATTATTCACTCCTAGTGTTTCTTAAAAAGAATAGCCGCAGCAAAGCCCGTTATGGATACGCTGCGGAGTGCTACTTCTTTTGCACGCAAAAGGTAGGCCGAGGAATATACTCGACCATACCTTATATTTCAAGTAAAAATTTCTGCTTAATTAGCCTTGGCGCTGTTTGTGCTTTGGCTCACTGCTACAGATAACACGCACAACACCGTTGCGCTTGATAACTTTACAGTTACGGCAGATTTTTTTAACGGAAGCACGAACTTTCATTGCTAAACTCCGTAGATGAAATCTGAGACTACCGCCGAATTAACGGCCGTAACCTTTCAGATTTGCTTTCTTCAACACAGAATCATACTGTTGTGACATCAGATGAGTCTGTACCTGTGCCATAAAGTCCATAATTACTACCACTACGATAAGTAGTGAAGTACCGCCGAAGTAGAAACGTACGTTCCACGCGACCATCATGAACTCGGGAATCAGACAGATAAATGTAATATATAGAGCACCAGCAAGGGTTAGTCTAGTCATTACTTTATCGATGTATTTCGCTGTCTGCTCACCTGGGCGGATGCCGGGTACGAATGCACCTGACTTCTTCAAGTTATCTGCTGTTTCACGCGGATTGAAAACAAGAGCCGTGTAGAAGAAACAGAAGAAAATAATCGCTGCTGCATAAAGCATTACATACAGCGGTTGACCTGGGCTAAGAGCCAATGACACGTCAGTTAACCAACCGAACGCGCTGCTCTCACCATTCTGACCAAACCACTGAGCCAGTGTTCCTGGGAACAGGATAATGCTTGAAGCAAAGATTGCTGGAATAACACCTGCCATGTTGATTTTCAACGGTAGATGTGTGCTTTGTGCAGCGAAAACCTTACGGCCTTGTTGACGTTTAGCGTAGTTAACGACGATACGACGTTGACCACGTTCCATAAACACAACAAAGTAAATCACTGCGAAAGCAAGTACAGCAATCAACAACAGAAGAAGTACGTGCAGTTCACCTTGACGCGCTTGCTCGATTGTTTGACCGATTGCAGAAGGCAATCCAGCAACAATACCTGCAAAAATCAGAATGGAAATACCATTACCGATTCCACGCTCTGTAATTTGTTCACCTAACCACATTAGGAACATGGTACCAGTTACTAAACTTACGGTTGCAATTAGCGTAAACATGGTTTGGTTGATAACAACCAGATTATTGACCATGTTTGGAAGGCCAGTTGCGATACCTATTGCCTGGAATGTTGCAAGTACAAGCGTACCATAACGCGTATATTGGCTAATCTTACGACGCCCTGCCTCACCCTCTTTCTTGAGTTCGGCTAACGCTGGATGAACTACCGTTAGCAACTGGACAACAATCGACGCCGAAATATACGGCATGATGCCCAGTGCTAAAATAGATGCACGCTCTAATGCACCACCGGAGAACATGTTAAACATTTCTACGATGGTACCTTTTTGCTGTTCGAACAAATCGGCAAGTACAGCTGCGTCAATACCAGGGATCGGCACAAAAGAGCCGGCACGGAACACTAAAAGTGCGCCTATAACGAATAAAAGTCTAGACTTAAGTTCGTTTAAGCCATTCTTTGCACTACTAAAATCTTGTCCTGGTTTCTTAGCCATCTGTACCTCATCCCTCGAGATTATTCCTCGATTTTACCGCCTGCAGCTTCGATTGCAGCTTTAGCGCCTTTAGTCACGCGTAGACCTTTAACAGTCACAGCTTTGTCGATTTCACCTGAAAGAACAACTTTAACAAATTCGATGTTCTTAGTGATAACGTTAGCTGCTTTAAGGCTGTTTAGGTCAACAACGTCACCAGTTACTTTCGCTAGCTCAGCTAGACGAACTTCAGCAGACACTAGGCTCTTACGAGAAGTGAAACCGAATTTTGGTAGACGCTGTTTCAAAGGCATTTGACCGCCTTCAAAACCTGGACGAACACTGCCGCCAGAACGTGATTTTTGACCTTTGTGACCACGGCCACCAGTTTTACCTAGGCCAGAACCGATACCACGACCTACGCGCTTCTTAGAAGGCTTAGAACCCGCAGCCGGTGATAGAGTATTCAAACGCATTCTGATTACTCCTCAACTTTAACCATGTAGTAAACCTTGTTGATCATACCGCGAACGCACGGAGTATCTTCAAGTTCTACTGTGTGGTTGATTTTACGAAGGCCAAGACCTTTAAGACACGCTTTGTGCTTAGGTAGGCGACCAATTGAGCTCTTAGTTTGAGTTACTTTGATAGTTGCCATGGTGTTCTTACTCCGAAATAGATTCAACAGTTAGACCACGTTTAGCAGCAACCATTTCTGGTGACTTCATGCTACCTAGAGCGTCGATCGTTGCACGAACGATGTTGATAGGGTTCGTAGAACCGTATGCTTTAGATAGTACGTTGTGTACACCTGCAACTTCTAGTACTGCACGCATCGCACCACCTGCGATAACACCCGTACCTTCTGCTGCTGGCTGCATGTAAACTTTAGAGCCAGAGTGGCGACCTTTCACCGGGTGGTGAAGAGTGCCTTCGTTAAGCGCGATCGTAGTCATGTTACGACGTGCTTTTTCCATTGCTTTTTGAATCGCAGCAGGTACTTCACGAGCTTTGCCGTAACCGAAACCTACGCGACCATTACCGTCACCAACTACTGTTAGTGCAGTGAAGCTCATGATTCGACCACCTTTAACCGTCTTAGAAACACGGTTAACGGCGATTAGCTTTTCTTGCAAATCACTAGCTTGTTGTTGTTCTTTAGCCATCTTCCAACCCTACCTTAGAATTTCAGACCAGCTTCGCGAGCAGATTCTGCTAGCGCCGCTACTCGACCGTGGTATTGGAAACCAGAACGATCGAATGCAACAGCAGATACGCCTTTTTCAAGAGCGCGCTCAGCAACAGCTTTACCAACTGCTTTAGCTGCATCGATGTTACCAGTACTCTTAACTTCTTCACGAATCGCTTTTTCAACAGTTGAAGCGGCTGCGATAACTTCAGAGCCGTTCGCTGCGATTACTTGAGCGTAAACGTGACGAGGAGTACGGTGTACTACTAGGCGAGTTGCACCCAGTTCTGCAATCTTACGACGTGCACGTGTAGCACGACGGATGCGAGATGCTTTCTTATCCATAGTGTTACCTTACTTCTTCTTAGCTTCTTTAGTACGCACATTTTCATCTGCGTAACGAACACCTTTGCCTTTGTATGGCTCAGGCTCACGGTAAGAACGAATGTCAGCTGCAACTTGACCAACTAGTTGCTTATCACAACCAGTAATGATGATCTCAGTTTGGCTAGGACACTCAGCTTTAATACCCGCTGGCAACTCGTGCTCAACTGGGTGAGAGAAGCCAAGTGTTAGGCCTACAGCGTTGCCTTTGATAGCAGCACGGTAACCAACACCCTTAAGAGTTAGCTTCTTAGTAAAGCCTTCAGTAACACCAACAACCATGTTGTTAACTAGTGCACGTGCAGTACCTGCTTGTGCCCATGCGTTAGCAACACCGTCGCGAGGACCGAATGTAAGGTTGCTCTCTTCTTGAGCGATAACTACTGCGTTGTTTAGAACGCGAGTAAGTTCACCTTTAGCGCCTTTAACAGTAACTTCTTGGCCGTTTAGTTTCACCTCTACGCCAGCTGGAATAGCGACAGGTGCTTTAGCAACACGAGACATAATCTACTCCTATTAAGCTACGTAACAGATGATTTCACCGCCAAGACCTGCTTTACGTGCAGCGCGGTCTGACATCAGACCCTTGGAAGTAGAAACAACAGCAATACCCAAACCGCCCATCACAGTTGGTAGCGAGTCTTTGTTTTTGTAGACACGCAGACCAGGACGTGAAACACGTTTGATTTGCTCAATTACTGGTTTTGCTTGGAAGTACTTAAGTGTAACTTCTAGCACTGGTTTTGCTTCGCCTTCAACAGCGAAGTCAACGATGTAACCTTCAGCTTTCAGTAGTGCAGCGATTGCAACTTTAAGCTTTGAAGAAGGCATTTTTACAGCAACTTTGTTTGCTGCCTGACCGTTACGAACGCGGGTCAGCATATCCGAAATCGGATCTTGCATGCTCATAAGATTTACTCCAAATGATTAAGTGGCAATTACCAGCTAGCCTTACGAAGTCCAGGAATCTCGCCTTTCATGCAAGCTTCGCGAACTTTGATACGGCTTAGACCGAACTTACGTAGGTAACCGTGTGGACGACCAGTTTGGTTGCAACGGTTGCGCTGACGTGAAGCACTTGAATCACGTGGAAGAGCTTGCAGTTTAAGTACTGCGTTCCAACGATCTTCTTCAGATGCGTTTACATCGCTGATGATAGCTTTTAGAGCTGAGCGCTTTTCAGCAAACTTAGCTACTAGCTTCGCGCGTTTAGTTTCGCGCGCTTTCATTGATTGTTTAGCCATAACAGTAACCCTTCACCTTACTTACGGAATGGGAAGTTAAAGGCAGCCAGCAGAGCTCGGCCTTCCTCATCGTTTGCAGCAGACGTCGTAATAGTGATGTCTAGGCCACGAACACGGTCTACTTTATCGTAGTCGATTTCCGGGAAGATGATTTGCTCGCGAACGCCCATGCTGTAGTTACCGCGTCCGTCAAAAGACTTAGCGCTAACGCCACGGAAGTCACGTACACGTGGAAGTGCGATAGAGATTAAACGCTCTAAAAATTCCCACATACGTTCGCCACGCAAGGTTACTTTACAACCAATTGGGTAGCCTTCACGAATTTTGAAACCTGCAACAGATTTACGCGCTTTAGTGATAAGAGGCTTTTGACCAGAGATCGTTGCCATATCAGCTGCTGCGTTTTCTAGCAGTTTCTTATCGTTGATTGCTTCACCAACGCCCATGTTTAGGGTGATTTTCTCAATCCTAGGGACTTGCATGACGCTTGAGTAGTTGAATTGTTTGGTCAATTCAGCAACTACAGACGACTTGTAGTAATCATGCAGTTTCGCCATAGTAGAACTCCAAATTACTTTCTATTAGTTAGAAACAGTTTCGCCGTTAGACTTGAAGAAACGAACTTTCTTGCCATCTTCGATACGGAAACCGATGCGGTCAGCTTTACCAGTAGCCGCGTTAAAGATTGCAACGTTAGAAGCGTCAATTGCTGCTTCTTGCTCAACGATGCCACCTTGTTGACCTAGAGCCGGTTGAGGCTTTTGGTGCTTCTTAACAAGGTTGATACCTTCAACGATAACTTTACCAGTTGCTAGAACCTTAGTTACTTTACCTTTCTTGCCTTTATCTTTACCAGCAAGAACGATTACTTCGTCATTACGACGGATTTTAGCTGCCATTTTATAGCTCCTTACAGTACTTCAGGTGCTAGTGAAACAATTTTCATGAATTTCGCGTTACGAAGTTCACGAGTCACTGGACCAAAGATACGTGTGCCGACTGGTTGCTCAGTAGTGTCGTTCAACAATACACAAGCATTACGGTCGAAGCGAATGACAGAACCGTCTGGACGACGTACGCCTTTACGGGTGCGAACTACTACCGCCTTCAGAACATCACCTTTTTTAACTTTACCGCGAGGAATTGCTTCTTTCACAGTAACTTTGATGATGTCGCCGATGTGTGCGTAACGACGGTGTGAGCCACCCAGAACCTTAATACACATTACCTTGCGCGCGCCAGAGTTATCTGCTGCGTCAAGTGTACTTTGCATTTGGATCATTGTTAGTGCTCCGCTAAATATTAAAAACTAGACCCTCTCGGGTCGGGCTGCCTCTTTAAAGGGACGCGAATTGTACCACCCTTTTTTGTGATTGGGTAGACAAAAAATAAGCGGCCCCAAAAATAATTTGGAGCCGCTTGATTTCGCTAGATAAAAACGATTAAATTTTCGCTTTTTCTACGATGCTTACCAAAGTCCAAGACTTAGTCTTAGACAGTGGACGGCACTCACGAACTTCAACAGTGTCGCCAATGCCACACTCGTTGTTTTCGTCATGTGCGTGTAGTTTAGTCGTACGCTTTACGAATTTACCGTAAATTGGGTGTTTAACCATGCGTTCGATTGCAACAACAATAGACTTGTCGCCTTTGTTGCTAATTACACGACCTAGTTGAGTACGGATTTGTTCGCTCATTATGCGCCTGCCTTCTCAGTCAAAACAGTTTTCACACGTGCGATATCACGGCGTACAGCTTTTAGAGTATGAGTTTGCTGAAGCTGACCAGTTGCAGCTTGCATGCGCAAGTTGAACTGTTCACGTAGCAAATTCAAAAGCTCAGCGTTAAGCTCTTCAACGTTTTTTTCGCGTAGATCTTGTGCTTTCATCACATCACCTGCTTAGTTACAAATGTAGTTTTGAACGGCAGTTTGCGAGCCGCTAGGCGGAACGCTTCACGTGCCAACTCTTCAGGTACACCGTCCATTTCGTACATAACCTTACCAGGTTGGATTTGGGCTACCCAGTACTCAACGTTACCTTTACCCTTACCTTGACGAACTTCTAGTGGTTTTTCTGTGATAGGCTTGTCTGGGAATACACGAATCCAGATTTTACCTTGACGCTTAACGTGACGCGTCATTGCACGACGAGCCGCTTCGATCTGACGAGCAGTAAGACGACCACGACCAACAGCCTTAAGACCGAATGTGCCGAAGCTTACGTCTGTACCTTTAGCTAGACCACGGTTGCGACCAGTCTGAACCTTACGGAACTTAGTACGTTTAGGTTGTAGCATCTGTCGACTCCTTACTTACGGCCTTTGCGCTGCTTCTTAGGCTTGTCGCCTTTTGGCTCTACAGCGTTAGCTGCTGGCATACCGCCTAGAATCTCACCTTTGAAGATCCAAACTTTAATGCCGATCACACCGTATTGAGTGTGAGCCGAAGAAGTTGCGTAATCAATGTCAGCACGTAGAGTGTGTAGAGGCACACGGCCTTCACGGTACCACTCAGAACGTGCGATTTCAGCGCCGCCTAGACGACCACTTACTTCCACTTTGATACCTTTAGCGCCAAGACGCATAGCATTTTGTACCGCACGCTTCATAGCACGACGGAACATAACACGACGCTCAAGTTGAGACGCGATGCTATCAGCCACAAGTTGGCCGTCTAGCTCAGGCTTACGTACTTCAGCGATGTTAATTTGCGCTGGTACACCTGCGATTTTAGCTACAGCTGCGCGTAGCTTCTCAACGTCTTCACCTTTCTTACCGATAACAACGCCAGGACGAGCAGTGTGAATAGTCACACGGATGCTCTTAGCTGGACGCTCGATAACGATACGTGAAAGAGACGCTTTTGCTAGTTCCTTAGTAAGGAACTGACGTACCTTGAAGTCGCCGTCTAGGTTGTCAGCGAAATCTTTGGTGTTAGCAAACCATGTAGCATTCCAAGCTTAACGATGCCAAGACGAATACCATTAGGATGTACTTTCTGACCCATTGCTTATCTCCTAGTCTTAAGCGTCTGCAACAACAACAGTGATGTGGCAAGAACGCTTCAAGATACGGTCGGCACGGCCTTTAGCACGAGGCATAATACGCTTCATGATAGGACCTTCATCTACGAAGATTTTTGCGACTGAAAGATCGTCGATATCTGCACCTTCGTTGTGTTCCGCATTCGCGATTGCTGATTCAAGAACTTTCTTAACTAGTTCAGCAGCTTTTTTGTTGCTGAAAGTTAGTAGTTCAAGAGCTTGATCCACGCTTTTACCGCGGATTTGGTCTGCAACTAAGCGAGCTTTCTGTGGAGAAATACGAGCAAAGTTATGTTTAGCGATAGCTTCCATCATCTACTCCTTATTTCTTCTTAGCTTTCTTATCCGCAGCGTGGCCGCGGTAAGTGCGAGTTGGTGCAAATTCACCCAGTTTGTGACCGATCATTTCTTCGGTAACGAAAACTGGTACGTGCTGACGACCATTATGGACAGCGATGGTCAAACCAATCATTGATGGGATGATCATTGAACGACGGGACCAAGTCTTAACAGGCTTTTTGTCTCCGCTTTCCACCGCTTTCTCTACCTTCTTCAGCAAGTGTAGGTCAATAAAAGGACCTTTCTTGAGAGAACGTGGCATGGCGATTCCTCTTTATAGATTACTTGTTACGACGACGTACGATGTACTTGTCAGTGCGCTTGTTCTTACGAGTCTTAAAGCCTTTAGTTGGCTGACCCCAAGGAGATACTGGGTGACGACCACCAGAAGTACGGCCTTCACCACCACCGTGTGGGTGGTCTACCGGGTTCATTACCACACCGCGAACGGTTGGACGAACACCGCGCCAGCGGCTAGCACCAGCTTTACCTAGTTCACGTAGCATGTGCTCAGCATTACCAACTTCACCGATTGTTGCACGGCCTTCTGATAGTACTTTGCGCATTTCGCCAGAACGTAGGCGTAGAGTTACATATGCACCATCGCGAGCGATGATTTGTGCGTATGCACCTGCAGAACGAGCAATTTGTGCACCTTTACCAGGCTTAAGTTCAACACAGTGTACTGTAGAACCTACTGGGATGTTGCGCATCGGCAGAGTGTTACCTGCTTTGATAGGCGCATCAACACCAGACTGGATAGAGTCACCCGCTTGGATGCCTTTTGGTGCAATGATGTAGCGGCGCTCACCGTCTGCGTACAGAACTAGAGCGATGTTTGCGCTACGGTTTGGATCGTATTCTAGGCGCTCAACTTTCGCTGGGATGCCATCTTTAGTACGTTTGAAGTCAACCAAACGGTAGTGATGTTTGTGACCACCACCAATGTGACGTACTGTGATACGACCGTTGTTGTTACGACCACCGTTCTTAGAGTTTTTCTCTAGAAGTGGAGCGTAAGGCTTACCTTTGTGAAGGTCAGCGTTAACAACTTTAACTACGTGACGACGACCAGGGGAAGTCGGCTTACATTTAACAATAGCCATTGTTTAACTCTCCTGTTATTCCGCACCGCCAACGAAGTCAAGATCTTGACCTTCCGCCAGAGTCACATACGCCTTCTTAACGTCGCTGCGGCGACCTTGACGTAGACCTTGACGTTTAGTCTTACCCTTAAGAACAAGAGTATTTACAGACTTAACTTCAACTTCAAATAGCTTTTCTACAGCTGCTTTGATCTCTTTCTTAGTTGCATCTTTAGCTACTTTGAAAACGATAGTGTTCGCTTTCTCAGCTGCCATAGTTGCTTTTTCAGAGATGTGCGGAGCACGTAGAACTTTTAGGATACGCTCTTCAGTGATCATGCTAGCATCTCCTCAACTTGTTTAACTGCAGCAGCAGTAATAACAACTTTGTCGAACGCGATTAGAGAAACTGGGTCAATACCAGCTACGTCACGTGCGTCAACTTTGTATAGGTTACGAGCAGCTAGGAATAGATTCTCATCTACTTCGCTAGTCACGATTAGCGCATCTGTTAGCTCAAGCTCTTTAAGCTTAGCTACAAGCTCTTTCGTTTTTGGAGCTTCTACAGAGAAGTTATCAACAACGATTAGACGCTCTTGACGAACTAGCTCAGAAAGAATGCTCTTCATAGCACCGCGGTACATTTTCTTGTTAACTTTTTGGCTGTGATCTTGTGGTTTCGCAGCAAAAGTAACACCACCTGTACGCCAGATTGGGCTACGAATTGTACCAGCACGTGCACGGCCAGTACCTTTTTGACGCCATGCTTAGCGCCACCGCCAGATACTTCAGAACGAGTCTTTTGAGCGCGAGTACCTTGACGAGCACCTGCTGCATAAGCAACAACTACTTGGTGTACTAGAGCTTCGTTGAAGTCACGTCCGAAAGTAGTCTCGGAAACAGTTAGTGCATCAGCACCTTTAACCATCAATTCCATTACTTACTCCTAGACGTTAAGCTTTAATAGCTGGTTTTACGATCACGTTGCCGCCTGTTGAGCCTGGTACTGCACCTTTAATAAGAAGCAGATTGCGCTCAGCGTCAACACGTACGATCTCTAGGTTTTGAGTCGTTACACGCTCAGCACCCATGTGACCTGCCATTTTTTTGCCTTTAAATACGCGACCTGGAGTTTGGCACTGACCAATTGAACCCGGAGCACGGTGAGACAAAGAGTTACCGTGAGTAGCATCTTGAGTAGAGAAGTTCCAACGCTTAACAGCGCCTTGGAAGCCTTTACCTTTAGAAGTACCAGTAACGTCTACTTTTTTAACGTCGTTGAATAGTTCTACGTTTAGCTCAGCGCCAACTGCGAACTCTTCGCCGTTTTCCAAACGGAATTCCCAAAGACCGCGACCTGCTTCAACACCTGCTTTCGCAAAGTGGCCAGCTTCTGGCTTAGAAACACGGCTAGCTTTCTTAGCACCTGCAGTTACCTGGATTGCTGCATAACCGTCTGCTTCAAGTGTACGTACTTGAGTTACACGGTTCGCTTCAACCTCAACAACTGTTACAGGGATAGAAACGCCTTCTTCGGTAAAAATGCGGGTCATACCCACTTTACGTCCGACTAGACCAATCATTCTTCTAATCTCCCTTAACCTAGGCTGATTTGAACATCAACGCCAGCAGCAAGATCAAGACGCATTAGAGCGTCAACAGTTTTGTCTGTTGGCTCAACGATGTCGATCAAACGCTTGTGAGTACGGATTTCGTACTGGTCACGTGCATCTTTGTTGACGTGTGGAGAGATAAGAACAGTGAAACGCTCTTTACGAGTAGGTAGTGGAATTGGACCACGAACCTGTGCGCCGGTACGCTTAGCTGTTTCAACGATTTCCGCAGTCGACTGGTCGATTAGTTTATAATCGAAAGCCTTTAGGCGGATACGAATACGTTGGTTCTGCATGAGACAGAGCTCCAATAATTAAAAATTACACAAACAATATCGCCACTCATACTCGCGAAGGCGAGAGAATGCCGATTGATTTATGTGAAACCGTAGCACTCTAATTGAGCGCATTGTCAGCTAATTTTCGATTCACTCAACTGCTAGGCAGAGAGTCAATTGTATTAACTGCGAACATAAGCTGAGTCTACGTTACTAAGCACTTGCCGAGGCAAATTGCTTACTCCTCTTTGCTCATTGGTTCACAACTGAACTAAGTCAGTGGGCGGTATTATACAGATCACAAAACGGGATGCAATAGGTGGGGAAAAATAAACGAATTTAGTTTTAGGGTCTAGCTGAAAAGCGCCAGACCCTGATTATAGCGCCCTACTCCTCGTCAACAAACTGAGCTTGAAGATAGTTTTCAATGCCCACTTTCTCGATAAGTCCAAGCTGGGTTTCGAGCCAATCCACATGCTCTTCTTCGTCTTCCAAGATATCTTGAAACAGATCACGAGAGACAAAGTCACGACTATCTTCTGCGTAAGCAATCGCATCTTTTAAGTCAGGTATTGCCATCATTTCGAGTTTAAGGTCACACTCCAGCATCTCCTTAGTATCCTCACCAACCATGAGCTTGCCTAGATCTTGTAAATTGGGTATGCCTTCTAAGAATAAAATCCGCTCAATCAGATGATCGGCGTGTTTCATTTCATCAATAGATTCGTGGTATTCCTTATCGGCCAGGTGCTTTAAGCCCCAGTCTTTGTACATTCTTGCGTGTAAGAAATATTGATTGATGGCAACAAGTTCGTTACCGAGAATTTTGTTGAGATGTTGAATGATGATTGGATCGCCTTTCATGACAAAGCCCTCCTCTTTGGCTCAGTATTAACTGTAGAACCAATTGGGGAGGTGTCAAAGTCACCTGGCGAAGGTTTGGGGTTAGCTTACTTTTGCAAACTGCGTCGCCTGTGTTTCGTTTAAGATTTCTTTTGCTTGTTTAACGCACTTGCCACATTGAGAGCCAAGTGACGTGCACTTTCTGATGGTACGCATATCGGTGATGCCTTCTTCGATAGCGAGCTTACGCAATTTTTTATCAGAGATGCCGTGGCATAAACAAACAAACATAATACAACCTTTCACAATTCACGCAGAAGAATATAAACGAGAATAGTTAGCATTACCAGTGCTATTTGCCTCTAAATCGAGCTAACGAAGGTAAGTCCCTGAAGCGACATTAAATTTATTTTTCATATAAAAAAAGAGGAGCCTAAGCTCCTCTTTTCGCGTTTATTGCGATTATCAACTAAAT
>JYJJ01000022.1 GCA_003263775.1 Vibrio maritimus
TTCACTGGATTAACCGTGAGGTCTGCATTCGCGACGATGGTGTCGGTACCATCAGAGATGTCGAAGCTGAGGTCAATGTCACCATTGAAGTCTGCATCTGGTGTGATGGTAAACGAACCGTCTTCGTTAGCCGTTACGGTTGCATTGTCTCCTGCGCTTAGGTTAGCCGCAGTGAGATCATCGCCGTCCACATCCGAAGCTTGAGAAAGAAGCTGTTCTTGCGTCAAAGTGATCGAACCATCTTCATCGACTGAGTATGCTAGTTCACCTGAGACTGGTGCGTCGTTCACTGCGATGACGTCAATTCCAGCGGTTGTGTCTGCAGTTGCACCATCTTCGTCAACAACGGTTACATCAAGTGATACGCTACCGTTGAAGTTCTCGTTTGGCGCGAAGCTGTAAGTACCGTCACCATTGTCAGTGAAGATACCGTCCGAGCCTGAGTAAGACACATCACTGACACTCACCTCGCCTTCTACGTCACTCGAGTTGGCAAGTAGCTGATCATCGGAGATGGTGATAATGCCATCTTCATCCACTGAGTACGTGGTTGAGCCAGCAACAGGGATGTCGTTGACAGACTCTACAGTCACATCAATATTGGCTTCTGTGGTGGTTGTACCGTCACTTACTGAGAAGCTTAGGTCGACGTCACCATTGAAGTTTTCATTTGGCGCGAAGGTATACGTGCCATCGCCGTTTTCGGTGAACACACCTTCTGTGCCTGAATAACTCACATCCGCTACTGATAGGTCGTCACCATCGATATCTGATGCGCCAGCAAGAAGCTGTTCATCAGTGAAGGTTAATGAACCATCTTCTTGAATGGTGTAACCCACATCTTCTACAACTGTGGCGTCATTCACTGGATTCACAGTCAGGTCTGCATTGGCCACGATGGTGTCGGTACCATCAGAGATATCGAAGCTGAGGTCAATGTCGCCATTAAAGTCTGCATCTGGCGTGATGGTGAATGAGCCATCTTCATTAGCAGTTACAGTTGCGTTATCACCCGCTGATAAATTCGAAGCCGTCAAGTCATCGCCATCGACATCTGAAGCTTGAGACAATAGTTGCTCTTGAGTAAGAGTAATAGAACCGTCTTCATCAACCGAATAAGCTAAATCACCTGAGACTGGTGCATCGTTGACAGCGATGACATCAATACCCGCAGTGGTCTCTGCGCTTGCGCCGTCTTCATCTACAACGGTGACATCAAGAGATACGTTGCCGTTGAAGTTTTCGTTTGGAGCGAAACTGTAGGTACCGTCACCATTGTCAGTGAAGATACCGTCCGTGCCTGAGTAAGACACATCACTGACACTCACCTCGCCTTCTACGTCACTCGAGTTGGCAAGTAGCTGATCATCGGAGATGGTGATAATGCCATCTTCATCCACTGAGTACGTGGTTGAGCCAGCAACAGGGATGTCGTTGACAGACTCAACCGTCACATCAATATTGGCTTCCGTGGTGGTTGTACCGTCGCTGACTGAGAAACTTAGGTCAACTTCACCATTGAAGTTTTCGTTTGGCGCAAAGGTATACGTGCCATCACCGTTGTCAGTGAACACACCTTCGGTGCCTGAGTAACTGACATCCGCAACTGATAGGTCATCACCGTCAATGTCTGACGCACCCGCTAGAAGCTGCTCATCCGTAAAGGTCAATGAACCGTCTTCCTGGATGGTGTAACCCACATCTTCGACAACTGCTGCGTCATTCACTGGATTCACCGTGAGGTCGGCATTAGCCACGATGGTGTCGGTGCCATCGGAGATGTCGAAGCTTAGGTCAATGTCGCCATTGAAGTCTGCATCTGGCGT
>JYJJ01000023.1 GCA_003263775.1 Vibrio maritimus
ATATAAAAAATAAGCTATATAATCGGGCTTCATCGATTATATAGCTTGCTCCCCTCACCGCGTGTGACTGCCCTGAAAGTGGTCTCTAAAAAACGCTGTCTTTTCTTCATTCACACTTATTACACCAGAAGACTAACTGAAAGAGGGAATAAGTGTGAATACAAAAGCGCCAGTGGTCGTGCTGATGTCAGTTCTAATTGCCACTAACACATCCGCGAACGAACCAACAACGCAGGAAGTGAAAAGTGATCTAAGGGTAAATGGATCTGGCTACACGCAAATCGTCGTCGACACAGAGTTCGAACAAAAATATCCATTGCTGAAAGTGATGAACGTGGAGTTTCCCGCCTCTATAAAATACATCGGCCAAGCGCTCAATTACACGTTAGCGTTAAGTGGGTACCGACTCGATGTTCTCTCGGAAACCGATTATCAAACGCTGCGTCTCTATTCAATGAAGTTACCCATGGTGAACCGAACATTCTTTCGTTCGACCACATTGCAAATCGTGGAGACGTTAGCTGGAAATGGCTACGAGGTAGACATCGACGAGGTAAGCCGAGTCGTAACAGTGTCTAAAACTCAGGGATGAAAACATGACGAAGCGAAATGAAAAAATATCTTGGCGCAACGCAGAGGATTTGCACGGGAATGATTTAGGAGCCGAAACAAAATCCAACGTAGAAGCAATACATCAAAATACTGAGCAACCACAACAGAAAATAGTCGACACCGAATCTGAATTGCCACTAAACGAAAAAGCCAAAGCAGAGAAAGTAGACAACGGCGACAGCGAAAACTTACCGAAGGAATCAGTGACAAAACAGGTTGCTCCAGAGGTTACCGAAACGGAGTTAGCGAGCGAGGAAGTTACTTCCGTCAACAACAAAAAGAAAACGTCGAAGTTAAAGACAATCTTCTTTTTCGCCATTGCAGGAATAGTTGCTGGTGGTGCTGGAATTGTCTACCTCAAATTTGGTTCTCAGTTGGTACCAAATCTTGTCACGTTCACCACAAATCAAGAAGAGCAAAGTGGCTTTTCTCTGTATCAAGGAGAACTAAAGAAGTTCCAACTGGAGTTTGAGACTTTCAGAGACCAAGTCAATCAAATGAATATCAGCGAGACACAAACCAAGTTACAAGAAGATCTGCAAATGCAAAAGACTATCCATGAAGATTTCAAGCGTTCCATTCAAAGACAAGTCGACATTCTTATTCAAGAATCGGCCGCTTCAGTAAAAGAGATCTCTGAAATGCGATCTCTTGTGAACAGCATCGACTCCAATCAAAAGCTATCAATTGAAGAGAAAGAAAAGATAGGGCTGCGACTACTTGAGCTCGAACGAAAACAAGAGAACGCCATAGACAGTTTCAAGCAGGCTTTAAAAGAAGAAGTAGCTAAGTTACCGAAATCCACTCCCAACAGCACAGGAAATCGCGATTCAAAAACGTCATCAACCAAAACAAAATCAAGACCAAAATCACAGTCGTCTGCCACGAATGGTAAATCAGACTCCATCATAAAGCTGCAAAGAATCGCGAACCTTGAGCTCACTAAAACAGCCTCGTTTGGTCGACAATGGGTGGGCTCTTTAAGTAGCGGATCGCTTGGAGCACTCCAAGTTATCGAAGGTGAAAGACTGGGTGACTACACCATCACAAAAATAGACGCAGAAGGAATGACCGTTCGTGACCATACTGGCCAGCAATTTTTTATTGAGGTTAAGAGGTAAATGGGCATGAACACAAGGTTAATTCTCGCTCTTACTTTGGGGGCTATCACACCAGTGGTCAATGCGACTTACCTATCAAGCTTAAAGGTAGAAAAGACTCAGGTAATCAATCCCGAAGTTGGGCAAAGCGCGTTCAAGTATTTAGTCGATGACATTGAAATAGAACTGACTGATAAAGACAGACGGCTAGCAAAAAACTGGAACCTTACCCAAGAAGATTGGGCAAAGTATCTGTACATCATGGAGTACACACCGCGTGGTTTATGGACACCTGACCTCGACCCGCCTATTGCGCTTGGTAACTACGCAAAAACTGAAGAGGAGCGTCTGTATTACGTAACGATTATGAACGGTCTGGAGGAAGATAGAAGGAAAAGAGAATTGGCATTGGAGGGCACGAGTATTCGCTACATTAAGAGCAATCTTGCTGGCCAGACCCAGCCAACAAAGACCGGAATGGCCGCTAAGCTGACGGAAAATAGAGACACACTACGAAGCGTGTTTGTCGACCTTAGAAATTGCGACAGTGATTGTAAGATGTTCGTGACGATGGCTATAGCGACATCACCATCATCAACGAAACTCGACATTCATTTTACCAATGCGGGCACATCGGAAGCGAACCGATTCTTGAAAGATATTGGCATAACAGAAGAACGAAAAGCAGCAAAGGCTATAAGTGTAAACGCTGCACCAATCAACGCAGCGGTTCTTCGTTTTGCTAATGGAGGGAAGGTTCCGTATTACATTATCAAAAATGACGAGATAGAGAAGCGTGTCCACATTCAGTAGCAATCGAGTCTTTCACGTTCTCTTAACTGCGTTCTACTTCATTAGCACGTTGAGTTTTTCATTTCCGGCGTCAGCGACAAAGGATGTCTTAGTACCCGTATTTTTCGTTAACCTATCAAAAGACACCGGTGTCCCAGCTGACGTTCTTTATGCCTTGTCGGTAACGGAAACGAATACAAAGATGAACAATAACACAATGTCACCATGGCCATTCACTATCAACCATAAAGGCATCGGGAAACGTTACTCCACTTATGAGGCTATGTTGCAGCCGTTAAGAGTCTAATCGAGCAGGGCTACACTTCCATTGACATTGGTCCATTCCAAGTTAACTGGTACTGGCACAAACATCGTGTGGATTCATTAGAAGAACTGTCCATGCCATACAAAAATGGTCTTGTTGCTGCTGAGATACTCTTAGAGCAATACGCCATCTACGGAAACTGGGTTGAAGCGGCTGGTCGTTACCACAATCCAGCAAATAACGATGGTCATGCCGATAAGTACTCCAAGAACTTTTCTCGCCACCTTAGAAGCATTCAGTCAGGTCGCTATCAGCGCCATTTAAGGAGCTCATAATGAGATTAAACAGATTAGGAGTTATGACGAGTGTGGCATTGTTAGGAATAAACGCTCTAGCGAACGCCACAAACATTACAACACTTGAAAGGTCAAAGACGCTTGTCACCCGAGGTTATGAGCAACCTTCTGAACAACCTTCTGAACAACCAGTCGACTTTACTACTTCGCCACTACCGGAAAAGAAACCCATTAGTGACCGTCAACTAGAGCTTGTCATTCAAGAGGAAACAAAGCTCATCAATGCTGCCTTTCAAAGCTCCCTCAAAACCGTATTGCAAGGATACAAAAACGGGGAACCCGATATGGTTGTAATGGCGTCTGACATTGATAACTCAGTGCCAATCTCACAAGTAATTCGACAGGATGAGTTGGACACAGCAGAGAATCGGAAAAGGCAGATTGAGGAAATGGCACAGTTGGAGCGTTACCGCAATGGAGAGGTGACTGAGCATGAAATCAAGCAGCAAGCCTTGCGAAGCATTTTCCCGGTCACAACGTCAATGAAACCAACTCAACTGCCAAGTCGAGAGATTAAACTGAATGCCGAACAAGCAAGTCACCTCAGCTCACCTATAGCGGTTATCGGTGCTGACCGATACTCACTAGAATGGTTTCGCTTGAACATAGGTGCCATTCGACGTTTACAAGCCTCCGTCGTGGTCACGCAAGTAGATAACCTGACTGACTTTCAAGCAATACAGAAGTTTGCACCTGACGTGATGATGCAGCCAGTGGACGGCAGAATGTTTCTAGAGGCATTAGGTGTGAACGTCTATCCCATCCTAATCACTTCACAAGGAGCGTATCAGTGAGCACAGAACGGACTCTTGATGGGTTTCTCAGACCCGCTTATGAATGGAGAACCATTACCTACGTTGCGGTTATCATACCCCTGATCTGGATTTACGCCGACTTCATAGGATTTAACCTATTTTGGCGCGTCATTCTTACCCTAACGGCATTAGCGGTTGCTTATGGCAGAGCAAAAAGCCTCATTCGCATCAAGCGATATCAAATGGCTCTGAACGTTGTCGATGCTTTCTTTATGAAAAGTGATGAGATCCCGATGATTGACAAGATGCAGTGGATAGGCCGAGGGTTTGCTTATGAAGACGAAGATGCTCAGCGAGTCTGGGACGCCAAGAAGCGCGGATTAAAGCAATATTACGCTCTACCGAAGTTCGTTAAAAAACTTCGCAACATCGAGAGAGCTGTGTCACTTAGAAAAGGGAACCACCGAAACCTAAAAGAGAAAGCTGAAGCTTGGATAGCAAAGCATTCTGTGAAGCAGCATTTTCTGCTACTAGGTCTAACAATACGCAACCTGTACAAGCCCCTTCCTCCCGTTGGAGGGAACGCCATTTTCCATGCAACTGGCTATGACAGGGAAGAAGACCAATACATGATGCTTGACGACCGCGCAGGCCACACCGTCGTCTTCGGACAGAGTCGCGTGGGTAAAACGGTGTTCTTGCGTAGCCAAATCTCGCAGGATATTGCTCGTGCTGATGGCGTTGCTGGCGTGTTAGACCCCAAAGGGGATTTGGAAGTACTTGGCATCATGTGGTCGGAAGCAAAACGTCATGGCCGAGAGCAAGATTTCTACTGCTACCTTGCGTCAGAGCCAGAGCTTAGTGACCGCTATAATGGTATTGCGTCATTTGCTCGCTTAACCGCAGGTCCGGGTCGTATCGCAAACAACATGTCAGGGACGGGTGACGGGCAGGTATTTAAAGACTTTGCTTTCAACTTCATGACGTACGTTACCGCTGCGCTCCTCGATATGGCATTAAGCCAACCTACAAATCAATGAAAGCCAACATTGAAGACCTTGAGGGGCTCTTCAACAGATACGGCAAGTTCCTGATGAAGCGTGATAACCCAAATTACGTTGAAGAGTATGAGCAGTTAAATAAACCCAAATACAGAGAAAATGCCAAGGGTGAACTGGTTGAAGAAAAGCTGAAAATGGGTGCTATGAAAGGGCGCGACTACAAAACCGTCATTACCGATAAGATCACAACAGACTTTTACGAGCGTAACCCTAGACTCATCAATGCCAATTTTGAGGGCCTTCGCACCACCATGAAGAACGATTCGCAGTACATAGGCAAGCTGACTGCCTCCCTCATCCCACTCCTCACTAAGCTAACTACTGGTAAGATCGCTTCTTTGCTGAGCCCGAACTACGAAGATTTAGCGGATACACGTCGAACCTTCTCATGGGATAAAATCATTCAACGTCGTGGTATTTTTTATGCCGGCTTCTCAAGCATGCAGGATGAAGTTGTTGCAGAGGCTGTGGGCAACCAGTTCTTTGCTGACTTGGTCGCTAAAGCCGGTGAAATCAACAACTATGGTGTGAACAAAGGCATGCCCGGAGCGTCCTCGAAAGACATCATTCCAATCTATTTGCATTGCGACGAGTTCCAGTCTCTTATGGGGGATGAGTTTATTCCGCTACTCAACCGCAGCGGATCAGCTGGGGTACGGATCACAGCTTACACTCAGACAAGGGCAGATATAGAAGCGAAGCTCGGCGATGCGGCCAAGGCCAATGTCGTACTTGGTAACTTCAACAACGTCTTCATGCTGCGTGTTGCGGACTCGTACACAGCGGAATACCTCACAGAGCAAGTACGAAGCGCTGACCTTCTGGCAATTGATGTCACAACGGCGGTTTCTGATGGTGGTGCGATAACACCGAAGAGCACGTTCAGTTCTGAAGAAGATGACTCTGGCAAACCAAGTGGCGATGGCTTCTTCGGTACCCGAACACAAGCAGCTGTCAAAGTGGAAGCTCATGAGCCGATTATCTCTCCAGAAACGATTATGTCTCTTCCAAAGGGACAAGCTTTCGCGTTCATCAACAGGGCAGAAGTTAAGAAACTCCGCTTCCCAATTCTAACCGACAACACCGGCGAGGACGTGGGTAAAATGGAAGTGCTTCGCAAGCAACTTCGTAAGCGAATCGCTCCCGTCGACCGCGCAGCATAACCCCCCAATGATGCATCAAAGCCTTTCATAACCAAGAGCTATGAAAGGCTTCGCTCAATTCATGACCTGACCCGAAATTTTGTGATATTCCTCTCTCTAATAGCAACTAAACACACATAGAATCACCTTGTTACCATTGGAGATAATTACCCGCTTTGAGGGCAGAGCAAAAAGACCAAAATGTAAGTCCATGGATTAAGGCTATTAAATGGTCAATTAATAACAAACAGTGTAGAGGGATGAAGGTGATTGAAGAACTGAGCCAGTTTTCGAAAGATGTAACTAGGGAAGTAATATTGTCTCGAGCGGAAGAAGAGTCTTTATACTCGGCTATCGCGAATGGCTGCACTCGTTCAAAGCATCAACTCATCAATGCGAACCTTCGAATTGCCCTTAAACTTGCAAACGCGTACGCACGTAACTACCCAAAGCTAGAAAAAGGCGACCTCATCGGTGAAGCTAACCTTGGCTTGAGCATCGCAATGGAGAACTTTGCACCGGAAAAGGGATGTCGCTTCTCCACCTATTGTGAACATTGGATCAAAAACCGACTCGAGCTTTTCTGTAGTGACAGTACGTATGCCGTTAGAGTACCCACTAAACCGATATACGCACTTCGTAAACTCCGCAAACATTTAGCATCATTGGACAAGTCATTTGGGCAACTTACTCAAGCAGAGAAACTCAAAACCTGTAAGGAGTTGAAAGTAAGTCCAAACGCACTAGAGAACCTAGCACACCTTCTAGATTACCAGTCAGTCGAACTCTATTCAGAAGACGGCGAAATTCTATTCGATGATGTTGTGGACGAAGAGCTAGTCGATGCCGTTGACTTCGAACTACTCGATGCGAAGATGGCAGAGTTAGATGTTGAGGAGCGGGCGGTCATTGCCGTTTCATTTGGTTTATCACGCTATGGTGATAACACCTATGAAAGCTTGGCTGGCCACTGCAACAAAACTCCGGCAGAAATAAAAGAGCTAAAGAGGCGTGCATTACGCCGCCTCAAACGAAGCTACTCGATTGGTAAAAACTACCAGCCAGAGTTGAATCCATTCATTAATTGATCGCGATTCAGTAACCAACTCCAAGAGTAATGCAATGAAAGTAAACTACATAGCGTTTGCCCTCGCTATCACTGCCATCTTGATTTTTCCTCAAGATAAGTCTGTGGCCAAGCAAGGGTCTGGGGCCAAAAAGGAACTAACTCAGGACAGGGTATGCCGGATTGAGAATGCTGCACAAGCTGGTACCGAATGTCGAAGTGGGGATGTCTTTCTTTACCTACCGGTTCAAACAACGAACACAAAGCTTCCTGTTATTGTCTCTGCCTTATTCTGCGATTTCGACAGAAGCATTACAACTAGCCCAGAATCCGTCAGTTGCATCTTTACTGACAAACGCCGAGCTCAGTGGAAAGAGTACGGTGTAAAGCTACCTTAGTAGAGCGCTCCGGGCTTGCATTTCCTTTATTCGAGTTAGTGTCTTCGTATACCACACAGGAGACAGACAATGAAAATCACCTTTTATACACGAGCCACAGATTCGCCGTTGACGTTTATGACGTACGTGCAGTTTGAGTTCTCAAACTCAACAGCCGTTGCCGCCGTTTTGGTAACCTTAAACGACCTCATCAAAGATGCCACAAACCTTAAGACAACTGCAGAGCTGGTCGCAATCCAACACTTCTTGTTCCACAGTGAATACTTTAGCCCGCTTCGAGATGAGATATCGCAGCTTACTGTATCGACGGGCCAAGCTAAAAAAGCGCTTCAACAGAAGAGTCGACTATG
>JYJJ01000024.1 GCA_003263775.1 Vibrio maritimus
CCTAACGCCTTGTTAAGTAGCAGCTAACTACCACTGCACTCAAATAAAGCCACCGTAATCACTAAACTAAAACCAAACCAAAATCGCCGACTGTTAGCTGTCTGCTTGAACAATTTGTTATGTTTTGGTGTCCGTAGGACTAATCAAACTTTTTAAATAGGTTATGCCCTGTGACCCTATACCCAAGGCGAGTGTACAACCTTAAAGCACCTTCGTTGCCATTTACGACATGAAGCTTCATCCTTGTTATCCCACTTTGTTTTAAACGGGATTCAAGACTTATTAATACGAATTCACCAAAGCCTGAGTTTCGATATTTTTCCTCAATGAAGAAGTCACAAATGAAAGCTGTTGATTCTTCTATGCTCTCTACGTACCAAAGATGACCAATCGCTAGTTCCCCCAACTTAATCGAGCAAATACAGTTGCCTTCAGTATTAAGCTTGTTGGGAAGTCTCATCTCAAAGTCTAGGGAAGCGAACTCAAAAGATTTCCTTTCTGAGTAACCATAATTGGAGCGGATAGAACCAGCGTACTCTCGGATAAAGTTTTCACGAAACTGGTCGAAGCAAACAACTTCCATATCAAATAGGCTTATCACTTCACCCTCCTCAATCCGTGGAGTTGATTAAAAACATAACGCCTTGCTAAGTTGCAGCTAACGAATACAACACCCAAGCAAAGCCACGTAATCACTGAACTCAACCAAACCAAAATCGCCAAA
>JYJJ01000025.1 GCA_003263775.1 Vibrio maritimus
TTTCGCACACAACGGTCCAACACTATCTGGTGTAGGTTACAACGCTGAAGGTACTTCAACGTTCACAATCGCTGGTCCAACTGGTGAAGGTATCACAAACGCGTACTCGTTCACTCGTGCACGTCGTTTCGCAATCGCTCAAGGCGGTCTGCGCATCGTCTAATCAGTTAGCTAACTGATTAACACGAAAAAGCCGAAGCAATTTGCTTCGGCTTTTGTACATTTGGACATAGGGATTGAATCACTCTGCTCCTAGGACCTAGGACCTAGGACCTAGGACCTAGGACCGCTCTTCCCCCAATCAAAACAAATCGTAAATCCCTTCCTCAATCCCATCAATCAACGCCTGACGCGTCTCAACCGTATGGTCATTCGGTCTAGACATCTCACCAAAGCTTTCGTAGTACATCCCATTCGGGTGTTTCAACACCACAAGGTGCTCTTTACGCAACTCTTGTTTCACCAAAGTCTCAGGAATAATGCCCCAACCTAGGTTATCAACCACGGCCTCTAGAACTTCTTGGTAGTTAGAAAAACTCATTGTGCTACTAGAAATCGGGCGGAAATCTTGGTGAATTTCGTCGAAAAGATGCGAAAGGACGATTTGACGGTGTGCGGTAATATCGGTGCTGGTCACGTTCGTGAGCTTCGCCAGTTCGTGTTGTGGAGAGCAGACGGCATCATACGAATGCGGTGCAGAGCGCGAACTTTGATCGCTGGGTCATCACCTGAACTAAATACGAGTCCGTAGCCAAGATCAACGTGGTTTTCTTTAACGAGCGTTGGGATATCTGCACTGGATGATTTTATTGCAGTGAGCGATATGTGAGGAAACTCATCAGCAAGTGCCACCAACTGACGACGCCAAAAGGTTGATGGAAGTGTGTCATCGTAGGCAATACGGATTTTGTCACTATCGCCTTGACGGAACTGTTCTGCTTTTGAGTACAAACTCTCAGCCATATTGAGAATATTCCGACAGTCTGGCAGTAAGGCTGCACCTGCATCATTGAGCACAAGACGATTACGAGTTCGTTCAAACAGTTCTACGCCAAGCTCATCTTCTAAGCTCGAAAGAGCCATACTCAAAGATGTGCGAGTCTTGCCCATAATATTGGCAACTTTGGTTAGCGAGCCGTGTTCGGCAGTCAGTGCAAACACTCGCAATTTTGTAAGGTTCATAGGGGAAGCTCCCACCAAAAGAATTAGCGTGTGAATGAGTCGCTAATGAGTTTATTGTTATGATGCGTAGAGTATAGCATTTGTGACGCTCAGTGAAGCGTTATGTTGACAGTGGGGAGGGAGGCACTATTACTGCCTAATGGAGACCTTGCTATGATTGCGGCCTTTAAATGCCTGCCACAATTAGCGCGCTAGAGTAACAGATACGAACACAAAACGTGTACTAGTATGTTACTTATTATTGACGATTGTGAGGGCTATGATGAGCGTGGGTGAAAGAAGGATTCTTTTTGCCGTACTGTTCCTTTATTCCTACAACCCTATGGATATTTTCCTAAAGAGGTCTGCAACATGTTGAAAAAGCTTGGCTTAGAAGGCTGGTTCTCAGCGCACTTTGCTTACGGCATCGTACAAATCGTTTTTATTCCTATGATGGTACCATCGTTTATCCTTGCCCGTACTGGCAGCGCAACTGACGCTGGTTTGGCTATGGGTCTGTTTGGTTTGGCTGGTCTTTTTGCTCCAGTTATCGGCATGCTTGCAGACAAATATAAGGCGCACCGTCTAGCTCAGCTTTTTGGCATGGTGTCTTACTTGCTAGCTGGTGCTTGTTTCCTCGTTGCAGGCAGCAACTTTTCAATGATGGCTGTTGGCTCCGTCTTCTTTGGTACAGGTTCTGCGATCCTTCTGATGCTTAACCCAGTGTTTATCACTTTCGCGGGTTACGACGCAAAGACAGAAGCGTCTAAGCTTGGCCGTATGGCTCAGGTACTTATCATTGGTTCGTTGCTTTCTGGTATTGCGCTTGCTTACGTGACTGATCTTGGATGGTCTTACGAAATGCGCTTTATGGCTATGATGGCAATCGTTGCAGTACTTGCTGTCATCACTATGCTGACCAACAAGAAGCCTGCGCAGCGCATTCTTGATAATGCAGAAGCGATGGCTGCTGCTGCGGCTGAAGAAGATGCACCAAAAGTTGGTTTTGTTAAGGTTATTTTCTCGAACTTCGGTCTGTTCCTATTGGCGGTTGGCTACTATGTGCGGGACAGGGTGCATTCCAAGCGCAGTATCCAAACCTGCTAGAGAATGGCTACGGTGTGGCTCAGTCTCTTTCTGCGGCAAACCTGTCGGTAGCGTCAATTCTTGCTTGGTGGTTTTGGTCGCGGCTGAAAAATTCGTTGCGCGTTTCGGTAACCTAAGCCTATTTAAGCTGTCTGCGGTAGCGTCAATTGTAGTCATTGGTATTGCATATGTGATTGCAGAAGCAGGTATGTCTCTGCACTACATCATTCCTCTAGCCTTGTTCCTTGTTTACCTGCAGGGTATTACGGTAACAGACATGATTTCACCGGCAATCGCGGCGCGCCTAACGTTTGTTGGTGGTGGTTTGACTCAAGGTCTGATGATGTTTTTCATCTCTCTTGGCTTCGGTCTTGGTAGTGTGATCAGCGGTATTGCTGTTGATGGCTACGGCTGGGCAGCACTACCATTCGCTATTCTTGGCTTAACGATTGCCGCTTATGTGTGTGTGGTCATCGTTGGCATGAAGCATAAAGCTGCGGTAAAGCGTGAACAAATCAAATCTGCTTAATTCAGATTTAGCTAGCAAAAAGGCTTGGCATTATGCCAAGCCTTTTTTGTATGAGTGAGTTGGAAATTAGCTCAGACGCGCACGCTCATCAATACCGCCAGCACCTTGGAACCAAATTGTGAGGTGGTGTTTGAGATCTTTGAGTTCATCAGGGCCGATAAGTGCCAGCCCTAGATCCTCTGCTCGAGTAATATCGTTATGACGAAGTGGTCGAAAGCTGACTAACATCGCTCGTGCTTGCAGGCCACCTAGGAGATCGCGCAGTGACTCTAACTTATAGAGTGTATCGTCACCGTCATCACGCATGCCTTTGGTTTTGCATTCGATAATGTGCAGTTTGTTGTTTACCACAGAAGCAACATCTAACTCGTTACGCACTTCACGCTCTCCGAGCTGACGGTATACCTGTACGTTGAGCGAGTGATCTTGGATGGTAGGTAAGTCATCACGGATTTGTTTTACGGTGCTATGGACTAAGTTCTCCAGCCATTCACCGTTTGAGAAACGTCGAGCGTCTTCACTGATGAAAGTGAGTACACCGTTGTCGTAGCTGGCAATTTGAGATTCGACCAAGTCGCTGATCAGCATGTTCAGTTCGCGGTAGCCTTGCTGTTTCTCAGATAGCGCAACATCGAGTTTCTGCTCTTTACGGCACGTCGTCGCCAGGTAGTTTAGTGTTGCAAGACCAGGGCCGAGTTCTAGGGCATTACTTGCCCATTTTTCGCCAAGCTCGTACAGCTTCTTATCTAACTGTGGCGGTAGGTCGTAGTCAGTGAACTCGCCTCTCGCACCAAAAATGGTCAGATAATCGCCAATGGTGATGTGGTCTTGAACCTGCGCATCTTGTGCGCCTTCAGGGTACAACCAGCACATTTTGTCACTGTTTGGCTCTACTACAAAAATAGGCCAGTGGAAGGTGCGAAACACTTCATATACCGAGAGCAGTCTGTGTCTTAAACCGCAACTTGCATTGAGTTTGACCTCAAGGTTTTTCTCTTTGAGTGTATTGGCGAGTGTAAGGATGGACTGCTTGATGGCTGAAGTGTTGACGATATTTGGAATCTCAAAAAACTCCGAAGTGATTTCTCGCTCACCAAGTACGGCGCTTAGGCGCTCATACATATCAAACTGGGACTCGTCACCGATAAAAATGATATGACGACTAACGGTGCGGTCATCGAGTAATGGAGTGACCAAACGAATGGGGTCTTGGTCAATGATGCCTACATGAACGGCCATAGTGTTTCCTTCAACATTTGGCTTGCCGAAGAAAATGGAAGACGACACAACGCAACCTTGCGCTAGGTCTTTAAAAAGTAAAGCAAGCCATAATCAAGATATAATGGCGTTAGGTTTAAAAAACAAGAGCGAGACTCTAGGAATCTCGCTCTTGATGAATTATTTACGCTTTACTGACGAAGTTAAAGCTTAAATCGATGAACCAGTTCGCCTTGTTGGTTTGCAAGACTAGTCAAGCTTTGGCTGGTCGCGGCAATTTGCGACATAGCTTGATAGCTGTCATCTGCGATGTGATTGATTTCTTCAATGTTTTTCGCGATGTCTGCGGTTGTCTCGCTTTGCTCAGCAGCAGCTTGAGAGATGTGAGTACTCATTTGGCTGATTTCAATAATGAGTGCCTGAATCTCTTCCATTGCGCCATTGGCACTGGAAGCTTGCTCAACCGACAGCTCCATATCTTTCATACAGCTTTCAATCACGGAGCCAGCACTCTTAGAGCTAGACTGCAAGTTACTGATCATGGTTTCAATCTCAGTGGTCGATTCAGTAGTCTTTTGTGCCAATACTCGAACTTCGTCAGCAACGACCGCAAAGCCTCGACCCTGTTCGCCTGCACGTGCGGCTTCAATCGCTGCGTTCAGGGCAAGTAGGTTGGTTTGCTCTGCGATATTGCGGATTACATCAAGAATACTGCCAATTTGGCTACTCATGCGTTGCAGCTCACCTACAGCTTCAACCGATTCATTCAGACGTGTCTCAAGCTGGTTAATCGTGCTGATGTTGGTGCTCATGATCTGACGACCAGATTCAGATGCAGACTCTACGGCATGCACCTTTTCTAGTGAGCTTTGTGCGCTGTTTGCTACTTCTTGTACCGAATGGGACATTTCTGTCATTGCCGTAGCAACGTTAGCCGTTTGCTCTCGCTGGGCGCTTAACTGTTGCTGGGCACTGGCTGATGTCGATTGGTTACTACTCGCAGTATCCGTTAGGTTGTCTGACGCGTCGTTAAGCTTGACCAGAACATTATGCAAGCTGTCCGCTAGGGTATTGATGTGATTTCCTAGGCGGCGGAACTCGTTGTTGTATTTTACTTCGATGCGCTGAGTCATGTCGCCTTCGGTTAGGCTCTCCAATGTCTTAAGTGTACTGTTAAGTGGCTGGCGGACACTTTGTGCAATGTGATAGCCAATACCCACCGCAATCAAGGTCACAACAAAACCGATACCGACGGCTTTGATGACGCTTCATCGTAGATGTCACCGGCGTGAGCCAATGATTGATTAAGGTTGCTTGTCGCAATGTCATTGAAGCCGTTTAGGGTCACCATTGCACCGTCTACCACGATGGCGAGACTCTCGATGTTCTGGTAAAGCGCATCTTTAGCAATGAGGTAGTTGTTATGTTGATCAAGTACGCCGCCTTTGCGGCCGACGTCTTGAGTAAACTGAGCAACCGACTCAGCAAAAGCGTCTTTTAGCTCTGGCATTTGAGTCACAAGACCGTTAAACGCGTAGTTTAGGTGGCTCACAGCCTTACGGTTTTTGTTTACCGCTTGCTGTACAAATTCAGTATCACTGCTGGCAAGCGCATCGGATGTGATGATTTCAGCATCTTTAAGTTTAATGAAGTAGCTCTTCGCCATCACTTTCACTGAAATGCTCGAAGAGTCATCCACATACTCTTTCATTCCAACGGACAAGTCAGCGTGCAGTTTTTGGAAGCGACGAGTCGATTGTTGAACTTGCTCTTGCGCGGCAAACATGGACTGGTAGTTGTCCATTGCTATTTGCGCTTCTTGGTCGTAACGTGCTTGCACGTCTCGCAATTCAGTAATAGCCGTTTCTAGCTCTGGGATACCTTGGCTTACTTCAGAAAGCTGATTGAGCGCCTCGCCAAATTTTTGCATCGATACCGTAAACTCTTCACGGCGGATGGTCATGCGCTCTTCGTTTTGCGTGGTGAGAAAGTCTTTGAATGACTTATCTGCAGATAGCAGCTGCACGCTGGTTTGGTTAGACATGGACACCAGGGGTAACGATGTGTTCGAAACCGAACCAAAGTTCTGGTGAATCTGATTCATGCCGTTAAGCATGATGGCGATAGTGATGACGAATAGTACGACGATCAGCGTAAAGCCGGCATACATTCTTCTGATGACAGAACCCTGCATTTATCTCTCCCTATAAACTGCAGCAATACAAAAACGATACAAAAATAGTCTGGACGCTTGTCACCAACCTGTCGCACAATCTGCGTGCGAACTAAACATGAGCTGGTGCTATGTCTCTCTATCGTTAGAAATAGCAAAAACTGAAATATATCTAATAAACAGTGCTACGTTTTATGACGCACTCATCAAAAACACAACAAAAGTGATAGTTTTGTGAAGAAGTGTTAGCTCAGTCTTCGAGATAAAGAGTCGACACGTTGAAGATTTGAACAATAATAAAAACAAGTAGCTAGTTGGGTTTGCTTTCAATTGTGATCCCTAAGCCCATGGTGCATACTTTCTTTATTATTAAGTGTACTCACTCACACACGTATCCTATCTAGTAATTGGAGACCTTCATGGCTGAAGAAACCATTTTTAGCAAAATTGTTCGTAAAGAAATTCCAGCTGATGTTTTGTATCAAGATGACTTAGTGACAGCGTTTCGCGATATTAATCCTCGTGCGCCAAGCCATGTCCTTATTATTCCAAATAAACTGATCCCAACAGTGAATGATGTTGAAGCGGATGACGAAGCAATGATGGGGCGTATGTTTACGGTTGCGAAAAAGCTCGCGAAAGAAGAAGGCATCGCTGAAGATGGCTATCGTCTTATCGTGAACTGCAACGCTTACGGTGGCCAAGAGGTTTACCATATTCATATGCACCTTGTAGGTGGCCGTCCACTAGGCCCGCTTTTAGTTGGCTAACACACCATCGGTTACCACACTGTAGCTAGTTAACCGAGCTGTCGGTCAACGTATTACCGACGAATGAAGCTGTGGCCGATATCAGTCACTTTGCAACCATAATGGTGTTTTGCGGTCATAGTTTCATAAACAAATGAGTCATATTATTCAGAATTTATGTTAAGACGTTGCGTTAAACATACGGCAACGGTCGCGCTCACAGCGACCTTGACCGCTTGTGCCGGGCTTTCCGCTGGCAATCTATTTAGTCACTATACCCAGCAAAACACGATTGTTTACCAGTCGGTCAAAACGGGTCAGTACGATAAGGCCTTATCGGCATTGCCCGCGGAGCCTGTGGCGGGCGATATTTTGGATAACTTTGAACGCGGTAGAGTGGAGTTCTTGAACCGCGACTACCCGCAAAGCAAGTCTGCGCTTGAATTAAGTGATAAAGCGGTGCGCGTGCAGCAGGATAAGGCGCTGATCTCTATTACTGATACAGCAACCAGTGTCGGCGCGTTGGCGATCAACGATAACATCACCGAGTATACGCCACCTGACTATGAGCTGGGCTTTTTACACTTGTACCTAGGACTCAACTACGTTGAAAACAACGACCTTGAAGGCGCTTTGGTGGAAGTACGACGTGCTAACCGAGTTCAAGAGCGTGCCCGTCAAGCAAGAGAAAAAGATCTTCAATCGGCTGAGCAGCAACTTAAGCAGCAAGGTTTATCACCAAACTTGGGGTCAGTGTTGTCACGCTACCCTGATGCTGGTAACAAGCTCAAAGCAGTTCAAAACGGCTATTTACTGTACCTATCGGGTCTTTTGTATGAAGCGTCGAATGACTTGAACGGTGCTTATATTGATTACACGCGTGCTTTGGCGGTTGCACCTGATAATGAAGCCGTCATTGAAGCGGCGATTCGCGTGGCGAAACGCTCTAGCCGTAATCAAGATTTGGCTAAACTGAAGAAACAATATGGCGATCGCTCCGGGCCAAAACAAGGTCAGGGTAGGGTGATTGTGTTGGAAGAGCAGGGTGTTGTTTCGGCGATGCAGGCTTGGAACCTGACTTTGCTATTTATGACAGTCGTGGCAATACTGCACTGTATAGTGTCGCCTTACCTTATTACGTACCAAATGTTTCGCCAAAACTGTCGCCTTTGGTATTAGACAGTAAATCGATGAAGAGCGATGAGCTGGTTGATGTCAACTTGATGGCTCAGCAGCAGCTTTCCGAAAACATGCCTTCAATTTTGTTAAGGCAAGCGCTGCGCGTGTATGCAAAAGATCAGATTCGTAAAAGCTCGACGGGCGATGAAGACAACGTGGGCAATTTGCTGTTCAACGTATGGAATACTTTGACTGAGCAACCTGATACCCGCAGTTGGCAAACATTGCCAGAACGAGTAAACGCAGCGACTAGCATAGTGAAAGCGGGTGAGCATACACTCACAGTGGATGGTCAAGACTATACTTTTGAAGTAAGAGATCGCCAAACAGCTTTAGTGTGGGTTTCGAGGCAAGGTGGTAATGCCACTATTTGGCACAAGCAACTAGGAAGATTGTAATGAAAAAGTGGTTAGTAGTAATTGGAGTGCTGCTCTCAATTGTTGGCTGTAGCTCAAGTAAAACAGCCGGTATTAAAATAGAGGGACAGAACCAGACTGTTCTTTATGGGGATGAAAAAATGGGGAACAAGTTCTCCATTGACGACATTTCTACTGTCGACACAAATGGTCACCCTAGAGCGGTGGTTAAACTATCGAATAAGACCTCGGTCGATCAAACCATCCAATATCGTTTTTATTGGTATGACGAGCAAGGTCTAGAAGTAAATACAAAACAGGCACCGTGGCGCAGAGCTATTTTGCGTGGTGATGAAACTATCACCTTGTCTGAGGTGTCTGTTAATCCAAATGGTAAAGATTTCCGTGTGCAGTTGCGCGGAGCTGATGATTAAATTCCACGAGTTGGAAACGTAAGCAAGACTAAGGAAACAAAATGAAAAAGAGTATTATTGCTTTGTTGGGTTTAGCTGTCATTCTTGGCGGTTGTTCAAATAAAGTCAGCTATGGCGATGCGCAGGCAACTGAAACAACGACCATCGATTTCGGCTCGACCGATCTGCAAAAAATTGCGGGCGATATGGTTGATAGTATGCTGATGTCTGGTTCGGTAGCAGCGATTACTCGCGACAGCCGTCCAATCGTGTTTGTTGAGCGCATTAAGAATAAAACCACAGAGCACATCGATACTGAGTCGATTACTGACACGATCAGTACCAAGATGCTTAACTCTGGTAAGTTCCGTTTCGTGGATATGGATCGCGTAGAGTCTGTGCGTGAACAGCTTAACTTCCAAAACAATGATGAGCTTGTCAATCAAAGCACTGCGATCCAATTTGGTCAAATGGTGGGCGCACAGTACATGCTGTACGGCAACCTGAGCAGCATCGTAAAAGAGGCGGGCAGTGACAAAGACGTTTACTACAAAATGACGATGCGTCTTATGGATCTAGAAACTGGCCTAATTGAGTGGGCTGACGAGACCGAGATTCGTAAGCAAGAGTCTCGCTCGGTATTAGGTCTGTAATGCCGATATTACAGAGTTAATGATGCAGCCATGGAAACAAGCGCTGCAATCAGCGCCCAATCTAGCGGCCATCCCCTCTCTGATTAATGAAGTGCCCCTCGGGGCACTTCCTCTTTCTGGAGGGTTAACGAATCGTTGTTGGCGTGTTCTTACGCCGAGTTATGGTTGGTTAGTCTGGAGAGCGGATAGTGAGCATTGCCGAGTATTTGATATTGATAGAGGCAATGAAGCCAATGTGTTACTAGGTGTTGAAGGGCATGTATCAGTCAATCGTGTCGTGGCACAAGGTGATAATGGCCTGCTGGTCACTTGGCGCGAAGGACAACCTATCCCCGCAGATCATCCAGATGATGCCTTATTGTGCGAGTTAGCTAAGATCCACGAGATTAAACCGTCTCACCCAGTACGCGATTTTGATCTCACTGCCAAACTTGAGCACTACTGGTCCCACATTCACGATAGTGTCTTAAAACGTCGTTATAAGTCATTGTATGAGAAATACCGTCGCCCACCTAAGCTTCAGTGCAAAGATATAGTGCTTTGTCATTTCGACTTTGGTCGCCACAACCTACTGAGCACCAATGATCAGCTTGTAGTGATAGATTGGGAATACGCGGCGATGGCGTCCCCGACACTCGACTTAGTTATGACATTGGATATGTTGGAGTGTGATTACGAGGCCGGACTCAGTTTCTATCAGCAATATCGTTGTATCGATAACGCAGATGAGTGGTTACATGATATGCGCAGTTGGCAGCCTCATACGGAAATAATGGCCATGCTTTGGTATGTACTCGCTGCCGAACAATGGAAAAATCCGGAGTTTTTGGTTACTGCTGAGCAAATTTATCAGCGAAATTGTTGAATAGATCACTGTTTATCAGTTCCATCTACGCAAAACGCGTTTAACCCCTTTGAAGTTATGGCTTTCATGTTAGATTTAAGGAAAGCGTACCATTACAGGAATGATCGAGAGGTACTATGATTATCTATCTTCACGGCTTTGACTCAACAAGCCCAGGCAACCATGAAAAGGTGCTTCAGTTGCAATTCATCGACGAAGACGTGCGCTTCGTTAACTACAGCACGCTTCATCCTAAGCATGACATGCAGTTTCTTCTCAAAGAGGTCAACAAGCTAGTTCAAGAGTCTTCTGATTCCAATCCATTGATTTGTGGTGTTGGACTCGGTGGCTACTGGTCTGAGCGCATTGGCTTTTTGTGTGGCATTAAGCAGGTTATTTTCAACCCAAACCTTCATCCAGAGACCAATATGCAAGGACGTATCGATCGTCCTGAAGAGTACGAAGACATCGCTACTAAGTGTGTGGAGAAGTTCCGTACTAAGAATGCGAAGCAATGTATGGTTGTCCTATCTCGTGAAGATGAGATCCGTGATAATCAGGAAACAGCTGATGCACTGAGCGACTATTACGACGTGACATGGGATGAGACTCAGACCCACAAGTTCAAGAAGATTTCTCAGCATTTGCAAGCGATGAAAGCTTTTAAAAATGCATGATATCTAAAGCATATTCCAGGTTTTAGCCTGTAAACGGTCCTCAAAGTAGGGCCGTTTTTTGTTGTGTCGGCAATTGCTGCTTTAATCACCATTTAATTTACCAAGCAAAAATAATCCCACGGAATAGTTGCGGACATTGATTTGCTCTATATAATAAAACCGTTCTACAAAATTTGATAAATATCAAAAAAAATTGAGAGCAAGAAGAAAACTTGCCCAAAGGTCGCAAAACTCGACGATTTTGTGCCGATATGTGAAGTGAAACCGGATATGTAACGCGTTAGGGCACTCTGTACTCGCTTAAGTTAACGCAGAATGACAAGAATTTTTGTGCTTGGACTTTGTCGGGGCACGTTCAATTTTTAAATTTTCACTTTTTAGGAGAGCCATTGTGACTAATATTGTCGTAGTAGGTGGTGGCGCAGGCGGATTAGAGCTTGCAACCAAGTTAGGCCGTACACTGGGACGTAAAGGGCGCGCCAATATTACCCTAGTTGATCGTAAAGCCAGTCATTTATGGAAGCCATTGCTACACGAAGTAGCGACTGGATCGCTGGATGAAGGTGTGGATGCTCTAAGCTATCGAGCACATGCAAAAAACCACCATTTCGATTTCCAAATGGGCAGCCTTCAAGAGATTGACCGTGAAAGCAAACACATTACGCTAAGCGAATTGAAAGATGAGCACGGTGAGCTGCTGATGCCGAGCCGTAACATCGACTATGACATTCTCGTTTTGGCGATTGGCTCAACGTCGAATGACTTCAATACTCCAGGCGTTCGTGATAACTGTATCTTCCTGGATAGCCCAGAGCAGGCACACCGTTTCCGTACTGAGATGAACAATGAGTTCTTGAAATTGCATGCGAAAAACGGCCAGGGTACGGTAGATATCGCTATCGTTGGTGCGGGCGCAACGGGCGTTGAGCTTTCTGCTGAACTGCACAATGCGGTTAAAGAACTCCGTACATACGGGTTTGGTGATCTGGACTCGAGCAAGCTTAACGTGAACTTGGTAGAAGCCGGTGAACGTATTTTGCCAGCACTTCCGCCACGTATTTCAAGCGCAGCACACTCTGAGCTAACAAAACTTGGCGTGACAGTTCGCACAGCGACGATGGTGACGCAAGCGGATGCTACCGGTCTAACAACTAAAGATGGCGAGCATATCCCAGCACAAATAATGGTATGGGCTGCAGGTATTAAAGCGCCGGACTTCATGAAAGACATTGCTGGTCTAGAGACTAACCGTATCAATCAGCTAGTTGTAAAAGACACGCTGCAAACTACTCGCGATGACGATATCTTCGTCATTGGTGACCTTGCACAGTGTACACAAGCGGATGGTAAATTTGTGCCACCACGCGCTCAAGCCGCTCACCAAATGGCGAGCCGCGCGTTTGGTAATATTGTAGCGAAGCTAAACGACCGCGAGCTAAAACCTTATGTTTACAACGACCATGGTTCTTTGGTGTCCCTAAGCCGCTTCTCAACAGTGGGTAGTCTGATGGGTAACCTTACTAAAGGCTCTATGATGGTAGAAGGTCGAATCGCACGTGTGGTGTATATCTCATTGTATCGCATGCACCAAATGGCGCTTCATGGCGTGTTAAAGACAGGTTTGATGATGCTGGTCGGCCGTATTAACCGTGTACTGCGTCCTAACCTCAAACTTCATTAATTGTTGATAGTGAATGGATAGAAAAGCCCCAATCAAGACACTTGGTTGGGGCTTTTTAATATTGGCCGTTAACTTTTCAATTACATAGCAAGGCTTGGCGAGTAGTCACCACTTCTAATCGCTTTGGCGACATCGTCAGCTTGCTTTTTTAATCGCTTGAAAGTGCTATCACTAAAGTTGAACATCAATCTCAGTTCATTCTCCGATGCGATAGGGATATCAAACTGAGTTGCAACCATCGCCCATAGGTAAGATTGCTCTGGCTGCTCAAGACTCTGCGTGACGCTGGCGAGCGCTTGGATCACATCATTGTTTACTGAGCTAACACCTTCAGACAACATCAGAGAACGATTGAGTAGTTGATAGGTTTTGGTCTTATCACGGGAAATGTAGTACGTCGCCAATGCGTACTGGAGCTGTGGTGTGTCTAGCTGAGGTGAGCCTTCCATTGCAAGAAAGCGTCTTCTCGCCGCATGGTCACCTGTTTCGCTCCACAGGAAGTACAAGGTGTCAGGTGAAGTGGTTTCGCTCAGCGACTGTGTCACCCGCTCTTGTTCGTTGATTGTAAACATTAGGGCGTTGAATCGGCGCGCTTTAAGATTCGCTTGCTCAATCGGTTGTATTTGTGAGGCAAGCTCCAGGCATTTACGGTATTCCTTGAGCAGATAATAATCTTGGACAGCATTCGCTTCGGTTGGGGCGCTTAGCATATCGTAGCGATGCCAAATTAGGTTGGTTCTTGGGATCCGGCATTGGCCATCCGACGTATTCATTATTGCACAGTTCAACGCGGGTTCTTGTTCGCACAGTTGATCCGTATTCTTGCGAGTTTCAAAACAACCGGTTAAAAGGGACGCGCTTAAAAGAACGAGCAAAGAGTGGGGTAAATTCATGTTACTACTTGTGATCGAATACACTGATTTATCTAGCTTAACTTGACTCAGTGTACCATCAGGTTATGGTTCGAGTAATGAATTAACCTCTCAGAACCGTAAAATTGCGGAGCTGTTATCTTTAGAGCAAGAAGGTTTATTATGGATGTAGAGCAATTATTGGCTGCAATGACGCCAGATGTATATGAAAGGCTACTTTACGCCACGGAAACGGGTCGTTGGCCAGAGGGTAGTCGCCTGTCTGAGGAACAACGCTCTTCTTGTATGCAGGCCGTCATGTTGTACCAGTCAAAGCACAATGTTGACCCGCAACATATGTCAGTCGCTGCTGGTGGAGACATTACCTTCAAAAGTAAAGCTGAGTTGAAAAACCAGTTTGCTGACAACTCTAACGAAATTGCACGAGTAAAAGTCGCTCAATAAGATTGAGCGCTAGTACTGTCAAACTCCTATTGGCAAATGACAGATAGCAAAAAGGGGTGTTACCACCCCTTTTTGTCGTGCTTGCTGATTAACCAGCAAGGACATCCGTTGCAACTTTATAGCTTGGATCTTCTTTCACGTTGATCTCCACTAAGCTACCGGCTTTATCAAGTAGCTTACGGCAATCTGGGCTTAAGTGGCGCAGGTGTAGGGTTTTGCCTACGGCCGTATAGCGTTCAGCCAGTGTTTCGATCGCTTCAATCGCCGAGTGGTCAGTCACTCGTGAGTTAGCAAAGTCGACAATAACATCTTGAGGGTCGTTTGGTGCGTCGAACAGCTCTAAGAAGTTAGCGGCAGAGCCAAAGAAAATCGGACCATTCACCATGTACTCTTTTGAGCCTTCGTCATTAATGCGGCTGCTCGCATAAATGTGTTTTGCGTGTTCCCAAGCAAACATAAGTGCAGATACCACCACACCTACAGCAACAGCGACAGCAAGGTCAGTCAATACAGTAACCACAGTTACTAATACGATGACAAAGAAGTCTTGCTTAGGCACACGGCGTGCAAGTTTGAATGTTGCCCATTCGAAGGTGCCAATGACGACCATAAACATCACACCAACAAGCGCAGCAAGCGGGATCATTTCAATCAGTGCAGCGGCGAACAGGATGAACATCAGTAGCGCAACCGCAGCAACGATACCTGATAGACGACCGCGACCACCTGAGTTGACGTTAATCATCGACTGACCGATCATCGCACAGCCACCCATTGCACCGAATACGGAACACGTTACGTTTGCTAGACCTTGACCCACACATTCACGGTTCGATTGACCACGAGTATTGGTCATTTCATCCAAAACGGTAAGCGTCAGTAGTGACTCGATAAGGCCGATAGCCGCTAGGATGATCGCGTAAGGAAGAATAATCTGCAGCGTTTCCCACGTTAGTGGTACCGCTGGGATTGAGAATGTTGGTAGTGAGCCAGCAAGCGTTGCAGCTTCATCACCAGACATTGAACGCAAGAAATCAACAACCGTGCGCGTATCAAGACCTAAACCTTGAACTAGCAGAGTCACAGTCACAATCGCAACGAGAGAAGAAGGTACCGCTGTCGTGATTTTTGGTAGGAAGTGGATGATACCCATCGTCAGTGCCACTAAGCCTAGCATTAGCATCATTTGGTCTTGTGGTAGCCAAGTGAGTGCACCAGATAAGTCAGGCGCTTTAAACTGACCAAGCTGAGCAAGGAAGATAACAATGGCGAGACCGTTAACGAAGCAATCATAACCGGATGCGGCACTATACGGATAAACTTACCGAGTTTGAAAAGGCCGGCACTGATTTGCAGCAAACCAGCAAGCATGATGGCTGCAAAGAGGTATTGGACACCGTGAGTCGCAACCAAGCTAACCATGACCACAGCCATCGCGCCTGTTGCACCGGAAATCATACCCGGGCGGCCACCAAAGATAGAGGTGACCAAACCAACGATAAACGCAGCGTAAAGGCCAACCATAGGGTCAACACCAGCAACGAAGGCAAACGCCACCGCTTCTGGTACCAGTGCTAGAGCCACTGTAAGACCTGACAAAACGTCATTCTTTACAGAGTGTTTAGAAAACTGTGGGAATTCAAACATGAAATTAATCGTACTTATGTTGTTGGGTTAACATCCATTTCATCCAGCACACATTCGACATTTAAACTGTTTCAACTGAATTAACAGCGAGCAAAAAAGAGTAAGTGAGCGTCGCGAACTATGAGTGTTAGCTCATAGGTGAAGTGCATTGCTAATGAAATAATCAAAGTCGGGCATGCTACCTAATTGTCTCCAGAAGTTCAATATTGAAACAAATTGTTATGCATAAATAGTGTCGAGATTAGGGAGCGCCGAATAATAAACTAGGTGATCTCGAGAATAAAAAAAGGGCTACCAATGGGTAGCCCTTTCGTCGTTGTCAATTTCTAACCGCTATGGGTTAGTAATTTGGTTTGGTCATCGCAGCTGAGGCAGAGTTAGTCGCAACTTGACTGCCTGCGCCTTTTGGCTGGTAACGCTCTGCTTTGGCAGGCGCAGCATTGATGATGATTTCACCAAGCTCTTGCTTGCCTTCCGCTTTCGCCATTGGTGCACTTGCGTGACCTTTAAACGTCGTTTTCGCAGGAGCCGCTTCTTTAGGCTTTGCAGCCTCAACAGGCGCTTCTACTGCAGGAGCTTCAGTTGCAGGTTCTACAGAAGCTTCAGCAACTGGTGCTGGAGTGCTTTCTGGAGCCGCTTCAACAGCTTTAGGCGCTTCTGCAACGACAGCTTCTGCGATTACTGGTTCAGCAACGACAGGTGCTTCAGTTGTTACCGCTTCAACGACTGCAGTTTCGACAACCTCAGTTACAGCTTTTGGTACTTCAACAGACTCTGGTGCTACAACTGGCTCTGGCTTGCGCATAACGATGACTTTACCCATCGCCATTTCTGGCATTGCCATGCCTGTTACTGCAACAACTGGCGCTTCAGCGACTTCCGCTTGAGGCTTCGCTTTCGGTTTTGGTTTCACAATACCGTAGCTTGGCATCACTTTACCCATTGCCATCTCTGGTGATGCTACACCACCTTTGCGCAGGCGGAATGGGTTAGGGCGACGATCACGACCGCGACGACGACGTTGACCACTTGCACGCAAGTGACGTGGTGAACGACGGTTACGACGTTGCTTGCCTTCTTCTTTAGCACCCGCTTCGTTTGACGCTTCTGGAGCTTGCGGTTTTTCTACCGGAGCTTGAGCGACAACTGCTGCTTCTTGTTGCGTTTCGAGTTCTTCTTGCTTCGCGTTTTGATCTTTCACGCGAACTTGCTTAGTGAGTTTACGACGCTGACGACGCTCTTTCACTTTCGCTGTTTTCTCTTCCGCACGAGGAGCTTTCTTCTCAGCTTGAACGTCAGCAGCGATTTGCTTGCCTTGTTCTTCTACCTTCGAGTTGTTAGCGGCTTCGTCACGTTTCTTGTTGCGACGGTCTTGCTGCTTGTTACGACGGTTTTGAGGTTTGCGCGGCTCTTGTGCGTTGCTTTGCGTTTCTTTTTCTTCATCGCGGTCACGGTTAGGCTTGTTACGACGATTCTTGTTGCGATCGTTGTCACGAGTCTCTTTGTTGTTGCGACGACGCTGATCGTTGTTGCGGTTACGGCGCGAACGATTATTGCGATTCTTGTTGTTCTCTTCTTTCTTCTCTGGCTCTTTCTTTTCAGGCTCTGGAGACGCAAATAGCGAACTAATTGCCGAAAGAATGCGTGAGAACAGGCCTGGTTTTTCGACTTTAGGCTCAGCTGCAGGTTTCTTCTCTGGCGCTTTAGGCGCTGGAGTTGGAGCGCTTTGCGTTGGTGTCGCGAAGCCTTGCAGTGCTGGTTGTTCTACTTTACGTGGCTTAACCTCTGACTCACCAGCTTCTTTTGCTTCTGCTTCACGCAGAGCTTCAAGCTTCTTAGGCAGTAGGTAAGACAATAGATCTTGCTCTTCGCCTTCACGAACACGGATCACCTCAAAGTGCGGTGTTTCCATGTCTGAATCAGGAACGATAGTGATCTTCACTTCTTGAACACGCTCGATGTGATTAATTGAGCGGCGCTTCTCATTGAGTAGATAAGAGGCGATAGGCACAGGAACAATCGCTAAAGCCTGCGATGTGTTGTCCTTAAGCGCTTCTTCTTCAATCAGACGCAATACAGAAAGTGCAAGTGATTCGTTGTCACGAACGACACCAGTACCGCTACAACGCGGACAGATGTGGTGGCTAGCTTCAGCCAACGATGGGCTTAGACGCTGGCGCGACATTTCTAGTAGGCCAAAGCGAGAGATGCGACCGATTTGAACGCGAGCACGGTCAATACGAACCGCTTCGCGTAGACGGTTTTCTACTTCACGTTGATGACGAACTGGCGTCATATCGATGAAGTCGATAACCACTAAACCGCCTAGGTCACGAAGACGTAATTGACGTGCAATTTCATCTGCTGCTTCTAGGTTGGTGTTCAGTGCCGTCTCTTCGATATCGCTGCCTTTCGTTGCGCGTGCTGAGTTGATATCGATTGAGGTTAGAGCCTCTGTTGGATCGATAACAATGGAACCACCTGAAGGTAGGCGCACTTCGCGTTGGAATGCAGATTCGATTTGGCTTTCAATTTGGTAGTGACTGAACAGTGGTACTTCGCTGTCGTACTTTTTAACACGGTTAACGAAGTCTGGGCGCACCAATTGAATGTGTTGGCGAGCACGCTCATAGATAGTGTTGCTATCAATAAGGATTTCACCGATATCACGACGTAGATAGTCACGCAAAGCGCGTACAATCACGTTACTTTCTTGGTGGATCAAAAATGGTGCAGGGTTTTGGTCTGCAGCGCCTTTGATGTTTTCCCAGTTGTTCAGTAGGAAACGTAAATCCCACTCAAGTTCTTCTGCACTCTTACCAACGCCCGCAGTACGGACAATCAGACCCATACCTTGTGGCAGTTCAAGAGTACTCAGTGCTGCTTTTAGTTCAGTACGCTCTTCACCTTCGATGCGACGAGAAATACCGCCTGCGCGAGGGTTGTTTGGCATGAGAACTAAGTAGCTACCCGCTAGAGAGATGTACGTTGTCAGAGCAGCGCCTTTGCTGCCACGCTCTTCTTTTTCAACTTGCACGATCACTTCTTGGCCTTCGCTCAAAACATCTTTGATGCTTGGGCGGCTTGATAGGTATAACCTTCTGGGAAGTATTCTTTTGCAATTTCTTTAAGAGGGAGGAAACCGTGGCGTTCGGCACCGTAGTCAACGAAAGCGGCCTCTAGGCTAGGCTCAACTCGAGTGATACGTCCTTTGTAGATATTTGCTTTTTTTGACTCATGACCAGGACTTTCGATATCAAGATCGAAAAGCTTTTGGCCGTCAACCAAAGCAACACGCAACTCTTCTTTTTGAGTTGCGTTAATTAACATTCTTTTCATTACAGAAATTCTCGTTGTATTTTCTTTGTTTTCATCATTGCTCTTGTCACAGGTTTCGTAACTCGCGGTGCCTGATCCCATGGCTTTATTTAATGCAGCCTCCCGGCTGGAAGGGATGCTCGTGGGCACTACAGTCATCACACAAGGCTGAGGCTGTGTGATCCGCGTATCTAGCGGTATTACTCAAACACGAGTACGTGAGTAGGTGACAAGGAAGACTTAGCTTTCAACGTCTTATGCCAGTTGCTGCGTTTCAATACTAAGCGGTCTACTCAAGATATAATTGCTCAAGGATAATAGCGATAAATGGTAAATCGATTCTAATTACCCAGTGCAGCTGTGAACTATAGCAGCGCAACGAATTATCAGCAATCAGCTTTAGTGTAAACCACAGAAAAAAACCAAGCTTGTGCGCGGTCTGTACGGTTAATGTACTGATTTTAATCGCCAAAATTAGAAGGTTGTGAAATTGGCTCTAATCGTGGTTAAAATTTATCCACAACTTGTCCAGCCACTACTACTTCGTCTGTCTTGGCACAGTTCACAAGTTTCCGAATCGAGTACGGAAAATAGAAAGCGTTCTTTTCTTGATACTTTGAGTGTTATAATAGCGAAATGAGTGAAATTAGAACAAAAGTCCAATTCGTCGACATTGATGACGATATGGCTGGTCAACGCATCGATAACTTTTTGCGTAACCAACTTAAGAACATCCCAAAAAGTGTTGTGTATCGAATCGTGCGCAAGGGTGAAGTACGAGTGAACAAAAAGCGCGTTAAAGCTGAGTACAAGCTGCAAGCGGGTGATTTGGTTCGCATCCCACCAGTAACTCTGGAAGAAAAAGAGCAAGAAGCGCCGCTCAATACCAACCTAAATCGTGTTGCTGAGCTGGAATCGCAGATCATCTATGAAGATGATCACATGCTGATCCTTAATAAACCTTCGGGACTGGCCGTTCACGGCGGCAGCGGCCTAAAGTTTGGCGCTATTGAAGCGTTACGAGCGCTGCGGCCACAGGCTCGTTTTCTTGAACTGGTACACCGAATCGACCGCGACACATCTGGTATTTTATTGGTGGCGAAAAAGCGCTCTGCGCTGCGCCATCTTCAAGCTCAGTTCCGAGAAAAGACCGTACAGAAGTATTACTATGCTTTGGTGATGGGCAAGTGGAAGCCAAGCTGCAAAGTCGTCAAAGCGCCACTTCTTAAAAACGAAGTGAACAGCATTGTTAGAGTGAACCCTAACGGCAAGCCATCAGAAACACGATTCAAAGTACTGACGGCTTTTGAGCAAGCGACGTTAATTCAGGCAAGTCCGATTACTGGGCGTACTCACCAGATTCGCGTGCATACTCAATATACCGGTCACCCTATTGCGTGGGACGACCGTTACGGCGACCGCCGCTTTGATGCGTACACGGGCAAAGCCGGGTTGGATCGCTTATTCTTGCATGCTGCGAACATTATCTTTACCCATCCGGGTAAAGAAGAGCGAATGGAAATCCACGCTGAAATGGAGCCCAAGCTTCAAAAAGCGTTGGACAAGCTTAAGACGATGTCTTGAGGTTAGTTTGTTCTATTGATGAGCGAAGCCAATTTGGCTTCGCTTTTTTGATCGTTCTACAAGATTGGCGTAAAAACTAGCTAAAGGTGAGAGCCCATGTTTATCGAGCATACTCACTAAATCGATTAGAGGCAGACCCACTAATGTGTTGGGATCTTTGCCTTCTAACGCGCTAAATAAGCTAATGCCAAGTCCTTCGCTTTTGAAACTACCGGCACAGTAATAAGGTTGCTCAAGTTCAACGTAACGCTCAATCTGCGCTTGGCTAAGCGTTCTAAAGGTTACATCGAAGGTGTCGACAGTGACGTCACACTCACCGGAGTTGGTGTTGACCACAGCGAGGCCGGTATAGAAACGGATGGTTTTGCCACTCTGTTGGCTAAGCTGGGCAATCGCTGTTTCGCGATTTAGCGGTTTACCGATAATTTGGCCATTGATAACACAAACTTGGTCACTGCCAATAACGAGTGCGTTGGGCTCGTTTTGCAATGCACGTGCTTTTTGTTCCGCTAGTCGTTGAACCAGTTGCATCGCTGACTCATCAGAATGGGCGGTTTCATCGACTTGTGGAGCAATGGCCTCAAAGGGTAGGCCTAACTTCGCCAATAGCTCGGCACGATAAGGAGAAGTTGAGGCTAAAATGAGTCTTATGGATTTCATTTTCGGTTCAGTTTTTCTATCATAATTGCAGTTTCTAGACATATTGATAGATTCTTAATCTCTAGGCAAAAAAAGTACAACTTTTTCGCCTTTTTCTTTGACTAAATCCGTTTTGGAAGATAATATTCGCGCCCTATGCAAAAGGTAAAAATACCGCGAAGTGTTGACCCGGGTAAGACGGCACAAAAAAGACTCGACTATGATGGCATCATCCAAGTCAGCCTTTTTAAGCGTTTGCACGAGTCAGTTAGTAGCGTAAAACGCGATGCTGAAGTGACATTGTCCTTTGGGCATGATGAACAGCGACTCGTTGTTATCTCTGGTAAAGCTAACATCGAAGTTGATTTGGAATGTCAGCGTTGTAATGAGATTTTCACACACTTGTGTGAAGTCCAATTCACTTATACTCCTTATTACAGTGAGAAGAGTGAAGAGGAAGCACCGGAAGATTATGATTTGGTAGATCTTAATGAGTACGGTGAGGTCGATCTCATACAACTAGTTGAAGACGAGTTCATCTTAAACCTGCCTCAAGTCGCAATGCACGATATAGCAGACTGTAGCGTTGACTCAAACAACATGGTGTTTGGAGATATTCCGGAAGAGGTTCCAGAAGAAAAGCCAAATCCATTTGATGTTTTAAAGAGCTTAAAGCGTGAGTAACTAAAGTTACTGACGTTTAAATTACTAACATAGGAGTAGGGTCCATGGCCGTACAAAAAAGCAAGAAGTCACGTTCTATGCGTGGCATGCGTCGTTCACATGATGCGCTAACTTCAGCTGCACTATCTGTAGACGCAACTTCAGGTGAAACTCACCTACGTCACAATGTGACTGCTGACGGTTACTACCGTGGCAAAAAGGTTATCAACAAGTAAGGTTGACCTTTGCATAATATAACCGTTGCACTTGATGCAATGGGCGGGGACTTCGGTCCTTCCGTAACAGTGCCTGCCACCGTGCAGGCACTGTCGCATTTCCCAGAGCTAAAAGTGGTGCTTGTTGGCGACGCTCCGTCAATAAACTCGCAACTCAAACAGTTAGGTTACCAACGCAGCCCTCGCCTTGAGGTGATGCATAGTGACCGAGTCATTTCGAATTCCGAAAAGCCTTCCTTCGCCTTAAGAAACAGTCATGATACGTCTATGCGTATTGCCCTGGATTTAGTTGAATCTGAGCACGCCGACGCATGTGTTAGTGGTGGAAATACTGGCGCATTGATGGCGTTGTCACGTTATCGTCTCAAGCTTCTTCCTGGCATTGATAGACCTGCGCTTGTTTCAGCGCTGCCAACCAAATCCGGTGCAAAAACCTGGATGCTCGACTTGGGCGCGAACGCGTCGGTTGATGCAGACTCTCTATTTCAGTTCGCCGTCATGGGCAGCGCTCTTGCTGAGCAACATTTAGGACGCAGCCCTCGCGTTGCCATTCTCAATATTGGTGCCGAAGAAATTAAGGGTAATGATTTGGTCAAACGTTGCTCAGAAATGCTGACACAGTGCCCATCCATTAACTATATTGGATTCGTCGAGGGCAATGAATTACTGAGCGATTGTGCTGATGTTATCGTTTGCGATGGATTTGTTGGTAATACTACATTGAAAGCGTGCGAAGGAACTGCGCAGTTTGTTTTGGACAAACTTAAAGCAAAGTTGGCTACGTCAACCATCAAAGGATGGATAGCCAGATTACTGTTTTCTGACATGTTAAGTGAAGTAAAAGCACTGAACCCCGACCAGTATAACGGAGCAAGTTTGTTAGGATTGCGCGGCATTGTCATAAAAAGCCACGGAAGCGCCGATATCTCGGCGCTTGTTAATGCAATAGGCGAAGCGGTTCACGAGGTTAAGCGCCAAGTGCCAAACCAAATAAGCGATCGTCTAGAAGCAGTGTTACTCGAGAGGCAGTATTAGTCTTCATGTATAGCAAAATTTTAGGTACGGGCAGCTACCTGCCATCTCAGATCCGCACCAATGCCGATCTTGAGAAAATGGTAGACACGACAGATGAATGGATTGTCACTCGCACAGGTATTAAAGAGCGTCGCATTGCCGCCGAAGACGAAACCGTCGCGGATATGGGCTATGAAGCGTCGCTAAAAGCGATTGAAATGGCAGGTATCGATAAAAACGATATCGATCTGATCATTGTTGCCACAACAAGTAGCAGCCACGCGTTTCCGTCGTCTGCGTGTCAAGTTCAAGCAAAACTTGGTATTCAAGGTTGCCCTGCATTCGATATGGCGGCAGCATGTACTGGCTTTGTTTATGCGTTGTCAGTGGCCGATCAGCATATCCGCTCAGGTATGTGTAAAAACGTATTGGTGATCGGTTCAGATTGTCTATCAAAAACTGTTGAAGAGATTGATCGCTCTACTATTATTTTGTTTGGCGATGCTGCAGGCGCGTGGTTCTTGGCGCAAGCGAAGAGCCTGGAATTATTTCGACACATCTTTATGCAGATGGCCGTTTTGGCGATTTGCTTAGCCTTGAAATGCCAGTACGTGGTGGTGAGCTTGATAAATGGCTTAACATGTCAGGCAACGAGGTCTTTAAGGTAGCGGTAACCCAGCTATCTAAATTGGTGAAAGACACACTGGCAGCCAATGGGATGAGTAAAGAAGATCTCGATTGGTTAGTGCCTCATCAAGCGAACTATCGCATTATTGCCGCGACAGCGAAGAAACTTGGCATGTCGATGGATCAAGTTGTACTGACACTTGATCGTCACGGTAACACGTCAGCCGCTACGGTACCGACCGCACTCGATGAAGCCGTGCGTGATGGCCGAATTAAGCGTGGACAAAACCTGTTATTAGAAGCGTTTGGTGGTGGATTTACTTGGGGTTCGGCGCTCGTACGCTTCTAACTCCGCCCAAACCAAACGGTATAAAAGTCATAGATTGCGTTGTTTAAGGAAATAACGATGAGTAATTTTGCAATCGTGTTCCCAGGTCAGGGTTCACAAACAGTTGGCATGCTTGCTGAGCTAGGCGAGCAACATGAGATCGTGAAAGCGACATTTGCAGAAGCATCAGATGCACTAGGTTACGACCTTTGGGCACTGGTTCAAAATGGTCCTGCTGAAGATCTTAATCAGACACACCGTACACAGCCAGCGTTGCTCGCTTCTTCTGTTGCAATTTGGCGTGTATGGCAAGAGCAAGGTCTTGCTCAGCCAGCACTGGTTGCAGGCCACAGCTTAGGTGAATACTCTGCGCTAGTTTGTGCAGGCGTTATTGATTTCAAAGAAGCCATTAAGCTTGTTGAGCTACGCGGTCAGCTAATGCAAGAAGCCGTACCAGCAGGTGTTGGCGCTATGTACGCGATCATCGGTCTAGATGATGAATCTATTGCTAAAGCTTGTGAAGAAGCAGCGCAAGGTGAAGTGGTTTCTCCAGTCAACTTCAACTCACCAGGTCAAGTTGTCATTGCCGGTAACAAAGCGGCAGTTGAGCGCGCAGGTGCATTGTGTAAAGAGGCAGGTGCGAAACGTGCGCTTCCTCTTCCTGTGTCAGTACCTTCTCACTGTGCGCTGATGAAGCCGGCAGCAGAGAAGCTAGCCGTTGCTCTAGAGGCGATTGAGTTCAACGCGCCATCTGTTCCAGTTATCAACAACGTTGATGTGGCGGCAGAGACTGATCCTGCAAAAATTAAAGACGCACTTGTACGTCAGCTACACAGCCCAGTTCGCTGGACTGAAGGTGTAGAGAAGATGAGCGAGCAAGGTGTAGAGAAACTGCTAGAACTTGGCCCAGGTAAAGTTTTAACCGGTCTAACTAAGCGTATCGTTAAGACATTGAGTGCTGCAGCAGTAAACGATGCTGCATCACTTGAAGCTGCAAAATAAAAAGGAATCCAATAATGATGAACCTTGAAGGCAAAATTGCCTAGTAACAGGTGCAAGCCGTGGTATTGGTCGCTCAATCGCTGAGCTACTGGTCGAACGCGGTGCAAAGGTAATTGGTACAGCTACGTCAGAGAACGGCGCAGCAGCAATCAGCGAATATTTAGGTGAGAATGGTAAAGGTCTAGCACTGAACGTGACAGATACCGACTCAATCGAAGCCGTTCTAAAGCAAATTAACGAAGAATTCGGTGCTATCGACATTCTAGTTAACAACGCTGGTATCACTCGTGACAACCTTCTTATGCGTATGAAGGACGATGAGTGGACGGATATCATGGACACTAACCTAACGTCTATCTTCCGCCTATCTAAAGCAGTACTGCGTGGCATGATGAAGAAACGTCAAGGCCGTATTATCAACGTAGGCTCTGTTGTGGGTACTATGGGTAACGCAGGTCAAACAAACTACGCAGCTGCAAAAGCAGGCGTTATCGGCTTTACCAAGTCTATGGCACGTGAAGTGGCTTCACGTGGTGTAACAGTAAACACAGTTGCACCTGGTTTTATTGAAACAGACATGACAAAAGCACTGAATGATGAGCAACGAGCTGCTACACTAGCGAACGTACCTGCTGGCCGTTTGGGTGACCCTCGTGAAATCGCTTCAGCTGTTGCATTTCTTGCATCGCCAGAAGCGGCATACATCACAGGTGAGACTCTTCACGTAAATGGTGGCATGTACATGGTTTGATCTGTGCAACATTTGTGCATGATTTAAGTCAAAAATGTGCTGAATTTCGGTTAAATTCGCTAAAATTGTGGTTTGACCAGCAAGGACCCCCTTGCAACTTTCAACAGTTCGAATAAACTACGGAAACATCGCATAGAGCGAAATCTGTAAAGGAAAATTAAAATGAGCAACATCGAAGAACGCGTAAAGAAAATCATTGTTGAACAGCTAGGTGTAGACGAAGCAGAAGTTAAAAACGAAGCTTCTTTCGTTGACGATCTAGGTGCTGACTCTCTAGACACAGTTGAGCTAGTAATGGCTCTAGAAGAGGAATTCGACACTGAGATTCCTGACGAAGAAGCTGAGAAGATCACTACTGTTCAAGCTGCTATCGACTACGTAAACAGCGCTCAGTAATATCTCTTTCTAGGCGGCCACCATGGCCGCCTGTGTTTTTTTAAAACGTCTTCTATCCTTTCAAAATAGAATCACAAATATCCCGGAGAAAAAATCGTGTCCAAGCGTCGTGTTGTTGTCACTGGCATGGGTATGTTGTCACCGGTAGGCAACACCGTAGAATCTTCATGGAAAGCCCTTCTTGAGGGCAAGAGTGGTATCGTAAATATTGAACATTTCGATACAACCGATTTCTCAACTCGTTTCGCAGGCTTAGTTAAAGACTTTGACGGCAGTGAGTACGTGTCTAAAAAAGATGCTAAGAAAATGGATTTGTTTATCCAATACGGCATCGTGGCAGGTATGCACGCTCTTAAAGACTCTGGTCTAGAAGTCACACCAGAAAACCAGCACCGTATCGGTGTTGCGATTGGTTCTGGTATTGGCGGTCTTGATCTCATCGAAGCGGGACATCAAGCGTTGGTATCGAAAGGCCCTCGTCGCGTAAGTCCTTTCTTTGTTCCTTCGACTATTGTAAACATGGTTGCTGGCCAACTTTCTATTCTTGCCGGGTTACGTGGTCCTAACATCGCTATTTCAACAGCATGTACTACAGGTTTGCATAACATCGGCCATGCAGCACGCATGATCGCATACGGCGATGCGGAAGCTATGGTTGCGGGCGGCTCTGAGAAGGCGTCTACACCACTAGGTATGGCTGGCTTTGGTGCTGCTAAAGCGCTGTCGACTCGTAACGATGAGCCACAAAAAGCATCACGCCCTTGGGATGTGGATCGTGACGGTTTCGTACTAGGTGATGGCGCGGGTATGATCGTACTTGAAGAGTACGAGCACGCGAAAGCACGTGGTGCTAAGATCTACGCAGAGCTTGTTGGCTTTGGTATGAGCGGTGACGCTTACCACATGACATCTCCAAGCGAAGATGGTTCTGGTGGCGCACTAGCAATGGAAGCGGCACTTCGTGATGCAGGTCTTACTGGCGAACAAATTGGCTATGTAAACGCACACGGTACGTCAACACCTGCGGGTGACGTGGCTGAAATCAAAGGCATTAAACGTGCACTTGGTGAAGAAGGCTCGAAGAAAGTATTGGTATCGTCAACAAAATCAATGACAGGTCACCTTCTTGGTGCTGCGGGTTCTGCTGAGGCGATCATCACGATCATGTCTTTGGTTGACCAAATCGTGCCACCAACGATTAACCTAGATAATCCAGACCCAGAGATCGATGTGGACCTAGTCCCACATACTGCGCGCAAAGTGGAAATGGAATACGCACTGTGTAACTCGTTCGGTTTTGGCGGTACAAACGGCTCACTTATCTTTAAAAAGATGTAATATCTATTCATTGAGATAAGAGACTTGTATTTAAACGGCTTGATGTTTAGCATTGAGCCGTTTTGTTATTTTAAGGGAACAGTATGCATTGGCGCGATGGTCAGCTATCGAAAGGATTTCGGTAAGTGACAGAAGTTTTCAGTACGGTGACGGCTGCTTTACAACGATCTTGACGCGAGATGGCAAACTTCAGCTGTGGGCGCAGCACGTGAAGCGTATGGAACAGGCGTTCGAAGCATTGCGTATTGCTCCCGTAGATTGGAACGCCTTGCGTGACGATATTGAAAGCCGAGCGCTGCCCGATCCACAAGCAGGCATCAAGCTGCACGTCAGTCGAGGAGAAGGTGGTCGAGGCTACAGCGCCAAGGTTAACCATGGTCCCTTTGTCACGGTAAGCTGCTTTGAATATCCGGAAAAATATAACGAACTCCGACAAAATGGTATCGAACTGACGGTTTCAGACGTAGTGTTAGGGCACAGTCCATTATTGGCGGGCTTGAAACACAATAACCGACTCGAACAAATTCTAGCGAAATCTAATGTAGAAGATGCTGGCTATATGGATGGTATCGTCCTCGATTTGGGAGCGAATGTCATTGAAACCACGATGGCAAATCTGTTTTGGGTTAAGTCTCAGCAAGTGTTTACTCCCGATCTTTCGCTTGCGGGTGTTTCCGGTGTTATGCGCGAACAAGTGCTTGAAGCGATGAACTCGCTAGGCTACACGGTGACTATTGGTCAATTTGGTCTAGAGACTCTTTTAGAGGCTGATGAGGTTTTCGTTACCAATTGTATTCTAGGGGTTGCGCCCGTCATTAAAATTAGGGAAGTTGAGTTTTTCAGAGGCTCACTAACAAAACAGATCCAGGAGAAGTTAAGTCTGTGCTAAAGAAGTTTGTATTACTCGTCATCGTGTTATGTGCGATAGCTGCTGGCGGCTTTGTATATGTAAAGAACAGTGTTGAGACATTTATTACCCAACCGCTCAATATCGAACAACCGGAGTTGGTGACGATTCAGCGTGGGAATAGCCTCAATACAATAATAGGTAAATTCGTCAGCAATCAATGGATCGAACCAACAGACTTCGAGCCATTGATTCGTCGCTTCTATCCAGAGCTCACTCAGATTAAAGTCGGCACTTTTGAGCTTAAACCTGGTATGAATTTCGAGCAGGCCATAAGTGAAATTATCCATGGGCAGGAGTATCAACTCGCTATTACCTTTATCGAAGGCTCAACGTTCAAAGAGTGGCGCCAGCAATTCGCAACAGCTGAACATTTAGAGCATGCGACAGAGGAAATGACAGAGGCTGAAATTGCCAAGGCTTTGGGTATTGAGCATGAAAAGCTTGAAGGCTTGTTCCTTGCAGAGACGTATCATTATTCGGTTGGTGATAGTGATCTGGATATCTTAAAACGTGCTAACAGCAAGCTTGAAAAAATACTCAATGCGAGCTGGGAGCAGAAACAAGAGAAACTGCCGTTAAAAAATCAGTACGAAGTGCTAATTTTAGCCTCAATCATTGAAAAAGAGACCTCGGTTCCGTCTGAGCGTGAACGTGTCGCATCAGTGTTCGTCAACCGTTTGAACAAAGGCATGCGCCTTCAAACTGACCCAACTGTCATTTACGGCATGGGCGACAGATACGATGGCAATATTCGTAAAAAAGATCTTCGCGAGCGTACGCCTTACAATACTTATGTTATCAATGGGCTGCCACCAACGCCGATTGCGATGCCAGGCAAAGCATCTATCATGGCGGCAGTGAATCCTGAAGACAGCAACTATCTCTATTTTGTTGCTAGTGGCACCGGCGGCCATGTGTTTTCTAAGAACCTACGCGACCACAACCGTGCGGTCCAACAGTATTTAAAACAGTTAAGAAGTCGAAAATGAACCAAGGTAAATTTATTCCTCAAGGCAAATTTATAGTTATTGAGGGCCTGGAAGGCGCTGGTAAGAGCTCTGCGATCAATGTTCTTCGTGAAGAACTCGACGCTGCGGGTATTGAACACATAGAGAATACACGTGAACCTGGCGGTACTGTGTTGGCAGAGAAAATGCGTGCCTTGGTTAAAGAAGAACAGCCAGGTGAAGCGCTGCAAGATCGCTCAGAATTACTTTTGATGTATGCCGCTCGTATCCAGCTAGTAGAAACCGTGATTAAGCCAGCACTGCAAAAGGGTGCGTGGGTGATTGGTGACCGCCATGACTTATCATCACAAGCGTATCAGGGCGGTGGTCGTCAAATTGATGCCGGCGTTATGTCGTCTCTTAAGCAGATCGCGCTGGGCAGCTTTTAAGCCTGACTTTACTTTGTACTTAGACATAGAGCCACGTTTAGGTCTTGAGCGTGCCCGTGGGCGTGGTGAGTTGGACCGTATTGAAAAAATGGACATCAGCTTTTTTGAGCGCACTCGCGAGCGATACTTGAATCTTGCGAATGAGGACTCCAGCATTGTGACCATTGATGCCAGTCAAGATATCGACTCGGTTCAAGCGGATATTCGCCAAGCAGTAAAAGCTTGGCTAGTACAGCAATAGGGAAGGTTATGCACGCGTATCCTTGGCACACCGCCACATGGCAGCAACTTAAGACTAACTTAGAGCGCGACCACATCCCGGGGGCGATGCTATTACAGGCGAAGGAAGGTCTAGCACCTCAAGCATTAATAGACCGCTATGTAAGCGGTCTAATGTGCCAAAATGACGCGTCTGAGCCGTGTGGATTTTGTCATGCCTGTAGCTTAATCAGTTCAGAATCGCATCCTGATGTGCATATGGTGCTGCCTGAGAAGGATAAAAAGACGCTTTCTGTAGAGCAAATTCGCCAAGCCAATAAGTGGGCGCTAGAGTCCTCTCAGTTTGGGGCTACCGAGTGATTGTGGTTCCTCAAGCGGAGCGTATGAACACCTCTGCAGCCAATGCTTTGTTAAAAACGCTTGAAGAGCCACCAAGTGCCTGCGTATTTATTCTCTCAACGGACAACGCGCAACGCTTACTGCCGACGATCAGAAGCCGTTGTGAGGCTTGGCCAATTGCTGCGCCGACACAACAAGCCGCGTGTGATTGGGTGAGTCAGCAACTTAATAAAGAGGTATCACCTCGGGTCGCCTACCTTTGCCAGAGTGAACCTTTAGTCATGAAGGCCTTTATTGAGCAGGGCCATGAGAAAGTCTTTAATGGTTTGCTTGAGTCATTTATCCAAGTGGTGATTAGCGGTCAAACGGACGTATCGTCTTTGATGACAAGCTTGGTAAAGAGTGACGTGGCTGTCGACGTTCAGCTTTCTTGGCTTTGGCTCGTATTGGTGAGTGCACAAAAACAGGCACTTGGTGTAACCGATGACACGACAATATCAGAAGCTAAGAAGCTAGCGTCTCACTTCGACTATCAAACCTTGTTTCTACAAGCGCAGGCTCTGGCTGAGCTGAAGCAGCAACTGTCGGTCTCTAGCGGCCTTAATACTGAACTGTTGGTGACAAACTGGTTATACTCTTTTTAGTCGCTTAATTTTTATCTCGTTCTAACCTTAAACTCGGATTTGGTCTACCCTATGGGATAGGCCAAAGTCGATAGTTTAATCACATATCACCTCTTTATTCTTCCAATTTTTCATCGTTAATTAAGTAAATTATTATGTTTGTAGATTCACATTGTCATCTTGATAAGCTCAACTACGATGAGCTGCATGATGGCATTCAAGGTGTACTCAATAAAGCTAAAGCTGCGAATGTCGAACAGCTCCTGTCGGTTGGTGTAACGCTGGATTCTTTTCCTGCGATGATGGAACTTATCAGACCATATCCACAGATTATGGCATCTTGTGGCGTTCATCCTTTGGACGTAGAGAGCGACTTCCGTTTGGAGACTTTTAAGCGCTACGTGGCGAATGAACGGGTGGTAGCGGTCGGTGAAACAGGTCTGGATTATCATTACCAGCCAGATACAGCAGAGCTACAGAAACGTCGCTTTGAGCAGCAAGTAGACGTCGCGGTTGATGTGAATAAGCCACTTATCATTCATACTCGTAATGCTCGCCAAGATACCCTAGATATCCTAAAAAATGGTCAGGCGCAGCGCTGCGGTGGTGTGATTCATTGCTTTACTGAAGATCTCACTTTTGCTGAAGCAGCGATGGAATTGGGCTTCTATATTTCAATTTCAGGTATTGTTACCTTTAGACAAGCGAAAGAGCTCAAAGAAGTCGTGAAACAATTGCCGTTAGAACGCATGCTTATTGAGACGGATTCACCGTACCTTGCTCCTATTCCGCACCGCGGGAAAGAGAACCAACCTGCCTATGTTGTCGAAGTTGCTGCTTATATTGCGCAGCTAAAAGGGGTGTCATTGTCTGAGATTGCTGAAAAAACCACCAAAAACTACCGTGATCTTTTTTTGAGGTAGGAAATAACATCATTGACACATGTGATTACTAAAGGCGCAATCTGCGCCTTTTTTGTCGAAAAAAATTGAAAAGTTCAAATAAATTTAATGTTAACGATTTCTGTTGAGAAAAAAGAGGTGATTCTGCACAAACTGTAATTATGTTACGTAAAATAACTTAGAGGCCTATTTTATTCACTCAGTAAAATTAATTGATATAAATATAAAGTTGTTAAATATCAATAATTTATACTCATTGAAAACCATTACACAAGCTGCTTCGAAACGTGATCCATACGTAGTTTTGAAACTAAATTTCGTAAGTGTGTAGAAACCTTGAGTGCCATCAAGATATATTTAGAGGCAGAAAATATAATTCGAATCGTGGTTACATTTTCTATGGGTGCTAACATTTAGGCTACGGGGGTGTGCCGTTAGAGCCCATAAATACTAATAACTTTATCAGGAGCATAAACATGTTTAAGAACCTTTTTGCTAACCTGCAAAAAGTTGGTAAGTCTCTGATGCTACCAGTATCGGTACTACCAGTTGCAGGTATTCTACTTGGGGTAGGTGCTGCCAACCTTGGCTTCATTCCAGAAGTGGTTTCTAACCTTATGGAACAAGCTGGTGGTTCAGTGTTCGGCCAAATGGCGTTGCTATTCGCTGTAGGTGTAGCACTTGGCTTTACTAACAACGACGGTGTAGCAGGTCTTGCTGCTATCGTTGGTTACGGCATCATGACTGCAACGCTTAGCGTTATGGCTGGTGTTATGGGCGTTGAGAAAATCGATACAGGTGTACTAGGTGGTATCCTTGTCGGTGGTGTGGCTGCTTGGGCATTCAACCGTTTCTTCAAAATCCAACTTCCAGAGTACCTTGGTTTCTTCGCTGGTAAGCGTGCTGTGCCAATCATCACTGGTTTCACTGCGATTGCACTAGGTATCATCCTATCTATCGTATGGCCACCAATTGGTGCTGCTATCGGTGCATTCTCTCACTGGGCTGCAGAGCAAAACCCACAACTAGCATTCGGTATCTACGGTGTTGTTGAGCGTTCTCTAATCCCATTCGGTCTACACCACGTTTGGAACGTACCATTCTTCTTCGAAGCAGGTACTTGTGTGAACGCTGCTGGCGAAACTCAAAACGGCGTACTAACTTGTTACCTAGTTGCGGACGAAGCGTCTCGTGCTGCTGGTAATGGCTTCGGTCAGCTAGCGGGTGGTTACATGTTCAAGATGTTCGGTCTACCAGCTGCTGCAATCGCTATTGCACACTGTGCTAAGCCTGAGAACCGCGCTAAAGTTATGGGTATCATGGCTTCTGCTGCTCTAACATCGTTCCTAACAGGTATCACTGAGCCAATCGAATTCTCGTTCCTATTCGTAGCGCCACTACTATACGGAATTCACGCTCTACTAGCGGGTTCTGCATACGTTGTTGCAAACACTCTAGGTTTTGTACACGGTACTTCATTCTCACACGGTCTAATCGACTTCCTAGTTCTGTCTGGTAACTCTCAGAAACTTGGCCTGATGATCGGTGTTGGTCTAGTATACGCAGCAATCTACTACTTCGTATTCCGCACAGTAATCACTGCAATGGACCTTAAAACTCCAGGTCGTGAAGACGAAACTGAAGACGCAGGTGCAGCAGTTTCTGGTAACGAAATGGCTGGTGAACTAGTTGCAGCGTTCGGCGGTAAAGCTAACATCACAGGTCTAGATGCATGTATCACACGTCTACGTGTTGCTGTAGCAGACACTGAAATCGTTGACCAAGACAAGCTTAAGCAACTTGGTGCGGCAGGTGTAGTTGTAGTATCTGGTGGTGTTCAAGCTATCTTCGGTACTAAATCTGACAACCTGAAAACAGACATGGATGAGTGGATTCGTAACCACGGCTAATCAGCTCAATCCAAATTGAACGAAAAAAGGAAGCGCAAGCTTCCTTTTTTTTGTTTTGAATCCAGTTAGTGGAATAAGAACCTAATTGAAGTTGGCTCTATGCCTGCGGGTGTCTGGCGTAATAGAGTAGACCATTCCTGTTTTCGGCTTGCCGTTAAAGATGTAGCGATTCTGCGCGATACATTCGAAGGTGGCACCCAAACGCTTCGCAAGGTTGTGACTAGGCGAGTTGTCCGGGTCACAGACAATCTCTAAGCGCGTAAGGAGTAGGTGAGCAAAGGCGAATTCAATAATCGCATCCATCGCCTCTAGAGCGTAGCCTCGATGCTGCGCAGAATCCTTGAGCCAGTAGCCTAGGCTTCCCATGTTGAAGGTATGATAAAACTCATTGAATGCGGCCATACCGAGAAACTCTTCGTTATCGCGGTCAAACAAAGCAAAGCCAAATGCTGACGCTTTTACCCAATTGAGCCGCGTGGCACTAATAAATTCGAGTGCTTCTTCTTCGGTGTAATTTGAGTGGCACCAATCAATCCACTGATGAAGTGACGGTGAGGTTTGGATCGCTTTTGCAAACTGCGGCGCATGTTCTGGTGTTAGCAGGCGTAAGCATAAGCGCTTGGTGTATATGGTGTAATTGACGTTCATAGACAGAGTATAAACGTTTATGCGAGTGAGTTCACAGCTCGATTGGCTTTTTGAGAGTTGGGAAAATCAAATAAAAAAGACCCGCAATGCGAGTCTTTAAACAGAGTGTATCTAGAAGAGTGTGTATTGACTAGTTTTGAACACGTCTTACTTGAATGATCATTCCCATTAAAGGGTGATCAAGATAGTGAGTTTCACTACTGCGCATACGACGTTTTTGATCTAGGCGATAGTCTTTCAAGAAGGTCATTGTTTCACGTTGTGGCTCAATGGCTTCTAGGTTACCAGCGATAACATTACTATCTGGCTGTGTGACATCAGTGGTTGTTTCTGTGTTGACGTCAGCGTCTGCTATTTCAACTGGAGCCTCGCTTAATGGCGCTTCAACAATCACTTGTTTGGTGCTTGGTGATTTGAGGTCAAGCTGCGCCTCTGCATAGAGGTAGTGCTGAACGTAAATCTGCAGTTTTCCATCGAGCTCATAAAGCGGTTTGTCAATAGCTTGCTCGGTTACACCTTCAACGGGTGATGTTGTGTTACTAAGACTGCCTTTTTCAGAACCATCAGAGTAAAACTCAGTCGAATAGTCTTTGCCTGCGCGAAGGTGGAATATAGGTGCAGAGCCTTTACCATTGTCGCCTTGACGCCATGCTTTATGCAGCAATACGGTGTAACCAGCATGGTTCTTTAGCTTATTGGCTTCTTCGTTTAACTGAAAAGAGGCTGTCGGTAACACGGTGACATTTTTCGACGCGCGATAGCTCGCATCGTTAAGAGAGCCGGCGCGACTAAAGTCAATGTCTGCCACATCGTTTGGCCATGATTCATTCACTTTTTCAGGATTGACGGCGCGCTTAAAAACGATCACTTCTATGTCAAATTGTCTCTGTGCCAAGCTTGGCATAGAGACCAATAGGAGTAGCAGTGGGATCAGCTTTTTCATTGTTTCTCCATTGATGGCCACTGTCGGTGAGTGGGACCCAGTATATCAATTAATACAAAGTGTTGCCGAAACAATTTGTGCCATTCATCAGCATTATGTTTCGGCAAGGCTCAACTTGTGTCGTTTAGGCCGGTAGTCGATTGGCTTCAAACTCATCAAGCATGCTGTTTAAGTAGTTCAAGCGCTTACGGCGATCGGTTAAGGATTCCATAAACTTAAACTTGGTTGGCCCTTCCATCGCAAACTTGGTTGGTTGAGCTTGCAGTAGTTTAACTAAGAAGGCTGGGTTAATGTCAGCGTCTGGATAAAACTCAATATAGCCGCCTTTCTCATGCGCTTCTACTTTCTTCACTTTTAGCGACCCGCCACGAAGCTTCATTTTGGCGACTTCGAGTAGGTGTTTCGCTGCATCAGGAAGCAGGCCAAAGCGGTCAATAAGCTCGACTTTAAGTTCGTTAAGTTGATCTTCGTTGCCTACACTCGCAATGCGTTTATACATCGACAAGCGGGTGTTAATGTCCGGAATGTAGTCGTCAGGAAGTAACGCAGGGATCCTTAGTTCCACTTCGGTTTGCTCACGCAGTAGATCGTCTAGTGAAGGCTCTCGACCTTCCTTAAGTGCTTCCACCGCCTGTTCTAGCATTTCCATATATAGCGAGAAGCCAACAGACTGGATCTGTCCACTTTGCTCATCACCCAGCAACTCACCCGCACCACGTATTTCGAGATCGTGGGTGGCAAGAGTGAAGCCCGCGCCCAAGTCTTCGAGTGAGGCGATGGCATCTAAACGCTTTATTGCGTCTTTGGTCATTGCTTTAGGGTGCGGCGTCAGTAGATACGCATAAGCTTGGTGGTGCGAACGACCCACACGTCCACGAAGTTGGTGCAACTGAGCAAGACCTAAGTTATCGGCTCTATCCATAATGATAGTGTTGGCCGTTGGAACATCGATGCCGGTTTCTATAATGGTGGTACATACCAACAAATTGAACCGTTGATGATAAAAGTCGTTCATCACGCGCTCGAGTTCTCGCTCGCGCATTTGGCCGTGAGCGACAGTCACGCGTGCCTCTGGTACTAGCTTTTCAAGATCAGCTGCAACCTTCTCGATGGTTTCTACTTGGTTATGTAGGAAGTAGACCTGACCACCACGCATGATTTCACGGAGAATCGCTTCCCTAACCACGCTATCTTCGCTTTGGCGGACAAATGTTTTAATCGCCAGTCGTCTGGCGGGTGGTGTAGCGATGATAGATAAGTCGCGCATACCACTCATGGCCATATTCAGTGTTCTTGGAATTGGCGTTGCGGTCAGCGTTAGAATATCGACATCCGCTCGCATCGCTTTTACTTTCTCTTTTTGACGGACACCAAAGCGGTGTTCTTCATCAACAATCAGCAGGCCTAAATCTTTGAATCGAATATCACTGGACAGTAGCTTATGGGTTCCCACCACGATATCGACTTTACCATCTGCGACATCTTGTAGAATCGCTTTTTGCTCTTTGGCAGACTTAAAGCGAGACAGCACTTCTACTCGAATTGGTAGGTTAGCAAAGCGATCACGGAAGTTTTCAAAGTGTTGCTGGGCGAGTAGGGTAGTCGGCACTAAAACCGCAACCTGTTTGCCATTGTCCGTGGAGACAAAGGCTGCTCGCATGGCGACTTCTGTTTTACCAAAACCTACGTCACCACACACTAGGCGATCCATCGCTTTTGGTTGGCACATATCCGACATGACTGCGTTTATCGCCTGAGCTTGATCATCCGTTTCTTCAAATGGGAAGCCCGCTTTAAAGGTGGCGTATTGGTCACGGTCTAGTTTGAATTTGTAGCCAGGTTTCAGTTCACGCTTAGCATAGACGTCAAGCAGTTCTGCAGCCACGTCACGGACTTTTTCTGCCGCTTTACGGCGCGCCTTCGCCCAAGCTTCGCCGCCAAGTTTGTGTAGTGGGGCGGACTCTTCTGCGCCGCCAGAATAGCGACCAATAAGGTTAAGTGACGCAACAGGGACGTAGAGCTTGGCGTCGTTTTGATATTCGAGCGTGACATATTCTGTGGTCATGCCGCCGGCTTCAAGCGTCTGTAAACCGACATAGCGGCCAATACCGTGATCGATGTGTACTACAGGTTGTCCAGGTTTTAATTCGGCGAGGTTTCGAATTACCGTGTCGCTGTTTATGGAGCGTTTTTCTTTCTTGCGGCGCTGGATAACACGGTCACCCAACATGTCACTTTCACAGATAAGTGCAAAGCTGTCTTGGTAACGGAATCCATGCTCGCATTGGCCAATGATAAGAGTGAAGCGTTCATTACTGGCAAGGGCTTCAGATAGATTACTCTGCTCTACTGGACGAAGCTTAATGCGATGCAGGAGCTCGAGTAGTGCTTCTCGGCGACCTTCAGATTCTACTGAAAAGACAATATTACCGCTAAACTGCTCAGTGAATTGACGGATCTGTGCCATCGGCTCTTTTAATTGATGCTGCACCGTAATGTCCGGTAATGCCTCAACCGGCGCGTTGGTGCGTCCAGCTTTCTCCTCGATCGCATCCGTATGGTACTGCAGCTGTGGATATTGCTTAAGACGGCTAAAGAACTCATCTTTTTCTAGCCATAGCTCTTTGGGTGCTAACAATGGTCGAAGTGGGTCGACTTTACGCTGCTCGTAACGGCTATCGACATCAGTTAGGAAATTATCGACGGCGGTTTCTACTTCTCCCACCATGATGACCTGTGCATCATCACTGACATAATCAAATAATGTTTCCGTGTGATCAAAGAATAGCGGCTGCCAATATTCGATACCCGCAGGCCAAGTCCCTTTCGTCACTTGCATGTAGATAGATTCTGGCTCGCGTCTGGCATCAAACTGCTGGCGCCAACGAGTTCGGAACTCTTCGATGGCCTCTTTGGTGGTTGGAAATTCATGCGCAGGGAGCAAGCGGATCTCTGAAATGTCTTCGATTGAGCGCTGATTTTCAGGATCAAAGGTGCGAATGGTGTCGATCTCATCATCGAAAAAGTCGATGCGATAGGGTGCAGAGCTGCCCATTGGGTAGAGATCTAAAATCGATCCGCGGCTAGCGTATTCACCAGGTCCAAAGACTTGGTCAACATGACGATAGCCTGAGTTCTCGAGTTGTACTCTGAGCTTATCGAGAGAGAACAGATCGCCTGTTTTCACCATTAAGGTGTGCTGCATCAGGAAGTCGCGCGGGCTTTGGCGCTGTAGCAAAGTGCTCACGGGCACTATGGTGATGCCGTTGGCTTGTTGCGGCAGGGCGTACAGTCTAGCGATACGATCGGAGATAATATCTTGGTGCGGCGAGAAATTGTCATAAGGCAGTGTTTCCCAATCTGGGAAAAGAGCAACATCTCCCGGATAGAATTGCTCTAGCTCACCTTGAAGTTTTAGCGCTAGCTGCGGATCCGGCACCACCAGTAGGGTGTGCTGGTTATGGGCTAACGCGTGTTCACCAATAGATAGCGCCAGTGCGCCACCAATCAGGTTTCCGAGATGTTTTTTATCACCTTTGCCTTGCGGGGCATTCAGTGGGAGTAGTGGAGAATGACTCATAATGGATTAATTGTTTTCTCTATCTAACGAGCGCTGACGAAGCAGTTTTTGTTGCTGATGTAAGGCTGCCTTAATAAGAAGGTCTTGGTGCTCTTCCAAAATACGAACAAAGGAGAGCGTAATGAGATAGCCGTCGTCTTGCGGCTCTACTTGAGTAACTTCAGCATAGCAATAGACGCCAGAAGGTGGGTGATCCAAAAAAAGTTTCAGTTTGGCGTATTGCCCAACTTGCAGGGCGTCGCTATTGACGTAGCTTAACTGGCTGGCGCCAAAGCTTCTGGTGATATAACGGAGCTCCGGTTCGTCTTGCTGCGCGATCATGTAGTTGAGCAGCAAATTGAGTTTGCTATTTTGTTGTTCAAGTAGCTCAGCGACATGTTTTAGGTTGTGCTGGCTAAGCTCATGCTGAGCGGCATCTGTCTTTTGATCAAGCTGACTGAACTCGCTTGATGCAACGAATGAAGGCGGGATTTCCGCAATATAGTCCGTTAATTCAGGAAGCTGTGAGCCAATAGCGAGTGGTTCAATGTTTGCTTTCAGCGGTCCGTTTACGGTAAAGAAGTCGTTGTGCTGCATAGTTTTTCCCTAAATCAACATCTGTTAATTATCTCTGTGTATCCGTGAGTTATCAAGAAAACGGCCGATGAATTCGGCAAAAGTCGGTAATTTAAAAGGAAAATGACATCCAGGGCTACAACCCTGACAGTTTTCTGGTTACATTAGCTAGTAGTTATCTTTCTATGGCGAACACTATGTTTCACCCCTTGCCAATTTTTATTGGGTTGCGTTATCTCAGAGGCCGCTCCGGCGACCGATTCAGTCGATTTGTCTCTTACATGTCTACCGCAGGTATCACGATTGGTGTGCTGTCTCTGGTAACGGTGCTGTCGGTGATGAATGGCTTTGAAGCCCAGCTCAAAGGCCGGATCTTAGGCGTATTGCCTCAAGCGGTCATCAGTCATGACACTGGTCGAGTTTCAATAGATGACAAGCCTGTTGAATTGCTCTCTCAATATCCTGGTAGTCAACCTGCAGTCCCTATTGTTCGCAGTGAAGCGGTATTACAAAGTCATCAAGGACTTGCCGCCGCAATGATGATCGGAATCGAGCCGGACAGTGATGACCCGATTCGCTCTCGCATCGTCAGTGGCAGTTTGGAAAGGCTAAGCGCAGGTAAGTATCAAGTGTTGCTTGGCCATAGCTTGGCGCGTGAACTAGATGTTGGTGTGGGTGATAAAGTTCGTTTAATGGTCACGAGCGCCAGTCAGTACACGCCACTTGGACGTATCCCTAGTCAGCGTATGTTTACTGTTGCTGGGCTCTATAGCACTGGCTCCGATGTGGATAGCCAGCTTGTGGTTACTCATATTGCCGACGCCGCCAAGCTCATGCGTTACAAAGCGGGTGAGGCCAGTGGCTGGCGATTGTTCTTTGACGATCCTTTTGTTGTTTCGGAGCTGAGCGGTAAACCGCTTCCTGAGGGCTGGCGTTGGAGTGATTGGCGTGAGCAAAGGGGCGAGTTATTCCAAGCTGTGCGCATGGAAAAGAACATGATGGGGCTAATGCTTGGGCTCATTATTGGTGTGGCCGCGTTCAATATTATCTCTGCGCTTATTATGGTCGTGATGGAGAAGCAGTCCGAGGTGGCTATCCTTAAAACACAAGGCATGAGTGACCGACAGGTGCTGGCTATCTTTATGGTGCAAGGTGCGAGCAGTGGCGCGGTGGGAGCTGTCGTTGGTGGCCTACTGGGTGTGTTGCTTGCGACTAACCTTAATAGTCTCTTAGATGCGATGGGCGTCGCGCTGTTTAGTTTTGGGGGCAATTGCCAGTGGTGATTAACCCGTATCAAATTATTGTTGTTGTGGTTGGCGCGGTGTTGCTCAGCTTAGCCGCAACCTTATTTCCTTCTTATCGAGCATCGTCAGTGAAACCCGCAGAGGCCCTTAGATATGAGTAATCCATTAATCGCGTGTCGTAACATTCGTAAAACCTACCACGACGGCGCAGTTGATACGGAAGTGCTAAAAGGGGTGAGCTTCGATATTGAAAAAGGGGAGTTGGTATCGATTATTGGCTCATCCGGCTCGGGTAAATCAACACTACTGCATGTGTTGGGTGCGCTCGATGAAGCGAGCGAAGGAAGCGTAGAGTTTCTTGGCCAGTCATTACTGGATATGGGCGGAAATCAACAAGCAAAGCTGCGTAACCAACACTTGGGCTTTGTGTATCAATTCCATCATCTGTTGAGTGACTTTACTGCTGTCGAAAACGTGGCGATGCCGCTATTGATTGGTGGTGTCAAGGTTAGTCAGGCACGTCAGGAGGCGAGCGACCTTTTAGAGCGTGTGGGACTTGGGCACCGTTTAAAGCATCGTCCTTCTGAGCTGTCCGGCGGAGAACGTCAACGTGTCGCGATTGCTAGAGCTTTGGTGAACAAGCCAGATTTGGTTCTCGCCGATGAACCGACGGGTAACTTAGATCATGCGACAGCATTGTCGATTTATGATCTGATGCGCACCTTGAATCGTGAATATGGTACGGCATTTTTGGTGGTCACTCATGATAATGAGCTAGCAGCAAAAATGGACAAACAGCTGCATATGCAAGATGGCCTGCTGGTCAACGCAGCAACAACTGCTAAGACAGTTGGCGCATAAGTAAGGAGCCGTCGTGTCATTATCGTTTTTTATAGGCAAACGCTTTAGTAAGGCCAAGCAGCGCAACAAAATGGTCTCGTTTATTTCCATGTCATCCATCGTTGGAATTGCGGTGGGGGTTGCGGTCATTGTTATTGGTCTATCAGCGATGAACGGCTTTGAACGTGAGCTGAAAAACCGAGTACTGTCGGTTATTGCCCATGGTGAGTTTGAAGGTGTCAATGCGCCCATTGGTGGCTGGCAAAATGTCGTTGATGCCTCGCTCAATCACTCGCGGGTCGAAGGGGCTGCGCCTTATGTGCGCTTAACGGCGCTGGTGGAAAAAGGCGCTCAACTCAAAGCAGTTGAATTGAGAGGCGTTTCACCTGAGCTGGAGAGTCAAGTCTCGACACTGCCAAGCTTTGTATCGCAAGCCGCGTGGTCTGAACTCAAAGCAGGCGAACAACAAGTGATTTTAGGTCAAGGTGTGGCACAGCAAGTGGGCGTGGATGTGGGAGACTACGTCACATTAATGATCCCAACTAGTGGTGATACCAGCAAAGTACAATCTCCAAGACGTGTTCGAGTAAAAGTAACCGGATTACTGGAGCTCAACGGTCAGATTGACCATAGCTTGGCTATCGTACCTTTGGAAGATGCTCAAAGTTATGCGCGACTTGGTGACAGAGTCACGGGAGTATCGATAAAAGTAGATAACGTGTTTGATGCGCCATTGATAGTGCGTGAAGTCGGCAACACTCTTAACGAGTATGTGTACCTTCGTAGCTGGAAGCAAAAATACGGCTTTTTGTATCGCGATATTCAGCTGGTGAGAACCATTATGTACCTTGTGATGGTACTGGTTATCGGAGTCGCTTGTTTTAATATTGTTTCGACGCTCATGATGGCGGTGAAAGATCGCGCCTCTGAAATTGCGATTCTGCGCACTATGGGCGCGACGGATGGTTTGATCAAACGTATTTTCGTTTGGCAGGGCGTATTCTCCGGAGTGGTGGGCAGTGTTGTCGGTGGTATCGTTGGCAGTGTAGTTGCGCTTAATTTAACGCCAATTATTTCTTCGTTGGAGGAACTGCTTGGTCACAAGTTCTTATCTGGGGATATTTACTTTGTAGACTTTTTACCATCACAACTGGTTTGGAATGACGTGCTACTGGTAGCGGGTACTGCAACTTTGCTAAGTCTTATCGCGACGTGGTATCCGGCGACGAAAGCCAGTCAACTGAACCCGGCTACGGTTCTCAGTGCTAAGTAGTTATCCAAATCGGACGGTGAGTTTATATCACTGACTTATTTTTATCTCAGGCTCAAAGACAAAAAGGACCACATCATGTGGTCCTTTTTCGTTGCTGTCTGTTTTTAATTGATGTCTGACTTATCAGTTGCAACTTCATTTCGTCTGACTCACAGAGCCAGCGAGTCTCGTTGCGCTAGGGAAGTTATCCAATTAACGTGTCGAGCGCTGTTGCCAGCTGCGTACAACAGAATAGCGCCAAAGGCCGCGAATACCGAAATAGCCAGCAAGCGCGCTTACGACTCCACAAATTGTGCAGCCGAGTAGGAATGGAGGACCGATCGTTGCCATTTGCTCAGATAGGTACTGCATGATAATTCGAAATGGAACGGTTGTGGCGGTGTGTTCATGCAGAATGCGCCAACTTTATAGGCAAAGTAGAACAGCACCGGCATTGTCACTGGATTGCTGATCCAAACGAGAGCAACAGAAAGAGGTAAATTCACCCCAAATAGAATCGCAAGGCCGGCAGCATGATCATTTGACTTGGGAGTGGTACAAACGCCATAAACAGGCCAACCGCAAACGCGCCAGCCGCAGAGCGACGGTTTAGGCACCATAAGTTCGGGTTGTAGAGGACATTGCCGAACACTTTCAATGCCTTTTGTTTTTTGATCATCTCGTGATCAGGCATGAAACGTTTAATAAACTTTCTTGGCATAGGAAAACATGGCTCTGTTAACAAGCATCGCAGTTCCACTTTGCTATTCATTAGTACTGATTAGCGCCGTTTGGTGGCCTGTGATGCCAAGTACTGTTTGGTTGATCCCGGCGTCCTTGATAAGTATCGCCTGCCTAATAACACGTCGCTGGATACCTTCTGCGGCGTTTATTGCAATGTCCTTAGCGTTGATACAAGGGAACCTTTTCAAGTACCAATCTAGGGTACTTTTTCAATTTGGCACAGATATTACCATAAAAGCGCGAGTTGACAGCTATTTTAAGAAAATAACTCATGCAATGAAGTTCAAGCCACTATTCTCACGGTAAATGATCAGAAAATCCCGTTGTTTTTACGACCTAAAGTGTTGCTACGGTCGCCGACCGCATTACCCCCTGGTGCTGTTGTCACTGCGCCAGTGTCTGTCAATCCTATATCTGGGACGCTCAATAGAGCGGGATTTGATCGAGAAAAACATCTCTTTTCACAAGGTATCGCTGCTAATGTCACTCTGTCGGCCAAAAATCATACTATTGTAGTAAGTCGCCCACATTGGCGAGCGAGTTTTCACCGCGCTGTTCGTAATGCAACAAAGCATAGCCGATTTCAAGGACTTTACCTCGCACTGATATTTGGAGACCGCAGTGAGCTGGGCGATGAGATGCGGCGTCAGCTTCAGTATAGTGGTCTTTCTCACCTTATTGCGATTTCAGGGTTACATGTGGGGATCGTGTTTGCACTCGGTTATGCGGTAGCGACCATGGTTTTTACTCTCTTAAAAATGGTGCTTCGCTCCAAAGCGAGAGCTTGGTTGACGCTTTATGGTTTACCGCTCAGTTTGTTTATTGGCTTTGTTTTCGCATTGTCCTATTGCGCCTTGGGATACTTCGCTATCTCGACAGTACGGGCGCTGATCATGTTGGCGGTCATAAGTGGATTACTACTATGGCAAGCAAGAATTCATCGGCTAGTGATCATCTTGTTAGCGTCGTCAGCGGTATTAACCCTAGTTCCATTTTCCGCTGCAAGCCTTAGTTTTTGGCTTTCCTTTTCAGCGGTTACATTACTCGTGCTGACCCACACTTGGTTGGCAGCAAAGCGACAGCAGAGTGCAATAGTGACGGCGTTCTCAATGCACCTTGTGTTATCTCTGTGTTTTGTTCCCATTATAGGTTATTTATTCCATGGTTTGTCTTTGATAGGGGCGCTCTACAACGTTCTATTTGTTGCGTGGTTTAGCGTTTGCATTGTGCCTCTATCTTTGCTCGCTGCATTGCTATCTATGGTCTCGACTCACCTTGTTTGGCTTTGGGATATTCTCGATATTGCTTTGGTTCCACTAGAGTTTGCCCTTGGATTTGCGCCTTTATTTTGGTGGGATATTGGTGTCACGGATCTTGTATTCTTGCTGCCATTGGTAATTATGGTGCTGTTCTATCGATGGTTATCTAAGAAAGCGCTGTACATTTTGGCCCTGCACACGATAGCGATAAGGTTTTGTATCGAGGGAGAGTCTGAGGTTTCGGTGCAGTTTTTAGATGTGGGGCATGGTCTAGCGGTTGCTATTATTCAAGGAGACGAAGCGGTCATTTATGACACTGGAAGCGCTAATGATCACTTTTCAATGGCAGATACAGTCGTGACGCCAAATTTAATTGCTGCTGGGGTATCGCATGTAGAAGGGCTTATTCTGAGTCATGGCGATAACGACCATGCTGGTGGCGTATTGGCACTACAAAATCGCTGGCAACCAACGTGGATTCGTCGCCCTGAGGGAAATACGACGGACACGCAATGCATTCAGGGTACTCACTGGCGTTGGAAGGCGCTGGAATTTACGGTACTTTGGCCTCCGAAGCGGGTTTCCCGAGCCTACAATCCCCATTCTTGCGTAGTGTTGGTTAGCTTAGAAAACGGAAATCAATCTAAGCGACTTTTACTGACAGGCGATATAGAAAAAGTGAGTGAGATATTGTTGGCAAGACAGCTTGAGCCTCTATCAATCGATGTGATGAGCGTGCCTCATCATGGTAGCAGCACATCATCTTCTTCATTTTTGCATCGAACGATCGAGGCAACAAACGTCGTGGCATCGACTCGACTTCAGTCAAGATGGTCGCTTCCTAGCCCCAGGGTTCGAGAGCAATATCAACAAAATGGCAGTGCGTGGTTTGAAACAGGTGTTGATGGGCAAGTCATCTTCGACTTTTCTGGTCAAGAAATCATCGTTTCCACTGCAAGGTCCGAATACCTCGACCCTTGGTATAGGCAGATGTTACGAAGCAGAGTAGAATGAAGGGATAGTAAAAAGAAACGATAAAGAATTATGTCGCAAAATCAAGACGAAAACTACGTTACAAACGTTCAAGCGATTGTGGACGTATATCCGTGAATACAAGACAGGTTTAGTCGTGGCGGTGATCGCATTGATCATCAACGCAGCCGCAGATACCTACATGCTTTCGTTGCTGAAACCACTCCTTGATGAAGGATTTGGTGATGTTGAATCTAATTTCCTAAAAGTCCTCCCGCTTATCATCATTGGCATGATGCTGATTCGTGGTTTGTCTGGATTTGTCTCCACTTACTGTTTGAGCTGGGTGTCCGGCAATGTGGTCATGCACCTTCGAAGAGGCATCTTTAGTCATTTCATGCATATGCCGGTCTCGTTCTTTGATAAAGAATCGACGGGGGCCTACTGTCTCGAATTACTTATGACTCAGAACAGGTAGCGGGAGCCACGAGCCGCTCGCTGGTTAGCATTGTTCGCGAAGGCGCAAGTATTTTAGGTCTGTTGTTCCTGATGTTTTGGAGCAGTTGGCAGCTCTCATTGGTTCTGCTGGTTGTTGCTCCGGTTGTTGCTTGGGCAATTCGCTTTGTCTCCAAGCGTTTTCGTAAGATTTCTCACAACATGCAGACGTCCATGGGTCATATGACGACATCTGCAGAGCAGATGCTGAAAGGCCACAAAGTGGTATTGAGCTACGGCGGCCAAAAGGTTGAAAGAGCCCGTTTTGATGACATGAGTAACCAAATGCGTCAGCAAACCATGAAGATGGTTGCGGCATCTGCAATTGCGAACCCTGTGATCCAAATGATTGCGTCTCTTGCACTTGTCGCCGTTCTGTATCTGGCAAGCTTTGATGAAGTTCGCGAGCAGCTGACGGCGGGTACCTTTACGGTGATTTTCTCGGCGATGTTCTCTTTGATGCGTCCCCTTAAAGCACTAACTGGTGTGACGGCAGAATTCCAGCGCGGTATGGCCGCAAGCCAAACTCTGTTTGGTCTAATGGATCTTGAAGTTGAACGTGATAACGGCACGATTGAAATTGAGAAGGCGAAAGGCAATCTAGCGGTGAAAGATATTACTTTTACTTACGAGGGAACCGAGAAGCCAGCACTTCGCAACGTCAGCTTTGATTTGCCTGCAGGAAAGACCATCGCACTAGTGGGTCGTTCAGGTTCAGGGAAAAGTACCATCGCGAACTTGTTTACTCGCTTTTACGACATTGATAGCGGCAGTATTGAGCTTGATGGCCACAAAATCGACGAATTTAAACTAACCAACTTGCGTAAGCATTTTGCGTTGTATCGCAAAATGTGCACTTGTTTAACGATACGATTGCCAACAACATCGCTTATGCGACTGATGGTCAGTACTCTCGAGAGCAAATTGAGCACGCCGCTAAGTTAGCGCATGCCATGGAGTTTATTAACAACCTAGATCAAGGTTTGGATACCGTGATTGGTGAAAACGGAGCAAGTCTTTCCGGCGGTCAGCGTCAACGTATTGCCATTGCGAGAGCCTTGCTTCGCGATGCGCCTATCTTGATTCTGGACGAAGCGACTTCGGCGCTAGACACGGAATCGGAGCGAGCTATTCAAGCCGCGCTCGATGAGTTGCAAAAAGACAAAACGGTTCTAGTGATTGCACACCGTCTGTCGACAATTGAAGAAGCGGACGAAATTTTGGTGGTCGATGACGGCGAGATCATTGAACGTGGTGATCACAAGACTCTACTGGACCATCAAGGCGCTTATGCTCAGCTGCATAAAATCCAATTTGGTGAGCACTAGTGATAGAGCAACTCTGGTTTGGTAAACACCCGCTAGGGTTGTTACTGTGGCCGCTGCTCTGGCCACTGAGTAAACTGTATCGTTTTATCGCCGCCAAACGCCGCAATGCTTATGCAATGGGTGAAAAGGCAAGTTATCGCTCTAGCGTTCCAGTGATTGTTGTGGGTAACATCACCGCGGGCGGCAATGGTAAAACGCCGATGGTAGTGTGGCTCGTTGAACAGCTTCTCAAGCAGGGGAAGAAACCGGGTGTGGTTTCACGTGGTTACGGCGGAAAAGCGAGTGCTTATCCGCTGTTGGTTACCGCAGATACTGCTACAAGCGAATGTGGTGACGAACCTAAGTTAATTTTTGAGAGAACTCAGGTCCCAGTCTGTGTGGATCCGGTTAGAGCTAACGCAGTTAAGCACTTGGAGTCGCTCGGAGTCGATGTCGTCATCACTGACGATGGCTTGCAGCATTATGCGCTCGAGCGAGCTTATGAGATCGTCGTGATTGATGGTGTGAGACGTTTCGGCAATCAGCAGTCCATTCCACTAGGGCCGTTAAGAGAGCCACTATCTAGACTTGATGAGGTTAACCTTCTAGTGGTTAATGGTGGTGATCTTGAGCACAGTGAAGCTAGCAAGCGCGAAAAACGTTTCACTCTCGCTCCGAATATGGCGATTAACTTGAGCAATGGGCAAACTGCCTCGGTAGAAGAGCTGGGGCCCTTAGCTGCATTTGCCGGGATTGGTCACCCACCACGCTTTTTCGACACCTTAAATCAACTTGGTGCGAATCTGGTAAGAACGCAAGGGTTTGCTGACCACCAAGCGTTTGATGAGGCGAAACTAGCAGAATTTGGTCATGGCGTGGAAAACGTCATTATGACCGAGAAAGACGCGGTAAAATGCCGCTCATTTTCAAAGGACAATTGGTGGTATTTGCCAGTCTCGGCACAGTTCAATCGCCAAGATGGTGAGCAAATACTACAAGAAATCAATAAGGTAATAGAGAGTTATGGATCATAGATTGCTTGAGATCGTCGCATGCCCAGTATGCAAAGGAAAGCTAACCTTCGATAAAGATAAACAAGAGCTTATTTGCAAGCTAGACCGTCTTGCCTACCCTATCAAAGAGGGTATTCCGGTGTTACTTGAACCTGAAGCGCGCCAGATGAGTATGGAAGAGGGGCGCTAAATGGCATTCACGGTTATCATTCCAGCTCGTTACAACTCTTCGCGTTTGCCGGGTAAGCCTTTGGCTGACATCGGTGGTAAACCTATGGTGCAACACGTCTATGAGCGTGCGAAACAATCTGGTGCTCAGCGTGTCATCGTCGCAACGGATGATCTACGCGTTGAAGCTGCGGTACAAGCCTTTGGTGGTGAAGTGTGCATGACGTCACCTGATCATGAATCAGGTACCGAGCGCTTAGCCGAAGTGGTTAAATTGATGGGTATCGATGACGACCATACCATAGTCAATGTACAAGGGGATGAGCCGTTGATTCCAGCGAGCATTATTGCTCAGGTAGCGGAAAATCTTCAATCTAGCCAAGCACCCATGGCAACGTTAGGTGTGGCGATTGAGCATGAAGCTGAAGTATTTAACCCGAACGCAGTGAAAGTGGTCACGGACCAAAATGGATTTGCGCTCTATTTTAGTCGAGCAACCATTCCATGGGATCGTGATGCTTACGCAAGTGAGCCTAAATCAGCGGCTAAACAGCCTTTGATGCGCCACATTGGCATCTATGCTTACCGAGCAGGCTTTATTAATACCTATATTAACTGGGCACCTAGCGCGCTTGAAAAAATAGAGTCGTTAGAGCAGTTAAGAGTGCTTTGGTATGGTGAGCGCATACATGTTGCGCTTGCAATCGACGCACCTCCAGCGGGTGTTGATACCCCTGAAGATCTTGAGCAAGTACGAGCCTTAATTGCCAACTAACTCCTTACCACGAACTAGTAACCACCGACCATTTAGGTCGGTGGTTTTGTTTTGAGCGCTGTTTGTTAAAGCTCTGTTTTTTAAAACAAGTCTGTCGCTGGAATTTCACGCCATTCACCGGGCTGAAGCGAGTCTAGCGCATACTTTCCCATGCTAGCGCGAATCAAGCGTAGCGTCGGAAAGCCAATATTGCAGTCATACGGCGCACCTGACGGTTTCTGCCTTCAATGATGGTAATGCTTAACCATGTCGTTGGAATATTGGCACGAAAGCGCACAGGCGGCTCTCTGTCCCATACGCTCGGCTCTCGCATGCGCTCAATTTTGGCAGGCAATGTTGGCCCATCTTTGAGTTCAACACCGTTGCGGAGCTTATCTAGATCGGACTCGCTAGGGTCTCCATCAACTTGAACCCAGTACGTCTTTTCGGACTTCGATTGAGGCTGAGTGAGTCTCGCCTGTAGCACTCCGTCGTTGGTGAGTACCATTAAGCCTTCACTGTCTCGATCGAGCCTACCAGCTGCGTAAACATCTTTGATTGGAATATAGTCTGCCAGCGTTTTTCTTCCCTCACCGCCAGTAAATTGGCTCAGTGTATCGTAGGGTTTATTGAATAGAATGACTTTACGATCGCGCGGTTCTGGACGCTTTTTTTCAGGCTTTGAAGAAGCGTTAGGTTTACGTTTTCTGGTCTGTCCAGTTTGTTGGCGTTTATGTTGGCTTTTTTGTTTGAATTGACTGATGATGAGCGATTTGGGCGAGGGGAGCCTTTACGCGTTGTTTTAATCGTCATGTTAACTACCTTGCAAAAATGTAAACAAACTGTGTGGTTTAGTTTTGTCTACGAGTGTTTTGAGCTATCATGAGCGCGCTCAAAAACAGGAATAACGCACAAGATAATAGACTAATTGACCAATTTTGTTTAATTATAAGTGCTTAGGATTTCGTTCGACTGAACAAAACTACGCCAAAACCTTGGGTTTTCATCTGAAACTGTCTTAGATTTGCCCACCGATTGGTGTCCAGTCGCAACGTTTACGCCGTCCAAAAGGAGGCGTTAATTGATAAGGGTGCTCAGCCCGATTAGAACGATAGGGAAATTTCATGCCTACAGAAAAGCCGACAATCATCTATACCATTACTGATGAAGCGCCAGCGCTGGCAACATATTCATTGCTACCGATCATTCAGTCATTCACAGCGTCTTCTGGTATTGATGTTGATACACGAGATATTTCACTAGCAGGGCGTATCATTGCTAACTTCCCTGACTATTTAAAAGAAGAGCAGCGTATTGGTGATGCTCTGGCCGAACTTGGTGAACTGGCAAAAACGCCAGAAGCAAACATCATTAAGCTTCCAAACATTTCTGCTTCAATTCCTCAGCTACAAGCGGCTATTAAAGAGCTGCAAGCAAATGGTTATGATCTTCCAGATTACCCAGAAGAACCAGCGAATGCTGAGCAAGAAGCTGTTAAAGCGACCTACGACAAAATCAAAGGTAGTGCGGTAAACCCAGTATTACGTGAAGGTAACTCTGACCGTCGTGCGCCATTGTCTGTTAAGAATTACGCGAAGAAAAATCCACACTCAATGGGCGCTTGGTCGAAAGACTCTAAGTCGCATGTTGCTAGCATGTCTGGCAATGACTTCTTTGGCAGCGAAAAATCGGTGACAACAGAAAGCGCAACAGATGTGCAGATCCGATTCACGCCTGCCTCTGGTGAAACAAAAGTTCTTAAAGACAAAGTGGCACTTCAAGCGGGTGAAATCATTGATGCTTCAGTGATGAACAAAAACGCGCTGGTTGCTTTCTTTGAAGAGCAGATTGAAGAAGCGAAGAAGCAAGATGTGTTGTTGTCGCTGCACATGAAAGCGACCATGATGAAGGTTTCAGACCCGGTTATCTTTGGCCACGCCGTTAAAGTCTACTACAAAACAGTCTTTGACAAGTACGCTTCGCTATTTGATGAGCTAGGTGTTGACGTTAACAATGGTATCGGTGACGTTTACGCGAAAATTGCTTCGCTACCAGCAGCGCAAAAAGCTGAAATTGAGGCTGATCTAGCGGCAGTATACGAAACGCAACCACCACTAGCGATGGTTGATTCTGACCGCGGCATCACTAACCTGCATGTGCCAAGTGACATCATTGTTGATGCGTCTATGCCAGCAATGCTTCGCTCTTCTGGTCAAATGTGGGGACCAGATGGTAAGCAAAAAGACACTAAAGCGATGATCCCAGATCGCAGCTACGCAAGCATCTATCAAGCAGTGATTGATTTCTGTAAGCAGCACGGTGCATTTGATCCAACGACAATGGGCAGCGTGCCTAACGTTGGTCTGATGGCACAAAAAGCAGAAGAGTATGGCTCACACGATAAAACATTCATCTTGGATGCAGCAGGCACGGTCTCTGTTGTTGACGCTGAAGGCAATGTACTTATTGAGCAGCAGGTTGAGGAAGGTGATATCTTCCGTATGTGCCAGGTGAAAGATGCGCCAATTCAAGATTGGGTGAAATTGGCCGTGACTCGTGCACGCGCTTCTAGTACGCCAGCTGTATTCTGGCTGGATGAAAACCGAGCACATGACGCTGAACTTATTAAGAAGGTAAACCAGTACCTACCTGAGCACGACACAGCTGGTCTTGAAATTCACATAAAGTCGCCTCTAGAAGCGACACTATTCTCGCTAGAGCGCATCAAAGAAGGCCTAGATACGATTTCTGTCACAGGTAACGTACTTCGTGATTACTTGACGGATCTGTTCCCAATTCTTGAGCTTGGTACTTCTGCGAAAATGCTGTCTATCGTACCGCTAATGAACGGTGGTGGCCTATTTGAAACAGGTGCTGGCGGTTCTGCTCCTAAGCACGTTCAGCAAGTTCAAAAAGAAAACCACTTACGTTGGGATTCTTTGGGTGAGTTCTTGGCTCTTGCAGCCTCTCTAGAGCACCTAGCGGTTGTTTCTGGTAAAGAGAAAGCGAATGTACTGGCTAAAGCACTGGATGCTGCGACAGGTAAGTTCCTAGACAACAACAAGTCGCCATCACGTAAAGTGGGTGAGCTTGATAACCGCGGCTCGCATTACTACCTAGCACTTTACTGGGCTCAGGCGCTGGCAGTGCAAACTGAAGATGCAGTATTGGCAGAAGAGTTTGCTCCAATTGCAGAGCAGCTTGCATCCAATGAGAGCATCATCGTATCTGAGCTAAACAACGCTCAAGGTGTAGCGGGTGATCTTGGCGGCTATTACCAGCCAAGTGACGCGAAAGCTTCTACGCTGATGCGTCCAAGTACAACGCTAAATAGCATCATTGGTTAATTACATTTCCTGAAGACATAAAAAAACCACCTTAGGGTGGTTTTTTTATGTGTTACGGTCAGTATTTTCGGGTAATTCGTATTGATTGGTAAATGACAACTACTTCGCTAGATCACCTTCTACCGGTGTTACTACGCTGGCGTGATAGCCCTTTGGACCTTCTTCTACTTCGTAGTTCACTTGCTGGCCAGCCTTTAGAGTGCGGTAGCCGTCCATCTTAATTGTCGAGTAGTGAGCAAAAATATCGCCGTCTTCACCTTCTGGACAAATAAAGCCAAATCCTTTGGCATTGTTAAACCATTTTACTGTACCTATCGCCATGCTATACATCCCTCATGCATTTTGTAACTGAAGTTGCGGTAGAAGATACTGACCGTTAGTAAATCTACTTACTTCATTGAGACTATTTGTTGTGAATCTACGTACCTTAAACTGAGGACTTTCCAACTTTTGTCGTCCTCATGAGAGAGCGGAGGGCTCGATCATAGGCGTGTAGTTGTGAGAAAATTCCCATTCCCTGAGGCATAGTGATTCATAACTTGTTAAATTTTAGTCACTAGTTAACCACTCTAGTCAAACATTGAGCGTAGTCAATAGGAAATAGGTATAAATAACTACATATTCTATACATATGCGCTTTGGTTTTAACAAATGTGCAATGGAAAGCTTTTGTTTACATACCCTTAATGTATGCTAGACAAAAGGAGGAATAAGTTTTTTCAACTTGGCTCATATGTGACACACTCTAATAGCATTGTTTTGTTTGCAGCGATACAATTGGTGCATTAGTCTCTTTATAAGAGATGTTTTTCGAGTGACAGACACCGAGAGCACGTTAGCTCTAGCTAAACCTCCTTTGACTGACACAGTGTTTTGACTTTTAAAGAAAACTCTCAAACATTTGGCCATGAGTAAAAATTTTGAATGGGTGACTCCAGACTCAGACTTATTGGAGAAAGAAAAAACTAAGGTTGAGCCACCGGCGCTGTATAACGTTATCCTCAATAACGATGATTACACTCCGATGGACTTTGTTGTAGAAATCTTGGAACGCTTTTTTTCACTCAACGAAGATAAAGCAACACAGGTGATGTTGGCTGTGCACTACGAAGGCAAAGCTGTTTGTGGCACATTCACCGCCGAAGTTGCTGAAACGAAAGTTGCTCAAGTGACCATGTATTCAAGGGAACATGAACACCCACTATTGTGTACCATGGAAAAAGCCTAATTTTCGCTTGAATGGCGTTTGCCATTCCTTAGGAGGTACTTATGCTGAACAAAGAACTAGAATCGAGTCTGAACGGTGCATTCGCTCGTGCCCGTGACAAAAGACATGAATTCATGACCGTAGAGCATCTCCTTTTAGCTTTGTTGGAAAATGACTCGGCTAAAGAGGCCCTTACTGCTTGTAACGCTAATCTAGAAACGCTGCGCAATGAGCTTGATATTTTCATCGACCAAACGACGCCGCTTATTCCCGACTCTGACGACACCCGTGAAACTCAACCAACATTGAGCTTCCAACGAGTGCTTCAGCGTGCTGTTTTCCATGTTCAGTCTTCTGGCCGCAGTGAAGTTACTGGTGCAACGTGCTTGTCGCTATTTTTAGTGAACAAGAATCTCATGCAGCTTACCTCCTCAAAAAGAACGACATTAGCCGCCTAGATATTGTTAACTTTATTTCCCACGGCATTACTAAAAATGCTGGGCCTTCAGGTGATGAACCGTCAAGTGGTTCACTAGGTGGAAGCAGCGAGAGCATAGAAGAAGCGAATGGTGAAGATCGATTAGAAAGCTTTGCGACTAACCTTAACCAAGTTGCGAAAGCCGGTAACATCGACCCACTCATTGGTCGTGATAAAGAGCTTGAGCGAACCATTCAAGTACTTTGCCGCCGCCGTAAAAACAATCCGCTGCTAGTTGGCGAAGCTGGCGTCGGTAAAACGGCGATTGCTGAGGGTTTGGCGTGGAGAATTGTTGAAGGCCAGGTGCCAGAAGTAATCAGCAACAGCGTGATCTATTCACTTGATATCGGTTCACTGCTAGCGGGTACTAAGTATCGTGGTGACTTCGAGAAACGCTTTAAAGCGATTCTTAAGCAGCTTGAAAAAGAAGACGATGCCATCCTATTCATCGATGAGATCCATACCATCATCGGTGCGGGTGCCGCTTCCGGTGGTCAAGTCGACGCTGCTAACCTTATCAAACCGTTATTGAGCAGCGGTAAGCTTCGCTGTATTGGTTCAACAACTTACCAAGAGTACAGCAACATCTTTGATAAAGAGCGTGCGCTGTCTCGTCGATTCCAGAAAATTGACGTGGTTGAGCCATCACTGGATGACACAACAAAGATCCTTATGGGTCTAAAACCGAAATACGAAGAACACCACGAAGTCCGTTACACCAACAAAGCACTTCGTGCGGCGGTTGAGTTATCGGCTAAATACATCAATGAGCGTCACTTGCCAGATAAAGCTATTGACGTGATTGACGAAGCGGGTGCGCGTAGCCGACTAGTACCAGCAAGCCGTCGTAAGAAAACCGTAGGTGTTGCTGATATCGAAGCTATGGTGGCTAAGATGGCTCGTATTCCAGAAAAATCGGTCTCATCGTCTGATAAAGATATTCTTCAGAACCTCGATGAGAAGATGAAGATGCTGGTGTTTGGTCAAGACCAAGCCATCGACGTGTTGTCTGAAGCTATCAAGATGACTCGTGCAGGTCTCGGTAATGATGACAAGCCAGTGGGTTCTTTCTTGTTTGCAGGTCCAACCGGTGTCGGTAAGACGGAAGTCACAGTGCAGCTATCGAAACTGCTTGGTATTGAGTTACTTCGTTTTGATATGTCTGAATACGGTGAGCGTCACTCTGTCAGCCGCCTAATTGGTGCGCCTCCAGGTTATGTTGGTTACGACCAAGGTGGTTTGCTTACTGATGCTGTCATTAAGCACCCTCATTCAGTGGTACTTCTTGATGAAATTGAGAAGGCACACCCAGATATCTTTAACTTGCTCCTACAGGTTATGGATAACGGCACACTGACGGATAATAACGGCCGTAAAGCCGATTTCCGCAATGTTATCCTAGTCATGACCAGTAACGCTGGTGTGACAGAAACTGAGAAGAAATCGATCGGTTTGATCCAACAAGATCACAAGCCGGATGCGATGGGTGCTATCAAGCGTGTGTTCACGCCAGAGTTCCGCAATCGTCTTGACGGAATTATCTGGTTCAATAGCCTAGATGATGTTGTTATCCACCAAGTGGTTGATAAGTTCATTGTCGAGCTTCAAGCTCAGCTTGATACGCGTGGCGTATCGCTTGAGGTTTCTGATGAAGCGCGTGATTGGCTTGCAGTCAAGGGTTACGATAAGACCATGGGTGCACGTCCAATGGGTCGCGTTATCCAAGATAAGCTCAAGAAGCCACTGGCCAATGAGCTACTTTTCGGTAGTCTGGTTGACGGTGGCACGGTACGCGTATCGCTTAAAGATGATGACCTGGTGTTCGACTATGTTGGAGCGAAAGAAGAAGCAGAAGCTCATCATTGATTGAAACTGGACTAGCTCTATTTGCAAAAAGCGTGCGAGAAATCGTACGCTTTTTTTGTGCCCAGCTTTCGTTAGGCCTTGACGAGAGCTAGCGTAGTTTCTTAGACAAAGCGCAATAAAAAACGGAGCGACTGGCTCCGTTTTTTATTGCATTCGGCAATCGTAGATTAACGAGCGCGGAAGACGATGCGGCCTTTAGACAGGTCGTATGGAGTCATCTCTACAGTTACTTTGTCACCAGTAAGGATACGGATGTAGTTTTTGCGCATCTTACCAGAGATGTGTGCAGTTACTACGTGACCGTTTTCTAGTTCAACACGGAACATTGTGTTTGGTAGAGTATCAAGGACAGTGCCTTGCATCTCAATTACGTCTTCTTTAGCCATTTAATCCTCTTTCGAAATGTGGCGCTTTTAACGGCGCGCATTGTGCCGTTAAAATCTCAATAAGTAAAGTTGCGGTGTATTCTACCCTTGCCAACACTGATTTACTAGCCTTTGATGACGTCCGAAGCGGGTTTTGTAGTTCATCGCTGCACAATCATCGATTTGATAACCGAGGTAAAGCCACTGCTTTTGATATTGCTGACAGTATTCAAGCTGACACAGCACAGCGAAGGTACCTAGCGAGAGTGCGTAATCTGGATCAAAAAAGGTATAGAAAGCGCTCGCGCTGTTGTCTAGAACATCGGTGATAGCGATAGCAATCAAGGTATCGCCATCAAAGATATGTAGGTAGTGCATAGTTAGCCATTGGCACTGTGCAAAATCAAAAAATTCCTTTTCTCGCGGAGGGTACATCGATCCGCTTGAGTGTCGTCCTTCAATGTATTTAGAGTAAAGCGAGAACCAGTTTTCATCGAGCTCTGTTCGTATTTCCCAGCGCAGATGCTTGCCTTTAGAGCGCAGGCGCTTTTGGCTTTGGGTTGGCTTAAAATCGGGAACGGAGACACGCAGAGCTTGGCATGCCTGGCATGTGTCGCACTGCGGTTTGTACAAGGTATTACCGCTGCGACGAAAGCCATTGGCGAGCAGCATTTCGAAATTGTCGCTATTGTGCATCTCTTTTTCCAGCACGATAGCGACCCGTTCTTCCTTGGTTGTAATGTAACTGCAAGGCTGTTTGCGGCTAAGCCCAATTCGGATTTGTTGCACGGCCATTGTCATTGATTCTCACCTCTGTCTATAGCCAATGATAGCGTTTGCGGTGAAAAACAGGAAAGATCCATGGCAGATTGTTGATGTTGCTGCAAACGTGACAGGAACTCATCACGACTCATTTCTATCGCACCGAGGGACTCCAAGTGTGGGTTCATCACTTGGCAGTCAATCAGCTTCCCACCAAGCTGAGTAAAATGATGACAGAAATACCAAAGGGCGATTTTTGATGCATTGGGGGCAAGGGAGAACATGGATTCACCACAGAAAACTTGGCCAATTGAGAGTCCATAAAGTCCGCCAATGAGTTCATCGTCTCGCCATACTTCAACCGAGTGGCAATAGCCCATCTTAGCCAGTGTGATATATGCGGCACGCATGTCGTCGTTGAGCCATGTTTCCTCTAGTGGGCGGGTGCTTGAGCAGTAGCAATTACCGCTTCGGTATTATGGTTGATAGTGACGCGATACTGATGCTTGCGCTGAAACTTTTTAAGGCTTTTTGATGGCTTGTAAATTTCAGGCTTAAATACAGCACGTGGAGATGGGCTCCACCAAAGCAGTGGCTCATTGGGTCCAAACCACGGAAATACACCATTCTTGTAAGCACTGATTAGACGCTCTGGACGTAAATCACCGCCAAAGGCAAGCAGTCCGTTGGGCTCCTCTAACGCTTCATATGGTGAGGGGAAGCTTAGGTCTTTAACATCCAACTCGGGAAGATAAATGGTCATACGAAAGTGGCTCTGTGTTCTAGGTTTTTGCTGCGTACTAGTTAACTAGTATTTGTTTGGTTGTTTTTTGACCCGTAATGGCATGATTAGGGGTAGCGCTTGGTCACTATTTTCGATAGTCTGCCAGTACGAAGAATTATAGAGGATACTTCACGTTAGGATCGAAGTATCGACAAAGGATTAAACACCCCAATGGAAAGCTTAACATTACAACCTATTCAGAAAGTATCGGGAACCGTTAATCTTCCTGGTTCGAAAAGCGTTTCCAACCGTGCCTTACTTCTTGCAGCACTTGCTGAAGGCACGACAACACTGACTAACCTACTCGATAGTGATGACATCCGTCATATGCTTAACGCACTTACTAAACTTGGCGTTGAGTATCAGTTATCTGATGACAAAACTCAATGTGTGGTCAAAGGTTTAGGTAAGGCGTTTACCGTAGATGCAGCAACAGAATTGTTTTTGGGCAATGCGGGTACCGCAATGCGCCCCCTTGCTGCAGCTCTGTGTTTAGGGCAAGGTGAGTTTGTACTTACTGGTGAGCCTCGCATGAAAGAGCGACCAATTGGTCACTTAGTCGATGCGCTTGTCGAAGCGGGCGCGGATATTACTTATCTTGAGAACGAGCATTACCCTCCGTTAAAAATTAACGGCACTGGCTTAAAAGGCGGCCACGTTAAAATCGATGGATCTATCTCAAGCCAGTTCCTGACAGCCTTTTTGATGTCAGCGCCTCTTGCGAAAGCGGATGTGACGATTGAGATTGTTGGTGACTTAGTGTCTAAGCCATACATCGATATTACTCTACACATCATGAAGCAGTTTGGCGTTGAAGTTGAAAACCAAAACTATCAGCAATTTGTTGTGAAAAGTGGTCAACAATACCGCTCACCGGGTCAATTCTTGGTGGAAGGGGATGCATCATCGGCCTCTTACTTTCTTGCTGCTGCGGCAATCAAAGGTGGTGAAATTAAAGTCACAGGTATTGGTAAAAATAGTATCCAAGGTGACATTCATTTCGCTGACGCGCTGGAAAAAATGGGCGCAGACATTGAATGGGGTGATGATTACATTTTGTGCCGTAAAGGTGAGTTAGTCGGCATTGATATGGACTACAACCATATCCCCGATGCTGCGATGACTATCGCGACAACGGCGCTATTTGCAAAAGGCACCACGGCCATTCGCAATGTTTACAACTGGCGTGTAAAAGAAACCGATCGACTTGCTGCGATGGCGACAGAACTACGTAAAGTAGGCGCGAAAGTCGAAGAGGGGGAAGACTACATTATTGTCGAACCGACATCGGAGCTTAAACATGCAGCCATTGATACTTATGATGATCACCGTATGGCGATGTGTTTCTCGCTGGTCGCATTGAGCGACACACCAGTGACGATCAATGATCCTAAATGTACGTCAAAAACCTTCCCGGACTACTTTGACAAACTAGCCGGACTTAGCCAGTAATTTTTAAAGCGCCTTATCGAAAGATAGGGCGCTTTGGTTTTGAAGACCGAGTTTTAAAGATGCCGACAATTATTTGAGCGTGAACTCTTTAGAAAGATGGTGAGCTAGGTATTTAAACATATTGAAAACTGCCGTCGTTTTCTCAGTCGGTAAACCATTGTCATCCAAAAAATAGTTGCCTTTAAAGACCAATACTCCGTCTTTCTCCTCTACGCTATCAGCGCGCATGCCATCTAGGTAGTCGTCATGCTCTTGGATGACTTGGTTAGCAATTAACAATAGGTCGAATGGTGAGATAGGCGTTTTTTGTGACATATTGATGTCCTCTATATATATGGCTTTGCCGTAGTGTATGAGCGACACCACATTTTGCAAGGGTAAATATCTCAGCTATAGTTAGCAGCAATTTGTGATTTGCGACAAACTTTGCTTAATGTTGCTGGTCAAGCTGGGTAAATGACGTTTAATATTGCGCCATTTTTCAAATAGCGAGCCTGTATCGATCGGACATTTGTCGACCAATTAGCTTCTGATTGTAAAAAAACAGGTTGATCTTCTTTTGTTCTCGCTCAATAGTAAAAAAAGAAGCATACATTTCGAACATCGTGCGATTAAATGTCGCAATGTGATATAGGACGTTAGTGTCATTATGGGAAAGTCACTAGTTATAGTGGAGTCACCTGCTAAAGCTAAAACCATTAATAAGTACCTCGGTAAAGACTTTATTGTTAAGTCGAGTGTGGGTCACGTGCGTGATTTGCCAACTGCCGGTCAGAGTACAGGTAAAAAAGCGGCTGCGGTGTCTACCAAAGGCTTAAGTGCTGAAGAAAAAGCACGAATTAAAAAAGAAAAAGACCGTAAGGCACTCATCAAAAAGATGGGTATCAACCCATTCGACGATTGGGCGGCAAACTATCAAGTGCTACCTGGCAAAGAAAAGGTAGTTGCAGAGCTGCAAAAGCTTGCCAAAGACGCTGACCACGTTTATCTCGCAACCGATTTGGACCGCGAAGGAGAAGCTATCGCATGGCACCTTCGTGAGATCATCGGTGGCGATGAAGAGCGATACAAGCGTGTGGTCTTTAATGAAATTACTAAAAATGCTATCCAACAAGCGTTCCAGGATCCTGGTGAGCTGAACATGGATGGTGTTAATGCTCAGCAAGCTCGTCGTTTCCTCGACCGAGTTGTGGGCTTTATGGTGTCTCCGTTACTTTGGAAAAAAGTCGCTAGGGGTTTGTCTGCTGGCCGAGTACAGTCGGTTGCAGTTAAGCTGCTGGTGGAGCGTGAGCGTGAAATCAATGCGTTTATTCCAGAAGAGTTCTGGGATATTCATGCAGACACCAAAACAACAGACAAAACTGACTTCCGTTTACTTGTTGCTCAGAAGCAAGGCAAGGCATTTAAGCCTGTTAACGAGGCGGAAGCGAAAGCAGCAGTCGCAACACTCGATAAGGCCGTATACGAAGTTTGCAAACGTGAAGATAGACCAACACAGAGCAAACCGTCAGCGCCATATATCACCTCAACACTGCAGCAGGCGGCAAGTACGCGTCTAGGCTATGGTGTGAAAAAGACCATGATGCTCGCTCAAAGGCTCTATGAGGCGGGTTACATCACGTATATGCGTACTGACTCGACTAACCTCAGTGCAGAAGCTGTGGATGCGGTACGTGGCTTTATTGATAGTGAATTCGGTGATGCTTACCTACCGGCTAAGCCAAACTTCTACGGTAGCAAAGAAGGGGCGCAAGAAGCGCACGAAGCGATCCGTCCATCAGACGTGAATGTTAAAGTTGACGATCTGAAAGGGATGGAAGCGGACGCTCACAAACTGTATGCGTTGATTTGGAATCAATTTGTTGCGTGTCAAATGACGCCAGCAAAATACGATTCGACGACCATCAGTGTTAAAGCGGATGACTACACGCTAAAAGCGAAAGGCCGTATTCTTAAATTTGATGGTTGGACTCGCGTACAGCGTCCAATGGGCAAAAATGAAGATGCGATTCTTCCAGCCGTTCAGTTGGGCGATAAGCTCGACTTAGTCGCACTGGATCCAAAACAGCACTTCACTAAGCCGCCAGCACGCTTTACTGAAGCTGCATTGGTTAAAGAGCTTGAGAAACGTGGCATTGGCCGTCCGTCGACCTACGCTTCTATCATCTCTACGATCCAAGATCGTGGGTACGTGAAAGTGGATCAGCGTCGTTTCTACGCAGAGAAGATGGGTGAGATCGTCACAGACCGTCTGGATGACAGCTTCACCGATTTAATGAACTATGACTTCACTGCTCGTATGGAGCAGAAGCTAGACCAAATCGCCGAAGGTGAGACCAACTGGAAGCAGGTTCTGAATGAATTCTTTGCCGAGTTCACCACCGATCTTGGTAAAGCGGAGCTCGATGAAGACCATGGCGGTATGAAACCAAATCATATCGTTGAAACTGACATTGAGTGTCCAACATGTGGTCGCCCAATGGGAATCCGCACAGCGTCAACAGGTGTATTCCTAGGTTGTTCTGGTTATGCGCTTCCGCCGAAAGAGCGTTGCAAAACGACCATCAACCTTGGTGACGAAGAAGGCATTATCAATGTTTTAGAAGAAGACGTTGAAACCGCTGCACTTCGCGCTAAGAAGCGTTGTCCAATCTGTGAAACGGCAATGGACGCGTACCTGATTGACGACAAGCGTAAGCTTCATGTGTGTGGTAACAACCCGAACTGTGAAGGTTATGTGGTTGAGCACGGTGAGTTTAAGGTGAAAGGCTATGATGGCCCAACCGTTGAGTGTGATAAATGTGGTTCTGAGATGGTGTTGAAAAACGGCCGTTTTGGTAAGTACATGGATTGCACCAGCGAAACCTGTAAGAACACACGTAAGATCCTTAAGAACGGTGAAATCGCACCGCCTAAAGAAGATCCTGTGCATTTCCCTGAGTTACCCTGTGAAAATTCAGACGCATACTTTGTATTGCGTGATGGTGCTTCTGGCTTGTTTATGGCTGCAAGTAACTTCCCTAAATCACGTGAAACACGTGCGCCATTGGTGAGTGAGCTTGCTCGCTTTAAAGAGCGCTTATCACCTAAGTTTGTTTACTTAGCTGATGCACCAACAGAAGACCCTGATGGTCGTCCAACGGTCGTTCGCTTCAGTCGTAAGACCAAAGAGAACTACATTCGTTCAGAGATTGATGGCAAGCCATCTGGTTGGACAGGCCTCTATGTTGACGGTAAGTGGGAAATTACTGACAAACGCAAGAAGCCTAAAGAGTCGAAAGCGTAACAGCGCTTAGTGACCCTAGAGTGTTAATAAAACCTGATGTGTCGTTTGATACATCAGGTTTTTTATTGGTTTGAAAACATCCTGCTTAACACAAAAAGCAAAAGAGCCGCATCACTGCGGCTCTTAAATGTCTTTCGCTTGTCTTTCGAGCGGAGTTACTTGTCTTCTGACAAACCAACAAGCGCCGACTGAGTTTCCATAATATGAGCATCGATATCGCTAGTATCGCTGATACCTAGTTGCTCGCGAGCCTCATCTTCACTGATTCCCAAGTGGCAGCACAGCAAATCGATGGCCATCTGAAAGTTGTTGTTCTCTACCATGGTGGTTTCCTTTTCCTATGGGCTTTTGGACTGATTGGGACTTTATCTCGTCAGTGCTAGAGTCACAATAAGACTAAAGTCTAAGACTTTTCCCAAGTATCTCCTCATACAGCAATTCCGCATTAAGTGACTTGTGCAGCACGCAGCTGATGTGCCTATAATAGCTTCACTATTTCAATACGTTATTCTTTATAAAGTAGTCAAAAGATTAATGCTTTGTTGCAATTTAAAGCTTAACCTTGAATTTCAAATCCACGACACTATGTATATATTGAATGTGAAAAATGCCACTTGGATCTCAAAGTAGTGTTGATACTGCGAGCAAGATAACAATCACCAAGAGAAAAACACAAAGGCATGATACTCAAGTAACATTGAGTAGATAGAAAAATAGCTTCTTAATCTGGAGAAATGTAAATGAAGCGAGTAGCACTCTTTTTAGCGACTAACCTTGCTGTAGTTTTGGTATTGAGTATTGTCCTCAATATCGTCTACGCGGTGACAGGTATGCAGCCTGGCAGCCTATCAGGGTTACTCATTATGGCTGCAGTATTTGGCTTTGGTGGCTCGTTTATCTCTTTGATGATGTCAAAGAGCATGGCGCTGCGCTCAGTTGGCGGAATGGTGATTGAAAGCCACGCAACGAGACAGAGCATTGGCTATTAGAAACAGTGAGCCGTCAATCACAGCAAGCAGGTATTGGGATGCCAACGGTTGCGATCTATGACTCGCCTGACATCAACGCATTTGCAACCGGTGCAAAGCGTGACGATTCGCTAGTCGCGGTATCTTCAGGTCTGTTGCACAACATGACTCGTGATGAAGCAGAAGCGGTTCTAGCGCACGAGGTGAGCCATATTGCCAATGGCGACATGGTCACCATGACACTGATGCAAGGCGTGGTGAACACCTTTGTTATCTTCTTGTCGCGTTTTATTGCCAATATCGTGGCATCAAACAACTCCGATGAAGAAGGCGAGGGTGGCAGTAACATGATGGTTTACTTCGCGTCTCATTTGTCCTTGAAATGGTATTTGGCTTCCTAGCAAGCTTTATTACCATGTGGTACAGCCGTCATCGTGAGTTCCATGCTGATGCTGGAGCGGCAAGCCTAGTTGGTAAGCAGAAGATGATTGCGGCGCTTGAGCGTCTGAAAATGAGTCAAGAATCTCAGCTTGAGGGCTCAATGATGGCATTTGGTATCAATGGTAAGCGTTCTATCACAGAACTACTGATGAGCCACCCACCGCTAGAAAAACGTATTAACGCACTACGTAGCGAACAGTACTAGTACTGAACCCCAAACAACTCGAACCTATTAAAAAGCTTGGAAAATTTTCCAAGCTTTTTTTTGATCCTTTCAAAATTGCGACCCGTAATAGTTATACAAAAAATTGGAAATGCAAAAACTTGTATAAGTTTTAGGGTGTACTAACGTGTACAGTAGGAACAAATGTATAACTAACAAAGGGTTGTTATGAATATCGAAGCCGTCAGTGAGGTTTACGGAAAACTGAGCAAAGACAACCTGTATTTGCTCGAAGACATTTATCACAAGGACGTGGTGTTTGAGGATTCGGCTCACCGTTTCGAAGGCTGGGATCAACTCTCTGCGTATTTCGACTCTCTTTATACCAACGTCATTCAATGTGACTTTCATATTCGTCATCATCAGCAAGTTGAAGACACGGGTTTTCTGACTTGGACAATGAAGCTTAAGCACCCAAAACTCAACGGGGGCAGCCTGTAGAGGTTAACGGGGTCAGCCAGATCCGCTTTAGCGGTGACCGTGTGATTTACCATCGCGATTATTTCGATTTAGGCGAAATGCTATATGAGAACATACCGCTGCTTGGTGTGGTCATCAGAAATATTAAGCAAAGGCTAGGGAAGTAGCGCTATGGAGCATCAGTCAGTATTCATCACAGGCGCTTCGTCAGGCATAGGACGTCAATTGGCTGAAGACTATGCCGCGACGGGGATACATGTCTACGCATGTGGGCGCTCGGAAATGAAACTAGAAGAAGTGAAAGCAGGCCGAGATAACATTACGACCTTGAGTTTCGATGTGACTGACATAGAGCAGGTAAACCAAGCCATCAGCGCGTTAACAGAGCCACCGACGCTCTGGATAGTGAACGCCGGGGACTGTGAGTACATTGACAATGGCGAGGTCGATGCTGCGCTTATTGCGCGAGTGATGAACGTCAACGTCAACGGCAGCGTGAATGTGTTAGCGGCTATCCAAGACAGACTGAATGAGCGTCACCACGTTGTTGTCGTGAGCTCTATTGCAGGTGAACTGGCTCTGCCCCGCGCTGAAGCGTATGGCGCATCAAAAGCAGCGATCACTTATTTAACCAGAACATTACAGCTTGATTGGCAGCATAAGGGCGTATTGGTGAGTTGTGTGTTTCCTGGCTTTGTTAAAACACCGCTCACCGACAAAAACGATTTTGATATGCCAATGATAGTCTCTGCAGAAGAGGCGTCTGTGGCAATACGTGAAGGCATTGAGAAGCGCCGAGCGACGATTTATTTCCCGAAAAAGTTTACCTCTATTCTTAGGGCAATTGCAGCTTTGCCCTATCGTTGGCAAACCAAAATAGTGGCTAAACTTCTATAAAAGAGATGAAGGATAATAATAATGAAGATTGCAATTGTAGGAACCGGAATTTCAGGCTTAACGTGTGGTTATTATCTACATAAAGATCACGAAGTAACGTTATACGAGGCCAATGACTATATAGGGGGCATACGGCGACCATCGATATTGAGCACAATGGTAAGCAGTACGGCGTCGACACTGGCTTTATCGTCTACAACGACCGCACTTATCCAAATTTCATCAAAATGATGAACGAAGTTGGGGTGAAAGGTAACCCAACTCAAATGAGCTTTAGTGTAAAGAATGCGGCAAATGGTCTCGAATATAACGGGCATACTATTCCAACTCTATTTGCTCAAAAACGCAATCTACTCAACCCAACCTTCTACCGCTTCATCTTCGAGATTTTAAGGTTTAACAAACTGGCTAAAGCGTCTGCCGATGACGACAGCTTAGTAGAGCAAACTCTGGGTGAGTTTTTACAATCAAACGGCTTTTCAGATTACTTTACTCAAAATTATATCTTGCCAATGGGCGCAGCGATTTGGTCGTCGACGTTGGCAGACATGCGTGTGTTCCCTTTACGCTTCTTCCTGCGCTTTTTCTTGAACCACGGCTTACTTGATGTGGTGGATCGCCCGCAATGGTATGTGATTGAAGGTGGCTCGCGTGCATACATTGAACCTTTAACTCGTGGTTTTTCAGAAAGCATACGATTGAACTCACCAGTCAGTCGTGTTGAACGTCATGATAACGGCGTCAGTGTCACATCAAACGGCGAGACCGAACGTTTTGACAGAGTCATCTTTGCCTGTCATAGCGATCAGGCTTTGGCGATGATAGATGATGTTTCAGATGAAGAGCGCGAAATTTTGGGCGCAATGGCTTACCAAGATAATGAAGTGGTTCTGCATCGAGACACTAGCGTATTGCCGAAGCGCCAAGCGGCTTGGGCTTCATGGAATTACGCCTTGGATGGCGGAGAAGACGAGCAGCAACGCTTGCCAACGCTAACCTACAACATGAACATCTTGCAGCACATCGAATCAGAAACCACCTTCTGCGTGTCACTGAACTCAGCAGACAAGATCCAGCAAGACAAAATATTACGTACTTTCAACTACAGTCATCCAGTATTTACTACCGAGAGTATTGCCGCTCAGCAGCGACGTGAAGAGCTATGGGGCAAGCGCAAGACTTGGTTCTGCGGTGCCTATTGGTACAACGGCTTCCATGAGGATGGCGTTCGCAGCGCACTAGATGTGGTGAAAGGAATCGAGCAAGAAACTTCGCAAACAGCGCCTGTTGCAGAAACGTTGGCACGAGGAGCGGCGTAATGTCTGTTTCAAGCCGCTTGATGATCGGTGAGGTCGGCATCGGCGATTTACACCGACCAAACACCACCTCTCTTATCCGCTGTTTATGCCAGCTATCGATCTCGATGAGATCGATTCCCTTCAGCGACGGGTATGGGGCTTTGGACGTCGTTGGTGGCATTGGGCTCGGTTTAAGCGTGAGGATTATGTTGGTGAAGGGGATTTAAAGTTAGCGGTTCAAGACAAAGTTTTTGAACTGACTGGAGAGAGGTTTAACGGCAAAGTTATTGCGGTTTGTCACCTTCGCTATCTGGGTTTGTATTTCAGTCCGGTCAATTTCTACTATTTGTATGATAAACAGAACCATTGGCGCTATTTGTTGGCAGAGGTAAGTAATACACCTTGGAACGAAAGGCACTATTACGCCATTGCTGCCGAATCTGGCGATAAAAACGTCAATTGGCAGCATGACAAAGCGTTTCACGTCTCACCGTTTAATCCGGTAGACCAACGTTACCACTGGAAGCTTAAACCTTTGAGTGAAAGGTTATTTGTCCATTTGGAGTGTCACAAACCCCATAAAGTCTTCGACGCGACACTTCAAATGAAAGCGCAGCCGTTCACATCATCTTCTTTACTAAAACAATTGGTCAAAACACCAATAATGGCCGTAAAAGTTGTGGCTGGAATATATTGGCATGCCTTTAAGCTATGGCGAAAGGGGGTACCAATATATGACCATCCAGGAAAGAACAATAAAGAATTTTCGCAGCAATCGAATTCTAAGAATTAGGGAGAATTCCAATGTTACAAACTACGTCCCTAGACGTACCCAAGACACTCACCGGCTTACAGAAAACCGCGAAAGGTGTTGCCTTTGGGTGTTTGCAGAAACTGGAAATTGGTACGTTAACCATCATCGAGAGCTTTTCTAGCGAAGGCGCTAGTACACGCCAAGTGGAAGAACGCTTTGGCTCACCAAGGTCAAATGAACCAGCTGCCGTGATCGAAGTGAAGCATCCTGAATTTTACCGACGCTTGCTGCAAGGTGGGAGTATCGCTGCTGGTGAGGCATATATGGATGATTGGTGGGATAGCCAGATCTTTCAGCGTTAATGGAGTTGATGGCTCTTAATCTTGCCGCACTGGATTCGATTGAGGATAAGTCGAGCCTACTGACTAGAATCATGTACAAGCTGGGTCACTGGGTGAATCGCAATACGGTCTCTAAATCGAAAGAGAACATTGAGGCGCACTATGACTTAGGGAACAGCCTTTATGAAACTTTCCTCGATGACCGGATGCTGTACTCATCAGGCGTCTACCAGCAAGACACAGACACCTTAGAGCAAGCGCAGATCAATAAAATGGATCGTTTGTGCCAGCAACTGAAACTGCAACCGAGTGACCATGTGATCGAAATTGGTACCGGTTGGGGCGGTATGGCGATTTACATGGCGAAACATTATGGTTGCAGAGTCACGACGACCACTATCTCGGAAGAGCAGTATGCGTATGCACAGCAGAGAGTAGCCGAAGAGGGGCTGACGGATAAAATTATCCTGCTTAAACAAGATTATCGCTTGCTTGAGGGGCAATTCGATAAGTTAGTGTCCATCGAAATGATTGAGGCGGTGGGTAAACAGTTTTTAGTTTCCTACCTCAAAAAGTGTCAATCGCTCCTGAAACCAAAAGGTTTGATGGCGATACAAGCGATTACCATCGCGACCAGCGCTACGACTATTACTCTGACAACGTCGACTTTATTCAAAAATACATTTTCCCTGGTGGCTTCTTGCCTTCCATTACCGCGCTAACGTCAAACACTACCAAGCACACGGATTTGATCGTCCGTGACTTATTCGACATTGGTCAAGATTACGCGAAAACCTTAGTGGACTGGCGCCTTCGTTTCGAAGCGGCGTTAACACGTGTGCGTGAGCTCGGATACGATGAACGTTTTATCCGCATGTGGCGTTACTACTTTTGCTACTGTGAAGGTGGCTTTAGAGCGAAGAGTATTAGTACTGTCCATGTCACGTTTCAGCGCGGCCAGTAGTATCAGCTAAATGGAGTAGAGCGATCATGAGTCGTGGATGGAAGTTGTTGATAGTGAGTACTTGGTTCCAACTGATGTGGGCGCTATCCGTATTGGGTCAGGAGCGTTTTCAATGGCTCGCACTTGCCATCGCAGCGATCACCGTTGTGACTACCTTCAAACAGCTCAACCTGTCACTGCCTATCTGGGGCGCTATTGTTGGACTGGGTTTAGTCGTGGATAGTGCGAACGCACTGACTGGTGTGTTGGTCTTTGATTCGACGTTGATTCCTATATGGCTAGTGGCTCTATGGCTTATATTTTCTTGGTATTCGAACTTTCTTGCTAGTTTTCTGACATCTTATCCGATTTCCATCGTAGTAATAGTGGGTGGTGTGGGAGGAGCGCTAAGTTACTTCGCAGGGTTCAAACTCGGCGCTGTGGATACACACCTTTCTATTTTTACGATGATGGCGCTACTTTTTTTGCAATGGGTTGCCATCGTGTTCGTTGTTCTTCGATTGAGCACATACTCGGAGCGGAAGGTGAGTCATGAAAGCTAAAGGATTACTTGGATTATGTTTAGCGTTGGCCGTAGGCAGCGCTTCTGCAACCAGCGATAGACCCGTAAGTTATGAAGGTTGGGGACAATGGAAAGTTGTCGGCGAGGCGCAGCTGTCATGGCTTTTCTTCGATATATACCGCTCACAGTTGCTTGCTCCCCAAGGCACGTATGCGTTGGGCAACGATGTCTCTCCTCATCCTATCGCGCTGCGCATTGAGTACCAGCGTGACATCAGTCGCGAGCAGCTCTTAGAAGCGACTCTCGACCAATGGGAGAAAATGGGCATCGACAAAGAGACGCGAAGCAGCTGGATTGCCAAGCTATATGACATATTCCCTAGCGTCGCCGACGGACATCAGCTCATCTACGTGACCGATGGTGCTGCGGGCAACTTCTACTATTTAAACAGTGACAAACCGATGCAGAAAGTAGGGCATATTGAGGACGAATCACTCAATGATGGCTTTTTGTCGATTTGGCTAGGCGATAATACTCAATTTCCTAAGCTGCGCGCTCAGCTGATAGGTATGAACCGATAATAAGGAACAATAATGAAACGTATACGGTGGTTGGCTTCATCTTTGGTGCTTCCTCTTATCTTACTGCTCAGTGCTTGCAGTGCGGATTTAAAGGACTACCAAGGTTTTACTCCTGAGTTTAATTTGTTTGAGTATTTTGAAGGTGAAACCAAAGCTTGGGGTATGGTGCAAAATTACACCGACAAGCAAACTCGCCGCTTTGAAGTTGTGATTGTTGGAACCGTTCAGGGAGACCAAATTACACTGGTTGAGGATTTTGTGTTCGACGATGGAGAGCTGGATAAGCGTATTTGGACGATAGATAGGCTGGCTGACGGAACATACAAAGGCCGAGCGGACGATATTATCGGTGAAGCGACAGGAGAAGTGGTTGGTAATGCGCTGCGATGGCAATACGATTTTGAATTGGAAGTCGACGGTTCAACGTACACGGTAGCGTTTGATGATTGGATGTACCGGCAGGATGATAAACATCTGTTCAACTTAACTAGCATCCGAAAGTTCGGTATGGAAGTCGGAACAATTACCCTGTTTTTTCAAAAGCAGTAGGGACTCCCAAAACAGCATCTCTGTCGCGACAATGACTTGGTGAACAAACGTAAAAACGGCGGCGATATCACTATCGCCGCGTTCTATTTTGCACTCTAACTCGCGCTTTCGCTAAGTAGAGTTGTCCAGCCTTACAGCTTGTCAGTTAGCTCGATAGCTTGACCGATGTAGTTCGCTGGTGTCATTTGTTTTAGACGCTCTTTTTCATCTTCTGGAAGCTCTAGCCGTCGATGAAGTTGCGCATCGCTTCACCGTCAACACGCTTACCACGAGTCAACTCTTTTAGCTTCTCGTATGGCTTCTCGATGCCGTAGCGACGCATCACTGTTTGTACAGGCTCTGCCAATACTTCCCAGTTTTTGTCTAGTTCAGCAAGAAGCGCTTCACGGTTTACTTCTAGTTTGCTAATGCCTTTAAGCGTAGACGTGTAAGCGATGATCGCGTAGCCACAGCCAACACCAAGGTTACGAAGTACTGTTGAGTCAGTAAGGTCACGCTGCCAGCGAGAAACAGGCAGTTTTTGCGCTAGGTGAGCGAATACTGCGTTTGCTAGACCTAGGTTACCTTCTGAGTTTTCAAAGTCGATTGGGTTAACTTTGTGCGGCATCGTTGAAGAGCCGATTTCGCCAGCGATGGTCTTCTGCTTGAAGTGGCCAAGTGCGATGTAACCCCAAACGTCGCGGTCGAAGTCGATCAGAATCGTGTTGAAACGTGCAATCGCATCGAATAGCTCAGCGATGTAGTCGTGTGGTTCGATCTGAGTTGTGTATGGGTTCCAAGTTACGCCAAGAGACTCAGTGATGAACTCTTCGCTGAACTTGTGCCAGTCTAGCTCAGGGTATGCAGAAAGGTGAGCGTTGTAGTTACCTACTGCGCCGTTGATCTTACCTAGGATTTCTACAGACTCGATTTGCTTGTATTGACGTTCCATACGGTAAGCAACGTTCGCCATCTCTTTACCCATCGTAGTAGGAGAAGCTGGCTGACCGTGCGTACGAGAAAGCAGTGGAATATCACGGTACTCTTCAGCCAGTTTGCTGATAGCGTCGATGATGTTACGGATTTCAGGAAGAACAACTGTGTCACGAGCTTCTTTAAGCATTAGCGCGTGAGACGTGTTGTTGATGTCTTCAGAAGTACAAGCGAAGTGGATGAACTCGTTTACCGCGTGAAGCTCTGGTACACCCGCTACTTTTTCTTTTAGGAAGTACTCAACCGCTTTAACGTCGTGGTTCGTTGTACGTTCGATTTCTTTAATGCGGGCTGCGTCTTCTTCGCTGAAGTTAGCCGCTAGTTCATCAAGAAACTGGTTCGCTTCTGCACTGAATGCTGGAACTTCTTTGATTGCATCCGTTGCTGCTAGTTTTTGCAACCAACGAATTTCAACGATAGAGCGGTACTTTAGTAGGCCAAACTCACTAAAGATGCTGCGAAGTGCAGTTGTCTTACTACCGTAACGGCCGTCTACTGGTGAAACAGCAGTCAATGCTGACAGTTCCATGATGTTCTCCTGAATTGGGTTTCTAAATTTCGTGAGCTTTATACCAATAACTGCGGCATTTGTCACGAACATTGCGCAAACGTTTGCGCTAAATGTATTTTGGTAGAAAAAGTAAACTCGCACAGGGTGCGAGTTTACAGTGATTCGTATGAGTAATAGTGACTCGAGTTGCTATACCGTTGTCTATTACATGCGAGCAAGCAGAATCTGTGCTTGTTCAATCATTTTCTTGCGTCCGAACACTAAGTGTCTGCGCTTACCACCTACTTGGCGCCATAAAACAGCACTACGAATTCCAGACAGTAGCAGAGCGCGTACTTTCTGTTGAGTCGAGGTTTGCTGAAGTACCGCTGGAGTCCCCGTTACTTGAATGCGAGGTCCAATTGGGCTGATGACGTCTAAGTAAACGCTAGCGAGGTTGCTGATCATTTGCTCATCGAGTAGCTCGTAGTGATCAAGTTGACGCTCAACCATTTGCAATCGATCACCAAGCTGTGCCATAGCATCGTTGCGAGAGTTTAGTTTACGTTCTAGAGCCATCAAGCTAATGATATAGCGGGTGATTTCGCTGCCCGTCGGGGTGCTGTCGATCCCATTCACTAGGCACTCGAGTCCAATTTTTAAATCAGACTCGATACCGAACACGTCGAGTGTACTCGACGGATTCATGTTAGTGATCGCTTTGATTGAGGTTTCAAACGCGTCTGAATCACAGTAACCGTCTTTAGCAACACGTTGAACGAGGGCAACGGCTTGGCAAATCCCTGCAAACGCTATAGTACGGTCATAAAGTGTATTAGCCACGTAGTTCTCCTAAGAAAATAATCTGCGAATTGTGTTTAGATGCGCTCTTCGATGATGCCGCCACCAAGACAAACATTGCCGCTGTAGAATACCGCAGATTGACCTGGGGTTACTGCGACTTGTGGCTCATCAAAGATCACTTTAATGTTTTCATCGTCGATAGGAATGATAGTACAAGGGATATCCTGTTGACGATAACGGGTTTTCACTGTGCATTGTAACGGCTGCGTGATCGCTTGGCGATCGACCCAGTGCAGTTGCGAAGCGCGAAGTCCATTAGATTTTAGCAGTGGGTGATCAGCACCTTGTACTGCAATAAGGACATTGCGTTTCAGATCTTTCTCTGCAACGTACCAAGGCTCTTCGTTACCACCACCGCCTTTTTGGCCGCCAATATGCAGGCCTTTACGTTGACCAAGCGTGTGGTACATAAGACCTTGGTGTTCACCGATTTCTTTGCCTTCAGGCGTCTCGATTTTACCCGGTTGTGCTGGCAAATAGCGAGACAAGAAGTCTGTAAATTTGCGCTCACCGATAAAACAAATACCCGTTGAGTCTTTTTTCTTGGCCGTAATCAGACCTTGCTCTTCAGCAATGCGTCGTACTTCTGGCTTCTCAAGTTCACCCACAGGGAACAAGCTGCGCGCAACTTGGTCGTGACTTAGCGTATAAAGGAAGTAGCTTTGGTCTTTATTGCTGTCTAGGCCACGTAACATTTGTGGTGCTTCACCGTTCTCAGGGAAGGTGCGGCTTACATAGTGCCCCATGGCAATATAATCAGCATCTAGCACTTCATCTGCAAACTCTAAGAACGCTTTAAACTTGATTTCTTTGTTACAAAGAATGTCTGGGTTTGGCGTACGACCCGCTTTGTATTCGGCAAGGAAGTATTCGAAAACATTGTCCCAATACTCAGCCGCAAAGTTGATCGTGTGCAGGTGGATACCTAGCTTGTCACAAACCGCTTGTGCGTCGGCAAGATCTTCCGCTGCTGTGCAGTATTCCTCGTTATCATCTTCTTCCCAGTTCTTCATGAACAGGCCTTCTACTTGGTAGCCTTGCTGTTTCAGAAGATAGGCAGAAACAGAGGAGTCTACACCGCCGGACATCCCGACAATCACTTTCTTTTGGCTGTTATCAGACATGTATAAATACCACCTAATTAAATTGGACGCCGATTCTAGCAGAAACCAAACCAGCAATACAGTTCCGCGAGTTGAATCACACTTTTATAAACCTCTCAAATGCGTCCTAATAGGGAGAAAAACAAGGCTTATAACAAAAAATTTGATACGTAAACGTTTGCTAAAATTGCGTATGTTGCGAGGTAATCTATACAGAGGTAGAATCGCCGCCCTTAACCCTTCTTATTTACTTATGACGAAGACAACCGTATGAAATTCCCAGGCCAAAGAAAGTCAAAGCACTACTTCCCTGTCCACGAGCGAGATCTGCTTGTCAGCCAATCGCAGATCAGCAAGAAGATGTCACGTACGCACATCATTGGTATTGATCAAACCTTGGTGGATATTGAAGCAAAAGTCGACAGCAGTGTGATCGATAAGTTTGGCCTAAGTAAAGGGCACTCGTTGGTTATTGATGACCAAGCGGCGGAAGCTTTATATAACGAGTTGAAGGATAAAGAACTGATCACCAATGAATACGCCGGTGGAACCATTGGTAATACTTTGCACAATTACTCTGTATTAGCAGATGATAAGTCGGTACTGCTTGGTGTTATGAGTGCTGATATTAAGATTGGTAGCTATGGTTACCGCTATCTGTGTAATACGTCTAGCCGAATGGATCTTAATTATCTTCAAGGTGTGGAAGGGGCAATTGGTCGCTGCTTTACCTTGATCACTGAAGATGGCGAACGCACTTTCGCAATCAGTGAAGGGCAGATGAACCAACTTCGCGCAGACAGTATTCCTGAAAAAATCTTCAAAAAAGCGTCTGCTTTGGTTTTAACCGCGTATTTGGTGCGTTGTAAAGATGGTGACCCAATGCCAGAAGCAACGATGCAAGCAATTGAGTACGCCAAAAAATATAATGTCCCAGTTGTATTAACGCTTGGTACACGCTTTGTTATTCAGGACGATCCTGAATATTGGCGCGACTTCTTGAAACAGCATGTTTCTGTTGTTGCAATGAATGAAGATGAAGCGGAAGCACTCACCGGTGAAAAAGATCCATTAGCAGCTTCAGATAAAGCGCTTGATTGGGTTGATTTGGTGCTTTGTACTGCGGGCCCTGTCGGTTTGTACATGGCGGGTTATACAGAAGATGCATCTAAACGTGAAACGAGTTTACCTCTATTACCAGGCTGTATTGCTGAATTCAATCGTTTTGAATTTAGTCGACCAGCGGTAAAAGATGCCTGTGATAATCCTATTAAAGTCTATTCACATATTGCGCCTTATATGGGCGGCCCAGAAAAGATTAAGAATACTAATGGTGCGGGTGATGCTGCGTTGTCTGCGTTGCTACATGATATGGCGGCCAATAAATACCATAAAGAAAATGTGCCTAACTCAAGTAAACACCAACATACTTTCTTGACGTATTCATCATTCTCACAAGTGTGTAAGTACTCGAACCGTGCAAGCTACGAAGTATTGGTTCAGCACTCACCACGCCTTTCTAGAGGTTTACCTGAAAGAGAAGATAGCCTTGAAGAGGCTTATTGGGAAAGATAAAAAAAGCGCCAACTATTGGCGCTTTTTTTGTAAATGACTAAAGGGCTTTGAATTAAATTTCAAAGTCTTCTAGAGATTTGCCTGCGTCTAGTGCTGCTTGGATAACAGAAGGTGTACGACCTTGACCTGTCCAAGTTTTTTCTGCGCCAGTTGCGTCTACATATTTGTATTTTGCAGGACGGGGAGCGCGCTTAGCTTTTGTTTTGCCTTTAGACTCACCAGAAAGTGCTGCAATAAGATCTTCAACGTCAATGCCGTCTTGAGCGATCATTTGTGCATATTCAGTTAGCTTAGCTTCACGAGCTTGTTTTGCTGCACGCTCTTCTGCTTCCGCTTCTTGTCTTTCACTAACAACAGTGGTTAGTTTTTCTAGTGCTTCTTCCAGTTGCTCAAGAGTAAGTTCACGAGCAAATGCACGCAGGCTACGAATATTAAGTAGAGTTTTAGTTAATTCAGACATGACATTCCCATGAGTTATTTATTTGGTTTCGATTAATAATAAACATCAAATTTAAAATTGACAATATTTTCATAGTGTCAAAACAATAAAAATAAGAATTCTTACAGAAACTTGATAATTGATGATGATTAACGTGCTCAAAACCTGACGCTCAGGAAAGATTGGCGCAATATTGATTCAATTGTGAATCTTTCTTCATAAAAGTCATTAAATTTTTGGACTTTGTTGCATATTGTACTAGAAGCTTGATTTGTAGCGTGTATCAATAGAGATAAAGTAATTATTCAACTTACTACTGATGTATTTATAACCGCAACGTTATTAAAAACTTTATAAAACAATATGGATTACGTCGCATAAATCGCTAGTAGTGTGATTGAGTTTGCTAAAATGTATCGAGATAGCTTTGATACTCCGATGTTCACAAACAGAGTCAATTCTTTACCAAGTTGCAACATCATTCATGTTGCAATTGACGATTTCATAAGTACAATGGCTCGCACCTAATGCAAGAGAAAGCACATTCTTTCACTCTAGTTGCTCTGACTAGTGAATGATTTCTCTTGATGTAGAGGCGCGATAATGATCAGTAACCATCGTTGGGGTGATACCAATGAACGGTGATGAAAGGCATTGTCGCCGAAGTGAGAAAAGACCATCAATCTTCCTCGCTGGGGTTGTCTTCGAAAGGAACAACACTGCCATAGTCTATTATATTGTTAAACTATGGAGCGCTACTGTAGGGTTGGGTGAAGTGTTCGCTTCCCTTTCGCTTAGTTCAACGTTTGCGTCTGGACTTCTCGTCTATTGACGCATGTCTGCAGTAGATCTCTGACCATAATAAAAACTGGTTTTTGAAGATCATGAATTTAATCGATTTTGCTACATCACCATTATCACTGCTACCGCCGATCGTAGCATTGAGTTTGGCTATTATTACCCGTCGCGTTTTACTGTCTTTGGGTGTTGGTATCGTTTTGGGTGCCTTCTTACTAAATGACTATTCTGCAGTCAACGCTGCAGGCTATGTGTTCGACACCGTTTCTGGTGTGGTTATTGAAGACGGTGGCTGAATACTTGGAACATGAGTATTGTTGGCTTCTTGTTGCTATTGGGCATGATGACTGCGTTGCTGACGCTGTCTGGTGGCACCAAAGCTTTTGCTGAATGGGCGCAGGCTCGAGTGAAAAGCAAGCGTGGTTCAAAGCTACTGGCAGCATTTCTAGGCGTATTTATTTTTGTTGATGATTACTTTAATAGCCTAGCAGTCGGTGCGATTTCTCGTCCTGTTACTGACCGTTTCTACGTATCACGTGCGAAGCTAGCCTATATTCTAGACTCTACTGCCGCGCCAATGTGTGTGCTTATGCCAGCATCAAGCTGGGGTGCGTACATCATGACTATCGTTAGCGGTATCTTGGTTGCCCATGGTATTACAGAATATTCTGCAATTGGTGCTTACGTTCGCCTTATTCCGATGAACTTCTACGCTGTATTTGCACTCTTGATGGTGTTTGCCGTTGCCTGGTTCCAACTTGATGTGGGTCCAATGCGCAAGCATGAGCTGAACGCGAAACAAGGTCTAGGTTTCGATAAGGATAAAGAGAACGACGCAAAAGAAGCGCATGAGCTGAACGAAGAGCTGGATATTAAAGAAAGCGATTTTGGTTCTGTTTCTGACCTAGTTCTGCCTATCTTAGTTTTAATCGGCGCTATGATTGCTGCGATGATTTACACTGGTGGCCAAGCTCTGGCTGCGGATGATATTGCATTTAACTTACTTGGTGCATTTGAAAATACCGATGTAGGTACTTCGCTTATTTACGGTGGTTCTGCAGGTCTTCTAACGGCGGTATTCACTGTTGTTAAACAAAAGCTGTCTGCTGCTGATATCGCAACGACGATGTGGATTGGTGCAAAATCCATGTTTGGTGCCATTCTTATTCTATTCTTTGCGTGGTCTATCGGTTCTGTTATTGGTGACATGAAGACAGGTGCTTACCTATCGTCAACAGTACAAGGCAACATCAATGTACATTGGCTACCAGTTATCCTGTTCTTATTGTCTGGTCTGATGGCGTTCTCTACAGGTACATCTTGGGTACATTCGGCATCATGCTACCAATCGCAGGTGACATGGCAGGCGCAACAGATATTGCAATGATGCTACCTATGTTAGGTGCGGTACTAGCGGGTTCGGTGTTCGGTGACCACTGTTCGCCAATTTCAGATACGACGATTCTCTCTTCTACGGGTGCACGTTGTAATCACATTGACCACGTATCTACGCAGTTGCCATATGCGCTTTCTGTTGCGTTGGTTTCTTGTGTTGGCTTTATTACGCTTGGTATGACAACGTCAGTCGCGATTTCTTTTGCGGCGGCTACAGTGACGTTTATCGCAGTGTGTTTCGTGCTGTCCGCACTTTCTAAGGCTAGAATGGCCAAGGAAGCGAGTGTATAAATAAATCATTTGATTGATCGAGGAGTCCATGAAATGGGCTCCTTTTTTTTTGTTTGTTGCTAAAGGACCAACTAGTAAGTGCAGCTATTTCCATACTAATTAGCTAGTACGAAAAAAAATTAGCCCGATCTGTAAAATAGGGGTTGAAAATCGGCATGAGCTTAGTTAGTGTGAGGGTACAGATACAAAGGAACCCAGTAATAAGTATGCAAAAATTTGATATGAACATTCATCATCATTACCATCACCCAGCTTAGTCTTTCGGGAGATGTCTGCATACCCGAGAGCTAGGTAAAACTCTCGGAGGTTCGATTTAAGATTTAAAGAATGAAACCCTCGGGAGACCAAAACTCCCGAGGGTTTTTTCGTTTTATAATTTCAAAATCAATAATTTGCACAGGGATACAGCAATGCAAACACAACGCCTAAGAATTGCGATTCAAAAAAAGGGTCGCCTAAGTAAAGAGAGCCAAGACCTACTGAAAAAGTGTGGTGTTAAGTTCAACGTAATGGGTGAGCGTCTTGTTGTACACTCACTAAATATGCCAATCGATCTTCTGCTTGTTCGAGATGATGACATCCCTGGCTTAATTATGGATGGCGTGGTGGATCTTGGCTTCATCGGTGAGAACGAACTGGAAGAAGTGCGCCTTGACCGTATAGCACTGGGTGAGGCAAATGAGTTCAAAACGCTTCGCCGTCTAGATTTTGGTGGTTGCCGTCTATCTATCGCCATTGATAAAGACGAAACATACAACGGTCCTCAAGATCTTGCTGGTAAACGTATCGCCACCACCTACCCACAACTTCTTAAAGCGTATATGGATGAGCAAGGCGTCGACTTTAGCGCATGTATGCTAACCGGCTCTGTTGAGGTTGCGCCGCGTGCAGGTCTTGCTGACGCAATCGCGGACTTAGTTTCAACAGGAGCGACGCTTGAAGCGAATGGTCTAAAAGAAGCTGAAGTCATTTTCCGCTCGAAAGCGACACTTATTCAGCGTATGGGTGAATTTGATGCTGACAAGCTAGCACTTATCGACAAGCTTCTTACTCGCATGCAAGGTGTTCAACAGGCGAAAGAGTCTAAATACATCATGCTGCACGCGCCAGTTGAGAAATTAGAGCAAATTAAATCACTGCTTCCTGGTGCAGAAGATCCAACTGTATTGCCACTCTCGACAGATAAAGAGCGCGTAGCGGTTCACCTAGTGAGCACAGAGAACTTGTTCTGGGAAACGATGGAACAGCTTAAAGAACTGGGTGCAAGCTCTATTCTTGTCCTTCCAATTGAGAAGATGATGGGGTAATCGATGAGAACGGTAGTTTGGCAACACTTAAGTCAATCTCAGCAAGAATCCGTACTTGAGCGCCCGGCAATTGCTGAAGGTGCAAACATTACGGCCGCCGTGACTGAGGTCATCAATCAAGTTCGCAGTGAAGGTGACAAAGCACTGCTTGATCTTACTGAGAAGTTTGATCGCGTGCGTCCTGAATCGATTCGTGTTTCTGCTGAAGAGATTGAAGCTGCATCTGGTCGCCTGTCTGAGAAGATGAAGCAAGCGCTTGAGCAAGCCTATTCCAATATTGCTAAGTTTCACAAAGCGCAGCGTCCAGAAGCTCTGCGTGTGGAAACACAGCCGGGTGTGGTTTGTGAACAGGTAACGCGACCGATCAATAAAGTCGGCCTGTACATTCCGGGTGGCAGTGCACCCCTCCCATCGACGGTATTAATGCTTGGCGTACCAGCGCAGATTGCAGGATGTCGCAAGGTGGTTCTATGTTCACCACCGCCAATTGCTGATGAGATTTTGTACGTTGCTAAGCTATGTAAAATCGACGAAGTGTACAACGTCGGTGGTGGTCAAGCGGTCGCAGCTATGGCGTACGGTACCGAGACCGTGTCTAAAGTCGATAAGATCTTCGGTCCTGGTAACGCTTATGTGACCGAAGCGAAGCGTCAAGTGAGCAATGACTTCCGTGGTGCGGCGATTGACATGCCAGCAGGTCCTTCAGAAGTTCTTGTTATCGCTGATGAAACGGCGGATCCAGATTTCATAGCATCGGATCTATTGAGCCAAGCTGAGCATGGTCCCGATTCTCAAGTTGTACTAGTGACCCCATCACCAATCATTGCCGATCAAGTAACAGAAGCGGTGAAGCGACAACTGAAACAGCTATCTCGTGCTGACATCGCTGAAACGGCGTTGGGCTCTAGCTTAATTATTATTGCCGAGTCGTTGACGCAATGTGTCTCGATTTCTAATTACTATGGCCCAGAACATCTTATTGTTCAGACCAAGAGCCACGTGAGCTTTTGCCTCTGCTGGATAATGCAGGTTCTATTTTCTTGGGTGACTGGTCACCTGAGTCTGCGGGTGATTATGCATCAGGGACCAACCACGTTTTGCCGACCTATGGCTACACTCGCACATACTCAAGTCTTGGCTTGGCGGACTTTTCAAAGCGCATGACAGTTCAGGAGTTGAGTGCGGATGGCTTACTAGGTTTAGCCCCTACCGTTGTGACTATGGCGGAAGCTGAAGGTCTAGACGCGCATAAACGTGCTGTGACGATTCGTGTAGAGAAGCTAAACGCACAAAAAGCCTAGTTTGGAGAGTACTGGAGAGTGGATGATGGAAAAATTAGCTCGTAAACAAATTCAGCAACTGACGCCTTATTTGTCTGCGCGTCGAATCGGCGGTAGTGGTGATATTTGGCTGAATGCCAATGAATCCCCGTTCAACAATGAATACAAAACTGACTTTGCTCGCCTTAATCGCTACAGCGAATGTCAGCCAACGCAGCTTATTGAGGCTTACGCCAATTATGCAGGTGTTAAGCCAGAGCAAACTCTAACATCACGTGGCGCCGATGAAGGCATTGAACTGCTGATTCGTGCTTTCTGTGAGCCTGGCGAAGACAGCATTCTCTACTGTCCGCCGACTTATGGCATGTATGCCATCAGCGCAGAAACCATTGGTGTAGAGCGCAAAACCGTGCCGTTAACCGCGGATTGGCAGCTTAATCTTCCAGAGATTGAAGCTAACCTAGATAACGTTAAGTTGGTGTTCGTTTGTAGCCCAAATAACCCGACAGGTAACCTAGTTAACCGAGAAGATATTGTCTCTCTTCTTGAGATGACCAAAGACAAAGCCATCGTGGTCATGGACGAAGCGTATATCGATTTCTGTCCTGAAGCGTCTACGGTTGATCTTTTAGCTCAATATCCAAATCTCGCGATTCTGCGCACACTGTCAAAAGCGTTTGCACTAGCGGGTCTTCGCTGCGGTTTCACATTGGCGAATGAAGAACTCATCAACGTGTTACTGAAAGTAATTGCACCTTACCCAGTACCAATTCCTGTTGCCGAAATTGCGCAGCAAGCACTTTCTGAGCAAGGTCTAGCTCGCGCTAAGTTCCAAGTGTTGGATCTCAATGCCAATCGAGCATACTTGCAGGCAGGTCTATCAACGATTTCCGGCGTGACGGTATTTGAGGGCTGGGGTAACTATTTGCTGGTCAAATTTGAAAATGGTGATGCGCTATTTAAAGCAGCATGGGACACCGGCATTATTTTGCGCAATTCGCCCATCGAAAATTGTGTGCGTATCAGTGTAGGGAATCGCGACGAGTGTGAAAAAACTTTGGCATTCATCCGCAACCAATTAGAACAAAGTGCCGCTTAAGCACTGGTGCAATAGAAAAAGGATTTATAGAGTGAGCAACCAACAGAAAATTTTATTTATTGACCGCGACGGCACGTTAATTGTCGAGCCGCCAGTGGACTTTCAAGTTGACCGTCTAGACAAGTTGAAACTTGAGCCATACGTCATTCCAAGCCTACTAGCACTGCAAGATGCAGGGTACCGCCTAGTGATGGTGACCAACCAAGATGGACTTGGTACTGATAGCTACCCACAAGCTGACTTCGATGCCCCACATAACATGATGATGGAGATTTTCGAGTCTCAAGGCGTTAAGTTTGATGATGTGCTTATTTGCCCGCACTTTGACGAAGACAACTGCTCGTGCCGCAAGCCTAAGCTGGGACTGGTCAAAGAGTATCTACAAAGCGGCAAAGTGGACTTCAAAACCTCAGCAGTGATTGGCGATCGTCACACCGATCTTCAACTTGCGGAGAACATAGCGATTCGTGGTATTCAGTACAACCCTGAAACCATGGGTTGGAAGCAGATCCTAAAAGATCTCACCGTGAAAGCTCGTACAGCGGAAGTGGTACGTACCACGAAAGAAACCGACATCAAAGTGTTCGTAAACCTCGATGAAGCTGGCGGCAACGAAATATCAACGGGTATGGGTTTCTTCGACCACATGCTGGATCAAATCGCCACGCACGGCGGCTTCCAGATGAAGTGTCTTGTGAAAGGCGATTTGCACATTGATGATCACCACACCATTGAAGATACGGCACTGGCATTAGGCCAAGCGCTAAAAGAGGCACTTGGTGACAAGCGTGGTATTGGCCGTTTTGGTTTCAGCCTGCCAATGGATGAGTGCCTTGCGCAGTGTGGTTTGGATCTTTCTGGGCGCCCTTATCTTAAGTTTGATGCGCAGTTCTCTCGCGAGCAAGTGGGTGACCTGTCGACAGAAATGGTCGTGCACTTCTTCCGTTCACTGACAGATACGCTAGCGTGTACGCTGCACCTATCTTCATCTGGCGATAATGACCACCACATTATCGAGAGCCTCTTTAAGGCGTTCGGCCGCACACTTCGTCAGGCGATTAAAGTGGAAGGCAATGAGCTACCAAGCAGTAAAGGAGTCTTGTAATGACCACCCAAAATGTTGTCATTATCGATACTGGCTGCGCCAACGTTTCTTCGGTTAAGTTTGCAATTGAGCGTCTTGGCTACCAAGTGGTTATCTCTAAAGAGCCAGAAGTGGTTTTAGCTGCAGATAAACTGTTTTTGCCAGGCGTTGGTACGGCTAGTGAAGCAATGAAAAACCTCGAAGAACGTAACCTCATCGAGCTAGTAAAGCAGGTTGAAAAGCCCGTGCTTGGGATCTGTCTTGGTATGCAGCTGCTTGGTAAGCTTTCTCAAGAGAAAGGCCAAAAGGCAGATGAGCTTGTTGAGTGTCTAGGTTTATGTGAAGGCGAAGTAAGACGTCTAGAAACGGGTGACTTGCCACTGCCGCACATGGGCTGGAATACAGTGAAAGCGGCACAGGGAAATTCACTTTTTGCGGGTATTGAAGAGGGCGAGTACTTCTACTTTGTACATAGCTTCGGTATGCCAGTGGGCGACTACACCATCGCGGAGTGTGATTACGGGAAACCGTTTAGCGCAGCGATTCAGAGCGGTAACTACTATGGCGTGCAGTTCCACCCAGAGCGCTCTTCGAAAGCGGGTTCAAGCTGATTCAGAACTTCCTTGAATTGGTATAACCGCCGCCTTTTCCAAGTTAAGCTAAAAGCAAGTGCTTGGCACTATATAGAACAGACATATGACGCCTCACAAGGCAGTGAGGCTAAAGGATTGAAACGTGATTATTCCTGCATTAGACCTTATTGAAGGACAAGTAGTGCGTCTTTATCAAGGCGACTATGGCCAAGTGACCGAGTACAAAGTGGATCCTGTTGAGCAGTTCAACTTGTACCACCAAGCGGGTGCGAACTGGCTGCATCTTGTGGATCTGACAGGCGCTAAAGATACGACAGCACGCCAGCTCGATCTTATCGCGAAATTGCTCGCAGGTACGCCGGCTAACATTCAAATTGGCGGCGGCGTGCGTAGTGAACAAGATGTCGTTGACCTGCTTGAAGCGGGCGCACAGCGTGTCGTGGTGGGTTCTACAGCCGTTAAGCAGCCTGAGCTAGTAAAAGGCTGGATGGAAAAATACGGCGCTGAGCGTATAGTGCTCGCGCTGGATATTAATATCGATGAGAACGGCACTCGAAAAGTGGCGATCTCTGGTTGGCAAGAAGACTCAGGCGTCACCATTGAAGCCCTGATTGATGATTACCTAACAGTGGGTCTTAAGCACGTATTGTGTACAGATATCTCTCGTGATGGCACGCTAGCAGGCAGCAATGTTGAGCTGTATGTGGACCTTTGTAAGCAATACCCACAGGTTCAATTCCAATCATCGGGCGGCATTGGCAGCCTAGCGGATATTGAAGCGCTGAAAGGCACTGGCGTATCGGGCGTGATTGTTGGCCGTGCATTATTGGACGGTAAGTTCACCGCAGAGGAGGCATTCCAATGCTGGCTAAGCGAATAATTCCTTGTTTGGATGTCCGTGACGGACAAGTGGTTAAAGGCGTTCAATTTCGCAACCACGAGATCATTGGTGACATCGTGCCGTTAGCCGCTCGCTACGCGGAAGAGGGCGCTGATGAGCTGGTTTTTTATGACATCACCGCATCTAGCGATGGCCGTGTTGTTGATAAAAGCTGGGTCGCACGTGTTGCGGAAGTGATTGATATCCCTTTCTGTGTTGCTGGTGGTATTAAATCGGCAGAAGACGCGGCGCGCATTCTTGAGTTTGGTGCTGACAAAGTGTCCATCAACTCTCCAGCGCTTGCCAACCCTGAGCTCATCACCGACCTAGCTGATAAGTTTGGCGTGCAGTGTATCGTTGTGGGCATTGACTCTTACTTTGACAAAGAGACAGGTAAATATCAGGTTTACCAGTTTACCGGCGATGAAGCGCGCACTAAAGCAACCAAATGGGAAACTCGTGATTGGGTTCAGGAAGTGCAAAAGCGCGGCGCGGGTGAAATCGTTCTTAATATGATGAACCAAGATGGCGTTCGCAACGGCTACGATATTGAACAGCTCAATATGGTACGCGAAGTGTGTAACGTACCGCTTATCGCATCAGGTGGTGCGGGTGCTATGGAGCACTTTGCAGAAGCCTACAAGAAAACTAACGTTGATGGCGCACTTGCGGCATCGGTATTCCACAAGCAGATCATCAATATTGGTGAGCTAAAGCAGTATTTGAAACAACAAGGTGTGGAGATCAGATTATGAGCCAAACAGCTGCAGATTTAACACAGCGTATCGACTGGGAAAAAGTAGACGGTATGGTTCCAGCGATCGTCCAAGACTTTCAATCTAGCCAAGTGCTTATGATGGGTTACATGAATCCAGCTGCGCTTGAAAAAACGCTAGATACCGAGCAAGTGACTTTCTTTTCACGCACTAAATCTCGCCTGTGGACTAAGGGCGAAACATCAGGAAATGTCCTTCAGCTTAAGAACATCTCTTTGGATTGCGATAATGACACCTTACTAGTCAAGGTCGATCCAATCGGTCCAACGTGTCATACCGGAACAACAACGTGTTTTGATGGCGATGCTCAAGAGGAGTCGCAAATGGTGTGGCTTCATCAGCTTGAGCAGCTTCTTGCCGCTCGAAAAGATGCGGATCCGGAATCTTCTTATACCGCGAGCCTCTATGCCCGCGGCACCAAGCGTATATCGCAAAAGGTGGGCGAAGAAGGCGTTGAAGTCGCGCTTGCGGCAACGTCGGGTGACAAGGATGAGCTAGTGTGTGAATCTGCCGATCTTATCTATCACTTGATGGTGCTGCTACAAGACCAAGGCTTGTCGATGAATGATGTTGTAAACAAGCTTAAAGAGCGTCATAAGTAGCAACCTAAAATACCAATCAAAAAGGCCAGCGATTCATTAATCGCTGGCCTTTTTACTGTTAATGCTTGCCCATTACTGTTTATTCATAGCCTTTCGAATACAGTAGGACGCGCCGCCCCAAGTAATGCCGAGGCCTAGAATCATCATAAAGATTGCGCTTGCGGTCATGGTTACGCTCCTTTGCTGTTAGCTTGCTTCGAGGTTGTGTTGTTGCTGGTGACGTTAATAACAATGCCAACAACAGCGAGAAGTGCCATTAATCCCCAGCCTAAAAGCAGTAGATCAGATTGTGCATAGCCACCGTAGCCCTCGGAAATAAGAGTGGCAAATTTGGTCGCAACAATGATGGCTAAAATCACCGGTGTGATAAAGCGAAGGCAAACATCAAACCAGGTGCCGATAGTAAAGTCAGAGATCTTATTCACGTAGTCACGCACATCGGCAATCTTGAGTAGCCATGCCATTAGGACGATTTCAATTAGGCAACTGGTAACAATACCTACGTTGTTGGCAAAGTGATCGACAAGGTCTAGCAACAGCAAGCCGCCATTGGTAGCAAACGCCATCGAAATAATAAACCCACCACCACAGATAATGGTCGCGGCCTTATTACGACGCCACTTAAGTTTATCGATGATGGCAGAAGTCACGGCTTCCATAATGGAGATGTGTGAGCTTAGTCCTGCTATGACCAAGGCGAAGAAGAAAAGTGGACCTAAGATGTAAGGTGCAGGAAGCAAGTTGATTGCAGCCGGCAAAGTGACAAATGCCAGACCGACACCAGCTGTAACCACTTCAGTCAGTGGCTTACCTTGCTCTTGTGCCATATAACCGAGTACTGAAAAAATCATGATACCCGCTAGGATGGAGAAACCACAGTTAATCAGCACCGTCATAAAGGCGTTGTTGGTAATGTCGGACTTCTCTGGAAGATAGCTAGAGTAAGCAAGCATAATGGCAAAGCCGATACTCAAGGTGAAGAAAATCTGTCCATACGCTGCTGCCCAAACTTTTACATCCCAAATCTTGCTAAAGTCAGGCTCAAACATGTAGTTAATACCGTTTAGAGCACCAGGAAGGAAAGCCATACGAGCGATCAACAGCAGTACCATGATGAATAGAATTGGCATCATAATTTTTGCTGCACGTTCAATGCCAGACTTCACGCCACCGGCAATGGCGGCATAAGTAATCGCCCAAGCTATCGCCATTGAACCGGCAATCTTCCATTGAATAGAACCAAGGCTTGTTGGTGAGTTGTCGCCGAGCTGCAAATATTCGCTAAAGAAGAAAGCGTTGGTATCTGTACCCCAGCTTTGAGTAAATGACATGCCAAAATAGGAAATGGCCCAGCCAATAACTGCGACGTAATAGACGGCAATAGTCGCGGCGACACCAACTTGGAACCAACCTAACCATTCAAATTTAGAATTAATTTTTGCGAGGGTTTTTGGTGCCGATCCGCGGTATTTTTGACCCATGCTAAACTCAAGGATCATAAATGGAATACCTGCGGTGATCATGGCAAATAGGTAAGGAATAAAAAACGCACCCCCACCATTTTCATAGGCCATATATGGGAAGCGCCAAATGTTCCCCAAACCGATTGCGGATCCTACTGCCGCAAGAATGAATCCAGCTCTGGATCCCCACTGTTCACGTTTCATAGTGAATTCCTTTGTGTCATCTGTAATCTTGTGTCTGTCAAATTCAGAATAATTCACCAAGCAAAGTCTCTAGCATCAAAACCTACCTCTTCCAGAGGATAATATTGAATGAAATTATCGGCTTGAAGTTATGGTTTGATGTTGCTGGCTATTCTGGTTTTTTATTTTGATAATTATTGTTTTCAAACAGGGGTATTGAAATAAATACCTATCTGTACAGGGGTAGGTTAACGATGCAGTCCATTAATAGCAATAAAGTTTGTGTGGTTATATGGCGATGTAACTAGCGTTATAATCTTCAATTTGGGAATTTTGTATTGATATATTCCACACTGGCTGGGGCGAACAGCGACAGGCTACGGCAGTTGATATAAAACCTGGTGCAAAGGTCTAATTTTAGTAAATAGTACTTTGTTTTTAATATGTTACGCAACTGTGCTGTAAATGTGTATTGTCTCGATTGCAGGTTCGTTAAAATTTGACACTTAAACCAAGGTTCGTTTGCATCTGATTCATCCAACTGGTTTTAAACGCGATTAAACAGCTCTGATCATCAGTCGGTAGGTTACAAATGGACACGGAGTCATTACTAACTACCGTGCCTTGCCAACGAAGCTGCCCGTTAATGGCTAGGTTCTTGGTTAGGTAATATTCAACACCACCGAAGATGCTTGCTGCAAAACCTGTATGTGATTTTGTCCATTGTCCAGAGGTGTGAGAGGCGCCTAATCCGGCACCAATATAAGCCTGAGTATTTTCTCCGACCTGATATTCGGCACTGCTTTGAAATTGCAGATATTGGATAGTGGTATCAAGATTTAGCGTATCAAGTGATGAGTCTTGCCTTGAATAGAAAGCGCCCATTCTGCATTTCGAAATGGAAACTCGACAGCTAATGCTAAGTTCGCTGAAGGGGAAATGTCATAGCTGGTGCTATCGGCGGTTTCTGCCGCGCCTCCCAATGAGTAGCCAATAAAAGGCGTCACCATAACGCTGGCGTTGCTGTTCATGCTAAATATCGCTGCGGTAAACATCATCGCTTTCGTCGTTAGTGCAACTCGGTATGAATGCATTTTCTTGCTCCTAAACAGAATATCTGTTTTTCAAATCACATTTCTTCTACTAGTTTTAATCATAGTGTGACCCTAACGCCATAATTTTTAGATGGTTATTTTAAGATTGTAAATGTGTGTCACAATGGTAACTAAAATGTTACAAAAGGAGGGGTTATGGAGTACGATCTAAAGTTAGCACTCACAATCACAACTATTGCGTTTAGTACGATTATCGCTTTTGGTGCTATCGCTATCTTGTCAGTTTAGACAACGATATGGCGAACGCAGGCTTAGTAACCAATGCCCGCACCGTCATCGACTATCAACAATTTGGTAAATATGTAGACGGGAAAACGGCGTTAGTGGCACAAGGTGGAGGTCAACGTGGCATCTTCACCTCAGGTGTGCTCGACGCCTTTTTGTTGTCTAATTTCGACCCTTTTGATGAGTTTTACGGCACATCAGCAGGGGCGTTAAACATCTGCGCATTCCTTTCCCGTCAAGCCGAACTTGGTAAGTCATTCATCCTCGACTTAACAACAGCCCCAGAGTTTTTTCATTTTATTTCGCTTTATGCGTCGTAAGCAATACCTCAACCTGAAATGGGCACTGGATAAGATTTGTGATTATCCTTACAAACTTGATATCGATATGGGGCGACGAGTCGTAGGGCATCGGCGCGCTTTTGCGGCGACCACCGACGTGAATACGTTAAAAGATCACTACCTGCCTATGCTTCAAGAGGATTGGTACCAAGTTTTGATGGCCACGAGCGCTATTCCTACTTTGTTTGAAGGCACCGTCGCTCACCAAGGAAATGAGTTTATTGATGGGGGAGTCTCGGCTTCTATTCCTGTTCAGCAAGCATGGCGACAAGAATGCCGCAGTATCATCGTCATTCGAACTGAACAATATGTTACTGAAGAACCCAAGCTGGTGGAGGACGAACCTGTCGCGACAGAATCGCCCACTTGGTTAAGAGACTCGTTAAACAATTTGCAGCTGCAATGGCAAGATAAAGTCGATCAATGGTCCAATGACTGGGGATCTTTTTTTGAAAGTCGTAAGGCAAAAGCCGATACATTGAAGCAAGCTGAGCACCTAAAGCTTATTAATGGTGGACGTTGGCTGTTTGGCGCTGGAGATATCTACCGCCTCAGTCATTTATTTGGAGAGCATTTTGACTCTGGGCTTGCGGACATGTTAATGGTGCATTATCAAACATATTCGCTGACTAGCGAGTTTTTAAAGACCCCGCCGGATGACTGTTTCATTTGGCAAATAGCGCCCGATCAGCCGCTAAAAACCTCGTCGCTACTTAGTGATGTCGACGACATTTTACACGATTATCAAGTAGGTTTAGACGCCGGTTTCCGGTTTGTAGAAAGCTATAACTTTGCAAAGCAACACAAAGCACTAACCAGTAGCAATAATGATCTTTGGCAACCTCACCAACCAGCTAACCCCTTTGGGTATTGACAAATCCGTAAGTTATTAATTGGTGCTAAATAAGTGCCATGTAACGTAACAAGCCATTAAAAATAGCTGGTTAATAATCGAACAATTATACCGCAAACTGTGACAGACCCTATGAGCGTAACTTGATACGTGCCCCAAAGTTCCATCGATATGCGTGATATTTGTCACGGCAATCTTATAAACTGCTTCACAATTACTTCGCAAAGTAAAAAAATTAACAGGTTGTTGTTTTTTGGAGTTCAAAATGTACATGGCTCAACCCGGGCACATTGATCATATCAAGCAGATCAATGCTGGTCGTGTGTATAAACTGATAGACCAATTTGGGCCTATTTCGCGTATCGACCTATCTAAATTAAGTGACTTAGCACCTGCGAGTATCACAAAAATTACGCGAGAACTCATTCAAGCACATCTAATTCATGAGACGGCGGTTCAAGAAGCAACCAGCCGAGGTCGACCTGCGGTTGGTTTACAGACTAATAATCAAGGTTGGCAATTCCTTTCTATGCGTCTAGGTCGTGGTTACCTATCCATTGCGCTGCACGAGCTTGGCGGCGATGTTCTTATTGATACCAAAATTGAAATTCATGAAATGGATCAAGAAGACGTGCTTGCTCGTCTGCTGTATGAGATTGAAGACTTTTTCGAAAGCTACAGCGAGCAGCTCGATCGTGTCACCAGTATCGCGCTTACGCTTCCGGGGTTAGTGAACTCTGACAAGGGCATCGTTTTGCAGATGCCGCATTACAACGTTAAGAACCTTAATGTTGCCGAAGAGATCTTCAAAGTCACTGGATTGCCAGTCTTTGTGGCAAATGACACTCGAGCTTGGGCGCTGGCTGAGAACTTATTTGGTCATTCTCAGGACTGTGATAACTCAGTCCTGATTTCCATTCACCATGGTCTTGGTGCCGGTATCATCTAGATGGTCGTGTCTTGCAAGGACGTCACGGTAACATTGGCGAGTTAGGCCATATCCAGATTAATCGCCAAGGCAAGGATTGTCATTGTGGCAATACTGGGTGTCTTGAGACGGTTGCGAGTTCTCAGGCGATCCGCGACGAAGTCACTCAGCGACTGGCAAAAGGTGAAGCATCGATATTATCCGAATGTGAAGAAATATCGGTAGAAGCGATTTGCGAAGCGGCAGTAAAAGGTGATGCTCTTGCCATCAATGTGATTGAAAAGCTTGGCGAGCACCTAGCAGTGCGATTGCGATTGTGATTAACCTGTTCAACCCAGAGAAGGTGCTGATTGGCGGTGTTATCAACCAGGCAAAAGACATTCTCTATCCTGCCATTGAGCGCTGCATCGCTAATCAAAGTTTGCCGGTTTACACCGAAGACCTGCAATTGGTCGAGTCACGTTTTTATAAGCAAGCGACGATGCCAGGAGCGGCTTTGGTCAAACAAGCACTCTACGATGGCTTGTTGCTAATGAAAGTTATTGAAGGATAAGGCTTTTCACACTCTTTGCTAACGGTCATATTTTTGCTTGTTCAGACAGTAAACTTCTTGTGCTTCCTGCCGATAACATGAGATAAGAAATTGTTATAGTTTTTGCCAAGGAAGCCTCATGTCGAGTGTATTGAGTTCTGTTGACCAGCGTACCCAGTTAGTGGGTGAGAATAGACTTGAGCTGTTGATGTTCACGCTGAACAGTCGCCAGACTTTTGCTATCAATGTTTTTAAGGTTAAAGAGGTGCTTAAGTTGCCTCCTTTAACTCAGCTTCCTGGTTCACATCCCAGCATTCGTGGTGTTGCCTCCCTGCGTGGTGAATCCCTGCCGGTCATTGATCTGCGTCGTGCGATTGGTTTTCCTACCTTACAGGAAGAAGCCGTACAGAACCTTATTGTCACCGAATATAACCGCACTGTTCAGGGTTTCCTCGTCGGTGAAGTGAAGAATATCGTTAATACCGCTTGGACTGAGATCCAACCGCCACCGCGCACCGTCGGACGTTCTAATTACCTCACCGCGATCACTAAAGTTGAAGAAGCGGATGGCGTAAGCCTGGTCGAAATCATTGATGTTGAAAAAGTCTTGGCTGAGATCATCGACTACGACATTGCCATTTCCGAAGAAACCTTAGATCGTGCACTATTGCCTCACATGGCTGGCAAAAAAATCTTGATTGTTGATGACTCATCAACGGCTCGTCATCAAGTTAAAGCGACGCTGGCGCAGCTTGGAGTAGAAATCATTGAATGTTTTGATGGTGCCATGGCACTTAAGTTACTTAAGCAGTGGAGTGATGAAGGTATTGATGTGTGTAGTGAACTTCTGATGATGATCACTGACGCCGAAATGCCAGAAATGGATGGCTACAAACTCACGCATGAAGTGAGAAGCGATCCGCGTATGAAAGATCTGTTTATCACCTTAAATACTTCTCTCAGTGGTAGCTTCAACGATGCCATGGTAGAGAAGGTTGGGTGCGATCGTTTCATCTCTAAATTCCAACCTGACTTGCTGGTGGATGTGGTTCAGCAGCGTATTCGTCGCGACTTATAATTTGCGCTGCAAAATAATGTACGACATGCGGTAAAGTTTGGTCTATAATTAGACAATATCTAATGGGTTCTACTCTTAGATACACGCAATATAATTTACTACCAGCTAAAGGTTGTTCCATCAGAATGATTTGGTTAACTTCTAAGGTCGTAATGACTTTGAGTTTACTCATCTACAGGGAATGGAAGAAAAGACGTACGGAAGCGGCAGTAAAAGTGGATGTTTAATCCATGCGATTTAAAAAAAGCGGGAACCTTGGTTCCCGCTTTTGTATTTTTGCCTTCGGTAAAAAGCGCTGGATTAGTGAAACTCACGAGACTGTACTTTCAGCTCACTTAACTGCTCTGTCATGTCAATAAGCCGGCCTGCAATGACATGCGTTACCTCGCCTTCACGCTCTAATATGCCTTTCACCTTGAGGATCTTTGAGGTGAGATAGGCTTGCTTTTGTGCTCTAGCGGTGGCTTGCCATACCACGACGTTAATGTTGCCAGTGTCGTCTTCTAATGTGAAAAAGGTGACTCCAGCTGCCGTTCCCGGAGACTGCTTACCTGTGACCATCCCCACTACCGTGACCAGAGTTTGATGGTCTTTATTCACTAGTTCCGTCATTCGGGTGAAGCGTCCAAGCTTGCCTGCTTCATCGAGCAAGGTGATAGGGTGTTTGCTCAGTGATACATTCATCGATGAAAAATCTTCAAGCATATCTTCAATGGCTGAAGGCTTGTAAGGTAACGGATCTGCTGATGGCGATTGAGCACCGTGCTGGAATAGGGGTAAATCATCTAAGCTGTCCATCATTGCCCAGCGTGTGGCGTAGCGATCTCCCGAAATACACTGGAGCGCATTGCTGAGGCCAGAGTTTCCAATTCACGTCGATTGAGCCCGAGTTGTTTGATCTGTGTAGGGGTTCGAAAGCCTTCGGGTGGCCTATGCTGCAGAAGCTTTTGAATGCTCTGCTCACTTAATCCATTGACCTGCCTAAATCCCAGTTGCAGTGTCAGCCCTTTGGCACTCTGTCTCAGATAGTGATGATACGTCGAGCGATTGACACAGACAGGCGCGATATCGACTTGATGTCGTTTAGCATCTTGAATCAATTGTGAAGCGCTATAGAAGCCCATAGGAAGGCTATTCAGCAGTGAGGTGTAAAAGGCCTCAGGATAGTAATACTTCAGCCAAGCACTGCAATAGGCCAGCACCGCAAATGACGCTGAGTGACTTTCTGGAAAACCATATTCACCAAAACCACAGATCTGATCAAACAATCGCTCGGCAAAGTCGATTTGATAGCCGTTTTGCTGCATACCATCGATCAACTTATGGCGAAATTTGGCCAAGTTGCCATTCTTCTTCCAAGCAGCCATGGCGCGGCGCAGCTTATCAGCCTCACCACCGGTAAACCCTGCTGCAACCATCGCCAGCTTGATGACTTGCTCTTGGAAAATTGGTACGCCTAATGTGCGGGAGAGTACGGCTTTGACTTCCTCAGAGGGATAAGAGACAGGCTCTTCTCCATTACGACGTTTCAGAAACGGATGCACCATATCGCCCTGAATGGGCCCCGGTCTGACGATGGCAATTTGAATCACTAGATCGTAATAGGTTGCTGGCTTTAGGCGAGGCAACATGCTCATTTGCGCGCGGGATTCAATCTGAAACACGCCCACAGTATCGGCACGTTGCAGCATGCCGTAGACATTGGGGTCATCTTGAAGCCTCGTAATATCGGCGATGCTCAGCTTGCGGCCGTAATGCTTCTCAACCAATTGGAAGCATTTACGAATGGCGGTGAGCATACCTAAAGCAAGCACATCGACTTTAAGGAGTCCTAAGCTCTCTAGGTCATCTTTATCCCACTGAATAACGGTGCGCTCTGCCATTGCGGCGTTCTCTACCGGTACGAGTTCATACAAAGGCCCAGAGGCAATCACAAAGCCACCGACATGCTGAGATAAGTGTCTAGGGAAGCCTGTGATGTCGTTGACAAGCTCAATAAACTGTTGCCCTTTGAGAGACTCTGGCTTTAACCCAAGCTCGACCAATTGCGCTTGCCACCCTTGTGAGCGGTCGCGGCGGTTGATGTTTTTAATAAAGTAATCAAGCTGAGTTTCACTCACGCCTAGCGCCTTACCCACATCACGTACCGCACTTTTAAACCGGTAAGAGATCACTGTGGCCGCTAGTGCTGCGCGCTCACGACCATATTTTTGATAGATGTACTGAATCACCTCTTCACGCGTTCGTGCTCAAAGTCGACATCAATATCAGGTGGCTCATTGCGTTCTTTACTGATAAAGCGCTCAAACAGTACCGAGATCTGTCTTGGGTCGACGGAGGTAATTTCGAGGCAGTAACAGACCACCGAGTTAGCCGCAGAGCCACGGCCTTGATAAAGGATCCCTTGTCGCTTAGCGAACATGACGATGTCATGAATGGTCAAAAAATAGAATGGGTACTTAAGATCTTCAATAAGAAATAACTCTTTTTCGATCGTTTGCTCAACCTCTGCAGGCACCCCTTCAGGAAAGCGCAGTCGTTTACCGTGTTCGACCAACTCCCTTAAATAGCTCATAGGTGTTTTACCATTGGGGATAAGCTCGCTCGGGTACTCATACTGGAGCTCTTTTAACTTGAACTTACATAGGCTGGCAATGTAGATACTTTCTTCTAGCCACTCTTCACGATACAACTTAGTCAGCTTGGCCTTAGGACGTAAGCTACGCTCGGTATTTGCCAGTAAGTGACCACATACTTTATCGATAGACGTGTTGAGCTTAATCGCGGTTAAGGTGTGTTGTAGTGGCAAGCGTGTTGCGGTGTGCATCAATACACCACCACACGCTGTGATAGGGCGCTGCAACTCTACGGCCAGTGATTCACAATGAGCAAGGTATTTATGCTCATGAGAATTAAGGTGGCGCTGCACACCAATCCAAAGCCTATGGGCGTGGTATTGCTCAAGCCAGCGCCCCCATCTGAGATCGCGTTCATCGCCACAAGGCAGCCAAATGACTAGACAGTGACGTAGCGACATCACGTCCCATTCTGAGAGTTGATACTCGCCTTTTTCGCAGCGACGCCTCGCATTGGTAATGATGCGGCACAGCTCCGCGTACGCCTCACGACTTGGACATAGCAATAGAAATTGACACTCACTGTTGAGCCAAAACATGCTGCCAACAATCTGCTTAATCGATAAGTCGTGCTGCTTAATGGCCGTGTGAGCGCGTACCACTCCAGCCACTGAGCATTCATCGGTTATCGCGATGGCGCTGTATTGTAAAAAATCGGCCTGCAGCACCAGCTCCTCCGCATGGGAGGCGCCGGTAAGGAAGGAAAAGTTGCTCTGACAAAAAAGCTCAGCGTACTTCATGGTTAACGGTCTACTGATTGACGAATTAAGGGTTAGCTAAATTGCCCGTGGATAAACCACTGCTTGTCTTCGGTGCGAAACACCCAAAGCCATTGGCCGTGTTCGCTGCGTGCCACATAGTAATCACGCTTTACCGGGTTACCATCCCACCAGCCGCTGACAATACGCTCGGGGCCTACGACAACACTGACTTTTTCCTCCAGTGGTATTGGTGAGTTAAACAGCAGGCTTGGACGCAGCTTAATAGGTAAGTGAGCATTTACCTTAGGTGATTCTGTCGCGGTTGGGGCGCTCGGTTGGGTGGCGTATTCCGGTCTTGGATCGTCGGTGAGCGTTAATGAGGTGACACTGTGTTGCCCAAGCTTTGCTTGCAGTGTGGAGATAAGCTCTAGCGCCGTTTGACGACCTTTTACACCGCTAAACAGATCGTGTTCATGTACTTGCACTTCATCAGCGCGTATTATGCTCAGAGTCAAACCGCTCACCGCACCGTCCAATTGAATGTTTTCTAAAGTGAGTGCTGATAAGGCTTGCCATTTCTCGGCAAGATAATCGCCTTGCGCTGAGTGAAAGCTCACCGACTTATCACCGTGATCACGCTGATGCAGCGTCAGTGACAGTTCAAATGCGACCTTGTCCCTTAGTTTAAGAAACACCTCTAATTGTCGGAATAAGCGCGTTAAGGGCTTCTGCAACCAGTCGATGTTCTCAATATCAAACAGCAGCTCTAAGTACTGACGAAAATGTTCTGGTGGATGATAGAACTCAACCGGGTGTTTAAATTGCCCAGTAAGCCTGCCGGTATAATTAACTAAGTCGATATCAAAGCGCTTAGCAATGTCAGGGAGCGGCAGCCCAAGTAGATCTTGAATCGTTTGGATCCCCACGCGCTGCAACTTTTCGACTTGCTTGGTTGGCAGCTCGGAGCAGGTCAGTGGATAGCGTGCGAGCGACTCATTAAGTTTGTCGCGATTGGGTTCTATCCAGTTACGGCCTTGTTTTGCATGAGCATCGCCGCATAAGGCGAAACGCCGGTTGAGTAGTACGTTTGTACCTTTAAATGCGCTAAGTGCGCCTGTAAAGCGTTCCAATAGTTTTCGATACCGTCGTAAAGCGACAGCATATTGGTGACTTTAAGCAGCAGGCCATTAGGAGGACACAGACAGATATCCGAGGTGATCATATAGAGCCACTGCGCAATATCTTGCAGGCGGCGAGCTTCAACATCGCTGTCATAAGGGTGCACTTGTAGATCTTGGCAAAGCGCCGCAGCGCTGCCAAGTCCCATGCCTAATGTCACGCCTTGCTCTAATGCGTGTGTATTGGCTTGTACAATGGTATGCCGACGACCATCGACAATAGCGACGGCGAGCGCTTTTTCTTGCTTATCCGTCTCGTTAGGTTGCGCCTGCTTAAATGATGCGAACAAAGTATCGAGCTGCAAGGTCGGAAAATGTAGATATAACCACAACAACATCGACTATCCTTGCTGGCGCATTGGAAATGCAACCACGGTAGAGGGGCTAGTTTGGTGAGTGCGAGTAAGCTCTGGCCATCGGTCGTGCATATTAATCACGAACTGGTCGCGTACAAATCCGCCTTTACGTTTAGTAATGGAGACCGACAGCCCCATATCGTGAGGTGCCAGAGTCAGACTGAGTGAGACAGGCAAAGAAAAGACCTGTGAATCACCTTGGCTGAGTTCAGGCTTAAACAGAAACTGTAGGCAGTGGCCTATGTCACTTGCCACTTGAAGGCGCTTCGCTTGATGGATCTCAATTCCGCTATGCCATAGACAGACACCGCAACATGCACCACTTTTTAAGCATTGCTCTGCGGCCCAAAGTGCGTGTTGAGGAGAGTCTGGATAGATCAAAAGTACTTGCGACGGAGCGATGCCCTGAGCATAGAGATACTCGGCACACAAATAGCCCGGTGGATTAATCAGTACAAATAGTCGTTGTGCCGCGTGTTTTTGTACGTAAGGCATCAATAATCTAAGCTCACCAATACCTTGCTGTGATTGGATATCAATAACGCCGGAAGTCGGGAAACCCCCACCAAGGCGTAGGTCGAGTTCGGGAAAACCGGTCGCTTGATACTCGCCGGGAGAGTCGACTCGATTTCCTTTCCAAATCAGTTGCTTGCTTTGTAAATCACTAATCAATTCATGCATAATAAAATACCTGTATATACATACAGTATATAAGAATTCATCGCCGCCGCAAGCCTTGATGAAGAGACTATGACGCTGTTTGATTACAGAGCGAGCAGAAACAAAAGGTTAGTGGCAACAATCTTGAAACACTGCGGAATCAGAGCTAACAAAAAAACAGTGTAAACAGTAGAGCAAATATTTTAATCTCAACTTATGGCTATCGTTTATGGCCGAATGTAGCGGAGAAGCAAGACGTGGAGAAAGCTAGCGTGTTCAATCAACAACAAAAATACTCGCTGATCGTGCAAGGTGGGGGCAAAAAGGGGCATTTGCTTCTGGCGTGTTAGATAAGTTTATCGACGCCGATTTCGATCCATTTTCACTCTACATTGGTACATCAGCAGGGGCGTTGAATGTCTCTTCGTTTGTTGCGAAACAGCGCGGAATAGGGCTGGATTTTATTCTTAACTACACCACCCGTGAGCGCTTTTTCGATATGAACAAGTTCTTGCAAAAGCAGCAGCCGATGGACTTGGATTGGGCGTTTGATTTCGTCAATAGTGGTGAGTTTCCGCTCGATCTGGAAAGAGGAAAGCAGAATCTTGGTGATGAGCGTGTTGCACTTGCTTGTATTACCGATGTGGAAGAGCTCAAAGATTACTACTATCCCATTTTTGCGGACAATTGGTTTGATGTGCTGCGAGCCACCTGTGCGATTCCAATGCTTTATTATCATGATATTGAATTTGATGGTAAAAAGTGGGTAGATGGCGGCGTATCGGCGACGATTCCAGTAGAAGAGTCCTATCGTCGTGGCATCAATAACATGGTCGTGATTAGCACCATTCCAGAGCCAAAACAACCTGTTACATCCATGTCACCAGTGCGCGAATCAGTGGAAAAGTGGAAGAAAGAACTGGAAGCAGGTCTAGAGACGCACATTCGCCACCTTAAAGTGTCTGGCACAAAGGAGAAGCTGACTGAGTTCCAAAAGCAGTTTCAGGAAAAGGTCGCCAATATGAAGGCTGATTATCAGCGTCTAACCGAATCTCGCCTTGCGTCTTACCGAGAGCAATATCAGTTGATGGCAGGAGAGAAACTGAACCTAAAGCAATGGATCCAAGATAACGAAAAGCTGGCTAAGTTGATCGATATTCAGAACAAGCGCACCCCGTTTAGTCGCAGTAGTACCAGTCATCTTGATATGTTGGTTTCTCACTATGCTAACCATGCTGAAGTTGAGCAGTTTCTATTATCGCCGCCAGAAGATGTCAATCTTTGGCACATTCAACCAAAACACGAACTCTCTTCGAAGGGCTTGCTGAGCCAAAAAGACCAAATATTGGAAGACTACGAACACGGCAGTGCTGTCGCTGCCGATTTTCTCGCACAGCATCATTTCACTCGCTCATAATGACCTTAGGTCGCCGTTGAATTGGATAGTAACCAAAACTAGTGAAAATTGAACAGCGATCCAAATACTTAACGTTACTTATATGGTTTTAGTTGAGTATTTGTTTGCTGCGGCTTGGGTCACAGATATTCTTTTTCGCTTCTCATACACTCGCGATAAATTTCGAACGAGCATTAATTTGTTCGTTCGAGCGTTGTTGTTATATCGCTCAATAATGAGGTAGCTATGTTCGGAATATTTAAGCCCAAGGCACATATCGAACGTTTAGCGGGCGACCAAGTCGACCGCACCTATTCACGTCTTAGATGGCAGTTGTTTATCGGCATATTTGTTGGTTACGCCGGTTACTACCTAGTCCGTAAAAACTTTAGCTTGGCCATGCCATATTTGATCGATCAAGGGTATAGCGCGGTGATCTTGGTGTGGCACTGGCGGCCGTATCGATTGCCTATGGGCTTTCCAAGTTTCTGATGGGTAGCGTATCAGATCGCTCAAATCCGAGATATTTCCTAAGTGCTGGTCTATTAATGTCGGCGATCGTGATGTTCTGCTTCGGCTTTATGCCCTGGGCGACGGGCAGCATTACCGCCATGTTTATTTTGTTGTTCCTCAACGGTTGGTTTCAAGGCATGGGGTGGCCTGCTTGTGGGCGTACTATGGTGCACTGGTGGTCACGCAAAGAGCGGGGCGAAATCGTCTCGGTGTGGAATGTGGCACACAATGTGGGCGGTGGATTAATTGGTCCGCTTTTTATTCTCGGCCTATGGGCGTTTAACGACGATTGGCGCACCGCTTTTTATGTTCCTGCTTTCTTTGCCACTCTCGTTGCTATCTTTATCTGGTTTACCTTGCGTGATACGCCGCAGTCATGTGGTTTGCCGCCTATTGAAGAGTACAAGCAAGACTACCCAGATGACTATGACAACTCACACGAGAAGGAGATGACAGCGAAAGAAATCTTCTTCAAATATGTGTTCTCTAACAAGCTTCTGTGGTCGATTGCGATTGCTAACGCCTTTGTCTATTTGATTCGCTACGGAGTGCTCGACTGGGCTCCGGTTTACTTGAAAGAAGCCAAAGACTTCTCGGTAGATAAATCATCTTGGGCGTATTTTCTGTATGAGTGGGCAGGTATCCCAGGAACACTTTTGTGTGGTTGGATATCGGACAAACTATTTAAAGGCCGACGGGCACCCGCGGGCATCTTGTTCATGGCACTCGTTACCGTTGCGTCATGGTTTACTGGTTTAACCCAGCAGGAAACCCAGCGGTGGATATGATGGCGCTTGTCGCGATTGGATTCTTGATTTATGGCCCAGTAATGCTCATTGGTCTTTATGCTCTAGAGCTAGCACCTAAAAAGGCAGCAGGGACAGCAGCAGGCCTGACAGGGCTATTCGGTTATCTAGCGGCGCCGTGGCGGCCAATGCCGTGCTTGGCTATACCGTGGATCACTTCGGGTGGGATGGTGGTTTCATCTTGCTAGTGGGTTCGTGCATTGTTTCCATCATCTGCTTAACGTACGCATTATTGGGCGAAAAAGCACACCATGAAGCTAAGCTTAAGGAGTCACAGCAACAAGAAGCAAAGCTGGAAGAAAAACAGGCGCTGTCATAGAACCAAAAGGGAAATATTGATGAAAACCAACACGTTTATTGTCTCTGCTGCTGCACTTTGTTTCTCGATGAGCGTTGTGGCGAAGCCTTGGTGATCGCCCATCGCGGCGCGTCAGGCTATTTGCCGGAGCATACGTTAGAAGCCAAGGCACTCGCTTATGCGATGAAACCGGACTATATCGAGCAGGACGTCGTGATGACCAAGGATGATCGCTTAGTGGTATTGCATGATCACTACCTAGATCGCGTCACCGATGTCGCCAGTCGTTTTCCGGATCGGGCTAGAAGCGATGGCCGTTATTACGCAATTGATTTTACTCTAGCCGAGATTAAAACTTTACGAGTGACGGAAGGTTTTAAGATTGATGAGCAAGGTAACAAAGTCGCGGGTTATCCGGATCGATTTCCAATGTGGAAGTCGGACTTTACCGTGCCAACACTTGAAGAAGAAATTGAGCTGATTCAAGGGCTCAACGAAACTTTGGACTACGACATTGGCATCTATCCTGAGATCAAAGCGCCGTGGTTTCATCGTCATGAGGGTAAAGATATCTCAATAGCGGTGCTCAATGTACTCAAGCAATACGGTTATGATTCCGTCGAGGATAAGGTGTACTTGCAGTGCTTTGATGCGTTAGAGCTTAAACGTATCAATGAGCAATTACTTCCGAAGATGAACATGGATGTGAAGTTGGTGCAGCTTATCGCTTATACCGACTGGAACGAAACTATGGTTTATCAAGGCGATGTGAAGCAGTCTTATAGTTATGACTGGATGTTCGAAACGGATGGCATGGAGGAGGTGGCGTCTTATGCTGATGGGATTGGCCCTTGGAAGCCTATGCTGGTGGACTCGTCATCAACACGCGATAACATCATTGTTAAGCCATTGATGGCGAGTGCGAAAAAGGCCGGCTTGGAGGTGCATCCCTATACCTTTCGAGCCGATAAAGGACGTATTCCGGCCTATGCGAATGACTTTAATGACATGATGGACATTTTCTATCATCAAGTGAAAGTTGATGGTTTGTTTACCGACTTTCCTGACAAAGCAGTAGAGTTTCTAAACCAGCATTAAGCTAGGTTTAATGACGACAAAAAAGCGGTGCACCTTATGTTTCTTAATAGAAATAACTTGAGGTACACCGCTTTTTTATTGGTCTTGGTTATTAAGCGTTAGCGCTTAGGCTGCGCGTCAATACACTGACCGTTGACATCCGTTACGCTTGGATCCATAAGGTGCAGATAAAGCGGCATGATATCCAGTGGCGTTTTTAGTGTGTTGGCATCTTCACCAGGGTAGGCTTTTTCACGCATACGAGTACGTGTCGCGCCTGGGTTAATCGCATTGACGCGAACAGCGGTATCACTTAGCTCATCAGCCAGAATTTGCATCATGCCTTCGACAGCGAACTTGGAGATTGCATAGGTTCCCCAGAACGCACGGCCTGAGTGACCAACGGTTGAAGAGGTAAAGATAATGCGAGCAGCGTCTGCTTTTTTCATGATTGGCAGCAAAGCTTGCGTCATCAAAAACTCCGCTTTGACGTTGATTTGCATCACGTCATCAAACGTCTCTTCATCGATTTGGTCGAATGGACTTAGTGTACCAAGTACACCGGCATTGTGCACAACGCCATCGAGTTGACCAAATTGACTTTCAATCGTTTCTGCCATATCGACATAGTTCTGTTTGGTTGCGCCTTTTAAATCGAGCGGGATGATAGCCGGTTGAGGATAACCACGCTTCTCGATTTCATCGTAAACCAACTCTAGGTTGTTAACATTACGGCCTAGCAAAATTACCGTGGCGCCATGTTCTGCATAGCTTAATGCGGCCTGGCGACCAATACCGGCACCCGCGCCGGTAACCAAAATCACTTTGCCTTGCAAAGCGTTAGGAGCGGTTGAATATTCCACGTGACACTTCCTTGGGTATAATTCTTGTTGGTAATCGTGACAAGTTAGTTACAATACACTAATTCGTCGTACAGGGGATAAGACATTGGAATTTTTATTAGACTACGGATTATTTTTAGCCAAGATCGTGACAGTGGTCGTCGCGATTGTGGCGTTAATCATTGTTGCTAAGTCGGTAGGTGGGCGCTCAGGTGCCGCGAAAGGTGAGCTGGAAGTGACTAACCTCACTGAGCAGCGCAAACACACCGTTGAACATCTAGAGCATCACCTTCACGATGACGCGTTCCTTAAAGCACGCAACAAAGCGGAAAAGAAAGCGCAAAAAGAGAAAGACAAGCAGCGTGAGAAAGAGGTGAAGAAGGCGGCAAAAGATGGCGCGCTTGAAAGCCAACGCGAACCGCACCTGTTTGTACTGGACTTTGTTGGCAGCATTGATGCCAAAGAAGTGGCCTCGCTACGTGAAGAAGTGAGCGCTATTTTGGCGGTTGCTAAAGAAGGTGACGAAGTATTGGTACGCCTTGAGTCAGGCGGCGGCATGGTTCATGCCTACGGTTTGGCATCTTCTCAGCTCGATCGTATCAAAGCGGCGAACCTGCCACTGACTATTGCGGTAGATAAAGTGGCGGCGAGTGGCGGTTATATGATGCTTGTATCGCCGATAAAATTGTCTCAGCTCCGTTTGCGGTTGTTGGTTCTATTGGTGTGATTGCTCAACTGCCAAACTTTAATAAGCTTCTGAAAAAGAATGATATTGAATTTGAGCAGCTAACCGCAGGTGAGTACAAACGTACACTGACCATGTTTGGTGAAAACACTGATAAGGCGCGCGATAAGTTTAAGCAAGAGTTAGAAGAGACTCACGGTCTGTTCAAAGACTTTATTCGTGAACACAGACCTGAACTCGATCTCGACAAAGTGGCTACAGGCGAACACTGGTTCGGCACTCAAGCTAAAGAACTTGGTCTGGTTGATGAGATTAAAGCCTCTGATGACATCGTTATCGAAGCGTGCAAAGACAAAACGGTATTGGCGATTTCTTATGTTCAAAAGAAAAAGCTGACCGATAAGCTGTCTGGCGTCGCGGGTGATGCGGCGGATAACGTACTGATGAAGCTGATCAACCGAGGTCAACGCCCGATTGTTTAATCAAGGTGATTGTTTAACCAAGGTTATCTTGGCTGCTCAATGAAAGCGAGAATGAAAAACAGCGACGATGACGTCGCTGTTTTTGTTTGTGTTCTGTCGTTTTTCTGTTTAGTGCAGTTATCGCGTGTAATTGGCTTCTAAGCTAATAAACCAACGCGCTAGCTGTCCATTTCCTTTATCTGCCCAAACATCGTTATGAAACTGATGAACGCGACCACGCAGTGAAACCTGGACAGTTTGATCGCCAGTGATCGTGACTTTGGCAAATTGATCTGAAGTGACCAAGAACGGCGTTTTCTCATCAACAGGGTGCTCACCGGCGACAATGAAGTAGGCGAACTTGCTGTTGGCATCAGGATCGGTGGATAACACACGATAAGCCTGAATCGTAAACTCATCATTGAGTGTAACGATATTGGTTTGAGGACCAAGACGTTCATGGTTGGGAATGAAAACCCAGGCGAGTAGGGCGATAAGCGCAGCGAGTAGCGCTGTCACAGATAAAAATATTTTCTTCATACTAATCGTAAATGAGTGAACCTAGTTGTTACCTTCGCCTTTATATCACGTATACTTAAGGTCAGGCCGAAAAAATTAAGCGGATTACTGCAAAGCAGTAATCGCTTAGGCTCAGGTCACGTCCTAAGGGGAATAAGGGGTTACCTGATTCGTTAAATACTGGCGTTATATGGCTCCCGTTTAGGGCATGTCCCCAGTATTTCTCGTCGGCCTGAATCTTTCACTTCTTCCAATATCACATCAAAGCCCCACAAACGGTATAAATGCTTCAACACCTCTTCGTGCCCCTTATCAAGAGGAATACGGTTGTGTGGAACGTGCTGTAAAGTGAGAGAACGGTCGCCTCGAACATCAACATTGTAAACCTGGATGTTCGGCTCTAAGTTGCTTAAGTTGTACTGTGCAGCGAGTTTTTCACGAATCTGTCGATAGCCCATTTCGTCGTGAATCGCGGACACTTCAACGAAGTTTTTACGGTCATCATCGAGTATCGAGAAGAACTTAAACTCACGCATCAAGCGAGGTGACAGGTATTGGCTAATAAAACTTTCGTCTTTGAAGTTGTGCATGGCAAAGTGCACCGCTTCTAACCAGTCGCTTCCCGCGAGCTCTGGGAACCACTCTTTGTCTTCGTCAGTGGGATCTTCACAAATACGTTTAATGTCTTGGAACATGGCAAAGCCAAGCGCATAAGGGTTGATACCGCTAAAGTATGGACTGTTGTACGCAGGCTGTGCGACAACGCTAGTGTGGCTATGCAGAAACTCTAGGATGAATTTATCCGACACCAAACCTTCATCGTAGAGATGGTTCAAAATGGTGTAGTGCCAGAATGTCGCCCAGCCCTCGTTCATTACTTGGGTTTGCTTCTGTGGATAGAAGTATTGGCTTACCTTACGCACAATGCGTACGATTTCTCGTTGCCAAGGCTCTAGTAGCGGTGCATTCTTCTCAATGAAATAGAGAATGTTCTCTTGAGGCTCTGTTGGGAAGCGTACCTTCTGCGTTTCCTCTTTAGTGCGATTTTTTGGTACGGTTTTCCAAAGCTCATTGACCTGTGATTGTAAGTAAGATTCGCGCTCTTCTTGACGCGCTTTCTCTTCTGCAATCGAGATTTTCTCAGGTCGTTTGTACCTATCCACCCCGTAGTTCATCAGAGCATGGCAAGAATCGAGGATCTGCTCTACCTCTTCCACACCATATTTCTGTTCACAATCGGCGATGTAGTTTTTGGCAAACAACAGATAGTCGATAATCGAACTGGCGTCTGTCCAGGTTTGGAACAGGTAATTACCTTTAAAGAATGAGTTATGGCCATAACATGCATGCGCCATGACGAGCGCTTGCATGGTGACCGAGTTCTCTTCCATTAGGTAGGCAATACATGGGTCGGAGTTAATCACGATTTCGTACGCCAACCCCATTTGTCCGTGTTTGTAACCCTGTTCGGTTTGAATAAATTTCTTACCAAACGACCAATGGTTGTAGTTAATGGGCATGCCTATACTCGAATAGGCATCCATCATCTGCTCCGAGGTGATAACCTCGATTTGATTTGGATAGGTGTCCAATCTGTAATGCTTGGCAACACGTTTGATCTCAATGTGGTAACGTTCAAGCATATCAAAGGTCCAATCTGGGCCATCGGGCAGCACCTTAGAATTTGTCTTAGTCTCTGTGGTCATAGCACTTCTCCCTATGCTGTCTCTTTTTGAAACAACTCCCTAAACACAGGGAATATGTCGTCTACCGAACGAATATTCTTCATCGCAAAGTTGTCAAAATCATTTTCAAGTTTCTCGTACTCATGCCATAAGGTTTGATGAGTTCGACGAGTGATCTCGATGTATGAGTAATACTGACAAGCTGGCAGTAGTTTGTTGACCAGTAAGTCACGACAACGCGGTGAGTCGTCAGCCCAGTTATCGCCATCGGATGCCTGCGCAGCGTAGATATTCCACTCTCCGGTAGGGTAGCGGTCTTCTACGATCTCTTTCATGAGTTTCAATGCACTAGAAACGATGGTGCCACCGGTTTCTTGGGAATAGAAAAACTCATGTTCGTCGACTTCTTTGGCTTGAGTATGGTGGCGAATAAACACCACTTCGACGTTTTCATAGGTTCGTGTTAAGAACAAGTACAGCAAGACATAGAAGCGTTTAGCGATGTCTTTTGTAGCTTGGTCCATAGAGCCAGAGACATCCATCAAGCAGAACATAACCGCCTGGCTGGATGGGACTGGACGTTTTTCGTAGTTTTTAAATCGTAAATCGAAAGTGTCGATGAACGGCACGCTGTCGATTTTCTTGCGAAGCGATGCGATCTCTTCTTTGAGTCGCTTCTCTTCCATAGGTTGAGCAGGCTCGCTGATTTTAATCTCATCAAGCTGCTTATTAAGCTCATCGAGCATCTTACGTTTGCCTGCAGTCATCGCGGTTCGACGTGCAAGTGACTGCTGAAGTGAGCGCACAATAGCAATATTAGAGGGCATACCCGCCGTTTGGTAACCAGCACGATGAGTTTTCCACTCTTTGATTTTGTTGATTTGGTTTTTCTTTAAATTGGGTAGAGCGAGATCTTCGAATAAGATGTCGAGATATTCGTCTTTCGAGATCTGGAATACAAATTCGTCTTCACCTTCCCCATCAGGACTGGCCTCGCCTTGACCTGCACCGCCGCCTTGACCGCCTTTAGGTGGACGTTCAATTTTATCACCGGTAATAAACTGGTCGTTACCTGGGTGGACGCGCTCTTTTACGCCGCCTTGTCCTTGGTGAAAGATAGGCTCGCTAAGGTCTTTGCTTGGAATAGAAACGTCTTCACCCGTTTCCGTGTTCGTGATCGAGCGGCGATTGACTGCATCGGTCACGGACTCTTTGATTTTCTGCTTATGTCTGCGCAGAAAACGCTGTCTGTTAACGGCACTTTTGTTCTTGCCGTTTAAGCGTCTATCAATAAATTGTGCCATGAGTAACTCCCTGTCTTCCCCTCACCATACAGCACCCGAGCACACGCTCGGGGCTGCAACTAATCAGTCAGGTGGGTCTATGAGGATTTACGAACTCTCAAGTACCACTCAGACAGCAATCTGACTTGCTTCTCGGTGTAGCCTTTTTCCATCATGCGATTAACGAAATCATCATGTTTGCGTTGGTCTTCTGAAGACGTTTTCGCGTTGAATGAAATAACAGGTAGTAGCTCCTCGGTGTTCGAGAACATTTTCTTCTCGATAACGGTACGTAGCTTCTCATAGCTAGTCCAAACCGGATTCGACCCATTATTATTCGCACGCGCACGCAGCACGAAGTTCACAATCTCATTACGGAAATCTTTCGGGTTACTGATCCCAGCTGTCTTCTCGATCTTCTCTAGCTCTTCATTAAGAGAAGCACGATCAAATAGCTGGCCAGTTTCTGGATCACGATACTCTTGGTCTTGGATCCAGAAGTCCGCGTAGGTGACGTAGCGGTCAAAGATGTTTTGGCCGTACTCAGAGTAGGACTCTAAGTATGCGGTCTGGATTTCTTTACCAATGAACTCTACATAGCGAGGCACTAGATAGCCTTTCAAGAACTCAAGGTATTTCTCGCCTACTTCTTGCGGGAACTGCTCACGTTCTATTTGCTGTTCAATGACGTAGAACAGATGAACTGGGTTTGCAGCAACTTCGGTTTGGTCAAAGTTGAATACGCGAGACAGGATCTTGAATGCGAAACGAGTAGAGAGACCGGACATACCTTCGTCAACACCAGCGTAGTCACGGTACTCTTGGTAGCTCTTCGCTTTCGGATCGGTGTCTTTGAGCGTTTCACCATCGTAGACGCGCATTTTTGAAAATAGTGATGAGTTTTCTGGCTCTTTCAAGCGAGAAAGCACACTGAACTGGCCAAGTAACTCAAGAGTACTTGGTGAGCATGGTGCTTTGGATAGCTCACTGTTTTCAAGCAGTTTTTGGTAGATCTTAACCTCTTCAGACACGCGTAAGCAGTATGGTACTTTTACAATGTAGACACGGTCTAAGAATGCCTCGTTGTTTTTGTTGTTGCGGAACGTTTGCCACTCAGATTCGTTTGAGTGGGCGAGGATCATGCCATCGAATGGTAGGGCAGAGAGACCCTCAGTACCGTTGTAGTTGCCTTCCTGGGTCGCCGTTAACAGCGGGTGTAGCACTTTGATAGGTGCTTTGAACATCTCAACGAATTCCATCAAGCCTTGGTTGGCACGACAAAGTGCACCTGAATAGCTGTAGGCATCTGGATCGTCTTGAGAGTAATGCTCTAATTGGCGAATATCGACTTTACCAACCAACGCTGAGATATCTTGGTTGTTTTCATCACCCGGCTCAGTTTTAGCGATAGCGACTTGGTCGAGAATCGATGGGCGTACTTTCACCACTTTGAACTTAGTGATGTCACCGCCGAACTCATGTAGACGTTTTGCGGCCCATGGCGACATGATTGAGCGTAAATAGCGCTTCTCGATACCATATTCACTTTTCAGTAAGTCACCATCTTCATTGACATCGAAGAGACAGAATGGGTGGTCACTGACTGGACTGCGTTCGCCATTTGCAGAAAGTACATAAATTGGCATTTTCTGCATTAACGCTTTAAGTTTCTCGGCAAGTGATGATTTACCACCACCTACAGGGCCGAGTAAGTATAGAATTTGTTTGCGTTCTTCAAGACCTTGCGCAGCGTGTTTTAGATACGACACAATTTGCTCAATGGCGTCTTCCATGCCATAAAAGTCTTCAAAGGTTTTGTAACGAGAGATAATACGATTTGAGAAGATACGACTTAAGCGTGGATCTTGCGCCGTGTCGATGACTTCAGGCTCGCCGATAGCGAGTAGAAGACGTTCGGCAGCGTTGGCATAAGCACTTTTATCGTCTTTACATAGAGCTAAGAATTCCTGAATTGATAACTCTTCATCTTTTGCGGCTTCATAACGCGTTTGATAATGATCGAAAATACTCATAGCTGATTCCCCTTAACCTGCAAAGCTGACTGTCAACACATGTACAATGCGACTCCATGTCAATTTAAAGACTAGTAGGGTTTTCAGATTAATGCTTAACAATTATGCATTTATTTACAAAGTCCCTTGGTAATCGCAGGAAAAATCACCCCAGTCTCACTAATAGTACGTAAGTCCTAACTATGGGAGATGACCGTGTGATTAGAAAAAAAATCTCAAAAAAATACCCGCTCATAATGGCGGGTATTGTTCATAAAATACGACTTAAGTCGCTTCAAAAACGTCTTAAGCGTTAAAAATCTGGCGGAATTCTGCGCTCGATAGGTGATACTGACGTGGGCAGTTTCTCCATGTAACCAGCATGCGACGGTATTTGTCGAGCATAGGCACATGACTATTAAAGTGGTGGTCACCCTTGTCGAACTGAGGATAGAGACCTTCAGAGTCCACTAAGAAGCGAACATAGTTTACTAGCTGTGCTTCTGTAGCGATATCGAAGCCCAAGAACTGTAGACGACGCTGATCGACATCTTTACGGTCTTCTTCAGACAGCATTTTGTTTGATTCTTGCATCGCATGGTACATTTCCATGATGTCGATAACTTCGCGACACTCATCTTCTACAAGGCAGCCGAACTCTTTGTTCATCTCGCGCATTTGTAGCTCGTAGCCACGTTCTACGATGGTTTGAAGGCGCTGGTACTTCGCCGCGTTCTCCGGCGTAAGTTTCGCCATCAAGTAGTATTGGTTAGATAGGATTAGACGTTGAGCGTTTGTCATTTCCATGTTGAGAGCCTCACTAAATACTTTCTAATAAGTTTATGTATGAATACGAATTATCGACAGATTAACAGTATATGTATGACTTATAACATGATCTCAACACATATTTATGACAAAAAAACGCGCCTTCTAGCGCGTTTTTTTCGTGTCAAAGATTTGAAGGCAAACGCATGACGCGTTTGGGTTCAGATCAGTATTTGACGGTGTCTGTGTATTGAAGCAGGATGCTTTGAATTTCGTCCATCACTTCTTTTTTCGGTGGCTCAACACCTTCTAATGGGTAGTCAAAACCAAGTGCTTCCCATTTGTGTGCACCGAGTTTGTGGTACGGCAACAACTCAACTTTTTCGATGTTGTCCATGTCTTTGATGAACTCACCCAGCATGTGAGCGGCTTCTGCGTCGTCGGTGTAGCCTGGAACAACTACATAACGGATCCACGTCTTTTGACCGATTTTGTGAAGGTAGCGAGCAAAGTCCAACACACGGCGGTTTGATACGCCAATGAAATCTTGGTGGATTTCATCTTTCATGTGTTTTAGGTCCAGCATCACAAGATCGGTCGCTTCAAGCACTTCGTCCACGACGTCGGTATGTTTGCGGATATAGCCGTTAGTATCGAGACAGGTATGAATACCTTCTGCCTTAGCTGCTCTAAAGAAGTCACGAACAAATTCTGGTTGAAGCATGGCTTCACCACCAGAGCAAGTCACACCACCGCCAGATGCATTCATAAAGTGGCGGTAAGATTTCGCCTCTTTGATTAGCTCATCGACGTTGATTTCTTTGCCGTCATGCGTATCCCAAGTATCACGGTTATGGCAATACTTGCAGCGCATAAGACAGCCTTGCATAAAGACAATAAAACGAATTCCGGGTCCATCGACGGTACCACAGGATTCGAATGAGTGAATGCGACCTGTTGTTGACATATGCTCTTCTCTACTAACTTATTTTTACCCGTCATTTTATTACAAAACCACACCCTACAACAGGAAAAGTGGACTCACATTCATAGTCTGTATCGATCAATAAACGGCTTCTGTTGCTCATGGAGTGATAATGTTATAGCGTTGTTAATTATATTATTAATAAGTGGTACATAGATTGCTAGTTTGCTTAGTCTAGACCAATTTTAGTGGTTGTGAATGTCGCCGTTAGTTTTGGTGGCCTAACCAACACGCTTGTCGCTGTAAGGGGTATACATGGAAGTTGCTTTATCACAAAAACAAAAGACCTTATTTTCGATGCTCACTCTGTGGTCAGGGTTCATCATTTTGGTGCTGTTTATCTTTAACTCGCTCGCCAGTTTAAATGACAAATTTACCACCAGTAGTGGAATGAATAGCGCGAGTGCTCACCTTGCCTCTACTCAAGTAATGTTGATGGATACGGTTAACCGTCGTACGACATTATCCGCTGAAGGAATGGATGCGTTTGAAAACAGTATGGATGAGCTAGAATCGAGTGCTGAGCAAGATTTAGCAGTACTGCAAAACGCAGGTTTAATGGCTGAGAGCGATACGATCTCAAGTTCTCTCGAGTTGTTTATCTTTAATCTGAGCCCTTGGTTAACCTTAAAGTCTGAATTAGGTTTCTCAGTTAATGATGGCTTGTTGGAACAGCTTCAGCAAAACAATGTCAAAATCGATGCGGCGATTAAAGAGACGGGCATGGTGACATTGACATCGGACTTTCAAAAAGTCGTGACCAGTTTGCAAGAGTATCTAATCGACCCAAATGAGCAGAATGAGAAAGGTTTTAAGCGTGCATTAGCAGGGTTTGTTAACGCTTCAAATACCTATGCCATGCTTGAGTTGTACGAGAGAGAAGTCAAAGCCTTAGAGCTTGGCTTTACTCGAGTTGTTGAACTCTCGGGTACTTTAGTTGGCCTTGAAACTAAGCTAGATCAAGCACAAGCTACGACGTTAGCTGCATTTGACAGTGCCGCATTAGCGCTCAATCAACAAGCTCAGACGTTAAACCAAGAGGCGAACCAGGTTTCAAGCATGACCCAAATCTCGGTAGGTATTGCCTGTGCGCTCCTAGCACTATTTACTACAGCGATCTTTTTAACGATGAATGTATCTTTAGCTCGCTCTTTAAAGCAGACGTTGAATGCGCTCAAGAAGGTAGAGAAGGGCGACCTATCAACGCGACTCCCGGTCAGCAGTAATAGTCGCGATGAGTTTAATCAATTGAAGAAAGCGATTAACGTTAGCTGTGAAAATCTAGGTACCTTGGTCGATGGAGTGAAGGTCAATAGTCAGCAGTTGTCTAACAACTCGGGAGAGCTGGATACTGGCATTAATCAATTACGCCAGCATCAGAGCCAAGTTATTGAGCAAACCCAACTGCTTGCTTCTGCAACCGAAGAAGTGAGTGTCACAACGCAAGAAATCTCGGGGTCACTAGAATACGTGGCAAGCATCAGTAAAACGTCGGCTGAGTCCGCTCAGGCGGGTGGTGAGATTATCGTGGATACGATTGCCTCCTTTGAGCAAGTAGGCGCCATTTTAGAAGATGCGGCCACTCATATTGAGCAGCTAGAGCAGGCATCGCAAAAGATTGACTCAGTAATGGAAATCATTAATGGCATTGCAGAGCAAACTAACTTGCTGGCGTTGAATGCGGCGATAGAAGCAGCAAGAGCTGGGGAACAAGGCCGCGGCTTTGCGGTGGTTGCGGATGAAGTAAGAAGCCTGGCAGTGAGAACGGTTCAAGCGGTGGAAGAGATATCTGGCACTATCGATACCATGAAGCAAGAGAGTACGCAGGTAATTCAGTTTATTGCTCAGTCAGATTCATCGATGCAATCAGGTAGAGAGCAGGGCAATCAAGCGAAAGCGGCACTGGAAGAGATCATGAACAAAGCACAGGAAGCAAGCTCACAGACCGAGGTGATTTTTTCCTCAGTGAAAGAGTTGGCGACTACATCCCAATCGATGGCGAGCAACATGGCACAAATCAATGAGTCTATGGGCGAACTGGAGACAAGTAGCCAAAGCCTAAAACAAACCAGTGATGGTGTTGATAAGCGATCGACGGAGCTTTATCAAGAGTGCGAACGTTTCAAGACTGCTTAGGTGAACATAAACAGCAAACAGGCATACATGGTGGATGTATGCCCAACTGATGAGAATGACAAAACGGAGTGCATAAAGATATTAAGATTAACTTAAGGCTGTGGTCATACTAACGATTGAAAAAATAACACCCCAGCAAAGTAGATCATCACCCCACCTGCTAGTCGATTGACCCAGCGACCGAATCCCGAACTTTTGATATTACCGGTCATTTTTAAAACTATTCGCGAAAGCAGATAGAACCAAGTAAGTAGCATGAAACCATGTATGGTGACCAAGGTATACGCTTCAAGGTAAGAGAAGTTATCAAAATTTAGAAATTGAGGAAATGCTGCCAAATAAAACAGTATTCCTTTCGGGTTTGAAAACTGAGTGATAAAGCCTTCGAAAAGCGACTTTCGCCTTTTCGGAGGCGCGTAATGTTTAAGGTGTGTTGGCAATTCGGTGTCAACGGTTCGAAAAGACCCGATGAGCATTTTTGAACCAATATATAGAAAGTACCCACCTCCGATATACCTTAACGTATCAAAGACGATGGGGGCGCTCATCAAAATGGCGGAAATTCCGAACACTCCCAAGCTCGCTTGCAAAGACATGGCTAAAATGAAGCCGAAAATAGTAAAAAGTGCTGGTTGTTGTCCATACAACGACGTTGTTCGGAGGATTAATACACCGTTAGGGCCGGGTGACATAACTAACAGGGCAACGATCAAAGTAAATGCTAAGATATCTGGCATGAACCCTCGTATTTCTTATTTGCTTGGGTTCACTCAGTGTAAAGTGTTTTTCATCACGATTACAAATGTTAAATAGTTGTTTTGTGCATGCTATAGTTCTACTTATACCTAGTATCCGGTCATGAAATTTCCTGCAGTATTAAAAAAACGCAAACATTGAAATCCCACCGTTGCCATACAGTGACTTCGATGCCTCTTTGTACTCAGCCGATTTCGCTCCGGCAAAAACATTGACGCCTACGTAGGAGTTGTACCAAGTTGCGCCCAATACGGCCTCACCTTGAATCGGTTGTAGTGTTACATCATAAGCATCACTTGGCTCTGGTATTCCAGGGCGCTCACCCTCGATGGTAATATCGTTAAATCGATAACGGGCTTTCACACCAAAATAAGTAAACCAGCCCTGATTGGACGCACCAATCATACCGGCTTTAAATGGATTTTCAGTTCCGATGTTGGCCGCCCCGAAGTTGCCCGCAAGCTCGGAGCCAAATCGAAGCATCATTCCGGTTGAAACATCGCTTCTAAAATTGCCTAAGTTAGCTTCTGTGACATTAGAGATTTCCCAGCCTCTATTTCCGGACAAGGGCTCTCGCTTTAAGTTGAGGTGTGTTTGATAGCCAACACTGCCAACGACTCTATCTTCAATTTGATACGCCCAACCTTTCGGCTCTTTCGAGCCAACAAGGGAATGAACTAACTGCTGAGCTTTATCTGCAAAAGAACCCTCGCCAGTACTGCCCAACGTTACGTTAAAGCGCTTTGCCTGCTGTGGGTGCAAACTAATGTAATTTAATTCACCATGAAAATAGCCGGCGTAAGGGCGGTCGTTCGCAATTGGGACATCGGCTTCAATATCGGAAGGTGTCCACATTTTGTGGCCAAGCTGGAACTCGACCTTATCAAGAGACGATGTTCCCCAATATGAAAGGCTCAGTGGCTTAAAAATCGCCCAAGGCGTGATCGCGCCACTGGTATAGGAGAGAAAGATTCCGTTGGTGTAGTCTTCGTCGGTACCCCAAATTCCGTCGTTGTCGAGAGAAAAGGAAAGGGTAGAGCGCTCTGAGGCGAGCACACAACTGCTGGCGAGAAGCACAGGTAAAGCGAGTAAGATTTTCATGATGTGTCGACTCTCTTCAAATACGGCTAGTAGAGATGTAGTTATGTAAAGTGAGTGTGACACGTTTGCAAATGTGACGTCAGTGATCCATGAGTCATAAAGATTGAGCAAAATCGATTATTTGTAACGAATTCTTAGCAGGTGAGAACAGTTGTAAATGAGATATGGCAGGTATAAAAAAACCCCGCCGAAGCGAGGTTTTTATCTCAATCAGTATAATCGAAGATTATAGAGATTCAGTGAACGTACGTGCGATTACGTCAGCTTGTTGCTCTGTAGTTAGAGAGTTAAAGCGTACAGCGTAACCAGATACACGGATTGTTAGCTGAGGGTATTTCTCAGGGTGCTTAACAGCGTCTTCCAGAGTTTCGCGGTTAAGAACGTTCACGTTTAGGTGTTGACCACCTTCAACGCCAGCTTCGTGGTGGAAGTAACCATCCATCAGACCAGCAAGGTTAGAACGTTGTGAATCTTCTTCTTTACCTAGTGCGTTTGGAACGATAGAGAAGGTGTAAGAGATACCATCTTTAGCGTCAGCAAACGGTAGTTTACCTACAGAAGTAAGAGAAGCTACAGCACCTTTCTCATCGCGGCCGTGCATTGGGTTTGCACCTGGAGCGAATGGAGCGCCTGCTTTACGACCGTCTGGAGTAGTACCAGTTTTCTTACCATAAACCACGTTTGAAGTGATAGTAAGGATAGACTGTGTAGGTACTGCATCACGGTAAGTCTTAAGCTTACGGATCTTGTTCATGAAGATTGAAACAAGCTCACAAGCCATGTCATCTACACGTGAGTCGTTGTTACCAAATTTCGGGTAGTCGCCAGAGATGTCGAAGTCGATCGCGATGCCGTCTTCGTCACGGATTGGCTTAACTGTACCGTATTTGATTGCAGATAGAGAGTCAGCTGCAACAGATAGACCCGCAATACCACAAGCCATAGTACGCTTAACGTCACGGTCGTGTAGAGCCATAAGCGCTGCTTCGTAGCTGTACTTGTCGTGAGAGTAGTGGATTGCGTTTAGCGCAGTCACGTATTGCTTAGCTAGCCAATCCATGAAGTTGTCTAGACCAGCCCAAACTTTGTCGAAGTCTAGAACTTCGTCAGTCATTGCTTCAGTCTTAGGACCAACTTGGATCTTAAGCTTCTCATCTACACCGCCGTTGATAACGTAAAGTAGAGTTTTAGCTAGGTTTGCACGAGCGCCGAAGAACTGCATGTGCTTACCGATAACCATTGGAGATACACAACAAGCGATAGCGTAGTCATCGTTGTCGAAATCTGGACGCATTAGGTCATCGTTCTCGTACTGGATAGAAGAAGTATCGATAGATACCTTCGCACAGAACTTCTTGAAGCCAACAGGTAGCTGCTCAGACCAAAGTACAGTGATGTTTGGCTCTGGAGAAGGACCCATAGTGTATAGCGTGTTTAGGAAACGGAAGTTTGTACGCGTAACAAGCGTACGACCGTCAACACCCATACCACCCATAGATTCTGTTGCCCAGATTGGGTCGCCAGAGAATAGCTCATCGTACTCAGGAGTACGTAGGAAGCGAACCATACGTAGCTTCATTACGAAGTGGTCGATCATTTCCTGAGCTTGTTCTTCAGTGATGATGCCAGCAGCGATATCACGCTCAACGTATACGTCTAGGAAAGTAGAAGTACGACCTAGAGACATTGCCGCGCCGTTTTGAGATTTAACAGCAGCTAGGTAACCGAAGTAAGTCCACTGGATTGCTTCTTGTGCAGTAGTCGCAGGACCAGAAATGTCGAAGCCGTAAGAAGCTGCCATTTCTTTTAGTTGACCTAGTGCGCGGTGTTGCTCTTGAAGCTCTTCACGCAGCTGCATAGTCATTTGTAGATCGTCGCCAGCTTCTAGTTTCTCTTGAGTAGAGTGGAACTGAGCAACTTTGTCCTTCATTAGGAAGTCTACACCGTATAGTGCTACACGACGGTAGTCACCGATGATACGACCACGACCGTATGCATCTGGAAGACCAGTCAGAACACCAGACTTACGACATTTTAGGATGTCAGGAGAGTAAACATCGAAAACACCTTGGTTGTGTGTTTTACGGTACTCTGAGTAGATTTTAGAAACTTGTGGGTCAAGCGTACGACCGTATGCTTTACAAGAACCTTCGATCATGCGCACGCCGCCGTTAGGCATGATTGCACGCTTAAGAGGTGCTTCAGTTTGTAGACCAACGATTGTTTCTAGGTCTTTGTTGATGTAGCCCGCATCATGAGAAGTGATGGTAGAGATAACAGAAGTATCGAAATCAACAGGAGCGTGAGTGCTGTTTTCCTGCTTGATACCTTCCATTACTTTAGCCCAAAGCGTGTTAGTCGCTTCAGTACCTTCAGAAACTAGGAAAGACTCGTCGCCTTCATAAGGAGTGTAGTTCTTCTGAATGAAGTCACGTACGTTTACTTCGTTTTGCCAGTCACCTGCAGCAAAACCTTCCCAAGCTTTAGCAAATTGCTCTGCCATGACATACCTACCTTTTTAGTAGAAAAAACACGTACTGTGCGTCTTATACGCATGCTCCTCGGAGGAAGAGCCAGTACCATTGAATAAAAATATCGTATAACCACTTATGGTTAGTATGGTTATAGATATTGTCATTCCTGACGTTAAAATCAAGCCTACACTAAAAATAAATTGTAAAACTTAAACTAAATCAATAAATCTTAAAAAACTGTGATAAAAATTTGGGCAGTGAATGTCACTGCCCAAATAATCAACTAGATATTATAGGAAAGCTGGGATGCCGTACTGGCCTTCTAGCATACCTACAGCAAGCATTGCTACTAGACAGATTACGAATACACCAACAGGGATGACAATCTTATCTACAAAAGATAGACGAGAAGCACGCTCTTTGTCACCAATCAGGCCATTATTATCTAGGAACATGGTCAGAGCCCATGCTAGTACTGGGTTTGCTACTACTGATGCAAAGATACAGATACCTGCAGCTTGTGAATCTTTAGTCTCTTTAACCATCTGCATGCCCGCTTCTAGTAGCGGAAGGAATACACCTACGAGTAGTGCAATACGCATCACTGGTGGCCATACCGCAACGTCCATTGGGAAACCAAGGATTGCCACGATGATACATAGAGAGCCAAGAAGGATCGCACCGCCTGGAATTGGACGCTTAGCGATAGCCGCTGGGATCATGTAAGTACCCCAAGAAGACGTGATGTTACCACCACCCACAGCTGTACCAACCATTTGACGTACAGAACACATAGTCATAGTGTCATCAACGTCCATAAGTACTTTTTCAGTCTTACGTGGGTAGTTCAGCTCTTGGAAGATACGGTGACCTAGGAAGTCAGGAGACCACATTGCTACAGCAAGAATCGCAAACGGTAGAGACGCAATGAAGTGTTGTAGGTTAGGAAGACCTAGCATCCAACCTTCTTCTGTGCTGCCCCACCAGTAAACTGGGTTAAGGTTAGGTAGACCCATTTCTGTTTCGAACGTCAAGTCGAAGCCTGCACCTAAACCAAGCGCAAGAAGTAGACCCGTTACCGCACATACTGGGATAGCCAACCAACGCATGTTGATTTTTGCAAGGTATGCGTAAACAGCAATGTTGATGCCTAATACGATTAGACCAATGTAACCCATGCTGCCTGCTTCAACGTCCGCAGACTGAAGACTTACCGCCCATTCTTGGATTGAACCGATTTGGCTCATCGTGCCGGTAAAGCCTAGGAAGATTAAGAGGCCCCTGCGGTGCCTTGAGAGGTGAGATTAACCAGCTTAGAACCACCTTTGAAGTAGCTAAGTAGTAGACCGAACACACCAAGAAGAATAGCAAGAGCAAGAGGGTGAGCACCGGCAAGCGCGATAGAACCGATAAGTGGAATCATCGGGCCGTGGTTACCAGCAAGGTTGGCGCGTGGGTTAATGAAACCTGATGCGAGAATACAGAACAACAACGCTGGGATAAGCATTTCAACACGAGCAACCTCGATGGCAAACTCTTTACCTAGGTTTACGTGATCCCAAGCGGCGGTTAGACCGTCTGCCCATGACATCATTACCGCTGAGTACATTGCGATAATGCCGATAGTACCAGCAAGAGCAGGTACCAAATCTTCGAGTTCAAAGCGGAAATCGCGGCCCGGTAGGTTAAGACCAAAGCGGCGCGGTTTCATGATTTGAAGTTCGTGGTCTAGGTATTCAGAGCGGCTGGCAAACTCAGATGCTGGACGGTGAAGCTCTTGATAGCTCTTAGTCTCGATATCCGAATCAGAATGCGCTTTGTTAACTGCGTCTGACATAGATTCCTCATTTATATATAAAGTTAGTCGTTTGGCTTGATATGCGAACTCAATTCACCGTTCGCCTCGGCTAGGAGGTGCACGTGGTTAACGTGCTAAGGATAGACAACATTCTAAAAGTCGGGTGAATAATTCGTGCTATATCAATGCTGCCGAGTCTAACAAGCAACACTAACGCCTTGATTGATCTTGATCACTTTAAGAAAAAATGTGAAAGAAAACTACAACAGTTGTTTGAAATGGCGCACTTTATTAACAATCTCCGTAACTGACTTTCAGTAACTTTCCCTACATTCCAATTACATTCACACGGTGTATTGCACGTTTCATCGTCGATTGAAGAATTGGGAGGAGATATTGGCTGTTTGAAAGAAGATGAATGGAAAGCTAGCTCCTGTCAGTTTGCCGTCTGGATAATTGCTTTTGCGTCAAGTTAGACGAATCCACTATGCGGTGTTTAACAAAAGTGATAGGGGCATATCGTGTACGGTTTAGCTTTTTTGATCTGACTATCAAATCTATCAACTAGGCCATAATGCTGTCTAATGGCCAATAAGTAGATCTTATCCGCTAAAATGGAACTTATTTTTAGATATAGATCCCGATTAGAGAGGTTGTTATGTAACAAAATCGCAATAAAGGCACGTTCGGTACAAAAAGTAGCCGCTGACTAAAAGTGCAGCATTCAGCAAATAATATTCACAAAAAGCAGTGGTAAACACTTTAATTTGCATAATCTGTCAGATACAATGCCTGCGTAGTCAAAAATTACAGGTTAATAGTTTGTTGCAACCTATGCTTTCTAGTGCTAGCTTGTATCGAACAAATAAAAGGTCGGAGTACCTTTGCCTATCAAATAGGCTTAGCAGTCAATAATATACAGGGAGCACAAGCGCATGAATGAAGTACCCGCGCTGGACATAAAAGAACTGCACAAGACCTTTGGTCAAAATGAAGTTTTAAAAGGGATTTCCCTTGCTGCACATAAAGGTGATGTCATCTCAATTATTGGCTCATCAGGCTCCGGGAAGAGCACCTTTCTACGTTGTATCAACCTACTGGAAACGCCAACAGAGGGTGAAATTTGGGTTAATGGTGAATTAATCCAAATGAAGAAAAACCGTCAGGGCGAGTCACTTCCTGCTAATGAAAAACAAGTTCAGCGAATCCGTTCTCGCTTGGCGATGGTTTTTCAGGGTTTCAATCTTTGGTCACACATGACCGTTCTTGAGAACATCATCGAAGCGCCAATCCACGTTTTGGGTGTACCGAAAGCGCAAGCTATCGAAAATGCCGAGCTACTTCTAAAGAAAGTGGGTCTGTATGAGCGCCGTGATTACTATCCAGGGCACCTTTCAGGCGGTCAGCAGCAACGTGCAGCCATTGCGCGCGCATTGGCGGTAGAACCCGAAGTGATGCTGTTCGATGAGCCAACATCCGCTCTCGATCCAGAGTTGGTTGGCGAAGTACTAGGCGTTATGCAAGACCTAGCTGAAGAAGGCAGAACCATGCTTGTGGTGACGCACGAAATGGCGTTTGCTCGTGACGTCTCGAACCACGTGATGTTCTTGCATCAAGGTCGAGTGGAAGAGCAGGGTGACCCGGCAAAACTGTTCACCAACCCAGAATCGGAACGTCTACAACAATTTATTTCATCTATCTACTAATATAGAAGATGGTCTTCTGAGCTAAGACTCAGAAAACTCGATAAAAACACAACACAAAAACAAAAATTTCAATCACAGGAGTATGGAAATGAAAAAGTGGTTAATGGTAGCAGCACTGGCTGCAACAGCTGCGACTGGAGTAGCACAAGCTAAGGAATGGAAAACTGTGCGCTTTGGTATCGAAGGGGCGTACCCTCCATTTAGCTGGACTGAAGCCGATGGTTCTCTAAAAGGTTTCGACGTTGATATGGCTAACGCGCTTTGTGAAGAGCTAAAAGCTAAGTGTGTTATCGTTCCTCAAGATTGGGATGGCATCATTCCGTCACTACTTGCTCGTAAATACGATGCAATCATTGCTGCGATGTCTATCACTGAAGAGCGTAAGAAGAAAGTTGACTTCACTGGCAAATACGCTCAAATCCCTAACAAGTTTATCGCTAAAAAAGGTGCAGGTCTAAACTTTGACAACCTTGGCGGTGCGAAGATTGGTGTACAGCGTGCAACAACGCACGACAAGTACCTAACAGACAACTATGGCGATCAAGTAGAAATCGTACGTTACGGCTCATTTGATGAAGCTTACCTAGATCTTGCTAACGGTCGTATCGTTGCAGTACTTGGTGACGCATCTGCTCTAGAAGAAGGCGTGATCAACAAAGATGGTGGCGACGCTTATGAGTTCGTTGGTCCATCTCTAACTGACGCTAAGTGGTTCGGTGAAGGTATGGGTATTGCGGTACGTAAGCAAGACAAAGACCTAACGAAGCAACTTGACGCTGCAATCACTTCTCTACGCGCAAGCGGTAAGTACGACGAGATTGCATCTAAGTACTTCAACTACGACGTTTACGGTCAGTAATCTGACGGTTTAACAAAAGACGAGGGCTTGAGCTAGTCTCAAGCCCTTTTTACTAAAGGGCGAGTCACAGGCCTTTTGGTAAGACTGACCAACAATTTTGCTGTGCTGTTGGAAGGAACTATGCTCGATTTACAAGGATATGAAGCCTCAATACTAAAAGGGGCCGTACTCACCATAGAAGTGGCAATCTTGTCACTGATCCTCGCTATGGTGCTGGGTATGTTAGGTGCACTTGCTAAGATGGCACCTTACAGATGGGCGCGTGCAATTGCGACCCTTTACACGACTATCATCCGAGGTATTCCAGACCTCGTATTAATGATGCTGATTTTCTTCGGCGGACAGATTCTTCTCAACAACAGTTTGTATGCGACAAACGAGTGGTTGAACGAGTGGTTTGCTTCTAGCGATCCTAACCATGAATGGACATCGTACCTTCCAGATTACATTGATGTATCGCCCTTCATTGCTGGTGTACTGACTATTGGTTTTATTTTTGGCGCTTACATGGCAGAAACCTTCCGCGGCGCGATCATGGCAGTGGACAAAGGTGAGCTGGAAGCGGCAAAAGCGTATGGCATGAGTTCAACTTTGGCCTTTCGACGCATCCTACTACCGCAGATGATTCGCCACGCCTTGCCGGGATTTGGTAACAACTGGCTAGTACTGCTTAAAACAACAGCCTTGGTATCGATTATCGGTCTTGAAGACATGGTGCGTATGAGCTCGCTAGCGGCGGGTACCACTAAGATGCCGTTTACGTTCTACATGGCCGTAGCATCATCTTCTTAATCTTCACAAGTATCTCTACCGGATTCCTAAAACTGGTTGAGCGCAAATTTAGTATTCATGTGAGGTAGGCTATGGACTTTTCTCTGATTATCGACAGCTTGCCTATCTATTTTGATGGCCTTTGGACCACAGTTTGGTTGGTTCTATCAGCACTGATTATTGGCTTAGGTGTGGCTATTCCGCTTGCGGTAGCACGTAATAGTGCAAATTATTTACTGAGCTTGCGTCATGGGGCTTTATTTACTTCTTCCGTGGTACACCGCTACTGGTTCAGCTTTACCTGATTTATTACGGTATGGACCAATTTTTCCCAGTGAAAGATACCCTTTGGGAGAATGCTTGGTTCTGTGCGCTGGTAGCATTTGTACTAAACACCTCGGCTTACACCGCGGAAATTATCCGTGGTGCCATTAACGGCTTGCCACGTGGTGAAGTTGAAGCGGCAAAAGCGTATGGCATGAGCACTTGGAAAACATATCGTCGCATTATTTTGCCATCGGCATTAAGACGTGCACTGCCAGCTTACAGTAACGAAGTGATCTTTATGCTTCACGGCTCGGCCGTTGCGGGTATTGTGACTATCATGGACCTGACCGGCGCTGCTCGCTTGGTAAACTCTCGTTACTATGCGCCATTTGAGTCGTTCTTAGCGGCGGGTATGTTCTACATGGCACTCACGTTTATTATCCTTTGGTGCTTTAAGAAAGCCGAAAAACGTTTCTTGGCTTACTTGAGACCGCTTGGCTCTCAGTAGCAGTTAAGTTAGAAAGAGTCAGCGTAAGACAAAAAAAAGGGGCGATATCATCAGATATCGCCCCCTTTCTTTTGTCTATTTCGTTCAACGGCTAATTACGAGAAGGTAGACCAGATCGGCGCGTGATCAGACGGCTTCTCAATGCCGCGTAGCTCGTAATCGATGTCTGCTTCCACACATTTTGCTGCGAGACTTGGCGTTGCCAAAACCACATCAATGCGCAGACCGCGATTGTCATCAAAGCCGCGCGAGCGGTAATCAAACCAGGAGTACTTGTCGTCCACATTTGGATGGAGCTGACGGAAGGTGTCTACAAAGCCCCAATCTAGCAGCGTTTTTAGCCACTCACGCTCTTCTGGCTGGAATGAACACTTACCGGTTTTCAACCAGCGTTTACGGTTGGGTTCACCAATACCAATATCAAGATCGATTGGGCTGATGTTAATGTCGCCCATCACGATAACTTGCTCATCGTTGTTGTGGTACTCGTTCAAGTACTTCATAAGATCTTGGTAGAACTCACGCTTGTACGGGTATTTTGTTTCGTGAGCAATGTTGTCGCCTTGAGGGAAGTAGCCGTTGAGCACGGTAACCTTTTCGCCGTTATCATCTTCAAACGTCGCCATGATCATGCGCTTTTGATGGTCTTCGTTATCGGTTGGAAAACCTTTTTGCACCGAAATCGGCTCTTTCTTGCAAAGCATAGCCACGCCGTAGTGTGCTTTTTGACCGTGAAAGTAAACTTTGTAGCCCATCTCTTCAACGGCTTCTACTGGGAAGGCTTCATCGTGAACTTTGATTTCTTGAAGACCGATGACATCTGGCTGATGCTTGTCAATTAGGGCTTGCAGTTGATGCAGTCTTGCTCGTAGACCATTGATATTAAAGCTGATGACTTTCATTTCTCACTAATCCTGTGATTTTTTAAATCGAAAGCAAAATACTAGCATTCTGGCTCAAACACATCCATCGATAGTGTTGAGCTAAAGATGTAAAAATGCTGTAATAAAACGCTCAATAAATAAGACCTTTGGTCGATACAAAAACAATACTTGCTCCCCGTTTGCAAAAAGGATGTACTATGCGAACTCTCTCCGTGCAGTGGAAAATCACGGTACTAGCAGGCTTATGCTTGCTGTTCACCTCTATCGCCTTAATTGGCTTTTCACTTTATAACGCCGTCAATAGCCAGCAGTCTATTCAAGCTATGAGCTCACAGTCAGTTTCTGAGAAATCTCAGGCTCTGCTTGAAGCGCAAGCAGAGATCAACGCTCGCGAGGTTAAAGCCTACTTCGATGAAGCAGTTTACCGAGCAGAAATGCTGATTGCGAACGCCAAGTTTCAAAAGTTCAACGCTGAAGAGAACTTCTTGCCAAGTGAAGACTTGCGAGTAGCACTGGATGAGATGGTACGTCAGGCCGTGATTCAGTTTCCTTCCATACAAGGCGCGTACTTGGTATTTAAGCCAAATCAACTCGACGGCGAGGACAGTAACTATGAGGGCGCGATACGTAGGTTCAAACGAAATCGGGCAGTTTGCAACGTACTGGCAAATAGCTGCAACGGGTGAAAACGCAGTCCGTACCGTGCTAACTAAACAGATTCAAAACGCGATGGAAAATGCCGAGCGTTTTTACTGCCCACTAGCAAGTGGCGCTGCGTGTGTGAGCACACCTAGGCTGACCCAAGTGGGGGAAGCTCAGCACCTGACTTCTTCTTTGTCGTTGCCTATTGAAGTAGATAGCCAAGTGATTGGCTTTTTAGGTATTGATTTACAGCTAACTCAGCTGGCGAAAACGGTACTCGATTCGGATTCTAGCCTGTTTAACGGCAGTGGCCATGTCAACATCATCAGTTTAGATGAAAGCGTCATTGCCAGTGACAATACGGATATCGCAGTAGGCTCGCGTTACAAAAGTCAGGTACTCAACGCAGATCAAATCACTGACCTAATGTTTGGTGAGCAAGCAGAGACTCTGTGGAGCGCCGACAATCAATGGTTAACCGTGTTTAGCCCGGTGAGTATTGCCAACCAAACTTGGGGTGTATTCTTCGATATGCCGCGTGATAGTGTGCTCCACGATGCGATTACACTCGACAGTATCATTTCTCAGCAGTTAAGTGATGGCATTGTATTTGAAGTCATAGTAGGGGCAGGCTTCGTCCTCGTTGGCTTAATCATTATTAGCGTGATGTCCTCGCGTCTGGTGAAGCCTATTCGCGAAGTGGTTACTCGTCTCGAGGACATTGCCAGCGGTGAAGGCGATCTTACCCAACGTTTAGATGTGAAATCACAAGATGAAATTGGCCAGCTAGCAAAACAATTCAATGCGTTTCTCGCCAAGCTGCAAACCACTATCCAGCAAGTGGCGGTGACTACAGAGAAAATCAGTGGCACTGCTGAATCCGCGAATCAAACCGCAATCGCAACAAGAGAGAGCAGCGAAGCACAATTCCGCGAAGTAGACTTAGTCGCAACCGCGTCAGAAGAGATGACGCAAACAGCTGCGCTGGTGGTTCAAAATGCGGAAGTGGCGGTAGAAGCGGCTTCCACGGCGAATGAGTCAGCAAGCAAGGTCAAGAAGTGGCGGAGCTCTCAGCGAGCGAAATGGTTCGTTTGGTTGAGCAGATGAAAGTGACTGTGCCAGTCGTGGAAGAGCTTGCTAAAAATAATGCGAATATCACCGAGATTTTGGCGGTGATTGAAGGCATTTCTGAACAAACCAACTTGCTTGCATTAAATGCGGCTATTGAAGCTGCACGTGCTGGTGAGCAGGGGCGTGGTTTTGCAGTTGTTGCTGATGAGGTTCGTAGCCTTGCAAGCCGCACTCAAGACTCGGTAGGCGAAATTCAGCAAGTCATCGAGCGCGTTCAAAAAGGCACGGCAGATGTGGTTGCTGCGATGCAAGAGAGCTCCAACCTCGCTGACTCAACATCGAATCATGTTCAGCAAGCGGTATCCGCACTGAGCCGAATTTTCGAGTCGATCTCTGCCATCAACGACATGAACTCACAAATTGTTCGCGCTGCGGAAGAGCAGCAATCGGTATCGAGTGAGGTGAACCAGAATGTGAGTAACATTCGTGATTTGAGTGCGAAAATCCTTGAGAACGCCGGTGAAGCTGAAAAGGTTGGACAGGAGATCAATTCGCTGTCGGATACACAGCAATCACTGATGAATCAGTTCAAAGTGTAAATATAGCCAGCGGCAGGACAACCAAAACACAAAAGGCGCACTTCTTAGGGAGTGCGCCTTTTTCATGATTAAGGGTAGGGGTTATCGTCAATCAGGTTATCGTGGTTATGCCGCGTTTTCGGCTGTGATGCTCACTTTGCCAAATCGCTCACGCATACGCTGTAGCATGACCCACACAACAGGCACAACCAAGCAGCCCAGTACAGTTGCAGCGAGCATGCCGCCGAAAGTACTGTAGCCTACCGCACGACGAGCACCGTCACCGGCTCCGGTTGCAATCACCAAAGGTACGACACCTAAAATGAATGAGAATGCTGTCATCAATACCGCACGAAAACGAAGTTTAGTGGCAGAGACGGCAGCCTCAACAATCGATAGTCCCTGAGTTTCACGCAGCTCTTTAGCAAATTCGACGATCAATATCGCGTTTCGACTTGCCATGCCCACCATGAGCACCAAGCCCACTTGAGTGTAGATATTGATATCGCCACCCATAATCCAAGTGTGGAACAGAGCGCCAAAAACGGCGGTCGGCACACAAAGAATAATCGCTAGCGGCGTCACCCATGACTCATATTGTGCCACCAAGAACAGGAAGGTGAAAAGCATCGCCATGCCAAACATAATTGGAGCTGCGTTGCCCGCTTTTTGCTCTTGATAGGTTAAGCCAGACCAATCGTACTTGTAACCACTTGGCAATGTTCTGTCCGCAATACTCGCCATTGCTGCCACTGCCTGACCCGAGCTGTATCCAGGTGCTGCGACACCGTTAATCATCAGTGAGCTATAGAGGTTAAAGCGCTCTACCGCTTCAGCACCTAGCACATTGTTGATCTCGATAAGCGAGTTGAGCGGCACCATTTTCCCATCGTTTGATCGCACATAGTAGCTTGAGATGTCACTGCTGTCTGAGCGGCTTTGTGCTTCTGACTGCAAGAACACCTTGTAGTTGCGACCAAACTCGGTGAAGTCGTTCACATACAAGCCGCCTAGGTAGGTTTGAAGGGTCATGTAGACCGATTGCAAATCCACATTGGTCGATTTGATTTTGTCTCGTTTCAGTTTTACCTCAACCTGTGGCGTGTTGGCGCGAAACATGGTGTAAGTAAAATCAATGGCTGGATGTGTCATCGCTTTTGCCATTAATTCATCGCCAACAGCGGCAAGCTCGGCAGGAGAGCGTCCTAGGGTATCTTCAAGGCGCATTTCAAAGCCAGAGTTCATACCAAGTGCTGGAATTGGCGGCGCGAAGAAGCTGATGATATCGGCGTTTTTGATGTGATTGAGCTTGTCTTGTACCCGTCCCATGATGGCTTTCATGTGCAAGTTGGCATCGGTGCGCTCAGACCAGTGATCGAGGTTAACGATCATCATTGCAGAGTTCGAAGCCGCTGCATTGCCAAGTAAGCTAAAGCCCGGTGCAGAGACCACACTTGATACGCCTTCTTCTTCAAGCACCATATCAATGGCATTACGGGTAATTTGCTCGGTACGCGCCAACGATGCTGCTTGAGGCAGCTCAATATTGACAAAGAAGTTGCCTGAGTCCTCATCGGGTAGGAAGCCGCTTGGCATCTTATAACCCATAAGCACAATGGCAATAATCATGACACCAAAGCCAACCATGCTAAGTGTGAGTCGCTTAATCATCAGCGTGACGCTGTTACCAAGCCCTGCCGTTGCCTTATCTAAATATTTGTTGAAGGCTTGCAACCATTTACCGGGTTTAGGACCGCCCGGACGCATTAAAATTGCGGCAAGCGCAGGCGTCAATGTAAGAGCGTTGACGGTCGATATCGCAATCGAGACTGAAAGCGTAATACCAAATTGCTGATAAAGCTGTCCCGTCAGTCCTGGCATCATAGTGACGGGACCAAATACCGCGAAAAGTACCAAAGCAGAGGCGAGGATCGGTCCGGTGACTTCTTGCATTGCTTTGATGGTGGCATCCATGGCAGTAAGATCTTCTTCCGCCATCAAACGCTCAACGTTTTCCACGACGATGATCGCCGCATCCACCACGGCACCAATGGACAGAACCAAACCCAGCAGCGTTAGCATGTTCATTGACATACCCACTGCTTGCATCACTGCGAAGGTTGCAATGACCGAGACAGGGATGGCAATCACAGGATGATGGTCGTGCGCCAGTCTTGAAGGAAAATGTATGTGACTGCGGTTACCAAAATAATGGCAATCACAAGCGTTTCCATGACTTCAGCGATGGAGACTTTAACAAACTCGGTTTGGTTATATGGGATTTGGTAATCTATACCTTGTGGAAAGCGCGATTTAAGCTCTTCCATCTTGCGTAAATGCCTTCCGATATCTCTAATGCATTGGCACCGGGCGCTTGATAAATGGCGAGCAAGGCGGCATCCGATTGGTCGTACATGGCTTTTACAATGTATTGCTGTGAGCCAAGTTCAACGCGGCCAAGGTCGGAGATACGAACCAGTTTACCCGAGGTATCGGCTTTGACGACGATATCTTCAAATTGCTGTTTATGGCGAAGGCGGCCTTCAGTGCGCACCACCATTTGGAACGGCGATGTTTGGGTGGCGTAAGGGGCTGCGCCAACGCTACCTGCTGGGCGAATGACGTTTTGCTCGCCAATCGCACTGGCAACATCTTCTGGCACAATACCAAGACTGGCCATTTTTAGAGGATCGAGCCAAATACGCATCGCGTATTCCATATCACCAATGTTGCGAACCTTAGACACTCCATTAACACGCGCCAGCTCGTCTTTGATGTTCATGTTGGCGTAGTTGTTGAGGAACAGGCCATCTTTGGATTGGTCGGGTGAGTGCACCATCACCGCCATCATAATGTTGGAGGCGGTTTTTTCGACTTTAACGCCTGAGCGTTTCACTTCTTCAGGTAGCTTTGCCATAGCGCGGTTAACGCGGTTTTGAACTAGGATTTGCGCCTTGTCGGCATCAAACCCTACTTCGAACGCAACCGTGAGAATGTAGTTTCCGTCGCTGGCAGACTTAGAGCGCATGTAAATCATGCCCTCTACACCGTTTACCTCTTTCTCTATTTCGGTCGCTACTGTGTCGCGCAGCACTTCGGCGTTCGCACCAGTGAATTCGGTGGAGACTTCGATCTCCGGAGGCGCAACGTTAGGGTACTGTTCAACCGGTGCCTTGAGCAGCGCAATCAGACCAATGATGGTCATGATGATGCTGAGCACAATAGCGAACTTTGGACGACGAATGAAATATTCAACCATTAGTTAGCCCTCAGTCGCTGCTTTGGCCACTGCTGGGCTATTAGTATTCGTTGAACTGACCGATACGCTTGATCCAGGTTTCACTTTTTGCAAACCTTCGCTCACGACCTGCTCTCCTGCTTCAATACCAGACTCCACTAGGAAAACCGTGTCTAGCTGCTGGTACCACTGTATATAGCGCTTCTCGATAAGGTTTTTGCTATCAACCACATAGACAAAATGACCACCTTGATCGAACTGAACCGACTCGCTTGGCACGGACAGTGGCGTGAGTGAATCATCGACGACTTCAATCGTGACGTATTGACCTGGCAGTAGCAGCAAATCAGGGTTCGGGAAGTTAAGGCGAACGGTGATGGTGCCTGTTTCTACATCCACACGGTTATCGACGAAGCCGACTTGGCCAAGGTATGGGTAGGTTGCGCCGTTCGAGAGTTTCAAGTGCACTTCAAAGTCGCTAGCGTGTTTCTCATCAAGTAGCATAGCTTCTTGGAACTCAGCAAGACCTGAGGTCTCGTTCACTGCGATATTCACCCAAGTGGTATCGAGCTTAACCACTGTCGTCAGTGGCTGTCCTTCCGGCGTCACAATGTCACCAATGCTGTAACCTGAGTTGCTGACACGGCCATCGATAGGGCTGTAGATCTTGGTCCAGTTTAGTTCTAGCTCCGCTTTATCGAACTCAGATTTAGCAATTTCATACGCAGCAATAGACGTGGTTTCTTCTAGCTCGACTTCTTCGAACTCAAGAGGAGAGAGGGAGCCTTCTTTGTGTAGCTTGACGGCGCGTTGCAGTGTGCGCTGCGCCTGAAGCATTTTCGCTTTTGTTTTAGCAAGCTCGGCTTTAGCGGCATTCAAGCGCACTTGAAATGGCTGTGGGTCGAGCGCGTATAAAAGCTCACCTTTTTTCACGTCTGCGCCTTCCGCGACCGCTTTGGTGATCAATCGACCAGAAACCAATGGGCGTATTTGTACATCTTCAGGAGCACGAGTTCGGCCAACATATTCAGTCGTTGGAAATACGTCGCTGTGAGTGACTGCGACAGTGCTGACTTCAACGGAAGACGGGTGTAAATCGTTACTTTGTTCAGCACCACATCCAGAAAGAAAAAGAAGTGAAAGCGAGAGGGCAGTGCTTATTGCGGTTTTGGTCATAAAGATCTCCGATGTGCAAACTTGATTGGTGAAAAGAGCGTGCTAGACGACCGCCGCTTTCGGCCATATTTCTCCGAGTTTGCGAAACAGTGATGGTTTTATTGCATCATTTAGGCGCGAGCATCCTAGACGCAAAGACCTAAACCGCTGAGTGAAATGATACAAATATCAATTTATATCGGAAAAACGTCACGACACGGATGTTAAGGAGATACGCAGTACCAAAACATTCTGAATCTAAGCTAAGTACCTGAAATATTGGTGTTATGCCGCAGTGTGAAGGTGTTTTATAAATGCTGAAATTTACGCTGTGAATGTGATGGGATTTGGTATTTTTGACTAAAACTTTCTAACTGTCTGAATTTATTGGTTTATGTGATCTTTGGATTGGTTTTGGTTTGTTTTGAAGGGGCAAACATAAAGTGTGAGCTTGATCGCTGGGGTTTATAAGTGGGTAAGGTTTTACGACAAGGTTTTTGAGAGCACTTTATAGAAAAAACAAAGCGCTCTTGGTGGGGAGCGCTCTGTGATACTTTTTATTGGTGTGAGAGATCAAGCGTCTTCGGCGTGGCCGAACATCTTCGCTGCGTACTCGACACGCTTTTCTGGACTAGGATACTCAAATGGATTTGGCGTTCCTAATGACTCGATATGCTGTAGCCTTGGCAAAATGCCGCAACCATTAGCAATTTGAATCGCAAGCCCTGGACGCGCATTGAGCTCAAGCACCATTGGGCCTTCTTCTTTATCGAGCACCATGTCCGTTCCCATGTAACCGAGACCTGTCATTTCATATGCACTAGAGGCAAGCGTGAGCAGGCGTTTCCAATGTGGAACCGCAAGTGTTGCTAGCTCTTTGCCGGTGTCTGGGTGATGGGTGACAGGGCGGTCAAACTGTACCGCACGTACTGCTTTACCGGTGGCAATGTCGATACCAACACCGACAGCGCCTTGGTGAAGGTTTGCTTTACCATCTGAAGCGGAAGTAGACAGACGCATCATCGCCATAACAGGGTAGCCCTGAAAGACGATAATACGAACATCTGGCACACCTTCGTAACTAAAGCCATCGAAGCAGTCGTCAAACTTAATCAGGTTTTCAACGACAGCTACGTCGTTCTTACCGCCAAGTGAAAACAGACCCGCAAGAGTGTTACTGATATGACGTTCAACATCTTCTTTGTTAATTGTCGCACCAGACGGCTTTGTGTAAACGCCATCTTTGTGGCTTACGATCACCAAGATGCCTTTACCGCCACTGCCTTGCGCTGGTTTAATCACAAAGCCTGGCCAATCTTTAACCATAGCGTGAATGCGTTTCGCTTCCGCTTGGTTGTTTACTACGCCAATGAGCGCTGGCGTTGTCGCGCCAGCTTTCTCTGCAATGATTTTGGTTTTTAGCTTGTCATCCACGAGTGGATACTTCGAGCGGTCATTGTACTTACCGATGTAACCATGGTTACGCTGGTTCATACCCATGATGCCGCGGTCACGAAGCTTAAAAGGACTGGTTAGCTTTCCAAGCATAGATTAGTCCTCCGTCAGTGGCTTAAAGCGACGCAGTTCAGTGAGTCGGTAACCTGTGTAAGTACCTAGTAGCAAGATACCGCCAAGGATAACCAGCTGCAGACCGATAAAGTTAAACGTTAGATGTTGAACATAAGGGTTTGTCATTGCTAGGTAGACAAGAACGGCCGTTAATAGCGAGCCACCACCTTGCAGTACGACTTCCTTCGCACCTTCTTCTTCCCATAGGATAGACATACGTTCGATTGTCCAAGAAAGGATAATCATAGGGAAGAAGGTAATAGATAGACCTTCGGTTAGACCGATCTTAAATGCGACAACCGTAAAGACAGAAATAATCAATATTACCGTGATGATGACCGCGGATATCCGGGCAACCAACAGCAGATTGAGTTTGGATAGATAGCTACGAATAACCAGACCCGTACCGACAATCAATAGGAAACCAACAATACCAGTGACTAGCTGAGTTTGTACGAATGCTACCGCAATCAGTACTGGCATGAAGGTACCAGATGTTTTTAGACCGATAAGAATACGCAAGAACACAACAATCAGCGCACCGATTGGGATCAGCATTATGGTCTTAAACATCGCTTGCTCTTCTAGAGGCAAGCTATGGATCGAGAAGTTCAATAGACCGTCAGCGTCGACTTTACTGTTGGTCGCTTCTTGAGGAGAGACCTCTTGAGCAATCATAGTGAAGTGAACTTTACTGTCTTTGCCGCCAACAACATCAAGTAGCGATACGTTAGATTCGTCCCAAACAAGCAGGTTGGCTTGTTTTTTACCTTCAGTGGTTTCTGGAGAGAAGATTTGCCATTTAGCGCCGTCCCACACACTCAGCATTTGCTGAATGGATTGACGTCGACGACCATCTTCCAGTTCGATAACGCCCACAACCTTGCTTGGCACTTCAGCAAACGCCAGTAGTTTTGCTGCGGCTTGAAGCTTAGTCATGTTGTTAAGAATAAGTGCCGAGTTTTGGCTGTCACCATCGTTTAGCGCTTTGATAAGTTCACGAGTGAAGGTGATGTTGTCAGACGAGCGAGATTGAGCACGATCCATCAAGGCAACGGCTGCTGCTTCTTCTGGACCATCAAAGGTTGGCTTAATCACGTCTTCCGCTGGAGGGGTAGAGCTTGCCAGCGCTTGGTCATCCACAAGAAATTGGGTTTTGTAGTAGATGGTTTGCGGACCTTGTGCTTCGCGAATTGACCACTCAGCTCGTCGACCTGCATCAGAATCGACATAAGAGACACCGTAACCTGGAGAAGACGCTGATTCACCAATCAGTGTGAATCCTTCTTGAGTGTAGGGTGCTGCGAGTGAAACCTTGGCCGGTTTACCAATCGCATTAAACTCTACACGAGCCTCAATGTCCCAAACTTGGCGAGTTTCGCCTGGAGTCCATGGTACGCCATAGGTATCGTGTCTGATGACACTGAGCGCGATACCCGCTGCAATGAGTAATCCTACAGATAGGAAAAATGGAATACGTGAAGTCATAAACAACCTTATTATTGTAATTGCTTCCCTGAAGGAGGTGTTATTTTAAAGAAAACTACTTGTTAGATGAAAGTATATATTGCTGACTTACATCAACTAAAGCAATATCTTTAATAAATTCTCTACCTAGTAATATAGGTGGTCATTTGTGAGCGATCTGCCAGTGTAAATTGTGCTTTTTCATGGATTTTTCCAACACGGATCCAAAGTTCAACCACCGCTCTACGTTCCATTTTTTCACTGGTTGATTGACGAATTTTCACATATCGAATTACTGGCGCTTCTATCCAGCGATCGTTTTCTTTGCGGGACTTTTCATCAAGAAGTTTAAATTTCACCCACTGCTTACCATCTCTTTCGAATGCTTGAATATCCGATGCGCTGAGTGAAGAAGTCACCGCGCCGGTATCCACACGCGCATCAAAACTGCGGTCGAGGATATCAAGGTGGACTTGTTCAACGGAGCCTAAAACAACAGGAGTAGTAGAAGAGGAGGCTTTAGGAGCGATAATTGGCAGTGGCTTGTTTTGCTTTTCTGATTGCTCTTCGCCAAGTTGTGCTTGCTTCAAAGCTTCGACTTCTTTAGTGAGTGCGATGACTTCGGTTTCTAAGCTGTCAATGTAGTCAGCGTTGTTGCTTAACTGCAGCGTAAGGTTAGTCAGTTTGTTGTCGAGGCGCGCTTCAGATTCATGGATTGCGCTGATGGTGTTTTGATGAAGTTCTTGGTGATTGACGGTAGAACAACCTGAAAGTAGGCCGATGGCGACAAGAGGTGCCAAACGTTTATACATCTTAAACCCTAAAAAACAATAAAATGGAACTGGAAGGCTAGGGATTTTATCGCAACCAATAGGGAGTGCGATACTCCCTATTGTCAGAGCTGCGTCAGACTTATAAAAGCTCGGTCAAAGTTGCTGTATTTGGCAACAATTTCTCATCGATGTGAGACTATTTTTTTGGGTTTTCAGCCACTAACACAGCGCGTCTAGGTGCTGGATAGCCTTCGACAGTTTTGCTCGGGTCGTTAGGATCTAAGTATTCAGGCAGTGAATTATGTGTCATCCAACCTGTGGTGCGCTGTTCATCGGTTGAAGTTACGTTTTCATCTACAATACGTACATTCACAAAGCCAACTTTTTCTAACCAGACTTTCAGCGCGAGCGCCGATGGGAAGAAGTACACATTGCGCATTTGTGCATAGCGATCAACAGGCACAAGCACAGCATTTTCATCGCCCTCGATGACCAAGGTCTCTAGCACTAGCTCGCCGCCAGCGACCAACTGGTTCTTCAATTGGATCAGATGATCAAGCGGAGAACGGCGGTGGTACAACACACCCATGCTAAATACCGTATCAAAGGCTTGAAGTTCAGGAAGTTGCTCGATACCTAATGGTAAAAGGTGTGCGCGCTGATCGCCGCCCATCATTTTACGAATCGCTTCAAACTGCACTAGGAATAGGTGTGAAGGATCGATACCAACACACAGACGCGCGCCTTCACCTAGCATGCGCACATGTGATAGCCATTGCCACAGCCCACATCCAATACTGAACGGTTTTTAAGTGGAGAAATGTGCGGTAATACGCGATCCCATTTCCAGTCAGAGCGCCATTCGGTGTCGATATGAATATCGTGAACGCGATAAGGGCCTTTGCGCCATGGATGGAAGGTGCGCAGCAGGTTCTCTAGCTTCTTCATTTCACCCATCGCGAGCGGTTCATTGTTCGCGAGTGAGACTTCCGATTTCAGTTCAACATTATCAGGCTGACCGGTTGGAATTTTCGCGAGTGCGCGCAACCAGCGGTCAAAATCACCATGCTCGGCATTCTGCCAGTCGGTGAGTTGCTGTGGCAGGATGTTAAGCCAAGGCTGAAGTTTGGTATCTTGAGCGATGAGCTGATAAAAGTTAGCAAAGTTAAACATGAAACTCTCAACAATAATGGGTGACAATAGCTAGGGTAAAAATAGAGTGCAGGTTATTTATAGGCTGCAGACTACTTAATGGCGAACATAGAACCGAAGTTAAAGCATTGGAACCAGACTTCGTAGCTAGTAAAGCCAATCTCTTTAAAGCGTTCTTTGTGCAATGTGATTGAATCAGGACGCATCACATTTTCAATCGCACTGCGTTTTTGGCTAATTTCCAGCTCGCTATAGCCGTTAGCGCGTTTGAAGTCATGGTGCAGGTCGATAAGGAGCTCGTTTGAGTTCTCATCTTCAAACACATACTTCTCAGACAGAATTAAAATGCCGCCTGGGCGCAAACCAGCGTAGATTTTTTCAAGCAGCGCACGGCGATCGTCTGGTGATAGAAACTGTAGGGTAAAGTTAAGTACCACAACAGAGGCATCTTTGATTTCAATATCGCGAATGTCTGCCTCGACGACAGCCACTGGCGTGTCTGAGCGGTAGGCGTTGACGTGCAACTTACAGCGCTCAACCATTGCTGATGAATTATCAACGGCAATGATCTGACAGCTTCTTGGCTGATATTACGGCGCATGGATAGCGTAGCCGCGCCAAGTGAACAACCCAAATCGTAAATAGTGGAGTGTGGTTTAGCAAAGCGCTCTGCCAGCATACCAATTGCAGAAATAATGTTGCTGTAGCCAGGCACACTACGCTGGATCATATCTGGAAAGACTTCTGCTACTCGCTCATCAAAGGTGAAATCACCAATTCTGTCGATAGGAGCAGAGAAAATGGTGTCTTTATTCTGCATGTTAAGATTCCCCATTGCCGATTCGGACGGACGCAATAAAAAAGGCGCGCATTTTACGTCATTTAACGCGAAATGTCATTATTGCTTTCAAAGCCAGTGCCACAAGGTAGTTGAGCGGCTAAAACATCGAGATTTGATGGTCATCGCGAAGACAAGGAAAGGTCGGTTTGTCGCTTAAAGTTATGTTGCCGGCTAGCGATGCTTTGAGCGCTTTATATAGCTTGATTGCTAGCTCCGGCGCTTCCACATTGTCAGGCGTGTGGATCATTAAATAGGGCTGCTTACCTTGTTCAATCCACTGCGCTAGCTTCTTCTCCCAAGGTTTAAAAAATGCCAAGTTGCTTCCATATCCGGGTGGCCAATAAAGCGGATCATTGGATGATCGCGGTGGCAATGGCATGCACAGGTACTTTGGGCTTTTTGTCATGAGCATCAATGACCGCGGCGGTTGTAGGAGCCGCGGCAAAAACGGGGCGAGAATCCATGATAATCCGGTCGATGTGATGTTCCATGAGCCATTGATTGAAGACTCGCTCTTCCTCAGACTTGTTGAAAAAGCCCAAATGTCTCACTTCAACACCAAGTTTCATCTCAGACGGAAACTTGGCGCAGAACGCTTGCAGAGCGGGGAGATCGGCTGGTGAAAACTTGCTAGGCAGTTGAATGGTCCACATACCCACCTTTTGGTGCAAAGGTGACATTACCTGTAGGAAGGCTATAAGCTCGTCTTGGCATTGGTTGAGCATTCGCTCGTGGGTAATCGCTTTCGGAAGCTTAAAGGTAAATCGAAAGTCATCAGAGGTAGAATCATTCCAACTGGCGACCGTCTTCGCGCTCGGCGTGGCGTAAAAGGTTGTGTTGCCCTCGACCGTATCAAATACAGAGGCGTATCGGTTCAAGCGCTCTCCAGGTTTGGTGCCTTTACCGTAGAAAGAGTGCTGCCAGTCATTGTGAGACCACATGGTCAATCCAAGTCGCAATGTTGGTTCACTCATTTCTCATCCTTTCAATTCAAGTCAACAAAAGCCGATAAGGAATAGGATTTGTTGATATTTTGTCCGTTTCAAGTGTTCTTGCTTAGCAACAGGCAATTAAACACAACAATTCTATCAAATTAGGTCGATTTTAGACGATTTTCCGAGTATAAATGAACCTTTGATTTTGTGGGTGGATTTAGTATTGGCGACTTTTCATGCCATCACCCACAATATAGATTTCATATAAACGTTTTCATATAAACAATCGGAAATTGGGAAATTCATTATGCGTAGCCATTACTGTGGTCACCTGAACAAGTCCCTTGCAGGACAAACTGTAGAACTGTGCGGCTGGGTAAACCGTCGTCGTGATTTAGGCGGTCTTATCTTTATTGATATGCGAGATCGTGAAGGTATCGTTCAGGTTGTTGTTGATCCAGATATGGCTGATGCTTATGAAGTAGCGAACCAACTTCGTAACGAATTCTGCATCAAGCTAACTGGTGAAGTTCGTGTGCGTCCAGAGAGCCAAGTAAACAAAGACATGGCGACAGGTGAAGTAGAGATCCTTGCAAAAGGGCTTGAAATCATCAACCGTAGCGACGTGCTACCTCTAGACTTCAACCAAACGAATACTGAAGAGCAGCGTCTTAAGTACCGTTACATCGACCTACGTCGTCCAGAGATGAGCGACCGTATTAAACTGCGTGCTAAAGCATCGAGCTTTGTTCGTCGTTTCCTTGATGACAACGGCTTCCTAGACATCGAAACGCCAGTACTAACGAAAGCGACACCAGAAGGTGCTCGTGACTACCTAGTACCAAGCCGCGTGCACAAAGGTTCGTTCTACGCGCTTCCTCAGTCTCCACAGCTATTCAAACAGCTGCTGATGATGTCTGGCTTCGACCGTTACTACCAAATCGTTAAGTGTTTCCGTGATGAAGACTTGCGTGCTGACCGTCAACCAGAATTCACTCAGATTGATATCGAAACTTCATTCATGTCGGCTGACCAAGTACGTGAAGTGACGGAAAAAATGGTTCGCGACATGTGGCAAGAGCTACTGAACGTAGACTTAGGTCAGTTCCCTGTCATGCCATTCTCTGAAGCGATTCGTCGTTTCGGTAGCGACAAGCCAGATCTACGTAACCCACTAGAGCTTGTGGACGTTGCTGATCTAGTGAAAGACGTTGAGTTCAAAGTGTTCTCAGGTCCAGCAAACGACGAGAAAGGTCGCGTAGCGGTTATCCGTGTACCAGGCGGTGCTAAACTGACTCGTAAGCAAATCGACAGCTATGCTGAGTACGTAGGTATCTACGGCGCGAAAGGTCTAGCATGGATGAAGGTTAACGACCGTGCTGCTGGCATGGAAGGTATCCAATCTCCAGTCGCTAAGTTCCTTAACGAAGAAGTGATCAACGGTATTCTTGAGCGTACTGACGCAGAATCTGGCGATATCATCCTATTCGGCGCAGACAAAGCTAACACAGTTGCAGAAGCAATGGGTGCGCTACGCCTTAAGCTGGGTAAAGATCTTGAGCTTACTGACGAGTCTATGTGGGCTCCACTATGGGTTGTTGACTTCCCAATGTTCGAAGAAGACGACGAGGGTAACCTGCACGCAATGCACCACCCATTCACGTCTCCTCTTGGCATGACAGCGGAAGAGCTAAAGGCAAACCCAGCGGCAGCAAACTCAAACGCATACGACATGGTTCTTAACGGCTATGAAGTAGGTGGTGGTTCTGTTCGTATCCACAACGCAGAAATGCAAGCAGCGGTATTTGAGATCCTAGGTATCGATGCAGAAGAACAACGCGAGAAGTTCGGCTTCCTACTAGACGCACTGAAGTTCGGTACGCCACCACACGCAGGTCTAGCATTCGGTCTTGACCGTCTAGTGATGCTGCTTTGTGGTACAGAGAACATCCGTGACGTTATCGCATTCCCGAAAACAACCGCAGCAGCGTGTCTACTAACAGACGCACCAAGCGCAGCAAACCCTGCAGCACTTGAAGAGCTAGCGATTGCAGTAACGGCAGCGAAAGAGAAGAAAGACGCTTAATCTCTCTTAGTGTGTTGCGCGATGCGCAGCGAGCTCTTAGCTCCTCCCCTTAATAAGGGGAGGCTGGGAGGGGGGCTCTTTTCTTGCTTAAACTATTGAAGTAAAAAGCAAAGTCAAAAGCACCCCCTCTAGCTCCCCCTTATTAAGGGGGAGAACACCAGGCTCGTTACTACGTAACATCGCAACACAAAACAAAAACTCCCGCATTCGCGGGAGTTTTTGTTTCTAAATTCGGTATAGTTAATACCACAACACAAAAAAAACAACGCCACAAACCCCCAAAGGACTAACATGGCAGGCAACACCAAACGGACGCATACATGTCAATAATCTTAGGAATCGACCCAGGCTCAAGAATCACAGGCTACGGCGTGATTCGTCAGCAGGGCCGACATCTACAGTATCTGGGTAGCGGCTGTATTCGCACCTCAGAGAAAGAACTCCCCGGTCGATTAAAACAGATCTACGCAGGCGTAAGCGAAATCATCACCCAGTTCCAACCGGATGTGTTCGCCATCGAGCAGGTCTTCATGGCCAAAAATGCCGACTCAGCACTCAAGCTAGGTCAAGCAAGGGGCAGTGCAATAGTGGCTGCGGTAAACCACGACTTACCGGTTTACGAGTACGCGGCAAGACTTATCAAACAAGCAGTAGTAGGAACTGGTGGCGCTGATAAAGCTCAGGTTCAACACATGGTCATGGCGATGTTGAAGCTGCCCTCAAAGCCGCAGGCGGATGCTGCCGACGCATTGGGTGTGGCTATTTGTCATGCCAACACCAATAAAACGCTTGTCGCGCTCGCGGGTAAAGCGAGTGGTGCGCGCAAAGGTCGCTATCGTTAGCGAGTCGAAATCGATAGTTTTAACGATAACTAGCCCACAGTTTTAGAGCTTTTTGACTAGCTCATCTTGTTAATCATTTGTTAACTTCCTAATATTGGTCCGATGAGTGCGTCAAAGGACCAATAATAAGGAAAACAAAGGCATGTGGCATAATTTAATCAATAACGCTCAAAGTCTCTCCCGTAACACCCTACGCAAAGCTGAAATCACCGCTGTATTTTCCGTTATCGCCTTGGTTGTTGGGGTATACAGCGCCGTTAAGTGGCAATCCAATGGGCATGCACTTCTATTTCTAACATCAATATTGCTCATTGCCATTGAGGTTGTGGGCTTAATCGTTCTTCGTTTTACTAAACAAATCACGCTAGCGCTAAATATCGGCTTCCTTGGAATGGTCGTTCATGCGGTGAACATCATCTATCAAAGTGGCGGTATCGTCGATTCAACTCAGTCATTTTGGGCACCTTTGCTCATTGTGGCTTTCTACCTTTCTGCTTCTAGAGCGATGGCATTGACTTGGAGTGTCGGTATCCTGCTGGTCGCGGGCTTCATGACCTACCTTCATACTAGTGGTTTTTCATTTCCAACCATCTCACTATCGGCATCTAAGCAAAATGTAGAAATTTGGTCTGGTATGCTGCTGCCACTTTGCGTGATTTGTTTCGCGCAGAGCTTTACTGCGAAGCAAAAAGAGAGTGCGATCCATCGTGCAGAAAAAGCGATGAAAGAGAGCGCGCTGCAAGCCGAAAAAGCGTCACAAGGTGAAAAGCGCATGGATGGCATGTTGGTAACCGTAAACGCCAGTGTGAAAGAATTGGATGAAGTGATCCATCAGGTGAATACGCAATCGTCGCAGCTTAATTCAAACGTGCAGTCACTTGGCATGAACAGTGCTTCCCAGGCAAGCGCCGCAGAAGAAATGAGCCAACAATTAGAACAGCTATCGTCGTTTACTCAAGAGTCTGTGAATTTCATGGAACAAGTTATTGGCCAGACCGACGCTATCAAACAGCAAGCAGAAAGCAGTTCGGAAATGCTCAATGCCTCTACGGAAGCGATCGCTAATATCGATAACAGTAACCAAAAAGTCGTGTCTGTTATTGAGTTAATCACGTCAGTAGCTGAACAAACCAACTTACTGGCACTCAATGCAGCCATCGAAGCGGCACGAGCCGGTGACCACGGCCGCGGTTTTGCGGTCGTAGCCGAGCAGGTGAGAGAGCTTTCTTCGAAAACCAGTAACTCGGTCGAAGAGATCCGCACGCTTATCAGTAATAGCCAGCAGCAAATTGATTCAGGCCAGCAAACCATCCAGACCACGGTGAAAGAGCTCAGCCAGATGATTGAGCAAGTCCAAGTTATTTCAACTGAAATCACCGATCTTAGTCACTTAGTGACCCAGCAAAATCAGGCAATAGGGGAGCTAGACCAGGCGAGTAGCGATGTGGCACGCTCAGTAACAGGTAGCAAAGCGATTGCTGAGGATATTCAAACAATCAGTGACGAGCTCAATCAACAGATTGCAGAAGGCACCGAGCTCTCCGAGCGATTGCGTTCGGCTATGAGCTAAAATGTGAAGAGAATAACTGGATACCCATCCAGTTATTCTATATCCTAAGCCCTATTGCAACAAACAATGAGACATAGACTGTGATAGGACGACTGCGTGGCACGCTAATCGAAAAACAACCCCTGAACTACTGATTGAAGTTGGTGGTGTAGGGTACGAAGTTCAAATGCCAATGAGCTGTTTCTACGAGCTGCCAGAAATTGGTCAAGAAGCCATTATCTACACCCATTTTGTCGTTCGTGAAGACGCACAGCTTCTTTACGGATTCAATACCGTGCGTGAGCGCGCTCTGTTCCGCGAAGTCATCAAAGCTAACGGTGTCGGCCCTAAACTGGGCCTTGGTATCCTATCTGGTATGTCTGCCAGCCAATTTGTCTCGTGCGTTGAGCGCGAAGATATCTCCACACTTGTTAAACTGCCTGGCGTCGGTAAGAAAACCGCTGAACGTCTCGTCGTTGAAATGAAAGACCGCCTTAAAGGTTGGGGTGCAGGTGACCTGTTCACACCAGCGACTGACGCTGCGCCAATGGACAGCGTTGGTGCGATGTCTAGCGAAAGTGCTGAAGAAGAAGCAGTGAGCGCACTGCTTGCTCTAGGTTATAAACCAACGCAAGCATCGAAAGTGGTTTCTCAAGTAGCGAAGCCAGACATGACCAGTGAAGCGCTGATCCGCGAAGCACTGCGTGCTATGGTTTAATGACCAGGCGCTATTTTTAGAGAGACAGTTAGATGATTGAAGCCGATCGCTTAATCGCCCCAGAAAACCCAGTTTTCCGTGATGAAGACGTCATCGATAGAGCTATTCGTCCTAAGAAGCTGGCTGACTATGAAGGTCAGGAGCATGTTAGCGACCAGATGGAAATTTTCATCAAAGCCGCACAACTGCGTAACGAAGCGCTCGACCACCTATTGATATTTGGGCCTCCTGGTCTGGGTAAAACCACATTGGCGAATATCGTTGCCAACGAGATGGAAGTCAACATTCGTACCACTTCTGGCCCAGTGCTTGAAAAAGCCGGTGACCTTGCTGCGCTGTTGACCAATCTTGAAGAAAACGATGTCTTGTTTATCGACGAGATCCACCGCCTAAGCCCGATGGTGGAAGAAGTGCTGTATCCAGCGATGGAAGATTACCAGTTAGACATCATGATTGGTGAAGGACCAGCGGCGCGCTCAATTAAAATCGATCTGCCGCCGTTTACGCTTATCGGCGCAACGACGCGCGCTGGCTCACTAACATCGCCACTTCGCGATCGATTCGGTATCGTGCAGCGTCTGGAATACTACAAAATTGCCGACCTTCAAAATATCGTGCAGCGTAGTGCTCGTTGCTTGGGTCTGTCTATGGACCAGAAGGGGCACTAGAGATTGCCCGCCGAGCTCGCGGTACGCCTCGTATTGCAAACCGACTGCTACGCCGTGTGCGTGACTATGCAGAGGTGAAAGGTAACGGTCATATTTGCGCAGAAATCGCGGATAAAGCCTTGAATATGCTTGATGTCGATAACCAAGGTTTCGATTACATGGATAGGAAGCTTCTGCTTGCTATCATGGAGAAGTTCTCAGGCGGTCCTGTTGGGTTAGACAACCTTGCGGCAGCGATTGGTGAAGAGAAAGACACCATTGAAGATGTCATCGAACCTTATTTGATTCAGCAGGGCTATCTGCAACGCACCCCGCGCGGGCGTATTGCCTCAGATAGAGCCTACTTACACTTTGGGATCGATAAAGATTAAAGTCTCGATGTAGGACTGTAATACGCAACTCATGTCCTACATCACAGAAATGAAATTTGTCAGACCAATTATTGAGCTGCATATTTGTAAAGTAATATTGCGAATATGCAGCTTTCTTTTATTTACATTTCCTATCATTAAAATCTATCAATTTCGTGATTTTCGTTCACACGGTTACGCACATTGTTTATAATCCCTTGCTACTAAAGGGGTATTAGCGGCTGCTAATTTTCTTTTTTTGCCCACCACTTCAAACTCTCTTTCCAAATAAAATTGATCTGCATCAGTGTGATTAAAGATCGTACAATTCACTTCCTCTATTTATTGACTTATATCAAAGCATTTTCCTGAATAAACCTTTTGAAACCGACTCCATTTCCCAGTAATATTAGCTCCAGCTATATTAGCGCAAGCTTAACAATTAACTAACCATTGAGGTACATTTTTGCAACAAGGATGCTGATTTGCTCAACAAGTTTAATTTCCATTAAACAAGTATCCTCGGCGCATAATGTAGAAAGTGTCGTTCAGCCGACACAAAAGGAGTTATCATGATAGACGTTGTTGATCTGTCGAGATTGCAATTCGCAATTACGGCAATGTATCACTTCTTGTTCGTTCCATTGACTCTAGGTATGGCATTCCTACTTGCCATCATGGAGTCCCTCTACGTAATGACCAACAAGCAAATCTACAAGGACATGACCAAGTTCTGGGGTAAGCTATTTGGTATTAACTTCGCCCTAGGTGTGGCTACCGGCCTAACCATGGAATTCCAGTTTGGTACGAACTGGTCCTACTATTCCCATTACGTGGGTGATATTTTCGGTGCGCCGTTGGCGATCGAAGCCCTCGTTGCCTTCTTCCTCGAATCCACCTTTGTCGGACTCTTCTTCTTCGGATGGGATAGGCTTTCAAAACGTCAACACTTAGCCGTTACCTGGTTGGTTGCGCTTGGTTCTAACTTCTCAGCACTTTGGATCCTTGTTGCGAACGGTTGGATGCAGCACCCTGTGGGCGCAGAGTTCAACTTTGAAACTATGCGTATGGAAATGGTGAGCTTCGCAGAAGTGGTACTCAACCCAGTCGCTCAGGTTAAGTTTGTACACACTGTAGCATCAGGCTATACCACAGGTGCGATGTTCGTACTGGGTATCAGTGCTTACTACCTACTGAAAGGCCGTGATGTGGCGTTTGCTCGTCGTTCATTCGCGATTGCCGCGTCATTCGGTATGGCTTCTATCCTTTCTGTTATCGTTCTTGGTGACGAATCCGGTTACGAGCTTGGTGACGTACAGAAAGTGAAACTCGCGGCTATCGAAGCAGAGTGGCACACAGAGCCAGCTCCAGCAGCGTTCACTGTGTTTGGTCTTCCAAACCAAGACAAAATGGAAACGGACTTCGCGCTTAAGATCCCATACGTAATGGGTATTATCGCAACTCGTTCTATCGATACTCCAGTTCAAGGTCTTCGTGACCTACGTGAAGAGCACGTGGATCGTATCCGTAACGGTATGTACGCGTACGAACTTCTAGAAAAACTGCGTGCAGGTGAGCGTACAGACGCAAACCTAGAAGCGTTCGACGGCGTGAAGCAAGACCTTGGTTACGGTCTACTGCTTAAGCGTTACACCGACAAGGTCGTTGATGCGACAGAAGATCAAATCCAAGCGGCTGCGGATGACTCTATCCCAACAGTTTGGCCACTATTCTGGTCGTTCCGTATCATGGTTGCGTGTGGCTTCATCATGCTATTCGTCTTCGGTGCGGCATTCATCCAGACATGTCGTCAGAAAATTGAACAGAAAAAATGGATCCTTAAAGCGGCACTATTCAGCATTCCACTACCATGGATTGCAGTAGAAGCCGGTTGGTTTGTTGCTGAATTTGGTCGTCAGCCATGGGCCGTAGGTGAAATCCTGCCTGTACACGTGGCAGCATCAGCACTGACAGCAAGTCAGATCTGGACATCACTATTCGCAATCATCGCTCTATACACGGTGTTCCTAATTGCCGAAGTTTACCTAATGGTGAAATTCGCTCGCAAAGGCCCAAGTAGCTTGAAGACAGGTCGCTACCACTTCGAACAAAACGTCGAAACGGTAGAGAACAAAGTTAGTCGTCAAGTAGAAGCGTAAGCAAGGAGAAAAAGAATGTTTGATTACGAAGTCTTACGATTCATCTGGTGGGTACTGATCGGCGTACTGTTTGCTGGTTTCGCTATCACCGATGGTTTTGATATGGGGGTAGGTGCACTAGTACCTATCCTAGGTAAAACGGACACCCAGCGCCGTGTAATGATTAACTCTATCGCTCCACACTGGGACGGTAACCAGGTTTGGCTAATCACCGCTGGTGGTGCGCTATTCGCTGCTTGGCCGCTAGTGTACGCAACGTCTTTCTCTGGTTTCTACCTAGCGATGATCCTGACTCTAGCAGCGCTTTGGCTACGTCCAATCGGTCTAGATTACCGCTCTAAGCTAGAAGACAAGCAGTGGCGTAACGCTTGGGATATCGGTATCTCAATCAGTGGTTTCGTCCCACCACTTATCTTTGGTGTGGCGTTTGGTAACCTACTTCAAGGTGTGCCATTCCAGTTAAGCGACTTTATGATGCCGACTTACCACGGTTCATTCTTTGGCCTGCTTAACCCGTTCGCACTATTGTGTGGTCTGGTAAGCCTGTTCATGATCCTGCTTCAAGGCTCAACATGGCTACAAATGAAGACCACAGGTGACATCCATACTCGTGCTCGCAACACAGCGCAGATCATGGGTCTACTAACAGTCGTAGCATTTGTTGGTGCAGGTTTCTGGATCCAAGGCATCGATGGTTACCTAGTAGTCAGCAGCATCGACGGCAACGCCGCTTCAAACCCACTAGTTAAAGAAGTGGTTCGTGAAGCTGGTGCGTGGATGACGAACTTCGAGAAATACCCACTACTATGGATTGCTCCAGCACTAGGTGTGGTTATGCCTCTACTAGCGGTTCTAGCGTCTCGTCTTGAGAAATGTGCAATTTCATTTATTGCGTCTTCTCTAGCGAACGGTGGCATTATCTTTACTGCTGGCTTTGCAATGTTCCCATTCGTAATGCCAAGCAGCATGAATCCAAACCACAGCTTGACCATGTGGGATGCGACGTCAAGTGAGTTGACTCTGAACCTAATGACAGCGGTAGCGTTTGTTATGGTTCCAGTAATTCTTAGCTATACAGCTTGGACTTACTACAAAATGTTTGGTCGTCTTGATGACAAGTTCATCGAAGAAAACAAGAATTCACTTTACTAAGGAGCATTTAACATGTGGTATTTCGCTTGGATTTTAGGTGTTCTTTTGGCTTGTGCGTTCGGTATCATCAATGCACTTTGGCTTGAACACAGTGAGATGATGGACAAAGACAGTGAGTAAGCTTAACCAACAGTTAGAGCAGATTCACAAGCCTATGGATAAGGTGCTACTTCGCGCCTTATCACTGGTGCTTGGTTTTGCCAACGCAGGTCTGTTTATGTGGAGTCCCGAGGGCTACGACGCAGCCATCGGTGGCTTTGCACCATGGCTAGGACTGGCGTTTGTATTGTCTCTCTGTTCGAGTATGGTCTACGGCATCGGCTTCAAACCAAGATTTTGGTTGTGGCAGGTGGTATTTAGTCCGTACTTGTCGCTAACTGTATTGAGTTACTTAACGTTGATGTACGTTTTTTAGAATAAGCCCGAGCCATTGCTCGGGTTTTTTACTTTTTGAAACAATGAAAAGCGCGTAATCGCTAATATCTTCATCAATTAAGTGTAAATTTTGGCACTTTAATCAAAAATTCTTGTCAGCACTTATAACAATCACAATGAGTTGCGTTATATTAATGCGTAGTTTTATTTAGGAAGTGATCAGTTTGTCTCAGTTATCATCGTACTTCGAATTTCCTGTGACCGTTTATTACGAAGACACGGACGCGGGAGGTGTCGTTTACCACTCGAACTACCTCAATTTCTTTGAACGTGCCCGCACCGAGCTACTTAGAAGCAAAGGCGTCAATCAGCGCGTGTTGCTAGAAGAGCATACCGGCTTTGTGGTTCGTCATATGGATATCGACTTTATTCGTGGTGCTCGCCTGGATGACCAGCTCACCGTAAAAACCTATATTGAAGAATTCAAGAAAGCGTCGCTAACATTTGCTCAAGAAATTGTCGACCAACAAGGTGTGACAATAGCGAAAGCACTGGTTAAAGTGGCATGTATAGATAATGTTAAAATGAAGCCGAAGGCATTCCTTCGTCTATCTTAGTGGAGTTAAAACACAGTGACGGCTGATATTTCATTTGTAGACCTCATACTCGAGGCAAGCCTACTCGTTCAATTGGTCATGCTGATTCTGATGGGCATGTCAGTCGTATCTTGGGCAATGATCATCAAGCGCAGCAAAGTGCTAAAAGAAGCCACCAAAGAGTCTGAGACGTTTGAAGACCGCTTTTGGTCAGGCGCCGATCTTTCGCACATCTATCAAGATGTGAAAAAGCGCAAAGATGAGCTTTCAGGTACAGAAGAGATTTTCTATTCTGGTTTTACCGAGTTTTTACGTCTTCGCAAATCGAATGCCGACTCGCCAGCTTTCATTATGGAAGGCACGGGTCGTTCAATGCGCGTTGCGGTTTCCCGTGAGGTGGAAGAGCTAGAAACTAACTTGCCATTCCTAGCGACCGTTGGCTCTATCAGCCCTTACATCGGTCTGTTTGGTACCGTTTGGGGTATCATGCACGCGTTTATCGCGCTTGGCGAAGTAAAACAAGCCACACTTGCTATGGTAGCGCCAGGTATCGCGGAAGCGTTGATTGCAACGGCGATGGGTCTTTTTGCTGCAATTCCAGCGGTAATGGCATTTAACCGTCTGAGCAACAAAGTGAGCAAGCTAGAACATAATTACGCTACCTTCTCAGAAGAGTTCCACAGCATTTTGCACCGTCAAGCGATGGCCGCTAGGGAGCAATAATGGCTGGCTACCAACCAAAAAAACGCAAGCTAACCTGTGAGATCAACGTCGTACCTTATATCGACGTTATGCTGGTGTTACTTATTATTTTCATGGTGACGTCGCCTTTTGTTACTCAGGGAGTGGATGTTGAGCTGCCAAAGACCTCAACGGCACAACCCGCGTCTGAACTTGCCGGTGATACCGATGCGAGTTTTATCATTGTTGAAGTCGATCGTGACGGAAACTTAGGGCTAAGCGTGAACAATGAAGATGTGAAACGTGGTTTGAGTCTTCAAGATATTATCGTACGAGTTAAAGCTGAGCTTTCAATAAACCCTAACTCTCCAGTTGCGGTGGGTGGTGATGCCTCCACGCCATACGCAGAGGTGGTGTTATTGTTGGATGAGCTTAGCCAAGCGGGTATTCCAAAGGTTGGCCTACTCACGGATCTAAGGGAATAGTTGTCGCAGCCGTATGAAAAGCAATAAGCACACTAAAAACAGCTACGGAAAGCCAATAGCGATCTCTTTGTTTGCTCACGCATTGCTTGTCGCCGCATTACTGTGGGGCACCGACTTTAACATGGATAAAGCGGAGCCAACCGGAATGGTGCAAGCAGTGGTGATTGATCCTGCGCGCGTTCGCCAGCAAGCGGCTGAAATTCGTAAGCAGCGTGAAACCGCTGCAAAAAAGGAGCAAGATCGTCTCGACAAATTGCGTCGTGAAAGTGAACAGCTAGAACGCAATCGTAAAGCTGAAGAAGAGCGCATTCGTAAGCTGAAAGAGCAGCAAGCGAAAGATGCTCAAGCCGCTCGCGAAGCAGAAAAGCGTCGCAAGGTCGAAAAAGAGCGTGCCGAAAAAGCCGAAGCTGAACGTAAAGCGAAAGAAGAAGCGATTCGTATCGCAGAGAAAAAACGTATTGCAGAAGAAGCGGCGATTGCCAAAGCTGAACAAGAGCGCCTTGAAAAAGAGCGTGCAGTGAAAGAAGCGCAAGAGAAAGCTAAGCGTGAGCGTGAGGCCGCAGAACGTGCCGAGCAAGAACGTATCGCCAAGGAAAAAGCCGCGGCGGAAGCGGCTGAAAAAGCGCGAATTGAAAAAGAGCGTCTTGAGCAAATTGAACGTGAGCGAAAAGAGCAAGAGGCAGCACTGAACGATATTTTTTCAGGGCTAGAAAGTGAAGCCGCGAGTAACTCCGCGGCTCGTTCCAGTCAGGTGGATATTGAACTTGCCAAAATGGGTGAGATCTACAAGCAGCTTATCCAGCAGCACATTCTCACCGACTCAAGCTTTCGCGGTAAAGAATGCCGTGTAAACCTGCAACTGATCCCCGCGGGCAGCGGTGCGATTGCCGGGACTGTAAAAGTAATAGAGGGCGATGCTCGTTTGTGTAATGCCACTAAAAGTGCCATTTCACAGGTGCGTTCGTTTCCCCTCTCCGAATTTCCTGAAGTTAATGCTCAGCTAAAGAACATTAACTTGACATATAAGCCACAGTTATAAGGAAAAACCTGTGATTAAGCGAATATTACTAGGAATGGCAATGGTCATGAGTTTCGCGACTCAAACTGCCAACGCCGCATTAGAACTTGTTATCACCGATGGTATCGACTCAGCAAGGCCGATTGCCATTGTGCCTTTCAAATGGGAAGGCGAGGGCAAATTGCCGCACGATGTCTCTGCAGTGATTGCCTCTGACTTACAGCGCAGTGGTAAGTTCAGCCCTGTTGCAACCAGTAAAATGCCACAAACGCCTTATGATGCCTCAGCAATTGATTTTGAAGCGTGGACTGGCCTTGGTGTTGATTCGCTGCTAACTGGCACTATCGTTAAAAATGCAGAAGGGAACTACGAGGTGAGCTATCAGCTCGTTGACGTCGTTCGTGGCCAGCTCACTGGTGGTCAGTCGAAAGCACTGAGCGACGACGGGCAGTTAGTATTGTCTAACGACCATATTCTGTTTAAGAAGAAAGCGACCGTACCAGGACCTCGTCTTCGTGAATACGCTCACCGTATTTCAGACCTTGTGTACGAAGAGCTAACGGGCGAGCGCGGCGCGTTCCTAACTCGTATCGCTTACGTGGTCGTTAACGACAAGGACGCGTACCCATACCAAATGCGTATCGCCGATTACGATGGCTACAACGAAAAACTGGTTCTTCGCTCTAAGCAGCCATTGATGTCTCCGGCCTGGTCGCCAGACGGTAAGAAGCTGGCGTACGTTAGCTTCCAAAATGGCCAAGCAGAAATCTTCATCATGAATATCTACACAGGTAAGCGTGAGAAGGTAACGTCATTCCCTCGTCACAATGGTGCGCCAAGATTCTCCCCAGATGGGAAGTCTCTCGCAATCACCTTGTCGAAGACTGGGCAACTGCATGTATATACGCTAAATCTGGAAACCAGAAAACTGCGCCAAATTACTCGCGGCCGATCAAATAATACAGAACCGTTCTGGAAACCAGACGGTAATTCCCTTATTTTTACGTCGGATAGGGGTGGTAACCCTCAGATTTATGAAGTAAATTTGTCTGATGGTAAAACCAAACGTATCACGTGGCAGGGTAGCCAAAACCTCGGTGGGCAGATCACCCCTGATGGTCGTTACCTCGTGATGGTGAATCGTTCCAACTCTGGATTCAATCTTGCAAAACAAGATCTAGAAACCGGTTCGGTACAGATCCTCACCAAAACACTGCTCGATGAATCACCAAGCATCGCACCAAATGGTGGCATGGTGATATACAGTTCCATCTATAACAAAACTAACGTCCTTTCGATGGTATCTATTGATGGGCGATTTAAAGCTAGATTACCGGCTACAAACGGGCGCGTAAGAGCACCTGCATGGTCACCGTTTTTATAGCAATTAAATTTTTTAGGTTAAGGAAATAACAATGCAATTAAACAAAGTTTTTAAGGGGTTGCTAATCGCACTGCCAGTTCTTGCAATGACGGCGTGTAGCTCAAGCGACGACGCTGCGTCATCAACAGGTGCAGAGACAAACAACCAAACGCAACAAGAAACAACGACTGTTGCCACACCAATTGATGAGAATGCACAGCTAACTGAGCAAGAGCTAAAAGAAAAAGCACTTCGTGAAAACCAAACGATTTACTTTGCATTCGATAACTCTACTATCGCTGGTGACTACGAAGATATGCTTGCAGCACACGCAGCATACCTAAGCAAAGATGCATCACTACAAGTGACTATCGAAGGTCACGCAGATGAGCGCGGTACACCTGAGTACAACATCGCACTAGGCGAGCGTCGTGCACAAGCTGTTGCTAAGTACATCCAAGCTCTTGGCGTACAAGCAGACCAAATCTCTATCGTTAGCTACGGTGAAGAGAAACCACTAGTACTAGGTCAATCTGAAGACGCGTACGCGAAAAACCGTCGCGCAGTACTAGTTTACTAATCCAATCTGCCCAAGATTGAATATGTTGCAGCGTTCGCGCTGCAACATTGTCGTTTTAGGGCTCGGCTATTAAGGATCCTACCTTTATGACAAGTAACATTAAGCGCGCTGTTACGCTTACGTTACTAGCCGGAATGGCAAGCTCAGCGCTTGCTGCGAAAGCACCGGTTACCGACTTGAGCGCAACATCTTCTTCGGCAACTGCTGCCTCCATTACAGCGGCATCTGCTGCTAACGAAACCGACGTTCAGCGCCTAGAGCGCCTATTGCAAAACCGCAACCGAGTGCAACTGCAAATGCAACAGCAGCTCGACGAAATGACGCAAGAAATTGCCAACCTTCGCGGCCAGCTAGAACGCAATACTTATGACATGGACCAAATGGTTCAGCGTCAACGCGAACTGTTTATCGAAATCGACAAGCTTCGCTCACAACAAGGCGCAGCGGTAGCCGCAGTTCCCGTCGCGACAGACAAGGCGAAACCAGAAGGTAAGTTCACCACCAATGTGGATGAGCAAACGGCCTATCAAAACGCTGTCGACCTGATTTTGAAAAAACGCGACTACACAGGCGCGATTGCAGCCTTCAAACAGTTCCAGACTGATTTTCCAGAATCGACCTTCATGCCAAACAGCCATTACTGGCTCGGTCAGCTGTACTTTGCTAAGCGCCAAGACGCTGAAGCAGAAAAGAGCTTTAAGGCGGTACTTGGTTTTGCAAAATCCAACAAACGAGCGGACGCTCTAGTCAAGTTGGGCGACATTGCCAAGCGCGGTAACAAAGCTGACGAAGCTAAGAAATACTACGAGCAAGTGATCAGCGAATACCCAGCAGTTCTTCTGCCAAGGTTGCTAAGTCTAATTTGCAGTAAAGTGATTTGGGGATTAAGTGAGCAGCTTAATTCCCAAACTATCTCCTCCACAGCCTGTTCAGGCCACTTTCTATTCAACTTTGGTCGATTCCCGCCCTAGTGCCTTTGTTCTATCAATAATATCCGTGTACAATGCTCGGACTATTTGGAAGTAGCATAGAGCAACCGCTATGAGCCACATCTTAGACTCAATTGATACGGTATATCCGTTTCCCCCTAAGCCTGTTCCGTTATCTGATGACGAGAAGCAGCAGTACATCGCAAGCATCAAATCGCTATTAAAACAAAAAGACGCGGTTCTGATTGCACACTATTACACCGATCCAGAGATCCAAGCTCTTGCAGAAGAGACCGGTGGATTTGTGGGTGACTCGCTAGAAATGGCGAAATTTGGTAACCGTCACGACGCATCAACGCTGATCATTGCTGGTGTTCGCTTTATGGGCGAATCTGCGAAGATCCTAACGCCAGAAAAGCGCATCTTAATGCCAACACTGGAAGCAGAGTGCTCGCTTGACCTTGCTGTCCAGCCGACAAGTTCTCAGAATTCTGTGACGCGCACCCAGACCACACTGTCGTGGTTTATGCCAACACATCTGCTGCGGTTAAAGCACGTGCTGATTGGGTTGTCACCTCTAGTATCGCGCTAGAAATCGTTGAGCATCTTGATGCGGACGATAAGCCAATTATCTGGGGCCCAGACCGCCACTTAGGTTCGTACATTGCGAACCAAACAGGCGCTGACATGCTTCTGTGGCAAGGTGAGTGTATTGTTCATGACGAGTTCTCATCAAAAGCTCTGAAAGACATGAAGTCAGTTTACCCAGACGCTGCAATCTTGGTTCACCCAGAGTCGCCAGCAAGCGTTGTTGACCTCGCCGACGCTGTAGCTCAACGAGCCAACTTATCAAAGCAGCGAAAGAGCTACCAAACAAGCAGCTTATCGTGCCACTGACAAAGGCATCTTCTTCAAGATGCAGCAGCTAGTGCCAGAAAAAGAGCTAATCGAAGCACCAACGGCAGGCAACGGCGCGACATGTCGCAGCTGTGCACATTGTCCTTGGATGGCAATGAACGGCCTGAAAGCGATTGAGAAAGCGCTACGTGATGGTGGTGAAGAGCACGAAATCTTTGTTGATGAAGCCCTTCGAGTGAAATCACTTATCCCGCTAAATCGTATGCTTGATTTTGCTGAGCAGCTACAAATTAAAGTGAAGGGCAACGCGTAACTCGCTGATTCATTCACATTAATAACTAAAAACCAGTCTTCGGACTGGTTTTTTCGTATATGCTTATTACAAAACGTTCACAAGGAATCACGTGGTTATTTGGATCCAGCTTCGCAAGTGGTTACACAGCCATTTGTTTGAACTTAAATTTCGAACTTTGATGACGGCGCTACTGCTTTATGTAGTTGTGTCTTGGGGGCTGTTGTCTCTGAGTGGCGAAACAGAGCTCACAACGCCTATCTCACAGTTTATCTATTTTATTGTCGTGACGGCATCGACGGTAGGCTACGGTGATCTCTCGCCAACTACAGAGGCCGGTCGATGGGTCGCTATATTATTTGTTATCCCTGGTGGGTTAATGTTGTTTGCAGCGCTGCTTGGCCGAATGGCAGCGTTAGGTTTGGAATCTTGGCGCGCAGGTCAGTTGGGAAAAAGGAAGGTAAGAGTGGATAACCATATATTGATGTTAGGCTGGAATGGTCAGCGTACGATTCACCTTATTCGAATGCTACAACATGAAGAGACGGGGAGAAGACCGATTGTGCTGTGTAGCCGTTCTGATATAGAAAACCCGCTGCCGGGTGAAATAGCATTCGTTAAAGTAAACAGCTACACCGATGGACGTGAAATGGAAAAGACCAATATCGAGTCCGCCAACTGCATTCTTATCGACAATCCAGAAGACGACATCACCTTGTCCGCCGCACTCTACTGTGCGAACCGCAATCCTAAGGCGCATCTATTGGTCTATTTTAAAGATGAAGCACTGAGCGACCTACTTCACCAACACTGTCCTAACTCTGAGTGTATTCCTGCTGTAGGCGCAGAAATGCTCGCCAAAGCCGCAGTTGATCCTGGCTCAAGTGCACTTCACCAAGAGCTACTAAGCTCAACCCGCGGAATGACCCAATATTCGGTTCGTTACCCAAGCTCCGCTAAAGCGACTAAAGTCAACGCACTGTTCCAATGGATGAAAGCGGAATATCAAGCCACACTGATCGCAGTTGATGTGGGGCAAGGTATAATCCTTAATCCTGAGCTCGATTTGGAGATTGAGCCCGGTACTAAACTGTTTTATATCGCCGATGAGCGGATTGATTCTTTCCAGTGGGAGTCGATATAGCCCGTCAATACAGGCTTTGTTTGCAGGCTTCTTCTTACGACAACATAACGTAATCGGTACCATACAAAATATTTATTGATACAAGTATTCATACTGTATATTATGCGCGCGTTTTATGAATTTAATGAATGAACGTTCATTCATTAAATGTCATTCTGTTGATTAAGGTGTCCTTATCCATGCGCGTTCGTTTGTTGTCGGTTTCTTTGGTTGCTGCACTTGTATCCAGCTCGGCGGCTTATGCGGCTAGCCTAGAAGCATCCAATGCTCCTCACTCTCTGCCAACCTCTAAAGAGGACATGGTGTTCGAGAGCGATATCGATAAAGCCAATGCGCGCGTCGATGAATACCAAAACGTCATCGACGATCTCAAGTCCCAAGATCATGGGGACGATCAAGCGAAACAAGATGCCAACAGTAAGGCCGTGAGCGATTTAAAGTACGCTAAAAAGTACTATCAAGAAATCAATGGCCTACCTATGTTTAGCTTTCTTGGGGGCCTGCTTATACCCCGGAACAAGGACTATTGGTTGCCTTAGGCGGGCTGTACTCGTTCAAGACTGATCGCGCGCAAAGTGCGCTGCAACGCTCAAGTTTATCGGCGTTCTTGATTGGTAACTATGGTGATTCTGAGGTTGGCTATGGCCTAAGTGGTCATCATGAGCTGTATTGGAACAATAACGATGTTCAGTTCAAAGGCAACTTTAATTTTGGTTCTCAGAGCAAGCACTATTGGGGTATTGGCTATGACGCAGCGAACGACTTTGAATTCGGTGAGGTAACAAAGTACTCCGCTATCGAGAACAACTACAAAGGCAACCTCATCTATCGTTTAACTGGCAACTGGTTTGCAGGGCCTGCAGTAAAACTGAATTACTACAGCCCAACCTCAGAGCCTGAAGCGGCCTTTATGGATGAAAACTTTAACACCTTTAAAGACAAGCCATTTACTTGGGGTTTAGGCGCGAGTCTGCAATACGATAGCGTGATGTGGCCGTGAACCCATGGAGTGGTTCGCTGTTTCGCAGTGAAGTGCTGCTATACAGTGAGGTACTAGGTAGTCAGGCGGAATATCAAAAGCTCGATATGGAGTATCGTACTTTCCATAGCGTGGCGGAAGGCAAAGTGATTGCACTGCTTGCTCAATATCAGCAAGCGTTTGGTGACGTGCCGTATTACGACATGCCGGAAATTGGTGGTGCGAGTTCAATGCGCGGTTACTACCAAGGCAATATCGCGACAAGGTAACGGCAGAAGTCACAGCTGAGTACCGCCATACGTTTCGTCGTGACTCTGGCGTACTATCAAACCATGGTATGACAGCGTGGGCAGGTGTTGGCTCGGTAGGCAACTCTATGGATGATTTGGCAGGGCATGCCATTGTTTCCTATGGGGTAGGGTATCGTTATGAACTGCAGCCGAGAATGAACATCAGACTCGATCTCGGCATGGGTCGCCACGGTTCAGCCTTTTACTTCAACTTTACTGAAGCTTTCTAATACAAAAAACGCCCTCACTATCGTGAGGGCGTTTTGATTAGCAATACTGTTAGCGAACGATAGTTGTTCTACTAACTATTGATGGTCTGCTACTTACTGGTTCTCTGCTAAAACAGCGCCTTTTTGCGTGATGCCACAGAGCATCACTGGCATAGCGGCATAGATTTCATTGAACTGCTCAAGACCTTCAATGCCTTGTGCTTGCAGCGTCGCAATCGAAGTTTCTGGATCGTACAGCATGCTTAGTGAGAGCAGTACGCCGCCAAGTAGGGCGTTATCTTCACTATTCTCAGGCATCAATGTTTCCCAGTCATCACGAGCCAGCTGCCAGCCTTGTAGCACGCCTTCACAGAAGTCTTTGGTTTCTTGAGTAACGATCTCTTCTTCATCCAAACCGCAACCTTCTGGCCATTGCCATTCGCCATCTAACAGCGCAGGACGATATTGATTCCAAAGCGTAATCACTGCTTGAGCGTAGTCTTCTAGTTGCTCGCCTGAGGTAAACGGCGCAACTTCTTCACCGCCCCATAAAAACGGTAGCCATTCTTCTGGTGGCAAGGTGTGTGGAGCCGATGCCATAGAAGTGACGAAGCCTTGAGTTTGCGCGTTATTGAGTAGTTTTCCTTCTAGCTCAGGAAGGGAAAGTATGTCTTTTAGTTCCAAAATGCTTTACCGTTAGGGCTGAATTATGAATATCTTGAGTATAGTAACAAGCTAGGCTTCAATTACCTATAGCTATACTGAAGTAACGAGACATCTCAATAAGATGCAGTTCATGCACACGAAGAAAGGAAGTCTTCTCCCGCTATGGTTCTACAAAAATCGGTTATCAAAGAGTCGCTAAAAAAGAAAAGCATTATTGCACTCGCCGTGTACCTGGCCGTGTTTATCGCCATCTTCGGCAGTATTACCTATTGGGTAGTGGAATCGCCCGTTCGTGCCAAGCTAGAACAAAACCTTGATATTCGAAGTGAATTCCTTGCCGCAGAGATTTCTGAGCCGCTACACAGCTCCCTTGGTGTATTAAAAAGTATTGCGGCCATGGGAGAGACCATTAGTGATCGCCAATCACTGGACAGAGCCCTGCGCCAAGTCTTTAAGCTGAACGACGGTATTGCAGTGAGTGGTGGTATCTGGCCCGAACCGTATTCCATTGACCCCAATGTTAAGCTCGCTAGCTTGTTCTACAACCGCACCAGCACAGGTGAGGTCGATAAAATCGACTTGTGGAATAACCCTCAAACGGCGGGGTACCACATAGAGCCTTGGTATACCTCGGTAAAAGATAAACCAAGTAATACCATCAGTTGGTCTGAGGTTTATGTTGACCCATACACTCACGTTCAAATGATCACCGCCTCCGCGCCTTATTATATTGACGGTAACTTCGCCGGTGTTGCCACGGTCGATTTGTCGCTTGAGAACTTGATTGGTTTTGTAAAAAGCAAAGCGAGAGAGCACGATCTCGGGGTGATTGTTCGCGATGCCAATCAGCAAGTCATTACTGAACACAACTTTAGGGTTGAGCGCGATATCTACATTAGTAAGCTCAGCTTTGGTGAGTTTAACTGGAGTCTGGAAGTCGTTAACGCCAGAAGACTGGTGGCCGACGAAGTCGCGGATATCGTCAAGAGTGTTGAGTTAGGTATCGTTCCGGTCATGTTGCTGTGTTTGATGTTTGGTTACTACCTTATCAACCAATACCTCATCAAGCCGATTGCGATCATTGCTAAAGAGGTGGATGAATCACGCCATGGCGGCAGCATCGATATTAATTACCGAAGCCCCGACGAGATCCGCTATCTAATTGACAGTTTTAACCAAAAAACGGTTTACCTAGACCAAGAGCGCATGAAGCACAAGCCTCCACTAAAGCCAAAACCGCGTTCCTTGCCACACTGTCTCATGAGATCCGTACCCCAATGAATGGCGTACTTGGTACCGCGCAGATCTTGCTTAAAACCGATCTGTCGGTAGAACAGAGAAAGCACCTCAAAACTCTGTATGATTCGGGCGATCATATGATGTCGCTACTCAATGAGATCCTCGATTACTCCAAAATTGAGCAAGGCCATATTGAGCTTGATAGTCACCCGTTCCCACTCAATTCCATTATTGGCAGTATGCACAGTGTCTACCATACCTTGTGTAATGAGAAAGGCCTGAAGTTCAGCGTATATTCCGATATTGAAGACGAACGTTGGTACCAAGGTGATAAAGCGCGCCTGCGCCAGATCTTGTTTAACTTGCTTAATAATGCGGTGAAGTTTACCTCACAGGGCAATATAGATGTGTACCTGTCAGAGAAAGTGGGCGTGGAAAAAAACACCCTAACCATCCGTGTAAAAGATACTGGCATTGGTATTGCTCCAGAAGCTCAAGCACGCATCTTTAAACCTTTTGAACAGGCAGAGTCGAGCACCACTCGCCGTTTTGGCGGTACTGGGCTAGGGCTAGCGATTGTGAAAGAAATTGCGCTTGTGATGGGCGGTGATATCAAACTCACCAGCAAGAAGGCATTGGCTCCGAGTTTGAAGTCACAGTAAGGCTAGCCAGCTGCAAACCTAAACCCCTGGATGTACACATAGAGCGTAACCTTGACTATCGCGGCCTCAAAGCACTGATTGTCGAAGACAACCGCACCAACACCATCATTATCGAAACCTTTATGAAGCGTAAAGGCTTCATTACCTATTCTGTGGTTAATGGTGAAGAAGCGTTAAAAGCCGTTGCCACCCAAAGCTACGACTTGATCTTAATGGATAACCATATGCCCGTGATGGATGGCGTGGAAGCCATCGCCGGCATTCGCAATATGCCAGGTAAAGAAAAAGACACCCTCATCTTCGGCTGCACCGCTGATGTGTTCAAAGAGACTCGTGAGCGCATGATGGGAGCAGGCGCAGACTTTATTGTTGGTAAGCCGATTGATGAACGCATTCTCGACGACGCGCTTTATCAATTCGCCAATAAACTGTTCCAGTTCAGCGGCCGCAAAGGCAGCAACGTGACTTCTCTAGGCGTTTCCAAGTGAGGCGCTTCCACAAAAAGCCTTCCTAACCGGTCGCCCAGTTGGCGACCGGATTACGAAAAGTACACGTCTCAGTCTTATCTACCCGCCAAGTAGTGATAGTGATCGGTAAACCGTTCACATATCGCCCCTCACGCTGTCATTAACCTACGAAAATAGAACGCTAACTCCCTGATGAAAGGGCCTTTAGGGTTATGTTTGTAATTAAACTACAACAAATAGCGAGTTTGACTACTTTGAGTGCCAAAAATGGTGATAAATTTACCTTCCGGTTTGAAATACGGTAGGTAAAACTACTAAATTGGTGTTCTAATAGCGCTGTTATCTGGGTGGTGGTAAATATCCAGTCATATGAGTCGATATTCGATTTTATGTTAGTTTATTGTCCTGTGAGATTGTAAGTGAAACCGAAAGCTCCTTTCTGTATTCGTAATGCGGCCGCTGATACCTTTGCGATGGTCGTGTTCTGTTTTGTGTCTGGTATGTTGATTGAAGTGCTTGTCTCTGGCATGACCTTCGAACAGTCATTGGCATCACGTTTGTTGTCGATCCCTGTTAACATCGCCATCGCATGGCCATATGGTGTGTTCCGTGACTGGGCACTACGCCAAGGCGCGAAAGTATCGCCTTCTGGCCCTATGAAAGCGTTCTCGGATTTGGTCGCGTACGTCGCGTTCCAATCACCCGTCTACGCAGCGATTTTGTTTACGGTAGGTGCATCAACAGACCAAATCATTACCGCTGTATCGAGTAATGCGATTGTGTCTTGCGGAATGGGCGTCCTATACGGCTACTTCCTAGACCTATGCCGCCGCTGGTTCCGAGTACCGGGCTACTACCAAAGCGTATGATTTGCCGATCATTTGATCGAATTAATCACAAAGTAAGCAAACAATTAAAAAAGCGCACCTTTTTTCCCTTTTAGGGTTGACCAAGCGGGGCGGAATCATTAAATTACCACCCCGTTAGCCAACAGCGCTAACCAAATAAAAATACGGTGAGTTGTCCGAGTGGCTGAAGGAGCACGCCTGGAAAGTGTGTATACGGCAACGTATCGAGAGTTCGAATCTCTCACTCACCGCCAAATTCAAGTTTAAAGACGTCTCAGGACGTCTTTTTTCTTATCTGAAGATTATTAAAATCAATTAGTTACAGTCCTGTAGCGTTCCATAATGTTCCACAAAAGCGTTTGTTTTTCGTAATACCTAAAGTAATACCCAGGTTTGCTATCTGATGCTAGTATTACTTTGTTTTCAATTTCTCGATCATTTTGAGCTATAACCTCATTTAATTTAGATAGTTATCAGCCATAAGTAATACCCAGATTTTTCGGCTATCTAGCTTAGAGCAGGTATTACTTGAGGGATCAAAATGGCGAACAATCTAACAGCAAGGCAAGTCCAAACAGCAAAACCCAAAGATAAGCTTTATCGATTATCTGACGGTGGCAATCTCTACTTCTGTGTGCGTCCGAGTAATTCTCGATCTTGGCAGTTTCGCTACAAGCGTCCAGGTCAGGATAAAATCACCTATCTCTCTTTTGGTACCTATCCTGATATGTCTCTGGCAGAGGCTCGAGAGAAAGCCCTCGAAGCAAGGAAATTGCGAGTTGATGGCATCGATCCTCAATTAGCAAAAGCAGAACAGAAAGCTAAAGCGATCACTGAGCAAAATGCGACGTTCAAGTTTGTTGCTGAGCAATGAAAGGTGACAAAAGAAGGTCAGATCAAAGAGAGGACGTTGAATGGGAACTGGCGTAAGCTCGAACTCTATGCTTTTCCAAAGCTTGGTACCATTCCGGTCAGTAAGATCACGGCGCCAGCATTGGCATTAAGCGCTGCTTTAACCACCTCTCTTGGATATACACTCGCAGCGTCGATAGTGCCAAAGAACAGCTCCTCAAATCGTATTAACTGATGTTGGTTATCAAGCAGCATCAGAGCAAACACTTCTCGGTCGTATGACCCTAGCTTGAGCTTCAAATACTCCTTTACGTTGTTTGGATTGGTAAACGTCCCTTCACGCCTGTACTTCTGCGCAAGGGCCTCCGCTGCCGTTTCAAGTAGCTCATTTAAGCTCGATGGCTGGTGGGTGGGTAGTGCGTTGTTCGCATGACATGCCTCCTAAAGTGAACAGTGGTACCGATTCACGGTGATGACATATATCTGAAAGGCTTTTGAATGAAGGTGGTGATGTGCCAGTCGAGACTGTATGGTGCCTTGTGAGCTTCAACTGAACGTTCTGAGTAAAAATTTAATGGCGGACTCCTGTTATGACGAATAACAAGGAGAACAACCCATGAGATTTCTAAAACTAAGAGAAGTAATGGAAAAGACAGCATTAAGCCGTTCAGCGATTTACCGAAAAATGAATGACGGTGAGTTTCCAAAATCCATCAGTTTAGGGGATAGGGCCGTGGCTTGGGTGGAAGGTGAGGTCGATGAGTGGATGGAGGAGTGTTTAACGGAGCGATAAGCGGATTGGTGATAGTGAGATTAGTATATATGCGAGGTCTACAGCGCGTTCCCTGCTTTCGATGTTTCCAGTCTCTTGTTGTTTCTTGGTCGACCCAAAATGTGAGCGAACCTTGATTAATCAATGAACTATTGTAATGGCACCAGTTCTTGGTTTGTTAGAAGGGGCAACGTATGAGAATATGCAAGTGAACGCGCATTGCTGCTCTGATCGTAAGGTGCTGATTTAGTTCACTCGATTTATACATCAAAGCCTATAGCAATCGCCAGAGGTTCCAATTGACATCGGGCTAGTTATTGACGTGGAAGCTTGAGCTCCGAGAACAAGAAAAGTGATTTAAGTGGAGGCTTTTTTTGACCATTGTTTATTTCAATTTAGAGAGTATCGATGGCTAAGAAGTGGACGATTGATCTAAAAGATCAAGTGTTTCGATTAGCGCTCAGCTACCGTGGACCACTTGCTCCTCATGAAGAAATTACCCCTGATAGCCCCTCGGTTGTCGCTATTACAAGGCAATTGGGACGAAGTGATGTTGATTCTCGAGCAGTGCTTTATCAGCTTGCCGAGATGAAGCTTTTTAGTGAACGTAAGTTTAGCAAACGCGATGGGGTATTCCATCGCATCCCTTCTCTCGATTTACGCTGGGATAATGAGCGGATTGGCCCACAGTACCCACCTTTATCTCCTGATGAAGAAAACAAGATAACCCTTGAAGCCAATCGTGCGCTGCCTCTGGGTCGAGATATTATCGACCTATGCCGACAAGTTGCGGCGAAGTTGACTCGCTCTCCACGCAATATTCATCAGGCTATGCTTGCATTAAAACTTATCCAGCGAACCTCATATGGTGAATACCAACCAGCTAACAAACTAAGGCCCCGAATGACAAAAAGCAAACTGGCTGAATTTATTGCATCAAAAGTCGCCCCTCAAACGCAAAAAGATGAGATCAATGCTTGCCGGCGAAGAACTTCAAGGCTTTTCTACCTAGCTGATAAACCCACCCCTGCTATAATTTTTTGTAACGATGGGACAGGGACAGGAAAGAGCCATGGACAGCATCAGGCTTTCATCGATGAGTCTCATGTTTATAACGAGAAGGGTGGCCACAACAACCTGTTTTTCATAACTCCTCTGAAGTCTCAAATCGATTTCTCAAAATCTCTGGTGAAGGAAGCTCGTGACAAAGGACTTATCTACTTGCCATTCTTGTCACTGGAAGACGTTACAAACCTGCAATTCCAAGAGTGGGTTCCGGATGAACTTGGCAATTTCCAAACGAACTTAGACCGCTACAACCGTTGGTGCAAAGACGGCGGTAACTACGGCTTCTGGAAAAGTGAAATGCGGCAGCTCAAAGAGTCGATCAAGAATCTAGACTCCGTAGATCGACAACTGGACTTTGCACGACGCGTTGGTGATGAAGAGCACCAAAGCCTGCTTAAAAAGCAAAAAAATGGCTACAAAAACATGATGCGCAAAGCACTAGATCGACTGGCACTTGCTGCAATCAATCGCGGTGAGAAACCAGTACCTGACTTGAGTGACATGTTGCAAAATGCGATCAGTAAACAAGACAAGCTGTGCGCCGAAGTCCTCTTACACATTTTTCCCTTTGAACTGGCCAAGTTGCAGCCCACCATTCTTGTCGCGACAACCAAGAAATTTGACTATAACATCCGCCATATCAAGCGTAAGAAAGATGGCAGTTACACCACGACGAGCCAGCCGTTTCCCTGCATCATCGGTGGAAAAAAAGACATTAAAGATAATCTGGCCGGTGAATATGCTGATAAGTCACATGATCAGCAAGTTGAGTATGTGGCCGATCGATTCCTAATACCAGATGAAGAGAACATTTTCCGTCAGCGGAATATTAGCTTCACCGTAGTGATTGACGAAGAGCACGAGTCTTATCAGATCCTTGCCAATTCCTGCAAAGTTGACCTGCTCAGTAAGGAGCGGTCACAGTTGGCCGACGTCATGGCGGGTGTCCACCGTATTTTTCAGTCTGTTAAAGGTCAGGATGAGCAGGCTGATTTCCTGGCTCCCCTTTACGAAGAAAAGCGGACGTTAATTCAAGCAATCAGCAAAGCGATTAAAGACGAATGTGAACTCTCTGGTGAACACACCCTGGAATCGATTGCACAGTTGTTTTCAAACAACGTCGGTCAGATATTTATTGATAGCGCTGATGTTGAGCAGGTGGTCAGCCTGGCCAAGAATGTATTCAGCTTCCGTCCCAAACGCTTCTTCAACGAAAATGCACTGAAGAACATCAAGATTCGACAACTGAATTACTATACCTATTGCCAGCTCTACTACTCAGAGAGTTCGGAGGACACCAACCCGTCGATGCACGATGTCTATCAGGTGTTATTGGCTGTGCTTTATGGCGCTTCCAAGCTCGCCAAGAGCTCACCACTTAAGGCGATGTTAAAGCACGGCGAAGACATGAACCACAACTGGCCGCTGTATAACTTTATCAATACGGCACAGCGGGTTGGAAGCGATGTTGATTATATGTTCCAACGAGTGAAAGATGAGAATCTTGAAGTGAACCCGTTCTTTGTTTACTTCCAGCCCAAAACCGTATTCTCGATAGAGAAGCGGCAGAAAATTGACCCAGCACTTGTTCTGCCCGGGATGCGGGAAATGGTGCTGGTGGATTTTAGCTTGATTTGATTAAAGAGCAGCCAGAAGTTTCCCTGCTACGCATGTTGCACGATTCGCAGAACACCATTATTTGTCTTAGCGCAACAAGTGGTATCGCAGGCAATTACAACGGGCAATATGATCGCGACTTTCTGAAGGAATACAGTAAGCAGTCCAGCGAAGCCAATCACTTGCCTACGACATCATTACTCGGACATCAGTTGATATTGCGGACTTGAAAGCACTTAGACAAGAGCGAGCTAAGCTACGAACAGTAGAGTTTCGCCAATTCGGTGAAGATAGTTTAAGCATTATAGATGGTGATACCAGCGATGAATTTAAGCGAGTTTTCAATTTTTGGTTAAACGCACTGCGAGAGCATCGTTCAGGGCTTGAGCACAAATACCGTGATCAGGAGTTTGTGCGTGAATTGGAAAGTGTGCTTCTGGCAGCATTCGACAGCAAACACTCATTGATCATCGGCCGTAGCAGTCAGTTTTACTCAACTTTCAAGCGCTACCTGAAACATATAGAGTTCAACAACTTGCCCAAACCAAAGGGGCTCAAAGTCCCAGATGGTATCGATAAGGAGAACAGAGAAAGTAAACGCGTTATCGAACTGAAGCCGTTTAAGAATGGCGTGACAGTGCGGATCATCTTCTTCGACTCTACCTTTGCGCGCGAAAGTGACGTTCGCCATTACACTCGGGTGGAAGATCCAGCCACCAAACTGGCATTTGTCTCCCATTATAAGGGGGCTGGTACTGGACTGAACTACTTCGTCACCTACCCTGAGGTGTTACCTGACAAGTCAAACTTTGACGAAGACTTTGAGCGCTTGGTCTTGATTACATCTCCATTCTATAGCCAAGTTAAAACCGGCGAGGGTCTTAACTCGCTGGAAAACTTCATGACGCTGATGAAGCACTACGCTAGCGTCCACGAGACTAAGCTACTGAAAGATTTTGATGTCAACCTGGTCAATGGTGACAACTACCAGATCCTGATGCGCGAACATGCCATGGAGCTGCTCAAGGTTTTGATGCAGGCAGTTGGTCGAGTTGAGCGCCGAGACACCCAAATCAACACAGAGATTTTCCTACCTCAAGATGTACTCAACAACGCACTGATGCAGTTTGCCAACATACAGCGCAACCCAGAAAATCAGATGATGCTGGAAAGCATGTCCCTGCTTAATTCCGAATTGAAAGACTTCTGTGCTGCCGCAGCATTTCGCGCCTCATTTGCTGATGAAAGCACGCGAGAAACGTTCGAGTCTTCTATGCGCGAGAGCCATGAGCACCTGACTGAGCTCTTCGATGAATTCGTACCAGAGACTCTAGAAAAAGCTCGACAGGGTAATCTGGATGCAGTTGCCTTCAATGAAGCCCTACGTCACATCGACTGCGTGCAAAACCCTCCGCAGTATATTTCGCGCCTCAAACAAACCGCTGTCGTAAAAGCCGATCCATATATTTTTGATGTTTTGGACTACCTGTTCATCGACATGCGTGGGGATAAAGCCCATATCACTCTGTGCCGTAAGAATGGTGAACATCAAGTCCTTACTGATTTAACACACGGAGATTGCTTCTACGAGCCCAAAGCAGCCCTGTTTAACGTTGGTGGCCAGCTTAATGAAGATAGTCACGCCCGAACAATAATTCAGGCAGGGCGAAAACTGCTTAAGGAAGCGTACAAAGACTGGGTGCCACACCCAAAGGCATTGGCGATATTCAAGGGGAATGTGGGTGAATACCTCTTCCAGCAGTTGTTGGAAAAGTTGACCCTTCAGCCGCTGAGCCCAGAAATACTCATGGAACAGGCTGGATCACGTGCATATGAACTGTTTGACAACTATCTGATAATCAACAATGAATTGCTGTGTATCGACGTAAAGAACTGGACATCAACTTTCAACAAGGAAGATATGGCGCGCCAGTCTCACAACAAAGCCTTAGGTAAGATCGACACCATTACAGAGCATGCTTGCGAGCGATTTGATGCCGTTCGCTTTATTTACGTCAATACACGTCTGGAGTACAACGAGATCAACACAAAGGCGGAAACGAACAAGGATGCGGATCTGTACTATCTCAACTTGTTCAAAGTTTACGAAGGTTACCCCGATGAACGGCTGGAAAAGCGCCTTGGAATTAATGACAAACTGCTGTCACTGTTGAACATGGGAGATGATCAATGAGTCCGCTTTTGCAACGTGCTATTCCTGCAACTCGTAGCCCCAAGGCCCAAACTCACCTGTTTGATATTCAAGGTGATATGGCTGGCCACATACTGAGTCTGCTGCATCATCAGGACGAAGAATTGGTTGTCACCTATAACGTACGCCAATTCGATTGGATCCCCGAAGACAAGAAAGACTGGGCAAGGTACTCGGCTCGTGTGCATCAGGAAATTAAGCAGTTGATCCGCAAAAAATTAGCTCTTAAATCCAATGCTACTGTTGAGTATGAAACTCTTCGTGTCGGCACCCGATTCTACTACTTCTACCTAGCTACAAGCGCAGAGTCAGAGCCTGCAAACGCGTTACTCGATAAGCTTTTGGAAGATGGTGTGGGGCTTAACAAAGTATTCGAGATCCTAATTGGGTTGCACTTAAAGCGCAGCTTAGTCAATCAAACCGCCGACTTCTACGATCTATCACCAGCGTATTTCAACTCAGAGCTATACCTGAGCGCACGTCCTGCCGGTAAGCCAAACAAGCAAGGTATTGTTTATGTAAACGCATTAGCAACAGATCTTTATTGCTCAGAGCATCAAGAGCTAGCGTTCAATCTCAATCGAGTCAGCTTCAAAACCAGCTACAGCGAGAGCTTGCTTGCACCAGTAGATGACACCACTTTTCTGTTTGCAGGCAAGCAGGGGCAGTACCAAGTCACTGAACGTGCTAATGCCATAAAATCGAAAATCCCTTATATGGCATTTGGCTCTAATTACCCCCTGTGCGTGAATTACGCAGAGCAGTTGGTATTTAAGACTTTGCAAGCGGTGTGTAAAGCTCATGGGATCCGATTTAAGCCTCGTGTTTTCCAAGCTGACTATGAACTGGATGAGTTCCTCACACTAGGCAAAACGCGAAAACTTCCCCTGGTGATTATCGATAACGTTGGTGAATACCCGACAGGTCCTGTCGACTGCCGAGAGGCTTTGTACCAACAATTAAGAGAACATCTACAGCCTGCAGAGATTATGCCTTCAGCTAACTTTCCGGATTTAGGTAGTCTGGCATGGAATACTGCTTATCTCGTTCTGAGCAAGAGCACAAAAGACAATGGCTCCAGTATTCGCAACCTAGTTAATGGGAAAACTTATAACAGCTTTTGGCAAGCGCTTGAGCAAGCCGAAAAAGGCAAACAGGAAGAGCTGGATTATTATAGCCAGCTTAAAATAGCTCGCTTCCGCCAGCAAGCGCCTGTTGTTCTACAGGGGCTAGACATTGATAAGCTGGAGAGTCGTTCCAAAGACAAAGTGAGTGGTGAGGTTACTATCTCATACAAACCACTCAACACACATATGCTTAATAAAATCGCTATCGAACTGTGGCTAAAAGAGCAAGTTTTCACGACCGGGAGAATCACAGATATTCAATTGCCAGATGGCCACTACACAGCATTTAAGATCCGTAAAACTAGCAGCAAGCGTATGTTTGCATCAGTTATTGAGTTTAAGATTGACGACTGTGTCCTCAAGATAAACAGCTCGACCCGGTTCGAAAACGAGAAACGCCTTCGTCATCGCTACTCTTTCTTGAGCACTATGGTGGTGAAAAAGCTTTATAACGACGGATTCTATCTTTGGGATCATCACGGGCAGGTATTACTTAGCAGCTACACGAGTGTCCGAGTACCACGGATCATCGGTAATATAGAGATCGACACACTCTCTTCACAAAGTGAAACCGAGGGGGGAATTGGGCGTACGAGTAAATCTGAGCAAACTGTCTTACCGTATTATTTAGCTCCCAAAACCCGCAAACAAGAACACCGTATTTTCTTGCAACATGTAGAACCTGATCTTTGGTGCTTCGTTCGTGAGACCAACAAGCCAAACTCTACTATTCAGAAGCAGAACTTGGTCTACAATATTCTGACTTACACCCAGGAGGGAACGTTAACTAACCCAATGGTCGAGCCAATAACAGACATCTATCTGAGATCATTTACAATTAATGTACACAAAGTGAATGAGGTCAGTAAATCATCATTATTGGACAAAATAGCGAGCCTTTATCTAGGGAACTAGTACTTAATATTAACAGGATGTGTTTAATGCTTTAATAACACTGAATAGCTCCGATTGGAAAGCCCACCTCAGTCATACCTCTAAAGAACAAAAAGATAGATGCATAAGTTGGTTAGAGGGGGAGCTGCCGGATTTAACGAAGAGCTACTTTGTGCGCAATAAACTAGCGACAGTCAAACCCTTCCCATTTAAGTACTTATCTGAATGTCGAGAAGGTAAGAAATGGCAGAAGTGAGTATTGTTCAGAAACAGATTTGGGAGAAAGTTGATGGTCTATGATACGTCACTCGTCCAGGGCGCTAAGTTAAACAACACAGAGTTGTGCGAAGCCTTTGGTTGTAGTCCACAAGGTGGGATGCGCCGCTCACATAAAACCAATACATTGGTCATTGTATCGAACCACATCAAGTCTATTTATGATGATCGTTGGGTAGGTGACGTTCTCCACTATACAGGCATGGGCTCTAAAGGCGATCAAAGCCTAACGTTTCAGCAGAATAAAACGCTAGCTGAATCGAGAACCAATGGCGTCGCTGTTCACTTATTTGAGGTGTTTACGGACCAAGAATACACCTATGTTGGCGAAGTCGCTCTCGACGGTGAACCGTACTCGGAAACGCAAGATGATGAACGAGATAATCCAAGAAGAGCGTATATATTTCCTCTAAAGCTTATAGCGGGTGAGCGCCAGGTTAGAAAAGAAGATCGCGAGAACGTTGAGAGTGTCCGAGTTCGTAAGGCCAAGAAATTGACTCTTGAGGAGCTTCAGTCTTTGGCTGCGAAAGGTGGAAAAACTGCTACACGGTACCAACAGCAATCCACCAGCTATGAGCGAAATATCTGGGTAGCAGAATTGGCTAAACGTCTCGCTAAAGGTCAGTGCCAACTTTGTCTACAGCCTGCGCCATTTAAAAATGTAAAAGGCGAGCCATATCTGGAGACACACCATATTGTTTGGCTCGCCAAAGGTGGTGAAGATACGACTGAAAACACAGTTGAATTGTGCCCTAATTGCCACAAGAAAATGCACATCGTAGATGACGCAAAGGATGTTGAGGTTTTAAAATCTCGTAGCAATAAATTGTTAGAAGAGCTAAATCAATGAGCAAAAAACACATCGAAGTCGTCGCAGCTGTTTTAAAAAACGAGGGAGACTTTCTCGCCGTACAAAGAGCCCCATCAAAGCTGGACTATGTTAGTAAAAAATGGGAGTTCCCTGGTGGTAAGGTTGAAGCGGGTGAAACGCTGGTAGAGGCGATTACGAGAGAGTTGGCGGAAGAGTTAACCATTACCGTTACTCATCCTCAGTTTTTGTTGAAGATTGAGCATAGCTATCCAGATTTTGATATCACAATGCACTGTTTTGTCATTGACGTTCCAACACGCGAGTTTGAACTGACTGAGCATATTGACTCTCGCTGGTTGGCTAAAGATCAGCTATGGGAAGTCGATTGGGCCGAAGCGGATGTTCCGGCTGTAGAGAAGCTCATCACGACATTTTAGAAAATAGGAGAGTGCGAGTAGATGGATTTAACCGCAGGCTGGGAAGGAACTTGGCAGCAATTCTTAAATACAGACAAAGAACGTTTTATCGCGACACTCAAACGCTTCTATGAAAGTTTGAAGTGGACGACGGACCTGAGTCCAACACAGCTTTATGCATGGGAGAGCGAGTACGATGTAATGACCGCTACGCTAGAGCATGTCAAAGCCGAGGTGGCCCTTGAGCTGGAGAAGTGCTGGATAGCCTTTGAGAAAGAGTTAATCGGTGAAGGTGGCAAGCGAGCGGCGGATGTGAATCTGGTGACGCCCAGTGGCGAGCTGTTTGTGGTTGAGTTCAAACACAAGGAGCGAGTCACGGAACATGAAATTCTTCGCGCTAACTCCGATTTGCAAACCATGCTGCGTTATCACAGTGAGTCTATCAACTTGGTCGGTCATGGATTCCTGGTACTAACAAAACCAGGCTCAGAGTCATTCGAGCATCCTCATGTTGTTTGTGATATTGCGGATAGTGGTTTGGCATCCAAGCTGAGTTCAAAGCTGATTACGTCATTAAAAAAGCCTGAGGTTTATGATGTTCAGAATTGGAAACACGGCGAGTTTTACCGTCAGCCGAGCATATTGCATGGCACGGCTCAGGTCTTTTTTGATGCAAAAATACCTACGCTAAAAACCTCTGCCGGCGAAAATATTGATGAGGCCCGTGCGGCGCTGCTGAAGCTGTATCACACAGCCAAAGAGCGGCAGCAAAGGTATGTCGTTGTCGTTCATGGCCGCCCAGGTGCGGGTAAAACTTTACTAGGGATAAGCGCTGTTGCCGAGATCGCCCGCAGCGAGAGTCAGAAAAAGAGTGAGCCTATCTTTCTATCCGGCAACAAGGCGTTAGTGAATGTTCTCCAATACACTTTGAATTACAGTGCGGCGCAGGCCGGTAAGCAGTTTTCCGACAAGGTCATAGATGGGCGAGTCATGATTGAACACCTGTATGTGTTCAAAAAGCATGTCAGAAGCGCAAATTCTATCCGCAAAGAGACGTTTGTTGTGTTTGATGAAGCGCAGCGAGCTTGGAATAGCTCCAAAAACTCCGAATCAGATCTAACGCTCTGCTGCGACTGGCTATCCAAGCAGCCTTTTGGCGTTTTGGTGCTGCTGGTTGGTGATGGACAGGCGATTCACACCAAGGAGATGGAGCTGGACCAGATGCTTGTTGATCTCGAGCGAGCCGTGAGCGCACAAAAGGGTCGAGTTATCCCTATTATGCCGTCGCTGCATGCGAGCAAGATGAAGCGCATCAAGCCTATTAAAAGGGATGTATTCAACTTAAAAACGCCGATAAGGCAGTCTTTTACCGAGGAACTCGATGAATGGATTGAAGCGGTGCTGTCTAACAACTTTGCAAAGGCTCAAGAAGTGGCATCTAAAATTCAACCTTCATATCCGATACGAGTAACGAGAAGTAAAAAAGCTGCAGAGGATTTCGCGAGCGATTGCCAACAAACCATGCAAGAAGGGAACAAGATCCGTCAGCATGCGTTTAGAGTTGGTTGGTTGCAGTCGGGCAAAGGTGGCGAATTTATGGAGAAGGTGGACGTCGAGGGCAGCAAATATAACAGTGCAATCGGTCCCTGGTACGTTGATCCACCAAGTTCTGAGCATTCGTGTTGTCAGTTCAATGCCGCTTGCGACGAGTTTACCTCTCAGGGGTTAGAGCTATCATTCGCTCTGTTTAACTGGGGGCATGACTTAATCTATCGAAATGGAAAGCTAGAGCCTGTCAAATGTCGAGATTATGACCATTACACAGAAGGCAGTTACAGGGTGTTGCTCAGCCGTGGACGCTCCGGAATGGTGATTAAGTGTGATGATACTGAGACCTACGAGTACCTAGCGCGATGTGGGGCAGTGGAAATATAAGGCCTCTGAAAATTTGTTTGATGGGAAGGAAGGGGCAGTCCGAGTCTGTTGGCTTTAATATCTCTTGCTTTAGCTTTTACTTGGTTAGACGCAGTACTTCAAAATCAAGAAGCGTGTCTGAATATGAAAGTCTCCACATTGTATTAAGTGCATATGATGTCAAGATTTTTGGTGGATTTGTGAGTAATCAAAAAGGGACGTATTTGAAAGATTTAATTGCTACGGCTAAAAGTATTTCTCAGTCAACTCGAGACCTTCCGTTCTCAGTATACACTTCAAGGAAAGAGCAAGTTATATCCAATGTCCCTATTGTAAAGCCATTATTGATCTTTGTGCTAAGCGGTACGAAAACACTAGGCAAAAACAATAGTATTACCTGCTCTTCAGGAAGTTTTGTTTTTTTGTCAAATAATCCCAAGATTGATATGAGAAACATTCCATCTCAAGATGATTATTTCGCGATTCTCGTGGAGTTTGAGTTTAGCGATTTTGATTCATTTACCAGTACGAGCCGTTCAACAATTAAACACGTAGAAGGTGAGATCTCACCTCTTTTGCAATACTCGCTAGAGCAGTTTGTGAACTTTTCGAGCTTCGCTCCTCAAGAACTGCTAAAGAACCGTAAGAAAGAAATATTGGAGATTCTTTACAACAGCGGACATAACAATTTGGCTCATCTTGTCAATGCTCAAACATTGAGTGAGAAGATTTATTCATTAATCATGTCGAGCCCTCAAGAGAACTGGTCAGTAGAGGAGTTTTCAGAGCGACTGTTTATGAGCGCTTCTACGCTTCGGCGTAGGTTAAAGGCAGAAGGGACATCAATAATAGAGCTGAGAAATCGAGCTCGACTAGGGGTTGGACTTCATTTGTTGCAAACCACGGTTAAAAGTATTGGGGATATAGCTGAACTTTGTGGTTTTCAATCACAGTCTAGGTTCTCAGAGCAGTTCAAGATCCTGTTCAATATGACACCTCGAGAGCTCAGAAAAACCAAAATGGCTGATTAGAGATAATTAGTGCACGATTAGCAAGTATTTGATTATTACAATTGCAGATATATTTGGTGTTACTTTGATTGGTAAAGGGAAATTTATATGAAGAAAGTAGCTGTTATTTTATCTGGATGTGGATTTTTGGATGGTGCTGAGATTCGAGAGTCAGTACTGACATTATTAGCCTTAGATCTTGAGGACGTTAAGTCCGATATTTTTGCACCTGATGTTGAACAGTTCCATGTGGTGAACCACCTGGAAGGCGCTCCTGTAGAGGGTATATCAAGAAACGTATTGCAAGAGGCGGCTCGTATTGCAAGGGGGGATATTTCTACCTTGGATAGCCTAAGTGTAGATGATTATGATGGGCTTGTGATTCCAGGTGGTTTTGGTGTCGCGAAAAACTTGTCGAGTTTTGCCTTCAAAGGTGCTGATGGTGAGGTGATTTCTCTTGTAAGCCAGGCAATTGAAGCTTTCTACAGCAATAACAAGCCAGTTGCAGCGGTTTGTATTGCACCGAGTGTCGTCGCCATGACTTTGGGTAATAAAAAACCTACCTTAACCATCGGTCAGGATGCTGCCACCGCATCAGAGATAGAGAAAACAGGAGCGATTCATAAAGAATGCGAAACACAAGACTGTGTCGTTGATGTAGAGAATCTGTTGGTATCAACACCAGCGTACATGGATGGCTCTGCACAATTGAAAGATGTATTTAGCGGTATTACAAAAATGGTGCAGGCATTTGTACATCTAGCAAAGTAATTTGATTGAATACCTCTTTGCCAAGGAGCAAAGAGGTTTCTTTGTTACGGAACTTAAAACTCACTATCAACCTGAAACACCAATCGCTCCTTACTATAAGGATGATCAAGCTCCAACCGCTCCGCATGCAAATGCAAACGATCGGACTTTTCACCATACAGCGTGTCTCCAACCATAGGCATGTTTAACCCTAGGTGATGAGCGCTGTGAACGCGTAGTTGATGGGTTCGACCGGTTTTAGGATACATGTACACTTTGCTTCGGCCATCACGCACTTCAATCAACTCCCAGTGAGTCTCTGCCAGTTTGCCGTGTTCGTAACATACGAGTTGTCGTGGGCGATCATCTGGGTCGCCACGCATTGGCAGTGAAATGTCACCTTTATTTTGAGTAAGCTCACCTTCAAGTAACGCTACATAGCGTTTTTGTACACCACGGGTAATGAACTGCTTTTGTAGGCTTTTATTGGCGCGTTTGGTTAAGGCGAACACGAGCAACCCAGATGTGGCCATGTCTAGGCGGTGAATTACATAGGGGCCTTCAACATCCGGGAATAGGGCTTGCAGGCGTGTGTAAGCAGAGTCTTTAATGGTTTTCCCTGCACAGACAGTAAGCCCGATGGTTTATTGATAACCACCATAGCCTCATCCTCGAATACGATTTCTAACTCTTTATCTTGCGCCCAGTTTTGCTCTAGCGGGTTAGGCTCGACGTTTAGACCCTGCAACATGTGCCCTAAGATAGGTTGGCATTTGTTGTTGCATGATGGGTAGAAACCGCCATGCTTGCGGATCTCTGACTTAGGCGAAACGCCCCACCAAAATTCGGCCAAAGCCAAGGGTTTAAAGCCGTGTTTGTAGGCGTAGTGCAGCAGCTTTGGTGCGGCGCATTCGCCAGCACCGGCTGGTGGAATCGGGGTTGTGGTTGCCGCGAAGATATCAACTAAATCGCGCGTCTCGCCAAGCTGATTTAGAAAACGATACTGCTTGTGAAGCTTGTGCTGCAAAGCGTTGGATAGCGCTTTGTGGTGCTCTCTAAGCTCTGCAAGGTTAGCTTCAAGTTCTGCAAGTCGCTGCTCTTTAACGGCAAGTTTGTCTTCCCACTTGAGCTTTAGGTATTTAAGCGTGTTTTTTTCTGCGACGCTTTGCTTGCCAAGCTCATCGAGTAGGGTTTGAAGCGCGTCGCCACTGAGTGTTTGCTCGGCATTTTTTCGCTCCAGTTTACGTGTGGCACGCCCTTGAATCATGATCTCGCGTTGTGCTTGTTCTTCTTGTTGGTAAGCGGCGCGTTCCGCTGAGATTTGCTCTTTGAGTTCTGCTATTTCTGGTGCGTTGGCAAAAGTTTTGTAGGTCGCAAGCGCCTTAGTGATGGCCTCGGTATCTTCTCGGAAGAAGCCGTCTTCAGTGAGCATATCGAAAACAGGTGGCACAAAGCCTGGCAGAAGGTTTTGGTCTGCAATCTTGCCAGAAAAGGCGCTCAAAAAGCCGATTTCACCTTGCGGGTTTTGCACCAGTAAAACGCCGAACATCTTACCTCGACCTTGGCTCTCGTCTTTTAAACCAAAGTCATGAGTGAAGTCGGTTTGTGTTTGAAGATACTGCTGGAGCTGATTTGCCGCCAACACGCACAGCGGATGTGGCGTGTAGTAGAACGGAAATGTAAATTGTTCTGGTAACTCGTAGCCTTCAATAGCAGCATCAAATCGGTTAAAGCAGTGTTGGGGTGAGTGCATATTAAAGGCCGTGCGTCATAGAAATTTGAGCACGGATTGTACCTTGTTTGGGGGAATTTCCATGACTAGTCGGTATCAGCTACAGTTGCTGTTGTGGAAGGCGGCGGAACCTGTACTTACAGGCAAAAAAAACACCAGCCGAAGCTGGTGTTTTTCGCGTTCTTACAACTGAATTACTCAGCAGCAACAACTTGTAGTGCGATTTGAGCGAAAA
>JYJJ01000026.1 GCA_003263775.1 Vibrio maritimus
CACTTTCAATCACGCCAGCAGTCTCTGTTAATGAAGGGACTGCAGCAATGTTCATCGTGGGTCTATCTGCGCAGACTGAGGCTGATGTTGTATTGAATCTCGCAGCGGTGACTGGCGGCGACTACAGTACCGAGGCTGGCGATATTGGCGTTCTCACCGCGAGCTATAACGACGGTCAGTCGGATATATCACTGACCATTACCGATGGCAACATCACTCTGCCCGCAGGTGTGACGGAGTTTAAGATCACAGTACCTACGATAACGGACGGTGTTTTTGAAACGCCAGAGACTTTTGGTGTAGTGGTAACCGACAACAACAACGTGACCACCAATGGTTCTGCGACAGGTGTTGGTACCATTACCGATATTAATACGCCACCAGAAGTGACGGACTTTGAGCTTTATGCCAGTGATGACAATATTCCGCTCGATTTCTCTGATTTTATTACTGACCTTGAAGATGACCAAGACCCAGATAAAGTCACCATGATCAAAATTGAGAAAGAGCCTGATTTTGGTCAGCTTTATTTCATTAGCGATGCCGGTATACGATTCGATCTAGATGAAGGGGATATGATCGAGGAAACCTTTGATATCTATTACGATGTGGATGTCGCTTTTGATGCCACTATTGATGGCTTTACTGGGGATCTCAGTGAGCTAGAGGATCAAGGGATTATTTTAACCGGTGGTACCTACGCGGATGATGCACCACATGACAATTTAACCGAGGAAATGATCGGTTTCGATGGTTCGGGTGTTCTGAAACAACGAGGTTATTATACCGAGCGCGCGAATGAAAGCGGTGCAGGTAAAGAGACGGAGTCATTAGCCAAAGAATACATGTCGGTTAAGTTTCAAAGTGGCTTGGTGACGAGTCTAGCTATCGGAATCGGTGCGATGACAGGCTCGTTTAACAACGGCGATGCCAAGTGTTTGTTTATCTATACGCTGATGGTGTGCTCATTGACCCTGATCCAATTGTAATTGATGGACCCGATGATAACTCCTCTAAGCAAGCGGTCATCAATGTGGACTCTGATGTCCCCTTTGATGAGTTCCGAATTATCGCTGTAGATGACGACCAAAATGCCGGTTTCGTTCTCCAAAGCATCGAAATCATTGAAGCGCAAATTGAAGACCAGTTTATGTACAGCGCTGTAGACTCTGATGGTCTTGCCAGTACGGATACAGCAACGGTTGATGTAAATATTCTGTCTAAAGGTAACTTAGACTTAACGGACGAGTTAGACTTCGCTGTGCAAGGTGGCAGTGGCGTGACTGTGATACATGGCACTGACGGCAATGATCTTCTTATTGGTGGTCTAAGTGATGATGTGATGACTGGCGGTTTGGGTAACGATACCTTTAAATGGGCTGAATCCGATCTCGACGGTGGTTACGACATCATCAAAGACTTCTCGCAAGAAAATGGTAATGATGACGTCATTGACCTCTCAGACTTGTTTGACGATGACGATACGTTAGCAGACCTACTGGCTTCTGAGGTGATCCATACGGAAGAGCTTGATGGTAACACCGTAATCAGCATTGATAAGGGTAATGACAAAACGGTCAGTATTGAGCTCGAAGGTGTCGTCGGTGTAGACCTTAACACCATTCTCATCATTAACGAGCCATAGAGCGAGTGCCGCAATGAAGAAGGGAAGTCTAGTGGACTTCCCTTTTTGTTAGCTCAGTAAACCAAACCGACCTTAAGCTCCAAAAGTTAGTCTATGAAGTTCGCAGAACGCTTTTGTGCAGCGAAGTCTTCAATATTACCCAGCGTTGTCTCTGCGATATTTTCAAGGGCATCTGTGGTTAGAAAAGCTTGGTGCCCTGTGAACAGCACATTGTGACACGCAGATAGGCGACGAAAGACGTCATCGACAATCACATCGTTGGATTTATCTTGGAAAAATAGCTCTTTTTCACTCTCATACACGTCCAAGCCCAGTGCGCCTATACGACCTTGTTTGAGCGCTTCTATTGCAGCAGATGCGTCCAAAAGCTCTCCTCGACTGGTGTTGATAATCATCACGCCATCTTTCATCTTACTGAAAGCAGTAGCATCGAGAAGGTGGTAGTTTTCTGGCTGCATTGGGCAGTGCAGGGAAATCACATCTGATTTGCTGATCAATTCATCGAGCTCGCAGTACGTGCCACCAAGCTCGGCAACCGCCTCATTTGGGTATGGGTCATAACAAAGCACGTCCATACCTAGTCCACGAAGGATACGAATGGTCGCAATGCCTATTTTGCCGGTGCCAATAATGCCTGCAGTTCGTCCGTGGAAGTTGAACCCAACCAGGCCTTCCAATGAAAAGTTCGCGTCTCTGGTGCGCTGAAACGCCTTATGGAAGCGGCGGTTTAGCGTCATCATCATGCCGACAGCGTGCTCGGCAATGGCTTCAGGAGAGTACGCAGGAACACGAGCCACTTGAATGTTTAGTTCTTTCGCAGCTTCTAGGTCGACGTTGTTGAAGCCAGCGCAGCGCATAGCAATCATCTTAACACCGCGATGAGCGAGCTGCTCTAGAACTGGCTTCGACAAATCATCATTCACAAAAGCACAGACGACGTCGTGTCCTTTTGCCATTTTTGCTGTTTTCTCATTGAGTCCAAAGCTATAGAACTGATAGTGCAATGGTCTTGACCCTTTCGCGCTTTCAAAAGCAACTTCGTCGTAAGATTTGGCGCTAAAAAATACAATACTGGTCATTATTATTCCTCACTCTTGGGCTAACGATAGTGTAGTTGAGCGTGTCTGTTAGCAAAGTATCACACCCTTAATACGTAGATAAACCGAGCACCTGTGTGGGTATATAACGCGAAGTGATGAGATTGAATTGAGTAAGATTCTATGTGTCGTCAAATGGCAGTTTTTAGTGAAAGTGATTGGTTACTATGTGCTCACACATTGAGACACCAACATCACTGAAAGAGAGTATTACATGTTTAAGAAAACACTGATTGCTGCTTCACTCGCGTTGACGACCGCTTCTGCATTTGCTGCTATGGCACCGACACAAGCTTCTGAGCCAACCACGATCGAAGCGCCGCAAGTGGTTGTATTTAAGAACGTCAATATTTTCAACGGAACCGAAAATAAGCTGTACAACAACCACTCTGTCGTTGTGACTGGCAACAAAATTACCGCGATTACCCAAGGTAATGCAGATGGACCCGCTGATGCCAAAGTGATTGACGGTGAGGGTCGAACCTTGATGCCGGCACTGGTTGAAGCGCACATGCACCTAGCGCTGCCAAAAGGGCTACTTGGTACCAACGACATGCGTTGGTCAGAGATCGCAGTACATGCACAAGGGTTTGGCGAGATGTATCTTGACCTTGGCTTCGGTACCATCCGCGATGTTGGTGGTACAGATGGCGTCTGGACTGAGCTTGAGAAGAAAGGTGAAATAGATTTTCCACGTACTTACGTTTCAGGTGCACCTATTGCGCCAATCGGTGGACACTCAGATGTCGGCTTACAGTCACGCCGACTGACAGATTCACCACAGAACTTAGAAATCCTAGGCATCATGTCAACGCCGGCTGGCGTGGCAGAGATCCATGAGCAAGCGCGCCACAACTACCGCCAAGGTGGTCAGTTTACAAAGGTGTTCCAGTCGGGTGGCGTGTCGTCAAAATTTGACCCATGGCAATACCAGTCACTATTGGATGAAGAGCTCAAGGCAGCCGTAGACATTGCAGAATCGTATGGCTCTTACGTGGCGACTCACGCGTATTCAGACAAGGCGTTGCACCAAGCGTTGGATACTGGTGTTAAGTCCATTGAACACGGCTTTATGTTCAATGAAAGCCACCACAAGAAGTTTAAAGAGAAGGGCGCTTTCTTGGTGACGAACCTCACCGCGTTCTCACCGGAGCTGGCGAAGGTGCCCGTAGTACAAGACCCAAGCATTCAGAAGAAGCTAGCGTCGGCGCAAGCGGCTTTCGACAGCTACATTGAAAACGTACAGAAGCTAGACCCAGACTACCGAGCATTTAATACTGACTGTGTGGGCTATGCGGATATGTGTGCCAAGCAGATCTCTCATGAGATTTACCTAAACGCGAAGTTCTTCGGTAACTTCTCGGCGCTTAGAGCAATGACATCAACCGGTGGCCGAATTTCAGCAGAGCTGATGGAAGATTGGATCAACCCATACTCAGACGGCAAAATTGGTGTGATTGAAGTCGGGGCGTATGCGACATCCTATTGATTGATGGCAACCCGCTTGAAGATATTACGTTGATTGGTGGTCGAGAAACTTGGCTAACCAATGATGCTAAGCCAGATGGCTCTCACCTAACCGAAATGGATCTCATCATGAAAGACGGTAAGATATTCAAAAACACCCTCTAAAATGAGCAATGCGCCTGACTATCAGTCAGGCGCTTTGTTTTATTGCGGCAAAACGCTTTTACCATTCAAACGGTTTGACCAAACTCGACGGATTGACGACACTTTAGGTATCCATTCCTAACCTCTTCATTTTATGAAACAAACTCAAGAGATGGACTTCTCACTCGTTTCAAAACAAAGCGTCGAATTCTTTGCCAATATGCTGGGGGAAATTGATGGTGACACCTACGCTTTGCTTCGTGCGGCAACCATTCCCAGCGATATCCATACCGATACTGATTATGAATACTTGCCAGAATCAACCCTGAAGAACTTCTTTGAAGTCTTGGCTCAGCATATGAATGAAGAGAGAGCGGGGTGGCTATTTTTAAGAACCTGCCGAGAGCACTATGTTCCGGAGTTAATTGCCGCCATGTCGAAACAGCCCACATTACGAGGCACGCTTGAGGCTCTCGCTAACCAGCTTCAAACTCGCTCGACGGGAGCTAAGGTCTATTTGCAGCATTCAGCAAATAGCTGGTGGCTGGTGCGTGACAAAGCCGGCGTCAATGAGGTTTGGTTTAAGTACGCGGAGATGTTCTCGGTTATCTGCATGGCAGAGGTGCTGCGAGCCCTAACGAACGATCAGTGGACTCCTGCGCGTATTGGTATTCAAAGCCAAAACAGGGACGACTTTTCTCGTTTACCCTCTCTAGAGCATGCGCAGTTTTATGTTGAGCGCCCTGTGACGGCGTTAGAAATTCCCGTTTCATTACTCGACTTTCCAGTGCAGGTTTCCTCACCAAATCCAAACGCCACCTTGATAGTCTCCGAGTCTCTGAGCTTTAAAGAACAGTTCACCTTAGCCATCACGCCCTACCTTTCGATGGGCAAGCTACCTATCAAGCTCGCCGCGGAGATCTTGCGTCTTAACGTCCGCACGCTGCAACGCCGATTGAGTGCAGAGAACATCATCTATAAACCTTTTATTGAGCAGCTTGTCTTCGATGAGGTGAAAAGAAGGTTGTGTGAAACAGACGAGTCCATCACCCAACTTGCTAATCGTTATGGTTATTCCGATTCAGCGCACTTTACCCGTTCATTTAAGCGTGTTGCTGGCGTGACGCCCTCTGCTTATCGCAAACTATCGAGAAGCCACTAACACTATCTCTGTAATTTTAGTCATCCGCGCAAAATGCACATTTTATCGTTTCATTCTCTATAACATACCTATCCAGACAAGATGCTGAAACGGAGTTCGGTCATGTTTTTTTACTGATTAACTGAGAGAACTGAACCATGAAAAAGCTTCTACTTGCGACAATGATTACCCTTGCTTCAAGCGGCGCGATGGCGTCTATCGAGACAAAAGATTGGCATGATACGGCATCAGAACAAGGCAAAGCCTTTGCTGAGCAAGCCATTGTCCTAGATTTCTTTGCATCGCCAGCGGAATTTGGTTGGACATCAGAGCGCATGCTTGGCAACTACATCGACTTAGCACACAGTCGTGGCGTCACTGGTGCAAGTATTACCATCGGCACACCTTCAGAATCCACATGGGCACTCTACCTTGAAGCGCTTAAAAAGTACGAGAAAGGTATCGATGTAGCCACCACGCCGATTGTTCGAGTTCGCAATGTTGAGGACTTTCAGCGTGCTCATGACGAAGGGGCTTACGCGGTCATGTGGAATAACCAGAGCACCATGATGCTAGAAGGCGATGCCAGCCGAGTGAAAACATTGCACGAGCAGGGTATCCGCTCAATGCAACTGGTTTATAACGGGAAAGAGGCGACTGGCTCGGGTGTGATTGCTATGTTGAATGAGCAAGACTCTGGCATAACAGAGTTTGGTAAAGAGGTGATTGATGAGATGGTCAAACACGGTATTACCGTCGATTTTTCTCATAACTCTAGCATGCTGATCAACTCAACACTTGATTACATGGACAGTAAATACCCAGATGTGCCGGTGATCGTATCGCATTCGCCATTGGCTTCTACATACGGTTGTGAAAACGATGAAACGCTCAAACAGACCGCTGAACGTATGGAAAAGCTGGGCCTTGAAAAGGGCGACGAAGACTATCGTCTTGCGGCATGTTACCGTTTAGTGTCTGATGAGGATGCCAAGCGAATTGCTGAGCGAGGTGGCGTGGTGTCGGTGACTTTTACCGAGTGGATGATGGATGGTCAATGGAAATCAGACATCACACCGAGAGATGCGGCTATGATGGTCGATGGCGCGGTTAAAGTACTAGGTGTGGATCATGTTGGCATTGCCACTGACGACATGCAAACGGTCGAGCAGGTGGTGGCTTTTGCGAGTAAATACAAAGATTCATACGCAGATAACGGCTACATGCTGAACGCTTTTGATAAAGGGGCGACTGGCTGTGCTGAGTTGTCTAAACACATCGCTGCAATTACCGATGAGCTTCGCAAAATGGGTTATAGCGATGATGATCTTGCTAAAATCTATGGCAAGAACTTGATGCGCGTTTATGCTCAAACATGGAAGTAATCAATAGAGAATGAATGGAGTGTGGGGCGCTGCCCCACACTTTGTATTTTGCACTCAGGGATAGCAGGGTGAGTTTTGAGTGAATTAAGGGTCAGGTATGGAACGGATTCCCCTAGTTAAGAAGGCGACGTTTACGCATTTTCTCAACTTGTTTTATGAGCTAAAAGGGTCGCGAGATTTGCATTTGCTCCCTTACGCTATCGAATCTTCTGATGCTGAATTCCTGCCTCAAGTGGTTTTTGCTGAGCTTCTACAATCACTACGAACGCTGCTTGGCGACCAGCTATTTCTAGTCACGCTAAAAAAGCACATTTCCCTGCTCCAGAAATCTGGCGACAAACTTAGCTTAGAGGCGATGTTTAGTGAGTCATGTTTTAATCGACTGCACGTATCGGAAACCTCGCTAGGTACGCTTTTCTCTTTGCACTCTGTCTATTCTGTCAAAGAGGCAACTCATACTTGTTTTGAAGAGGAGCTATTTGCGCTTTTCGTTCTTGAATTCCTAATCCAAGATACCGTCAATAGCCTATCGATCACGGGTTTTTGCTTTACTCATTCCAATGATGCACTGCTCGATACTTGGCATGACACTTATGGGGCGGCTATTTATCTTGGGCAAGCGAGCGCGGGTATCACACTGTCTCAATGCGACTCAGATCTCCAGCGGCAAATCATGATGCTTAACTACCCAGAAAGGCTCTCTTTTGAGCACTCTTTCCAATACGCTCTTGAGGGTTATATAGGCAGGCAAAACTTCTCATTAAGTGAGTTTGCCTGTGTTCTCGGGATCCCGTCTCGAACACTCCAAGAAAACCTTCAGCGATGCGGAACTAATTTTCGAAGCATAAAAGATAAACTCAACGTTCGCTTCGCGAAGCGAGTGTTACTTCAGTATGACATCTCCATTTATGATCTATCGATACAGTTGGGCTATTCCGCTCCGTCGCAGTTTGTTCGAGCATTCAAACGGTTGACGCAAGAGACGCCTTACCAGTGGAAGCGGAAGAACTTTATTCACGGACAATGAAGTAGATTTTGTATGTGGCTTGCATGTCCTAGCGAGCGCAACTAAGTTTAACTATTGAGATAAAAATAGGCTTCCAAACAAGTAATAAGCATAGAAGCTTGATGTTTGCTTAAGGATATCCACCCACCTCATTGATCGAGGGAAGCATCATGAAAACGTCGTTAACAATGGCTGCATTGTCATTATCTGTGGGTGTCGTCTTTTCGGCATCGGCAGCTACCACTTTGTTCACTAATGTCGATGTCTTTAACGGGACAGAAGACAAACTCTACCAAGACCACTATGTGCTGGTTGAAGATAACCTTATCACTCAAGTCTCGGCCGATCCTATCGAAGCAAAAGACGCGGTTGTGATCGATGGCCAAGGGCTGACAATGACGCCTGGCCTTATCGATATGCACTCGCATTTTTGTATTCAAGAAGGGATGTTAGTAGGACGAGACTCTTATGACCAAATGGCCATGGGAGCTCGTGCGCATGTCTCAATGATGCAGTATTTAGATCAAGGCTTTACAACGGCTAGGGACGCCGGCTGTAATATTTTGGGAATGGCGAAAGCGATCAATAATGGACTGTTAGATGGTCCTCGCATCTATCCCGCGGGTGGTTTTTTGAGCCAAACGGGCGGCCACGCAGACACAGGCAGCTTTAACGATGTTCCCGGTCGTGTCGATGACCTCGAAAGACATGGCTTTGGCTATATAGTCGATGGCGTGACAGAGGCTCGTAGAGCGGCACGTCAAAACCTGCGTTCTGGCGCCACCCAGATCAAGATTATGGCGGGTGGCGGCGTTGCCAGTGAATTTGACCCCATTCATATGACGCAATTCTCAGAAGAAGAGATGAAAGCCATTGTTGGCGTTGCTGAAGACTACGGCACCTATGTGATGGCACATGCTTATCATGACCGCTCGGTAAATCGCGCTATCGACTCTGGTATTAGAGTCATAGAGCATAACTTCTTAGTTTCTGAGAAGACCATAAAGCGGATGAAAGAAGAGGGAGTAGCACTGTCTGCGCAGGCGGTGATGTCTTTAGAGGCATTTGCAGAACCGGAAAAAATTACGTTCTTTAGCCCGGATCAAAAACAAAAAGCGTCACGTGTGAATGCAGGTGCGAAGCAGATGTTTGAGTGGGCTCGCAAACATGATGTGTTAATTGTAACTGGAGGCGACATGTTCGGCCCTTCATACAACACGCGTCAAGCAGACAATATGGTTTGGATGTCCAAAGTCGGATTCACGCCCTTTGAAATCATGAAGATGGGAACATCGAACGCAGCTGAAGTACTGAGCTGGTCAGGCGGTATGAACCCATATAAATACGGAAAACTAGGCGTCATTGAAGAGGGGGCTTATGCCGATGTGGTCTTGATAGAGGGCAACCCATTGGAAGATATCGCCATTCTTAACGACTACCAAGACAAGTTCAAAGTGATTATGAAAGATGGGAAGATTCATAAGAATGCCCTGTAATCATTGTGCTCAGAGGCAGCTTAGCTGCCTCTGATGTCTTTTTATTGGCTTGGTAGATATGAAATGAAAACGATTCTGTTTATTTTCATTGGGTTAGTCAGTTGTTTGGCTAGCGCTGATGAGCTTTCTTGGTCAGATTTAAGACCGAGTGTTGCCCCATTGAAGACCCTTTTTTGACACTGTCTGATGAGCAGCTTTTTGAGTTGGGGACGTTGGCGAAACTAAAAACGTATAAGCAGTTGACGCTTCGCAATTGGCTGAACAAAAAGAGATTACTCAAAAGCTAGGCGCCGAAGGTGTGGATATCGAGTATCTGTTTTCAAAGCGTGCAGAGATTACAGAATATCGCAAGCGAATCGCGACGGAGCCTAATTTAAAGCTAGCAGACAAGGATTATCGTATTCCCGGATTCATTACACCTATTGAGTTTGATGATGAGGTGGTGACGAAATTTTTCTTGGTTCCAACATCAGGAGCCTGTGTTCATACCCCTCCCCCACCAGCGAACCAAATTGTATTGGTCGACTACCCACAAGGTTATCCGCTGACATCCTTGTATACGCCTGTTTGGGTCGATGGTCGCTTGCTAGTAGAAAAGCAAAGTGCTGATGTGACTTATGTTGATGGGGCGACTGACATCGAAACGGTCTATGCCATGACAGCAAAATCCATCGAGCTTTATCAGAATTAATTTTTGTGTCGCAAAATGGCAACCACCTAACGTCTGACTCATTACACTTTGTCATAGGAATCAATCAATGAGTACGCAACTAATGAATGTAAAACCTGCCACCCTATGTTTAGCCATCATCAGTACCCTTTCGACGGGCTCTATTATGGCGGCTAACTTTGAAGGTCCAGACTCAGTTGAAAATACGATTGCTCAGCAAACGGAGCAAAAGAAGGACTGGCGCAATCAGTTAGCGGATAAGGGCTTTACCTTTGGTGCGGACTATTTTGCTCTGGGTCTAAAATCGCCCAACGGTGTTGATGGCTCTAACGTGAATGCAGCGTCAGGCGTTGCAAGACTTTATGGTTCGTGGAACCTACTTGGCCATGGTACTGACAACGTGGGCAGTTTAGTGTGGAAAGTGGAACACCGACATAGCTACACCGATACTGATCCGAAGAGTTTTGCATGGCTTGGTCAAGATCAAATTGGCTACGCGGGTATGATTGCACCAGCATTCAGTGATCAAGGTTTTCGCGTCACGGATCTAAACTGGAAGCAAAAAATCAGTGATGGCCGAGGCTCCATTATTGTTGGCTGGCAAGACGTGACCAACTATGTTGATGTTTATGCTTTAGCAAGTCCTTGGTCCGGATTTACCAATCTCGCGTTTTCAACCGGTGCGGGCGCGATGGGCTTACCCGATGATGGTGTGTTGGCAATATCAGCTGGTCATATGCTGGGTGACAATTTCTACATCATCGGTGGTATTGCTGATGCAAAAGGTAAATCAGAGGACATTTTTGATGGTTTCGACACTGCATTTGGCGGTGACGCGGCTTATTTTAAAACCTTAGAAATTGGTTGGACTGCTTCTCAAGAGCAAATTTATACGGATAATTTGCATCTGACCTTTTGGCACATGGATGCTGGCTCCCGACATAGTTTGTCATCGACAGTATTGGAAGATGGTACGGTCATTGGTGGCGAGTCTGGTCAAGGTGTGAACTTCTCTTGGAGTCAGTTTGTCACTCCGCAAATTATGCCATTTGTTCGTGGTGGTATTTCTGAAGGGGATGTTGCCTTGTATGACCGCTCACTATCAGTCGGCATGGGCTATTTTGGTTTAGGTCAGCCAACCAATAACTTGGGCTTTGCTATTAACTGGTCACAAACCAATGAAGATACATTGCAAACGTTCTTAAATGCTGGGGAAAGGCAAGTTGCGGCAGAGCTTTACTACAACATGCAGTGGGGCGATCACGTTCAAATTACGCCTGATATTCAGTACATCAAAGATCCGGCGTTTTCGAGTGAAAGCCATGCGTGGGTGTTTGGCATACGCGCCCGTATCTTTATCTAGTCGTTAGAATAGAAAAATCCCGCTGACTAGAGCGGGATTTGTTATATGGTGTTAGCTTGCGGCTTTGACTTTGCCTTCTCTTAAATCACTAAGAACCCTAGCTTTAGGGCCATCGGCAATGATGGTTCCTTTCTCCATTACGATAACGCGATCCACAACTTCCAACATGGAGGTTTTGTGAGTAATGAGAATCAATGTCTCCGCTTCTTTAAGTTGTTTGAGCTGAGTCTTAATGTGCAGCTCGGAGCGGTTATCCATCGAGCTGGTAGGCTCGTCCATTATCAAGATAGGTGGGCGAGCCAAGAATGCTCGGGCAATGGCCACGGCTTGCCTTTGACCTCCTGAAAGTAGTAAGCCACCCTCACCAACTTGTCTTTCAAGACCGGCAGGATCTTGCTGAGTAAAGACGGTTACCCCTGCGCGGTTCGCTGCGTCCATAACGTCGCGATCATCGACCAGTGGTCGCCCAAGCGTAATGTTGTCGCGAATAGAACCGTAAAATAGCGCGCAGTCTTGTGGTACACAGCCAATATTGCGTCGTACGTCCACGTGGTGAAGCTGAGCAATGTCAGTTTCATCAATCCTGACATGTCCTTCCGTTGGTTGGTAAAGGCCCATGATGAGCCGCTCAAGCGTGGTTTTCCCTGAGCCAATACGGCCGATAATGGCCACTTTCTCTCCAGGCTCTATCGTTAGGCTTAAATCCCGAATCGACGCATGGGTGAATCTGGGTAGTGGAAGGTGACGCGATCAAGTTCAATTTTGCCGTGAATGATAGGGCGGTGAATGTAGCGCTTACCCTCTTCTTGCTCGTCTGGCATCGCCATGACCTGTTCGATTATGGTCATTGACGATTTGGCTTGGTTGTAGCGTGTTGATAGCAGAGAAAGTTGCACTAATGGACCAATTGCTCGGCTACTCAACATGGTGGCGGCAATGAGTCCCCCATGGTCAGTTCACCTTCTGCAATTAAGTAAACGCCAAGGATGATCATGCCTATGTTGGAGGATTGTTGCACAAAGCCAGCGGTATTTTGAATGCCATCGGTAATACGCTTGCTTTTGATATTCCAGTTTGCCATATGCGCGACCGCTTCTTCCCAGCGGTATTGATATTGGCTTTGGGCGCCAAAAATCTTCACGGTTTCAAGTCCCGCTAAGCTCTCGATTAGGTTGGCGTATTTTTGCGAAGCAAGACGCGACCCTTCTTCGATGGTTTTGCGTAGCGGCCCTTGGATGAGTAGCGAATAAATAATGAGAATCACGACCCGACAATAGGGATGATCACCAAGTTACCTGCCATTAGCCAAATGATAACTAAGAACAGCAGCGCAAACGGTAGATCAATCAGGGAAGCTATGGTGGCAGAGGTGAAAAACTCTCGAATGGATTCAAATTCTTGCAAGTGACGCGCAAATGCACCGACCGACGGTGGACGCGACTCCATTCGGATGCCCATCACCTTGCTAAACAGCTTCGATGAAATAAGAATGTCTGACTTTTTACCTGCAACGTCAATAAAGTAACTGCGCATGAGTTTGAGCAGTAAATCAAAGCCGAAGACGATAAAAATACCAGCAGCCAGTACCCATAGGGTTTCAAAGGCAAGGTTTGGCACCACTTTGTCGTATACCAAACGAGTGAACAGCGGCGCAGCAATAGCAAATATGTTGATAAGCAGTGAGGCAATTAACACATCACGGTAGATGCGCTTTGATTCCCATAAGGTACCCCAAAACCAGTGGCCATCTCGGGTCTTAAGCACTTCAGGAGAGCGCTCGTCGTAGCGAAACTGCTTTTTAACCAAGAAGTAACGACCGGAGTACTGAGCAACAAGATCGTCTAGAGCAATGGAGATGGGCACCATGCCAGACTCAAGTGTAATGATTTCCGCTTCATTTCTTTCTTGATCGATACTGTTCAGTACGCACGCATCGCCACCTTTGAGAAGTAAAATGACAGGAAAAACGATGGTTGGAATAGCATCCAGATCCGCCCGGTTTTCTTTGGCAACCAACCCCGCACGCTCGGCTGAGCGTGGTAGTAAGAATGGTGTCAGTTTACCTGAAGATAGGGGCAGGCCATTAACCAACGCCTCAGGGGAGTTGGCTAAGCCGTAGTATCGACTGATGTAGATGAGCGAATTGAGTAACGGATCCTTCATGGATTCTTGCACCTATTATTTGTCCACAATAAAGCCTTGGAACACATCAACAAAGTGCTCAGACAAGAAGTCGAGCTGAGTTTGTGTTTCCACGCGCGAGGCGATGGTTTTGATACCTAAGTTGTGCGCTGTTCTTGAAATTGACGTCAGCGTAAACTTCTGTTTTTCATCATCAAGTTGATGGGTGTATAAGTAATCCAATTTCACGTAATCGGGTCTAAATTCGTTGAGGTATTCCAGAGATTGGAAGTTACGTCCGTAATTATCGACACCAAATTTTGCTCCCGCATTGCGAATGGCATTACAAAATAGTGCGGTGTGATGCGGGTTGCTGATAAAGCAGCTCTCTGGTATCTCGAAGTGCAGCTTCTCACAAATGGCTGCGTGCTTACTTAGTTCTAACGATATCCAGCGAATGAAGCTTGGTTGAGCAATACTAGTCGGCGTAATGTTGATGGCGATGGCATCAGACATTTCTTCACGTTCCAGCTTGTTAATGACCGATATAATGACGTGTTCATCGAAGATGTGGCTGGCATCAAGCTGCTCAAGCGCCAGCAGATATTGGTTGGCCGTGTAGCGCTCGCCATCTTTTTCAATCGCCGAGAACACCTCACGGTGATAGGTTTCCCCCCAGCTACTATTGGCTGCTTGGAAGCGGAACGTGACTTCTTCGTTGTTGATGGCCTCTTCAACCAGGGCGCGCCATTGCTGTTTGCCCATGATGACGCCTGTTTGTTCGTTGGAGATGTAACCATAATCCATCTCTGGATTCGATTTAGCTTTGGTGAGCGCGTTATCCAGCACAGACAGCATTTGCGTGGAGTTTTTGCGCTCTTCATTAAATACGACACCCAGTGATGCTTTCGCTTTACTCAGACCTGTTGGGTCTGCATTGAGATCTTGAATGCATGTGATGATGCTGTTGGCTGCGAACTTGAGCTCATTTTCATCAATATTCGGGAATACAAAACCAAACTCATCCGTCGAGATACGAGCGATCACGGTGTTTGGCAAATTAATGGTCATTGACAGTAGATCGGCAAGCTCGCGTACTAGCCCATCTCCAGCTTCATAACCTTCACTCTTATAAGTCTGCTTAATAAACTCAGCATGCAAGATGGCAACGCCACCCAATGAAGATTCGGTCAGCCACTGATTGAGCTGTCCCATGAAGAAAGCACGGTTACCAAGGTGGGACACGGGATCCATATACGCGCGTTCACGCAGTTTTTGTGCTTCTTTCGCTTGCTGTTTGAATGATTCTTCTACATGTGCCGACATGCTATTGATGCCATCTACGACAGCAATCAAATCTTTGGTTCTAGGTCTTAGCAGCGGCTCACCAAATTGACGATTGGCCACTTGTTCCATTTTAAGCACGATGGCGCGCAGAGGATTCAAGGCACGACGTAAGATAAATGCGATAGCAAGTAAGCCTAATACGAGAATGCCTAGGAATGCCGCTGAAAGACGCTCAAATGCATGCCAAAGCTGAGAGTACGCCTCGCCAGGATGACTAACAATTTCTACTTCAGCCAATTGCAGCCAGCCACTGGTGACGACGCGAGAGTCCTGAATTGGCGAAAATAGAGGAAGATTGGTGAACCAAGCTGGTACATCGCTCGGCTTGATAGGGTATGTGCGCACTATCTCTTCATCGCTTTCAAGAAACACCAGGCGAACCGTAGAGTAAGTGCTGCCATCAAATAGGGCATTGATCACCGATTCCACCGCGACCTTGTCTTGAGACTGGAGGTACGGCGCCAAGGCAAGTCCGACGGTATTGATGGTGTTATTGACTTCAGAGCGTTGCTGTCGCTCCAAAAAATCTTTTGTGGTGTTAATTTCGATAATAAACACGACGTCAATAACAGTAAAAAAACGGCTATCATGCCGACCACTAGCTGTCTGTATAGTGTCATAATTATTTACTCGTCGTAATTTACCTTTGGTTTCCGTAACGTTAATGAGCGCTCGCGACTGCGCAAATCATTCCATAATTTTAGTCTCGACGACTTTCCGGCTAACTTGCTTGGGTGGTTTTCATGGTCCAAAGGTTGCGACCATTAAAACTGTAAATCGGTAGTAGGTCTCCACGTTGAGACGCAGGTTTTATTTCACCAATCAGGTTGTCCAAAATCAGTGGCTGCGAGCGTGGCGTTTCGTAGTAGGCGAGTACCATGTGGAACTGATTGAGTTCTATCGCCTTGACGTAGACCAAACGTAGCTTTTTATCGGAGATACCGAGTTCGAGCAGCGAGAAGTACTTGGCAATGGTGAAATCTTCACAGTCACCAGCATTGCTGCCTAAAAACTCCAGTGGTGTTGCCCAATAGTCTTTTCTTCCCCACAACCGAATATCATCGACAAAGTTGAGCTGATTGAAGAACTCGTTCACACCAATCAGTTGTTGTTTCTCAGACTGTCCCTGTAAACCAGCTAGCACCGAACGCCACGTTTGAACACGTTTACCCGCCCTCTCGCCGTAGGTTTTGGTAACCGTACTAATCCAACGCTGTTCTTGTTTGGTGTAGGCGTCAGTCGTCGTCGCAAGCGATAAGGCTACCGCTGCGGCACAACCGATTAACACAAACTTTAATTTGGTGCGCTGACGCCTCATTCGCTCACTCTTTATCACTAAATCCCTTTACTCTTTTAGAGCATTATTTTGTGCGCTTATTATTGGTTTGAGCAGGTAATCCAGTACCGTGCGTTTGCCTGTAATAATGTCGACCGATGCGGTCATGCCTGGAATAATAGGCAAGGTTTCATCGTGACCGAAGTTAGTTTTTTCAGTTCTAACTCGTACGATATAAAAGCTATTGCCTTCTTCATCCTGAGTCGTATCTGCGCTGATGTGTTCCAGCGTTCCATCTAGGCCACCGTACTTGGTAAAATCGTAGGCGCTGAACTTCACGATAGCGTGTAAATCTGGGCGTAAAAACGCGATGTCTTGTGGTGCAATTTTCGCTTCAACCAGCAAGGTGTCTTCGGTTGGGACGATCTCAACAATATCCATGCCGGGCTGAATAACACCGCCGACGGTGTTGACGTTGAGTGTTTTTACCGTGCCGTTTACAGGGGATACCACCACTGTTCGGTTTACTCTATCTTCGAGACCAACAGCAGATTCTGTCATGGAAGAGAGACGATCCTGTGCCTCATTGAGTTTTTCTTGCTGTTCTGAGCGGAACTTTTGTGCAATATCTATACGACTGAGTTTGGCTTCCTCGATGGCAGAGCGTAGTGCCGGTAGTTTAAGCTCCGTTGAAGTCAGTTCTCGTCTAGTGTCGTTGACCTGCCGCTGAAGCTTGAGTAATTCAACTTTTGGGACGACGCCTTCATCGGCTAGAGGCTTGGTGATGTTCAACTCATCGCGGGCTAGGTTGTAGCCGTTTCTTAGGTTTCGGACTCGTGCTTGCATTTCAACGAGATCTTGCTGTTTTTGTCTGACCTGTTGATCTATAACGGAGAGTTCATTTCGCAGTTCATTAAGATCTTGTCGGTATTCTGCTCTTTGGCGAGAAACGAGGCTCTTATTGTTTTCTTCAAACGTAGGTGGATAGGCGAGCTTATTGGTATCGAGTGTGACAGACTCTCGCCAGTCGTTTCCGGATTTTGACTCATCAATGATAACGCTAGTGAGCGAAGCTGAGAGTTGCAACACGCTTGCTGTTAGATTGAGAACCTGCTGTTCACGTTCACGAAAATCGGAACGGAAACGAGTATCGTCAATCAGAAGCAGCTGTTGCCCTTGAGTGACTGTATCCCCTTCTCGAACAAGAATTTCCTTAACGAGACCGCCCTCTAGGTTTTGAATTACCTGTATTTGCGAAGAGGGGACAACTTTTCCTTGACCTACGGTGACTTTGTCGATCTCTGCCCAAGCTGCCCAAACGATGGCACAAATGAAAAACGCCACCATGACCCAAAGCATGATGCGGGCACTGGTGGGGGTATTGAGTAGCAGCGCGGCGGTTTTATCATCGATGTAATCCAGCTCGGCGTCCGACACCTTTTTGTATTCTTTATTATCCATATTCCATCCGCAGGGGTGATGTTCAGGAGTCGACTAATAGTCTGATTCTATTACCAAGATTATCCATCTGTAACCTGTTGTCTTAGAAAGAGTCGATCCATCATGCATTATTGGACGTAGTTCACGGTGTGACCACTTGTTAAAGAGGCACTTCGTCATTAGCGTTACCCAAAAGTTTAGCAGTGACGTGGTGAATATAAAGTAATGAATTATCGAAATATTGTCTGGCTTGGAGAAACTCATCACCCATTAGTGACAAACTAGGCGATAGAATTCAAAAATCGACGTCGAGATAGGGAATTCGGGTTGTTTTCTGTCACATATCGGCGCAAAATTCACAAAAAAGTGAGGAGTTGTTATGGGAATTGAAGATATTCGCCGCGAGTATTCGAAAGGTGGCTTGCGTCGTAAAGACTTAGCAGACGACCCGATTGATCAATTTAACAAATGGCTTGCGCAGGCAGTGGAAGCAAAGCTTAGCGATCCAACAGCGATGACAGTGGCAACGGTTGACGAAAATGGTATGCCATTTCAGCGCATTGTTTTGTTGAAAAGCGTCGATGAGAACGGCTTTGTGTTTTACACCAACCTTGGTAGCCGTAAAGCACAGCACATCGAACACAACAACAAGGTGAGTTTGCATTTCCCTTGGCACACTCTTGAGCGTCAAGTGCACATTACTGGCGTAGCAGAAAAGCTGACGGCGATGGAGAACATGAAGTATTTCACCTCGCGTCCAAAAGAGAGCCAACTTGCAGCGATTGCCAGCAAGCAAAGTAGTCGCATTTCAGCACGCGGTGTACTTGAAGGTAAGTTTTTGGAACTGAAACAGAAATTTGCTAAAGGCGAGATCCCTGTACCAACGTTTTGGGGGGCTACCGTATTCGTCCTGAGTCGATTGAATTCTGGCAAGGTGGCGAACACCGACTGCACGACCGTTTCTTGTTTAGCAAAGATGGCACGGGTCAATGGGATGCTGAGCGACTGGCGCCATAATCGCTATTTGGTGTTTGTAATTTATCTAAGCTGCGGTTTTCGCAGCTTTTTTTATATTTATAGCCAGATGTAGTACAAATTACAACCACCGTAACTTGTTGGTTCATGATCATTGTTCCGGAAGCTTGATCAAGCAAGGATCCTTTTTTATGCTTCTGTTTCCTGAGCATCCTCTTGTCGCAAGCCCAATAACGATAGGTGATAGCGCGATTCACTTTCCCAAATTCAAAGGAAATCGGTATACTCCGCGGATCGACATTCCATTTACACTGAGGCCGGAAACATGGTGAAACGCAACAATGACATCCTTGATCATGCTTCCTTAGCGCCCAACATCATTAAGCCAGCGGAAATCGTTCGCCTGCCTTCGCATATGGACTCTCATGAGCACCATTACACCCAAGTCGTTATAGGGCTTAAAGGTCAGTCTGAGTTTGATGTGGGTGGTGTTGGTAATCGAGTTGGCCCCGGACAGGGCTGTGTGGTGACTTCTGGCCTTGATCATGCTTTCGGAGGGATTGTTGATCAACCGGATATTTTGGTACTGAACATGCCACTGCCAAGTGACGATGATCCGGTGCTTCTTCAAAGAATCAATGAGTTGTCGAAGAGTAAAACCTATTTCCAACTCGATATTCAAATTCAAAAGCTGATTCAGATGCTGGTTGCGGAAATGAAAAGCAGCCCCGATGATCTGTTACTCAGCCGTGCGTGTAACGACACGGTGGTGGCCTTATTGCAGCGTCACATTTCAGAGCTAAAGACATCGTTGCGTGACTCTCGTTTCGATCTTGAGCAGATTGATCGCTATATCGACCAGCATCTCGCCCACAAGATCTCCGTCGCCCAGCTTGCCGGTAGTGTTTTTTGGGGGAGAGTCAGTTCCATATGCTGTTCAAAGAGCAGCTAGGTATTACGCCACACCAATATGTGCTGAACAAGCGCGTTGATGCAGCTAAGCGATTGATTGAAAAGGGCAACCTAAACTTGGGTCAAATTGCTGAGCTTACTGGCTTTTCTGGCCAAAGTACCTTCACGCACGCGTTTTCAAGGCTGCAAGGTGTTTCCCCTTCACAATACCGCAAGCGCTTTTCTTAGTCTCAAATCTAGATATTGGCATTTGTAACGACAGCTATTGGACCGATTATTTCCTAGAGCTTTCATACTTATGACGCCAAATAAACTCTGTATGAAGAAAAATCAGCGATAATTAATCATCGGACAAACACCCAATAACAATCGCGTACTGAATCAACATGAAAAAACTGCATTTAGCTTTTAGTGCTCTTATTCTCATTGTCTTAGCAGGCTGTTCTTCAACTGCCTCCATTGATAATCAAAAAACAACTCGTTACTCCAAGTCCCATGAACTTGTGGGTCAAGCGTCATGGTATGGCAGTAAGTACCACGGTAAACGTACTGCAAGTGGCGAGCGCTATAACATGAGGGCGTATACTGCTGCTCATAAAACTCTGCCATTTGGCACGATTGTCCGAGTGACCAATACTGCCAATGGCAAGACGGTGGACGTGAAGATCAATGACCGAGGCCCGTTTGTAAAAGGCCGAGTCATTGACCTGTCACGAAAGTCTTTTGAGCAAATTGGTAACATTAATAAGGGCACATTGCCTGTGAAAATTGATGTTATCGACGATAGCAACACCTTTAGATACAAACACTAATCACACAACTCTCTCTTTTTTCATTACTAATGATGAAAGGGAGAGTCGCTTCATCACGCGGTTTAGGCCGACACAAAACTGTCAACAACCTCGCTCTAAACTGTCACATCAATTTCATAGTATTCATCGATAACTTGTTTGGAGATTGATCACTATGTCTAACCCTCTTTATGTCTTCGACATGGACGAAACGTTGTTTGATGCCGATTGTGCCATGCTGTGGAATGAGTTTTTGGTCGAAAAAGGGATAGCGACTGAATCCGGCTTTCTGGAGGAAGATAAGCGCCTGATGGACCTTTATGCGCAAGGCAAAATGGAAATGGAAGAGTATCTGACGTTCTCTATGTCCCCTCTATCTGGCGTATCAAAAGAGACGGTGTCTTTGCTGGTGGAACAATGCATTGATGAGAAGATATTGCCTCGTTTATTTCCACAAGCTGCCACACTGATTGAGCAGCTCAAGCGTGACAAGATTCAGACTGTGATCATCTCCGCATCGGTAAGTTTTTTGGTGTCGGCTATTGGTAAACGTATTGGCATTGATGAGGCGATGGGAATTGATTTGGCGGAACAGGGCGGCTGTTACACTGCTCGAATCGACGGCATTCCGACCTATCGAGAAGGTAAAGTCGCGAGGTTGGAGCAGTGGTTGATAGAGAGCACGACGCAGTACTCGGAGGTCCATTTTTATACCGACTCTATCAATGATCGGCCACTGTGTGAGTTTGCTGACTACGCCTATTTAGTGAACCCGTGTCCGCTGCTTAAAGCGCTCGGTGATAAGAAGGACTGGCAGCAGCTCCATTGGTCTTTGTAATCAATCCATACCGAGCTAATCAAAATGGCTCAACCTATTGAGATAGGTTGAGCCCTCTGCTTTCTATACACTCACATCACGCTTACGTGACGTAATGTATCGATACAGCAAACCAATAATGGCACTCACCATCAGCAGTAAACTGGTGACAACCAGCGCTTTAGATATCATCTCTTGGTAGTCATAAAGCCTAGGGTGAATCATTATCCATTTGCCCGCGAGTAGTAGTACCAAACACCATGTCACTGAACTTGTGATGCTGATGCTTAGTGTTCGCCAAAAACTCAATTTCGATAGCCCCATCAACATAGGAGTTAGCACGCGAACGAACGGGATGAAGCGTGAGATAAATAGCGATAAGAAGCCATATTTACTTAGCAGATGTTTGGCTCTAGGAAGTGAATCGTCTGGTAGTAATCGGGTGAGAAAAGGCATAAATCGAGTTTGGTGCAATACCCGACCCTGTATGTACGCATTGATACTGCCGAGCGAAGCAGCACCACATAGCGCTGCAGCGGCGGGGTAAAAATCGATAATTCCTAACCCTACTAAACCGCCCACAAATAACACCAAGCTATCGCCCGGTAGAGGTAAAAAGACGAAACTGGATTCAAGCAGTAATATCACCGCAAGGAGCAACATAAATCCCTTTAATGAGCTCACGCTTTGCAGCGTTTCAAAATCGTGGTGCCAAACGGCGACTAAAATCTCTTGCATAGGGTGTCCTAAACGTTTTGTCGTGAAACCCAGCACCTTTAGGTGCTGGGTGACCAAGCTACTCAAACATCAAAATGATGTAGGCAATAAATAGGATCAAGTGGGCGACTCCATTGAGAGAGTGGGTTCTGCCACTACTAAAGCTGACACTGGTCATAATGATGGTGGTGACCAGCAGCACCATTTCGGCAGGTTCTAATCCGAGTCGAATTGGTTGCTCAATCACATTGGAAATCAGTAATACCGCAGGCACCGTAAGCGCAATCGTTGCCAACACCGAGCCGAAGAACAGGTTCATCGCCCGTTGCAGCTGATTATTCAGCGCTGCTTTGCTGCGCCAACGGCCTCCGGTGCAAGGATCAATATCGCTACAATTAGACCGCCAATTGCTGCCGGAGCACCAAGGGATGTGACCGTGCCATCAATTGGGATTGCTAGGCTCTTCGCCAGCAGAATGACGACGGTCAGATAGCCTACCAACATAATGGAATGGTAAAGGTTACTGCCCAACGGGCCATGAAATTCGTGGTTATCTTGATGGTCTTCATCCATAAAGAAATGCGTATGGCTGCGCGTTTGAATAAACAGAAAGAAGCCATACAGCGCGATCGAGGTGAGTACTAGCGTCGCCATTAAGGTGGTGGACATTGAGCCAAACTCAGTCACGCTGGTAAAGTTGGGCAGAACCAAACACAGCAGCGCGAGTGGCACAATTGCGACCATGTAAGATTTGATGCCGTCTAGATTGTACTTTTGCGTGTGGTATTTGAGGCCGCCAAGCAGCAGCGTGATACCCACCAAGCCATTGAGCACCGTCATCACCACTGCGAACATAGTGTCCCGGGCTAATATAGGATTGGCCTCACCGGTGAGCATCACCGATGAGATCATTACGACTTCGAGTAGTATCACCGATAGCGTAAGAATCAAGGTGCCATAAGGGTCTCCAAGCTTTATCGCCAACGCATCCGAGTGTCTCACTACGGCAAAGATGGCGGACATGACAACAGCAAACAGGCCTATGGTTAAGGCAATACCGAGCGCCGAGAACATCTGTGTTTGCAACAAGCCGTCACCACCAAGCTTGAACAGAAAGACAGTGATGATCGCCAGTGGTAGGACAAACTCTTGCTTCAAAAATCGCATCATGCATCTCGTCTCTCAAGTTTGCGGATTTAGCGACATAGTGTTTCGGGTCGACGCCAATTAGCTGTGGCAAGGTGACGCCAACTGATATTGAGGACCAAGTACCGCAAGCAATTCCGACACAAAGCGCAATTGCGAAGCCTTCTAGCGCCGCGCCGCCCAAAATCCACAGACTCGAGACCGTCACTAGCGTGGTACCTGATGTCACAATGGTGCGAGAGAAAGTTGCACGTACTGAGTCGTTGATGAGCTTATCCGCTGACTCATTCGGCTTTGCTTTAAAGAGCTCACGGGCGCGATCGGCAATGATGATGGAGTCATTAAGTGAGTAGCCCAAGACCGCCAGCACTGCTGCTAATATCGTCAGGTTGAACTCCATTTGGAGTAACGAGAACAGCCCGAGCACAATTACGATGTCGTGAACCAGTGCCACCAAAGCCCCAAGAGCAAGGCGCCATTCGAATCGGTAGCTGAGATAGAGCATGGTCAAAGCGAAACAGGCCAAAATAGCGATGCTGCCTTGCTCAACCATGTCTTGCCCGACTTGTGGCCCTACAATGCTGCTGTTGAGCACTTCAACAGAGCCACTGATTCGCTCTAGCATCGGAGCTAACGCTACGGTTTCCTCGCCAATCTGGTTGTAGCGCAGTATCCAGCGACCTGGCTCTGACGAACTTACCACATGCACATCTTGCATTAAGGTATTGTCTAGCCAATGCTTTAGTTCTGCCGCCATGATGGAGGGATCAAGACGAACCTCGGCGACGATGCCCCGGTGAAGTCCAGACCCCAATTGAAGCCATTAGTCGCCATCACCAAAATGGCAGAGAGAAACAGCACGGCCGACAAAGCCGACATGCTAAGACGAATTTGACTGAGTGAACGATGTGTAATCGACATAGTTATACCCTTACTTCACGGCGCTGATCACGCCCCCAAACGAGGTTGATGATGGCGCGAGACAAGAATACGCCGGTGAACATGCTGGTAAGAAGACCGAGCCCGAGCGTGATCGCAAAGCTTGAATCGGACCATTACCAATGGCATAGAGTGCGATCGCCACAATCATGGTGGTGAGGTTGGCATCGAAGATAGAGTGGAAGGCACTTTGGAAGCCTCGGTCAATGCTCTGCGCAAAGGTGCGTCCTTCGCGCATTTTGTCTTTAATGCGCTCAAAGATAAGCACGTTGGCATCTACCGCCATACCGACGGTTAGTACCATTCCGGCAATACCTGGCAGGGTAAGCACAGCGCCGGGTAGCAAGGCAATGAGACCAAATAAACACACCATGTTGGCGATAAGCGCCGTGTTAGCGACCCAGCCGAGTCGGCGGTACCAAAGTGCGATAAATGTAAGTGTTAAACCAAGCCCTAGCGCCAGAGCTGCGAAGCCGTTTTTAACGTTTTCCGCGCCCAAAGATGGGCCAATGGTTCTCTCTTCAATAATGGTGACCGGTGCGGTGAGTGACCCTGCGCGTAGCAGAAGTGCCAGTTCTTGAGCATCATGCATACTGCCAACGCCGGTAATACGAAAGCGGCTGCCAAGCTGTGATTGTATGGTCGCAACACTAATTACTTTACTTACTTGTTCGCTTTCACCTTTGGCATTACGACTGTATTCGCTGTAGACCGTCGCCATCGGATTACCAATGTTGCTGCGAGTGAACTGAGACATCTTTCTACCGCCAGAAGCATCTAGTGAAATGTTCACTTCTGCTGCACCCATATCGCCGACGCCAGCGCGTGCATCGATAATATGCTCGCCGCCTAAGATGGCACGGCGTTCAAGCGTGATAGGGTGATTGTCGTTATCTTTCAGTGTCAGCGCGCGGCTAGAGCGGGTGTCGGCGACTGCGTGAAATGCCAACGAAGCCGTAGCACCAATCACGTCTTTGGCCGCTGCCGGGTCTTGCACGCCAGGTAGTTCAATACGGATACGGTTCTCACCTTGTCGTTGTACTGAGGCTTCGGTGATGCCGAGCTCTGCGATACGCTCACGCATGATCTGCAGGTTCTGTTGCACTGTTAAGTTTCGCAGCGTGCTTTTCTCATCATCGGATTGGGTCAAGCGAATGACGTTATCTTGTATCGAGCGATCCCAATTCGGAAACTGCTGACGAACAAAGCTGCGCGCTCGGCTAGTATCGCTGTCCCCAAATAAAGTGAGCTGAACCCCTTCGTTGGTGATGCGACCTCGACTGGCGCGAAACTCGGAAGTGAACTCATCAATCACGGATTGCTGGTGCGCTTGATAGACCGGCGCCATATCCACTTCTAGTAAGAACTGAACACCACCTCGCAGATCTAAGCCCAGAGCGATAGGGCTAAAGCCCGCGTTCAAGAGCCACTGGGGTGCAGCGGCTTCCATGGCGAGTGCCACCGTGATGGACTCATCTAGGTGATTTTTAAGTATCGCTTGTGCTTTGGCCTGTTGCTCGGCACTGTCTAAAATGACAACGGTGGTGTCTCCGTCCTGCTTAATGGAAGACGGCGTGATGCCAGATTGGGTCAGGTGTTGAGCGATACTGGTTGCATCGGACTGCTGCCTCGATGATTGATATGAAGCGCCGCATTTTCGCCATAGATGGACGGCAGTGCGCTGAAAAGCATCACGACTAGGGTCGTGATAAGAACGATGTATTTCCACTTAGCAAACCTATTGATAGGCTGCGAGTTACGTTTTTTCACAAGAAGACTCTCACAATAAAGTTGTGTCGAGCGCAGCCGTAGGGTCGTGACGAAATAAGGCACCGATGTTTTTCTAAATATTGGAAAAACAGTCTGGTAGCTCTGATCAACGGGTAAGCGTGATCAGCTTAGAAAACGACCTATATGGCTATTGGGCTGCGCGTGGCAATGGCTCGGACAAACTGAGCGAGAGAGTTAACTGTGGCGTGCGTGCTTTTGAACGTAGAGGGTATTGGCTTCTTTCCAGCCAGATAGCCGCGAAGAAGCATAGCGAGCGCTGCTCGTCCAATGGCTTTGTGGGCTAATAAGTGGAGATGGCTCCATGGCGACATCGAGTAGCTTTGGAGTCAAAAAGGCAATCAGAAGAAAGTAGTCAGGCGCCGTATTGACCGCGGAACCATGACCATCTTCGATGATGCGTCTTGAAGTCGATAGAAAATAGGGACCGAGATTGTCATTGAGTACCGAGCCTTCATCGTCGGTATTGGAATCGATAACGTTGGTGTTTTCTTCAGAAAACGTGAGTGCGGTAATGGTGTGGTTATCAGGTGTTGCTGAGTCAAACGTCACGTGCTCGCCTGCGATTACAGTATGAGCGCATACTGTAATAAGCAGTGTAACAAGCAGATGATAGCAACGTTTAAGCAATGATGAACCTTAAGCAATAAGTGGTTGTATCGATAAATTCGCGAGCAGTATAGCCGATGGCGTTCACAAAATGGGTAAATTTTGCCCACAAAACTGTTAATAAGTGTGTCTTTATTGCTCAGGGCGTATGGAATGGGTAAATGGTATGGACAAGGATAGAAAAGGGTCACTTATGATGACCCTTTGTGTTTATTGAGCCTGTTTTATGGCTCTATCTTTTGAACTTCTTTTATTTCAAAGTCTGCAAACCAGACTTCGTCTTCGCCGGCATTCAGTCCCTCTTTGTCATTGAGAGAGCGATAGATGCCCCATTTCGGTCGTACAAAGTTGTCCGTACTGGCATTGCTGCCAGAGCGCCACAGTTCGATACTTTGTTCATTGACAGTAAACAGTGGTGTTTCAGACCCAAGTGGTGTCACCGACATTTCCAGCGAGCCTTGTTCGCTAAACTTTGCGCGTACAAAAACTTCTAGCCATTGCCCTTGTATCTGAGTTGCCCAATCAATGCCTAATTGTGAGGTATGAAGTAGCATGGTCTTGGCGTCTTGGCTATCGACATGGCGTACTTCCAATCCACTGACTCCGCTCTTGGTATTGCCAGTAATGGTGATCAATGGCTGACTGACAGGGTCGCCAAAGTCAGAGACCGCCTTGAGCTGAAATAAGTGGGTAAAGTGACTGGTGACAGCGAAATCTTCATCAATTCGAAACTTCCAGCGGTACTCAAACGTCTTGTCCATAAAGCCTTTGAGTGAATCTTCAGACTTGTCGTATACCTTTATCTCGTTGCGTTGGCGATCGGTTTTACCTGTGGCTCGATCACCATCTAGGTCGCGATGAATAGTAAAACGAAAGTAGTCGCCAACTTGGTTATCGCTGTCTTCGGTAATGTGTTTTACATCGTTGTGATTATGTTCCTCATATAGATCTGGCGCTTCGATGGAGCCGACTCCTAAAACGCTTTCGATCAAATCGTAGGTATCCATATTGGCTGGACCATCCGATGCAAGTGACGCACTACTCAATACATAGTAGTTTCCAGAATTGTCGATATCGGGTGTATTTGGAATGCTGGAATTTCCTGAGTTGGCGCCGCCGCAAGCGGTTAATACAAGTGGGATAAGGGTGGAAAGCGTGAGCTTTCGAGCTCGGTGCATCATAGGTAACTTCCTAAAACAAAAAAAACGGGGCACCCTACAAGTGCCCCAATAAGCAGCTTTGCTTATTACTTACAATGTTGGTGTGGAGTAAGAGATTTTAAAAAAGGCTCGGCAATAAAGCCGAGCCAGTTGGAGGTGATGTGGTGCAATCAGAATAGTTCAGAATCTACGTTATCGAAGTAAGCGGTGTTGACTACGCTATCATTGTCACCTGTGTAAAGTGTTAGCTGTGAAGGTACGATGCTAGAATCGAGTCCTGTCGTTGCTTGATCGATGTCTGTTGCGATCGTTTGACCGTTCATAGTGACCGTTACGAGTCCCGCGTCTGTCCACGAAATCGTAAATGAGTGCCACGTATCTAGGGCAATATCGCTCGCAATCTCTACATCATCGCTACCAGCTTCATACTTCAACTTAGTGCCTGACTGATTCAGCTCGAAATAACGATCTGAGTTGTTTTTGCCATCACCAATGTTGATGTATGTTGATTTCTCGTTAGTTGATGGGAAGTAAGCGTCCAAAGATACCGAACCCGCCGCCGCTGGTGCAGTAAATGCACGCATCGCAAATGGTTTAGTTGCCGAGTTTTTATCCTCTAGATACAGAGATTTCTCTTCGCTATTTGTTGGGTCAACAGAAACTTTTGCGGTTGTTGTGCCCGCGTCGTCGTCTTTGATATTGGCTGTCGTCCAAGCACCGCTTGCGTCGCTAATTAGATCACCTACTGTATAAGATTCAAAGTCATCAGTAACGTCCGTTGGTTCCGTTGGTTCCGTTGGTTCTGTTGGATTTGTGGTGTCACCATTTCCAATAACCGTTGCTTCTGACGTGTTGTCATTATAAGGGTTGTTTTTTAGAGCTTGGCCGACCATGTAGCTATCGAAGTCGTCTTCAAATACCAGTGCTTCGGTACCGCGATCACTTGAGTAGACCGCTAGATTGTCACCAATAAGCTCAAAATTTGTCGTGTTATTTGTATCACCAATCTTAAGTGAAATAACCGTAACCGGGGCGTTTTCAGTGATTTCGCCAATGAACTCTTCACCGTTTACGTTAAACTTAAACTCGTCGTTACCCCATGTAACTTCAACGGCAAGCGTTTCACCATTTGTAAATGTGCCACCGGCATCAGTGATTGACCCACCGCTTACACCGCTGACACCGGCACCTCGGTACTGTATCTTACCCTCACTTAAGATGACTTCACCGTACAGGTTTTTATTGGACGTGCATTGGTGAAAAGAGAGATGTAAGCATTGTCACCTGTACCATCTGCATCTTGAAGTGAGTCTTCATCTTCTTGATAAATGACATCTACAGTGAGTCGACCTGATGCAATACTTGTGACTGTTGCTCCTGTGGCTTTGTCAGAAAGTTTGAGACGAAGTTCGCCAACATCCGCTTTAGCTGGAGCTACGGCGTCTTCACCTAACGTGTCTTGGATTTGAACAGAGTTGTTAAATCCTGCGTTTTCGTTGGCGATATTTACTGCATCAGCAACCGCTGTATTTTCAGATTGGTCTGTACCAGAAAGCGTTCCGTAGACATCTGTATTAATCGTCAAAACACCATTTTCAACCAGATAAGGGCCCGTCGCTACAGTCTCACCATCTTGACCGTAGTAGGTGAACGAAATGTTCTCATCAACGAGGTCATCAGTAAAACTTGTCGTATAAATGGTGTAAATGCCATGATTGCTATCATCATCATAGTAACGCTGAGTTGTTCCATCGAAGACATATAAATTAGGCAAATCAGAGCCAGACTGTGCTGCAATGTCTCCTTCCCCGTAAGCTGCCAATAGCCCCCGCCAGTTTTGATGTTGGTGTTGTGACCCCACCATTGTCAGAACCTTCAGTGCCTTCGTTGATTACTTCAGGGTTACAACCCATCAGAAGCCCCGTTGAGAGGGTGACCGCTGCTGCAATTTTGGATACTCGCATAATTGAACTCTCTTTCATGTCCCTTGATATTGGATTTCAATATTATTGTATTATAAATATAAATGTTGCTAGCTGTAACATTTGGTTGCTTGATTGCAGTCACTGAAGTGGCGAGAAATCATACGATTTTTGTGACGAAACTGACGTTATGGATAGTTTTATAGTGTCAATAAGAGAAGGTGAGTCAAATAAGTGCTGGTTTATGTTGACTTTTTTGTAGCTAAAGAGCGAGGAAAAAGAAAGGTTTGTGAGAAGTATGGGATGAAGCGGTTATATGCTATGGCTGTGGAACAGAGTAAATAGAGCGCCATTTCTGTATTAATTGTAATACAAAAATAGGTAAGAGTTCGAAATGGCTCATAGAAGGTGTTATGTAGAAGTTGCGTATAGAGCGTGC
>JYJJ01000027.1 GCA_003263775.1 Vibrio maritimus
GGTTCGACGCTGGCTCGTAGCATCACCGCAGCCTTATATATCAACGACCTTCATGCGGCTTCCCTGCATAGGCATCTAAGTGTTCCCCCCGCCACAGAATTAACACAACATTCACGTAAACCACTCAATATTGAAATGCAACGAAGTGTACTTTGAATATAGATATTCAACTGCAGGAACTTGTCATGTTTACAAGTAAGATCCAAGTCTTTTTTCACCTTCTACTGCACTTTAATCGCCACATAGAGATATGTCACAAACTATCAAAAAAAATGCGCCGTGAAGATAGGAATGGCCTCGCGAATACTCCAGATATTTTTGTTGAAACAAGAAGCTACGACGAAGAGGCATGGACAACTGGAAATGCGAATAAACACCAAAGGTGTTGATAACAGTAAGATGACGATTAAAAAAATACGAAAACCAGAAAGGCTGATAGATGGGTATCCCTTAAAGCCTTTCAAACTAACTACCTCTTCTCACTCGTATAAGCATAGTTATAATAACCATAACCATAAGAACTCGACGCCTTCTTCTCTATCGCATTAAAGATCACACCTTTCACTTCAATTCCCGATTGTTCAAATCGACCCTGGGCCACTTCAATCTCTTTTAGCGTATTCTGCCCAAAGCGTGCAACCATCAGTGTCGTGCCAGCCAAGGCTCCAACAATACTCGGGTCAGTCACCGCAAGTACCGGTGGGGTATCAATGATAACTAGGTCGTAGTTGTCTGACGCCCACTCAATAAATTCTTTAAACCTTGGGTGCATCAATAACTCAGATGGGTTTGGTGGGACTTGACCACGGGTGACTACCTCTAAATTTTCAATTCCTGCATGTTTTACAATCTGCTCTATGGTGAGCTTACCGCTCAGCATTTCAGATAGACCGCCATCCCACTTCAGACCAAAGTGCTTTTGCAGGTAGCCTTTGCGCATGTCCGCATCAACAAGCAATACCTTTTGGCCCGTTTTGGCTGCTACCGCTGCAAAATTGGTAGAAATAAACGATTTACCAATGCCTGGAGCAGGTCCAGAGATCATTACTACGTTGTTTTTCGCTTCCATCATCGCGAAATGTAAGCTGGTACGAAGGCCACGTAATGATTCTACAGATAGATCAGCGGGGTTAGTCTCTGCTAACAATTTTTCAGCCGCTTTCTTACGCTTAGACAGTTGATTCAATTGCAATTGCATATCTGATTTCGGAACACTTGCGTACACAGGTAGGCCAATTGCTTCAATTTCATCCGGCGATTCGACACCTTTATGAAACGCGGCTTTCACCAACACAAACGCGACGCTGAGCATTCCACCAACTAGTGTTGCCAATAGAACAATCAGCGATTTTTTCGGTTTGACCGCGTTCGTGTAAGACTGTGCTGAATCGACAATACGCACGTTACCCACAGTACCCGCTTTCATAATATTCAGCTCCTGAACTTTATTTAAAAGCTGTACATAAATTTGCTGGTTAACTTCAACGTCTCGTGTCATGCGTAGCACTTCACGCTGTGTTTTAGGCAACTTTTGAATCTGTTGATTCATGCGCTGCTTTTCTTTAAGCAAGGTTTCACGTTTTTCGAGTAACGAACGATATGCAGGGTGATCGGGAGTAAACCGCTGACTCACCTCACTCTCTTTGAAGGTCAGTTCGTTAAGCTGAGCCTCTAGTTCAACCATAACTTTAAGCGTCGCTTGCGCTTCTAACCCCAAGTCTACCGACTCGTTTTCCTGTCGATACTGATTAAGCGTATCTTCCGCTACTGTTAGACTGGTTTTAATGTCTGGTAAGTGCCCTTTCAAAAATTCTAGGCTCTTTTCGGCCTCTGCCGATTGGCGAGCAACATTTTGTAAGAAGTAGTTTTGGCTAATGTCGTTAAGGATTCGCTCAATAACCGGCTTATATTCCCCCTCAAGAGACAAGTGCAAAATACCGGTTTGCTTGCCACGTTCAGAGATGGAAAGCGCTTGTTGTAGACGGCTTATCGCGTCGATACGCGCTATTTTGCTTAACGCATACTCCTGGCCTTGCTTGCCTTCAAGATAAGTGATAAACAGTTTGTAACCGTTATTTTCAGCCAACAGCCCTGCTACACCTTCTAGTAGCACTTTTCCGTCAGCATCATACAGCTCGTAACGCTGATTTTCGTCATCTAGCTGGACTAGAGTCAGAGATTGATCTTGCAGATGGTACCAGCGCTCCGGAAGCTCCAAACGGCCCACATCGATATACGCTTGATCGCCCGTCAATCTCGCTAAACCTTTTCCTACCACAGGTAAGTATTGCGGCTGGGCAATTGTAGTCAGGTTGAGCTTATCTACTGTTTGACCCAATACCATGCGAGATTTGATAAGCTCAATCTCTGTCGTCGCCGAAGATTCTTGGGCGAACATGTCCCCAACCCTTCACTTAGTAGTGACGACATACCGCCACTTTTTTGCTCTACCTGTATCAAAGCGTCGGCTTTGTAGATTGGCGTTGCTAAAAGTGCATAGGCAACGCCTGCACATGCGAAAAAGAATGTGGTGAATAGGATGATCCATTTGGCGTCTAGGAGGATGCCGAATAGTTTGCCTAGATCGATTTCGTCGGAAGCGGACGAATGACTTTGAGATGGTGGTTGATTCATTGGTTTGTTTGATTCCGGGTTTTGGTGTTGGGAAGTGGT
>JYJJ01000028.1 GCA_003263775.1 Vibrio maritimus
ACGAAATCGTATTCATGGTGCACCCTGATCAAAGCGAGCAAGTTGCTGGCATGATCGAGCGTTACACTGGTTCAATCACTGAAGCTAACGGTACTATCCACCGTCTAGAAGACTGGGGCCGCCGTCAAATGGCTTACCCAATCAACAAGCTTCACAAAGCACACTACGTTCTAATGAACGTTGAAGCGCCACAAGAAGCGATTGATGAGCTAGAAACTGCTTTCCGTTTTAACGATGCAGTTCTACGTAACATGATCATGCGTACTAAAAAAGCTGTTACTGAGCCTTCTATCATGCTTAAGCAGAAAGAAGAGCGTTCTGAGCGTGCTCCACGTCGTGAAGAGCGTACAGAAGCTAAGCCAGAAGCATCTGCAGAGTAATTTTTTACTCATTTAGTACTTGGTGGTGGTTCTCCACTGCCGACTTTAAGACTTTAATTTAGATCAGGAGATAGCCCATGGCTCGTTTCTTCCGTCGTCGTAAATTCTGCCGTTTCACTGCAGAAGGCGTTCAAGAGATTGATTACAAAGACGTAACAACTCTAAAAAACTACATTACTGAATCTGGTAAAATCGTACCTAGCCGTATCACTGGCACAAGTGCTAAATACCAGCGTCAGCTAGCTCGCGCTATCAAGCGTTCACGCTACCTAGCACTACTTCCGTACACTGATAAGCATCAGTAATCGGCACCGTTTAGAAAAGAGGATTAAACAATGCAAGTTATTCTACTTGATAAAATCGGTAACCTAGGTGGTCTTGGCGATACAGTTAACGTTAAATCTGGTTACGCTCGTAACTTCCTTATCCCACAAGGTAAGGCTGTAATGGCAACTAAGAACAACGTTGAAATGTTCGAAGCTCGTCGCGCTGAACTAGAAGCTAAAGTTGCTGAGCAACTAACTGCTGCTGAAGCACGTGCTGAGAAAGTTAACGCTCTAGAAGCAGTTGTTATCGCTTCTAAAGCTGGTGACGAAGGCAAACTGTTCGGTTCTATCGGTACTCGTGACATCGCTGACGCAATCACTGCGGCAGGCGTTGAAGTTGCTAAAAGCGAAGTTCGTCTTCCAGAAGGCGCTCTACGTACAACTGGCGAGTTCGAGATCAGCGTTCAACTTCACTCTGAAGT
>JYJJ01000029.1 GCA_003263775.1 Vibrio maritimus
AACTATTTTCACCGCGATAATTTCCCTGTTCACCTAACGTCTAGCTAAGTTGCAGCTAACTACCACTCCACTCAAACAAAGCCACCGTAATCACAAAGCCTAACAAAACCAAAATCGCCAAACGTTAGCTGTCGACTTAAGCCATTTGTTATGTGTGTTCAGCGACCTACAAATGAATACCTAAAAGGTTCCCTAGCGAAAAGCCAGCTAAGTGTTTGGTATTGGAACCAATTGCCACGAAGCTAAGAGCTAATACACCGAACACAAACACTGGTGTCTTTAGCCAGAGGGTAATTGCCAAACCAATACGTCCTTTGTAACGATGCAGTCGCTCCGTATGCCTATTGACTTCTCGCTTACTACCAAGTGAAAAGCCTAGTAAGCAAAGGAATAATAACGAAACTGTAGCGACTTCTGCCGAATACTTACCAAACTGCAAGGAGCAACTGCCGCAGTAAAAAACAAAAACGCCAAAAACTTCGTTTAAATGGTCGTACCAACCGAACACGGTTATTTCGGATATTTGTTCTGGATCATTCATATGCCTATTTTCCAATCATTATTGTATGGTAAGTACTTTATATAGTTACCAAGACTGTGAAAATACTCATTAACACATAACGCCTTGTTAAGTAGCAGCTAACTAACACTACACCCAAACAAAGCCACCGTAATCACTAAACTAAATCCAAACCAAAAATGCCGACGGTTAGCTGTCTGCTTGAACAAATTGTTAGGTGACTTTGCCCCGAAGCCCTATTAAGTTCCCGAATGGATCTTCTACTTGGCACATAGCCTGCCCATTCTCGATCGGCTTAACTCCTCGGTAGAGGCTGCAACCGAGTCCGTAGAAATGTTCAAGAGCTTTCGTTAAATCAATGATATGCCAGTACAAAACGACTCCTTGCTTTCCTGAACTGACTTTGTCATCCGATTGCACTATCTCAATTGCAAACCCATCGATATCAAGTACAGTAAAATCGTATTCACTTAAATAGGTCTCAACTGCTTGTGGAAAAGCTCTTTTGTACCAACTCAAGCCAGCTTGAACATCTGGTACATGTATTAATACCGCTGTTGGTTTCAACATAGCCTCCTGTCA
>JYJJ01000030.1 GCA_003263775.1 Vibrio maritimus
AGGTCAATGTCGCCATTGAAGTCAGCGTCTGGTGTGATGGTGAATGAACCGTCTTCGTTAGCAGTTACGGTTGCATTGTCGCCTGCGCTTAGGTTAGCCGCAGTGAGATCATCTCCGTCCACATCACTTGCTTGAGACAGAAGCTGCTCTTGAGTAAGAGTAATCGAACCGTCTTCATCTACTGAATACGCTAAATCACCTGAAACTGGTGCATCGTTGACAGCGATGACATCAATACCAGCTGTGGTCTCTGCCGTTGCGCCGTCTTCATCCACAACGGTAACATCAAGCGATACGTTACCGTTAAAGTTCTCATTTGGTGCAAAGCTGTAAGTACCATCACCATTATCAGTAAAGATACCGTCTGTACCTGAGTAAGACACATCATCAACCGCGACTTCACCTTCTACATCTGAGCTATTTGCAAGAAGCTGCTCATCAGAGATGGTGATGATGCCATCTTCATCGACTGAGTATGTCGTTGAACCGGCCACTGGGATATCATTGACAGACTCTACAGTCACATCAATGTTGGCTTCTGTCGTAGTCGTGCCATCGCTTACTGAGAAGCTTAAATCCACATCACCATTGAAGTTTTCATTTGGTGCGAATGTGTATGTGCCGTCACCGTTATCAGTGAACACACCTTCTGTACCTGAGTAACTCACATCGCGACTGATAGGTCGTCGCCATCAATATCCGATGCACCTGCAAGAAGTTGTTCGTCAGTAAAGGTCAACGATCCATCTTCTTGGATGGTGTAACCCACATCTTCCACAACCGCAGCGTCA
>JYJJ01000031.1 GCA_003263775.1 Vibrio maritimus
CCATCATCGGCTTTGGTTCGCCAAACAAAGCGGGCTCTCACGACTGTCACGGTGCACCACTAGGTCACGACGAAATTGCAGCAGCACGTGAATTCCTAGGTTGGGAACACGGTCCATTCGAAATCCCTGCTGACATTAAAGCAGAGTGGGATGCAAACGAAGCGGGTAGCGCAAAAGAAGCGGCTTGGAACGAGAAGCTAGCAGCTTATGAAGCGGCTTACCCAGAGCTTGCAGCTGAATTTAAGCGTCGTGTGAACGGTGAGCTTCCAGCTCAGTGGGAGCAAGAAGCAAGCAAGATCATTGCAGACCTTCAAGCGAACCCAGCAAACATTGCATCACGTAAAGCGTCTCAAAACGCGTTAGAAGCGTTCGGTAAGATGCTTCCAGAATTCATGGGCGGCTCTGCTGACCTAGCGCCATCAAACCTAACCATGTGGTCTGGTTCTCAGTCTCTAACGGCTGACGATGCGTCGGGTAACTACATCCACTACGGTGTGCGTGAATTCGGTATGACGGCGATCATCAACGGTATCGCTCTGCACGGTGGTTTCGTACCTTACGGTGCAACATTCCTAATGTTCATGGAATATGCTCGTAACGCAATGCGCATGGCTGCACTGATGAAAGTGCAAAACATTCAGGTTTACACTCACGACTCTATCGGTTTGGGTGAAGATGGTCCAACGCACCAACCGGTTGAGCAAATCGCATCACTGCGTGTAACACCAAACATGAGCACATGGCGTCCATGTGACCAGGTTGAGTCTGCAGTGGCTTGGAAATACGCAATTGAACGTAAAGACGGCCCAACATCGCTTATCTTCTCTCGTCAAAACCTAACGCAACAAGATCGTGATGCTGAGCAGCTAGCAAATGTTGCTAAAGGCGGTTACATCCTGAAAGATTGTGAAGGCACGCCTGAGCTGATCCTTATTGCAACAGGTTCTGAAGTTGAGCTAGCAACAAACGCTTACGCTGAACTGACGGCTGAAGGCAAGAAAGTACGCGTAGTATCTCTTCCTTCGACAGACGTATTTGACGCGCAAGATGAAGCATACCGTGAAGCGGTTCTTCCAGCTGCAGTGACTAAGCGTATCGCGGTTGAAGCAGGTATTGCGGATTACTGGTACAAGTATGTTGGCTTCGGTGGCAAGATCATCGGTATGAGACATTCGGTGAGTCTGCACCAGCAGGCGAGCTATTCAAGATGTTTGGCTTCACGACTGAAAACGTTGTGAACACAGCAAAAGAGCTGCTTGCATAAGCACCTTTCTTCTTGAAATGAAAAACCGAGCCTAGTGCTCGGTTTTTTTATGGCTATTCAAACTCTTTGCCTTTGTTATCAAGTGTGCGTTTGCCACAGTCTTGGCAGGTTATGTAGCGATCCATATCGTAGTAATGGCCGCCATTAATAAACGTATGCGCAAACAGCTTAATCTTGCCCATTAAGGATGGGTTGGTATCGTAACTGCTTGGCTTGCGTACCAGCACCTCTTTGTGAGTGGTGGGTTTGTTGCAAGCTTGGCAGTAGGTTGAGCTTGTCATAGAGAACACCTCCTGTGCGTTAAAAACTGTGTGGTTAAAAGACACAAGATCATGACTCTCTTTTGAGTGTAACAAGGCTATTGCGAGAAAGAGGGAGCACTTTAGAGAGATGCATCGCAACTATTGGTGATAAATAGCGCAATCAAATTGCTAATCACGTAATGCGAAATGTCGGTCGATCGGTTACCATGCAAGCCCTTATCACGTGAACAAAAAGGCGTAATGCGATGCTAAGAGTGGCAATCAATGGCTTTGGACGCATTGGACGGAATGTACTCAGAGCGCTATACGAAAGCGAGAAGAACGACCAAATCAAAGTCGTCGCCGTGAACGAACTTGCGCAACCTGAAGCGATGGCTCATTTGCTTCAATACGATACCAGTCATGGTCGTTTTGATAAAAAGGTTACTCATGACCAAGAGCATCTCTATCTGACTCATAAAGATGGTCAGTTCGACACCATTCGTATTCTGCACCTTGAAGACATCAGTCTATTGCCATGGAAAAACCTAGAGGTTGATATCGTATTAGATTGCACTGGTGTGTTTGGTAGTCGCGCAGATGGCGAGAAGCACATCGAAGCTGGCGCAAAGAAGGTGCTGTTTTCTCACCCTGGTAGTAATGATCTTGATAACACCATTATTTACGGTGTTAACCACCATACTCTGACCAAAGATCATACCATTGTCTCCAATGGTTCTTGCACCACAAACTGCATCGTGCCGGTTATCCAAGCGTTAGATGAAGCCTTTGGTATCGACTCTGGGACTATCACCAGCATTCATTCTTCAATGAATGATCAACAAGTTATCGATGCCTATCATGGCGATCTACGCCGTACTCGCTCTGCCAGTCTATCTATCATTCCGGTGGATACGAAACTTCATAAGGGCATCGAACGCATCTTTCCGAAATTTTCTAACAAATTTGAAGCAATTTCTGTAAGAGTGCCAACAATTAACGTCACCGCTATGGATCTTAGTGTAACTATAAATACGAATGTGAAAGTTAATGACGTAAATCAAGTCATTATTAACGCTTCTCGGTGTACATTAGACGGCATTGTTGACTATACTGAAGCACCGCTGGTTTCCGTGGACTTTAACCACGACCCACACAGCGCCATTGTTGATGGGACACAGACTCGAGTGAGTGATGGTCGTCTGGTCAAAATGTTGGTGTGGTGTGACAACGAGTGGGGCTTTGCTAACCGCATGTTAGATACTGCGTTAGCAATGCAAGCGTCTCAGTAGTATCAAGGGCGCTCTTGGGGAAAATATTAATTTTGAAGGTTGAAATTAATATTCATGAGCCCAATATAAGTAACCAGTTGATGAATTCTAAAACTTGGCAAGAAGCCGGGTTTCAAAAACTTTATTTATTTTTTAGTTGAGAGGACTAAACATGTCTGTAATCAAGATGACTGACCTGGATCTAGCAGGTAAACGCGTATTTATCCGTGCTGATCTGAACGTACCAGTAAAAGACGGTAAAGTAACATCTGACGCTCGTATCCTTGCGTCTCTACCAACCATCAAGCACTGCCTAGAAGCTGGCGCTAAAGTTATGGTTACGTCTCACCTAGGTCGTCCTACTGAAGGCGAGTACGCAGAAGAGTTCTCTCTACAACCTGTTGTTAACTACCTAAACGACGCACTTGAGTGTGAAGTTAAGCTTGCTAAAGATTACCTAGACGGTCTTGAGCTAAATACAGGTGAGCTTGTTGTTCTTGAAAACGTTCGCTTTAACAAAGGCGAGAAGAAGAACGAAGAAGAGCTATCTAAGAAATACGCTGCACTGTGTGACATCTTCGTAATGGATGCATTCGGTACTGCTCACCGTGCACAAGCGTCTACTCACGGCGTTGGCATGAACGCACCTGTAGCGTGTGCTGGTCCTCTACTAGCTAACGAACTAGACGCACTAGGCAAAGCAATGGACAAGCCTGCTCGTCCAATGGTTGCTATCGTAGGTGGTTCTAAAGTTTCTACTAAGCTAACAGTTCTTGAATCTCTATCTAAAATCGCTGACCAACTTGTTGTTGGTGGTGGTATTGCGAACACGTTCATCGCAGCTGCGGGTCACAACGTAGGTAAGTCTCTTTACGAAGCAGACCTAGTAGACACAGCTAAGAAGCTAATGGATGAGTGTGCAATTCCAGTGGCAACTGACGTTGCATGTGCAAAAGCATTCGACGAGAACGCAGAAGCTGAAATCAAGCACGTTTCTGAAGTTCAAGACGACGATATGATTTTCGACCTAGGTCCAGACTCAACTGCTGAACTAGCGAAAATCCTGAAAGATGCTAAAACTATCCTATGGAACGGCCCTGTTGGCGTATTCGAATTCAAGAACTTCGAAGCGGGTACAGAAGGCATTTCTAAAGCGATCGCTGAATCTGAAGGTTTCTCTGTAGCAGGTGGTGGTGACACGCTAGCAGCTATCGACAAGTTCGGTATCAAAGCTGACGTTTCTTACATCTCTACAGGTGGCGGTGCATTCCTTGAGTTTGTTGAAGGTAAAGTACTACCAGCAGTAGCAATGCTTGAAGAGCGTGCTAAAGCATAATTATCTTTTTATAAAGCGGGCTAATGAGTCCGCTTTTATCTATGCTGCAATGGCTGGTCAACTTTGATACAATGCCGCCCATTGTGAGCAAACGATTGCCAATTTTTATTTAAAACGACAGAAAATAGGACTTATTCCATGTCTAAGATCTTCGATTCGTAAAACCAGGTGTTATCTCTGGCGATGACGTTCAGAAAGTATTTGAAGTTGCTAAAGAGAACAACTTCGCTCTTCCTGCAGTTAACGTAGTTAACACTGATTCTATCAACGGTGTTCTTGAAGCTGCAGCTAAAGTTAAAGCTCCAGTTGTAGTTCAGTTCTCTAACGGCGGTGCTGGCTTCTTCGCTGGTAAAGGCGTTAAGCTTGAAGGTCAAGGCGCACAAATCCTAGGTGCAGTTGCTGGTGCGAAATACGTACACGCAGTAGCTGAGTCTTACGGTGTTCCAGTTATCCTTCACACTGACCACGCTGCTAAGAAACTTCTACCATGGATCGACGGTCTTCTAGATGCAGGTGAAGAGTTCTTCGCTCAAACTGGTAAGCCTCTATTCTCTTCTCACATGATCGACCTTTCTGAAGAGTCTCTAGAAGAGAACATCGAAATCTCTGCTAAGTACCTAGCTCGCATGGCGAAAATGGGTATGACTCTTGAGATCGAACTAGGTTGTACTGGTGGTGAAGAAGACGGCGTAGATAACTCTCACATGGACGCATCTGAGCTTTACACTTCTCCAGAAGACGTAGCATACGCATACGAGAAACTAAACGCTGTTAGCCCACGTTTCACTATCGCTGCTTCTTTCGGTAACGTACACGGTGTTTACAAGCCAGGTAACGTTGTTCTAACTCCAACTATCCTACGTGACTCTCAAGCATACTGTGCAGAGAAGTTCGGTATCGCACCTAACGCTCTAAACTTCGTATTCCACGGTGGTTCTGGTTCTACTGAAGCAGAAATCCAAGAGTCTATCGGCTACGGTGTTATCAAAATGAACATCGATACTGATACACAGTGGGCAACTTGGGACGGTATCCGTTCTTACGAAGCTGAGAACCACGATTACCTACAAGGTCAAATCGGTAACCCAACTGGCGAAGACGCGCCAAACAAGAAGTACTACGATCCACGCGTATGGCTACGTGCAGGTCAATCTTCAATGGTTGCTCGTCTAGAGAAAGCTTTCGCTGACCTAAACGCTATCGACGTACTATAAGATTAAATCGCATAAGATTTAACTGATAGTAAGATGAAAAAAAGTCGCTCTTTGGAGCGGCTTTTTTTATGCCTGATGGAAAATAACGTGATGTGATTAAAAAAACTGGCACAACTGCTGTTGATTGCGTAACCTTTTGTTATGTTTTGTGTATTGGTATTTTCTGCCGGTATGCTTGAAACGATTTTGCGCGCCTTTGTTAATAAGTCAGTGGTATTAGCTAAGACTCGCTTTGCTCATCATTATCCTAGAGGTACACAATATGGCCAATGAGTCTGTTGATATTGAAACTCCCCTTGTAGACAGTTTGTCTCATGCTGAGAAATGGTTAACTAACAACTCTGATCTTCTGGTTCAGTACGGTGTGAACATCATTTCTGCACTGCTTATCCTGTTCATTGGTAACATCGTGGTTAAAGCGATTGCCGGCAGCGTAGCTAAGTTGCTGCACAAGAAGAAAATGGATAAGGCCGTTGTCGAGTTTATTCACGGCATCGTACGTTACACCTTGTTTGTTATCGTGCTTATCGCAGCATTAAGCCGTATTGGTGTGCAAACCGCATCCGTGGTTGCGGTTATCGGTGCGGCGGGTTTGGCTATCGGTCTTGCGCTGCAAGGCTCACTGTCTAACTTTGCTGCCGGTGTATTGATTGTTGGCTTCCGTCCATTCAAGTCAGGCGATTACGTAGAGATTGGTGGTGTTGCAGGTTCTGTAGATTCTATTCAGATCTTTCAAACTATCCTAACCACACCTGATAACAAAATGGTTGTGGTACCAAACGCATCTGTCATTGGTTCACCAATCACGAACTACTCTCGTCATGCGACGCGTCGTATTGACCATGTGATTGGCGTCTCTTACGGTGCGGATTTGAAGAAGACGCAAGAAGTGATTCGTAAGACGCTTGAGGCGGATGAGCGCATTCTAAAAGAACCAGGTATCACCGTTGGTGTGGTTGCTCTTGCTGACTCTTCTGTGAATTTTGTGGTTCGTCCATGGGTTCGTACTGAGCAGTACTGGGATGTGTACTTTGATACGCTACAAGCGATCAAAGAAGCTTTGGATGCAGAAGGTATTGAAATCCCATTTCCACAAATGGATGTGCATTTAAATAAAGTGGACTGATCGCTCAGGCGTTCACATCAGATGTAAAAAAGGAGAAGCTAGGCTTCTCCTTTTTCTATTTCAATGACTTGATTTGGAACGTTTTCCAGCACTCGTTTGAGAGCATTACCATCAATGCCAAATGTCCACTCAGGCTTACCTGGTGTATATAGGATCTCTTCGGCATCAAACAAACGGCTATCGACAACGATGGTGATGTCATCCGGGAGTCCTATCGGGCATACCGCCCCCGGAACGCAGCCTATCTGCTCAATCATTTCTTCATTGCTGCAGATAGAGGTGCGTTTGCCGAGCGCGTGTTTTAGCTGCGCTTTGTCCAATCTTGAATCTTTATCGGTTAGGAACAGAGCAAACCCTCCCCCTTCTTTTTCAAGAATAGGCTCTTGCTGTGCAGCCCTGTCCAACCAAGTTCTTTCGCTATCCGAACATCGGTTTCAAAGTCCAGAATAGGCTCATGCTGCCACTTCGAAAAGGAGACCGATAAGGCCTCCAGTAACGTAAGGTTGGCAAGATAGATACTTTCTGTTCTATCCATTCAGGTTTACTCCATTAACCCTTTTGTAAGTAGTAGAGCAATAGTAAACATCATGCTGCTACCGCCAAGTCGATACCTTTCTTAACTTTAGGTTTTGATAGCGTTGGACCGAGTTTCGCCGCACCCATCGAGAGCGAATAGAACCAAACAAAGGAAGCCAGTACAGTGCCGATCGCAAAGGCAATTCGGTCATTACCTTCAAACTGGCCGCCAATCGAGCCGAGGATCACCACAGTATCTAGGTACAAGTGCGGGTTTAGTACGGTGACCGCAAGGGCACCTAATACCACAGTACGCCTTCCGCGCGCCAGGACTTCACCTGATGACTCTTTTGCTGCGGGAGCTTTAAATGCACTTCGCAGCGAGAGCAAACCATAACCAGTCAGAAAAGCGATACCACCCAAAGTCACCGCTGTTAGCAGTAGTTCGTTTTGCGACAATATCGCACCGCCACCAAAGATACCCAGTGAAATGAACGTCATGTCTAGTAGGCTGCATACGGTCGCCGTTGTTAGGTGATGATTACGCTTAATACCCTGATTTAACACATAAGCGTTCTGAGCGCCAATTGGGATAATCATTGTCGCGCCCAATCCGAAACCTTGAAGAAGCACCCAAAAATTCACTTTAATTTCCTCACCACTACATAAAAGAGAGCGAGAGAATAGCGATTCGATTATGATTAGGATAGTTAATAATATTAATGAGAAATAAGCCAAGCTAATGGCTGTTTTGAGAGGTTAAAAGATGCGCGGATTAGACTACAAATGGATAGAGGCACTGGATGCGATTGTTGAGCAAAAAAGCTTCGATAAAGCAGCGGATCACTTGTATATCTCTCAATCTGCCGTATCTCAGCGCGTGAAGCAACTAGAAAAATGGTTGGCACAACCGGTATTAGTTCGTGAGCAGCCACCGCGCCCCACCGCAGTGGGGAAAAAGTTGCTTGGACTATACCGACGTGTGCGCTTGCTTGAACAAGAGCTGGTGCCAGAGCTTGCTGCCGATCTTGGCGATAAGCCGCTATCGGTTTCTCTCGCGACGAATGCAGATAGTCTAGCGACTTGGCTGTTACCGAGTTTGTTTCCACTGCTCGAGTCCAAGCGCGTAGAGCTTGATCTTATTGTTGATGATGAAGGTCGAACCATAGAAAAGCTGAAAAACGGGGAAGTAGTCGGCGCAATCAGCCTAGAGCCACAATCGATTCCTGGCTGTGTCGCCGATTACTTAGGACGCGTTGACTATCTTTGTGTGGCGAGCCCAAGCTTTATCAAACGATACTTCAGCCAAGGGGTGAACCGGGAAACCTTGATGAAAGCGCCAGCCGTTGCCTATGACCAACACGACAAGATGCATCAGAAGTTTGTGAATCAACACTTCAATATTATGCGCGGCAACATACTCAAACACACGGTGCGAAGCTCAGAAGCGTTTGTGAAACTGGCGGTTGCAGGTGTGGCTTACTGCCTTATTCCTAAGCTGCAAATTCAGGATGAACTCGAGTCCGGTGCCTTGATTGAATTGACGCCCAATATCTTGCTATCACACCAAATCTACTGGCATCACTGGCAGCTAGAAAGTGGTGTGCTGAGTGAGGTGTCGGATGCCATTATTGGCCACGCTAGGCAGTTCTTGCCTCAGTAATGACGGACATTGTTTGGTCAATGTTCTGTCAGCTTTTTTAATGTCCGGGAACCTATAGTCCAAACCTATGCCTAATATTGAGTATAAGAAAATAAGACGAGGAGTCTTCATGAAACAGTCATTAGTTGTTGGTAGTTTGGTCGCCAGTCTATTTGCGGCGCCAGTGTTTGCAAGTCAGCCGGAATTTGCCCACATCTCTACAACTGGCTACGGTGAAATCCAAGCTAAGCCAGATATGGCTGAGTTTTCAGTTCGCGTGGTTCAATCACAGATGGATGCTGATCAAGCCAAGCAGGGTGTGGATACTGTCGTCGACAAATTTCTTGATGGTTTAATCAAGAATGGTATCGATAAAGCGGACATCCAAAGCTCAAATCTTTACCTATCACCGCAGTATCACTATCCAGAAAAAGGCAAACCAGAGCTGATTGGCTATCGCGCTTCGCGCACGGTGACGGTTCAAGTGATGGATCTCGACAAGCTTAATAACTACTTAGACCTTGCCTTAGAGTCCGGGATCAATCAGGTCGATAACATTCAACTGAAAGTGAAAGACGAAGGGCAGTATCAAGAAGCAGCTCGCATGGCGGCGATAAAAGATGCGCAAAGCAAAGCGTCTTCATTGGCGAAAGGTTTTGAGCAGCAGCTTGGTAATGTGTGGCGTATTGAGTACCGTCAACAGATGAATCAACCAGTGGTGATGCGTGCGATGGCGATGGATAGTAAGGCAGAGTCGAATAGTTATCAGGACTCGGTGATTACGATTCGTGATCGGGTGGATGTGACTTATCGGATTGGTGAGTGATTGTTTTGTGGGTTAGCTAGAGGCTAAAGTGTCTACTTTAATTGCTAACTTGTTGTAAGTTAAGCGCATTATACCCCCTCTAGCTCCCCCTTATTTAGGGGGAGAACAGTAGGCTCGCTCCTATCGTCGCATCGCGGAATTAGAACGTAAGGCGATGCGATAGCGAGCCTGTTGTTCCTCCCTTGATAAGGGGAGGCTAGGAGGGGTAAAGCTCTTCAAACCGATTAATGAAGAATACGCGCTCTCAACGTCCCTTCAATCTGCTTCAACTTCGCCAACGCTTCTTCCGAACGCGCCGTCTCAACATCAATTACCACATAACCGATATCCGCAGAAGTCTGTAGGTACTGACCTGCGATGTTGATCCCTTCATCCGCAAAGATGGTGTTGATTTGCGTTAGGATACCTGGGCGGTTTTGGTGAATGTGTAATAGGCGAGAACAGTCAGTGTGCTCAGGCAATGATACTTCTGGGAAGTTCACGCTTGATAGTGTTGAACCGTTGTCTGAGTATTTCGCTAGTTTACCAGCAACTTCAACACCAATGTTCTCTTGTGCTTCTTGTGTAGAACCACCAACGTGAGGAGTAAGGATCACGTTGTCGAATTTCATCAGTGGAGATTCAAACGGGTCTGCATTGGTTTTTGGCTCTTCTGGGAACACGTCAATCGCTGCACCTGCTAGGTGACCGCCTTCAAGCGCATCACAAAGAGCTGGGATATCAACCACAGTACCACGCGCCGCGTTGATAAAGATTGAGCCTGGCTTCATGCGCTCGAACTCTGCAGCACCCATCATGTTCTTGGTTCCAGGAGTTTCTGGAACGTGCAGTGAGATGACGTCACACTTGTTCAATAGCTCAGTCATAGTGTGTACTTGTGTTGCATTACCAAGAGACAGTTTGTTCTCGATGTCGTAGAAGTAGACACGCATACCCAAGTTTTCAGCAATGATACCCAACTGAGTGCCAATGTGACCGTAACCGATAATACCAAGGCGCTTACCACGAGCTTCATAAGAGTTATCCGCGCTCTTCTTCCAAATGCCACGGTGAGCGAGAGCGTTCTTTTCTGGAATACCACGAAGCAGCAATAGGATTTGACCAAGTACTAGCTCAGCCACACTTCGCGTGTTCGAGAATGGTGCGTTGAAGACAGGCACGCCGCGTTTAGCCGCAGCTTCAAGGTTAACTTGGTTAGTACCGATACAGAAACAGCCAATCGCCACAAGTTTCTCAGCCGCGTTGATCACCTTGTCTGTCAGGTTAGTACGGGAGCGAATACCGATAAAGTGAACGTCTTTTACCGCTTCCATTAGCTCGTCTTCTGGTAGCGAGCCTTTGTGGTAAGTGATATTGGTGTAACCGGCAGCTTGTAGAACCTCTACAGAAGATGGATGCAAACCTTCCAGCAGAAGAATCTTAATCTTGTCTTTTTCCAGTGAAACTTTGGCCATTGAACTCATCCTTAACATGGGAAATTTGGGCTAAATTGGCGCACATTTGACAGTGAGAATATCAGGGAGGGAGCTTCCAACTGCTTGAGGCAAACGTTTTCCTTGTGCGTCTTGTGACCAATAAAGTAACAAAAAAGTTTAACGATGGGTAAGAAAATTACGGAATAAGGCATAATTTTCTTATAGGAAAACGAAAAAACGGCACCAGGGGTGCCGTTTGTAGTCAAATGACGTAATCGCGTTCAATATATCGGCCAGTTATAAGGCCTGTGATAGCGTGAACGCGCGTGTCATTAATCTTCGATTTTTGCGCCTTCTGGCGTACCAGTGATGATCACGTCGGCACCGCGGTGCGCGAACAGACCTACTGTCACAACACCCGCTAGAGCGTTGATTTTGTCTTCCATCGATTTTGGATCGGTGATTTGCATGCCGTGTACATCTAGGATCACGTTGCCGTTATCCGTCACAACGCCTTCACGGTAGACAGGGTCACCGCCAAGCTTTACAAGCTCACGTGCTACGTATGAACGTGCCATTGGGATAACTTCTACAGGCAGTGGGAACTTGCCCAGTACGTCGACTGCTTTGGTGCCATCAACGATACACACAAATTTGTCAGAGATAGCCGCTACGATCTTCTCACGAGTCAATGCAGCACCGCCGCCTTTGATCATGTCGCGAGCTGCGTTGATTTCATCTGCGCCGTCAACGTAAACATCAAGCGCTGCTACATCGTTACAGTCGAATACTTCGATGCCAAGTGCTTCTAGCTTCTCAGTGGAAGCGATAGAGCTTGAAACGGCACCTTTGATGTCTTCTTTAATTGTGCCTAGCGCATCAATAAAGTGGTTAACAGTAGAGCCGGTACCTACACCAACAATGCTGCCTTTCTCAACATACTTAAGTGCTGCCCAACCAGCGGCTTTCTTCATCTCGTCTTGAGTCATGGTGAAATCCCAATGTTTAGAATTAAGGTCAAAATGCGGGCGAATTATATATCAAAAAACGCAAAAAATGACGGTTAAGTTGGCGAAATGAAGAAAAACAGCAAAAAACAGCAATCGATTGCTCTTTTCGCGATTATTTTTGCCAGCGCCAAATTTTGCTTGGTGTCATGATGGTACTAAGTGGAATATCCCATGATTCAATCGGTAGCCGATCGACTTGCTGACAATCGTGGGCCAGCCCAATGGCCTTTGGACCCGTCTGATTAGTGGCAAACGGTGCCAGGGTTCGATCATAGTAGCCGCCACCCATTCCGAGGCGTTGGCCATCCTCATCGAAAGCAACCAGCGGAGTAAAGATGATATCCAGATCCGCGATAGGGCATATCGTCTGCGTATCAAGCTTTGGTTCAAGGATCTTATATTGATTGTGTACCAGAGGAGTGGTGTGTGCGTAGCGCAAGAACAGGAGATGGCCTTTAGAAAAAGGATGGATAACCGGAAGGTAGGTCTCTATTCCTTGTTGCCAGCACCACTCAATCAGAGGCTGAGTATCCAGTTCGCCATCGGTGGCCAGATAAAGCGCAACTTTTTGACCAGTGTGGAGCTCAGGTAGCTGTTTGGCGCGTTCGACCAAGTCGAGGGCATACTGAGCTTGCTGATCTGAGCGGATAGATTGGCGGCGGCCTCGAATCAAGGCTCGAATTTGCTGCCTAGTCGATGGTGACATTAGGAATACCCCAGAGTGCCGTTGAGGATTGTGGCCCTTGAACCAGCTGGTTCAAGGCGGATCAGCAATGATAACCGTAGGCTTCTCGATACGAGCCGAGCTTGCTCAATAGCTATCAAGTACTAACCCTTTGGTATTGCTTATCGGCTCAGGGACTTAAATCCACTGACGCACACCCCAGGGTAAAATTAGGTTTGCTGTCCTTGCTTTACTTTGCTGATGGCATCATCAAGTGATGCCGCGAGCTGCTCCATGCGCTCGTTCATCTCAGTCACTTCTTGAAGTGACTCATTACTGCGGTTGTTGAGCTCATACGACATGTTAAGCGCCGCAATGGTAAGCAGTTTCAACTCGTTGGTTACTTTAGTCCTTTGGGACATTTCTTGCAATCGGTTATCTAAGTCTTTCGCCGCTTGAACAAGGGTATCTTTCTGATCTGCTGGGCAATTTACCCGCGTCAGTTTACCCAAAATTTCCACTTCGACAGCTTGATTTTCCATAATGACAAGAACTCTTTTAAGTATCACCAATAGCGGTAATGTTGAGGGAGAAACTATAGGTAAAGCCACATTAAGATTCAAGCTTTTCTGGTGACTCCGTGCCAAATGCGTGGCTAATCACACACGAAATCGACAATTCGCACAAAAGCTATTCAGAAACGAGTGGGACACCATTTCCGCCATGAGTGGGAAGTGGTAGCATTGCACATCCAATTCGAATAAAAGCGGCGCTACTGATGACCCAGTTGGCAGCCCTACAGGACAACGAGAATCGTTATGAGTGAATCAACACTACCCGATTACATTGCGGTAGCGACAGAGCTACAACAAGCCGGCCTTGCCGTCTCCCCTGCTGAACTGCATGGCCTATTGGTTGGCATGTTAAGTGGCGGTTTAGGTTTGAAAGATGACAGCTGGCAACCTCTGTTGTTTGACTACACCAATGATGGGCTAGGTTGGCCTCAATCTCTGTTAACTCGTTCAAAAGCGCTGTTAGAGTTGTCAATCAAAGAACTGACGGCAGAGCAAAGCTTTGAGCTTGCTTTGTTTATTCCTGGTGAGGGTGTAGATGCTAGCTTGTTTGAGCAGGCAGATGGCCTTAGCGAGTGGGTGAACCACTTTATCTCGGGACTCGGACTCATTAACGCTCCTCTGGCGAAAGCGTCAGCCGATACCAAAGAAGCACTGGGTGACTTGGAAGAAATTGCCAGACTGGGCATCGATGAAGATGACGATCTGGAAGAGCAAGCGCAATTGCTAGAACAGGTTATCGAGCACGTTAAAGCTTGCGTATTGACTATTCACGCTGAGTTTGGCGTAAAACCAAGTAAAGCGGCTGAATCACCGACGATTCATTAATCTAGGTGCGGGTCAGGTTGGCGAACAAGGAGAAAGTCTGTGCCCAAAAAGTATGATGTTGTTATTGCTGGTGGAGCGATGGCGGGAGCGACGCTCGCTATGGCCTTGGATACCAGCTTTGATCATGCGCTCAACATAGCGGTTGTCGAGTCGTTTGCACAAGACAATGCCGCTCACCCTGGGTTTGATGCCCGGTCTATTGCTTTGTCACATGGCACTGTCGAGATCCTGAAAGGTTACGGCTTGTGGCATGTGATTGAGGATCATGCGACCCCCATCACTCACATTCATGTATCAGACCGTGGCCATGCGGGCATGACAGACTTTTATGCTGATAAAGAAGGTCTTGATGCGATGGGGTACGTGGTTGAGCTTGCCGAGATAGGTAAACGTTTTAATGACGAACTCGCTAAGCGCGAACACATTGACCTGTTCTGTCCTTATTCTGTTAGTGAGGTCGTACAGCATCAACAAGCTGTCACCGTCGACATTCAATCCCCAGAAAATGAAACCATGCAGCTAGAGGCGAAATTAGTCGTCGCAGCGGATGGTGCGGATTCAGCGATTTGTCAGGCGGTTGGGCTAGAACAACATATCCAAGATTTTGAACAAGTGGCCGTTATCGCCAATGTGCTAACCGGTGAAGCGCCAAACGGTCGAGCGTTTGAGCGATTTACGAACATGGCCCGCTTGCGTTGCTGCCTATGTCACAATCGCGAAGCTCGCTCGTTTGGTGTTTGCCACCAGAGCTGGCGAAGTCGGTACAAGCGTTGCCACAGCATGAGTTTTTAGATGCGCTTCAAGAAGCGTTTGGTTGGCGACTAGGGCGTTTTGCTCGTGTCGGTTCGGTTGTTAGCTACCCGCTTTTGTTGAGATACAGACCACAAATTGTTGCTCATCGTGTTGCTGCGGTGGGAAATGCGGCGCAGACGTTGCATCCGATTGCCGGGCAAGGATTCAATTTGGGCATTCGCGATATTGCGACATTAGTGGATTCGCTGCTTGAAAACCGAAAAGATGTGGGCGAGTACGCTAATCTAACTAAGTTTCAAGCGCAGCGTCAGACTGATCGAGAGCTCACGGTAACCATGACATCAAGTTTGGTGCGTGTATTTTCCAATGATTTATTGACGCTCAAGATGGCGCGAAATCTTGGATTGGCAATGATGGACAATTTCCCACGGCTAAAGACTCCTGTGTTTAATCGTGCTTTGGGTGTGGTGAATAGGTAATACGAAGATGCAAAGTTTTGATATCGCCATCGTCGGTGGCGGAATGGTGGGACTCGCGTTAGCGCGTGCTCTAAAAGACACTGGATTGCGAATTGCGATAGTCGAGGGCACGACGCCTTCAAAAGATCTCTCTGGTGATCCTGATATTCGTGTCTCGGCACTGAGCCGAGCTAGTGAAATGATCCTCAAAAACCTAGGTGCATGGGAAGCGATTGCCAAGCATCGCAATGCGCCTTACCAGGCGATGGAGGTCTGGGAGCAAGACAGTTTCGCTCGTATCGAGTTTTCTGCCAGCCAAATGTCTCAGCCTAACTTAGGCCACATTGTTGAGAATAGAGTTATTCAGTTGGCGCTGCTGGAACAGGTTGAGCAGCAAAGCAATGTGACGCTCTTTATGCCACATCGTTGTCAGTCGATGGCGATTGGTGAAAGTGAAGTTTGGACGACACTGGACAACGGTCAATCGTTTACTAGCAAGCTCATTGTTGGTGCCGATGGCGCGAATTCTTGGGTTCGTAAGCAGCAAGATATTCCGCTTACTCACTGGGATTATGGACACAGTGCGCTCGTGGCCAATATCACCACTGAAGATCATCATGCCAAAGTGGCGCGTCAGGTGTTTACTTCTCAAGGTCCTTTGGCGTTTTTGCCGATGAATGAAGACAACTTGTGTTCCATTGTTTGGTCAACTGAGCTACCCGTGCTGAAAAGCTGGCGAAGATGTCCGATGCCGAATTCAACAAAGCGCTGACGGCAGAGTTTGATAGCCGTTTGGGTTTGTGCCAGGTGCAATCAGAACGTCGCGTGTTTCCCCTTACTATGCGTTATGCCCGAGATTTTGTGACAGAGCGTGTAGCGCTAGTCGGCGACGCGGCGCATACCATTCACCCACTAGCTGGACAAGGGGTCAACTTAGGTCTGCTGGATGCAGCAAGCTTGGCTCAAGAGCTGAAAAAGCTCTGGCATGAAGGGAAAGATGTGGGTCGTAAGCGTCATTTACGTGAGTACGAGCGCTGGCGTAAAGCTGAAGCGGCGAAAATGATTGCAGCGATGCAGGGTTTTAAAGACTTGTTCGAAGGTGACAATCCAGCGAAGAAGTTGATCCGAGGTATTGGTATGAGCCTAGTCGGACAGTTACCTGGTGCGAAACAAGAAATCATGAGCCGTGCTCTTGGGATGCGAGGGCGACTACCTGAGCTTGCTAAGTCATTGGTGAATCAAGACTAATATACAGACGCTTGTTTGTAATAAAAGTAAAGGACAGCCTTAAGCTGTCCTTTTTAATGCGTGGTATTCTTGCATGCGCTGTTGAAACGAAATGAGGATGAGACGCAGTGGCAAGTTTGACTAAAATTTCAGTTATGCGTACGCGCACCTCAGTCTCATGACCTCTTGGTTGACTTCTTTTACCGCTTTGAAATGGCGCTGCTCTGCACGTTCAGGGATGATCAGTTTACCGTTGTCGAACTCAAAGCCACCGAGTCCATAAACGTAGATCTTTCCCTTAAACAATCGACTTATGTGTTTAGCAATCATACTTGGCGTATAGCGCTTAAACAGTCTCATTTAACCTTCCTTATAGTGTACCTAACGTTGTCCTAGCTCGGGGATTATAGATAAAACCCTTACTAAATTGTGTGATTAAGGAGGCTTAATTGCCCTCTTTCTGGCGTCACTTTTTTGTTTTGTGCTACGTTTTGCATTTCTTCCAACTTATCGCCAATGCCACGTGATACTTAGCACAAAAGCTCATTCTGGGGGCTTCCATTCTTGCTTCTCTGTTGTTTCTGATAGCCTAGTTGGTGAAAAGTGAGAATCAACAATATCGTATGACCCCGGTGGTTGGTTTTATGACCGACGCACAATAGTTACGTTTTAATAGACCGGACAAAGCAAGAAAAGTTGTCATCTGACATACAAATTTACACATTCATGACGGAGTGGGATTGGAAAGTATTTGAGAGAAAAGTAAGACAAAAAAAAGCCCGCACAGCGGGCCAAATGTCACAGATGCATTACACAAAAGTGGAGTTACTGCTCTAGGCAGAGATTCACTCTAGTGCGTGTTTCAATTTAACCTTGGGATTAAATTGGACACAAAACCACCATAACGTAAATTTGACGCTGTGACTATTTATGCTGAATAAATGTATAAGTTTTCATTGTTGCGTGTGGTAAAATCCGACTAAGTTCACATTTGGCCATCACTGGTAGACAAAATGTTGCATTTTGTAGCGCTAAATTTAGCCCTGGCGACGTTGAGAAGCATTGGATTGGCATAGCTGGTGAGCTACAACGACTAACGAATGATGTCGCTCCAGAGCGGTGAGCATTGTCTTGTGAGATCATCCAAAGCCAGTTCGATCCCAGCAATACGTTCGCCACTGCTGATGGTAATGGTAGACGTTGCTTTTAGGGATGGGTCAAACAGGATGGGCATTGGGGTTTTGAGTAGCAGCGGCGTTACCGTACCTACCTTGTAGCCGGTGAGTAATTCGATATCTTGGCTGTCAACGCAAGTCATACGTCTGGATTGCAGTACCGCTCTCACCTTCTTAGGGTCGATTTGGCGATCACCTGGACAGCACGCTAGCGCATAGTGATTCCCCATGTCTCTCAACACCATGGTTTTAACCATCATAGCGGGCGTAATGCCGCGCAACATCGCCGCATCTTCAATCGACACGGCTTCACGAGGCTGCATCAGTACCCGAAATGGAATGCTATTTTGCGTCAAGTATTGTGTGATCGCAGTTTCAAATTCGGGTACATCAGGCATCGGTGACGACACTGTATTTATTCGCTATCGAGCGAGTATGGAGGAAGTGACAATGATAGGCGGCTATCTGGTTGAGATGCTAGGCGGAACTCAACGTCGTCATCAAGGTTATTGTTGATGATGATTGACGCTTTAAATGTGTGATCATCGTATTGGAATACGTTAAGGACATCGCCTGCCTTGCGCCAGTTGTCACCGACAGAGCGTTCAATGATGATTTCCCCATCGTCAGCGACAGCTGCGGTTAGGCGCCCTGTGAGTGTTGCTAGCATACGCTTGTTAATGCCACGATACTTAGCACGAGCAACTGTTTCTTGACCGGTGTAGCAGCCTTTAGTGAAACTGATACCATCCAATGCCTGTAGATTGAACGCTTGAGGAATGTGTTGGTTTTGCTGTTTTGCACTTAGGGTAGGTAGTGCTGCATCAATGTCGAATTGAGTCCAGATAGACTCTTGCACCCACTCAGTCTTTTGAGCCTCTAGGGATTCAACTAGCTCATCGCTTGCCAGTACCAGCCAGCGTTTTTCATCAATGCGTACAGCGCTGCTGCCATTTTGCTGTCTAACATCACCTGTTGCTGGGAAATGCGCATCAACCCACGTTTGAGCCTGCTCTCCCATCACACCAATGCACGCTTTGCTGCTTTGAGTGAACTCAACTTTAGAGAAAATGGCGTATTTTTTCAGCTCAACTAACTCTTGCTCAATAGCTGATAGTGGCTGAAACATCGCGTAGCCTTGCTCTGTATGGAATAAGCGAAACACACTCCAGGCTTTACCTTTTGCATCACAATGAGCGCCAAGCGTGGATTGCTGTGCCTCTAATGAGACCACATCACAGGTCACCTGACCTTGAAGGTAAGACTTACGGTCATCCCCCGTCAGTTCTATCGCGCCCCAAGAGCTGAGAGGCGTCAACATCAGTGAAGGAAGCGTTGTCTCTGGAGTAAGGGATAGTGCTTGAATGCTAGGTTGCCATTCCATAGGTTGTGATCTCTTTGTTATACATGGTTGTTATGTTAATCGCGACGGTACCATTTGTCAGCTTAAACTGCGTAGTAGAGGTAGATAGTTCAATAAGCTTGGAAACCAAAACGGGGTTTGTTGCACGAAATCTTGTGAGCAAAGTTGAGTTTGTGTGATGCAGAGTGTGGTGGGGCATGCACTTGCTTGTTACACTCGCCCAATAATGAGTAGTAGATGGAGATTAGAATGTACTCTAGTGAAGAAAAAGCGCGCATCAAGTGGGCGTGTCGTAGAGGTATGTTGGAGCTCGACGTCGTGATTATGCCTTTCTTTGAGGAGTGCTTTGATACTCTCAATGACCAAGAGCAACGTGACTTCGTATCGCTGCTGGAATGCGACGACCCGGATTTGTTCACCTGGGTGATGGGGCATGGGCGTAGCGAAAACCTAGGTCACGCGTCGATGGTCGACAAAATCGTGGCACACAACTTAAGTAAAGTTCGCTAATCAAATTTATGGCGCAGGCCGAGGTTCCTCATCTTGACCTGCACCTGTCTTCTTGTTCCCTTCCTTTGGTTATTGATAGCCTAGTCAAATCCCTAATTTGTTTCGCTGCTCTCTTTTTGCCATTGCCTCTAGCGATCCTGCCTTTGGTGTGGGGCATGCTTGTGTCGACGTCAATGATAAGACCCGGTGTTGCTGGGCGCCTGCGCTTTAAAGACGATAAGTGGTACCTCAATGAAGCTAGGCTAAACAAAGTGCATTTTAATCTCACCTTATCAGCATGGGTGATTGCCCTTTACGATGCGAGACACGGTTGGCGGCTGATTTGGCGGGCAGCCGCGACGGAGCGAAGTTACCGCCATTTAGCTGTGACTATAAAAGGATGGCAATAAAAAAGCAGCCAGTGAAATGGCTGCTTTGATAAAGGTGCTTGTGAGCAGGCGATTGCTCTAAGTCGCTTAGGGCTCCAGAGATTACGGCTCCAGAATAGTTGGGCCGCTGTTTTCTAGCATCTCAGGGTAGTCGAGCGTGTAGTGTAAACCGCGACTCTCTTTGCGTTGCATCGCACAGCGAACCATCAGCTCGGCAACTTGCAGTAGGTTGCGAAGTTCTAGCAAGTTATTCGATACCTTGAAGTGGCTGTAGTATTCATGGGTTTCTTGTTGTAGCAACTGAATGCGACGCAGCGCGCGCTCAAGTCGTTTATCGGTACGCACAATGCCCATGTAATCCCACATAAACAGGCGTAGCTCGTGCCAGTTATGCTGAATGATAACTTCTTCATCAGAACAGCTGACTTGGCTTTCATCCCAAGCTGGCAACGTGTCTGGATGAGTCGCGCTGTCGAATTTTTCCATGATGTCTTTGGCTGCGGACCAAGCATATACCACGCATTCAAGTAGCGAGTTTGATGCCATGCGGTTTGCTCCATGAAGGCCGGTGTAGCTCACCTCGCCAATGGCATAAAGCTGATCAAGATCGGTGCGACCCGATTTATTTACGATGACGCCACCACAGGTATAGTGTGCAGCCGGAACAATCGGGATCGGCTCTTTGGTCATGTCGATGCCGAGATCTTGCAAGCGCATGTGAATGGTTGGGAAGTGTTTGATGATAAACTCTTCCGGCTTATGACTGATGTCGAGATACATGCAATCCGCACCTAGACGCTTCATTTCGAAGTCAATAGCACGAGCAACCACATCGCGCGGTGCGAGTTCTTCACGCTCATCAAAGTCCGGCATAAAGCGCGTGCCATCAGGGCGTTTTAGGTAAGCCCCTTCGCCTCGCAGCGCTTCAGTTAGCAGGAAGTTACGTGCGTCTGGGTGGAACAAGCACGTTGGGTGAAACTGGTTAAACTCTAAGTTGGCAACGCGGCATCCAGAGCGCCATGCCATTGCAATACCATCACCTGAGGAAACGTCTGGGTTTGAGGTGTATTGGTACACTTTTGATGCGCCGCCTGTTGCCAGCACGACAAACTTAGCGCGTACGGTTTCAACGTGTTCTTGGTTGCGGTTCCAAATATAGGCACCGACCACTTTGTCTTTGCTGCCACCTACTTTGTCTTCAGTGATCAAATCAAGCGCGTTATAGCGCTCAAAAATTTCAATGTTCGGGTGGTTTAGCACGTTGTCTTGCAGCGTAGTCTGCATTGCCATTCCCGTAGCATCTGCCGCGTGCAGAATGCGACGATGGCTGTGTCCGCCTTCGCGCGTTAAATGATAGCGCGGTGCTTCGTCCTTTTCGGTTTCAACTTGGTCAAATGGAACGCCGCCATCGATTAGCCATTGCACGCATTCTTTCGCGTTTTCTGCAATAAACTGTACCGTGTCTTCTTCGCACAGGCCAGCACCGGCAATATTGGTGTCGTTAACGTGTGACTCGATGCTGTCGGCTTCGTCGAAAACTGCGGCAATACCGCCTTGAGCGTAATAGGTTGCCCCTTCACTCAACGGTCCTTTACTTAAAACAATAACCTTAGCGCGCTCAGCAACTCGTAGCGCGAGAGAAAGACCAGCAGCGCCACTTCCTATAACTAAAACATCACAAAGATGTTCTCGGTTTGTGTTCATAATTCTATTAAAATCCTGACCTATGGTAGAGCTAGCAAACTCTACCCAGCTAAAAGTGCACGATAGGAAGCTGCGTAATGCAGCTGGCGAAGGGCACTTGCTAATTGGATTATCGCCATGTGGAACGGGCTGAAAAACTCGTTGTGTTGTGGCGTTAACTAATCCATTCTAGTGAGTTGAGCCCATTGTAGTGGACGCCAAATCACATTGTGAATGACAAATAACAAAAAAATCCAGAAAGTTTTGAACTTTCCCATTTGCATAGAGTCACAATAGTGCTCATGTTAGCGGTGGTGTCAAGACTACAATATGCATAATTAATACTCATATCTGAGAAGGTAAGGGTGAGAACGAATAGGAGTGAACGCTCGCATGAACGAGCAGCCGACCGATCAGGTGTTGATTGAGCGCGTTCAAAGTGGAGATAAACAAGCATTTAACCTGTTGGTTTTGCGCTATCAAAACAAGGTTTGCAATCTCATATCAAGATACGTGAGCAATTCGGGCGACGTAGCGGACATAGCCCAAGAAGCGTTTATTAAAGCGTATCGTGCGATCCCAACGTTTAGAGGTGAAAGCGCCTTCTATACTTGGTTGTATCGCATAGCAGTGAACACCGCAAAGAACCACATTGTTGCGCAGAGTCGCAGGCCGCCGGCCAGCGATGTTGACGCAGAAGATGCCGAATTTTTTGAAACCGGTAACGCTTTGAAAGAAATTTCGAACCCTGAGAACTTAACGTTGTCGAATGAATTGAAGCGAACAGTTTTCGCTGCAATTGAAGCGTTACCAGAAGATTTGAAGACTGCAATGACCCTTCGTGAACTTGATGGTTTGAGTTACGAAGAAATTGCAGAAGTAATGGATTGCCCAGTAGGAACGGTACGTTCGCGTATCTTCCGTGCTCGTGAAGCGGTAGAGAAGAAGATTAAGCCTCTTCTTCAACGCTAAAACTAGTTACAACTATGGTGAATATAATGGCTGACAAACAGAAGCTTTCAGCATTCATGGATGGAGACCTGATCGACGACGCGCTAATCGAAGCGCTCGAGAATGATCAGGAGAGCAAACAAACCTGGCAAAACTACCACCTAATCGGTGATGTGATGCGTGGTGATGAGCCACAGAGCCTGGATTGGAATATTGCTGAGAGCGTCGCACTGGCACTCGATGATGAGCCAGCACATCAAACGGTAAGCAAAGAGACAGTGATGCCGATTGAGGCACAACCGACACCGTCGCAAGCGAAACGTCAGCTACCTGCATGGCTAACTCAGTTTGGCCAAGTGGGCATTGCAGCGTGTGTATCGCTCGCCGTTATTTTAGGTGTGCAGCAGTTCTCTGGACAAGATGCAACACAACCAGAGATCGAGCAGCTACCTGTTTTGCAAACTATCCCATTTGCGGGTAGCGCTGAACCAGTCAGTTTGACTCGTGATTCAGTCGCGCGAACGAACCAGAATGAAAGCGCCAATGTGCAAGAGCAGCGTCGCCGCATCAATGCTCTGCTTCAAGATTATGAGCTACAGCTGCGCTTAAACAGTGACGACCAAGCGTCTCTGACTACGGATACAGAATCGGTAATTGAATGAAAAAACTTCTGACCAGTTCGTTATTGCTGTTCAGTTTGTTTGCTAACTCGGCCTTTGCAGAAGAGCAATCTTCTGTAGAGGCTTTATTGCATCAAATGAATGACGCCAGTCAGCAATTGAACTACGAACTGTCCTATATCCTAATCAAAAAGAACAGTATTGAGCCTTTGTTGTATCGCCATGCAAGGCATGAAGATCAGCAATTGGCGCATTTGGTTTACTTGAGTGGCCCGGTGCGTGAGGTTATCCGCCGTGGCAACGAAGTCAGCTACATCGAACCCGGCGCTGATCCATTCACAATAGAGTCGGGCAAGATGGTGGCACCTTTGATGCCCCTGCTTAACAGTGATATCAAAAAGCTAAGCCAGTATTACGATTATGTTCGCGTCGGCCGTGCCAGAGAGGCAGGAGCGGCGGCACAAGTATTTCGTGTGGTACCGAAAGACGGTCTGCGCTACTCCTATGTATTGTGGGTGGACGAAAAAAGTAAGCTTCCCTTACGCGCTGATCTTCTTGACCGAGATGGTGAGATCCTCGAACAGTATCGTGTGATTTCATACTCCATCAACGATCACATCGCGACCATGCTTAGCTCACTTGATGAAGTTCAGCTTCCAGCAGTATTGTCACTGCCAAAAGGTAATATTGAACAAACCTTCTGGCAAGTTGGCTGGGTACCAAGTGGCTTTACTCCGAAAGATCTTAATCGTTATCGCATGATCGCCACCGAAGATGTGGTGGAGAGTCAGATGTATTCCGATGGCTTATTTAGCTTTTCAGTGTACGTATCTGATCGTGATAGTAACTCGATGAAAGGCCAGTTAATTCGTCAAGGACGCCGCACAGTGCATAGCATTGTCACTGGAGATATGCAGGTCTCTGTCGTCGGCGACATTCCTCCTGCCACCGCGCAGCGTATCGCACAATCTGTTAAACTGAACAAAGTACAGCAAGCAGATGAAGGCGTAACCCCATGATGACCGCTCTTGCAACGGTGACCTCGGTGAAAAGCCGTGGTCATCGTTACCAAGTCGAATTGAGCTGCGACCAACAAACCAGTTGCAGCTCTTGCCAATCAAAAAACAGTTGTGGAACCGGTATTGTCACCAAAGCGGTCGGTAATAAACAGCTGAACTGGCACCTGCTGACCTCCAAAACCGTCAATCCTGGCGATATCGTTGAAATCGCGTTTCCAGAGAAAAGTCTGCTGCAATCGGCGGCATTGATCTATTTATTACCTCTCTTGTTCCTGTTTTTGGGAGCGATGGCAGGTCAGTTGTGGTTAGCGCCCTTACTTGGCGGCAGTGAGCTGGTGGTGATTGGTTTTTCAGCAATTTCTGCCTACTTTGGCTTCCGACTTGCGAAAAAATGGGTGTCTCCAATGGAAGCTGCATCGCACCAACAGGTTGAATTGGTGCGGGTGCTCGGGCAGTCCATTGCCTAAATAAGGTGCGAACCGCAACGAAATTGGGTAGAATCTGCCAACTTAATTGAAATGCGTGTTTTTTCCGCTATTTCATTCCCTAATTGTTTAAGAGTTTAGCTACACCAAATCTATGAAGCACATTCGTAACTTTTCTATTATCGCCCACATTGACCACGGTAAATCGACGCTGTCGGACCGTTTGATCCAAGTTTGCGGCGGCTTAAGCGACCGTGAAATGGCGGCACAGGTTCTTGATTCTATGGATCTAGAGCGCGAGCGCGGTATCACTATTAAAGCTCAGAGTGTTACTCTGGATTACACGGCGAAAGATGGGGAAACCTATCAGCTAAACTTTATCGATACTCCAGGACACGTTGACTTCTCGTACGAAGTATCACGCTCACTGGCTGCTTGTGAAGGTGCACTACTGGTGGTTGATGCGGGTCAGGGCGTTGAAGCTCAGACACTAGCGAACTGCTACACCGCGATTGAAATGGAACTTGAAGTAGTTCCAGTTCTTAACAAAATTGACCTTCCAGCAGCAGAACCAGAGCGCGTAGCTGAAGAGATCGAAGAGATCGTCGGTATCGACGCGATGGAAGCGGTTCGCTGTTCAGCGAAGACCGGTCTAGGTGTTGACGACGTTCTTGAAGAGATCGTAAAAGCGATCCCTGCGCCAGAAGGCAACCCAGAAGATCCACTGCAAGCGCTAATCATCGACTCTTGGTTCGATAACTACCTTGGTGTTGTTTCTCTAGTTCGTATCAAAAATGGCGTGCTGAAGAAGAACGACAAGATCAAAGTAATGAGCACAGGTCAGGTTTGGGGTGTGGACCGTCTTGGTATCTTCACACCAAAACAAGTTGATACGACAGAGCTAAATACTGGCGAAGTAGGCTGGGTTGTTTGTGGTATCAAAGACATTCTTGGCGCGCCAGTGGGTGATACACTGACCACGGCTAAGAATGGCTGTGAAGTGGCACTACCAGGCTTCCAAAAAGTAAAACCTCAGGTATACGCGGGTCTATTCCCTGTATCGTCTGATGATTACGAAAACTTCCGTGATGCACTAGGCAAACTGAGCCTAAACGATGCGTCACTGTTCTATGAGCCAGAGAGCTCTGCTGCACTTGGTTTCGGCTTCCGTTGTGGCTTCTTAGGTATGCTCCACATGGAGATCATCCAAGAGCGTCTAGAGCGTGAATATGACCTAGACCTGATTACGACAGCGCCGACAGTAGTCTACGAAGTAGAGAAAACGGATGGTTCACTTCACTATGTTGATAGCCCAGCGAAACTGCCGGCAACCAACGACATCGAAGAGATCCGTGAGCCAATCGCACGTTGTAATATCCTAGTACCATCAGATTACTTAGGTAACGTGATTACGCTTTGTGTTGAGAAGCGTGGTACTCAGGTAGACATGGTTTATCACGGCAACCAAGTGGCTGTCACTTACGATATCCCGATGGCAGAAGTGGTACTCGACTTCTTCGACCGTTTGAAGTCGACCTCTCGTGGTTACGCATCACTGGACTATAACTTCCAACGCTTTGAAGCGTCGAACATGGTTCGTGTGGACGTACTGCTTAACGGTGATACGGTTGACGCATTGGCTATCATTACTCACAAAGACCAGTCTCAGAGCCGTGGTCGTCAGTTGGTTGAGAAGATGAAAGAGTTCATCCCTCGCCAGATGTTCGATATCGCGATTCAGGCTGCGATCGGTAACCACATCATTGCGCGTTCGACTGTGAAACAGTTACGTAAAAACGTAATCGCGAAATGTTACGGTGGTGACGTGAGCCGTAAGAAGAAACTGTTGAAGAAACAGAAAGAAGGTAAGAAGCGTATGAAGCAGATCGGTAACGTCGAACTGCCTCAAGAAGCGTTCCTTGCGATTCTACACGTGGGCAAAGACTAATTCTTTTGCCTAACGTGGCGACATAATACAGCAGAAGTGAAAGTGCTCAGTGAGTGCTTTCACTTTCGTTATTTTTAAAGATACGAAAATTAAGGGAATTGAATGGCTAATACCTTCTCATTGATCCTCGTCATCGTGACGTTAGTGACTGGTGTCGTTTGGGTTTTGGATAAGCTCGTATTGAGAAAGCAGCGTCAGCAGAAGCTGGCGGATATCCAAGCGCAAGCAAATCAAATTGATGATGAGACAGCAAACAAAGCGGTCGCACCATCTTGGTTTGTTGAGAATAGTGTTTCAATTTTCCCTGTGATTGCCTTTGTTTTGGTGTTGCGTTCGTTCATCTACGAACCGTTCCAAATCCCATCAGGCTCAATGATGCCAACGCTATTGGTTGGTGATTTCATCTTGGTTGAGAAGTATGCCTACGGACTAAAAGATCCAGTATGGCGCACTCAGCTAGTTGAAACGGGCAAACCTGAGCGAGGCGATGTTGTCGTATTTAAGTACCCACCGCAGCCAAACATTGACTACATTAAGCGTGTCGTTGGTCTGCCAGGTGATACGGTTCGTTACAGCGCTCGTAAGGACATCTGCATTCAGCGTCCTGGCGAGTCAAGCTGTAAGCCGGTTAAGCTGTCTAATGTCCAAGACAGTCCGTTTATCCAAAATGGTATCCCGCTTATCCAGATGGATGAAAAGCTGGGTGAAGTAGGTCACCAGGTATTGGTCAATCCACTGCGCCGCGACCGTGTTGATCAATATCAGCCTCGCAACGGCGTGAACGAGTGGGTTGTGCCAGAAGGTCAGTACTTTGTGATGGGTGATAACCGTGACAACAGTGCCGATAGCCGTTACTGGGGCTTTGTGCCAGAAGGCAACCTAGTGGGTAAAGCGGTTGGCATTTGGATTAGCTTCGAATTTGAACGTGGTGCAGACAGCATTCTGCCTACATGGATCCCAACCGGTGTCAGATTTAATCGCATCGGTGGAATAGACTGAACGAGAGAGCATGAATTCTCCTATTAAACTTTTAGAAAAAAAGCTCGGCTATCAGTTCAATGATAGCGAGCTGCTGATGCTGGCGCTGACTCACCGCAGCGCCCACGGCAACCATAACGAACGACTAGAATTTCTGGGCGATTCAATTTTAAGTTTTGTCATTGCTGACGATCTTTACCATCGTTTTCCTAAGGTAAACGAAGGGGACATGAGTCGAATGCGTGCCACCTTAGTGAGAGGTAATACTCTGGCTGAGCTAGGGCGTGAATTCGTCTTGGGAGATTACTTAAAATTAGGTCCAGGTGAGCTGAAAAGTGGCGGATTCCGTCGTGACTCAATCTTAGCTGACGCTGTTGAAGCGATCATTGGCGCGATTTATCTTGATAGCGATGTCGAGACGGTTCGCGGCATCGTGCTGAGCTGGTATCGATCGCGTCTTGATGCGATCAAGCCGGGTGTGTCACAGAAAGATCCAAAAACTCGCCTGCAAGAGTTTCTACAAGGTCGAAGAAAACCACTCCCTGTCTACACAGTGACTAATATTAAAGGGGAAGCGCATAACCAAGAGTTTACCGTTTCCTGTGAAGTGGCAGGTTTGGATAAGCCTGTTATCGGCAAAGGTACCAGCCGCCGCAAGGCAGAACAAGCGGCTGCGGAACTGGCTCTAGAGAAACTAACCAATGTCTGATAAACCAAATTCTGATCAAGAGTTCGATCTCGATGCGTACTTCGCTTCAACGAGTGACTCGGCAAGCGCGGCAACTCAAGAAAGCACTGGTGAACAGCACTGTGGCTTTGTGGCTATCGTGGGTCGTCCTAACGTCGGTAAATCGACACTGCTTAACCGCATTCTAGGACAGAAGATCTCGATCACCTCTCGTAAACCACAGACCACGCGCCACCGTATCATGGGCGTGGACACTGAAGGCGATTATCAAGCGATCTATGTCGACACTCCGGGTCTGCATATCGAAGAGAAGCGTGCGATTAACCGTCTAATGAACCGCGCGGCAAATAGCTCTCTAAGTGATGTGAACTTGGTGCTATTCCTTGTGGATGGCACGCAGTGGACCGACGACGATGAGATGGTGCTGAACAAGCTGCGTAAGTCTAACTTCCCGGTTATCTTGTGTATCAACAAGGTAGACAACGTGAAAGATCGCAATGACGTGATGCTGCACATGCAAGAGATGACCAAGAAGATGGAATTTGTCGATGTAGTGCCTATTTCGGCGAAACACGGCAAAAACATCGACGTGATTCGTCAGCACGTTCGTAATCACCTGCCTGAAGCGATTCACCACTTCCCAGAAGAGTACGTGACCGACCGCTCTCAGCGTTTTATGGCATCTGAAATCCTGCGTGAAAAGCTAATGCGATTCACCGGTGACGAGCTACCTTACTCGGTAACGGTTGAGATTGAACGCTTCGATTACAACCCAGATACGGATGGTTTCCACATCAACGCGCTGATCCTTGTAGAGCGCAGTGGCCAGAAGAAGATGGTGATTGGTAAAGGTGGCGAGAAGATAAAGACCATCGGCCGTGAAGCTCGCTTGATATGGAAGAGCTGTTCGACCGTAAGTGTATCTCGAGACTGGGTGAAAGTGAAATCAGGTTGGGCTGATGACGAGCGTGCACTTCGCTCTCTTGGCTACATCGACGATATCGAAAACAAATAATACCGAAGATCAGAGTAGCGCTTGCTGCTCTGATCCCTTTTAGACAGAATATGACCTATGGATGGATTGCAACGCTGCTTTGTTTTGCATCGAAGACCTTACAGTGAATCGAGCTTAATACTCGATGTATTCAGTGAGGAATATGGTCGCGTCACGCTGCTTTCCAAAGGCGCTCGAAGTAAGCGCTCGAATCTCAAAGGCGCTCTACAGCCTTTCACCCCATTATTGTTGAAGTGGTCCGGCAATGGCTCAATGAAAACATTGAGGCAAGCGGAAGCCATCAGTCTTGGTCTGCCGTTAACCGGTGTGAACCTCTATTCTGCCATGTACGTCAATGAGCTGATTGCTCGCGTATTGGCTAGTGAGATACCGTTTCCTGAATTATTTCACGACTATCTTCAAGCTTTAACAGAGCTCGCCCACAATACCAATCCTGAACCTGCTTTGCGGCGTTTTGAACTCGCTCTACTTTCTGCAATGGGATACGGTGTAGACTTCTTGCACTGTGCTGGTACCGGCGAACCTATAGATCCGACAATGACTTATCGTTATCGGGAGCAGAAGGGATTCATCGCGAGTGTGCGGAGGGATAACCTCACCTTTTTAGGTGAAGAGCTCATCGCCATCAGTGAGCGACGTTTCCTGAGTAAAACACAGTTACAAGCGGCAAAACGCTTTACACGCATAGCATTAAAGCCGTATCTTGGCGGAAAACCATTAAAAAGCAGGGAGCTGTTTCGAATGAAGCAGTCCTGATCATGGAGTAATCATCGATGAGTTCTATCCTTTTAGGTATCAATATTGACCATATCGCGACCCTACGTAATGCTCGCGGTACTAAGTATCCAGACCCAGTGCACGCAGCAGAGATTGCTGAGCGTGCAGGCGCAGATGGCATCACGATCCACCTTCGTGAAGACCGTCGTCACATCCTAGACCGCGACGTGCGTATCCTGCGTGAAACGCTTCAAACGCGTATGAACTTAGAAATGGCAGTCACCGATGAGATGATCGACATCGCGCTAAAAACGAAGCCTGAATTTGTGTGTCTGGTACCAGAGAAGCGTGAAGAGCTGACGACTGAAGGTGGTCTAGACGTTAAAGGTCAGTTTGAGAAGATCAAAGCCGCGACTGAAAAGCTAACGGCAGCGGGTATTAAAGTGTCACTGTTTATCGATGCTGATCGCGAGCAGATCGATGCTTCAAAAGCGGCTGGGGCGCCATTCATCGAGCTTCACACTGGTCACTATGCGGATGCCGAGACGGAAGAAGATCAACAAGACGAACTGAAGAAAATCGCGGCTGGCGCAAGCTACGCGGCTGATATCGGTATCACAGTTAATGCAGGTCACGGTCTGACGTACCACAACGTTGGCCCTATCGCGCATTGCCAGAGATCTACGAGCTGAACATTGGTCACTCTATTATTGGCCGCGCTGTGTTTGATGGCCTGCATAAAGCCGTTGCTGACATGAAAGCCGTCATGGAAGCGGCGCGCCGCGGTTAATCCGCACACGGTATATAACGAGTAGAGGCGAGACTTAGTGGCAATCTTAGGACTTGGGACAGACATTGCGGAAATCGAACGTGTAGAAAAGGCGTTATCACGAACGGGTGAGGCGTTTGCTAAGCGTATCTTGACTGACAATGAACTGATTCAGTTCCAGAGCCTAAAGCAGCAAGGGCGCTTTCTCGCAAAGCGCTTTGCGGTAAAAGAGGCCGCCTCTAAAGCGCTCGGTACCGGTATTGCCCATGGTGTGACATTTCACGACTTTGAAGTGTCCAACGATCAACACGGCAAACCCATCTTAACGCTCAATAAAAAAGCCGCACAAATTGCGGCTTCTATGGGGGTGGTCTCAAACCACCTCTCTATTTCTGATGAGCGACACTACGCAGTAGCCACCGTCATCCTTGAAAGCTAAAACACCCCAAGGACCAAGGACCAAGGACCAAGGACCTGTAACTTAGGCCCCTTCATCTTCCTTCCCTTTCAAATATAACTCCGAACTCTCCAACACCTTCTCCATCTCATCTTGCAGTTCAAACAGCTCAGGCTCAATGTCTTCCAGACTGTCACCCGCACGAAGGGCTTTCTCTATCGTTGCACAGATGGATTTGAGTCGGGGTACACCGCAGTATGAACAGCTGCCATGCAGCTTATGGATTAGATGGATCACTTGCTCGACATCGTCAAAGCCATTGTCGAGTATGTTGTCGCAAGCTCAGCCACTTCCGGGATAAAGTCGACCAACATTTGCAGCATATCAATGGCGAGATCTTCTTTATTGGCCGCTTGTTTAAGCGCTGCATTCCAGTCAATGACTTGTGAGGTTGGCTTTTCAATAACGATCGGTGGCGCTTCTGTTGCTGGGCTAGCATCAGTAGGGGCGACAAAGTCTAAGCAAGCTTCTGGCTCTGCTGGGCGCACTGGCACCCATTTGTTGAGTACCTGAAGCAGCATAGTTTCATCAATCGGTTTGGTGAGGTAATCGTCCATGCCTTCTGAAAGTAGGCGATCTCGTTCGCCACTCATAGCGTGAGCCGTTACCGCAACCACAGGTGTGGCCGCGTTTTGCTGAGTCTCTTTGATGAGCTTACAAGCCGTCACACCATCCATTTGTGGCATCTGAATGTCCATGAACACCATATCAAAGTGCTGCTCTTGCGCTTTTTGCACTGCAGCCTGACCACTGGTACAAGACACCACGGTTTCGACGCGCTCAGAGAGCAGCGCTGTAATGAGCTTAAGGTTGGCTGGGTTATCGTCCACCGCCATGACGTTGAGGCTGCGTTTTTCTGTTGAAATCACCTCGACCGCAGGCGCTAGCTGAGCCGGCTGTTTATCGACCAAAGATTGCAGCAGCTTTTTACGTGATAGCGGTTTAGTCAAACATTGCACATGGTGCGTTTGCATCAGGTAATCTGACAGCGCCAACTGAGTACTAGCCGTACCTATGATGATATTTGACGTCGATTGTTTGCAGCGTGCGATCCACTCTTCAATGACGGCAAGCGGTACTTCCTCATTGGTCGGTAAGCAAACAATAATGTAATCGAACGACTCCACACGCTCAGGCAACGTAGAGCGGTAGGTGACCATCACGCCCTCATTGGTGAGCGTTTGTTGCAGTACCGAAGCCGCTTGCATGTTCGGTTCAACCAGCAGAAGTCGCTTGTTGTGAATCACTGCAGGATCGATAGGGTCGAGCATTGGAATGTCGGTCGAGCTCAGTTTTACGGTAAACCAGAATGTTGAGCCTTGGTGCAGGCGACTGGTGAGACTAATATCGCCCCCATTTGACCAACCAGTTTCTGGGTGATGACCAAGCCAAGGCCAGTACCACCATAACGTCTCGAGATGCTTGCATCCGCTTGGCTAAACGCTTGGAACAGCTGCGCTTGTTGGCGTTCGGAAATACCAATACCGGTATCGCGAACCATAAATTGCAGCTCGACACGATCTTCTTTACTGCTTTTTAGCTCCACCGAAATGTCGATATTGCCGCGCTCAGTAAACTTAATCGAGTTACCGACTAGGTTGGTTAGGATCTGTTGAATACGCAGCGGGTCACCGACGAGGCCGCTTGGGATCTTCGGATCCACTTTTAGCGTCAGCTCAAGGCCTTTCTCATGGGCGCTGGTGGCTTGCAGGGCAACCACTTCATCCAAGCTGTCTTGGAACTCAAACGGGATGTTTTCTAGCGCCAGTTTGCCCGCTTCAAGTTTCGAGAAGTCGAGGATGTCGTTGATGATGTTAAGCAGGTTGTTGGCCGATTTTTCGATCGTTTGCAGGTAATCGGTTTGACTGTTAGTGAGCTGAGTTTTCAGCATCTGACGGGTAAAGCCAATAACGCCATTGAGTGGGGTGCGTAGCTCGTGAGACATGTTAGCCAAGAATTCAGATTTCACGCGAGCCGCTTCTTGAGCGCGCTTTTTAGCGATATCGAGCTCGACGTTCTGGATTTCCAGCTGCTCAAGGGTCTCACGGAGGTCTGAGGTCGCTTGGTCGATACTGTGCTGCATCTCCACGTGATATTCAGACAGTGATACCGCCATGGCGTTGATACCATTTTTTAGCGAGTCGAGCTCACCGTGCATTTTGCCTTCAATTCGCACATCCAGATGACCACGGCGGATACGATCCACCATGTTTTTCATGTGTGAGATAGGGCGAGTGACGTCATACATCAAACGGTAGGCAAAGATGCCAGACAGAATAAGTCCGAGCACTAAGACTAAGATGGCCGAGAAGACTTCTTGATACTGCTGCAATCTCAATGAAGACAGGTCGAGCTCAATGGCAACATAGCCAAGCATTTGACTGGTGGGGGTTAGCTCTCTGGCATCGGTCGCGAGCTGACTCTCTGCAATCACCGGCGCTCTGAGAATTAAGGTGTTGTCGCTAAACTCAGACGAGCTAAGAAACGGGATGGGTTTGTCTTTAGGAAATGTCAGCGTGTCGAAATTTGGATGAAAGTTGGAGGTAACAAACAGCTCATGGGAAGCGTCAAAGACGGCGATACTGCGAACAAACTTGGAGTTTTTACGGTGCGCGTAACTAATCAGGCGTCTAACCGACTCTCGGTTTTGATTCACAAGCCCTTGCTCACTGGCAATCGCTAGCGGTTCAATAATACTGGAACCGGCATTCAGTACCTGTGACTCCAGGTCGTGATAACGGTTATAGGAGAAAAAGGCACTAAGAAGAAGACCGATGATCAGGGTCGGTGCCAAGGTTAATGTGATTACGCGAGCGCGAAGGCCGTATCTGGTCATGTTAATTCGACATCATTATTTACCAACAGAGTGTCATCTGATGGGGGATATGGGACAATACCCAGTATTGCATCCTCAAGATGACGTAAGCTTAATCAAAGCAGCGCTGTTCGACAATCATTCAGACTCAGAATAGTGAAACTCTAACAATATTTTATAGGCGCAAAGCATCAATGCTTTGCCTTGGAATTGGTCATGGCACGTTTTTTTAAACCAACAAAGAAAACCTCTTTCTCCAAAAAGCACCAAGAAGTGCAGATTGAACGCATGGATCACCACGGTGCCGGTATCGGCTACCTTAACAAAAACCGGTGTTTGTTGAGGGCGCGCTTGCGGATGAGAAGGTGTTGGTGCAACTGACCGAGAGCAAAGCCAAATTTGCTAAAGCGAACCTGATCAAAATTCTCAAGCCCGCAGAGCAGCGAGTTGAACCATTTTGTCCGCACTACAACGAGTGTGGTGGTTGTAATCAACAGCACTTAGAGCGCGAAGCACAAATCGCGAACAAAGAGCGCGTACTGTCGCAGCTGATGACTAAGTTTGCAGGCCAAACGTTGGATCTGTCGCCATCCATTACTGGCGAAGGTCTGGGTTACCGCCGCCGAGCAAGGCTCAGTATCCACCTCGATAAGCAGCGTGGTCTCGTGATGGCTTTCGCCGTAAGCAGAGCAATCAGATTGTCGATGTTGACCATTGCCCTGTGCTTGATGACAGACTCAATGCTTTGATCCCTCAGCTACGTAGCATTTTTGCTGACTTCAAGCAGCCAGCGATGTTGGGACATCTTGAACTTGTGCTTGGTGATGCTGAGCCGGTTGCGGTAATTCGTCATACCAAACCGTTGACTGATAAAGACCAAGCGCGGTTAAAAGACTATGCAGAGCAAGCGGGTGTGACGCTCTACTTTATGCCAGAAGCGAATCAGCTCGATAGAGTTGTCGGCGAGCAGCCGTTTTATAGCGAGGTCGGCGTGAAGCTGCCATTTTTGCCATCGCACTTTATTCAAGTTAACCAAGCGATCAATGCTCGCATGGTGGCTCAAGCGCTTGAATGGTTGGCACCAGAGTCAAACGATCGCGTGTTAGACCTGTTCTGCGGCCTAGGCAACTTTACCCTGCCGCTTGCTAAGCAAAGCGCCCATGTGGTTGGCGTTGAAGGGGTGCAAGATATGGTCGATTGGGCAGCGGACAATGCGAAACTTAATGGCCTTTCGAATGTCGAATTTTATCAGGCGAATCTGGAACAAGAGCTGTCGCAGCAGCTTGGGCATCACAGCAATTTGATAAGATTTTGTTAGACCCAGCAAGAGCGGGTGCGAGCGGCGTGATCGACCAAGTTTCCGCACTAGGTGCGACACGTGTCCTTTATGTTTCTTGCAATCCTGCTACCCTTGCGAGAGACAGTCAGAGCCTACTTGAACAAGGCTACACATTGACTCGTTTAGGTATGATGGATATGTTCCCTCATACCAGTCATCTTGAGTCGATGGCGTTGTTTGAAAAATAGCGCAGATGTCATAGTAATAACGCTAACTGGGATAGGTTAGCGAACCAATAAACTAGGAAGAAAAAGAAATGGTTGCGGTAAGAAGCGCGCATTTGAACCCAGAAGAGCAGTTCAATTTGGATAATTGGATTGCATCACTTAAGCAAGATAAAAACACCTCAAAAAGATTGAAAGACGTGTATCGTCAATGCGAGGAAATCGTTGCCGATAGTGAGCAAGGGGCCTTGCTGTTGTGGCGCGGGAGAGAGATGAATGAAATCCTCATTACCCTGTCTATGGATAAAGCCACGCTGGTGGCAGCGCAGTTGTATCCAGTGGTTTCCAGTGGCCTTTACGATCGTGAGCTATTAGAAGAAAACTACGGCAAAGAAATCATCAAACTGATCGATGGCGTGGAAGAAATGGCCGCTATTGGTCAGCTTAATGTCACCCTTGAAGACTCAGAGGCCTCGGGACAAGTCGATAACGTGCGTCGCATGCTACTAGCATGGTAGACGACTTCCGCTGCGTGGTGATTAAGCTTGCAGAGCGAATTTGTAACCTACGTGAAGTCAAAGATGAGCCTGATGAAGTGCGCCGTGCGGCCGCGAAAGAGTGTGCCAACATCTACGCACCACTTGCTAACCGTCTTGGTATCGGTCAGCTCAAATGGGAAATCGAAGACTACGCCTTCCGCTACCAGCAGCCAGACACTTACAAACAAATTGCCAAGCAGCTTTCTGAGCGTCGTATCGTCCGTGAGCAATACATCAAAGACTTTGTTGATGACCTAACAAGTGAGATGCAAGCCTCAAGCATCTTGGCTGAGGTGAGTGGTCGTCCAAAGCACATCTACAGCATTTGGCGCAAGATGCAGAAGAAGAATCTGGATTTTGACGAGCTGTTTGACGTGCGTGCGGTGCGAATCATCGCTGAGCGTTTGCAAGACTGCTACGCGGCACTGGGCGTCGTACATACCAAATACAAGCACTTACCAAGCGAGTTCGACGATTACGTCGCCAACCCAAAACCGAATGGTTACCAATCGATTCATACCGTGATCTTGGGACCAGAAGGTAAAACCATTGAAATCCAAATCCGTACTAAGCAGATGCACGAAGACTCCGAGTTGGGTGTTGCAGCGCACTGGAAGTACAAGGAAGGTGGCAGTGGTGGTCGCAGCGGATACGATGAGAAGATCACTTGGCTGCGTAAACTACTCGATTGGCAAGAAGAGATGTCAGACTCTGGTGAGATGCTTGATGAGCTTCGAAGTCAGGTGTTTGATGACCGTGTTTATGCGTTTACGCCACGCGGCGACGTAGTCGACCTACCTATGGGCGCGACACCGCTTGATTTCGCTTACCACATTCACTCTGAAGTCGGACACCGATGCATTGGCGCTAAGGTAGCTGGACGTATTGTCCCGTTTACCCACAAGCTCGCAATGGGCGATCAGGTTGAAATCATCACCGCGAAAGAGCCAAACCCATCTCGTGACTGGCTCAATCCGTCAACGGGTTTTGTGCACTCTGGTCGAGCGCGCGCGAAGATCAACGCATGGTTTAGAAAACAAAGCCGTGAGAAGAATCTAGAAGCAGGTCGTGAGATCCTTGAGGCTGAGCTGACTAAAATCGGTGCAACTCTCAAAGATGCCGAACAGTACGCCCTAAAACGCTTCAACGTTAATTCTGCTGATGAGCTGTATGTCGGTGTGGGCAGCGGTGACCTGAGAATCAACCAGATCATCAATCACATCAACGCCTTGGTAAACAAGCCAACCGCGGAAGAAGAAGATCAGCAAGCGCTCGAGAAGCTGCAAGAGTCAGAGAACAAAGCACCCGCGCAAAGCCGTCCTCACAAAGATGCGGTAGTGGTAGAGGGGGTTGATAACCTGATGACTCACCTAGCGCGCTGCTGTCAGCCAATTCCAGGTGACCAGATCAAAGGTTATATCACCCAAGGGCGCGGTATCTCGGTGCACCGCGCTGACTGTGAGCAGCTTGAAGAGCTTAGCCATCACGCACCAGAGCGTATTATCGATACGGTTTGGGGGAGTGGGTTTGTTGGTTCATACATCTTAACGATTCGTGTAGAGGCGATGGAGCGAGGCGGCCTGTTGAAAGACATCACGACCTTGCTGACCAACGAAAAGATTAAAGTGACCAGCATGAAGAGTCGCAGTGATTACAAGCGTCAGCTGTCTATCATGGATTTTGATCTGGAAGTGAACAATATTGAGGTATTGTCGCGCGTGACCAAGCGTATTGAGCAGATTAAAGATGTGATGAATGTGAAGCGGTTGGGGTAGTTTAGCGTATTATTTTAGGTTCGGTGGATTTTACCCTCCCAGCCTCCCGGCTACGCGCCCCGCTTTTAAGGGGAGGAGCAAAAGCTCGCTGCGCATCGCCTTATTTTTAATACGGTGCGACGATAGGAGCGAGTACGGGTTCTCCCCCTTAATAAGGGGGAGCTAGAGGGGTAAAAAACACGCGCTCCACACCACA
>JYJJ01000032.1 GCA_003263775.1 Vibrio maritimus
AGCGTTTACCACCAAGGTTTTACAGAAACGCTCCAACCCAAACACCGGCGATAAACCCAATGCAGAAGCATTGAGCCTTCAACCAATTTGCGGCCAAAGATAACGACACTTAAAGGCAACTCAAGGCTCTTGCGCTGAAGCTGACAACCAAGTGCACCTGCTAATAAGTTGGTTCATGAAGTTTCAGTGAAAAAGAAACAGCACGCTCGACGTACCGATTTGGCACTGAAATTCAGGTGTAAAGCTAGAACGCTGAACCCATACACCACAATACTTAACCGAGAAAGCTAACGCCTTGTTAAGTTGCAGCTCACCACCACTACACCCAAACAAAGCCACCATAATCACTGAACTCAATCCAAACCAAAATCGCCAACTGTTAGCTGTCTGCTTGAACAATTTGTTAGAGCCCCGTACCCGACGTTGCTCTACTTACCTACCCATGTATACATGCAACATTCACCGCATATTGATCAGGCCGAGAGCGTCTTTGATGATGAGTGTAAATACCACAGGTCTTACAAAAGTAGTGTTTTGCCGTCATCGTGTGATGCGGCCAAAGATGGCGATACTTAAAGGCAACTCACGGCTCTTGCGCTGAAGCTGACTGCCAAGTGCACCATACTAGAAGTTGACTGATGCCCCTTCCAAGCAAAAGAAACAGCACGTGCGGGTTTGCGATTTGGCACTGACGAGCAGGTGTAAAGCTAGGACGCTGAACCCACACACAACAATACTTAACCGAGAAAGCTAACGCCTTGCTAAGTTGCAGCTAACGAACACAACACTCAAGCAAAGCCACATAATCACTGAACTAAACCAAACCAAAATCGCCGAGCGTTAGCTGTCTGCTTGAGCAATTTGTTAGGTGCAACATACCGCGCTATGTGAAGACTGCTTCTATCTTGTTGCCATCAAGGTCACGGACATAAGCCGCATAATATGACGCACCGTATTCAGGCCTCAACGCAGGTTTACCCTCACAGCTCGCACCTTGCTGCAAGGCGACTCGATAAAAAGTGTCTACGGCCTCTTGGCTCGGAGCATTAAATGCTACGTGAGTACCATTTCCACTACTTCCATTTCCTTCTGATGGGAGACCAACCCAAAATTCAAACTGTTCGCCATAAGACACAGCTACTTGATCGATTGTGTGACTACGGCTGATACCTAATGTCGATAGCACTGCATCATAAAAAATTGATGCATTCTCAACATCATTAGTTCCAAGTGAAATATGATTGAAAATCACCGAATGTATTCTCCGAATTTGAATGCCACCTAACGCCTTGCTAAGTTGCAGCTAACGAACACAACACCCAAGCAAAGCCACGTAATCACTGAACTCAACCAAACCAAAATCGCCGAG
>JYJJ01000033.1 GCA_003263775.1 Vibrio maritimus
TCCAATTTGATAGCTCTCATTGTGCTTAACGATGACAAAAAGCGACACTAGCTCAGTTGGTAGAGCGCAACCTTGCCAAGGTTGAGGTCACGAGTTCGAACCTCGTGTGTCGCTCCAGTTGGATAGCTCTCATTGTGCTTAACAATGATAAAATGCGACACTAGCTCAGTTGGTAGAGCGCAACCTTGCCAAGGTTGAGGTCACGAGTTCGAACCTCGTGTGTCGCTCCAATTTGATAGCTCTCATTGTGCTTAACAATGACAAAATGCGACACTAGCTCAGTTGATAGAGCACAACCTTGCCAAGGTTGAGGTCACGCCTTTCTCATGAAAATCGGGAACCTCGTGTGTCGCGCCATTTCCCCCTGAAATGGACCAAGACGCGGTCATCTCTTGTAGAGATAACAAAGTTGAGAAACTTAGTCCTACACCGCACGCTCTTTCCTAATGCTGAGAAGCATCACTCCCTAAAATTTAAAGCTAAATCATCGTCGATATCATTGGATTACATCGTCGAAATTTTTGCTGTGTACTCTATTTTCTACACACCGCCAAAGCAGTAGGTTATTGCCTTAGCTGAGGGTCAGTTACACTTAAATTAACAGAGTTATCCACATTGCCAAATTGTGGATAAGTTGGTTGATAAATTGTTTTTGAATAGGTATGAAGAGAACAAACTGAAAGATCTTTACATCAACATGTACAGTCACCTTATGACTAGATTGTATTTAAGTTGTTGTTTTATATTGGTTATGTCATTTTGTTTTTACTTTTTACTTGACAGTAAAATGATCACCAAGTGACATTTATTTGATCCTGGTCATATATTCAATCTGTGTTTAACCTGATTTCTCAACGACTAACTGTCGGTGAAAATGTAGTTTTTCCACAAATTCAATTTTGGGATGTCAGTCAAGAAAATTAATTTGATTTTTCTGAGCCTATTGGCGACTAGGCATCACGAGGTAGGCCTTTCTGAACGATGCGAATCAGGCGCTGGTTTTTGGACGTTAGTGTGTGATCTGACAAGTTGGGTAGTTGGCTTGTTTGTTGTTGACGAGCCCACTGTATATGCTCATCAAGCAGCACAGACTGGCCTTGTACTTGTTCTAGTACATCAATGTAGCGTTGAGAGTAGGGCGCATTACCTATTGCGATAATGATGTTGCGCTGCCATTGTTCATGCCCAATGCGGCGAATAGCAGACCCTTCCATGTTTTTAAGAAATGTCGTTTCATCCCAGTTGAGCAAAGTACATAGATCGGTATCGTTGAAAGCTTGGCGTCTTTGAAAGTCTGGTTGCTGGCCAAGTTCGGCAAAGCGATTCCAAGGACAAACTAGCTGACAATCATCGCAACCATAAATACGATTCCCCATCGCTGCGCGAAGGGGTTCGGGTATCACACCTTTATATTCAATCGTGAGATATGAGATACAGCGCCTTGCATCGATAACACCATTTTCAAGTATGGCGCCTGTAGGGCATGACGTGATGCATGCGCTGCACTTACCACACTGATTCTCTACCGGAGCATCAACAGGAAGCGGCAGGTCGACAAACAGTTCACCAAGAAAAAACCAAGAGCCGGCGTCTTTATCTAGCAGAAGTGAGTGTTTGCCTGTCCAGCCCAGGCCAGCCTTTTCGGCTATAGGGCGCTCAAGCACGGGAGCAGAGTCGACAAAAGGTCGGTAGCCAAGCTCCGAGACTTCCTTTTCGATTCGCTGTCCGAGCTTTTTGAGCTGATTGCGAATCAACTTATGATAGTCGCGACCTAACGCATAGCGGCTAATGTAACCGGCATGCTGGTTTTCCAAATTGGATGCAAAGCCTGCTTCTTCAGGAAGATAGTCCATGCGGACGCTGATTATGCGGCAGGTATTGGGATGCAGCCTGTCGGGATGGATGCGTAGGTCTTGGTGAGTTTCCATCCAAGCCATGTCACCGTGATAACCCGCTTCTAGCCATTGCTTGAGCATCGCCTCTTGATCAAGAAGATCGATATCGCTGATACCAGCCTTCTGAAAACCGAGTTCTTGTGCCCAAACTTTAATGTCGCTGGCTAGCTTGTCTAAGTCCATCACGATTACCCAAGTAGAAAAGGACGCGTATTCTATACTCAAATGCAATGCGACCCAAGTATGAACGCTAAAAAAGCGTGGATCCAATTGTCCAGAAAAGTGTCTTAATGCTTTGTATAAACTTTCGACGACTATTTTGTACTTTCACAGTAGGGATAAATTGAAAATAATGGTAAATTTTCTGATTACTTACAGAAGATCACTTGTCTGTGAAAAGCGACACAGTTTACTATTTCGGCTCTCAAAGGCACCACTCAGAGAAAAATGTGATGAGTACTAAAAAATTTTCCTTAGCAGATGAATCAGCAACGATTTTAATTGGAACTAAACTAGCAAATCTTTGTTCAAAACAAACAACGATCTATTTGCATGGTGACCTTGGAGCGGGGAAAACCACCTTTAGTCGCGGTTTTATTCAAAGTCTTGGTCATCAAGCAACGTAAAAAGCCCAACTTATACCTTGGTTGAACCGTATCAGCTTGAAGGATGGAACGTCTATCACTTTGATTTGTATCGTTTAGCGGATCCAGAAGAGCTGGAGTTTATGGGTATTCGCGATTACTTCTCTGAAGATGCCATCTGTTTGGTTGAGTGGCCAGAGAAGGGACAAGGCATTCTACCTTCTGCTGATCTCGATATTGATATCCGATACATCGGAGAGGCAAGAGAAATCGCCTTCACGGCAAATAGCGATTATGGAAAAGAGTTAATTAGTCAGTTGGAGTTAAATTGATCAGTCGTTTTCTTAGCAGCATGATGAAAATCGTGCTGCCTTTGTGTTTACTGTTTCCTGCCGTCACTCTTGCTAATGCGCTAGAGGGTATTCGTGTTTGGCCTTCTCCGGATGAAACACGCGTGGTGATCGACCTCAAGTCCGAAGCGGATTACAGTTATTTCTCATTGAGTGGTCCATCGCGAATTGTCGTAGACCTTAAAAACACCTCGCTAAATACAAAATTACCCATCGGCGTATCTGATAGCCCGGTGCTAAGTAAGATCCGCAAGAGCTCACCACCCAACAAAGGCACTTATCGCCTGGTGTTTGAGCTAAAGAAGTCCGCGACCCCACAGATTTTTAAGCTCAACCCTACCCTGGTGGTCAATACGGCCATAGATTGGTCATTGACCTGCCACATGGCAAAGCAACCAGTCAAGCGACACCGAGTACACCGAAGAGCAAAACTGAGGTCAGCGTGATGCTTCCCAGCTACGGGGCAATGCCGATATTGTTGTGGCAATTGACGCCGGCCACGGTGGTGAAGACCCAGGTTCAATTGGCCCGACGAAGAAGTACGAAAAACACGTCACATTGAGCGTGTCGAAAAAGCTGGCTGCTCAAATCAATGCCATTCCGGGAATGAAGGCAGTATTAACCCGCAGCGGTGATTACTTTGTTAACCTCAACAAGCGATCCAATATCGCTCGTAAGAATGGCGCCCACCTTTTGGTTTCTGTTCACGCTGATGCGTTTAGAACGCCACAGCCTCGTGGTGGCTCTGTGTTTGTATTGAACACACGCCGTGCGAATACCGAAATTGCTCGCTGGGTTGAGAATCATGAACAGCAATCGGAGCTGCTTGGTGGCGCTGGAGAAGTGCTTGCTAAAAATACTAACGACAGAAACGTAAGCCAAACGCTACTCGATTTGCAGTTTAGTCATTCACAGAAAGAGGGCTATAAGGTTGCAACCAAGATCCTCAAAGAGATGGGTAAAGTCGCGCACCTACATAAAAAAGAGCCGGTGAATGCCAGCCTTGCAGTATTGAAATCACCAGATATACCATCTGTGTTAGTCGAAACCGGCTTTATTTCTAACCCAACAGAAGAGCGTCTACTGACGACCCGAAGTCACCAAGACAAATTAGCTCGCGCGTTAGCAAAAGCGATTGTTCAATATTTCGAGGCGAATCCACCAGAGGGCACCTTGTTTGCTAATCGTGGCCAGCAGCGTAAGCATACCGTGAAACGTGGTGAATCTTTATCGGTGATTGCTCAGAAATATGGCTCGTCGGTTTCTGCTATTAAGAGTGCGAACAGCCTTAAGAGTACGTCTCTCGCTGTTGGCCAGACCTTGGTTATTCCAGGGAATAGTGCCCCGATTAAAGTGAGCTCTAAAGTGAACACGGTAGAAACCAAGACGTTGACTCATACTGTGGTCAAAGGCGATTACTTAGGGAAAGTGGCGAGCAAATACAAAGTGTCGGTGGCGGATATTAAGCGTGAAAACCGATTAAAATCAGACGTGCTTAAACTGGGCCAAAAGCTGAAGATAACCGTCAGCTTAAAAGATCTGCCTCTGCGCAAGCACAAAGTCCAGCGCGGCGAGTACCTAGGCAAAATTGCCTCTCGATATGGCGTGAGCATCAGCAGTATTCGTGAGGCGAACAAGCTGCGTTCTGATTCACTCGCAGTCGGGCAAGTGCTGCTGATCCCGCACAAGTAATGAATGTTCAAATTGATGGATTCGGAGAAGCGTTGTGACGATTAAGATCTTACCTGCAAGATTGGCGAACCAAATCGCCGCAGGTGAAGTGGTTGAGAGACCAGCGTCCGTAGTCAAAGAGCTGGTTGAAAACAGCTTAGACTCAGGTGCCACTCGTATCGATATTGATATCGAAAAGGGTGGTGCCAAGCTTATCCGTGTTCGAGATAACGGTAAGGGTATCCCTAAAGACGAGCTGCAATTGGCATTGAGCGACATGCGACGTAAAAATCCATACCCTTGATGATCTTGAGGCCATCATGAGTTTGGGCTTTCGCGGTGAGGCGCTGGCGAGTATTAGCTCGGTAGCAAGACTCACACTGACGTCTCGCCCTGCCACTCAAGAACAAGCTTGGAGTGCCTACGCGGAGGGGCGCGACATGGCAGTGAAACTGACCCCTGCTGCCCATCCGATTGGTACCACGCTTGAAGTGTTGGATTTGTTTTTTAATACCCCCGCACGCCGCAAGTTCTTGCGAACGGAAAAGACCGAATTCAATCATATTGATGAGCTTTTAAAGCGTATTGCACTGAGCCGCTTTGACGTGTCGATTAACCTTAAACATAACGGCAAACTGGTTCGCCAGTACCGCGCAGCGAAAACAGAGCCTCAGTTAGAAAAACGCATAGCCGCCGTATGTGGAGCGGGGTTTGTGCGTCATATGCTTAAAATTGAGCTTGAGCACAACGACCTAAAGCTGCATGGCTGGATCACCACACCAGAAGGCGCTCGCGCGCAGAGCGATCTGCAATACTGCTATGTGAATGGTCGTATGATGAAGGATAAACTCATCAACCACGCCATTCGCCAGAGCTATGAGAATAGTCTGGCTCCCGATCAGTACGCGGCGTATATCTTGTTTATCGATATCGACCCACATCAGGTGGACGTGAATGTGCATCCTGCCAAACACGAGGTGCGTTTTCATCAAGCAAGATTAGTGCATGACTTTATTTATCAGGCACTGAGCGACGCGCTGGTGCAAGCGAAATCCATTGATGCGCCGATGACCTCTAACTCGGCATTCAGTCATGTTGAGCCGAAGTCTGCGTTAGACCAAGTCGAGTCAGCCTCTTCTCATGCACCTGTTGAAATGACACAGCCGCAGCAGCCGGTGTCTTCGGTAACTTCTGCTGGAGCGAGTGTCTCAGAGTCATTGATACAAGCGGTGGAGAGCATTCCTGCTTATCCTGGACGTGCTGACTATCACTCATCTAATACTTGTTCGCCAAGTACTCAGTCAGCAAGCGAACGAACTCAACGTGACCATAGTGAAACGAGTGGCTCTGTCCACAAAGTAGAAGAACCATTCCTTCGTAATGAATGGAACTCGAGCCGAGCCGCGGGCTCATCGAAGCCTAAGCCCCGAGCACAAGAAGCCGCACCGACGGCAGAAGAAGTTCGCGTATACCAAGAACTGATGCAAACACCGGATGTAGCCGAGCCAGAAGCAGAAACAGCGGAAGTTCCGCCATCGAAGCAAGATGCTGCCCCTATATCGATTGATATTGAGCGCATTGGTAAAGCAATCACTATGGTCGATGCGACATACGTATTGGTGAAAGCAGAACCGTGCTGTGCACTGGTGTCATTGCGTAGAGCGGAGTTCTATAAGCTGTTTGCTCAGTTGGATCCGAAAGGTCAGCCGCTGAAAATGCAGCCGCTGCTCGTTCCGCTGTCGTTAAAAGTCAGCGACATGCAGCAGCAAGTTGCTACAGCGCAGCGAGATCTATTACTTAGCTTTGGCATCGACCTCGCCATTCGCAATAAGCAAGCGCTCATGGTGATGGGAGTACCAGCACCGCTTAGGCAGCAAAATTTGCAATTGTTAATTGATGAAATGCTGTCATACTTGGCGACCCTTGAGCAGCAAGACCTTAGCCCGAGCCGTTTGAGCTTATGGTTAACGAAAAAAGTGCTGCAAGTGAAAAGTAGCTACACTTTATCTGAATCTGTTCAGTTACTTGGTAATCTTGAACAGCTATACGACGGTAAGCTACCTTTGAGCGATCCTAAATTTGTCCGCCCTGTCGATTTTACGGCCACAATTGCAGCGTTTTCATCATGAGCCAACAATTACCCCTAGTTCTGTTTTTAATGGGTCCTACCGCTTCTGGTAAGACTGAATTAGCGATACGTCTTCGTCAGCAATATCCAGTTGAGATTATCAGCGTAGACTCTGCGCTTATCTATAAAGGCATGGATATTGGTACGGCTAAGCCTGATGCCGAAGAGCTCGCACTGGCACCGCACAGACTGATTGATATTCTCGATCCCGCGGAGTCGTACTCTGCGGCTGATTTCCGCCGCGATGCACTGAATGAAATCGCTAAAATCCACGCAGAAGGCAAGATCCCGCTGCTTGTGGGGGGCACTATGCTCTATTTCAAAGCTTTGCTTCAAGGTTTATCTCCACTGCCTGCCGCGAACCCAGAGATCCGAGCACAAATTGAAAAAGAGTCACAGGAGAAGGGCTGGCAAGCACTTCATAATGAACTTAAGCAGATAGATCCTGTCTCAGCAGAGAGGATTCATCCGAATGATCCACAACGTTTGTCGCGTGCGCTAGAGGTGTATAGAATCTCTGGTAAGTCATTGACAGAATTGACTGAGACCAAGGGTGAACCACTGCCGTTTCGCGTTAAACAATTTGCGGTAGCGCCCAAAGATCGCGCTTTGTTACACAAACGGATTGAATTGCGCTTCGAGAAAATGATACAAGCAGGCTTTGAAGATGAAGTCAAAGCGTTATATGCTCGTGAAGATCTTCACCCAGATCTGCCGTCGATCCGTTGTGTCGGCTACAGACAGATGTGGGAGTACTTGGATGGCGAGAGCACGTTAGATGATGCGATTTTCCGTGGCATCTGCGCGACTCGACAATTGGCCAAGCGACAAATCACCTGGTTAAGGAGTTGGGATGATTTGGTTTGGCTTGATAGCGAACACATTGAGGATTCAATGAAAACTCTCACAGACGCCATAGCATCTGATGGTGTTAACTGTGTATAATGTGGGCGCTTTTGCGTAGAAATACCCAAAAAGGAACTGAGTTTTGTTTTCAAAGACGATTGTTGTTCTATGATTATAAAACTAAGGGGTATTTCATTGGTTTAGCTCAGATGCAAAGGCAGCACCAAATTGCAGTGCACCAATAGCTAAATAATTAAAACTACAATATTAATATAAGGAAAATAAAAATGGCTAAGGGGCAATCTCTTCAAGACCCATTCCTAAATGCACTACGTCGCGAGCGTATCCCAGTTTCTATCTACCTAGTGAATGGCATCAAGCTACAAGGTCAGATTGAATCGTTTGATCAGTTTGTGATCCTTCTGAAAAATACTGTAAACCAAATGGTTTACAAGCATGCGATTTCAACGGTTGTTCCAGCCCGTGCTGTTAGCCACCACAGTGGTGAGCGTACTGGCGGTGACCGTCAACAAGAGAAATCTGACGATTAATAATAAATCTCTTAAAAACAGATATTTAAATAGGAGTTGGTCGCTTGTTTGACCGTTATGAATCGGGTGAGCAGGCTGTACTTGTTCATATCAACTTCACGCAAGAAGGTGAGTGGGAAGATCTCAGTGAATTTGAAATGCTGGTTTCTTCTGCAGGTGTTAACGCGTTACAGACAGTAACGGGTAGCCGACAGTCCCCTCATCCTAAGTACTACGTAGGGAAGGCAAAGCGCAAGAAATAGCACAAACGGTGCAATTAACCGGTGCTGATATTGTGATTTTTAATCACGCCCTTTCCCCTGCCCAAGAGCGTAACCTTGAAAGTCTGTGTAAATGTCGAGTGTTGGATCGTACCGGTCTGATCCTCGACATTTTTGCCCAACGCGCCCGTACCCATGAAGGTAAGTTGCAAGTTGAGCTAGCACAGCTTCGTCATATCTCGACTCGATTGATCCGAGGTTGGACGCACCTTGAAAGGCAGAAAGGTGGTATCGGTCTGCGCGGTCCCGGCGAAACACAGCTGGAGACTGACCGTCGATTGTTGCGTGATCGTATCAAAGCGATATTGCGTCGCTTGGAAAAGGTTGCTAAGCAACGTGAGCAGGGCAGACGTGCAAGAAGTAGAGCTGAAATCCCAACGATTTCCCTGGTGGGCTACACCAATGCGGGCAAATCTACGCTATTTAACCGCATTACCGAAGCTGGGGTGTACGCAGCTGATCAGCTATTCGCAACCCTAGATCCCACACTAAGAAAGATTGAATTGGCGGACGTAGGTTCGGCAATTTTAGCGGACACGGTCGGATTTATCCGTCATCTTCCGCATGATCTCGTCGCAGCATTTAAGGCAACCTTGCAAGAAACGCAGGAAGCTGACATTTTGTTACATGTTGTCGATGCCAGTGACGAGCGTTTTCGTGAGAATATTCAAGCTGTTCATGACGTGCTAGAAGAAATTGATGCCCACGAGGTGCCAACTCTCGTCGTAATGAACAAGATAGATAATCTAGATGGCCAACGTCCACGTATAGAACGTGACGATGAAGGTATTCCGAGAACTGTTTGGGTCTCTGCCATGGAAGGGCAAGGCATCGAACTATTGTTCGACGCGCTCACAGAGCGTTTAGCAAGCCAAATGGTTCAGTATCAGCTGCGAATTCCACCCCAGTATCAAGGGCGTTTTCGGAGCACATTTTTCCAGATGAATTGTATTCAACGAGAAGAGTATGATTCTGAAGGTAACTTGTTGATTGATATTCGGATGCAACAAGTAGATTGGTCTAGACTTGAAAAAAGAGAAGGGGCAGTTTTGAGTGGCTTTATAGTTACTTAAAGGACTGCTACAGTATAACGTCATACTAAATGATGGAGCTTCCTAATGGCGTGGAATGAGCCTGGTAATAATAATGGAAATAACGGCCGCGATAAGGACCCTTGGGGGAACAACAATCGTGGAGACCGTAATCAAGGTGACCGAAATAACGGTGGCCGTGATCAAGGACCGCCTGATTTAGATGAAGTCTTTAATAAGCTGAGTCAAAAAATCGGTGGTAAATTTGGCAAGCGTGGTGGTGGCGGTAGCCATCCATTGGCGGCGGCGGTAGTGCAATTGGCTTCGGCGTGATTGTATTGATTGCAGTGGTCATTTGGTTCTTTTCCGGCTTCTACACCATTAGCGAAGGTGAGCGTGGCGTCGTGCTTCGCTTAGGCAAGTTTGACCGCATTGTTGATCCGGGTCTGAACTGGCGTCCTCGCTTTATTGATGAGTATGAACCGGTAAACGTTCAGGCGATTCGCTCTTTGCGCGCCTCTGGTACGATGTTGACTAAAGACGAGAACGTTGTTTCTGTCTCAATGGACGTTCAGTACCGTGTATCTGATCCATACAAATACCTATACGTGGTGACCAACGCAGACGACAGCTTGAGTCAAGCAACTGACTCTGCTCTACGTGCTGTCATTGGTGACTCATTGATGGATAGCATTTTGACCAGTGGTCGTCAGCAAATCCGTCAAAGCACTCAAGAAACGCTAAACGAAATTATCGACAACTACGATATGGGTTTATTTATCGTTGACGTCAACTTCCAATCGGCACGTCCGCCTGAGCAAGTTAAAGATGCATTCGATGATGCGATTGCGGCTCGTGAGGATGAAGAGCGTTTCATTCGTGAAGCGGAAGCGTACAAGAATGAAGTCATTCCGAAAGCGACAGGTCGCTCTGAGCGTTTGAAGAAAGAAGCGCAAGGTTACTCTGAGCGCATTACTAACGAAGCGCTAGGTCAAGTAGCTCAGTTTGAGAAACTACTACCGGAATACCAAGCCGCTCCAGAAGTAACGCGTAATCGTCTATACCTAGATACGATGGAAGAAGTGTACTCAAGCACCTCTAAAGTGCTTATCGACTCTGAGTCGAGCGGTAACCTTCTATATCTTCCAATTGACAAGCTAGCTGGTCAAGAGGGTGCGTCGAAGTCACGTAAACCGAAAGAAACCTCAGTTTATGAAGAGATCCAGTTGGATCCAGTGAGTACCGACTCGTCTAATAGCAGCAACTCGCGCAATAACACGACTCGTCAAGGGAGATACTAATCATGCGTAAATTGATGATACCAGTATTAGTCGTTGCCTTAGCATTGATGCTGATGTCTTTGTTCGTTATCCCAGAAGGTGAGCGAGGAATCGTAATCCGATTCGGTCGTGTACTGAGTGATGACAACAATGTGTCTCGTATCTACGAGCCAGGCTTGCACTTTAAAATGCCACTGTTCGACCGTGTGAAAACGCTAGATGCGCGTATTCAAACGATGGACGGCCGCGGTGACCGCTTCGTGACGTCTGAGAAAAAAGACGTAATCATTAACACCTACGTTAAGTGGAAGATTGAAGATTTCCGTCAATACTACTTGGCAACAGGTGGCGGTAATGCGCTGACGGCAGAAGCGCTACTTGAACGTAAAGTGACTGACGTACTTCGCTCTGAAATTGGTGCGCGTGAAATCAAGCAAATCGTTTCAGGTCCACGTAACGTCGATGTACTACCAGACAGCGCTGATAGTGAAGAGGTGACTACTGAAGCGGCACGCCAAGCGCTAGAAATCGATGGTGAGCGTGACAAGATCATGGTCAACGTATTGAACGATACGCGTGAGAGCGCAATGACTGACTTGGGTGTTCGTGTCGTTGATTTCCGAATTAAGAAAATCAACCTACCGGATGAAATCAGTGAGTCGATTTATCGTCGTATGCGTGCTGAGCGTGAATCTGTAGCGCGTAGACACCGTTCTCAAGGTCGTGAGAAAGCAGAAGTTATCCGCGCTCAAGCAGAGCTAGAAGTGGCAACGCTATTAGCGGAAGCGGACAAAACAGCTCGTGTGACACGAGGTGGTGCGGACGCAGAAGCAGCGGCTATCTACTCGGCAGCGTACAACAAAGATCCTGAATTCTTCAGCTTCTTACGTTCACTGAGTGCATACAAAACGTCTTTCTCAGATAAGAGTGACATCTTGGTTCTAGATCCGAACAGCGAGTTCTTCCGTTACATGAACGATATGAACGGCGCACCGGCTAAATAACCAATCATATATTGATACAATAGGCTCCTGCGGGAGCCCTATCTTTTTGGAGAAAAGAACATGTCCGACTCACTTTGGATTGCGTTGGGTTTGGTGTTGATCGTGGAAGGGTTGGGGCCGCTACTCGCGCCTAAAGGTTGGAGAAACATGGTGTTGCAGCTGGCGGAGCAGCCAGATGAGCAGATTCGCCGTGTGGGTGGTTGCTTGGTAGTCGCAGGGACTGTGATCACGATAATGCTGCTAAACTAGTCGCAAATATTGACTTTTTATTAATCAGCATCAGTGACTTATCCTTGTGTGACCGTTTTATGCTTAAAAAATGACTGCATAAATGTGATTTCGGTGCTAGAATCCTTTTTTAACTAGCAATCAGATTGGAAAGATGGGAAATAACGTAGTCGTTCTGGGCACCCAATGGGGTGACGAAGGTAAAGGTAAAATCGTAGACCTTTTAACTGAAGATGCAAAATACGTGGTTCGCTACCAAGGCGGTCACAATGCAGGCCACACTCTAGTCATTGACGGTGAAAAAACCGTTCTTCATTTGATTCCATCAGGTATTCTTCGCGACAACATCAAGTGCATTATCGGTAACGGTGTTGTTCTATCTCCTGAAGCATTAATTAAAGAAATGAAGCCTCTTGAAGAGCGCGGCATTCCAGTACGTGAACGTCTTTTCGTTTCTGAAGCTTGTCCTCTAATTCTTCCTTACCACATCGCTATCGACCAAGCGCGTGAAATCGCTCGTGGTAAGAAAGCGATCGGTACAACTGGTCGTGGTATTGGTCCTGCGTACGAAGACAAAGTTGCTCGTCGCGGCCTACGTGTTGGCGACCTGTTCGACAAAGAAGTGTTCGCAGAGAAACTAAAAGAAGTGATGGAATTCCATAACTTCCAACTAGAGCACCTATACAAAACTGACACCGTTAGCTACGAAGAAGTACTAGAGCAATGCATGGGTTATGCAGATCTACTGACTTCAATGGTTATCGACGTAACAGACGAACTTGACGCGGCACGTAAGCGTGGCGATAAGATCATGTTCGAAGGTGCTCAAGGTACACTTCTTGATATCGACCACGGTACTTACCCATACGTAACGTCTTCTAACACTACAGCAGGTGGTGTTGCGGCAGGTTCTGGTTTTGGTCCTCGTCACATCGGTTACATCCTTGGTATCACTAAGGCGTACTGTACTCGCGTAGGTTCAGGTCCATTCCCGACAGAACTTTACGACGGTGTAGACAAGCAAGACCCAATCGGTAAGCACCTAGGTACAGTTGGTCACGAGTTCGGTGCGACGACTGGTCGTCTACGTCGTACTGGTTGGTTCGATGCAGTGGCAATGCGCCGTGCAATCCAAATCAACTCAATCTCTGGTTTCTGTCTAACTAAGCTAGACGTACTAGACGGTCTAGAAGAGCTAAAAATCTGTACTGGTTACAAGATGAAAGATGGCTCTATCCTAGAAGTATCGCCAATGGCTGCTGAGTCATTTGAACAAGCGACACCTATCTACGAAACAATGCCAGGTTGGTCTGAGACAACATTTGGTGCAACGTCTATCGAGCAGCTTCCTCAAGCAGCACTAGACTACATCAAGCGCATTGAAGATCTAACGGGCGTGCCAGTAGACATCATTTCTACCGGTCCAGACCGCAACGAGACAATCATCAAGGTTCACCCATTCGAATCTTAATCCGTCTCTAAAGACAGCTAAGCCAGCGATATTTCGCTGGCTTTTTTTTACCTGTTATTTAGTCTCTCACACTTCATACTGTGATCTTGTGCCAAGTATTTGACGGCTTTGCCTGTGAATAGAAGAAAAGTGGCAAAATATTGCCGTTTTTTCTAAAGCGTGGCGGACGTCTGCCGATAAAAATGAGACCATTGATGAGTTTTGTACAATGGACGGACGTTGAGTATGAGGAGCAGGAAAAAGTGATAAAGCGACACAAACTGGCAGCACTTGTTTGCATGGCGCTACTTGGCTCTGTGAAATCGGTGCAGAGCAAGGAGCTTAGCGCCCCGATTCCGATTTACTCAGAAGACGAACTGATTGGTTTGATTGAAGAAAACCGACACCTTGCCCGCGTTAAAGAAGATAACTGCCAGCTGGTTGAAGATATCATGGCGCGCGCCACGCGTATTAGTTTGCCGTCTTATGAATTCCTCTATGGTGACATGTTGGCTTGGGGCGTTTGTGTCCCTCAAGATGTTGAGCTTGGTCTTTACTACATGGAAAATGCCGCTCATCAAGGCCTACCTGTTGCACTTGAGCAATTAGGTCGATACTACTCAAAAGGTACCTTTGTACAGCAAGACAAAGAGCGTGCTATCCCATATTTTCGTGAAGCGGCCTCTATGGGCAATATCGACGCCCGCATCCAATTAGCCGAGCTTCTACTGCGCGATTACGGCAGCCCACTTGACTACGAAGACGCTTATCGTTGGCTGTACAACTCGGTCACACCCGATGGCCGCAAACACAAACGTATTTCCATGTTAAGACGCGGCCTTGAGCAGCGTATGCCAGAAAATATTATTGCTCGCGCTAAGCGTCGCACGGCATTTTGGTAATCTGAGCCCATCATCTATCTGATGAATTAGATACAGAAAGCTAAAGCAATTCTGTAGCTTATCTGCTGCGTCAGTTATAATCGACCTATCCCTCCTAAAATATAGGTCTGACGATGTCGAAAAAGCCTAGCGATATAAAAGTAGACGACCCTTTTGCTGCAAGAGAGTCTGAGAACTACGAAAACCCCATCCCAAGCCGAGAATTCATCTCTGACTTCCTAGAAAGCGTTAATGTCCCAATGAACAGAAACGATCTGTTTGAAGCCTTGGGACTGTCTGGTGAAGAGCAGTATGAAGGCTTGCGTCGTCGACTGCGCGCGATGGAGCGTGACGGTCAGTTGGTGTTTACTCGACGTCAATGTTACGCCCTGCCAGACAAGCTCGAAATGATCAAAGGCTACGTTATTGGTCATAAAGATGGCCATGGCTGGGTTCGACCTGAAGGGAGCATGAATAAAGACAATGATGTGCTTTTGCCACATCATCAAATGCGTACCTTGCTGCATGGTGACTTTGTATTGGTTCAACCATCGGGTACCGATAAGCGAGGCCGCAAGGAAGGTCGATTGGTTCGCGTTCTAGAAGAGCGAAAGACCCAAGTTGTCGGTCGTTTCTTCATGGAATACGGTTACGCCTATGTCGTGGCGGATGATTCTCGCATTAGCCAAGATATCCTGATCCCTAATGAGCACCGAGGCGGTGCTCGTATGGGTAATGTGGTCGTGGTTGAAGTGACCGATCGTGGTAGTCGCTCCCGTGGCATGATGGGGCAAGTGGTCGAAGTACTGGGTGAGAACATGGCGCCGGGTATGGAGACGCAGATTGCCATTCGCACGCATCAAATTCCTCATGAGTGGCCTGAAGAAGTCGAAAAGCAAGTGAAGCAATTTGGCGAATTCGTGCCAGAAGAGGCTAAAGAAGGGCGTGTTGATCTACGTGACCTCCCGCTAGTCACTATCGATGGCGAAGACGCACGAGACTTTGATGATGCGGTTTACTGTGAACGCAAGAAAAGCGGTGGCTGGCGTTTGTGGGTAGCGATTGCGGATGTTAGTTACTATGTTCGTCCAAACACGCCACTCGACAAAGAAGCGATCGTACGTGGTAACTCAGTTTATTTCCCATCTCAGGTTGTGCCTATGCTTCCTGAGGTGCTCTCTAATGGTCTTTGTTCACTCAACCCACAAGTGGATCGCTTGTGTATGGTGTGTGAAATGACTATTTCTGAGACCGGTAAGCTGTCGGGCTACAAACACTACGAAGCGGTAATGAACTCTCATGCGCGTCTGACCTACAACAAGGTGAGTGACATTCTAGAGGGCAACGAAGAGCTACGCGAGCGTTACAGTGCCGTGGTTCCACATCTTCATGAGCTGCACAACATGTATCAAGTGCTCAAGCGTGCCCGTGATAATCGTGGTGCGATTGAGTTTGAAACTGTTGAAACTAAGTTTATTTTCAATGCCGATCGTAAGATCGACCGCATTGAGCCAGTGGTTCGCAATGACGCACACAAGATCATCGAAGAATGTATGATTCTGGCGAACATCGCTTCTGCTTCTTTAGTTGAGAAGGCCAAAGAGCCATCACTTTACCGAGTGCACGAAACTCCGGGTGAAGAGAGACTGCAAGGCTTTAGAGACTTCCTTAGTGAGTTAGGCCTAGATCTATCCGGTGGTCTTGAACCGTCGCCGACCGACTATGCTGAGCTGATTAAAAAGATTGGTGAACGTCAGGATAAAGAACTGATTCAAACCATGCTGCTGCGCTCTATGAAACAGGCAGTTTACAACGCAGATAACGCGGGGCACTTTGCTTGGCGCTAAAACGCTACGCGCACTTTACCTCGCCAATTCGTCGTTATCCAGATTTGCTGCTGCACCGAGCAATCAAGTACCTCATTGCCAAACAAGAAGGTCGTAATACCGACCGCTGGACGCCAACAGGTGGTTACCACTACTCGTTTGACGATATGGATTACTACGGCGAGCAGTGTTCCATGACCGAGCGCCGCGCCGACGACGCAACTCGTGATGTGGCAGACTGGCTCAAGTGTGAGTACATGCAAGACCACGTAGGCGAAGTGCTTGATGGCGTGATTGCCAATGTGACTGGCTTTGGCTTCTTTGTGCGATTAACAGAGCTGCACATCGATGGCCTAGTGCATATTTCGTCATTGGCGAACGACTACTATCAATTTGACCCAATTGGTCAAAGACTTATCGGCGAGAGCTTTGGTGCGATATACCGTTTAGGCGACGCTGTTAAAGTGAAAGTGCTGTCGGTTAATCTTGATGACAAGCAAATAGACTTTGAATTAGTCGAAACAAGTCGTAAGCTACGCGGCAAAGGAAAAACGGCGAAAAAACGCATGGCTGAAGCTGAAAAGAAAAAAGCCAAAGCGAAACAGCGTGTCGCAGAAGTCAGAGGTAAGCGCAGCCCGAAAGCCGCGAAGCCAATGGTCGAAGCCACCAAACGCCCAGATGGACAAGAAGAGGATGTACTTCCTCATAAACGCAAGAAGTCCAAAGCAACCAAATCTCGCAGCAACAAGGCGCGCCAAAACAAGGCTCGCGGCAAAACGAAGAAGAAATAACGAATTCAGGATTGTTCCATGAGTAATGAATTTATTTACGGTATCCACGCGATTAAAGCAGTTCTTGAAAAAGACCCAGTGCGTTTTGTGGAAGCCTATGTACTAAAAGGGCGTCAAGACGATCGCTTGATGCCGCTGCTGAACGAACTTAACCAAATTGGTGTGTCGATTCAGCAAATGAACCGCAAAACACTTGATGATAAAGCCAGCGGCGCTAACCACCAAGGCATCATAGCCAAGGTAAAACCGGCGAAGCAGCTGAATGAAAACGATCTAGATGATGTACTAGCGCAGCATGAACAGCCGCTACTCCTTATCCTAGATGGCGTGACTGATCCGCATAACCTTGGTGCATGTCTGCGTAACGCGGATGCGGCGGGTGTGGCGGCGGTGATTGTCCCGAAAGATCGCTCTGCACCAATGACTGCGACAGTTAGCAAGGTAGCATGTGGTGCTGCTGAGACAGTACCTCTTATTCGCGTGACTAACTTGGCACGTACCATGCGTGCGTTGCAAGAAAAGGGCATCTGGATTGTGGGTACAGCAGGTGAAGCGACACATGATATTTATCAGGCGAAGCTGTCTGGCTCTCTAGCTGTTGTGATGGGTGCAGAAGGTGACGGTATGCGTCGTCTAACGCGTGAAACCTGTGACGACCTAATCAAGATCCCTATGGCGGGCGCAGTATCGAGCCTAAACGTGTCAGTGGCATCGGGTATTTGTTTGTTTGAAGCGGTTCGTCAACGCGCACTTTAATCAGCAATCCAATAACGACAAAGCCCCAGCATGAGACTGGGGCTTTGTTTTATCTGTGACTCGCTAAGCGATTAAATCGCTCGAAGCAGAGCGCCTTAATAGTGAGGAGGCGGTGTCTCTTCCGATGGATCCGCTAAGTTTGAGGTATCCATGTTTTTCACTTTGCCAACCACATACTTCATCTGATCTTGCATCTTGCTGATGAGCAGCTGCTGTTGAGTCAGCGCATCGTTAAGCTCTTCAATCGTCTGCTCTTGGAAGGCCATTTTGCATTCCATATCGTTAATTCTCTCTTCGAGAGCTTGAATCTCTTTATTACTCATAAGGTCACTCACTAATTTTCCAAGCTTGGATGACACCAGCTGACGAGGCAGAAAGCACGCGCTGGTTGCTCTCAAAGGCGGCATCATACACTACTCCCCGTGGTGGGCGAACATCTTTTAGTAGTTCCACTTCGTAGCCTTCCAATCTCTTACCCGTTTCAGTGTTCCACACCATGAGTCTAGAGGATGGGGAGCCGGTCACGAGTAGCTTACCATCATCAGAAAACCGTGCTGAAGAGAAAATAAGTTGGCGTGTCCAGGTGCTTAGCTCACTGACTTTATCACCAGTTTGCAAATCCCAAATAATCGCATCATTGCCAGTATCCGAGGTGAGGGCATAGCGGCCGTCGCGCTGCAGCTCAACGGTACCGACTCGTTGTGAATGCTCAAACCTTTGCAATATTTGTCCAGACTCGGTACTCCAAAAATAACCATTATGATCATTTCCTCCCGAAAGGGCGTACTTTCCATTCGGGATAAAGCAACAGAATTAACTTTTTCAACGTGAGCAAGGAACTCTAGCCGCCTTCCAGTGACTAAATCGATGAATATTGCTTTACCGTTGCTAAGGCCGATTAATACTTCGTCTCCGCTGTTACCCAGGGCAATATCTTGGATAAGCCCGTCAGCGACAGACCAAAGACCGGTTGATTGTGACCAAGCCAAATCCCAAATCGCAAAGTTAGTTTGGGTCGCGGTGATGGCAAAACGGCCATTATCGCTAAAGCGGATAAGGGAAATGATGTTCTCGTCGGGATCTTGAATACCCAAGCGAGACAGGATTTTGTTTTGCTCGAGATCCCAAAGCTGAAGGTGCTGCTGCTTGGAATAAAGCAATGCAAATCGGGCGTCGCGGCTAAGCGCAATGGCGGTTGAGCCTCAAGGGCTAGCTCCCAGCGCTGTTCGGAGTCGGTGGAGAATAAGCAGCCATTTAACAAGCCGATGACAATTAGCCACAGCACAGAATGAGATATTATTCGCATCATTACTGTTATTCCACGTTGAGTATTGAGTTTAAGCTAGTATATTTATAGTTTGAGCTAGTAGGAAATAGTTACTAGATTTAGTTAGTTACGCATGACTATTAAACAAGTTTTTATAGTATGGCTAGGTATTAAGTCTACAAGAAGTCCATCATTGGAGAAATAAATGAAATCACTATTTAAAGTGTCGCTGCTTGCTGCGACAGTTATGTTGGCAGTCGGTTGTCAAAAAGAAGAAGAACCAAAAGTAGAGCCAGCAGCGCAAGAGCAAGTTCAAGCTGAGACAGGCAAAGCGGTTCACTTTAAAACAGAAGATGACAAAGCAGCTTACGCGATTGGTGTTTCTTTCGCGAACTACCTAAGCACAAGTATTGAGAAACCAGCTGAGTTCGGTATCGAACTGAAAAAAGAGCTAGTTCTTAAAGGTATTGAGCAAGCATTCGCTGGTAAAGCAGAACTAAGCGAAGAAGAAATTCGTGCAGCGCTAGAAGGCCTAGACAAGCGTGTTGCTGAAACCATGCAGCAGCAAGCTGTTGAGAAAGCTGCGGCAGCAATGAAAGCGGGAGATGACTTCCGTGCTGAGTTTGCTAAGCAAGAAGGCGTGACAGCGACTGAGTCTGGTCTCCTTTACCAAGTAGAGACAGAAGGCACTGGTGAGCAACCAAAAGACACAGACACTGTTCAAGTACACTACAAAGGTACTTTGATTGACGGTACTCAGTTTGATAGCTCTTACGACCGTGGTGAGCCTGCAACATTCCCGCTAAACCGCGTTATCCCTGGTTGGACGGAAGGTGTTCAGCTAATGAAAGTCGGTTCTAAGTACAAGTTCGTTATCCCGCCAGAACTAGCATACGGTGAGCAAGATACTCCGACTATCCCAGCGAACTCAACGCTAGTATTCGAAGTTGAGCTTCTAAAAATTGAAGGCGATGATACTCAAGCAACTCAGTAATGTTTGATTAGTCTCGGAAAAAAGCTCACTTCGGTGAGCTTTTTTTATGGTGGTTTGTTACCACAGTTGGAATTGAAGTGATAAAAAAACGCACTTTTTTTGCCCTAAATCACTAGTTCGCGACATACATAGGGTAGCGCTCAAATTTTCTGATAAACTTACGTTAATTTTTTTAAAGCATTTTTTCTTTATCTTTAGGGTCCAATGACTGTGACTGAAATTACCAACCAGATGAGCTGCTCGAAATGGAGTCCGTCGATGTGGCGCCATTCAGTGAGCACGATAAAATCATCTTACAATCCTATGAAGCGGTGGTAGATGGGCTTGCGAGCTTGATCGGACCGTTCTGTGAAATTGTTTTGCACTCGCTGGAGTCTCTCAATACTTCTGCCGTGAAAATTGCCAATGGTGAAAACACCGGCCGTCAGGTTGGCTCACCTATTACAGATTTGGCGCTAAAAATGTTGAAAGACATTGAAGGCTCAGAGCGTAACTTCTCTCGCTCTTACTTTACTCGCGCGAAAGGCGGCGTATTGATGAAGTCGATCACTATCGCGATTCGCAATGGTGATAATCGCGTGATCGGACTCTTGTGTATCAACGTCAATCTCGATGCTCCGTTCTCTCAGATCCTACAATCGTTCATGCCGACGCAAGAAGCAAAAGATGCTGCATCATCGGTTAACTTTGCTAGCGATGTAGAAGAGTTGGTTGACCAAACGGTTGAACGCACCATCGAGGATATCAACGCTGATAAGTCTGTGTCGAACAACACCAAGAATCGTCAGATCGTGATGGAACTGTATGACAAGGGCATCTTTGATATCAAGGATGCGATTAACCGTGTTGCTGATAGACTAAATATCTCTAAGCACACGGTTTACCTGTACATTCGTCAGCGTAAGACCGAGGACGAGTAATTGTCTGCCTTGACCTATAGTCTAGTGGTAAATGGCTCCGTATACGGAAGCCAGTCAGCGCGTAACGCCTATCAATTTGCTAATGCGCTGATCGCCAAAGGCCACAAACTCGTCAGTGTCTTTTTCTATCAAGATGGCGTTCACAATGCGTCGAGTTTAACAGTACCTGCCAACGATGAGTTCGATTTGGTTTCAGCCTGGCAAGCGCTCGCGGCAGAGCACGGTGTTCGCCTTGAGACCTGCGTTGCTGCTTCATTGCGTCGTGGCGTGTTAGGGAGCGATGAGGCGTTGCAGCATCAACGTGATGCCGACAACTTAGCGGACGGTTTCGAGCAAGCCGGGCTAGGCAGTCTTGCCAGTGCGATGCTGACTCAAGATAGGGTGGTGCAGTTTTGACGACATTAGCTTTTGTATTCAACTCACTACCGCATGCGAGTGCTGCAGGTCGAGAAGGTTTAGATGCGCTGCTTGCCACATCCGCGTTTACTGAGGACATCAAAGTGTTCTTTGTTGGCGATGGCGTGAATCAGCTACGAAAAGGGCAGGACACTGGGTCTATTTTATCGAGAGACTACATCAGCGCATTCAAACTGATGGATCTTTACGATATTGAGCAAGTATTCATCTGTGAGCAAAGTCTGCAGCGCTATCACTTAGCCGAAGAAGAGCTGCTTATTTCTGCTCAAATTGTCTCAGCCTCTGCGATTGCTGATGAACTCAATCAGTGTCATAAAGTATTAACCTTCTAGGATTACCATGCTGCACATTATAAAAAGCGAAGCAGGCTTCCAACAGGCCAAGACATACCTAAAAAAAGGGGATGACGTCCTTTTTGTCGAGAGTGCGTGTTACCTAGCAATGAGTGTTGATACGACTCAAGAGTGGCAGTGCTACTTTCTAGAACAAGATATGGATGCGCGTGGCTTAGTGAAAGAGGGTAGGGGTTCTTTGCAAGTGACCGATTTTAAAGCTTTGTTGAGCTAACTGAACGTCACATCGCCAGCACGACTTGGGATTAATCCTCTTTCTTATGTCTTAGTCATCGATACTGAGATACGCATATTCCAAAAAAGATCTGTATATTTCTTGACACACCTCTCACTGCTGCATAGAATTTTGCGTCCCTAATTGCCATTGGTGATTGGGGATAGATTTTTCACAAAGCTTACTTTCAAGTAAATCAGGAGCTAGTTAATGGCAACTATTAACCAGTTGGTACGTAAGCCTCGTGCAAAGCAAGTTGTTAAAAGCAACGTGCCTGCACTAGAAGCGTGCCCACAAAAACGTGGTGTATGTACTCGTGTTTACACTACTACACCTAAAAAACCTAACTCAGCACTTCGTAAAGTATGTCGTGTTCGTCTAACGAACGGCTTCGAAGTAACTTCGTACATCGGCGGTGAAGGTCACAACCTTCAAGAGCACTCAGTTGTTCTAATCCGTGGCGGTCGTGTTAAAGACCTTCCGGGTGTACGTTACCACACTGTTCGCGGCGCACTTGACTGTGCTGGCGTAAATGACCGTAAACAAGGTCGTTCTAAGTACGGTGTGAAGCGTCCTAAGTCTTAATGGATTCCGTTAAGTAAGGCCAAACACTAAATTATTTTTAATTTTTGAAGAAACTGAAAAGTTTTGGATAACCTGAAGAAGACAACGGAGAATATCCATGCCACGTCGTCGCGTAATTGGTCAGCGTAAGATCCTTCCAGATCCAAAGTTCAAATCTGAGCTGCTGGCAAAATTTGTAAACATCGTAATGGTTGACGGTAAGAAATCAACTGCTGAAAAAATCGTTTACGGTGCACTAGAAACTATGGCTGAGAAGTCTGGCAAAGACCACTTAGCTGTATTTGAAGAAGCTCTTGAAAATGTTCGCCCAGCGGTAGAGGTTAAATCTCGCCGTGTAGGTGGTTCAACTTACCAAGTACCTGTAGAAGTTCGTCCGGTTCGCCGTAACGCACTTGCTATGCGTTGGTTGGTTGAAGCTGCGCGTAAGCGTGGTGAAAAATCTATGGCTCAACGCCTAGCTGCTGAAATGCTAGACGCGTCTGAGAACAAAGGTACTGCGGTTAAGAAACGTGAAGACGTTCACCGCATGGCTGACGCTAACAAAGCGTTTGCTCATTACCGCTGGTAATACCTTTTCAGTGCTGCGAGGTTCTCTCGCAGCACTTTTCTATACTCTAAGGTTAACCTTAGTAAGAGGATACAATCGTGGCTCGTAAAACTCCTATTGAGCGCTATCGTAATATCGGTATCGTTGCTCACGTAGATGCAGGTAAAACAACCACAAGTGAGCGTATTCTGTTCTACACTGGCCTTTCTCACAAAATCGGCGAAGTTCACGATGGTGCTGCAACCATGGACTGGATGGAGCAGGAGCAAGAGCGTGGTATCACTATCACATCTGCTGCGACTACTACCTTCTGGCGTGGTATGGAAGCACAATTCCAAGATCATCGCGTAAACATCATTGATACCCCTGGACACGTTGACTTTACTATCGAAGTAGAGCGTTCTTTGCGTGTGCTTGATGGTGCAGTGGTTGTATTCTGTGGCTCATCAGGTGTTGAACCTCAGTCTGAAACTGTATGGCGTCAAGCTGATAAATATCACGTTCCACGTATGGTATTTGTGAACAAGATGGACCGTGCAGGCGCAGACTTCCTACGCGTTGTGGACCAAATTAAAAATCGTCTTGGTGCGAACCCAGTTCCAATCCAACTAAACATTGGTGCAGAAGATGAGTTCAAAGGTGTCATCGACCTTATCAAGATGAAAGCAATCAACTGGAACGATGCCGATCAAGGCATGACCTTCACTTACGAAGAGATTCCAGCAGAACTGCAAGATGAAGCTGAAGAGTGGCGCAACAACATGGTTGAAGCCGCTGCAGAAGCAAGCGAAGAGTTAATGGATAAATACCTTGAAGAAGGCGAACTAACGGAAGCTGAAATCAAGGCGGGTCTGCGTACTCGTACACTAAATAACGAAATTGTACTCGCAACATGTGGTAGTGCATTTAAGAACAAAGGTGTGCAAGCGGTACTAGACGCGGTTATCGAATACCTTCCTTCTCCAGTAGACGTACCTGCGATTAAAGGTATCGACGATGATGAGAACGAAGTAGAGCGTCATGCTGACGACAACGAACCATTCGCTGCACTTGCATTTAAGATTGCAACTGACCCGTTTGTAGGCACCCTTGCGTTTATGCGCGTTTACTCAGGTGTCGTAAACTCGGGTGATGCCGTTTATAACTCAGTGAAGCAAAAGCGTGAACGCTTTGGCCGTATCGTTCAGATGCACTCGAACAAGCGCGAAGAAGTAAAAGAAGTTCGTGCGGGTGACATTGCAGCAGCGATTGGTCTGAAAGACGTAACAACAGGTGATACCCTGTGTGACCAGAACCACAAAGTGATTCTAGAACGCATGGAATTCCCTGAGCCAGTTATTCAGATCGCGGTAGAGCCTCGCTCTCAAGCTGACCAAGAGAAAATGGGTATTGCGCTAGGTAAACTAGCCGCAGAAGACCCGTCGTTCCGTGTGGAAACCGATGATGAAACTGGCCAAACGCTAATTTCAGGTATGGGTGAGCTTCACCTAGACATCATCGTTGACCGTATGAAGCGTGAATTCAGTGTTGATTGCAACGTGGGTAAACCTCAAGTTGCGTATCGCGAAACCATTCGCGGCAGCACAGAAGTTGAAGGCAAATTTGTTCGCCAATCAGGTGGTCGTGGTCAATATGGTCACGTATGGCTTAAGCTTGAGCCATCTGAAGCGGGTGAAGGGTTTGTGTTCGTTGACGAGATCGTGGGTGGTGTGGTTCCTAAGGAATACATCAGCTCGGTATCGAAAGGTATCGAAGAGCAGATGAACAACGGTGTTCTTGCTGGCTATCCTGTACTGGATGTGAAAGCGACACTGTATGATGGCTCTTACCATGATGTCGACTCTAGCGAGATGGCGTTTAAGATCGCCGGCTCGATGGCCTTCAGAAAAGGTGCGCTTGAAGCACAACCTGTTCTGCTTGAGCCAATGATGAAAGTTGAAGTAACCACTCCAGAAGATTGGATGGGTGATGTTGTTGGTGACCTTAACCGTCGCCGCGGCATGATCGAAGGTATGGATGACGGCCACGCTGGCCTTAAGATTATCCGTGCACAAGTACCGCTCTCTGAGATGTTTGGTTACGCAACTGACTTGCGTAGTGCGACCCAAGGTCGTGCGTCATACTCGATGGAATTTAGCGAATACGCTGAGACTCCGAAGAATGTGGCGGATGCGATCATTGCACAGCGCAGCTAATCAGCTATTGTTTAGTAATGAATCTGTTGCGTTGAGTAAAATTGACGCATAAAATAGCAAATTCTGGCGCGCCCCGACAAAATTCGTTCTCGGGGCGAATCATAACTAGGAAGGAACACGATCGTGTCTAAAGAAAAATTTGAACGTACTAAACCGCACGTTAACGTTGGTACTATCGGCCACGTTGACCACGGTAAAACAACTCTAACTGCTGCAATCTGTACTACTCTAGCT
>JYJJ01000034.1 GCA_003263775.1 Vibrio maritimus
TGACAGGTGGGTTACCAGCGCCAGCGCCTACACCTTTCTTACCCGATTGTAGGATTGCTTTCACTAGACCAGGGCCACCCGTACCCACTAGCATGTTAACTAGTGGAGATTTAGCGATTTCGTTTAGCGTTTCTAGCGTTGGCTCTTTAACCATAGTGACTAGGTTTTCAGGACCGCCTGCTTCAACGATAGTTTTGTTGATCATGTCGATCATTACCGCAGAAACTACTTTTGAAGATGGGTGAACGTTGAACGTTACCGCGTTACCAGACGCTAGCATAGAGATAGCGTTGTTAACGATAGTTTCAGTTGGGTTAGTGACAGGAGTAACCGCACCGATAACACCGTAAGGTGCACGCTCTTCTAGAGAGATACCGTTGTCACCAGACCATACTTTCGTTTCTAGAACTTCAGTACCTGGAGTTTTAGCAGCAGTAAGCTGGTGCTTAGCGATCTTGTCTTCAACACGGCCAAGTTTCGTTTCTTCACGAACCATTTTTGCGAAGTCTTCAGCTTTAGCTAGAACTGCACCGCGAATAGCAGTAAGGATAGCTTCGCGGCCTTCTTTCGTAGACGTTGCATAAAACTCAACTTGCGCTTTATGAGTTGCTTCGATCGCAGCGTCCACTGTCGCGAATACACCTTTAGCTTTATTGATATCAAAAGACATAATGATTACCTCGTGAAGAATAAATGGTCTGTACAACTATTTTTATAGAGACAGGCTTTATAGAGATAGAACTCTTGTTGTGCTTGCTGTTTAATAACGGTGAATTATGTTTGCTCTATCACGGAACGGAGTGATTAGGCTTGCCGTTATCGAATGACTATAAATTAGCCATCCAGCTTCAAGTTGTAACGTCACTGAGAGTCAATATATTTGAACAACCGGAAGAAAAAAGGACGCTTTTTACCCACAGCGTTACTTGACTTGTTGTAAACACAATTCATTTACTCACAAAATGTTAACCAAGCTCACAAAACCACGTATAAGCCTGCGAAATACCGGAAAATATCGCTACTTACTTGATACTGGAGTGTATCTGTAACCCCAAAGTAACTTACCTAGCTCAGCAATCTAATGTTAACGTTTCATTCAGCGGCAAAATCAATGACCAATAATACATTAGAAGCTAGTGTAAGTTTTTTTGACTCTGGGTGACGTGTTGTTTTTTCCACCGCCGAATACACTAGGTGCCAACAAATCAGTTCATACCTTTTCAACGATTTCGTGAGGAACGAATATGAAATATCAAGCGCGTTTAGAAGACTCAGTAAAGCAACTAAGTTCTGTACTAGAAGAGCAAAAGCAACTTCTTGCTGAACACAAAGCAAATCAGAACTACGCTGAGCGTCTACAAAACATCCTAACGCCAACTGACGAGCTAACAACAAAAGGCGACGACCTATACATCGGCGGCTGTAAAGCTTCTGACCTGGTTGAGCAATACGGTAGCCCGCTATTCGTTCTTAGCGAAGACACACTGCGTGGCAACCTACGTCGCGTTAAAGCAGCATTCGGTTCAAACTGGCCAAAACCTGTGAACGTAATGTTTGCAATCAAATCAAACACTAACTTCGCTGTTCGTGCTATCTGTCACGAAGAAGGCGTGGGTGGTGACTGTTTCGGTCCTGGCGAAGTTGAAGCAACTTACATCGCAGGTGCGGATCCAAAGACTATCGCACTAAACGGTACTGTTAAGCCTGAGCTTGCTATCCGTAAAGCGATTGAGTACGGCTACGCAATCCACCTAGACTCTTACGAAGAGATCGAAATCGTTGAGCGTATCGCTCGCGAAGTGAAGCCAAAAGAAAAAGTACGCATCGCTGTACGTCTAAAAGTTATCCCAGAAGATTTCTTCAACGACTTCGAACCAGATGCATACCCGTTCCCTAACTTCATCGGCGCGATGAAGTGGATCAAATTCGGTCTGCTAAAAGAAGAAGCGAAGAAGATCATCAACCGCGTTAAAGAAATCGACGTGTTCGAATTCTACGGCTTCCACACTCACCTTGGCCGCTTCTCTAAGCAGCCTGAAGGTTGGGATGCGCTATACCGTGAGTATGCACGCAACGTTATCGAAATCTCTCGCGAGTGCGGCGTTCAACCATTCCAAATCGACCTTGGCGGCGGTTGGCCACGTGAGCGTGAGCCAGAGTGTCGTAGCGCTGAGCACATGATGAACCCGAACACTATCGAAGATTACGCGAAAGTAGTGTGTGCAGGCATGCTAGAAGAGTTCAACAAAGAAGGCTTCGAGATCCCACAACTGTGGCTAGAACCTGGTCGTTACATTGCTGGTAACATCGGTACACTACTAACATCTGTATACGTAGTGAAAGATGACCAAGAGATGGATTACACCTACACAATGGTTGACGCATCTACTTACCTAGCGACGCTAGTTGAGTCTCAAGAGTCTAAGAACCCTGTTCTACCAGCAAGCAAGATGACTCAGCCACTTGTTGAGAAGGCAACTGAAATCGCAGGTCCAATCTGTATCCCATCAATCTGGGAAAGCGGTGCGCGCATGCCAGCTCTAGAGCCAAAAGACGTTCTAGCTATCATGGATGTAGGTCATTACGCAGAGTCTCAAGCAAGCCAGTTCAACTCTCTACCACGTCCTGCAACTGTACTAGTTAAAGACGGTGAAGCTGAACTAATCAAGCGTGCTGAAACCGTTGAAGATGTGTTCGCAACTCAGATTCTTCCTGAGCGTCTAAAGCAAAAGAAGAAGAAGCCAGCTGCGAAGAAGCCAGCAACTAAGCGTGCTGTAGCAAGAACGCCTAGCTACGCTAAGAACACAAAGAAAGCGGCATCTGCAAAAGCATAATCAAACTCTGATTTAGCTAACCAAAAGCTCCCTACGGGGAGCTTTTGCTGTTTTAGGGAACCAGAACTTTTCGAAAAGTTAAATTTATCCTTGGCGCTACTGGTCGCTTTGTTTTGGGAATGGTGTGTTGCCAGTGGTGCTGAGTTTCTCCAGCCATTATCAGTAGTGATCCGGATGCTAGATTGAATTCCAATTTCTCACCGGTCGACTTATGTTTGAGCAAAAATCGCCGCTCACCACCAAAACTAAGTGAGGCAATCACTGGGTTGGTGCCAAGCTCGGGCTCATTGTCACTATGCCAACCATTGGAATCCTGGCCGTCACGATACAAATTGGCAAGTACCGTATTAAACCTATGCTGCGCGTATTGTTCACACAGTACCTTTAACTCAGCGAGTTTGGGATACCAGGTCTGAGCCTCTAACTCTAAATTAGAATAGCGATAATTGGCATCCCCATACCAAGCTTGAAGCCTCGGGATGGGGTGCACTTTTCCAAACAAACGAATGTTATCTTGCCGCCAATTTAGCGCGCTTTGTAACTCATTAAACACCGCCTCAGCAAAGTCATGGTCAAACAGTGTTTCAATGTAAAACAGGCGACCATTTTCAATCTCCTGCCATTCATATTGATGCTCTAGCACGCTCTGCCTCACTATGTAGCTCTTAAACCTCGAGTGTTTCACCATCCTCTGGAATCGATACTTTGTCAACTAAGCCATGAGCTCTTAACGTGCGCTTCAGCGTTGATCTATCCACCGGGCAGTGATTCAACGCTTCCATATGGTTAGCGATAACTTTGCCTGGTGAACGCTTAATAAATTCCATGACCTCGTCTGTTGGCATAAGGAGTGGCTGACCAACGTCCATCTGAGCTTGACCCGCTGCAACCACAGTAATGTCTGGCTTAAGTTCAGTGAGTGCCTTGTTGACATCATTTGTTAGCACCGTATCGCCACTAATGTAGATGCTTGGCTCGTTAGGCAGCTCAATATAGAAACCACAGCCGTTAGCCATCACTTTATGAATCCAACCATGTCCATGCTGCGCAGGTACCGCTGTAATTTGTCCGCCCAAAAATGGGGTTGGTTGCCACGGTTCTAAACCATTTTCGACAGTCATGCCATACTTTTCCAGGTAGGCCTTATCTTTGCTCGGTGTAGTAACGGGAATCCGGTTTTCAATCAAAAAAGCTTCACCCGCAGGGTCTAGGTGATCGCCATGTTGAAGAGGCTTAAAGCCAAAGGTTTGACTGTGCGTCACGAGTGCATGAGTCACTTTAGCAAGTAGCTCATCAGCATTCACAGGTAGATTCACTGTTGGATTTTTTTCCGCTTTGAATCGAAACACAGAAAACGGAGGCATAGAGCCTTTGCTACCCAGCATAGGGTCGATAAGAATAAAGTGTTCGCCCGATTCAATAACAAATGTCGCGCTTCTTAGATGATGAATTTTCATAGTAACCTCCGATTCTCAAGATGAGTCCATTATGCAGTTGTTGAGAACTGTGCAATACTGTCCCTAGTGCCAACTATCGCTCAAATCAGGCCAATCAATTCATCGTTACGGTTTACTTCTATTTACGGTTTAGTTCTATGCAGCCCTATAAAATCGCGCTAGTTGCGCTCAATGACATTAGTGCTTTTCATCTCTCCGTCCCGTGTCTTGTTTTTCAAGATGTGTTTCTTGGCCAACAGGCTGCGTTTGAACTAACCATTTGTAGCGAAGAGAGTGAGCAAATAACTCTTAGTAGTGGATTTCAAGCCTCGGTAAACGCGGGGCTAGATAACATAGAGCAAGCAGACATTATAGTAATACCGGGTTGGCCAAATCATCTACCCGAACCTAGCCATACGCTCATCTCGAAATTAAAGGCCGCTCATAAAAGGGGAGCTATGGTAGTTGGTCTGTGCTTGGTGCCTACGTATTGGCTAAATCAGGGCTGTTGGACGGTCGACGAGCAACGACCCATTGGGGATACCAGAAGGAGTTCATCGAGAGATTTCCTAATGTCATTATCGATTGCGACCCGCTATTTATTGAACAAGACAATATCATCACGTCTGCGGGCACCGCCGCCTCGCTCGATTGCTGTTTGCACATTGTACGCACTCTTTGTGGCAGCGAAGTCGCGACACAACTTGCTCGGATAATGGTAGCGGCACCGTTTCGAAGCGGTGGTCAGCAGCAGTACATTCCTAATCCAATTGCTAAGCAGCCTGACAAAGCCACCAGCTTTGAACATGTCATCAGCGACGTAGAGAGAAATCTAACCCAAAGTTATGATCTTGATGGTATTGCAGAGCGCTGTGCAATGAGTCGTCGTACTTTTACCCGCCAGTTTAAAGCCGCCTATGGCTGTACTTTTGGGGATTGGCTACTCAATCGCAGATTGGCGCTTAGCAACAGCTGCTAGAATCAACGGATTACGGCATCGCTACCGTTGCCGAGTTATCGGGTTTTGGCTCCGAGAGTGTGTTTCGTAAGCACTTTTCGCGAAGTTTTAATGCATCACCATCTCAATGGCGAGCAACATTTAGAGGAGAGTAACTGAAGGTCTCAGCCAGTAAGTGAGTACATATCCTTTGCACTCAATAACTAGAATGAGAGTACCGAGGCATTAATTGTCGTCGAAACCCGCGTAATCACGCCACTCAGGTATGTCGCGAGGGTCACCAAACTGTCGGAAGAAACGAACCGAGCTTTGTGGCGCTTTACAGTCAAACTTATCTTGGCAGTAATTCGTCAACTTGTAATGACTTTGGTAGCCGTCAACCCAAGCATCATAGGCAAGATGGGACTGCTTCCAAAAAGCATGATCCACTTGCCCTTTGGTTGCGAGAAATGGATAGCTTGGTTTGGACTGTTGGATAGAATAAAGAGCACCGCCATATAAGTTCAACAACTTAGATAACAAGTCAGCGCCGATTTCTTCGATCGTCAAGGCTTTAATTTTCTCAATGTCACCACCGACAAGCGACGCAACACGCTCATTCAAAAAGTCCATGTCGATATGTGGTTGCAACTCATAGGCAAGCCAATTTAGGCGCTCGCCGATCTCATCGAGGAACTCTTGCTTAGTAAACTGCCCCTCGCGGAGTGCTCGGTTGTAATTAACCACATTTGGATTTTTGCGCGCCAAATAATCTTGGAGCTCAGGGTAGTCATTCAGCGAGGAGTGACTTTTTGCCAGCACGTCCAGTAATGCTTCTTGATTTACGAGCAACTTCCCAAGCTCATTTTTGACGCTTTCGTTCATATAGACCTCATTATTGATTTCTGGACATGATATATAGAGCTGACCATATAATCAACAGTGATAACAAATACTCTATCTATCAATCTAAAAATCCGTATTAGCCAGCTATTTTATAAAAGCAAACTACTGTGCGCTGCTTCTATGGGTACCCGCTTTGGCAAAAACGAAAGTTGTGCGGTTGAACTCAATATTGACATCTAAGTCAATATTTTGACTCTTGAATTCTTGTTTTTGATTGCACTTTGAAGATCGACACCCTAGAATTTTGTGAACACGGTTCAAAAATTAAACGCGTGTGGCTCAAAGCGATTCATATAAAATATCCGAGATAAAGCTTTGAGTGTAAAAAAGAAAACGTCAGGAATTATCAGGCAGTGACGCAACAACAAAAATCCAACCCCCATCACGCACGACGCAAACACTCAATAGCACCGATGCACTCGCTATGATCGAGCATGGTGGCGACGTGACATTAACGGTTAATACACCAGTCGGCACTTCCTTTCGCTGTGCGACCCAGTTTATTGGTGCTCATTCTGAGCATCGTATTTTGCTAGAAACGCCTAAGATCGATGAAAGTGATCTCAAGTACTTCTTCCAAGAAGGTTTCTTGTTAACCGTCAGAGCGATTTCACAACGCGGTGAAGGAGGCATTGTCCAGTTCCGCTCTCAGCTATTAAACATTGTTGAAGAGCCGCTACCAATCCTTGTGCTCTCGATCCCGCAGGCCATGCAAGTTACAAACCTTCGGAAAGAGCCTCGATACGAAGTTAACCTTGAGGCTACGCTCATTAGTGGTCACAACCAAACGCGCTGTGAACTGAGAGACATGTCGAAAAGTGGCTGTCGATTTATCTTGCCTGCACTCGGTAAGAGCTTAGTCATTGGTCAAGAAGTCGCATTGAATGTTGCAGCTGGTGCATATAAAGGGCGCTATTTTCCTCCACTAAGCGGGCTTATTTGCAACCAACAGAAATCTAGCCACTACACCGCATACGGCATTAAGTTTGATGAGAAAGGTGGGGCTAATGCTAAAGAGCTGCTCTCTCATCTTAAGTTTGATGGCACAAAGCTCAAACTTCGCGCCTAAGAGCGTAAAAAGTGGAAACGTTAAAAAGCCAAGCATTCGCTTGGCTTTTTGGTTACTTACGTAGTGCGTTGAGTCTCGCTTGGGCGATACCAAATATGGTATCAATGGGGTAACTCCCCTCCAGCGAAGCGGTACCCGCCTCTTTGCCAGTAAACAGTTCAATAGCTTCGGTCACATGATCAATTGCCCAAATATGGAACTCACCTTTATCGACAGCCTTAACGATGTCCGCACGTAGCATCAAGTTATGAGCGTTAGAGCGCGGAATGATTACCCCTTGCTCGGAGTTACGCCCCTTAATAGTACAAACATCGAAGAAGCCTTCAATCTTCTCGTTAACACCACCAATAGGCTGCGACTCGCCAAACTGGTTCATTGAACCGGTAATGGCAATATCTTGTCGGTTTGGTTGACCAGAGAACGCAGAAACCACGGCGCAGAACTCCGCCATACTGGCGCTATCACCGTCGACTCCGCCGTAAGACTGCTCAAAAGTGATTGTTGTAGTAAGAGGCACTTTCGCCGTTTTACCAAACACCGATGAGAGATAAGCGGTCAGGATCATTACGCCTTTTGAGTGAATACTACCGCCGAGATCCACGCTTCGCTCAATATCAATCACATCGCCATCACCGTAAGAGGTGGTGGCCGTAATTCGGTTTGGCGCACCAAACATATGATCGCTGGTCGTTAACACCGAAAGTGCATTCACTTGTCCAATCGCTGAACCTTCAGTGTGGATTAACGTCGTGCCGTTCACGAAACCTTCCATCACACTATCTTGCAATCGATTGACTCGCATCTGCTGATATTCCAAGGCTTGATCAACGTGACCCATGCGGATCAGATTGGATTTCGCATTCCGCGCCACATAGTTCGACTCTCGTAGCAAATTGGCAATGTGCGCAGAGTGGAGCGACAGCTTGTTTTGATCACCAGATAGACGCGAGCTGTGCTCAATGATGCGAGCAATGGCTTTACGGTCACAATGCAGCATGTTGTTATCATGAACGATACTGGAAATAAAACGCGCATAATGCAGCTCAGAGTCCGCTGTTCGCGGCATTTCATCTTCAAAATCAGCGGTAACTTTGAACAGCTCACTGAATTCTGGATCGTAATGTTGTAGTAGTTGATAGGTGCGGTAATCACCGAACAAAATGATTTTCACATCCAATGGAATAGGCTGAGGATCGAGTGATACTGTTCCAGTCAGCGTCACCTCTTTTTCAAGTGAGGTAAAGCTTAACTGACGTGCGCGCAGCGCTCGTTTTAGACCATCCCAAACATAAGGCTGCTCTAACACCTTAATCGCATCCATCAGCAGCACGCCACCGTTCGCTCGATGTAAACTTCCTGAACGAATTAAAGAGAAGTCTGTGAAGACTGTGCCTTTGTAGGTCGCGGTTTCAATGTAACCAAATAAAGAGTGATAGTTTGGGTTTTCCTCAACAATGATTGGAAAATCACTGCAAGACTGCTTCACAATCAAGTTAACTTTATAACGACGCGGGAATTTTTTATCGAGAGAGGCAGTAGCGATTTCTCCCTGCTCATTCCCCTCTTCAAGGAAGATGTCCACGTTCTCGCAAATATCTTGCTGAAGGGCGCTCAAGTACTTTTTGATTTCCGTGTAGCCATTGTATTCTTTTTTTAGCTTTTTAATCAGATGACTAATCACCCCAAGGGTTACTTCTTCATTGAGCTTTTGAATGTTATCGGTAAAGGTCTCTTCCCAATCGGTTAGCTCTCTCGCCATTCCACGCAGACTCACTTCAAGCTCATCAATAGTGGTGCCAAATCGCTCTTGCTCTTCCGGTGGCAACTCCGAAAAACTCTCATCGGTATGTAAGTCTTCACCATTTAGGGCGACAAACTGGTAATCCCCCTGCGGCGTAATAGTCAGGCTAATACCCTTTTCTTTCGCCTCTTCGCTGAGCTTTTGCAATTCAACTTGCTGCTTGCGAGACAAGTCGTTTTTGAGTTTATCCGCTCGGCCAAAGTAGAGCTCGTTGTCAAAGGCCATTGGAATGGCTTTCACGAGTTTCGAGATCAGCTTCTCAACATCTTTCTTCAGCTTCTCACCCATACCACATGGCAACTTTAATACCTGAGGCGTACGAGTGTCAGCAAAATTGGCCACATAACACCAATCATAGAGTGCTTCAGTATCGTGTGGATGGCGACTTAAGTAGCGCAATATCATGGTACGCTTACCCAGCCGTTTTGGCCTATCGCGTAAATGTTGTAACCCTTTTCCTTAATCGACATTGCGAACTCAACCGCTTTTTGAGCACGCTCTTGGCCGACAATTTCGTCAATCGGATCCAGTTCTTTGGTCGACTTGCATGGCAGTTTTTTCAGTTCTGCGGCATGGTATAGCTTGTTAGCTTCGAGTCTTTGAATCGCCATCACCAGCTCCTACTTTTTTCCCTTGTTGATTTCAGTTTAGCTGAATTGGCTTTACATTTTAGTGACTTACTAAGTAAATACGTTCAACTGGTGACTTTTTGCACAATCTCGCATTTCTCATCGCACGCCTCATCACGTTTGCTCTCATCTCGTTTACTAAGCCGATCAGTTTGGTTATGGTTAGTGCTGGACGTTTCAATTTCAAACCAATGTACTGAATTAGATTAGCTTTGACACAAGGAGTGATATGGAAAAGATCGTTGCCACCAGCAGAGTGCTACTTGCCATTGCTATTTTGGCTCTGGCTTGGTCTATCTATACTTTCACCCTCGAAGCCAAACAAGTCAGAGTCGAGCTGCCCACCCTACTGACGCAAATCGACCAAACGGCGCAGCGCATTACACCAGTGGTGGAAGAAGTACAAAAAATCCAAGCTTTCATCCCAAGCATTCTTGAGCAGAGTGAGAAATACCAGCAAGCCATTCCAGAAGTGCTAGCAAGAGTTGACGATATTAACCGTCAAATCCCGGTTATTCTCAATGAAGTTCAATCCGTCACAGCAGCAATTCCTCCGATTCTTGAACAATCAAATCAATGGCATAGTTCTTTACCTAGCCTTTTAGAGCAAGTTGAACAAACCAATAAGACGATCAGAGCCACCAACCAGCAAATTGCTGCCACCAACAAACAAGTCCCTGCCGTACTGGCCGAGAGTGAAGCACTGCGCGTCGCGATGCCAGAAGTGATTCGCCAAGCAGAATCTTTAGTAGAGCAAGCAGAACAAGCAGGACGTGAAGCCAGTAAAGGGGCGGTCACAGGAGTGATTGGCGGCATATTGTCATCGCCGTTTCAGCTTGTAGATTCGCTCACGTCACAAACCTTCGGGGTCGAAGATAAAAGCTTCTCCGACAAAGACCAACAACTACACAAGCAAGCGGTAGAAAGCCTCCTCCGTAACCCAAGCGCTGGACAAACCATTCCATGGAAAAATACCAGTAGTGGGAATTCAGGTACCGTAAGTATCCAATCAACGACTCAAAATGGCAGCTCTAACTGCTATAGCATTTTAAGCCGACTCACCATAGCGAAAGGAACTGACAAAGGCACTCACAGCATCGTCACAGAGCGTTGCGTGGTAAGCCAATAACACTATGAAAATACACTATATTAAAGATAGCTCCGTATCAGAAGAGCTGAACCAAGGGCTGATCACTATCCTTTGCAGCTGCTTTACTAAGCCTAGTGATAGTCGTTTTAAAACCCAACGCTTTTACAACGAGATGCCTCAGCATCGTTGGTACATAACCGGCGATCATGCTCATCACGTTATCGCTCATCTCGCTGTTCACGAGAAGACCATCACTGCAGCAGGAAAAACAATCCCAATTGCCGGTGTTGCCGAGGTTTGTGTCCACCCAGACTATCGCAATCAAGGCTTAGCGAAAGCCTTAATTGAGGAAGCCCACCGATGGATGGAGCAACAGCCGTTTCATTACTCAGTACTGTTTGGTCGTGACGAAGTCTACACCTCGAGTGGTTACAAACGAGTCACCAACCTTTCGCTGCTTCCCGATGAGCCTTTGGCTCAGCCTACCCCGGTTTCAGTGATGGTCAAAGCGCTGAACCAGCACAGCTGGCCAAAGCGAACCGTACTACTTCCTGGTCTTACTTTCTGATGTTTTTCAAGTTGGCGGTGTAAACATAATTTGTTAGGTGCCGTCAGTGATCGATAGCGATACCTCACCGTAACAGACGTCTGCGAATACAAACAAACAAAGGATCGCAGATATGAAGACTTTACTAACACGTTCGTTTGCAGCAATGGTCGCGCTACTTCTATCCTTCTCAGCATTCGCTGATCATCATGGAATGAAAAAAGACATTGTTGACGTTGCCGCTGAGAACGGCTCTTTCACAACATTAGTGGCAGCAGTACAAGCAGCCGGACTGGTTGACACATTAAAAGGTGACGGCCCATTTACCGTGTTTGCACCTACCGATGACGCTTTCGCTAAACTGCCTGAAGGCACAGTCGAGTCTCTGCTCAAACCAGAGAACAAAGATAAGCTGGTAGCGATTTTGACCTACCATGTAGTGCCAGGAAAAGTGATGGCGGCGGATGTAATGGGGCTTGATAAAGCAACGACAGTGCAAGGCTCAGACATCATGATCACGAAAAGTGACGGCAAAGTCATGGTCGACAACGCGACTGTCGTGGCGACTGACGTCAAAGCGAAAAACGGTGTGATTCATGTCATCGATACGGTCATAATGCCAAAATAAACACAAAGCAGATTTGACCAATTGCAGCATAGTAAGACCGGAGCCTGATGCTTCGGTCTTTACTATTTAAGGACTTCGAGGTTTAACGAGAAGGTAAATCGTCCAGCATAGCGCCAATTAAATTCTTCAGCTCTTCACGCTCTTCTGGATCATTGATTCGATTTTCAGTCGGCCCCTGAGCTAAGGCTCGCCATCTTGGAAATGCGCCTACTGAATCAAAGACTGCGATGTACAAGCTGCCCTTCTCACTTTTCTGACCTGTCGAGTCAAACTGCACCCCAGTCTTAATTTGGGTGCTAGCAAATATTTGCTCATCATCCATTGCCGTTTCAGTTGCAATACCAAAATCAAGGTGCATCGTCGCAGCATGACCATCTTGAACCGCTATATAACCCTTAGATTTCAGCACGTCATCGATTTGCGATTTTATGACAGAAAGGTAATGTTCGGCATCAAAGTCTTCAGAAACTCTCGCCACAGGCAAATTAGCGCGCCACGAATAGGTCACCGACCCCGACTGTGGTAAAAAACCAAAGTCTCCGGTTTTAGCGACACCATAAGAAAAGTTAAGGGGGCAGCCGGTTTGGTGGTCGTCGTACACCCCACCAAAGCCAAACTAGTGAGAACCAAGGTCATCACTGCATATTTCATAGACTGGTGCTCTATAGGCAGATGTTTCATAAACAAGTGTCCTGTGATTAAAGTCGGTTGCATAAAGACAATAATGCACGAAAAAACAACAAGTTCAAATTTAACTCATCGCTTGATGACTAGCGATAGACAGCCCGATAGGCGATCCCTTCCAGTCGGCGGCGTAGGTTCTGCGCTTGGCCTGATTGATGATCGTAGTTGGTGAGTACCGTTTCGACAGAAAAGTCGTCACCATACAAGGCATTGTTCAACTTGTCGTCTAATGTCATGTTGAAGGTGTCAATGCTACCACCAAAGTAAAGTCCTTTGTTTTGCGATACCATCATAGCGCTAATGCCGTTTGTACCGCCGACAACTTTACCGCTGACACCATTTCCAATCGTCACGTCGGCTGTGCCGCCTATTTTGGTTGAACCAGACTGCAATTGCTCGACCACATCATCAGAAAGAATCACGCCCACACCGTTAATTTTCTGCGCGCCCGCTAATAAGCCAAACATCGCACTGCGGAATGTCACAAATACAGGCTCACTCCAGTGGTGTGCATCTCTGGTGAGCAAAATACCCTTGCCCCACTGCGCACCTAATAGAAAACCCGCTTGGCCACCTGATGGAAAGATCACGATGGCTTTGGCAACGCCAGTGACATTCTTCACAGATTCCCAATGCGATACTGAGTCGAACTCATCAATGTTTTGCGCTGCTTTGTCTAAGATAGCGTTCGCTTGCTCAATCATTTCTCGGTCATCAGAATAAGCGTGACTACTAATAAGCAATAGGGACGCGAAACATGACCAAATCCAGTGCTTTGATTTTAGAAACATAATCAACCCATCCAAAAAACTAGCCTGCTAGCATAACAAAAAAAGGTGGCACCAAAGGCACCACCTATTCGGAGATCAGATAATTAGTATTGAGTTTTACGTTACTTGCGGCCAACACCCATCAGCACTTTTTGTGGGCCTTTCGCTGATTCAATTTCAAAAGCAATAGACACATCGACTTTTTCGAATCCAGCATTGAGGAGTACTTCTTTAGCACGCTTCTCCGTCATACCAAATCCTGCATCGTCACTTTCAACCGCCCAGTCCCAATGAACAAACATGCCGAACTCATCCAGCAAGGTGTAGATCACATTAACGGTATCTTGAAGATTATCAACAAACCCACAAACAGAAGACGCGACGACAAGATCGAACTGATTACGAAACGCAGGGTGTTGGGCAACGAGACCACGCGTTAACAAGTCCACGACTGGCTCTACGTTATCTAAGCCTTTTTTGTCTAGCTCTTCAATCATGCTTCAGAGCCATCCAGCGCGACAATATCTTTGGTCGTTGGTGACATTAATTGGCTCAAAAGGCCAGTACCACAACCAAAATCTAAAACTGATTTACCTTTCAACGAGGTCATTTCTGAAAGCGCGTCATAGCATGACTGAGCAAAGACCGCCGTCGCCTCATTATTTTCCCATGTCGCGGCGTACTCATCCCACTCGTTAGACATAGTTTACTCCATTGTTTTGCTAGTGCTGAACATAATACAAGCACTTCATTTTAATCCTTGATGACTAGGCATAGATTAAACCAGAACGCCAAGCAATTCCTAGTGTTATCTTCGTATTCTTTGGCACACGTGCTATGATTTTTGTTCCCTTGATTTACTGGCGTTTTGCGATCAATGTCTATCAATCTTTCTCAAATAGAAGCCTTCTGTGCCGTGGTTAGCGCAGGCTCCGTGTCCGAAGCAGCGCGAGTGCTAGACTGCAACCGAACCAAACTTAGCATGGCTATCAAAGCACTAGAGAAAGACCTAGACACCGATCTTTTTGTCCGTACAGGTAATAATGTTACTTTGTCAGAAACAGGGAAGGCGATCTATAAAGACTGCGAGAACCTGCTTGTCACCTCGGCTCGCATTCGACAAACCTGTGCTCAGGTATCTGGCGACTTTGCCACCGAACTGCGCATTGCTCATGATGACAGCCTGCCAGACCAAGTTTGGCAAGATCTCACATTGGAACTTAACCAGCGTTACCCTGCTCTATCACTCAACATTGTACTGGCCTCATCTGGTGATTTGGCCGACATCGTTGAAAAGAAACAGGTCGATTTCGCCTTTGGTGTTGATTTTGAACGAGAGGATGACCCAAGGCTCACCTACCAACCTCTTGGAAAAATTCGCATGATGTCGGTATGCCGAGCCGACCACAAGTTGTCGAAACTGCCTCGTGTCTCTGATGAAGTGTTGCGCGATGAGATGCAAGTGTCACTCGCGTATCTCAACTTGCGAGACAATCCAGAGCTACTGCCTTTCTCATTGAAATACATTGGTTTTTCAAGCTTCGAATTTATGCTAAAAACCATCCTTTCTGAAGGTGCTTGGGGCGTTCTGCCAGAGCCACTTATCCGTCAGCTCCTACGTGAGCAAACACTGTCTGTCATCAAACATACTTATGGTCTAACCCAAGAAGATTTCTGTATGTTGACCTCATCGGGTATGTCCGAGCATCCTGCGATGACTTGGCTTGCCGACCAAGTCAGTGATTACTTGTTTACCTTCTAGGCGCTCGTCCATTGAGGTAAGTGGCATCAGTGGGTGCCATTAATCCTGACAGCAAAAATAACATCATAACACTATGATTTTAAACAACATTAATAACTTACTTTATATCAGCTTCCCCTCAGCGATGCAGTTAATGTTTGAATGTTAATCACCCCGGCGAAATAATGGCCTTAGTTCAAACAAAAGGTAAATCCCATGTCTTCGCTAACGCAACACAACGAATCATCAGTCTTGAGAGTATCAGCCATTATTGCTACTGGCTTCGCTGTCGCAGGCCTAGTGGTTGGTGTGTTGATGGGCTCGCTGGTCATCGCCTTTGACGGTGTTTATTCTCTAGTCAGCTTACTGTTAACTTTATTGTCACTGGCTGCTGCGCAGCAGCTAAAAAATCCAAACAGTCAGGCCTCAAAATACGGCCGTCAAACTGTTGAATCTATGGTCATTGCTATTAAAGCTGCGGTCATCTTGATGATTGTATTGGCATCGCTGTATTCTGCAGTCAGCTCGATGTTTACCGGTGGTCGCCCAGTCGACACCACAGTCGCCACGTTATTCGGACTGTTTAATGTGATGGGTTGTGCCTATGCTTGGTGGTACATTGCTCGTAAAAACAAACAGATGAACGCTAATCTGATTGAAGCAGAAACCAAACAATGGCAAATGGACACGCTTCTTAGCGTAGCGGTTATGGCAGGCTTTATCTCAGCATGGGCAATGGAATTTACCCCGTGGGCACACCTGAGTGTTTACGCCGACCCTATGATGATGATCCTGATGTCAGTGTACTTTATCAAAGTGCCTACTCAAATGCTGATAGAGGCTTGTAAATCACTGTCACGCGCCAACAATGTCACTTTGGCAAGCAATTCATAAGCGCGTTTTCAATCAGTCACATTTGGATGAGAGAGATGTTGATAGTTGGCAATCTCTCTCTTCAACCCTTTAAACGTTTCTATCGCCCCTTCTATCGTTAGCTGGTTGGCTAACCAATCCGGCAGAGCGCCGCCAACATCAGCAAAAGCCGTGTAAACTACAAACACCTGGTCGCCCTCCAGTTTTGTCAGCTCCCAACGAGAACGTACATTATCAATGCGAATATAGTCTGGTTGGGGCGCGAGGTAATCTGAAGCGTCGCTGATTTCAAGAACAAAGCGCTTCCCAGTCTGGTAGTAACGTGAATAAGTCACCATGTCTCGATTTTTGGCAGGCCAAGGGGCAGCGAAGGTGGTGTAAACAACATTTTCGTTAGGCGAAAGTTGCGCTAAGACTTGGGTTTGATCGACATTGTGTAACCAGTTGGGCACGTTATTGGTGTCTTCAAATAGCCGAAGAAAAGCAGAAAACGTAATGGCTACATCCGCGTGCACGCGGATCTCTATCAAGCCACTTTGATGCTCACGTTTATAGAGGGTCACCGCATCTTGGTTATAACTCACTAACCAAGGCTTACCACTTGGAGCGGCGTGAGCGATCGCACTGTGCATCAGCCCGATAACCACCAGAACCACCCAGCAAACATCTCTAATTATGCCAGTAACGCCTCGCATTACGCTTTTTCCTTTTCAACAGCCGTATACCTATTACGATAGTTGAGAGAAAAGCGATTGCTGTTGCAGTTTGTTGGACCTACTTATCTTAAGCGCTAGCCGCTTCGGTATCGCTCTTACGCTCGCGCGTTGCCCATGCACACAGCAGCGAACCTAGCGTAACCAAAGCAACTCCTTTCCAGAACGACTGCGTCAACGCGACGGACAAATAAAGCGAAGAAAACACCGTAGAAAATACCGGCGTAAAGTAGGAGAACGTTGCAATGAGCACCATGTTGCCGCCGATAATTGCTTGATTCCACAACGCATACCCAGCGCCCATGATAATACCAGCGAGCAGTAGCGTCGAAACTGAAGAGAACGTAAACACCATCTGATTTTCTTCACTCAATGCGTACTGTATCCACAGCGTGATCGAGGTCATCGCAAAAAACAGCACTATGGCATTTTTCCCGCCGCTCATCTTGGGGGTAATGTTGCAATACAGTGCCCAAATAAATGCCGCGGCGAATGCCATGGAATAGGTCAGCGGGTTCGTCGCCACATTATTTTTAACACCTTCGATAGAGAAAGACGCATCCCCGGAAATACACCAGACGACCCCAACAAAGGCCAGCACCACACTAGGGTAAACAAGAAGGTTTACTCGACGACCGCTCATCGCCACTGCGAACAATACGGTTAGCGCCGGCCACAAGTAGTTAATCACCGCCATTTCCATCGCTTGCTGACGATCATTTGCCATCCCCAACGCAAGGGCAAGACAGATCTCATAACTGACAAACAGTCCACCACCAAGCAGCACGTAGCTAAGTCGATACTCGCCAATCTTTGGCCTACCCATCACCAACATCAGGGCGAGTGTGCTCACACTATACATTAACGCCGCGCCACCAATCGGGCCAAATAACTCGGCAATATCCCTTGTTAGCGCAATCACACAGCTCCAAAGCAAAATAGCCATAATCCCAAACAAGGTATATTTATTGGTGCCTAAACCTGCCATCAGTACTCCTAATATCCGGCAACTAAAAACGAGCAAGAATCGTTATAAGTAATTGTTATGCAACCTAGTCGATTTCAATTAGGCTATACTTAATTGCTATGAAATTTATCAGTAAAAACGTCAGCGACCCAGTGCAAATTCTACGATGAGCCGTTACACTCTCGCTGCATTTTTAGAACTTAATCGAATATCAGCACTTTAACTATGCCCAACATTTTGTCCATCAAAAATTTCTTCGCTCTATTCCTCATTGTTACGTTGAGCGGGTGTGTCTCCTCCAGCATTGATCCGAGCAGATACGAAAAACAATCTTCCTACACCATCATCAATGATGAGCCCACCAAGCTAGACTCGTATTTCGAAAGAGAAGTAGCGTCCCACTCTCTGATTGATGAGACCGGATTCCATCCTTTAGATAAAGGTCACGATGCACTGCTCGCTCGACTAGCGATCATCGAAACCGCTCAATCCAGCATCGACGTACAGTACTATATTTTCCGAGACGACGAAGCGGGCAACCTGATTGCGTGGCGACTATTCGAAGCCGCTGAGCGTGGCGTGCGCGTGCGCCTTTTGCTCGACGACATGCAAAAATACGACGACAACGATCTGATGCGCTTTAGTAGCCATCCCAATATCGAAGTACGTATGTTCAACCCGCATCATCTTCGCTCAGCGCGCGGCATTGCAATGCTCAGTGATTTTGAACGGCTAAACCACAGAATGCACAATAAGTCGCTGACTGTAGACGGGGTCGTATCCATCATTGGCGGGCGAAACGTGGGTAATGAATACTACTCCATTGAATCTACCGTTGAGTTTTCCGATCTAGATTTAATGATGGTGGGTAAAGCAGTGCGTCAAGTAAATCGCCAGTTCGATCTTTATTGGAACAGTGATTACAGTGCACCCATCGAGTGGATTGCACCTAACGAAGATCTTCGCTACACCGACGCTGATGTCGATGCTTGGGTCAACGAGCTTGGTCTAGAAGCGAAATTCTCTGGTGGTCAATATGATTTCGCTAAACTCCCGCTCTACAACGATTTGGTCAATGGTACGGTCGAGCTCTATTGGGGCATTGGTGATCTGCTTTACGATCTCCCCAATAAACCTGACAGCAAACAGAGTACACTTATCGACAGCCTAAATGCGGTACTTGAAGAGTCTGAAGCATCGCTGATATTCATCTCCCCTTACTTTGTACCAACGGAGCAAGGCACCAAAGAACTCATCGCAGCGGTGGAGCAGGGTCTAGAAGTGATCATCATTACTAACTCGTTGGCCTCTAATGATGTGTTTGCCGTGCATGGTTGGTACGCGAAATACCGTGAAGATCTGGTTGAAGGCGGCGTAAGCCTTTGGGAAGTGAAGTCCAATGCTGAAATCAAAAAGAACTGGAGCTTAACGGGCAGCAGTCGCTCAAGCCTTCACACCAAGGCGATGGTGATTGATAGACGTAAAGTGTTTGTTGGTTCAATGAACCTAGACCCTCGTTCAGCCCATCTTAATACCGAAATGGGTGTTGTTATTGAGCAGCCTGAATATGCAGAGCTGGTCTACACAAGCATTCTAGAAGACATCCCTCAATCCGCTTACGAGTTAAGAATGGATGATGGCGACTTAGTATGGTTTGACCACACAACAGGGGAAACCTTGACGTCTGAGCCAGATGCCAGCATTTGGCGCCGCATGGGCGCTTGGTTCAGCGGTATTTTGCCAATTGAAGAGCAGTTGTAGCCTTCAATGCGCTCTGAGGTAACAATGCTTCAGAGCGCCCACATTTCGTTCTCCTCAAACCAGCAGCTCAAATCTAGGCAACTCAAACATTGTCACGCAGTGCAGTAACCCGCTGGTCAAATACTCTAAATACCTCATCTAAAGCGGCCGTCGCATCATCAAAATAGTCTACTGCAGCAACGCTTGGAACAAGCACGAGGACTTTGTTCTCGATAGTTCCAAGAAGCTTCTTAACGGTTGGGAAGTCCGAATGATGTTGCGCGATGACAAAGCGATCGATCGACTGATGCAGATACTTCAATCGAATTCGCTCAACGCTGCTACACGCCGCCTTTGCTGCCACACCGGTGCCCAGAGCTCTAGCTTGGCCGACACATTCCGCAATCCTCAATAAGTCATTCCAGAGCATTGCGATGGACTCTCCCTTCTCTTGTGGCAGCTCCGTTAAACGATAATGCTGAGCACACTCCTCCACAGATTCAAGCAGTGAGGCCAGTAGCTGATTGTGATTGGCAAGATTTTGCTCTGCCGGCCACTGCGTAAACTGAACACGAACCCTTGGCCAGTTTTCTTCAACACTTTGCCAACTGCTAGTATTGCGGACACCCTCATCAAGGTGAGTCAGTGTCTGCAGATGATCATTGATGTCGCTTTGTAGTGAAGGAAGGCGAGATTGCAATTTGTCGTCTCCACACAGCACGCCATTGGTGATTCCTCTATGCTGCTGAATCGCCGCCAGAAGCTGTCTGAGTGTCGTTAAGTGCTGCAATCCAGATTGCTTTGCTTGTTGGCTCTTACTCAGCGCAAGTCTCCTTTTCCACACAAAAACAACCACGCTCAAACAGGCAAACAGCAGTGCAACCGTTGCTAGAAGGTTGGCCATTACAAACTCCATCATCATTCACTCCCTATGCAGTCAGCTTTTCAAGATGCTCAGCCACCTGAGCGTTGTCAGCGGCGGTTTCGGCGTTGTGTTTTGCCGTCAGCGCAACCTGCTCCATATTGCTCGATATTTCCTGAATTGCGATCGCCTGTTGTTCAGACGCGGCTGATACGCCAGCAACTTGATCGGTAATCGATGCCATGGATACGCCCATCTCTTCCAACGTGTTTTGCGCCACCTGGGTCTGCTCAGTGCAGCGCGTGTTCCCTTCGCGAACTTGCCCTATCATCGCTGTGACATCACTCATACTCGCTGTCACTTGCTCGACATGAGAAGTAATGGCATTAGCAGACTCATGACTTCGCTTAGCGAGACGGCCAACTTCTTCGGCAACCACACTGAACCCGCGACCATGTTCACCAGCTCGCGCCGCTTCAATCGCAGCGTTAAGTGCCAGCAGATTGGTTTGCTCGGCAATCTCTCGAATAAACTGGGACATCTCCGAAACCGTAGACAAGTTACTTTCAAGCGTGACTATGCTTTTCGCCGTAGAGCCCACTTGCGATTCCACTTGCTCAACACTGCTTTGAACGCTCACAAGCGCCTGATTGCCTTGCCCACAAAGAACATTGCCTTGCTCAATGGCCTGCAAGGTCTGCTCAATGCGAGTAGATACATCTTCAATACTCTGTGAAATTTCCGTTGCCGCTGATGCAGAAGAGAGCGTCGATTCCGCCTGCATATCACTGTCCTTGGCCGCATCGGCGGCATTGCTTGCCAGCTCTTGTGCGCAGAACGCCATTTCTGAACGCACCGCTTCCGCTTTACGCTGTTTTCGCAGCAGCAACTGATGAACATCATCAATGGCGTGGAAGCTTGAATAAAGTAGGCCAAATGATTGCGGTAAAGAAGGCACCTCACCATCCTTTAGCTGCTGAAAGTACTCATTGAGTGCTCGCATTTCTCGATTCAATGTAAACAGCATCAGCCACGCTATTGTCGCAATGGATAGCAACACCAAAAACCCGGCTAACATGGCACCTAGTGCAAACAGCACCACCGAAGACAGCAGCACTAGTAGAGTGAGCAAATTAAGTATGTTTAAAGGCGTTGTGCGCAAGATAAGTATCATCTTTCCCCTCCTTGGCTAAAGACCCACTTTCTTTATGTCTATGATTGAACTGCAACTTTCATTCCAGACAAAAGTTGAAAAACGAAATTCTGTTGATACTGAGTAGCGCTAAGGCTTGTATGAAAACTGGCGGTTGCACACTCAATGCGCACAGCAGGTCCAATGAGGGGCATTGCACAATGAAGGTGCAATATATTGATAAAATTAAGAACAAAAGAAAATGGCGACCCTAGGGTCGCCATTTACAAAGAAGAACTCAGCGTCAAAGATTACGCTTTTTGTAGGTCTTTTGCTGGGTAAGTTAGAGACATGCCGTCTACTTCTACACGAACGTAGAAGCCGCCACTGCTCAAACCAGTCACGACCATTTTACCTAGATCGATACCTTTAGTTGCAACTACAACATCATCAATAGCAAACATTTTAAACCCTTAATTGGAAGTAAGATTAACAGCAATCTTTCGGGCGCTATTGAAGCAAATGTGAAGCCTTGGGACTAATCAGGTTTTTTATCGTCTGGACAAAAATTCTCACTCGAAGAGCACAGCAAACTAAGCGAACCGCCTACGACATCAGTCTATCCAATTCGGTATGCAACCAGTTTGTAAATCCAGCGTGACGATTGGACGCATGAAAGAACAAAGCCGTCTCTCTACGAAAGGTCTCGCTTTTGAGCTCAGGGGGCAACCTTTGTGTCACCATGTCCGCATCCAACAGATTTTCCACGCGTTTCGACACAACGCCAAGCGCGTCACTTCCCTTAATGATTTCCAACAGCAATGCTAGATCGGCGGAGCGCACACTGATCGACTTATCAAGCTTGTACTTTTTAATCAGCATCTCCACTTTAGAAGCCTCTATGTAGCCGGGAATAATACTCAAGCACAGAGGATATTGAAGAACCTCTTCTAATGCTTCAGATTGAATCGGGTGCCCTTTGCGTTTAATCAGCACAAACTTGTCGTCAGGCAGTGCCTTTTGCATCACATTTTTGTTGGTTTCCAGTGGCAAGTAACCTACACCAAAATAGTTAGGTTCTTGCTCCAACATCGACAAGGTTAGAGTATTCCAAGGCTCGCAGTTGACCGTTAAGTTTGGCGCCTGCTCGCAGAGCCGTGTGATAAGTTTTGATGCGATCGGCGCCATTAAGGTTGCTGGAAAGACGAAAGTAATATCGCCTTTCATTTGGGATATATGCCAGTCACCATCATCGCTATACAGCGCTTCCATCTCAGCAACTAACGTGGGAACGCGCTCCATCAATTGCTGACATTTTGGCGTTGGCTCCAACATATTTCTGTTGCGAACAAAGAGATCGTCATTAAATTGATGTCTGAGTTTTCTCAGCATTGCACTCACGGTTGGCTGACTCACATTGAGCTTTCGCGCCGCGGCGACGGTTTGCCGAGTTTTATACAATACAATCAAGAGGCGAAGCAGGTTGTAATCTTTATCCATAGATATTCATCTAGCTCTAACGATAATTAAAGTCTAATTTAAAACAGCGGGTAATACTTTGGTGAGTATCCGCTTTTCATGGCATCAACCATTTTCAATAATCGAGGAAGCGCATACACGAAAAATGCTTGATACCCAGAACAGAGCAAGTTCATTGGCTCTGAATCTTGATTCAACAGGGTTCGATTTTTAGGGCATCCACCATGACAGAGAGGTAAAAAATCGCACTCCTGACACTGTCTGCACAAGCTTTCCCATTTACCTTCCCCAAATTGGCGCTGCTCGGTGCTATTGACCATTTCTCGTAGTGGGAGATAGTTGCTTTGCGTCGCATCCTTACACTGTCCTAATGAGTATTGCTCATACCCATAATGGTCGCAGCTAAACACCTCCCCATCAGCTTCAGCCATCAGTTGCTGCCCACAAGTTGGTGCGTGATGACACATCTGACTAGGGTAATCCATAAGAATGGCTAAACAGTTTTCAAAGAACTGCACATTCACTTTCCCTATATCCCCGTCACACCATTCATCAAACACATCACATAAGAAACGTCCCCACTGCTCGCCCGTCAATGACCAATCATAATCCGAGCGGCGATCAAGCTCATGGTCAACACAAGGCTGAAATTGCAGATAGTCACTGCCATTTTTAGTCAGAAACTGATAGATTTCTTTACCTCTGTGAAAGGTTCGGTTGCTTATCACTGTCAGTGTATTGAACTCAACGTTGTACTGGCGAAGTAACGCCATTCCTTGCAACGTTTGCTCAAAACTCGAATCGCCTCGTTTATCTATTCGTCCGATATTGTGTAGTAGCTCTGGTCCATCAATACTCACGCCAAGCAAAAAGTTGTTTTCCGCAAAAAACTTCGCCCACGTTTCGGTAATCAAGGTTCCGTTTGTCTGTAGCGTGTTCACAATTCTCTTGCTAGTCACATGCCGACTCTGCTCTTTTACTGCGGCCTCATAAAAACTGAGACCTCTCATCATCGGCTCTCCTCCATGCCAAATAAAGTCGACAGAAGGTGTGTGCGAAGCTGCGCCAATATGTGTTCCGATATCATGGTTCTTAGCGCCTCAACACTCATTTTGTGTTGTTTGTTATTATTAAGGTAGTAGCAATAGCTGCAGTCGAGATTACAGCTACTGCCCACTGGTTTGATAAATAAACTAAAGGGCAGTTGCATTCTTTATGGCCTTATAATTGATAGTTAAACTCTATGCGATGTGAGCCATCTTTAAAGTCGGTGCTCTGTGACCAGTTTGAGAATAACCGAACACTTAACCGTGGAGAGACTTTGTAAGACAGGGCAACTTCATGCGTTAGCATAGAACTTTCCCCTTCAATACCCGTTCGTGTGTACTCATCGCTACCTGAAAGAGTCGCAAACCACATTGGGTTGTAGTTAAACCACAGATTATCCGTGAAACTGATTTTTCCGTATGAGCCCACAACGGCAAACGTCCCTGGAATTTCATAGCCCCCAACTCGTTCGCCAGATTCATCCACGGCATTACGAAAATTTATGCCTGCTCCTAGTAAAGGGAATAAGCTCACAGGACCTAGCTTAGGGATTGCTTGAATGAAACTATAAGACGCGTTTCCTGCTTCATTCTTCAAGTCATACTGGACATCTATTTGACGACCTCTGCCGTTTTTGTGGTTGGCGTGGAAGTTTCTAAATCGAAGGCTATCGATACTATTGCTTCTTCCATCACTCCAGCCGATCTTGTTTCCTAAGAATCCCTTCACCTCGAAGATATTCATCGCGGCGGTATTCGATTCGCCCGTGTCATATGAGCGACCTATTTTTAGGTTAAGGCCTCTGTCTGTCATTCCCATACCTGCCTGTGTGTATACAGCGAGAGGGTCTGACATATCCTGTACCTCTTCTGCTTCTTGAGCCCAAACAAGTTGAGAACTACACGCACAGATCAGCAAAATTTGGAGTTTCTGCATAATTTATCTTCCCCGCTTCTTGCTACTGAACTTTTTCAAGTCCTGGTACCGTCCATTCCATTCTCAATATCTCTTTAGAAGGGACATACAAACGGGTTAGGAGATAAAACTCACCCTCAGGTATTGGCAGCCAATTCTTGTCATCGGAAAGAGGTTGATTCGATAGATGTATCTCAAAAGAACCATCATCACCACGCTCAAGTGGCATAGAATTATTAATGCTGTAACGGTTAATTGGATTATCAACCAACATCTTGGTTTTGGCGTCATAGACAGTAACAGACCAGAATGCGCCCACTGGCGGTTCTCTATCAAACGTCATCACGTAATCATTTTGTCCCGTAAGAGGCTGACCTTTGGCATCCATCGCCGCCATCGGATAGATCGCCTCTTTTGCCCCTGTCCACCCAAATAAGGATGAGCGATCAATGAACGCATCGCATTATCGTCACCAAAGCCGTCGAGATTAAAGGCATATACCCAGCCATCTTTAATCTCAAGCGCCGCAGGGTTTTTCTGCTGAGCCATAACTATCGATTGACCGTCTTCAACCGCTTTGATCATCGCTTCAACCGTTGCCACACTTAAGTCACTGCGATCAAAGCCTTGCTCTGTAATACCAATCTTAGCCAGTTGACCCAACATAGCTTGCTGTCTTTCATCAACTGGATTTTGTTTCAGGTAAGCGCCGAGCTCTTCATAGAATCGAAGCGGATCACCCTCCTCTCCTGCACGCGGTGGTAAAGGCGTTACCGCAATTTCCTCGCCGCCAAGATATTCTTGCAGCGGTGTCAGGGTATACTGGTCTTGAATGCGATGAGCAAACACATCATCACGACCTTCAAAGACTTGTGTGCGTCCCCAAAGCCACACTTTTGAGGTTGGTGCTTCGACGATCTCTAGCTCTCGTGGAATGTCAGTTTTTGGCTCCCAGCCAGGCGGCACAAGTAGGAGTTGCTTGGCAAGCGGCCCTGTTTCACGCGTACCGACGTATTGGAACAAGTTGTGCCACATATCGAACATGTTAATTACGTAATAACGGTCGTTAACTTCAGGGACCGATAACACCATTGGTCCCTGACTCAAATCCAGCACCGCACTCGAATAGAGGGTGTCGCGATTAGCAGAAGGCATGTCCAAATCATGCGGCGTACTCAGACGTCTCGCATGCCCGAACTCGTTGAGTGGTGCACGGTAGCTGGTATCAGAGAGTGGCTGCGTCATGTCTGTATACTGACGAGCAATCTGCTCCATTCTGACTAAAGTTGAGCCCCAAACGTAGCGTTAACGCCCAATACATAGCTTTCATTTTGCATCGCCTGCTCTGCTGTCATCGGTTGGGTTGGAGTTGCTGCAACAGTAGGCAAGACAAATAGTGAGCTCGATACGACAAGTACACTGGCCAATAGGGTTTTCTTGAACATAGGAGAACCTTAAAGAGAAAATTAGAGAGACTGAAGGCCGTATGCAGCCAGCCTTTGACAGACTGCATACGAATAGAGTGGTTATTCGATGGTGTTGTTACCCATACCGACACCTGTCCCTTTCTGAACTGGTGGATAGTCATTAAGTGATTTTTGGTATTTGCCAATCGCTTGATAAAACTCGGGAAGTACCCAAGATTTTTGCTTCATCCAGTGATACCACCCAGGGGTCTCTGGTGAGCGCTCATAGGGATCAGCTTTGATGTTAACCAAGACGCCGAATGGCCACTGTTTAGCAGGCTCAGTCCACGTCGTTTTGGTGCGAAGGTGAACCTTCCATTGATCCACACGGATCGCGTTGAGATCCGTTTCGTTATAGAAAAAGAACTCTCGACGTTTGCTCTCACGATTGTTCGCGAGCATGTCCAATTGGTTATAACCATCCAGATGAGCAACACGCTTAGTGCCTTCGATCTCTTTGCCCTTAAGGAGCTCTTGTTTGATGGTGGTATCACCTGCCGCGGCCATGATCGTTGGCAACCAATCTTCCGCTGACATCATGCCGTCGACATAAGTACCTTGAGGTAGCTTTTCAGGCCAGCTCACCAGCATCGGAACCCTGAAGCCGCCATCCCAAGTCGTGCCTTTTTGACCACGGAATGAAGCGGTACCTCCATCAGGCCAGTGATCTAGGTTCACGCCGTTGTCAGAGGTAAACATGATGATGGTGTTATCGAGCTCACCCGTCTGGCGAAGCTTTTCAATCAATACCCCAACCTGATCATCGAGCTCTTTCAGCGCATCGTAGTAGGTCGACGTCTGACTGCTGCCTTCATATTCTTTTCTGACGTGAGTAATGGTGTGCATTCTCGATGGGTTGTACCACATGAAATAAGGCTGGTCGTCATTCTGCGCTTCATGCTCATCAATCCACTCGGTTGCAAAGTTTAAAAACTCTTCATCAATGGTCTTCATTCGCTCTTTGCCAAGCGCACCTTTGTCGGTGATCTTCTGTTTGCCAACGACACCAAATCTAGGATCTTCAGACTTGTCGAACTTATCCGTGGCTACTGAGTGAAGAACATTGCGCGGAACACCCGTGAAGTTCGGATCTTTAGGAAATTCTGGCTGCTCCGGCATTTCCATGACGTTGAGGTGATAGAGGAAGCCGTAGTACTCCTCAAAGCCGTGAACGGTTGGAAGGTGGCTGTTGTTGTCACCAAGATGGGATTTACCAACATGTACTGTGGCGTAGCCTTTCTGCTTGAGCAATTCAGCGAGTGTTGGACTCTCTTTTTTGATCCCCAGTTTTGAGCCTGGCTGTCCGACACCAGTCAATCCTGTTCGAATCGGGTACTGACCAGTGATAAACGCGCCTCGTCCTGCGGTGGAACTGCTTTGGGCATAATAATCACTGATCATCACACCACGCTGGGCAATGCTATCAATGTGGGGCGTTTTAATTGCACCCAATCCACGGTGGTAAACCGACAGATCCATAGGTGCGACGTCATCAACCATGATGGCAACTATATTAGGCTTTTAGCCAGCACAGAAGCGCTCGCCAACGAAGCGCCAACTACCAAAGAGGCAGTGATCGCATTTTTCGCAAACTTTGTTGTGTTTTTCATTAAGTGTCTCCGCTGTAGGATGCGGTCGATGTTAATGAAAGGTCGATGAAAAAAGGGCAATAGCGACTATTACGTTTTCCTATAGCGCTCAATTAGAAAACCAAATAATCACTATCACTCAAACCTATTGCCCTTCACGTTACTCTCTTCAAACCAGAACGCGACGCTGCAATAAAATGGTGAGAGAAATGACACAAAACAGAATTAACGTATTCACCCTGGTGACCGCCATCGCTGCCGCCCCTCATATGGCTTGGGCGGATACCTCCATCAACCCGGAAGAAGAGCTTGCCTACAACTTAGGAGTGCAAGCATTCATCTATGGCGCTGGACCGCTTACGGTCGCAGCGGTAAGAGAGACGACAACCGCTGTCGATACGCCAATGGACAACGCGATGGCCCCTCTAAACCAGATGGGAAAAACCCGCGTTTTATCCGGGCCGAAAGATCAAATTGTGCCGACGGTAAACAACGATACGCTGTATTCTCAAGCGCACTATGACCTAGAAAGTAACGGCCCGATGATCTTAGAAATCCCTAAGACCCAAAAGCGCTACTTCATTGTGCAGTTGCTCGATGCTTATTCTGATTCTATTACCGATCTTCATCGTAATAATGCCGGCAGCGAAGGCTCGAAGTATCTTTTGGTCAACAAAGGTTGGAATGGACAGGTACCAGCAGACATCGATGGTGTGATTGAATCTCGGACACCTATGGTCTGGCTAATTCAGCGTACCGGTGTAGCCGGTGAGTCCGATCTTCAAAATGCACTCAAGGTACACGATGGGTTTATTAGCTACCCGCTCTCTGAGCTCGGAAAAAAACGCAAACCCATTGAGCTAAAAAAAGCGGCAACTCGAATCCCTCCGATGACGGTGCCTCAAGGTCTAGATTGGTATGCCTTAATTGACAAGGAGCTGCGCAAGAATCCAATTGCTGAAGATAAAGCCGTAGTCGAGCAGTTCTCATACATTGGCATTGGCAACAACGAACCATTTAACCCAGCAACACTCTCAGAGGCACAAAAACGTGGCTTGCTCAGAGCGATTGAAACCTCAAAACAAGTGATTCAATACGCTGGTCGAAGTGTCGGTACGACAAATAACGGCTGGTCAATGATGTATGAAGGTGGACGCTATGGTCATGACTATCTAAGTCGTGCCAGCATCAACCTACGCGCCGCTGGACTCAACGTGCCTGAGAGAGCGCTCTACCCAAATCGATATACCGATGCCAAGGGTCAAAAGCTCTCTGGCGACCACGCCTATCGAATGACAATGCCGACCAATCCACCTGCGGACGCGTTCTGGTCATTAACGATGTACGATGCAAAAAACCTGTTTATGGTAGAGAACGCCATCGACCGTTATTCCATTTCAACCAATCGCTCTGAAGAGCTGACATACAACTCAGATGGTTCACTCACTGTGTGTATACAAAGCGATAAACCAGAGGATGACGATTGTAACTGGTTGCCCGCTCCCAAAGACGAATTTTACCTCCACATGAGACTCTATGAGCCAACACAAGCCATCCTCGACAATCAATATATGCTGCCACAAGTAAAGCGTATTCAATAACCTGACTTAGGGTCGTTCCTTAACCCTACCTATGGAGTAACCCTCATATTGGTTGCTCCTTTTTTCACTATCTCAAAACACTACTCAGAACAATGACTAAAGCCATTCCAATATCAACCTTTGCAGTTCTAGGGCTCATCTCTCTAAGCGCTCACTCAGCGGTCTAGCGACAACACAAATCGCCACAGTAGAGAGCGTCGGCAGCGCCGGTGTTGCTGGCGTGACAAACCATAGAGATGCCTCTGCCACTATCACCAACCCAGCAGCGCTATCGGGAATCGACACCAGTAGCGCCGTTGTGGGCCTCCAGTACGTAAATGTACAGAGCGAGTTTGCTCGCCTGCACACCCAGCTTTCCACTGAGAGCCAAGGAGCGTTGTGGGTTCCGAACTTATCTTATGCCCACAGATTAAATGAAGATAGCGTCGTTGGTTTATCGCTTCATTCTCCGGGTGGGTTGGGCGTCGATTACTCCAATGGTGTATCAGCAAACCCACTGAATCTTCTGGAGAGTAATCAGATTGCGGTCGTCAATCTAACGGCCGCTGCGAGCCATCAAGTGACTGAACGCCTCGCGCTTGGCGCAAGTGTAATTGCACAGTACGCCGCACTTGAGGTGGTCACAAAGGGCGGAGATATCAAAGGTGATAGTATTAGCCCAACCTTCGGTCTATCCGCTTTTTATCAAGCCACGGATACCATTAACCTCGGGGTTAACTACGTTCAGAGCGCACAGCACAGCGTGAGCACCAACCACCAGTTGCTGGGGGACGCCGCAATCAACTGGCCGGCGAGCTTAGATTTGGGGATCAGTAAGGCGTTAAACGAGAGCGTAACATTGCAAGCGAACCTCGGTTGGCAGTCGTGGAGTGATTATGATGACGGCTATCAAGATACATTCAGTACAGGAGTGGCCATCCGATACACTCGAGACTCTTGGCTTTACTACTCGGGCGTAAGCTATGACTCGAGCCCTGTCGATGAACACCAACGAGATACGCTGCTTCCCCTTGATAAGCAATGGCGTATTGGTCTTGGCGCTGAGAAATCGTTGAACTCAGGGGCAAAAATGGGCATTGCTACCAGTATCAAGACCTTGGGCAAGGTGAGATCACCTCAAACGAGTATCAAGCATTTAGACCCAGCGGACAATATGACTCAAACCGAGTTCACTTTGTAACGCTATCCTACCGATACTAGCAAAAACAAAAGCCCCAACCGCTTAGCGATTGGGGCTTTAAATCAAACATTATCAGTCAACGTAATTACAGCGATACAGAACCAAATGCTTGGTGCCAAACTGTATGACGGTTTTCGCCGCCGTTTTCTTTCTTACGTTCTTCTGCTAGCCAGCAAAGTAGTTCCCAACCGAAACCAGCTGCAATGATGCCGTCTTTATCTGTTGGGTCAGTGTCTGGTGTGTACTCAGCTACGTCAGCACCAACAAGACGAACTTTACCCGATGCCTTCACTTTACGAATGATGTCGTAAACCTGAAGGTGAGTCAGACCGAATGGATCTGGGCTCGAGTTTGAACGGCAGAACGCAGTATCTAGTGCGTCTAGGTCAAATGTGAAGTATACCGGACCGCCATCACCACAAAGTTCGATGATCTTGTCTGCTACTGCATCAACGCCTTGCTCGTACACTTCGTTAGTCGTGAAGCCTGTAGTACCAAATGCGATGTGGTTACCTTTAACAAGTGCAGTTTGACGACCACGCATACCAATTTGTACTGTGCGCTCTGGATCCGCTAGACCTTCAGAGTACAGTTTTGGTAGCCAGTGACCTGACGTGTATGGGTAGTCAAAGTCAGCGCGAGTTGATAGGTCATAGTGCGCATCGAAGTGGATAACGCGAAGAGGACCGTACTTCTCACCTAGTGCACGCATTGTTGGGTATGGAATTGTGTGGTCACCACCAAATACTAGCGGTGTACAATCTTTTTCAACAACCATGTGGTGTAGAAGCTCTGTTAGTTGCTCAACTTCTGCTTTCAGCTCGAATTGGCCTAGGCTATCCCAGTTACCGTAGTCAGAGATACGACACCATTCGAATGGGATTTCACCGTTATCACCAACTGTACCCATACCCATTTTACTTAGGTGGCGCAGACGCTGTGGTGCGAACTTGTGTGAAGAACCAGTAGGAGAACATTTTTCAATGCCCATACCGTAGATAACAACATCGGTGTTATCTAGATCTTGTGAGAATGGCGCTTGGTAGAAACCTAGGTAATCTTTGTTGATGAAGCTCATTTGCTCGATACCCTTGCCGCCGCCTTGCTCTTTAACACGAGCTAGGTATGCCGCAACTTCTGGGTCTAGGTTGTCTGCTGCAGAAACGTTTTCCCAGATGTGCTTATATTTCGCTACTTTTTCTGGGTCGATTGCAGGCCACTTTTTGATGTTAGACATGATATTGCCTCTCTACTTGGTTGATGGCTCAATACTAGCGTAACAATTTGGACACCAACAGTAACAGTAGGTACACTTTACGTTCTCACAAACGTAAATTACCAAGGTTACCTTTGAGCAGTTTGGGACATTATCCGTCTTACGAAGTACAGGAAGTGATGGACTGTTTGAAAACGCTAATTCGTGACAGTGGCCAAGCGTAACCTCGCATGCTCCAATGTCGCGCGAAGGGAGTCATCAAGTATCATGACGTCAAGTTGCTGCGCAGCGATAGCGTTAATGTCTATCACGCTTTGTTTAGCCTCGCTCCAATATTGCCTAGCCGTCTCTTCTTGGCCTGCGACTTGATAAATCAAAGCAAGTAGAGTGGTTTGCAGCACATTTCCTTCTACGTAAAACAAATCCAGGCTTTGCAGCGCGGCTTCATTGTCTTGTTGACGAATGGCATTCAACGCTTGGCTTAGCTTAAGCCAGATTGGGAAATAATCATCCTTGCCCAGCAGATTGGTCAAAATCTTGATCCCGTAATCAAAATTGCCCGACAAGCACACTAGCCAACCCACCGCGCCAATCGTGTAGTGAGAGTTGGGATTAAGCTGAATAATACGCTCAGCACAGCCGCTGACTTTCTGTGGATTGTTTGTCAGCAATGCCCACCAAGCTTGAGCCAACATCACTTCGCCATCACGCGGGGCATAATCCAACGCTTTCGAGACCAACTTTTCGCAGCGCTCAATGACCTCGTCATAGCTCATCATGCCAAAGAGTAAGGCGTCACAATAAAGCTGAGCTAACGTAGCCAAGGTTCTCGCATCATTGGCGTATCGACCAGCGACCAACTGTTGATAGAGTGTAATCATATCTTGTAGGCGCTCCTGACTCATTTTGGTCAGGTACTCCAAATAATAGAGACGCGCTTGATAGTCGTTGAGTGAGACCGAGTCTTGCTGCTTAACACGCTGAAATTCATGCATCGATATCACGCCATAGGAAGACGCCATTTTTGTCGCTATGCGTTGCACCACCGAGAGTTGGTCGCCAAGCACATCCTCGCTAGAGACTGTTAAAACAAATCGCTCACTCCAAATTTGCAGACCGTGCTCTGTCTCATTGAGTGCGACAGTAACACGCAGGGACTCACCGGCACGGCGCACTGATCCAGACACAACGTAGCGTGCGCCTAGTTTTTCGCGAAACTCACTCAACGACAATGAACCTCCCGCCATTTCTTGCACCCGTAGCGGCGATATCACCGCTAGCTGCTCAAATAAACCCAATGCATGGCTGAGCTCTTCTTGCAGCGACAATGCGACTTCATTGCAGATCGGATCTTGCAAGGTCATAGCAAAAGGCTGAACCACAAGAGTCGGATAATTAATACTTGGGATAAATGGTGAAGGCTCAGCGCTCTCTCTAAGAGCAAACTCTGGCATGTAACTGCGCTTTGGCAGAGAGATGACGATAAGCTCGCGGTCGCTGTTGCTTTCATAAAAAGCCGCCAGCAGCTTGCGTAGTTTCGTTGCCAGCATACGAACCATAGGATCCGAGGACGGGTTAAAGCTCGGTGGCTTTTCAAACAGATCTGTCGCGATTGAATATTGAGTGAGCTGACTACCTTGACCTGCCAGCGCCTGCTCCACAATGTAGCGTAAAAACGCCACCAGCTTGGGCGACGAATAGAACGGCGGGAAGACAACGATCTTCTCTAAGGTGCTCTGGATTTGCTGCTCCGTGATGGGCTTCGGCATAGGTATAGACTCGGGGCTTGGCATACTTACTCAAACTAAAGTGCTTTATTTTTACTAGTTTATCACCTAGCGAGGTGTTTCCAAATCTAGTGACCTTCGATGATGTATTTGCCCGGCGTCTCTCCGGTCTGTTGGCGAAAAAATGCCACAAAGGCGCTATCACTGGAAAAATCGAGTGAAGCAGCCGTATCCGCAACACTGTTTCCCTCCGAAAGTGACTGGACCGCCATCAGCAAACGCCACTGCTGACGCCATGATTGATATGGCATGCCCGTCTCCTTGCTAAAAATACGCGAGACGGTTTTAGCGCTGGCTCCAACCGTATTAGCGACTTGATTGAGAGGCGGGGGCAAATAGTCTTGACTCAACACACCATCTAACCAATTGGACAACCTTCTGTCACTGGGAAGTGGCAGTGCCAACTCTTCTTTTTGTGCGGCTTGAAGCTCTTCAAAAAACAGCGCAGTCATGTGAATTTGCTCTGCCGTCGGTTTGTCCCATTCCCACATTGCCATGCGTTCGATGAGCTCTCGAAGTAAGGGGTTAATTGAGAATACGGTGACCGCTTCTGGCGCCGATGTGCAAATATCGACATCAAAATACAGCGATCGATAAGCGACAACATTGCTCATTCTTGCATAATGCTCAATGCCTGCTGGAATCCACGCAGCACGTGTTGGCGGTAGGATGCACTTAGCCCCATCAAGAGAAATCGACATACAGCCTGAAGCGGCAAAGAGTAATTGATGTTTATGATGACGATGCATGCCAGAATCATGCGTTCCAACCATGGCAGCAATACCGACAACTTGGTTATCAATGCTATCTGCATCAAACTGACTGTTCGCATCAATAATCGCCATGCATCCCCACTCACTTTATCCAAAGTTCAATTAATATTAACGATTTAAACAGCAATTGCCAAAGTTACGCATCAACAAAAAACGGCCTCTTCACTAAGTAAAGAGACCGTCAAATCACAATCTTTTAGCGCTCAATGTCACCAACAAGGCCACGGCACTACAAGCGAGTAACACCACGCCTAGATTCTGAATAGCGCCAGCAAGACCGAGCCCTGCGCCTATCATTAGGTAGTACATCAGCCCAAGCAACGCACCTGCACTGCCCGCTTGCTGTTTGTACTCCGTCAGTGCAGTGCTCAGTACATTGGGAATCGCAATACCAAATGACATAACAACCAACATCATTGGCGCAACAAACCAAATCGAGCCAAGCAAAGCATAAACACCCACGGAACCCAGCGTGAGCAGTACCGCTGACACACACAGCAGTAACCACTGTGACAAGCCTTTTGATAACAGAGCTTTGTTCAAATAGCTTCCCAATAAAGTACCCACGCCCAATACAACACCGCTATAACCAAATTGCTCTGCATTAAAGCCGAGTTCAGCAAAACGAAATGCCCCCAATTGGTAATAGGAGAATAACGCGATGTTATAAAGCGCGACCAATAACGCAGATTGCCAGATCTTTGCATCTTTCATCATGCGCATACTTAAACCCGCAAGTTGCAGTGGCTGTTTTTGCTGCTGTGTTTCCGGCAGCTTGACTAGGTTATAAACGAACAGACCAAAAGCCATAATAAACAGCGTTAGAAACACATATTGGTAGCCACCAGCTTGCGATAGCTGACCACCGAGCAACATGCCAACAACCGGGCTAATTGAAATGCCCATCCCCATTAAGCTAAACACTTTGCCCAGCTCTTCTCCGCGAAACACATCGCGCAGCATGGTTTGGGTGACAACGGAGCCTACTGCAATACCAAATGCACTCACTGATCGTGCCAACATCACTGTGGAAAAATTGTCTGTCTGCATCGCCACTAAGGCCGAAGCGCCATAGATGAGAAGGCCCAACAGCATCGTCGGACGTCTGCCCCACTTATCGGCCAACACACCCCAAACCACCACACCAACAGCAAATGCCGAAAAGTAAATCGATAGCGTTTGAGCAGCCTGCGCATAACTCACCGCGAACGACTGTGCAATTGAACCTAGCGCCGGACTGTAAATGGTTTCCACAATTTGTGGGAACATCAGCATCACAACCATCAGCCACAAAGAAGGTTTTGTATTCATTTTTGTGTCCTCGTTATTCTTTAACATGGGACGCATTATGAAGTGGTAATCAATTATCCCGTTATCAACATAAATACAATGAATGTCAAAATGGAGACAAATATAAGACCCAAAAAAGGAGCCTACTAGGCTCCTTCATTGATTCACAGTCAAAACTAGCTATTGAAGTAGAGACAGACCTTGCGCCCATCGACCTCACGGATATCAAACGGGATCTCGTAGATGGCTTCCATGGTCTCCTGCTGGACCACTTCATCAACTTTGCCCGACTTGATGACCTTGCCTTTCTTCATCGCTACGATGTTGTCCGAGTAGCAAGACGCAAAATTAATGTCGTGAATAACAATCACCACAGCCTTATTGAAGTCGTGCGCGAGACGACGAAGCGTGTGCATGATTTCAACTGAGTGTTTGATATCAAGGTTATTTAAAGGCTCATCCAAGAACACATAGTCGGTATCTTGTGCCACCACCATGCGATGAACGCCATTTGACGCTGACCGCCACTGAGCTGGTCAAGGTACTTATTTTGGATCTCTTCAATCCCTAGATGACCGAGAGCCTGGTCGATGATCTCATTGTCTTCTGTCGTTAGACGACCACCCGAATGTGGAAAGCGACCAAAAGACACCAACTCACGAATGGTAAAACGCATATTGATGTTGTTGGATTGACGAAGTACGGCGAGGTGTTTTGCCAGCTCTTTGGTATCCCATTGGGCAAGCAGCTTATCGCCAATCACGACTTCACCCGCATCGCTCTCTGTCAGGCGGCTTGCCATCGATAGCAGCGTACTTTTACCTGCACCGTTAGGGCCAATAATCGAAGTCACTTCTCCTTTCGGGAAAAGCGCATCTGCATCTTGCACAACGAAGGTTTTGCCGTACTTTTTACTTAGACCTGTTAACTTAATCACTGTTATACCTCTTAATTAATTCTGTTTCTTAGCAATAAGAACAGGAAGTAGGAGCCACCGACGAGATTGATGATCACGCTGATCGTCGTCTGGAACGCTAATACTTTTTCAACAAACCACTGACCTGTCACCAACAAAAATACCGCTAGTAAACTGCTCGCGACGATCAGAAAACGGTGCTGATAGTGCCTAAAGATTTCACGAGTTAAACTCACCGTGATCAAACCAAAAAACAGCACAGGCCCCACCAAGGCCGTAGAAATAGCAATCATGATAGTAATGAGGATCATCACACGCTGAGTGAGTTGCTGAGTATTGACACCAAGGCTTGTCGCGTTGTCTGTCCCTAGCCAAAGTACATCCAGCCTTGGCGCGTAGTAGAACAGAGTTGCCAAGCAGAGTGAGAGTGGGATTAAGCTCCAGTAGACCAATTTAGCATTCACGTTGTTAAAGCTCGCGAACATGGAGTTTTGAATGCTCGCGAATTCATTCGGGTCTACCAACATGGTCAAAAAGCCGGTCACACTGCTAAACAAACTGCCGCAGACAATACCAATCAACAATAGCGTGAAAACATTGCTGTCCTTACGCTTGAAGTAAAAATGGAACAGAAGCAGTGAGAAGCCAATCATGACACACGTAGATAGCAAAAAGTTGCTCATTGTGTGAATCACCCAAAAACTGGTGCTGCCAAGAATGACTACCATCAGAACTTGCACCATCAAATACAAGCTATCGAAGCCCAATATCGATGGCGTTAAAATACGGTTGTTGGTGATGGTTTGAAACACCAAAGAAGACGCAGAGATCGCAACGGCGGCCAGCACAATTGCCAGTACCTTAGGAATACGGCGCGATAGGAAAAATTGGTAGTTGTCGGCCGTCAATCCCTGCCCCACAAACCAAGCGATAATCGCCACACATCCCGCGATGAGTAAGGAAATTTTCAGTGAATCACGCATTGCGCTTCTCTCTCAACACCAGATAAATAAACACTGCACCACCGAAAATACTGATGATCATCGAGATAGGCATTTCATAAGGGAAAATAATCAAGCGACCTAAAATGTCACAAGCAAGGACGAGAATGACGCCCCAGTAAGCTGTCCAAGGCAAGATCCGCTTCATGTTATCGCCCATAAACAGCGACACGATATTCGGCACGATAAGACCAAGGAATGGGATAACGCCAACGATCATCACGACTGTAGAGGAGCTAACTGCAACTAAAATGACGCCAATAAAGACAATCTTCTGATAGTCGAGGCCGATATTCTTAGCGAAGCTTTCACCCACGCTCGCGGCACTGAACTGTCGAGCATAGAAATAGGCCAAAAGACATGCAGGTACTGCTAAATATAAGATCTCGTAGTTACCTTGCAGCACGCTGGCAAAATTAGCCACTGTCCACGAAGACATGGTTTGCACCAAGTCGTACTTGTAGGCAATGAAGGTAGTGAGCGCAGAAATCACGTTGCCATACATGATACCGATAAGCGGCACGAGAACTGCGTTCTTAAATTGCAGCCTTTGCAAGAAGCGCACGAATATCAACGTACCTGCAACGGCGAAAAAGAAGATGGCGCCCAAGTGTACCCATTGGCTAGCACCGCCAAGGAAAATTAGCCAACAACGTAGCCAAGCAGCGCACAGTCAATAGTGCCCGTCGTCGATGGTGACGCGAAACGGTTCTGCACGATTTGCTGCATGATGAGACCTGCGACACTTAAACCAGCACCGGCAAGAATGATGGCAAGCAATCTAGGAACGCGGCTGACGACATAGATGGAATAGGCATGCTCATCACCACGAAACAAGTCGGCCAGTGAAACAGAAGCAGCGCCAAGAACTAGAGAGCAGACGGCCAATACAATAAGCAGAGCAGTCGCCAAAATGGTTTTATGAATGGTCATTACAACGATGGGCTAAAAAGATACTTAACGAGAAAAGTCTCTGCTAATTAGCAGAGACTTTTAATGGAGAACAAATTAGTTCAATGCTTTGTCGATATCACTGATCATGGTTTGCGTTGCGGTTACACCGCCACCTGAGATATACCAAGCGTTTGGATCGATATAAACAATCTTGTTGTTTTTCGCCGCAGGCGTTGAATCCACTAACGGGTTGTTAAACAGCTCTTTCGCTTTACCCACACTGCGGCCAATCGCTTGTTCGCGGTCAAGAATGAAGATCACTTCTGGCTGAGCATCGGCAACATATTCAAACGAAATAAGGCTACCGTGCGAGCCTTCAATTGGCGCTACTTTTTTGCTGCTGGACTCAGCAAAACCAAAATCATCAAACACAATTGAGAAGCGGCTACCTTTGTTGAACATCGCTACGTTGCTGCCATTGTTCATTAGCATTAGCGCATTTAGATTTTGCTTCGCGACTTTAGATGAAGCACTGTCAAGTTGCTGCTGAGTTTCAGCAATAAGTGCTTCCACTTCGTCTTGCTTGTCAAACAGTTTACCCAGCATACGCCAGTTTTCTTGCGTGTCTTGCCAGTACTGACCGTTATCAACGTAGAACATGACGGTCGGTGCAATCTGGTTAAGATCATCGTATACGCGAAGCATGCGATTTTCTGCGATGATTACGTCTGGCTTTAAGGTAAAGATGGCTTCAAAATCCGGCTCACCGACAGAACCTGTGTTGCCAGTCGTTTGTTTGTAATCAGCTAGATATTCTGGAAGTAGCGAGTGAGGCGCGCCTACTGGTTTCACACCAATACGATCCAACACGTCCAGACTCCCATTGCCCAGTACCACGACACGCTTTGGTGTGCCATCAAATTCACTGGTGCCTTTAAAGTGCTGAATAGTAACGGCACTGGCCTGAGCGGCCAAAGCTAGACTTGCGGTAAGGGTTAGCGCCAAACGCTTGACGAAACCAAAGGACTGACTCATTCCGATTTCCTTATATACTTTATGGTTATAGTTAACCTGCTCATTATCACTTACAGCAAAATAGGAATCAATATCATTTTCATAATCAATACTAATTTTATTGTCCTAGCTCAATTTTCCGTCCTTACATCAACAACGATTGCCTGCTAACTCTTATGAGCCACCACGCAGATCTCTCCAATTATCCGTCAAATCACCGCTATTGTTTTTACTCCTGGGCGTTTTGTCATACTATGTCGAAAATCATCGACTTATAGACAGCGCGACACTATGACCACCAAAGCGAAATATTCCGATATCTACCAATCGATCAAGCAGCGCATTTTGAGTGGGCAATATTCCACAACACAAAAACTGCCTGGTGGTAGTGAGCTGGCCGAAGAGTTCGGCTGTAGTGAACTGACGATCAAAAAAGCGCTGGATATACTGGTCACAGAAGGTTTGGTGGTTCGAAAGCGAGGCTCAGGGTCGTTTGTTAAAAGACCTTTGGGGAATGCAAGCTACGCACACTTACATGGCACTAAAGCTAATGTCCTCGCCAACGGTCAGTCCGTTGAGACTAAAGTACTCGAATTTCAGGTAGTACCGGCCGATGAGCATGTTGCCAAGCGCCTTAACTGTGATGTAGAAGACATGCTCTATAACACCACCCGACTGCGCATCATCGATGGCGTCCCGTCTTCGTTGGAAGAAACCTATATGCCGATCAGTATCATTTTGGGTCTAAAGCGTGAGCATGCAGAGGACTCCATCTATAGCTTCATCACCAATAAGCTTGGCCTAAAGATACACAGCTCAACGATGGAAATTACCGTGGTCAAAGCGAGTCAGTTTTACGCAAAAGAGTTTGGTATTTCTGAGGGTGAGCCTCTCGTCAACGTTGAGCAGGTTGTGTACTTAGATGACGGCGAGATTTTTGAGTATTCGAATGTGAAACATCGCTGGGAGAGCTATAAGTTCGCCACAAACTTCTTTAAAGTTTAATAACTTAAAGCCTGTTATACGTATTCCTTTCAATCACTCGCCACTACTCAGCGGCGAGTGCTATTCAATGTGAGGGCTATTCAGTGGCAAGAACAATGAACACTGACAAGCTTGGGTGTTTCCCAACCTCACATTTTGTTTAAAATCCCTGATTGAGTCTTTTCGAATCTGTTTAAGATCCTCCCTCTCTACAATAACCTCTGAGTTGGGTTTAGGTTTAGAGCTGCACGCGTAAGTCTGAGCGCCATCCACTTCAACTAAGCACGCCTTGCAGCAGCCATGCTTGCGCTTGTTTTTCAAACAAGGGGCTGGAATGCGGATCCCGACACGACTCGCCAATTCAACCAAATTGGTTTCATTCGCTTGAATAACGGTGGTTTGACCATCGATAGACATTATGGAAGGTTTGAGTGTAAACATCTGTCTCGTCTTCTTAATCGATAACTACCCATAAGACGAAAAAACACCCAAAAAGACGACGCTTTTTTGGTGTTTTTCGTTTTTAATGACATCCAATCCTAGAATAGGATTAACTATCAGTCAGTTAGCAATACATATAATTGCGCCATAACAGCAAATTATCGCTTAACGAGTTGCCGCTAAACAATGCACTCCCAGACACAACCACTTGCACACCTTCAGCTACCGATGCTCTTGCCAGCTCGAGCGACATTGAACCATCAATACTCACCAATGGATCAAAGCCCGTCTCTTCTAATAGCGCATTCAATTCATGTAACCGCTGGATAAATGCGTCATTCTCAAGCTTCACGCCACTGCGCGGGTCTAATGTGAGCAGTTGAATCATCTCCACATGAGGCAACAAATCACTGAGCACTCCCAAGCAAGTGTCAGGGCATAGGCTGATCCCACGAATAAGTGGAAACTGCTCCCCTTGGTAACTCACTTTGGCAGGCTCAAGAGCGACCAATGCCTCCGCTGCATTGCTCAAACCTTCATACTGCAACGTCACCACATGTGCGCCCTGCTTAACCAACTCTTCAGCATGCTGAATCGGTGACTGCGTCATTACATGGGCATCAATGATAAAGCCTTCAGGTAAAGCAGATACTGACCATGGCCCCAGCGTCAACTTAGGTACGAACTGTCCATCCATGACATCAAGATGTAACCATTCTGTATCAGGCCCTAGCGGAGCTAGCGAAGCCGTGAGGTTTCGCCAATCCGCCGCTGTTACGCCAACACTTAAACAGCGCTTGCTTTTAGGAAGCACCCAGTTTCTATCACTCATGTTCACCTCTAGCTATCAAGCATCAGGCCATGATAGAGACGCTTTGTTCTTGCCCCTGTCATGATAGGCTTAAGATCTTCGACACACTGTAAATAGTGAGGGGTTTGCTTGTGAGCGAGCATCGCCGCCTCATCTCGATACGCTTCATAAATCATGAAACGAGTGGGCTCTTCTTCATCTTGAAGGACATCAAATCTTAGGTTGCCCTCTTCCGCGATAGAGCCAAGGTGATTAGGCAAGAAAACCTCTTTGAAGCGCTCAACCATGTCAGGCTTTACGTTAATTTCAACCATGGTGACGTGCATAGTGAACTCCTAGCTGTTTTTTAGTGACAAGAACAGCTCATGGGCATGCTGAGCCGACATATTGTTATGGACCACTTCACGAACCGCCTTAATCATGCTACCGGGTCTTCAGATTGGAAAATATTGCGTCCCATATCCACACCCGCAGCGCCTTGGTCAATCGCGCGATAACACATATCCAAAGCTTCTAACTCTGGAAGTTTCTTACCACCAGCAATCACGATAGGTACAGGGCAGCCCGCCGCTACTTTCTCAAACCCTTTTTCGACAAAGTAGGTTTTAACAAAGTGCGAACCGATTTCAGCGGCAATACGAGTTGCTAAAGTGAAATAACGTTGGTCTCTGGCCATCTCTTTACCAACACCCGTCACGGCCATCGTTGGAATGCCATAGCGAGTACCGTCGTCAATTAACTTAATAATGTTGTTGATTGACTGATGCTCAAATTTAGAGCCAATATAGACTTGCGCCGCCATTGCAGACACATTCAGACGTATCACGTCTTCAATCCCAACCGCGATGGCTTCATTTTCAAGTTCAGTTAGAATCGAGTTGGCACCCGAGCAACGCAGTACAACAGGTTTGTTGGTGTTCGCTGGCACCATAGAGCGCACTGCACCACGGGTCGCCATCAACACATCGGTGTGCTCAAACAAAGGTTTAATATTGAGATCAATGCGCTCAAGCCCTGTCGTCGCTCCTTGGAAGTACCCATGGTCAAACGCCAACATCACCGTTTTACCTGTCTTAGGATTAAATACCTGAGACAAACGCGACTGCATACCCCAATCCAGCGCACCACACCCTTTAATATCGAACGTTGGGTTTACCTGAGGTTTGTCTAACCCAAAATCTTTACCATCTTTGATATCGTCTAAATCAGCCATTTCTCTTACTCCAAGTTTTAGAGGTGAGAGCCAGCAACAGAGCTGGCTCTGTTACTCATATCAGAAATCAAAATTATCGATGTTGTCTTTGGTGAATACGGTACGCTCCGGCATCACCACAATGCCGTTGCCATCCGCTTCATAGTCATATTTTTGAACCGCGTTTTGCGATACTTTTACTGGTCCTACATTTGGAATATCTAAGGTATCGCCAACGTTCATGTCACCACTCTTCAATAGGTGATTCGCTACGTGAACGGAGATCTTGCCTTGATTAACCACATCCCAAAGGCCAAATTGCTCCACCGTGCCACGTTTCACATAAGGACGCATAACGTTCGGGGTACTAAAGCCAACAATTGCAACATCCTCAACTTTTAGGTTTTCAGCCGCTTGAGCAGCCGCAGGAAGCGCGTTGGCATCTGGCGCTATGATCGCGTCTAGCTCAGGATAGGCTTTTAAGAATGTTCTCTGCGGTTTGCAAGGACTTAGTCGCATCGTTATAGCCAAACTGTGTTGTCACCACTTCCCAGCCAGGGTATTCCTTAGCGATTTTGTCTTTCGCTGCGGCAACCCATTGGTTTTGGTCAGTTACAGTCGGACTCGAGTAAAAGAATGCCACTTGCGCTTTTTTCTCAGGGATCTGGTCTGCTGCCATATCCACCAGCATGCTGCCCAATTGATCAGGAGTGCCCTGGCTGATGTAGATACTGCGACATTCTGGTTTGGTATCAGAGTCCCAAGTCAGTACTTTCACGCCACGCTGCATCGCACGCTTGAGCGACGGGCAAAGACCATCTGGCGATACCGCAGACACCACGATGCGTCATAGCCACGGTTCACAAAGTTATTGATAAGCTGAACTTGGTTCGGAACACTAGGCTCTGTTGGACCGTCATAGGTCACATCAACACCCAGCTCCTTACCCGCATCCACAGCGCCCTGACCGCCGCTGGTAAAGAAGCCAACGCCTGTCAGTTTAGGAATAAAGGCAATCTTTTCAGTAGCCTGTGCTACCGACGTCATTGCGATACCCATAGAAATTGCTAACGCTAATGTTTTCATTGACTTATTCATACATCCTCCGAGGGATTTCCGTTTCAATGTAGGGGGTTGTTATTGGTTTGCTGCTTTATTCGCGGGATAGGATGAAATCATCCTATTCCACTTATCTTTAAGAACATCTCGATGGCTCACTATCGAACGTACGACAACCACAACAATCAATAGCCCACCAGAAAGCGCACTTGAGATTTGATTTGGCACGCCGACCATTTGCAGACCTTGCTGCATATAACCGACTAACAGAGCGGCTAACGCCGTGCCAAGAATTGAGCCCGCACCGCCGTAGATATTGGCACCGCCAAGCACCACAGCCGTGATAGCAGGCATCAAGAATGAAATACCTAAATCTGAACGTGCGGAGCCGAAGTAAGACACCAGCAAGATGCCAGAGATAGCTGCGCACACGCCCACCATGCTGTAGGCGAAACATAAAGTTGAAGCCACTGGAATACCGCTATACTTCGCAACTCGCGCGTTTTGGCCGATAAGGAACAGGTTGCGGCCAATTTTCGACTTATGTAGCACCATAGCCAGTAGCACGATAGCCACGATAAATAGGAACAATGGGAACGGCAGTCCTAACACCATACCGTTGGCGATATCAGTAAATGAGCTAGGGAAGCCACCAATACCCTCGTAACCTGTCGCACCCGACATGCCGGATAGCAACAGTGCACTACCGCCGTAGAGGTACATGGTGCCTAAGGTAATCACTAAGGGGTTCACACCGGTGTACAAAATCAATAACGCATTGATCAGTCCACATAGCGCACCGATGGCCAGTGTCAGCACCATACAAAGTTCAATCGGCAGACCAAGCTTAAATAGCACGCCCATGGCAATCGCACTTAGGCCAATGGTTGAACCCAGTGAGATATCCATACCGCCGCTAACAATCACTAAGGTCAATGGCAATGCGACGATGCCGATGTAAATAAAGTCACTGGTACTGTAGAGCAGAACATTCATGCTCAACATGCTTGGGTTGATCGCGCCAAACACCAGTATTTCCATCACGATAAGTGCCGCAAGCGCACCTTCCCAACTAGCGAGTCGACCCATTTTCATAATGTTTGCTCCCTTTTGCTCTCGTTAACAACAGAGATAGACTTGTTGGACTTGCCGTTCTTACTTGGCTCAGGTTCAACTTTAAATCTGGCGTAGCGCTGCGCCTTAATCGCTTTCTCAATAGAGACACGCAATCTACCGTCGAAGACAACACAGACAGAAGCACCAAGCCTGCGATAAAGTCATTCCACCAAGCAGGCAATCTCATCAGTACTAAAACGCTATCGATTTGAGTGAGGAAGAAAGCACCAAGAATCGCACCGACAACTGTTCCAACGCCGCCAAGTAAGCTGACGCCACCCAGCACGCAAGCGCGATCGCTTTCATTTCAAGACCATTACCTGTGGTGTTAGGTACAAAACCGATTTGTGAGGTGAAGACGATGCCAGCCATCGCCGCCATCGTGCCATTTAAGGTGAACGCGATGATTCGAGTCGCATCCACATTCACACCTAGCTGACGTGCGCCCTGAAGGTTGTCACCCACTGCGTAGAAATTGCGCCCAAACTGAGTGCGGGATAGCAAATAGGCGAACCCTGCGGTGATCAAAAGAATGATCCAACCAAAGTAAGAGATACCTAGGAAACTTGAAGAAGATAGCGCTTTAATGGAATTAGGCAGCCCTTCAATCCATTTACCGCCAGTCCAAAGCAGCATTAATCCGCGGAACAGACCTAAGGTACCCAGCGTGGCAACGATAGCTGGGATCTTACCAATGGCAACCAAAACGCCGTTCAAAAACCCGCAAGCCGCCCCCACGCAAAGCGCCATCACCGCGGCAATAGGTAGAGGGAATCCTGCATTCAAAGCGGTCGCGACCGCAACAGCAGATAGACCCATGGTCGAACCGACCGACACATCAATATTGCGAGTCAGCATAACCATAGAAGCACCTATCGCTAGCAATATCAGGACTTGCGCACTTGAGAACACCATAGTGAGCGTTTGGATATGGAAGTAATTACTATCGGCAAGGCTGATAGCGATAAACAACAGCAAGATAGCAATGAGAACTGTGGACTCTCGATTATTCTTAATAAAATTAAGCATGAGGTGCCTCCTTATCTGTTCCAAAGGCAATCTTCATAATGTTGTCGACCGTGATTTGGTCCCCGCACAACTGCCCGCTTTGCTCACCGTGATGCAAAACAAACACAGAGTCAGAAAGCAGCTCGACTTCATCGAGATCCGAAGAGATAACCACGACAGCCACGTTTTTGGCGGCAATAAATCGAATGATTTCATAGATGTCGTAGCGCGCGGATACGTCGACGCCACGAGTCGGCTCATCGATGATGAGCAGTTTGGGATCTGCTTCTAAGCATTTGGCAATCAGTACTTTTTGCTGATTTCCCCCAGACAAAGTGCGAGCAGGTTGATCGTCAGCAGTGGTGCGAATTGACATCGCATCGATATAGCTCTCTAGTCTTCCTTTCTCAGTTGGGCTTTGTAGCCAGAGCCCAAATCGGTTGTGAACCATGGAACGAATATTCCAGCTCAGAGGAGCATCAAGGAACAGACCAGAAGCTTGCCTATCTTCTGGGAGGTAAACCATGCCGAGCTGTAGTCGATCTGAAAACGACATGGAGGAAATATCTTGGCCAGCGAAGTGCACGCTGCCTGCGTAGGGTGCTCTTACACCACATAAGGTCTCCGCAAGCTCAGTGCGTCCAGCGCCGACAACGCCAGCCAGCCCCAATATTTGACCAGCTTTTACTTGCAGTGAAATATCTTTGAAGCCTTCTCCAGTGAGATTACTCACCGAAAGCACGACATCGTCTTTATTGAACGTGGTCGACAACTTAAAGTCATACTGCGTTTCTGTCTCACGCTTGCTCTTGTCAATTTTGCATTGTGGAGCAATCGCGCCAATCACTTGGTCTGGACTCACCGCATCAATGGCTTCGCACAAGGCAATACAACCATCACGCATCACCGTAACCACATCGGATATTTCAAAGATTTCCGGTATTTTGTGAGAGATAAACACCAGCCCAACACCGGCTGCTTTTAAGTCACGCATTTGTTCAAAAAGATGCTGTGTTTCTTTAGGAGTCAGAGAAGCGGTTGGTTCATCCAAAATCAGGATTTTTGAATCACGGATAAGACCGCGCATGATCTCCACAATCTGCTGGTCTGCGACTTCAAGCGTGTTAGCGTCAGCATCTAGGTTCAATGTGCAGTTAAGTGCTTCTAGGGTCTGTTGCAGTTTCTCTTCCATTGCCTCTGTTTTTGGCAATTGGAACAAGATGTTTTCTCGGACGGAAAGATTAGGAAACAGCAATGGCTCTTGCGGTACCAGATAGACACCCAGTTTATGCGCCATCGTAGGCGTAAATTGCGAAATCGCCTCGCCACGAATCACAATATCACCACCATCTGGCTGAAGCAGACCCGCAATGATCTTCATTAATGTGGATTTACCTGCCCCATTGCCGCCAAGCAGAGCGTGAATTTGCCCTTCCAATAATAGAAAGTCGATATCTTTAAGCACTTCTACTCCTGAGAACTGCTTTGATACCCCTTGTACACGAACCAGCTCGCGAGCTGATTGAAGTGTGGTACTGCTAGAAACATCCATTTTGCCTCCAAACACTACATCAAATTGAACAAATGTTTTTGAATTTTTCAATTGTTCAAAATGATAGATCTGAAACTAGGTTAAAACTTGAGCACAGGTCACAAACTATCAATCGTACTGTAAATAAGTGCAAAACCTCGCAATGATCACACTTATTCCTTGATATATCGTTAATTATATATTTCAGACAGGCCAAAAATGGATTAACATTCGAACAATCAATCTCTCATATATGACAATTACGCTTCATTTATGACGAAAAAAATTTATAATTTCCGAATGATATATTTGAACATTTGATTTTTATAAATTGTGATTTTCAAGATGGAGAGATCGATGCTGGAGCCGACAGATATGATGACCGAAGAAGAGCTAGTCGCGAGAATCGCTTGGTTTTACTACAACGACAACCTAACTCAGACCGAGATAGGCAACTTATTGGGACTACCAAGCTAAAAGTCTCGCGACTACTAGAAAAAGGGCGTCAACAAGGGCTGATCCACGTCAGGATCCACTCTCGTTTTGAGGGGTGTATGGATCTTGAACACCGTTTAAAGACGCATTTCAACCTGAAAGACATTCGCGTGATACCCGATGCTGACCCAATGGGGACAGATATTAATCACCGAGTCAGTGTTGGAGCGGCAAGTATGGTGGTTAGCCATGTTGGACCAGAGGATTTACTGGCGATTGGTTTCGGCGAAACCATCATGGCCACATTAAAAAATTTGGGAAGCTTTATTCAAACCAAACAAGTGCCGGTCGTGTCATTGGCTGGAGGTGTGGGCACCTATATGAAGGGCATCTCACACCTTGATGCAAGCTGCGACGTCAACCTAGTTCCTGCACCGTTGCGGGTGTCATCGAAAGCGGTAGCTGACGTGCTTTACAAAGAAGACAGCGTCAGTGATGTGCTCATGGCATCCAGCTCAGCGGACATAGCGGTAATTTCCATCGGCTCGGTCGCTCAGGTTGAAAAAGCAACCATGCATCAAACGGGTTACATCTCGCTTGGAGAACAAAAAGTACTTCAACGAAAAGGCGCTCAAGGCGACATTTTGGGTTACTTCTTCGATGAGCAAGGCAATGTCCTTGAAGATATCAAGCTGCACGAAGAGTTGATCTCTATTCGTCCAGAAAAACTCAGGGACATTCCAATGGTAATTGGTGTTGCAGGTGGCACGGTGAAAGCCGAGGCCATATTGGCGGCATTGAAGGGGCAGTATATCAATGCATTGGTAACCAACGAAGCAACAGCAACAAAGATTCTTGAACTCATTCCAAACTGATCGCTAGCATACCCGTGTGAAGCGCGGCATAGCATCTGGCTGGGGGAGTTTGCTTAACACTATTTGAGTAAATAAGAATGAGGATGCTATGCAAGAGTACAGGCGCGACCATCAATATTTGATGGCTATAGATGCAGGCACAGGTTCAGTACGTGCCGTTATATTTAACACCCTAGGTGAGCAAATCGCCGTTGGTCAAAGGGAGTGGACACATCGCCCCGTTGTTGGTGCCGAAGGTCAATGGACTTCGATCTTACCAACAACTGGGATTTAGTCTGCCAGTGCACCCGCCAGGCCATTGAAGAAGCGAATATCCCAGCTGACGCTATCGTCGGTGTATCGAGCTGCTCTATGCGAGAAGGGATCGCGGTTTACGATAGCAAACAAATCCCTCTTTGGGCCTGCGCTAATGTCGATGCTCGCGCCGGCAAACAAGTCGCCGAACTCAAAACACTCGCCAATGGTGAGTTTGAAGAGCTGGTCTACCATCAAACGGGGCAAACTCTCGCCCTTGGGGCTCTTGCAAGGCTGTTATGGCTAAAGCAGAACCGGCCTGATATTTATCTCAACATCCACTCCATCAGCATGTTAAGTGACTGGGTTGGTTATAAGCTGTGCGACAAGATTGCGGTGGATCCTTCCAATGCCGGCACTACAGGAATGCTCAATCTGAAATCTCGCCAATGGCAGCCAGAGATCCTAGAGCAGGCAGGTCTTAACCCAGACATTCTCTCCCCTGTACTGGAAACAGGCAGCGTGCTAGGTGGCATTACCGAACAAGCGGCCAAAGAAACTGGCTTATGTGCAGGTACACCATTTGTGATGGGTGGTGGTGACGTCCAGCTTGGCTGCCTAGGCCTTGGCGTTGTGCGTCCAAATCAAACGGCGATTTTGGGCGGTACCTTTTGGCAACAAGTCGTGAACCTCCCTAAACCCATGACGGATCCCGATATCAATATTCGCATTAACCCTCACGTGATACCAGGTATGGCACAAGCCGAATCCATCAGCTTTTTCACAGGGCTCACGATGCGCTGGTTTAGAGACGCGTTTTGCAGTGAAGAAAAGTTGGTCGCAAAGCGTCTAGGTAAAGACGTGTATACCTTGCTAGAAGAGATGGCAAGCCATGTGCCGTGTGGCTCTCACGGTGTGATGCCAATTTTCTCTGATGCGATGCACTTTAAAACTTGGTACCACGCTGCCCCATCGTTTATCAACCTATCGATTGATCCAGAGAAATGCAATAAGCCAACCCTATTCCGCTCCTTAGAAGAAAATGCCTCTATCGTCTCAAGCTGCAATCTAGAGCAGGTATTTGATTTCTCACACGCGAATCCCGACTTTATCGTATTTGCTGGCGGTGCTTCAAAAGGAAAACTGTGGAGCCAAATTTTAGCCGATGTGACGGGACTGGAAGTTCGTGTACCTGTCGTTAAAGAAGCGACAGCGCTTGGTTGTGCGATTGCCGCCGGTGTTGGCGCGGGCGTGTATCGAGATCTTGCCAGCGCGGGCGAAACCTTAGTCGAATGGGAAACCAGCTATTACCCAAATCCAGACAACAAACAAACTTACCAAGAACTCAAACAAAAGTGGCTCAGCATATACAAAGAACAACTGCACCTTGTGGACGATGGGCTCACCACACCACTTTGGAAAGCAACAGGATTGTAGGGATAGGAGCGAATTATGATTAAAACCAGCGAAGACCGTCATCAATATCGATTTGAAGATCATGGTCCTAAATACCTCATGCGTACCGAGCAATATGATCTTGGTGTTGTGGTACTCAAGCCCAATCAAGAATTCAAGCAGCACCACCATGCCCATGCCTCAGAGACGTTTTACACCCTCTCAGGAGAAATTCACATGTATGTCAACAATGAGCTTCAAGTACTCAAGCAAGGTGACATTCTAAAGTGTGACCCAAAAGAAAATCATTATGTGGTCAACAAAGGCACTCAGGACTGGAAAGCGGTATTCATAAAATCGCCACCCGTCGATGGCGATAGTGTTTACACCGAATAAGTGTTCAAGTAAGCCCAACTAACCGATTGTTAAAGTTGGGCTTTTTTCTATTCCATTCCTTCTAGTAACGACCTAACAAATGAGCATCAATCACTCTCAATTCAGCTCTCTTTTTCAATAAATTTTCTTTGTCGTCAAGGTCATTTTTTTTCGTTTTACTCACCTCCCCTAAAGCCTCATAGTCGCGGCGAAAACTTCATCAAATCTTACATTTTTTTGATTTCCCACGACTAATTCTGGAGGCACCGCGAGTGGAAAACACAACTGATTTCGCAGTAAAAACTGGCTTTAAAGTTCCTGTTATTGCGCTATCACTCTATGCTGTGGCGTCAGGCTATCTAATGAGCTTGATCCCGTTGATGCTCAATCAATACGGCATAGATGCAAGCAACGCAAGTTGGCTCGCAAGTGTGTTTTATGCGGGTCTATTAGTTGGCGCTGTGATTATTGAGCCAGCGGTCAAACAAGTGGGCCATCGTATTGCATTCATTGCCTGCTTGGCGCTATTTATCGCAACCATTGTTGTATTACCGCTTGTCCCTATTGCTTGGGCATGGCTCGTAGCACGCTTTGTTGCGGGTATTGCGGTTGCTGGCGTGTTTGTCATTGTTGAGTCATGGCTACTCGTGGGAGATGAGTCAAGCCGAGCTAAACGTCTAGGCCTATACATGGGCTCACTATACGGTGGCTCTGCTCTGGGTCAGCTTGGCATCGGTTTCATTGGAATCGAAGGTAGCGTGCCGTTTGTGGTGATTCTATCTATGCTTAGCGCAGCGATTTTAGTGCTGATGTTTGTACCAACTCAGCAGCCACAAAGCGCGCATTCAGCAACACTGTCACTTAAACAAGTGGCGAAGCTGAACCACGCAGCCATTATTGGTTGTATTGTATCGGGTCTGACACTCGGCTCTATCTACGGTTTGATGCCAGTTGAGCTAACGCACCGCAACGTGTCACAAACCAACCTGAGTGCATTAATGGCATTAGTCATTCTAGGTGGTATGGCAGTACAAACGATTGTTCCAGCACTAATTAAAGTAGCAGGACGCACACCGCTAATGGGTCTATTCTGCCTACTTGGTGTGTTTGGCGTGGGTCTAGTGATTTTGAGCGATGACTTGAGCGTACTTGCCATCAGCCTATTCTTGATTGGCATGGCCACGTTCGCGCTCTACCCAATCGCGATTAACCTAGGCTGCGATAAGCTTGATGAAAGCTTCATTGTGTCGGCGACTCAAGTGATGCTTTTCTGCTACAGCATTGGCTCAGTAGCAGGTCCTGTGATTGCAGACTGGTTTATGAACGGCACTCAAGGGTTGATGGCATATCTGCTCGCTACCATGATGGCGACGGCAATCTATATGTTTATTGCAAGTATCCGCACTAAAAAACATTTGGTGGCAGGAGAATAACGGCAAAGGGGCCACTTTCATGGTGACCCCTTTGTGTTTTCTACTACTTAGATAACTCGAGTTACTGCGTTGCGCCTTTAGCAAAGTTAGCAAGTGCTCCCTCGACTTTGCTCAGCACCTCATCACATCCCTCGATGTGATGCCGTGACGCGAGGTAACTCGGGCTATTGTAAACCAGCCATACGTCACCTGTTTCATCTTCCATCACCACCGCCTTTTGCGGCAAATCGATAGCCACGCTTTGGCTGCAAGCCATAAGAGGTGAGCCCACTTTAGGGTTACCAAAGATGACAAGCTCGGTTGGCCTTAAGACTACACCTACTTTTTTGGCTGACTCTGAATGTTTAATGCGCGTAAAAACGGTCATCCCTTTACTCTTGAGTAGGCTAACCAACTTATCCGCTGTCATCGAAACATCGTGGGCGCTTTTCACGCGAACCAACCCATCAGTTTCGTTAGTCATACTCGCTAATACACCACCGCTAAATACTATCGCTAACCCAAGCCAAAATTTCGCCAGTTTCATCGCTCCTCCCATCCGTGTTTATCACGTTATGACTTGAGTATAGTGTGCACTTACACTCTAAGTTCGATCGATTTGTGAATAACCAAACGTTCAACGAACCGGACATCATGAGTCACGATAACCATGGTACCGGTGTAATTGTTTATCGCTGCAATCAACTGCTCTTTGGCTTCTAAATCAAGATGGTTATCTGGCTCGTCCAAAAGCAAGATTGACGTTTGAGATTGATGAGAAGCAATCAGCATAGCGAGCTTCATTTTCTCGCCTCCGCTAAGAGCTGAGACGATTTGGAGCACCGATTCACGTCGAAAGCCAATTCCGGCTAACAATGTCCGCGCCTTTGGAATATTGACATCATCACAGCGATGGCAAACCATATCCAACATGGAGGCATCAGCGTCTAAAAAAGAGAAATGTTGATCTAGATAAAAACACTCTCCATTGACTCTAAGATGCCCCTCAAAGCTTGGGCTGTTTCGCCCCTCCATCATCCTCAACAAGGTGGACTTTCCTGAGCCATTGGCGCCTTTAAGCCAAACGTGTTCACCTGAGAATATCCTATCGTTGATTGGCTCCGATTCGATGCGTGAGTGACTAAAATCCTCAAAATGCATCTTTACTCTTCCACCAGACTGAGCCTGACAGGTATACCACTTTTGTGGCTTGAGCTGCTCAAGCTGTGATTTCACATCCTGCAGCTTTTGGTCAAGTTCAACCATCTGGCGCTCATTTTGCGCTTTGACAGCCGAGTTGGCCAATTGTGCCCCCTGCTTCTTGCCGTCCATTAAAATCTTTGGCTGACTGCCCGACGCACGCTGTTTTTCTCCCCGGCTGGCAAGCCTTTGCGCCGTTAACTCGCGACGCTGCGCTTTCTCTACTTTTACTTTTCGAGCTTTCTCCAGCGTTTTTGCCATCTTATTGATAGCCGCTATCTTCTCCTCTTTTTGTTTGAGGTAGCCTTGAAAGCCGCCGCCATAACTGGAGATCCCTAAGCTGTTGAGTTCTAAAATACGGTCCGTGCTATTCAGAAAGCTGATGTTGTGACTGATCACCAAAATGGGGGCATGACGTTTTCTGAGCATCGCCACCAGCCAATCGATGTGTTTTGTGTCCAAGTGATTAGTTGGTTCGTCGAGGATCCAAGCATCGTGTTCTTGGTTAAGCAAACGATAGAGCCTGATGATGGTTCGCTGTCCGCCGCTCAAGCGACTCAACGGAGTGTTCAGGTCTTTGGGCAATCGCAATGTTTCCATCACATCTGCCAGCGTCTGCTCCAATTGCCAATCTGAGTCTGAGATAAGATCAAACCATTTGCTGTCGGTCGCCCCTTCAGAAATTCGTTTGAGTGCATCGAGCTTATGTTCAACGCCTAAATAGGCAGCAATCGAGCATTCAAGATCATCGGGCGATTCCTGTTGCAAGTAAACCCCCACCGACTTAACCTCTCCTCCCCACTCAACACTGCCGCTAGTCGGTTGAGATTGCTTGGACAATATTGAGGCTAAGTGGCTTTTGCCACAGCCATTTTTTCCCACTAGGGCGGCAACACCACATGGAATCGTGAACGAAAGATCGTTAAACAGATCTTGTCCATCTGAAAATTGTTTTGATAGTGAAATAGCATGAATAGCAGTCATACATCCTCCTTGGCAGAGCATGAGACGCATGGCAGCACAAACAGTAATGTCGTGATAAGTAGTGATGTCTCGACCAGTAGCGATGCCATGACCAGAAGACAAAAATATAGAACGAGCCAACGCCCACTAACTCTGCGATTTCAAAAGTTACTTGTATAAAACGTTCGAAATTGAGTTAGTTGTTCATGTAGGCGTGCGCTCCTAGGCAAGTGATGGGAGAGATTATACACAATTGAGCGAAAGTGGCAGCCTCAAAATCCGAGACTGCCAGCAGGATCGCAAAATACAGCGCTAGTACTCACTAGCCAAGTAAGCCATTTAACGCCAGTGGCTCAGGTGCACCTGGAAAAACTTGCGTCAAAGCAGTGTTATCTGTTCCCATATGCTGCTTTAGCACGGCCTTAATCACCGCGCGAGTATCAGTGGTTGGCGCCAAATCACGCCCTTGATAGCGCTGCGCTTCTGAGAGTCCAGGCCAATCCACAGTAACGTCAGATTTGTTCAATGCACCACCAAGAACAAACATAGCGTTGGCGGTGCCGTGATCGGTGCCTTTGGTGCCGTTTTCCGCCACGGTGCGACCAAATTCACTGGCTGCGATGATAACAGTTGATGACCACTGTTCGCCCAGTGCCTCTTTAAGGGCTGCAAGCCCTTTGTCCAGCTTGGTCAGTTGACTGCTAAGTCGGCCTTTGACCGTACCTTGTGCAGAGTGCGTATCCCATCCCCCTAGCTCTAGTACGGCAATATTAGGGCCATTCGGCGCGCGCATGAAATCTCCAGCTTGACGCATTAAGCTTGTAAATTGTTTGCTTTGACTGCCGCCGGAAGTCATGGATTCAAGTTTCATCGCATCTTCAAAATTGGCCGACAATACCTCATCATTTTGAAATAGCTCAGCAAGCAAATCCGCTTGTTGCTGCTTCGCTTTCAATTTATGTGGAAACCAGCTACTGACTTTAACGTCACCACGCACAATGAGCGGCATACCGGCATCAATAGCAATCGCTTGATGTGATGTTGCTTGAGAATGCTGCGTTGCCAAATATCGGTTCATCCAACCAATAGGATCAAACGGATCGGAAGTGCCATTTTCTAGCACTTTTTGACCATCAAAGTGAGAGCGCTGCCGGTAGTTTGTCGCGCTCGCATGCACAAAGGCAGCCTTTCCTTGTTGATACCACTGATGAACATTGACTAGTGATGGGTGTAGGCCAAAGCCTTTATCGAGGGGCTTGAGATCGGTTTTCGCCATCGCGATGTTGGGACGCAACGCGTAGTAGTCTTCATCAAAAGTTGGCACCACAACGTTCAATCCATCCATGGCACCGCGCAGCGTTATCCAAACCAGTTTGTTGGGTGACTGAGTCGAAGCGAACGATAAGTTGGGTAGTAAACCAACCAGAGATGCCGCACCAACGCCTTTAATAAACTCTCGTCTTGTCGTCATCGTCTTTACCTATATTGAAATTGTGGGCTCATCCAAAACACAACCAGCTTGGAGACAGGATCTTGAGCTTTATCTATCGCCGTAAGAACATGCTCATCCACTTCACTGCCGTACAGCCTTTGAATCATCTGTATCAGTTTGTCATCGACATTTTGTTGGCTGCGCTCCATTTGCCTCACGACCAGTTTGGCGGTTTGATCCGCGACTTGCCAACGCTGCTTAAGCGCCGATGAAGAATTGTAATCGGCATCGCTGTCGGGCCAACCAGCCGGTGAACCTGACATAAAAGGCTGTTGACCTAACAGTCTAAGATGTTGAATCATTTGCCTTGGATTCGGTTCAAAATCGGCACTGCGAAGCACAGCAAAGTACCACTCTTGGGGAGTTCGAAAGCGGAGTTGCTCAGAACTGTTTTTTAGTGGTGAGTTAATTAATGTGAGGTATACAGGGATCAGCATCCCTTGATTGTCGAGCCAAACTTTAGATAGCTCATCGATTAAAGAAGCGTGTCCAGGACCATAAAAATGTTCCACCAGCTTGCGACACAAATGCCTGGCTGTATTTTCATGGTTCGCAAGGTCGCGCAAACAGGCGGCTGCTTGCTCCTCACCAGCCTGGTCATAAACCTGTCCAAGTACATTGATAGCACCCGGCTCATGCATAGCCTCTACAAACTGATAGCCGGGACGCTCTGCTTTGAAGCTGACACTCCAACCCGTAAGGCCTTGTGCTAACTCAATCACATCGTTTTGCGAGTAACCGCCATCGACACCTAAAGTATGCAACTCTAAAATCTCTCGCGCGAGATTCTCATTGAGTCCTTTATTGCGTTTCTGTCCGGCTTTGGAGCCGGGACCAATCGAGCGATGATTGTCCAAATAGATCAGCATGGTTGGATGCTGACACACCGCAAGCAACATAGATGGAAAGTCGATACTCCATAGCTCACGTATCACCTCATTTTCGATACCAGCAGCAATAGGTCGAACGCGGCGGTTGTCCGCCGATACCGCAAAGTGATTGCTCCAAAATTGGATAAGACGCTCTTGGAAGCCGAGGGGAGTCGTTAAGGTTTGTAGATTGCGAGCCGTGGCCAATGCTTGATAGCTTTCTTGGAAGAATGCATTGCTGGATTTGGTGAACAGCTTTTTCTCTTCTTCCGTCATAGACTGCTTGCGGCGACGATTGAGGTCGCCCATATGCGCAAGCAGCTCATCGGTGGTAGGCAAAGACGTAATTGCCTTGTTCACATAAGGCGGGGACTTGAGTTGGTCATTAAGTGAGGGAGCGAGTTTTGCATCTCCTACCCTTGGACCAAAACCAAAACGCTGCGAGACAATGTATTGTGCGGACTGTGATTTCTCCATGACAACCTCAATGACGGGAGCATACAAAAAGCATCGCACATTCACGCCAAATTGCCCAATCACAAACAGCAAAAACAACAGCGGCGCTCATGATTGAGCGCCGCTGTTGTTTTATCAGTTAACGATTACGAACGTTTTGGCTGACGGTAAGTTTTACCCGCAGTCTTGTAAGTATCGCTTTGTTTGATTTCAAACATCACATCAAAGAACCATGCGACGAACTTAATGACGTCGTCACCTTCGTTCATGATGTGCTCAGCGTACTCTTGCTCTTCACCGTTATCATCAACATCGTTAAACACGTGATAGATGCGCTCTTCACCATCAACAGTTGCCAGTGCGAACTGACCCGTTAGGCTCTCTGCCGCTTCTTTGATTTCTGGGTTTTCAGAGCTTTTCAGCTTGTTCAATGCGTCTGGGAGTGTTTTCAACTCACATAGCTGCATGACCAGCAGCTGAAATTCTAATTGTTGCATTTATTACACCATTGTTATTTGCAAACCAAGTGTTGTTGAAGCCTTAGTACTTAATAAAGCATCGAGATTAAAGCTCGCCAGTTTGGTCTCTTGTTTCTCAAGCATGGCGTCCAGTTCGTCTCGACGCGCGATAAACTGCTTGAGTTCGTTTTTCGGGACAGAGTCTGCCATAGGAATGTTGGCTCGCATAGCATTTACTGGCCTACCACGAGAAATCAACTCGTAGTGCAAATGGGGACCGGTCACTCGACCCGTTGCACCAGATAAACCGATTCGAGTTCCACGGGTCACTTTCTGCCCTTTCTTCACTAAGATTTTACTCAAGTGAAGATAACGCGTTTTGTATGGACCACCGTGATCAACCACGACATATTTACCCGCATATGGGTGGTTACGAACCATGGCGACAACACCGTCACCAGTCGTATAAACATTAGTGCCGGTGCGAACACCAAAGTCTGTACCATTATGCGGAGAAACGCGTCCAGTCACCGGGTGACGACGATTTGGATTAAAGCCCGAAGTAATGCGGTGATTTTTCACTGGATAACGCATAAAGGCACGCTGCAAGCTATCGCCTTTGGCATCATAGTATTGACCGTTGGTATGCAGGTAAGCTGAGTACATGGCGCCGCGATTGAAGATCTTAATCGCTTGGATCTCCGAATTACCCGTTGCGGTACCATCAACAAACTGGCTATTTTTGACGACTTCAAAACGATCACCTGCTCGCAAATCACGCGTGAAGCTGATCTTGTCTTTTAGTAAGGTCACGACTTGGTCGATTTCTCTTGGATTAAGTCCGAGCTTGTTAGCAGAGGCAGAGAAACTGCCATTGATGCTGCCAACCATAGCGACACTTTCCCATTGGCCCGGGATCGAAATATCTTTGAACTCGTAACTTCCATCATCTAAGCGAGCATAGACCGCTTTTTCAGCAACATTACGGCTCACTTCAAGTTTGTTTAGCGCACCGGTTGCTTCATTTTGCCAAAAGCGCAATCTGTCGCCCGGCCTTAGAGTGTCGAGTACAAGGAAGTTCAAATCGGTTTCCATTACAGACATCATGTCACTGTATGGAAAACCCAATTGGTCAAAGATCTGGCTTAGGCTATCACCCGCTTTTACTTTGTAAGCGTATTTAGGTGGCAATTCAGCTTTTGGTGGTTCTTCAGAAAGCACAGCAACGGCTGGAGAATCATTGAGATTAAGCTCAATGGTACCTTTCATATTTGAGTCAGGTAAGCTGTGAAGAAAAGCAAACGCTGCCATAAAAGGCAGTCCAAAAGCGATGCTTGTTTTGAGTTTTCGCGACGGATTCTTAGCCGTGGTTGATCCGCCTGCTGATTGATTCGATTGCACAATGGTTCCGATGCATGTCGTAAATTGAGCCATTAGAGTAATCGTTTCCTATTTTAAATGCACCCAAATGTCGGGAAAAGTAAGGTAAAACATGTGATGAGAGTGTAAAAAAGCGACGTTTGTCATCTATTCAGCCTCGGCCATTTTTTAGTCATTACTTCCAAATTTATCTAACTGCTTGAATTTACTTGAACAGTGTCGAATAGTGTCAAAAATGTATTTTAACGGCCGATAAAGTGATGATTCTGGCTATATCTACTATTGCCTTACAGCGGAATTGGTAGCATATCAATGCCTTTAATTACACTTTCTATTCATAACCATCCCCATATGATCGCCTAGATATGATAGAATTGTCAGTTCAGGATTAGATGTAAAACGGATAATTTCATCATAAACCTCTGATTAAAAACTACTTTAATCGAAGGAATTTCGAATTCTAATCAGCAATTCATTAAACATGGAGTTGGTCTTTATATTCGTCTACACGAATATGTAAACCTCATAATTATGAGTTTCAAATCTCAAAAATACAGTATCGATTCAACCGATTATCAAGTCGGCCAAGACAACATCACTAAATGGGGCATGGATGTCCACAACACAGTATTTACCGCGTCAGCGGGTCTATCCATTCTCTTCATCGTCACTCTTCTTGTCCTTTCGCCAGCCGATGCTAAGGCAGCTATCGACGCGGTAAAAGCAGTCGTCCTCTCGAAGTTTGATTTTGTGTTTATGTGGGGAGCGAACATCCTACTGATATTCGCAGTACTCATTGCTTTTTCTCCACTAGGGAAAATTCGTTTAGGTGGTGATGACGCCACAACGGACTATTCAACTTTATCCTGGATCTCGATGCTGTTTGCAGCAGGTATGGGTATTGGCCTTATTTTCTGGGGTGTGGCAGAGCCAACGGCATTCTTTACCAACTGGTTCGGTACACCGCTTAATGCAGAACCGTTCACTCCAGAAGGCCGTGAAGCGGCACTCGGTGCCACCGTGTTCCACTGGGGATTACACGCATGGGCGATCTACGGCATGACAGCACTATCGCTGGCATACTTTGTTTATAACAAAGGCCTGCCTCTTTCGATGCGCTCAGTGTTCTACCCGTTATTGGGAGACAGAGTCTGGGGAAGAATCGGTGACGTTATCGACGTGATGGCCGTTCTCGTTATCTTGTTCGGTCTTGCCACGTCTCTAGGGCTTGGTGGCTCACAAGCCGCGAGTGGTATCAGCCATGTGTTTGGCCTAGAAAACAGCCTCATGCTACAGATTGCGATCATCCTGACTATCATGGGTCTGGCTATTGTTTCTGTTGTTCGTGGTATGGATGGCGGTGTTAAGGTGCTAAGTAACCTTAATATGATCATCGCTTTCGTCTTCCTTGGCTTTATGGGCGTTTTAAACTTCACTACAGTGTTTGATTCACTCACTACCTCGCTTGTGGGTTATGTGAAAAACATCATTCCATTGAGCCAAAGTGCTGGCCGTGAAGATACAACCTGGTTACACGGCTGGACCGTGTTCTACTGGGCTTGGTGGGTAGCGTATGCGCCATTCTTCGGTATGTTTGTTGCTCGTATTTCAAAAGGCAGAACGATTCGAGAGTTCCTCTTCTGCGTGTTGATCATTCCAACACTGGTCACCACTGCTTGGATGTCTTTCTTCGGTGGTATCGCTATTCAGCAAATCATCGACAAAGTTGGCTTACTTGGCATGGAACAAGGGATTTCTGATGTATCACTCAGCCTGTTCTACATGTTAGATGCATATCCTATCGGCAACATCCTTTCTATGATTGCGGTTGCGTTGATTGTGGTGTTCTTTGTGACCACCCTCGATTCTGGCTCAATTGTGGTTGATAGCATGACGGCTGGCGGTAAGCTGGAACTGCCGATCAAACAGAAAGTCGTTTGGGCGGTAATCTCAGCGGTGATTGCGACAGTGATGCTGTGGATTGGCGGTACAGATTCCATTCAAGCACTGCAATCCATCACGATTATTGCGGCGCTGCCGTTTACGGTTATTCTGATATTAGGTTGTGTGAGTCTGGTTAAAGGCCTGTTCACTGAGGTTGATAAACCTAAACTCGCAGACAGACAAGCGCAATAAGACCTTAGAAGCTAACTGTAATAATACGTTGGCAATGTAAAAAGGGGCTCACAGTATCACTGTGAGCCCTTTTATTCATATCTGTTTGTAGCGCTGTCAATTACCTAAATAAACCAACGTGCGATTCAATTAAGCTTGTGCCGTGTTCACGATACAGTTGTCGGCACCAAACCCATTCGGAACATATTGATCCGCTTGTGCATCGTTCACCCACTCACTCTCATTAACTAGGTAACGAAACTCAAACTGAGCATCTTTTGGTAGTCGAGTTTTGTATTTAAACGACTTTGTCTTTGCGACTTTCTTCATTGGCACGGGTTGCCAATCAAGAAAGTCCGCCATCAGCACAGCACTTTGCACATCGGTTGCATCCAACTCGAACGTAACTTCAACTTCATCTTTAGTTTTAAAAAAACGCTTATTAATCATTGCAAGCTCCATTTGTCTAAAAAATAACAACATCAAAACTTCATGTTATGTAATTAATGTCACATTCTCAAGCGTACATTTGCAACCAATGATTTATCAAACCAATAAAAGTTATCGAACCCATTATGAATTCACTCAACAGCCGCTCTAGTACAACCGCTCCAGTTAAAGTCCTTCACTTCACAAATTAGACTGTCTGCTTCCTCTGGTAGTTCAGACATAGACTGCGCTTGACCGTGCTTGTTGAAGTTGAGCGTCATGGTATCGTTACTACGTTTCAGTTCTATGATATCAATGCGATCTCCCGCTAGCTTGGCATCCGACAAAATAACTCGCTGGCGAGCTGAGTCCCATTTAAACAGTCCCAAGTAATAGAAAACCCCTGAACCTTGATTACTTACTGCAAAAGGGATAACCACGGCAGATAGCGACTTGTCGTTGTAAATAGACTGCTGATACGCATACAGCAAATAGACGCTGCCGCGCTCCATACCATCATCGTAACTTCCTGCCGCAACTTGAGTATCTGGGTCAATATCTGTCAGCAATGAGAACGCACTGGTTTCAGGCACTTGAATTGTCCAAGGGTTCGGCACTTGAAGACCCAATATAGCTTCAACAACAGGATCTGCTTGTAAGTTTTGCTGCGAAGGGAATTTGGCAAGAATCTCCTCATCAGACAGGGAGAACCGATAGATACCCGCCACAATGACAACGGCGAGTAAACAAAGAGGGATCAATAGAATCAGAGGAACTGGGAGCTTCTTCCTAGGCATTGTTTTAATTCTCAATAACTTATTCAATCATTACAGTTTAGCGCGTTCTTGAAAACGCCGAAAGCATCAATACCCACTATACTTTGTGCATACTCATACCAACCATCACCATACATTCTGTTGCGCATTATTGGTTACTATAGAACCATATAGTGAATAATTACCCTTTAATGATGAATAGTATTGCCAGCATTCAAAAAAAAGAGTAATCTTGCGCTCAATGCACAAATATGGATGTTTAGTGAATAAATAGGCGCAGGACGTCGTCATTATTAACTAGTTGTAACACGAGAGAAAAATGCAAAATAGTGCTCAATCTGTGCCGCAAAGCGGCAAAAAAGGCAACTTCTGGATGTTCTTCATCCCGTCGTTAATCGGTCTATTCCTTTTTATGGCGCCAATCAGCTACGATGGCGGTCTAACTATCCCAGTCGCTGTACTTGCTAAAGCACTACAAGCAGCTGTGGGTGACTTCATTGTTCCTTTGGTCACGGCAATCATCGCAGTAATGGCAGCAGCTTCCGTTTTATCACGCATTTTTAAGCCTGCTTTCATAACTAACAATGAATTTTTAAACGGTCTATTTAACCCAACACCAATGTGGCTCGCGGTTCGCGTTATTGGTGGTATTGCGGTACTCATGACCTACTTCCAAGTTGGTCCAGAAGCCATTTGGGAAGAAAACACTGGCGGACTAGTATTGGAAGGCCTTCTGCCGACGCTATTTGCCGTGTTCATTTTTGCAGGTCTTCTTCTGCCACTACTTTTGAACTTTGGCCTACTTGAGCTGTTTGGTGCACTACTCAGTAAGATCATGCGTCCAGTGTTCAATCTACCAGGTCGCGGCGCTATCGACTGTATGGCTTCTTGGCTAGGTGATGGTAGTGTGGGTATTCTTCTGACCAGCAAACAGTATGAGAACAAGTTCTACACCATGCGTGAAGCAGCGGTGATTGGTACCACATTCTCAGCAGTGTCTATTACATTTAGTTTGGTTGTTATTGCCCAAGTTGAGCTTGAGCACTTGTTCCTACCTTTCTATGGCGCGATTTGTTTGGCGGGTATTGTAGCGGCGATTATTATCCCTCGCCTTCCACCACTGCGTAACAAAAAAGACCTGTTTATCGATGGGACTAAACCATCAGCAGACGCAGAAGTGACACCTAAAGGCCACACCACATTCTCTTGGGGTTTGGATCTAGCACTAAAACGTGCTGGTACAGTGACTTCGGCTAAGTCAGTATTCGGTGAAGGCGTTAAGAACGCTGTCGACATGGTATTTGGCGTACTGCCTGTTGTAATGGGCCTAGGTACTGTCGCGCTTGTTATCGCTGAGTACACGTCAGTATTTGAAATCCTAGGGACACCGTTTATTCCTTATCTAGAATTACTGGGTGTACCAGAAGCCGTAGCAGCTTCTAAAACGATGGTTGTCGGCTTCGCTGATATGTTCATCCCATCGATTCTAGCAGCGTCAATTGATAACGAAATGACGCGTTTTGTCATCGCAGCCATGTCAGTTACTCAGCTAATCTACATGTCTGAAGTGGGTGCCCTACTACTTGGTAGCCGAATCCCAGTGAACATTTTTGAGCTGTTCGCTATCTTCATTCTGCGTACGCTTATCACACTGCCTGTGATTGCTGGTGTCGCGCATTTAATCTTCTAAATCGCAGACCACTTTTTCTCTTGATGAGGCTCACCTTTTTAGGTGAGCCTTTTTTTATTCATAAAAACAACATGATATGCCATTTACTTTATATAAATATCAATTATCATTTGCTCGCTTGTGAAGAACTCACAGCAATGCAGTGGCGTGCTCTTTGCAAAACTCCTGCAAGGAAGTACGTAAAGATAAGACTCATCGGATAATGAGTACTAATGCGAATGAATCGCAGGACATAATAATGAAAAATACCACTAAAGTGGCCGCTATCGTTTTGGCAGCCACCACTCCAACACTATCGAATGCAGCTAACAATATGATCGACGCGCGCGGCGCCGCCATGGGTAACACTGGCGTAGCTCAGCTGACTATTTAACTGCAGGCCTATACAACCCAGCGTTAACGGCTTCATACAAGGATAACGACGATGTCGGCCTTCTATTGCCCACCTTTGGCGCAAGCGCCCGCGATACGGACGAAAGTATCTCTACGCTTGACGATCTGCAGTCGTTGATCGACCAGTACGAGAAAAATCCGTCAGGCGAAGTTGCAACACTTACTGATATCGATCGTTTACTTGATCAGCTAGAAGGCAATAAACCAACTACCATAAGTGCTAATTTAGGCTTTGCTATCGCAATTCCATCTACCTAGTATCAAGCAACCTATATGCTCGTGGCTATGCGGAAGCCATTGCAGCCCCGATAATCCAACCCTCTCAGGGCAATTCTGTTGCTGACATCGAGGACCGATACAAAAACTCTGAAGTACAAATGCAAGCTTTTGCCAGCGCAGAATTTGGCTTAGCGCTAGGTAAAAACTTCAATATTGCAAATCAAGATGTCTCGTTTGGTATCACGCCTAAGCTCCAAAAGCTCCGTACATACGCTCTCATCGCGAGCGTGCAAGATTTCGATGCCGACAATGCAGAAGACAGCATGGTTGAAAAGAGCGCTTTTAACTTCGATTTGGGCGCAGCATGGCACTACAACAACTGGCGCCTTGGCCTATCGGTTCGTGACCTCATTCAACAAGAGATTGATGTACAAACCTACCAAGGTACTAAGATTGATACTTACAAGCTAAATCCGATGGCAACCATTGGTTCTGCTTATAATGGCGAGTTCGTGACCGTGGCGGTGGACATCGAACTTACCAAGCAAGAACGCTTTGCTAGCCTAAACGATGAAACTCAGTACCTGCGTTTTGGTATCGAGGGTAATGCTTGGGACTGGGCACAGCTTCGTGCCGGATATGAAGTGGACATGCAAGACAACGCCGACAGTGCCATCACTGCTGGTATTGGTTTGAGTCCGTTTGATGTGGTAAGTCTCGATATTGCGGGCAACTACGCTGGTAGCAATCAATTGGGTGCATCTGCAAACTTAGCATTTACGTTTTAATTGCTAAACGAATAGAAAAAAACGGAGCGATAATCGCTCCGTTTCTGTATTTGGCAGTTTTGTTCTAAACGGTTTGTCGTCGATTAGAAGAAGTACTTGAAGCGTACACGAACACCTTTGTCTGTATCTTCCTCAAACACTTTCGCAGTTGTTTGGTCATCAACTTTCGTGTAGTAAGCACCTAGGTAGATTGAGAAATCATCAACTGCTAGCACATCTGCAAACTCGTAAGATGCGTAAACCGTGTCTACTTTCGCTTTACCTTCTGTGTACGTTAGCTTTTTGTTTTCGTACTCGTTGTTTGCGTGGATGTAACCAAGACCGAAGCCTTTGTATAGCGCGTTCACACCAACAGTCATGTTGTCTTCGTCAACTGCGTCCATGTATGCAAAGTTTGCAATCAAGTTCCAGTCAGCAGTCGTGTAGTTAGCAGTCACACCGTAACCCATACGGTCAGAGATATCTACACCACTATTAGTTACAACTGCATCTTTAACTAGGTTCGTTTCTAGAGACGCTGCGATGCCGAAGCTACCCGCTTGGTAACCTACTACAGGACGAATCAGAACAGAGTCTTTTGTCTTACTCTGATCAATTGTTGCACCGTGGTACTTACCACCAGTAAATAGGTCTGAACGGTCACCGATCATAGAGCCTAGCTCTACATATAGGTTGTCGAAAGACTGGCTGTACATGATTTGGCCGTCAGAACCACGACCACGTGCTTCTTTCATTTGGTATACATATGGTGCACCATCAGAAACTAGTTCGTTTGAGGTGTCACCAGAGTACTCTAGGAACGTATCTTGACCTACTGGGAACATGTCGAATGCTTCAAAACGACCCATACGTAGGTTCCAGCCATCTTGTGCACCAAACGCAAACCATGCATCATCCAGTGCGACTTCACCGTTGCTTTGCATCAAAGGTTGAACATTTACTTGGAAAATGTGACCGTTGGTAGTGATACGCTCACCAGCGAACTCAAGAAGAATACGACCAGATTGGTTGAATTCGTTGTTCTCTTGACCTTCGCGGTCTTGGAAGTTGAAATCAAATTCAACGTCACCACCGATAGAGAAGTTACCAGTCTCGTTGTCTACGATGCTGATGCCAGCGTTTGCACCCATAGCAGCAGAAACCAAAACTGCAGCTAGCGATAGCTTAAATGTATTTTTCATTATTAACCCCAGGGATTGTAATTAACTATTTTTTTATATTTAAAAGCTTTCTGTTTGTAGCGAATGAGAAGGGATGAACCTAGCGCCTCATTCACACGTCACATCAAACAAAAAACTTGAAATCATTTATCGAATGAACGAGGGCAATTTTGGGCAAAATCATTCACACCATCAATCCTAATAAGTTAAAAATGCCTATCTAAATCACGCTTTTAGAAAAATACAAAAATCAATATTAATCAATGACTTATATATAAATAAATATCCATTTAGCTTTAAAAACATTTATTGAGTCAATTTATATGAACTTTAATTGAATTAACGGTCTTACAGTGATGCCTGTCACAATTACAGATTAATAAAAGTATTAATTAGCTGTTTAAATTACAGACAAAAGATGTAGTAAGAATGTAACGCTTATTCGACATGTCTGAATGACTACGGGTAAGTAACAAGTTGTATAGATGTTCATCCACTAATAAGAACTCGCAACCACACCTCATGATGTAATCCTCTCGACCATGTCGTGGTCAGAGGAGGCGCATCAAACCGCAAATAAACTTGCTATTAGGCGCATATGGTCTAGGTTAACAATATGAAAGTAATTGAGGAGTGAGTCGCATGAATCAAACGTTGGAGAAGGACATTGTTGACGCCATTCATCATTTAGATACTAACCAGCTTAGAGATGTCAAATCGTTTGTTGAACGCTTATCGAGCGAGAAACGGGTTAAAGAGTTGGTCACTGAAGAAGAGCTGGATATGCTCCTCAAAGTCAGCGCGAGTAAGCAGCGCTGTTAGATCCCGCAGTCATCTCGCTTTCCAGAATATAGACAAAACAAAGGCCAGCATTTGCTGGCCTTTGTTATTGATAACGAGAGCATCAGAATACGGTTACTGATACTGAAGTCCCTTCAGGTAATGAATGCTCCCTTCTACTCCCGTTAGCAGGAGCTGACTGAGCTGCGCTACGAACAAACGTGACGTAAACACCGTTTCCCCGTCATCACAAAAGATTTCAATACTCGAGTTATCGACAAGCACTCTGACTCGGCTTTGCGTACTCAGGCGCTTAGCAAAACGTACCGTGCCAAAGTCAGCAGCGTGTACCTCTGTCACATCCGTTCGATCCAGAATCCACTCATCTTTGTTACCCGAGAACACCATTTTGTCACCGTTATCGTTCGCAAGCTCAAGACAGAAGCTGCTTTCAACGGATAGCTCTAGCTCAAATGCACGACTGCTCAGCGTGTTACTTGCCGTTAACGATTGAGTGGTGTGTCTTAGTGCCTTAAGCTCATCGAGCGGTTGCTGAATCAATTTATTGCCGCGAATCGTCACTTCTCTTGGTAGTGTTAACATGTGAGCCCAATAGTTTTTATCCGTTGGGTATTCACTTTTAGAATTCCCTAGCCAGCCGATAAGAATTCGCCTCCCTTGCGGGTCTAAATACGTTTGCGGGGCATAGAAATCAAAACCCTTATCGAGTTCAAAGTAGCCTTGATTTTCAAACACACGCTTTTCGGTATCGATAGGTTTGCCCACGATATAGACCACAGAGAAGACATTCTTTAAGTCGTACTTGCTCTCAGACGACACGCCTTGAGGTGAGAAGATAAACACGCCTTTATCATCTTGCTCATAATAGTTTGGGCATTCCCACATGAACCCAAAGTTTTCGAGACCGATATCGACATTACCTAGATATTGATAGCTATCGATAGAAGGGCCGCCATAGATTGCTAGCTTTCCCTCATGCTGATGACTTTCAGCGCCAATCAACATGTAGTAGTCATCACCACGCCTTAGAGTGACAGGGTCACGCATATTGTGCGTGTAGTGCTCTGAGTTGAAATCGACCACTACTCCTTTTTTCTCGATGTTGCCCTGTTTATCCATGACCGCCAATATCTGTGTCGGATGACCTGATTCTGGCTCCGGTACATAGTGCGCGGTATAAAGAAGGTTCAAATGATCATCTTCAACAACGGCCACGCCAGTATGACACCCGTGTTGGTCATAATCTTGATCTGGATAAAGCGCGACACCTCGATCAGTAAAGTGCACAAAATCTTTCGTCGACACGTGATACCAATGCTTCAAACCATGCACAGGACCAAGCGGAAACCACTGATAAAAGATATGGTGTTCGCCGTTGAAGTAGCACAGACCATTTGGGTCGTTCACTAAACCGTGTTTCGGCGCTATGTGATAGCTTGGATAATAAGGATCCTGTTTGGTGAGCTTCGCAATATGCTGCAAATACTCATCCGAAACTTCGTCTAGCCTAACCATACGGTTTTGACGGTTCGAAAAATCCATAACGACTCTCTTTAAAACTCAAAATAAAAAAATCCCCTCATGTGACTCGCTCATCCATGAGGGGATAAAAATCAATGTATTAGTTTGTTTCTTTGTAGAACAGCTTGGTCATTGCGAAGGCAACCAAGGCCGCAACCAGCATTACAACAACATACATGCCTAGACCGCCACCCAAGTAAAGCAACATACCTGGAAGCATAGTGGCACCTGTACCTGCAGAGCCAATACCTGCAATCGCACCGATACAGCCACCAATCGCACCACCCACACAGCCGTACAAGAATGGCTTAACGCGAGGTAAGGTCACGGCAAACATCGCAGGTTCAGTGATACCAAACAGTGCTGGCAGCGCCGCGCCAAACATGCCTGACTTTTTCACTTTGCTCGTTTGCATGGTCATCACTGCCATCGCCGCGCCAAACTGGCCGGCAATCGCTGCCGTACCGAGCGGGTTGATGTAGTCGAAACCTGTCTCAGTCACCATCGCAATCGTAATTGGAACAATCGTATGGTGCATGCCTGTCACAGCCATAAACTGAATGGCGCCGCCGTAGATGAGACCACCAATGCCGTATGGGATTTGCAGGAAGTAAACAACAATATCAGTAATGAACTTCTCAATACCTAATAGCAACGGGCCGACAAAAACCAATCCTGCAATCAGTGATACGAGGAGCGTGATGAACGGGGTAAGGATCAGATCCAATACCTCTGGTACATATTTACGAGACGTCTTTTCCACCATAGCCGCAAACCAGCCCATAAATACAGCAGGGAGAATGGAGCTTTGCAGACCTGTCACCGCAATTTCGAAGCCCATAAATGGAATCATTAGCGCTTCAGCGTTACCAAAAGCGACATCCCATTTGTTCGCCAGCTGCGGTGCCACCAGCATCAATCCGAGCACAATACCCAATACCGGGTTGCCACCAAACACGCGCATCGCTGACCAAGTGACCAAAACAGGGATAAAGATAAAGGCGGTGTCGGTCAATACCTGAGAAAGTGTCGTCAGCTGCGGAGAAAGCTCAACACCAAAACCGCTGACAATCAGTCCGCGCAGTCCCATGAGCAATCCCGTTGCAACGAGCGCAGGGATAATCGCAACGAAGATGTCTGAGAAAGTTCGAGTAACGCGCTGAAACGTGCTACCCGATTCTTCCTTCTTAGGTGCCGCGCTTGTATCTACTTCACCATTGCCAGTGAGTTCAGCAAACACTTTGCCCACAAAACCTGTACCTAGAATGACCTGATGTTGACCATTCTTGAAGAAGTAACCGTGAACCCCCTCGGTTTCACCGAGTTGTTCTGCGTTAACTTTAGAGTCGTCTTTAGTAACGACACGAAGACGTGTTGCACAGTGCGTCAACTGTTCGATGTTGCCTTCACCACCGAGCAAGTCCATTACTTGCGATGCGACAACTTTAGCATTTCTTGCCATGGTTCCGTTCTCTCCTAAGAGCACAAAATAGTAACCTGTATTCAACGTGTATTAATGTAATACAGGTAAAATACAGGATAAACCTTTTTGTCGTATTGAACGTGAGAAACGTGCTTGTCATCACAATCAATAATAGATAGAGGGCATATAAAAAAACCACCTTATCAAAAGGTGGTTTTATAGATCTTTGAGAAGACTAAAGTCTTGCGACTATCTCAAAGTCATAGACACTCGACTTATAATAAACGATGGAGTACTCATACGGCTCGGTCTCACTACGATAGTTGACTGACTCGTTGATCAAAATCGGCTCAAGTGCTTCAACAGATAACTTGTCTTGAACAAGCTCACTCGGCAATGACGGCTTGATCTTTTGATGCGTTTTCACCATCTCGATCCCTTGTTCTTTTAAGTAAGCGAACTTAGAACCAGACAACACCTCTTCATTAAGGTCAGGCAGTAGTGCAACCGGAATATAGAAATCTTCATAAGACACCACATCGCTATTGACCACACGCAAACGGCCGCATCGATACAACTCAGAATCAGGTTTAACCATCAACTTTTCTGCCAACTCCGCATTGGCTACCGTCTTCTCAAAATGGACAACTTGGTTGCTCGCTTCTAAGCCCGCACCTTGCAACTCCTGTGCAAAGCCCGCCATACCCAAAAAGTCATGTTTGAGTTTTTGAACCGCAACATAAGTTCCCTTCCCTTTCTCAGAAACGGTATAGCCAATGTCGGCCAACTGACCAAGCGCTTTGCGCACGGTCACGCGGCTTACACCCAAACTGTCTACTAACTGACTCTCAGAGGGCAACTTGGAACCTTGCGGGTATAGCCCATCATCGATACGTTGTTTGAGCGTATCTGCAATCTGTATATAGAGAGGTTGTAGTGATTTTGAGTCCATGTGGCGCTAGCGTCTCCGATTATGAATGTGAGCAGGGATGCTCATCTTGCTTTTATAGTCCTTATTAGACAGCGTCTTTTGCAAACAATCAAACGTCTTCAGCGCCAACTGTTGGCAATCTTGCTCGATAGAGTCAATTTGCAGTGGCAAACAATCGAGAACCGAATAGTTATCAAAGGTAGCCAGGCGCATCGGTTGCTGGGCGGCATCTGCCATTAGGTTGTGCTCATTTAGATACCTAAGTACGCCCTCTAATAAAGAGTAAGAACCTGTAAACAGTGCTGCTGGAAGCCGACCTAGATGTTCAACACAGCTTCGCATCATCTCATAACCACTTTGAGGCTGATAATCTTGGTTAAAAACAAGCTCAGGCTGCAACGACAGCGCACCCTCTTGAACGGCATCGACGAAACCTTGATAACGCTCTCTGCTAGGAGACAAAGAGAGCTGCCCACCGATAAACGCACATTCAGACACATCTTTAACCAATGCGGACACAATAGTTTTAGTAGAGTCATACGCATCCGTCGTGATCTCACTATAGCGCTCAGATTCCAACTCCCGGTCAAAAAATACCACAGGGGTATCTTTGATATGACTTTGATAATAGTCATCGCTATCTAAGCATGAGGCCACCATCATGCCATCGACTTGGCGTTCAACAAGGTTCGCCACCGCCTTTTTCTCCTGCAAAGGATCGTCATCGGTAGAAGCAATTAAAAGCTGATAACCCGCGTTTAAGCACAGCTGTTCCAATGCTTTCGCAATCGTAGCGAAACCCATGTTGGTAAGATCTGGGATAACCAAGCCAAAAGTTTGCGTCTTTTTCGACTTGAGCGCTCTGGCATAAACACTGGGCGAATAGTTATGCTCCTCAACGACACGCAGCACGCGTGCCACCGTCTCTTTATTAATGCGGTGTTTTTCTGCATGTCCATTCAGCACAAAACTGACGGTCGATTTAGAGACCTCTGCCAATTGTGCGATATCGGCCAATTTTAGCTTTTTGCTCATCGCGTTCTACTTATGCTTCCTGCTTGTTGCGTCTTATATAGAGAAGATCTTCACTGCGGATCACGATCGTGCTTGAGATCACAATTTTTAGCGCCGCTATCATGGTGTCTATTAAAACACATTTTCTTTGCTAAATCGATTTAGTAAACTCAAAACAAATCGATTAGTACAGGAAATTTGTTATGAGTAAGGTTTGGGTAACTGGCGATGCGTTGTAGATTTGATTCCTGATACGGACACGACGTATCTAAAATGTCCCGGCGGTGCTCCTGCAAACGTCGCTGTTGCGATCGCTCGACTCGGTGGTGAAACCGGATTTTTTGGCCGTGTCGGCCAAGACCCGTTAGGACGCTTCATGAAGCAAACACTAAGCTCAGAAAACGTGAACACTGACTTCATGCGACTAGATGACGCCCAGCGCACTTCAACGGTGATCGTTGATCTTGATGAATCAGGCGAACGTAGCTTCACCTTTATGGTTAAGCCAAGTGCTGACCAATTTATGCAAGTGAGCGACATTCCTGAGTTTAACGCAGGTGAGTGGCTGCACGTTTGCTCTATCGCTCTTGCTAATGAGCCAAGCCGCAGCGCGACGCTAGAAGCGATGAAACGCATTAAGCAAGCTGGCGGCTTTGTCAGTTTCGATCCAAATCTTCGCGACGAAGTATGGGGCGACCAAAGCCTTATCAAGCCAGTGTGCCAGCAAGCCATTGCTCTGGCCGATGTGGTTAAGTTCTCAGACGATGAACTGATGTTCCTAACTGAAACCGACAACCTTGACGCCGGTATTGCAGCACTTGGTGAATACAACAATACACTTGTGCTCATTACTCAAGGCGCAAAAGGCGCATTGGTTATTCGTGACAATGAGCAACAGCTCATTGCCGGCACACCAGTCAAGCCGGTTGATACCACAGGTGCAGGCGATGCTTTTGTTGGCGGCCTATTGACTCGCTTATCTAAAACAGCAAATTGGATCAATGATGAGACCATCGTTGATGCAGTTCGCTGGGCAAACGGCTGCGGCGCTTTAGCGACAACGCAAAAAGGCGCGATGACCGCACTACCAAGTGAACAAGCCCTTATCGATTACATTCAGTAATCTTATGCCCCTTGCTGCGGTAAGGGGCGACTTCTTGCCTGTTATACCCTACCCCTTCTCGAACAAGCGTTATCGTCACGATAAACAACCTAAATTGAAGCATGCTATCTATTTCTTTATAAAGCGCCCTCCCTGTTTCTAACAACGATGGTGCATCATGCAAACACTGATCGACAATCTGACCCAACATGGCTATTACGTTTGGGATGACTTTCTCTCTGCCGAGCAAGTTTCAGCTCTCAAAGAGTGCTTACCTGAAGAGTGGAACAAAGCGCGTATTGGTCGTAATGATGATGTGATGCGTGAAAGTGCCATTCGCAGTGACAAGATCTGTTGGCTATCACCCGATCTTGGCGATCCGGTGGGACAATTTCTTAGTAAGATGGAAATCATTCGCCAAACGGCTAACCAAAACTTTTTCTTGGGGCTATTTGAGTACGAAGCGCATTTCGCCAAATATGAGAAAGGCGATTTCTACCAAAAGCATCTCGACTGTTTCCGTGGCAATGAGAACCGTCGCCTGACCACCGTGTTTTACATGAATGACGAGTGGACAGACGAAGACGGTGGCGATCTGGTGGTTTACGACCTTGATGACAATGAAATCACTCGCATCAAACCTAAGTCCGGCCGTTTGTTTGTGTTCTTCTCAGAAATGTTCCCGCACGAAGTTCTGCCAACTCAGCGCGAGCGCTTTAGTATCGCTGGTTGGTTCCGAATTAACGGCGTAAAAGACAACGTTCTAGACATCGCACGCTAAGCATCCCCAACTCTAGCCATTCAACACACTAGCAAGTTCTTATCAAGAATTTGCTAGAAGTGTCCGCTAGCGGATACTCTTCCCTCGTCCTATCCCTTACACTCTCCCACATCAACATGAAACACCCGCTATTAGCCTCTATAATTTTCTAGATGACACCAAAAAGGGGCAGCGATGGCAAAGACAGTAAGCAGTAAACAAATACGTTGGACGACGTCTTTATCAGGCGAACTATTAAGTGATCTTGAATCCATCGCCGAGCGCAAAACGCTGTCTAATCAGGGTATTGCAGGCGCAAGCTTGATCAATAAAGGCGTTAACTTTGTTGAAAAAGGAACATTGGCGATTTGTATTCAAACGCCAAACTTGAAAACAGCCAACTGTTTACTGGTGGGTGAAGGAGGTTGGTTTGGTAACTATATTGATGATTCTCATTCCTTGTCATCATTCATCATGATTGAAATAGAACCTTGCAGCATCGTTCATTTTAGCAATCAGAAACTAACGCCAATAACTCGCAAGAACAATGAGATTTTCAAATGGTTCTACTCGCTCACATTCGAATCTCGAGAAAAATGGCTACAAAGCCAAATAATCAACAATGCCAATATTACGGAGCGGATCGTCTATCAGTTAATAGAGATCTTAGCTCATATTAGTAGTAGAAACATGCCTGTAGAAATCGCTATTTCCCAACAACAACTAAGCGATATGACGGGTATTGCAAGACAAAGAGTTAATGAAGTAATGAAAGAACTAGAAAGAAACCAAATGGTTTCACTGCACCGCGCGAAAATTACTATTAACTCGACTGAAAAGCTAGCTCGTTATTTAGATGATATGGATCTCAGCATTCGAGATCCACGAAATATTATTTAATACCTAACACCATTAGCCTTTTGGCCGAATTTACCACCAAGCAATCAGGGTCTCCTGAGGACTCACTTTATCTGAAGGTTACTATGCCATTTATCTACGCTATAGCAGTTAATACCAATACAAAAGACGATGTAAACAAAAAACTCCGGGTCAATGGCCTAGAGGGGGAAGTCGTCGTAGATAACGATGGCAATGTTTATATTTGCCCACAAATAAGCACAACTAAATGGATGTATTATCCAAAATCAGAACAGCGAAATCATCGTAAAGATACACGCTGGGACTTGATTTTAGAATCAACACTACTGTTCATGGAAAAGCACTACATTATCTCGGTGGATGATAGGCAACCTAAATGGTTAGATATCGACAGCTTATTCCGCTGTCCGAAAATGGAATTATATATTGAAAGCTTAGATTTAATATCCAGCCGTCATAGTTACCACAATTAATCGAGAGTTTACTATGAAATTATTAAACTACATTCCACACTCATTGTTTATCTTGGCTATAGGTTCGCTTTATGGCTGCGGCAGTTCGACACCTCAAATTAATGATCCTGAGATCATGACAACCTCATCCATGAAAGTTCGTACGTTTGATCTCATTCAGAATCACTCCGGCTTCGCAATTCATGATGTTGTAGCTCAAACTCACTCTCAGCATGAGTACCACTTGCTGAAAGATCATGTCCTAAATCATTCAAGTCTTCTGACCACCGTTCACTTTAACGAACCGATTGACTCACTCCACCCATTTACCATCGATTTATTGGATAGAAACCTGCAAGTTAAACGCGCAAGCACCCAAGTAGACATCGTTGATGACGCTTTTTACTGGGTGTTTGCCATCGGTGATGTCAGTGCAAGTCAGTATTCACTCTACGCAATGACCAGGCCTGATATCACACCTGTTGACGATAGTGTTCCACTGTTTATTGTTGATACAACCTTACCTCAACATAGCACGGCACAACTTAAGGTGACTGATAGTGATTTGTCACAGCAAACGTTATTGCTCGACTCGCCAACACAGATTAACTTACCAAAGGATATTGGCGACTTTTCCATCGAAATAGAAATCAGCGAATCCAATACGATTCTCTGTGAGAATCTACTCTCTAAATATACTCACTTATATAGAGAGGAGGTGATTCACTGGCAAGATGGACAATGGTTAGTGGTTGTATCCGGAAATGAGCAGTGCTCTCTTCATCTTATCTATTAGACTACGGCATCGCGTATGGGTCTTGTAGTAAGCACTGACCCATACACTGCTATTCATTCAATAAAACCGCAAGAATAGCAGTTTAAAATATCAATAAATATCCTTTTTAAACAATAACTTAATCAATAAAAGCCCAGTAGCACATAAATTTCATCACTACAGACTAAAGCTGTTTTTTTTGATACCTATCGCAGCCATTGGCACAAACTCCATGAAATGCACTTAAATGCATATTGTCTTTACACGTTCCTCATCGGTTTTGACTAGCTTGAATTTCGTACGCGAGCTGCACAGCTGTTTTCATGCACTCGCCCTGTCAGCTATCTCAACGCTGACTTTATTCAATACTTCGATAACTTTTGAATGGAACACAATATGTTAAAGACATTTTTGACCTTTTCTATCGCATCCGTTTTTGCGATCAACTCAAGCTATACCCTAGCTGAACAAAACCTTGCAACTCCAGAGTTACAACAAAATGAGGTATTGGCACCGCTAGTCACAGCGTCAGCAGACACTGCGCTTAGCGATCAATACATTGTGGTACTCAAGCAGCCTATGACGCTAAGCAATGATCCTATTGCGTTACAACAGTTCACAGAGCAAACCGTTTCCGGCCTAGCTACCCAGCATTCATTTGAGATAGAAAAAGTCTTCAATCGCTCGCTAAGTGGCTTTGTTGCGACACTCTCCGCCGAACAATTGTTTCAACTGCGTAGCGATCAGCAAGTCGAGTTCATCGAGCAGAACCAGGTCATTACACTGGATCCGATATTCTCAACCAACGCTAATCAAAGCAACGCTATCTGGGGACTCGATCGTATCGATCAGCGCGACCGCCCACTAAACAGTAACTACAGTTACAACTACGATGGCAGCGGTGTGACCGCATACGTTATCGATACAGGTGTCACTAACACTCACCCTGAGTTTAGTGGCCGCTCAAGCTCTGGTTACGATTTTGTCGACAATGACAGTGACGCTACCGACTGTAACGGCCATGGTACTCACGTTGCTGGCACCATTGGTGGAGCGCAATATGGTGTAGCAAAAAACGTGAATATCGTAGGTGTTCGCGTGCTTAGCTGTACCGGTTCTGGTACCACCGCTGGCGTTATCAGTGGCGTAGACTGGGTGGCGGCAAACGCATCTGGGCCTTCGGTTGCAACATGAGTTTAGGGGGTGGTGTATCTACCGCACTTGATCGCGCTGTTGCTAGTGCCGTGCAATCAGGGGTGAGTTTTATGCTCGCTGCCGGTAATGATAATGCCAATGCTTGTAACTCATCCCCTGCTCGAGAGTCTAGTGGCGTCACCGTGGGCTCTACCACCAGCAGTGATGCACGTTCAAGCTTCTCCAACTGGGGCAGTTGTGTCGATGTATTTGCGCCGGGCTCAAGCATTAAATCGGCTTGGTATGACGGTAGCTACAAGACCATTAGTGGCACTTCGATGGCAACACCACATGTCGCCGGCGTTGCAGCTCTGTATTTGCAAGAAAACGGGGCTCTCTCACCCGCTCAAGTGGCCGCTAAAATCAGTGAACGTGCGAGCGTCAACAAGATAAGCGATACCAAGGGGACAGTGAACAAGCTGGTTTACAGCCTCACCGATAGCGGCTGTGGCAACGATTGTGGTGGCCAAACACCGGATGGCGAACTAAAGAACGCGACACCCGTTAGCAACATTTCCGGCGGTCGCGGCGAGCAAAAGCAATATTACATTGATGTCACTGCTGGGCAGCGTTTGAGCGTGACTATTTCTGGTGGCTCTGGCGATGCCGATTTGTACTTGCGTTATGGCTCGGCACCAACACTCAGCAACTGGGAATGTCGTCCATATCGCTATGGCAACCAAGAAACTTGTACTGTTACGAGCACTAAACATGGTCGCTACCACATTATGCTCAATGGCTACACCAGCTTTAGCGGAGTCACGCTAGAAGCGCGTTATTAACTCAAGTTCTTTAGCTAACCAATAAGTGATGAAAAACGCCAGCCTTTAAGGCTGGCGTAATTGTATTAATCTGCGTTAGGCCGAACTTTGAACTCTAGGACTTTCGGCACACAAACATCAATGCAGCGCCCACAACTGATGCAGTCCTGACTCATGACTCGCTTATCGCCCGACTTTAGTGGCTGTCTAAGTACATCTGGCTCTGGGCAAACATGATAACAGTCCATACACTTAGTGCACGCTTCACGGTGAGTGGCTTTTATACGTATTGGACTCTTACGGCCAATCACCCCATACGTTGCTCCAAGCGGGCACAGATGTCCACACCAACCATGTTCGACCAGCACTAAATCCAACAAGAACACCAATGCAATAAGGATCCAACCGGCGCCATCCCAAATACTAATCCACGGTGCAATGTCGCGACAGGATCCACCCACGCCCAGAGCAGCGATCCCGATACTGCACTGCCAAGTAAGATCACAGGGATCAACCAATAACGTAATGTTGGAGACCACTTAAAGCTGGTTTTGAGATTCAGCTTGCGGCGCAGCATGCCGCCATATCCGTGACGATATTTAATGGGCACACCCAAGCGCAAAACGCGCGAGGAGCGAGCAACGCATAAAAAATCACAACGATAGTGACACCAATTAAGGCATTCACCTCTGGCCAATGCCCGGTAGCTAAGGTTTGTAGAACCAATAGAGGGTCACTCAGCGGGACAGTACCTAGCAGCATGCTAGACGACAAGTTGCCCTGTAAAATGCCCCACGTAGGCCCCATCATAAACAGACCAACGATGGAGAGCTGACACAACCTACGTAGAATCAGAAATCGATGAGAACGCCACCAGCCAAGTTCACGGATAGCGTCATTACCAGCATCTTTAGCGAGATTCTTAGCCATTATTTTCTCCCATCATTGATGCGGATATGCTCGGTTGGCGCAATTTCCGGTGTTTTGGGGAAGTTCCCGTCTCGCAACTCAACCTGCTCTTCCCAGCCAAGCTGATAATGATCCCCCATGTAACCCTTAGCGAGCTCAATCGGAACCACTTTGATTACAGGTACTTCCGTCACGCAGGCTTGCTCACATTTACCACAGCCCGTGCAAGCATCAGAATGCACGGTGGGTATGAACATCGCATGATAACCGGTGCGCTGGTTACGGATTGGCTCAAGCGTGATCGCTTTGTCAATAAGAGGACAAACGCGATAACACACATCGCAGCGAAGCCCTTGCCAGTTGAGGCACTCCTCATGGTCAATCAGCACCGCGAGCCCCATACGCGAGTCATCAATGTTGGTCAGCGCATGGTCTAGAGCACCACTTGGCAGGCGACAACACAAGGAATGTCTTCACACATCTCGCAAGGAATATCGCGAGCGGTAAAATATGGCGTTCCAGAAGCAACGGGAGAAAGCAATGTGGCGAGTTTCAGCGTGTCATAAGGACAAGCCTGAACACACAGGCCGCACCGTAAACACGCTTGGTCAAACTGATTGCCTTCCAATGCACCGGGCGGGCGAATAGGCACGCCACCACTGGTTTTGGCTTGTCCTTGCTTGGATTGAAGTCCTAATACGGTCGCGGCTGCGCCGACACCGACAGCGGTTCGAGCGGCGTCGCGAAGAAATCGACGTCGACTCTGTGAAGTTTTCTCTCGTGACATATACTCCGCCTTATCAGTAATGAATAAATGGCATAAGGCTATCCCATAAAATTAATGGGAAATCTGTCATTTGGAATAGTGCTTTATGGTTATACCTAACCTCGCTTGATTTCGGTCAAGAAAGCCTAGTTATTCAGATCACATTACGACATTTTGGGTATGTCAAACGTTCTAGCCCACAGCAAGTGACAACGTCACAAAAGTAAGTTAGCACTGACATCCTAATACGAAGTATAGCGTACTGAACGTCGCGAAAAGGACAGGTCAGTAGAAGAGGAAAGGCGCCTCAATAGAGGCTTGAGGCGCGATAGAATTGTGTTGAGTTAAGCCGTTTTCACCGCTTTAGCCGCTGGCTTAGCTGCCGGTTTCACTTGATTTGCATCTGATGCCGATGCAGGTTGCGGTGAACTTTTGGATACAGAAGATGCTGTATTGGCCTCTTTCTTAGCCTGACTAGTTAAAGTTACCACTTCTTTCTCAGGAAGCTCAGCGGTTTCACCAAAGAACTTACCACCCGGTTCAATGCTTAAATTGTTGCTCCACACTTTACCTTTAACACGACCATTTGCCAGAATTTGGATCTGCTCCGCGTGACAATCGCCTTCCAGTATACCATTGACAATCAATTGCTTAGCAAAAACCTCGCCTTTTACTCGACCAGATTCAGCCACGACCATCACGCCCTCAATGTGTAACTGCCCTTCAACGATGCCATCAACTTGTATGTCGTTTTCTAGTTTGAGTTTTCCGCTAATAACACAGCCTTTGGCGATGAGAGTTGAAGCTGCTGAGCGACTCTTTGTTCCACTGTTTTTACTAAAGATTCCCATCGTATTGCTCGCTCCTTTTTAAAGATATCTTCGAAATCGTTTACGCCCCATTCCACAAACGGCTTAGGGTCAAGTGCTCGCCCAACAAAGCGAACTTCATAATGCAAATGTGGACCCGATGACAGGCCACTGTTACCAGAAATGGCAATGAGCTCTCCCTTACGAACAAACTGTCCTGGGCGGACTTTAAAGCCCTTTAAGTGAGAGTATGAACTGGAGAAACCGAACGAATGCTGCAACCTAAGAAAATTACCCGATCCTTTCTTACTGCGTCTTGTCACTTCAACCACGCCATCTGCTGGTGCGTAAATTTTTGTGCCGGTATTGACCGCAAAGTCCATACCACGGTGCATTTTTAGCTTGCCCGTCACCGGGTGCTTTCGCTTACCAAACTGCGACGAGATGCGCTCTTTACCTACCGGAGAACCACTTGGGATCTGGTTGAGCATCGTCATGCGCACACTAGAGTGGATAGCCGCCACATCAAGTCTTGAATCTAAGTCGATATTCTCTGGTGAGTCAGCTACGCCCAATACCTTTTCCAAATCGGCTAGGCGCTCTGAAACTAAACTAATTCGCTCTTCGCGCTCAGAGAGATCTTGTTGCAATGTCTGCTTAAGGTCTTGCAGGTTTGCCAACTCATCCCCAAGCGTTTGTGATTCACTGGCAAGCTCCGCCTGCTTTAACTCCGCGTAATCCACCACCTGATACAAGTGCTGAATAAGTAGCACGGCTCCTAGCACTAACACCAGCCCGATCCCCGCCAAGCTCTTTAAGCTGCGACGCATCGATTTACTTAGCTGCCAATGGGAGGAGCCATTAATCGTTGAAATTGAGATTGTGAGTTGATCTTTCATGATAGTGCAGTGTTCCATAACGCGGTGGCAGCCTTTGCCGTGTTCCTAATTGATAATCTACGAAATCCCTATATCAGGTACTAGTCAGAAGCGGCAAAAGAGTGTCAATACGTGATGTGGTTTCAGACAATTTAGAAAAAACTATATTACGTTTAACAACCAGTTAAAAACATCCGCAACAAATTCTTCTACCTATGTCGTAGTAAAATTCACAATCGCTGGAGTTGTGTTCATAATGGCAGTGTAGATTATCGAAAATACAATCAATTCCGAGGCTTATATTGAAAATTGCACACATAGGCTGGGAGATATTGCCCAAAAGGCCTACCTACCATTCACCACATCACAGCCGGATATCCAACCAATATTCTGTACTCGCGATGCAGGCACTCTTAATGCACTCGCTCAGCAATATCGCGTGGCTGATACCACCACTCGTTACCAAGCCATACTCAACTTTCAACCAGATGCGGTTATGATCCACGCGGCAACATCGATTCACCCAGAAATTGCGCGTTACTTCCTAGAACACGGAATCGCAACCTTTGTCGATAAACCATTGGCGGATAGTTACCAAGAGTGTGAAGCGCTGTATCAGTTAGCGGAGCAGAAACAAGTACCACTCTATATCGGTTTCAACCGACGCCATTTGCCGCTTATTCAAGAACACAGCCTGTCTGATATGGCGTCATTGCGCTCATTGCGTTGGGAAAAACATCGCTACGCTCTACCTGGTGAAGCAAAAACCTTCTTATTTGACGACTTTATTCACCCACTTGATAGCATCAACATCCATGGCGACATCGACTTTGAAGATATCGATATTCACTATCAAAAGGATGGAGAGAAACTGGCGAGAATCGACATCAAATGGCAGCAACATGGTGCCCTTTTTGAAGCTTCAATGAATCGTCAATTTGGTATGACCCAGGAAGTGATTAGTAGTTGTCATCAAGACCGAGCCTATCGTTTTGATTCATTTGTAAGCGGTGAGTGCTACCGCGACAACTTGACTACACAAATTCAACTTAAGGACTGGACGCCAATGCTCGCGAGCAAGGGCTTCCACAGCATGTTTGAACAGTGGAAGCAAGTGGTAGCGAGTGGTAAGATAAACACAAAATTAATCGAAAGAAATCTATCCAGTCATCGGATTGCTCAAAAGCTACTTGACTTCATAACTTGATGAAATTCAGCTAGAAAATAACCAGCACCCTTCTAATATTGATAGTAGATCACCATTAGAAGGGTTAGGTATGAAACGTTCGTTGCTAGTCATTTTTTCACTAGTCTTAGCGCTCCTTGGCTGCCAAAACGATGACAACGGCAAGGCATTAGGCACACTGGAAAGAGACCGTATTTCTTTTTCTTCCACAGCCAATGAGATCATTCGTGAGCTCCCAGTAAGAGAAGGAACCCGCGTCAAAACCGGTGATGTACTCGTCCGTCTTGATACTAAACGCCAAGAAGCCGTGCTGGCGCATGCCATCGCCGAAGAAGCTAAAGCTAGTGCTTACTTACTGCGTCTAACCAATGGTGAGAGACCGGAAGACATTGCTGCCGCTAAAGCGCAAGTCGATATGGCAGAAGCAAAACTAACCGAAGCTCAAAAAAACTATTCCCGCGCCTCTGAGCTAGTCCGAAAGAAACTCGCCAGCCAATCGCAAAAAGACCAAGCGGTCGCCAGTCGTGATACTGCCAGAGCCGAGTTAAACTCTGCCAATGAGGAATTTTCTAAACTCACTGCAGCTCTAGACCCGAAGACATTACTCAAGCAGAAGCCGCGCTAGCCGCCGCTAAAGCCGATGTCGCTTTGCAGACTCAACAGCTTGATGAGTTAACTATTACTGCCACTCGAGATGGCATCTTAGATAGCCTTCCATACAACCTAGGTGAGCGTGTTTCCGTTGGCGCATTTGTTGCGTGGTGCTTGCTGACCGTATTCCCTATGCCCGAGTCTATGTTCCTTCTTCTGTTCGCGTAAAGTTCGTCCCTGGGCTACAAGTTAATGTTCACGTTGACGGTCTCGATGAGGTGCTGGCTGGCACCGTACGCTGGGTTGCTGCCGACCCTTCGTTCACGCCCTACTACGCCCTCACAGAAGACGAACGCTCTCGACTTATGTATTTGGCCGAAGTTGACCTTCCTGAGAGTGCAGAAAGCCTACCGACTGGCGTCCCTGCTCAAGTTGACTTGCAAGGGCTCAAATAAATGACAGACATTGCAGTAACAGCGACTAACCTAGTCAAGAAGTTTGGTGAGTTTACCGCCATCAATGGAGTTAACCTCTCTGTGCCCAAAGGCAGTATCTACGGTTTTTAGGGCCAAACGGATGCGGAAAATCCACAACAATTCGAATGCTCACAGGTTTGCTAAAACCCACCGAAGGTGAGGTCAACGTGCTCGGCTTACAGATCCCAGAACAATCTGAAGCACTCAGGCTCAAAATTGGCTATATGACGCAAAAATTCTCTCTCTATGATGATTTGACCGTTCTCGAAAACCTTCAGTTTATAGGCCAAATATTTGGCTTAGATAGAGCTTTACTGAAACAACGAATCGCCGAGCAGATGACCATCTATGGGCTCACTAACCTCCAGAAGCAGCGTGTCGGCGGCATGAGCGGAGGACAAAAGCAGCGACTTTCGCTCGCCTGTGCCACCATGCATCGTCCGGAATTGCTGTTTTTAGATGAGCCCACTTCCGCCGTTGATCCTGAGAATCGTCGCGACTTTTGGGAACAGCTGTTTGATCTTAGTGATCAAGGCACCACAATACTGGTCACCACACATTACATGGATGAAGCAGAACGCTGTCATCGCCTAGCCATTATGGAGTCCGGCGAGATGCGCGCCGATGGCGAACCAGAAGCCTAATGAACAACATGGGTGTTAACATCATTGAAGTAAAAGCTTCGAACCTTAGAGCGTTAAAAGAGCGTCTCATTGCATGCCCAGAAGTACGCTCCGCCGCTCAGCTTGGTATTCGACTGCGTGTACTCATCTACCAACAAGTTAGTGATCCCATTAAGTGCTCATTAACACATTTCCAGAACTAGAAAATTGCGAACTCACACCTGCGAGACCTAGCCTCGAAGATGTCTTTGTCTCTGTCACAGGAGAAGGCCGACAATGAAAAGTTTCACTCGTATGAGCGCCATTATGGTGAAAGAAATCCGCCAACTTTCACGTGATCGCATCACCTTTGGGATGGTCATTATGATCCCTCTCATTCAGCTGATTCTGTTTGGTTTTGCCATGAATACCGACGTGCGTAATATTCCCGTCGCTATCGTGGATAAAAGTGAGTCGGCGCCCGGCCGAGTGATTGTCGAAGCCGTAAAAGTTACTCAAGTGGTAAATGTCAAAGCTCAATACGCCACCGTTAAGGAAGCAGAAATGGCGATTAGAGAGGGCGTCGTGCGCGCCGCATTAATATTACCAACCAACCTAACCCAACGTATCACGCACCAAGAAACACTTGGCAGTGGCTTGTAGATGGCTCTGATACCATGGTAAGTGCAGCTTTGCTCTCCCTACAAACTATGCCGATAGCGGAATTTGCTATTGCAGGGTATCAGCCCAACCAAACCAAAACCTTTGAAGCAACCTTGCTGTATAATCCCAGTCAGCGCTCTGCGGTCAACATCGTGCCAGGGCTACTCGGGTGATACTGACCATGACCATGATCCTGTTTACCAGCGCGGCCATCGTGCGCGAACGAGAACGGGGCAATTTAGAATTACTTATCACCACGCCGATCCATTCACTTGAATTGATGATTGGCAAAATCGTGCCCTACATCTTCATCGGTCTTATTCAAATTTTCATTATTCTAGGCTTAGGCTACCTCATTTTCAGCGTTCCTATTAATGGACAAATCAGCCAAATATTACTCGGTAGCTTGCTGTTTATTGCCGCTAGCCTCACCTTGGGTTTGGTGATTTCAACCATCGCTCAGACCCAGCTCCAAGCGATGCAAATGACGGTGTTTATTTTGCTTCCGTCAATTCTACTCTCTGGTTTTATGTTCCCCTACGAAGCCATGCCCACTGCCGCCCAGTGGATTGCCGAAGCTTTACCGGCCACTCACTTTATGCGCATGATTCGAGGGATTATTTTACGTGGTGCTGATTTAGCAGACGTATGGCGAGATACACTTTGGCTGGCTGGATTTACCTTCATCGGTATTGTTGTGGCTGCGCTAAGATTTAAGAAGAACTTGGACTAATTACTCTCAACAGAGCTAACGCAAGGAAGCGAGATGACAACAAGTAATCAAAGTGGAAAAGCTAACGGGAAAAAGTTTGACCTCAACTTGCTACGGGTCTTTGTCTCTACTTTCGAAACCCAATCGGTGACCAAGTCTGCTGAGCAATTGGAGCTCACTCAATCATCGGTGAGTAATGCGCTAGCTCGACTAAAAGAATCAGTGGGAAGTGAACTGTTTACTCGCACAGGTCGAGGAATTAAACCCACCCGTTTTGCAGTAGAACTGTACGAGCACGTTCAAGAGCACGTCTTAGGTATCGACAAAGTGCTGGAGGGGCTGGCAAATTTCGACCCAAGTTCTAGCCGACGCCGGTTTGTTATCTATTGCCATGAAGCGGCATTGCTCCGTCTGCACAAAACCATGCATACTCTCGACAAGTACCCCAATATCAGCCTTGTACTCAAAGAACTTCCTCCAAATGATGCACGCATATACGAAGACTTGAGGATGGAGAAGGTAGATTTAGTGGTTGATGTCGCTCCGTCAGACAGCCGTGTGTTCCAGTCTAGACTCCTTCACAGTGACGGGTTAGTTTGCATTACTAGCGCCGATCATCCGAGATTGGAAAATGGAAAGATGACCAAACAACATTACATGGATGAGAGCCACGTACTCCTCAATATCCGCCGTGATAACCTTACATTCGTAGAATGGTTGGTGAGCGACATACTCCCTCCCAGACGTATATTTAGCCAACATTCGTCACTACTTGGCATGCTACCTTCCGTATCGCAATCCCAAGCCCTGGCGGTTGTGCCGGAAACGCTGTTCCTTCAATACGGTGACATGTTTAACCTTCAGTCGCACCCGTTTCCTTTTGAAACAAAAACCTTCGACTCTTACATGGTGTGGCCAACTAAAATGGCGCGTAACTCAGCGCTCATTTGGTTGCGAGAGTTCGTTGAAGCTCAGCTTAAGAACTCAAAATAGATTAAGGCCGTTTTTCAACGGCCTTATGTAAGCGAATATCTAGAGACTTACTCCATCGTCGGCATCGAAAACGCGCTGCTGTGCTGTTCTAAACGAACACTTGCAGGCCAGCGACTGGTGACGGTTTTCATTTTGGTATAAAAACGAACGCCATCTTTGCCGTGAACATTGAGCGGGCCGAATACGGAGCGTTTCCAACCACCAAAACTATGGAACGCCATGGGTACCGGAATAGGTACATTGATGCCAACCATACCCGCTTGCACATCTTCGCTAAACTGACGCGCCGTTTCACCGTCGCGAGTAAAGATAGCGGTGCCGTTACCAAACTCATGTTGGTTGATAAGTTCCAGGGCAGTGTCGTAATCACTAACACGAACAACGGCCAAGACTGGTCCAAAGATTTCTTCTTGGTAAACGGTCATCTCTGGTGTCACGTTGTCGATAAGTGTTGGGCCCACAAAATAGCCCGTCTCATACCCTGACACTGAAAAGTCTCGACCATCTATAACAATGTTTGCCCCTTGCTCCTGTCCGCTCGCGATGTAATCACTGATTTTCTGTTTATGCTGGGCGGAGATCACTGGCCCCATGTCGTTTTCTTGGCCTTCAACTAGGCCTGGTCCCACACGCATCTGGGCGATCTTAGTTGTTAGCGCATCGACAAGTTTATCCGCGATATCGTCTCCAACTGCGACAGCTACTGACAGCGCCATGCAGCGTTCACCCGCCGCTCCAAAAGCAGCCCCCATTATCGCATTCACCGCCATATCAAGATCGGTATCAGGCATTAACACGCAGTGATTTTTAGCACCGCCCAAAGCTTGGCAGCGCTTGCCGTGGGCTGAAGCCGTAGCATAAATGTACTCTGCTATTGGCGTTGACCCTACAAAACTCACGGCATCTACCTCTGACGACGTAAGCAAAGTGTCTACCACGATTTTATCGCCGTTGATCACGTTAAACACGCCATCAGGCACCCCAGCTTCTTTTAAGAGCTGCGCAAGTAGAAGTGCTGTGGAAGGATCTTTTTCTGACGGTTTCAAAATAAATGTATTTCCCGTCGCTAAGGCAATAGGAAACATCCACATCGGCACCATGGCAGGAAAGTTAAACGGAGTAATGCCGACGCACACTCCAACAGGCTGCATTAACGAGTGGCTATCTACGCCCGTACCCACGTTGGCTGAATGCTCCCCTTTTTGTAGGTGAGGAATACCGCACGCAAACTCAACCACCTCTATGCCACGCGTTACCTCGCCCACCGCATCTGAGTAGACTTTCCCGTGCTCCGTTGAAATCAATCGTGCTAGCTTATCCATATTGCTCTCTAGAAGAGCCTTAAACTGAAACATCACTCTCGCTCGTTTCAAAGGGGAGGTTTTTGACCATGAGGAGAATGCCTTTTTGGCAACGTTGATAGCCTCATTTGCTTCTTGCTGCGTACTCAACACAACCTGTTTAATCTGTTCTCCAGTCGCAGGGTTGTAGACAGGCGCAAAGCGCTCACTGTCACTTGAAACGATTTCACCTGCGATATAGTTTTGAACGGTTTCCATATGTACTCCAAATTCTCTGTAAGTTAAGCCGTGTGCTTCCAAGCTGAAACGAGCGTGTGATAGCGTTGCTTGATTTCTGTTTTAAAGGCTTCATTAGTAATAAGTTCAGCTAACCACTGCTTAGATGCTTCGCCGAATATGGTTCGACCGACAGCAAATCCTTTGACCAGCGAACAGCCTTGAGCCTGAGCAAAACCGTCGATTAGTTCATCCTGAGGCGCATCTAATCCCAATAACACCACACCATGACAATGTGGGTCTTGATGATTAACCACCCGCTCCAACTGTACCCACATCGGTGTCTTCAAAGGTGGCAGTTTCCACCAGTCTGGCTTGATACCGATGTCGTAGAAGCGTTGGATTGCGTCAATATAATGGACTTGGTCTTGCGACAAAGATTTAGGAAGAATGACTTCAAGCAGCAATTCATGACCAAACTGACAGCACGCTTGATAGACCTCTGACAGCGTACTTTCTTGTTGAGTCTTTAAATCTTGCTCATCATCTGGGTGATAGAACACCAGACACTTTACAATGTGCTCTTGCGGCCACGTCGCAAGTTGCCCACCGATGTTGCCGTGTTCCAGTTCCAATGGCCTTGAACCCGGCTGTTCAATTGGTCGCCCTATCCACCACCCTTTGCCTGTCGCTTGGTTAAGTGCAGCTTGACCATAAGTGCTATCGCATAGCAGTCCAGCTTGCCCCTGCAGCTCGAGTTCGTTAACGGATTCTTGATAAGCTTCTAGAATCAATTGTTTCAGCACTGATACTCGGGATACATCAGTACCGAGGTCCTGTGCCATCTGCTCAAACTGACTTCGATGATCAAAGGCCAAAATACAGAGATCGCCCCAAGACCTATCTCTTGTGGTAACTCGGTGTAAATGGTTTAGCTTGGGGTCGAGATCAGGGCGAGGGACTGATTCTGCGCGAGATAAGTAATCATCCAGCTCCTCCTTACTTGGCATCGCCGGCGCGCAGCCATGACGGGAAACAACAAGGGCACCACACGCATTCGCGTAGTCACACGCTTGCTGCCAACCCTCATCATTGAGATATCCACGCAATAATCCCGACATAAAAGCATCACCCGCGCCCAGTACATTAAGCACGTCAACTCGAACGCCAGTTGCGTTAATGGCGCCGTCAAGGTCGCTCGGAATTTGTGAGTCATAGACCGAACACCCTAAAGCGCCACGCTTACAAACAAGGGCTGCATCCGTTACTTTACGAACACCGTTGAGGGCTTGTAACGTATCAGTTGAACCACCAGCAATATGGAACTCTTCTTCAGTGCCAACGATCAAATCAAACAAACCGAGCACTTCCTGCATTTGCTCTGTCACTGCACCCGATTCGATAAAACGTGTTTCACCATCTCCCAAAGAGGTTAATCCCCACAATACCGGTCGATAATCGATGTCTAACGCGGTTCTTACTCCATGTTTTCGTGCATAGTGAAGTGCCGTTAGCACTGCGTCTCGGGTTTGCGGATTCGATAAGTGTGTCCCTGTAATCGCAAGGCAACGTGCAGAAGCAATGTAATCTTCATCGACATCTTCTGCGGTAATGGCCATATCGGCGCAGTTATCACGATAGAAAATCAGAGGGAAGGTCTCCTCGTCTTTAATACCGAGAATCACCATCGCTGTTAGCCGCTCTTTATCGGTAATCAGATAACTGGTATCGACCCCAAGCCTCTGTAGCTCTTCTCGAAGAAATCGCCCCATATGCTCATCACCTACTCGAGCCAGCATCGAAGACTTTAGGCCTTGCCTAGCCGTACCATAGGCAACGTTTCCCGAGGAACCGCCAAGATACTTAGCGAAACTGGTCATATCTTCAAGACGAGCACCGATTTGCTGACCATAGAAGTCAACGGCTACCCTACCCATACAGATCACATCAAACATCTTTTGCTGCTGCCTCATTACGTTATCTCCTCCAAGAATAGAATGAAACATTTATTTCATTTGATTATAAAGTGAAATCAGAATGAAAAACCGTGACCTGTGACTACTTTTCATACTCACCTTCACATAAATGCCGACAAAAACGCCATTTTCGATAATTATTTTTCATATGTCTTCTTTCTTTTTTCAGTTAAGCACGATCTTCAAGGCTCTTCTGATTACTTTTTTAAAACACCCATTTCAAAACATTAAAACCCAACAAAAACAAATACTTAATCTTCAAATTTAAAATACCCCCAAATTCCAAGTGAGATCAGAGTAACACTTTTAACAATTACGCCACATTTGCAGTGGTGATAATTTAAACATCGGATTATAGTTAACCACCAACAGGGTTTAGAAAATATTTTTCAAACTATTTTTGAGCTACTGTTCATTAAAAATCAGATCGAATACTGAATAAATGCTCTATAGATTTCATCAAATAACGAAATGAAACGTTCATATTTATCGACAGATAGGTGTGATGGATACCAAGGAGGCATTTATGCCAACGAAGAAACAAGGGATTACTATGTTGCTGGATAGATTGTTAATACTCGCGTCAAACACTAAAGCACTGCTTAAAGGAACACTATTAGTTCTTGGGCTTATTGTTCTTACCGCGTGTGGTCAAGAAGAGAAAAAAGAAGATGTAACTCGTATTGGTGTCGCCATTCCTAACTTTGACGATACTTTCTTGGTCTACATGAAAGATGCGATGGACACCTACGCAAAACAGTTTGACGGCAAAGTAGAACTTACTTTTGTTGACGCTAAGGAAGACGCCGCTAAGCAGTTAGGGCAAGTCGAAAACTTCATCGTGCAACAAATGGACGCCATAATTTTGGTTCCGGTCAATACAGATGCGACCCAACCACTGACTGATCGAATCATTAAAGCCGGTATTGAGCTAGTTTACCTCAACCGCCGTCCTGACTACCTACCTGATAGCGTCTACTACGTGGGCTCGGAGGAGCTTAAGTTTGGTGAAACACAGGCTCAATATATTGTTGATTCTGTCGATGGTGGCAACGTCGCAATCCTGATGGGTATGCTGACGCATGAAGCTGCCATCATGCGCACCAAAGGGGTGGAAGACTTCCTATCAAACAACCCAAATTTCAACGTTGTTAGAAAACAAACTGGTTTATGGCAGCGCTCTCAAGGCATGACAGTAATGGAGAACTGGCTCAACTCAGGTGACAAATTGGATGTCATCGTTGCCAACAATGACGACATGGCACTTGGCGCGATTCAAGCGTTGCGTGCCGCAGGTAAGCTTGACGATATCGTTGTAGTGGGTGTCGATGCAACACCAGATGGTTTGGTCGCAGTGAAAGACGGCGCATTGAGTGCAACAGTATTCCAAGATGGCGGCAGCCAAGCGCGTGGAGCCATTGATGCAGCGTCGATGCAGTTAACGGCAAACAACACCAACAAGTCACTTGGATACCTGCAGAGCTTGTGACACAAAGCAATCTCGAAGCGTTTAAAGCGAAGCAAAAAGGTTAACCACCCTCGCTCCGTATTCTCCCCCTCTAACGAATACGGAGCTTTTTTGGAGTAGTAATAGTATGAGCCAAGTCCTACTAGAAATGCGTGGTATCACCAAAACCTTTCCTGGTGTAAAAGCGCTCGACAACGTGCAGCTCACTCTAAAACAAGGCCGAGTAATGGCGTTGATGGGTGAAAATGGCGCGGGTAAATCGACATTAATGAAAGTGATGTTTGGTATCTATCAAAGAGACAGCGGTACCATTCGTTACAAAGGAGAGAACGTTGAGTTTCAAGGCGCAAAAGAAGCCTTAGAAGCCGGAATTTCAATGATCCATCAGGAACTTTCTCCAATTTTACATCGCAGTATTGCCGAAAACATTTGGCTAGGAAGAGAACCTGTAAAAGGTCCATTACGCCTTATTGATCACGCAAAAATGTATCACGATACCTCTGAGTTATTGAGTAAGTTGGATCTCAATCTGGATCCTAGAACCCCGATGAGCGAGCTTACCGTAGCGACCATGCAAATGGTCGAGATAGCCAAAGCTATCTCGTACCAATCAGAGATCATCATCATGGATGAACCGACTTCCGCTCTGACCGACAAAGAAGTGGATCATCTATTTGAAATCATTGAAATGCTCAAGTCTCGTGGCTGTGCCATCGTGTATATCAGCCACAAAATGGATGAGATATTCAAAATCTGCGACGACATCACTGTCTTTCGTGATGGCTGCTTTGTGGGTGAACGCGAGGCCAAACTCACCAACAATGATGAGTTGGTGCAGATGATGGTCGGCCGAGATCTCGGAGATGTCTTCCCACCAGCAACCGCAAAACCTGGCAAGACTCGATTAGAAGTTGAAAACCTCAGTGTTGAAGGTGCGTTTAACGACATCAACTTTAAGCTGCACGAAGGTGAGATTTTAGGTATTGCCGGTCTTGTTGGTGCTGGACGAACAGAATTAATCGAAACCCTGTTTGGCGTTCGACAAAAAGACACTGGGACTATCCGCATTAATGGAGATACGGTCGAAATCAACTCGCCGCAAGATGCGATTGGCCACAAAATGGCATTTTTAACCGAAGATCGACGCCATTCCGGCTCTACCTAATGCTGGATATCTTCGCCAATACGTCAATCGCCCATTTGGATGCTTACCGAAACAAAGTGGTGAATGTTCTCGATGTTCGCAAGATGAAACAAGACAGCCAAACACATTGCGAAAAGTTGAAAGTCAAAACGCCAGGTATGTACGAAATGATCGACAACCTCAGCGGAGGCAATCAACAAAAAGTGTTGCTTGCTCGATGGATGCTTACAAAGCCGGACATTCTATTCCTCGATGAACCGACGCGCGGAATCGATGTTGGTGCGAAATCAGAAATATACAAACTCATGCGCCTACTGACGGGCATGGGTAAAAGCTTGGTCATGATCTCATCCGAACTCCCCGAGGTCATGGGAATGAGTGACCGCATATTGGTGATGCACGAAGGCAAGCTAAAAGGCCATATCGAAGGGTCAGACGCCACTCAACAGAAAATTATGTCGATGGCGCTCAATTGACCATACGGCTTTTTTAAATTTAGAGCTCAATTGAACACAGACCCTCAACACTTTAAACCACCTCAAGTCTAGAAAACCCAGACTTGTGGCTGAGTAGTAACTCAAGGAATGCAGTTATGATTGCTAAACTGATCAAAGCGACCTCCGCGGAAGGTCAAGCTCCAACCAATTTCAAACGAATGATTTCCAAGTATGCGATATACGTGGTGTTTGTCGTGATGTGTATCGTCATGTCCATCCTATCACCCGTATTCCTATCGGTCGCTAACCTATTGAATGTGATGACACAAATGGCCAGCATCGGCCTGCTTGCACTGGGTGTGACCATCATCATTATTACCCGAGGCATTGATTTATCATCAGGGTCCGTGCTGGCTGTTGCCGCGGTGGTCTCAGCCAGTATGGCGCAAACTATCGATTGGTCGATGCGTATGTATCCTGCTATGCCTGAGCTTCCGGTTATCGTCCCAATCATTGCGGCGCTGGCCGTCGGTGCCTTATGTGGCTATATCAACGGCGCACTGATTGCTTACACCGGTATCCCTCCATTCATTGCGACGCTGGGTATGATGATCGTCGCTCGCGGCGCAGCACTCCTTTATTCCGACGGCCGTCCTGTCAGTAGCCTTATCGATTCTTACCAATGGATTGGCCAAGGTAACGTTCTCGGTATTCCGGTACCTGTCATCATCTTCGCCGTCATGGCCTTTGTCTCCTATGTGCTTTTAAACTATACCCGATTTGGTAAATACGCTTACGCCATTGGCGGCAATGAAACTGCAGCCTACGTTTCTGGTATCAACGTCAAGCGCTATAAAATCTTGGTTTACACCTACGCCGGTTTATTAGCAGGTATCTCAGCCCTAATCCTGGCAGCGCGAATCAACTCCGGACAGCCTGGCCTCGGCATCATGTATGAGCTGGATGCTATCGCGGCGGCAACAGTCGGCGGGGTTTCTCACGCGGGTGGTATTGGTACCATTCAAGGTACGATTATCGGCACCATGATCATGGGTGTGCTGCAAAATGGACTCGACTTGCTCAACGTTTCTGCCTATTGGCAGCAAGTCGTGAAGGGTTTAGTGATCATCTTTGCGGTCATGTTTGATATGAAACGTCACAAGAAGAGCAAATAACAGTCCCAATAATTCACTTTGAGTAGGGTACGAGGCGACTCTCTTGCCTTGAGTAGTTAGATACCTTGGATTTCTGGTTACCTTGGATACCTTAGAATCGTCGCACTCGGTTTGGCTCATCGCGCCTTTTAATAAGGCGCGTTTTTCGTTCTAGTGAACCCTCTCTCTTTTGAAACAAATATTTCAAACCAAACACAAATCAGGTATTTTATAAACACCAACTTTTAGTTTTGGCTTTCGGAGAACTCTATGATTGTGGCCGCGACATTAAGTGAATTACAAGAACAAATACGACTCGAGTATTCTGGGTTAAGTAAGCGTCTTCAACAAGTTGCGAAGTACGTGCTAGATAACCCAAATGATATCGCTTTGGAAACTGTCGCCGTCATCGCCCAAAAAGCCGAAGTCCCACCATCGACTTTGATTCGATTTGCCAGCGCTTTTGGGTTTAGCGGTTTCAATGAAATGAAACAGCTATTTCGCAATAAAATCGTCGAGGAAACGTCAAGCTATACGGATCGTGCTAGGATTCATAAACAGCTGCACACAGAGCCACTTACCCCCGAAAGTCCAAGGCAGATACTGCAAGAATTTGCTAACGCCAACTCACAAGCGATGAATTTTCTTGCGACTCATACCTCTGAAGAAGATCTTAACAGCGCTATCGATATACTCGAGAGCTGCGACAACATTTATCTGATTGGTCTTAGACGCTCATTCAGTGTCGCCTCCTATTTCACATACGCACTCAGACACTTGAACAAGCGGGCATTTTTAATCGATGCCTTGGCGGCATGTATGAAGAACAATTGAGCATGATAGGCGCGAACGACGCGATTGTGGCAATAAGCTTCAGCCCCTACGCTAACGAGACAGTGGCACTGAGTGAAGTAGCGTCCAAAGCGGGGGCCAAGCAAATCGTCATTACCGATAGCCAAGTCAGCCCACTGACCGCGTTTAGTGATGTGAGCTTTGTAATTAAAGAAGCCAAAGTCGACGCCTTTCGTTCGCAATCAGCCTCACTATGTTTGGTTCAAAGTCTCGCTGTTTCTATGGCGATAAATAGTAAACACAAATAAAAAACAGCGCCCTATTTGGCGCTGTTTTTTTATTGTTCCTTTATCTTGCTGCTCAGTTAACTCATTGCATTGTTAGCAGCCCACAACGAATATATCGCGTTATAGCACAACCGTTCGCTTGCTGTTCATCGATTCAATCGCCGCATCGGCAAGGCGCAGAGCAAACTCGCCATCTACGCCTGAGCAATTTGGCGCCCCCCCATTTAGCACATCAACAAAGTGTTGCCACTCAGCAATATAGGCCTCTTTGTAGCGCTCTAGGAAGAAATGAAGCGGCTTGGCGTTTTCCGCACCACGCTCAGATGTCTTACTCACTAAGTTCTCACGAACATTGTCAGCTTGCAGCATCCCTTTCTCACCGTGTAACTCAATACGCTGATCGTAACCATAGCCAGACTTACGGCTGTTGAGAATTGTCGCGATAGCGCCAGAGGCAAAGTTCAGCACAATCACACCGGTATCGATGTCACCGGCTTTTCCAATCTCAGGATCAATTTTACAACTGCCATGAGCCGTTACGGATATCGGATCTTCACCTAGAATGAACCTTGCCATATCAAGGTCATGAATGCTCATGTCACGGAACATTCCACCAGAGACCTTGCTGTATTCCGCCGGTGGCGGCTCAGGGTCACGAGACGTGATCGTCAACGTTGCAGGCTCACCCACCTCACCATCAACGACACGCTGTTTTAGGCTAGCAAAATGAGGATCAAAACGGCGGTTAAAACCGACAAGCAGCGGCACTTGATATTGTTTCACAACCCCCAGGCAATCGCGCACGCGGCTGGAATCAAGATCGATAGGCTTTTCGCAAAAAATGGTTTTACCTGCTCTGGCACCCAGTTCAATTAAATCAGCATGGGTATCCGTTGCCGAGCAAATACACACAGCATCCACATTTGGATCTGCCATCGCTTCTTCAATCGATTGTCGCTGAGCATCATATTGATTACATAGCAGGTTGCATTGACATCATAAGGGTCAATCACCGAATACAAATTGGTTTCAGGGTGGTTGGCAATGTTCACAGCGTGAACTTGCCCAATGCGCCCTGCTCCAAACAGCGCGATATTATACATTCTGCACTCCTTCCTTTGCTTGTCGTTAGTCAGGCTCATCGTTGAGTCTGACCAGAATAAACTGTTCATGAGTGGTATTGCCTCAGTGGGGAGCCATACAACACTCATCGCGGTTACTTATATTCCTGTGAGTTAATCCATGCATGTGCATCTTCCCAGCTGAACAGCCATTGCCGCTTAGGGCCAGCCATCACATTCAGGTAATAGCTGTCATACCCTGCCATCGTCGCCACCGGGTGGTACCCTTTTGGCACCATCACCACATCTTTGTCGTAAACCGCCATACACTCATCAAGTTCGCGGTCGTCGGTATACACGCGCTGCATACAGAAACCTTGTTCTGGGTTTAATCGGTGGTAATACGTTTCTTCTAGGTAGGTTTCTTGCGCATCAATGTCTTGATCGTGCTTGTGGCTTGGGTATGAACTAGTGCAGCCTTGTTCGGTAAACACTTCAACCACCAGCAAGCTATCTGCCGGTTTGTTGTCTGGGAGAATATTGTGTACATACCTTTGATTTTGTCCCCTACCCCGATGCTCAGCTTCTACCTCTTGCGGTCTGATATATCGACTTTCTAAAGTCCCTTCGCTAGGCGCCTCACAAACAGCGAGTTCCAAATCTGTTTCAGCAATAATATGAACCGTTTGCTCAGCAGCAACATAGACTGAATGTGGCTTAATAGGCTTCTGGTTCGCATCTTTCTCGAACGGAGACATCCGCTCACCAATGTGACTAAATATCTGATCTTTGACAGTTACCGTTGCCCTTCCCGATACCAGCACCAAACATTTCTCTGTCGATGAGCGAGCAATAGTGAGTGTTTCGTTCGCTTTCAGCTCATGAACAGCGAACCCCACGTACTCCCAGTTGGCACTCTTGGGTGTTATCGATTGAACAAGAGAGTCGGATTCAATTGGCGAATATTTAGAAAGAAGGTGAGACATAGGGGCTTCTCCGTGGCCTTAATTATTATTGAAATATTTAATTCAATAATAATCTTTTGAAATATTTATTTCGTGACACACACAACAAAGTCCACTCAACATGAGGATTTTTTCACCGTCAAGTGGACACAACCACGCCCCTAAGAAGTTAGAACAGCGTTTTCATACCCTGAAGCATCTTGGTAGCAACATCGTGATAATCCTGCTCCCACATTTGATCATTGAGATATTCACCAGAGTAGAAGCCGTCGTAGCCCGTTGATTGAATAGCATCGACCCATTCTTGAAGTGGGATATCACCGTGACCGATAAAGTGCCCGCGCAGTTCTCTTTCATCAGGCCAAGCCGCTCCTAGCTCGGGACGAGCACCGTCTGAAATGTGAACGTTGTAGATAAGCGCTGGGTCAATACTGGCGATCTGTTCCAGGCTAGCGCCGCGACATGCCAGAAATGCCATGTATCGAGAACAAAGCCGAAATTATCACGCCCTACGGCATCCAGTAGGCGGTAGTAATCATCGAGTGATGCGATGGGTGTCCACGCCGCCCCTTCATACTGAAAACGAACACCGTGCTCTTTCCCAATATCCGCTATGGAGCGAATATTCTGTGCCGTCAGTTCAATGTTTTGGTCTAACGTCAATCCATTTAACGCTTCAAAAGCGTTCAGCTGGATAGTCGGCGCGCCAATTTTCTGAGCAAACTGGCACAACACTTCGGTATCTTTGAAAAGCTGAGCTTTTGACGCTTTATCTGTGACTTCGATGGCACCAATGATGTCGATTGCGGTGGGCTCTATATTGAATTGATCAAGACGCTGTTTGAACTGCTCTGCCGATAGGCAGCTTTGATATAACGCCAAAGTTTTTCGGTGTGGATTTCTAGCCCTTGATACCCCGTATCATGAGCCAGACGAATGTCTGAAATAATATTGCTGTGAAGCGAGCACATTCCATGTAAAGCAAAACGCATAGCGAATCTCCTTGAATTCAGGCAACAAGAAACCAAGCCTTGCTGCACTATTTGTTACAAGGCTTGCGATTCAATTAAGTTGGGTAGTCATTAATTATGATTATTTCACTTCTCGCACATCAGACTGACCGCCAGTGTTTGAGCAAGGTACATAGAGCTACTAAGCGAGCGGAACCCCATGACTTCACCTTCTTGTACCTCAAAGCAAACTTCCATCTTGCTGCCTTGAGGTGTCATTTGATTATCGGTGATAGCGATAATAGGAACATTCTTTTTGTGCGCTTGGTCGATAAGATCGCTGGTCTCTTGCGCGTACGGATTAAAAGTCACAGTAAACAACACGTCTTTCTCATTCATGCGGCGTGTCATTGGTGACAACATGCCACCGTGATCATCCAGCAGTACCACGTTGTTGTCAGACTTCATCAACGCATACCAAAGGTAGAAAGCGACAGGATAAGCCTACGCATACCTTGAATGTAGATGGTTTCAGCCCCTTCAAGCATGGCAACGGCACGCTCTAACTTTTGTGGAGATACCATCACCTGAAGCTGCTCTAGCGCTTCGATATTAGCATCGCCAAAGTCTTGGAATATGGCCTGAGGAGAATCATGCGGTACATCTTCCATCTCACGCGCTTTGCGAACACGCTCTTTGTAGTCTCTAGGACGGTTTAAATACTGGTTTCTAAACAGTATTTGCATAGACGTAAAACCATCAAAGCCCATCGCATTGGAAAAACGACTCAGGGTCGACAACGGCACATTGGCCTGCTGAGCGATGGTTGCCATGGTTTCTACGGCGACCAGCATTGGCTGTTCCATGACAAAGTCGGCTACCTGCTGCAATCGGCTACTCAAGCCGTCATAGCGCTTAACGATAAGTTCGCGCAGTGAATCTAAATCAGCAGGTACTTTTACTTCTACATCCATAGTGATAACGCTCTCCTGTTCGAACGCAATAAATAGTCAACCGGTCCCCGTCCTAAGTTAGGTTGGGGACTCTATTTTATGATAATAACTCAAAGTTGCGAATCGCTTCTTGCTTAACATAAGGCATTGCCTTTTGCATAAAGTAGATTCGATCAAATTTCTGCGGTTCATCATTCATATAACCGCGTAGATTGTGACCTAGAGCCTGTCGTAAACAGGTACCAATATTGAACTTAGACACGCGGCTCTGTTTAAGTTTGAGCATATCTTCATCACGAATACCACTGGTTCCGTGTATCACAAGAGGGACTGTCACATGACTCGCGATTCGATCGAGACGACCAAAATCAATCGTACACGTTGGCTCTGTCAGGCGGTGGATGTTACCGACCGAAATCGCCACACAATCAACCCCGCTTTCCTCTGCAAAGCGCGCCGCATCTTCCGGCTCAGTATAGATGGACTTAATATGGTCACGTCCTTCTTCATAAGGTACGGAACCAATTTCGCCTTCCACCGATGCGCCCAGCGCATGAGCCACTTCGACTACTTTCTTAGTGCGCGCGATATTCTCATCCAGCGTTAGCTGTGAGCCATCAAACATCACCGAACTGAAGCCCGCTTTTAGCGCTCTGAAGACAATGTCCTCTTCATAAGTATGGTCCAAGTGAAGACACACAGGAACGCTACTTTGATGAGCAAGATTTAAAAACATGGCCGCGGCAGTCTCAACGCCATAAAAATCCACAACATCTTTATTGCAAGCGAGAATGACGGCCTTGCCCACTTCTTCTGCAGCTTCTACAACCGCTCGCGCATCTTCGTAACCGAAAACATTGAAGCAAGGTACGGAGTAATCGGATGCTGCAGCGTCTGGTAATAGATCATTAAGATTAACTAACATCATCGCCTCCTATTTGAATTTCGCAATCATATCTTTGATACCTGGAATGGTATTCACTTGATATTCATGATGAGGGTCAAAGTGTTGGATCAGAGATTTCTCTGTTTTACCGACAATAATGGTGAAGTAGTACATCTCGTAACCCGGTGCTGCCACACTCGGGTGATAACCTTTATCGATGGCGATAACGGAGCCAGTTTTTACATGGTAAACCGGGCCATGATCATCTTCATGTTCATAAAGGAACTGGGCGCCGAATCCAAAATCAGGATTGAAACGGAATTGATACACCTCTTCATACAGCGTTTCACGGCTGCCATCTTCTTTTACGCGGTCTTCGTCATGCTTGTGTGGAGGAAAACCAGACCAACCACCTGCACCAACGGTAAACAGCTCACTAACGAGCAAACGACCACGCTTTTCCGAGTTTGATTGACCGAGAACATGCTTGATTTTGCGATGTGTTTTGGTGTCATCAGAACCGTATTGAACAATATCGACGTTCTCTTCACGCACACAGAATGGTTCTAGAGACGCTTCAAACTTACCGCCTGCGATCATGATGTCAGCATTTTCGCTTACACACTCTATTTGCGCTGTATAGCCAAGTGGAACGTAGACCGCTTCTGGGTTACCTTCCCATACAGAAGCTCGCTTACCGATGTTGTCGAACACTTGTGTATCTTCGCCGTTAGTCACCGATACGCTGCAAGTGCCGCCCGCTAGCACAATAACAGATTCATAGCCTTCAACTTGATGATTGAAAGTGCCGCCTTGAGTCAAGCAGACTTGGTTGAAGTAACACAAAGGGGTCACTTCGTCGTTAATACCTACAATGGGCTCATTTTTATTATCGTAGGGTGGTATATGTTTACCCATGTTCTTTCTCCTCACTGCTCTTTTCGTTGAGCGCAGTTTTAATTGCCTAAACTTATTCACGGATGAAAAAACCGGGCCACGATGGTGTGTATTTTCGCGAGTATCTGGAGTCGAAATACCGGCCCGGGAGACGAAAAGCTGTCTTCAAAATCGCATCAAATTGATGCCATCAAACACCTTGGTTTCTTGTCTCAATAAAATCAAAAAGTTGCTCTTTGGTTGGCATCGCTTCTGTACAGCTATCGCCACTGACATTGATTGCCGCTGCTGCAGAGCCATTTCTCACGCCCTCTTGCAATGTGCCGCCGTTAACGAGTGTCCAAATCAGACCACCAGCAAACGAGTCGCCAGAACCAAATGGTTTGTTTACGTCTACTCGGAAGATACCTTGTTGGAATTTAGTACCATCACAGCAATAAACCTTAGAACCAAACTCCCCTGCTTTGATGACAACAATTTGAGTGTTGTCACGCATAAAGCGCTCAGCGGTAGCATCGTCATCTTTGTTGCCCGGTGCGATGACCGTTTCCATCATGTCGAACTCTTCGCGGTTACCAATCACAATATCAGATAGGCTCGATGCGATACCGTAGTAGATGGAAGCATCTGTGTCCGTGCGCCATGAATAAGGGCGATAATCGACATCCAGAACGACAAGCGTGTTACTGCGGCGAGCGTGCTGCATAGCGAGAATCGTTGCTTCGCGGCTTGGACTCTCAGATAGTGCCGTTCCAGTGACGACCAACATCTTTGAGCTAGCGATATATTCCGGGTCGATTTGTTCAGGTTTGATGGTGAGATCTGACGCGTTGTTGCGGTAAATCAGCACCGTGCAATCGCTCGGTTTCATCTCGGTGAACGCCACTGACGTGCGAGAGCCAGAATTATCCGTCATCATGCCGTCAAGGTTGATCCCTTGCTCAGACATGTAACCTTTGACATAGCCACCGAAAGCATCATCGGCGACACAACCAATAAAACCTACGTTGCCACCAAGCTTGCTCACAGCGACTGCAATATTGGCCGCAGAGCCACCAACAAACTTGTTAAACCCTGAAATGTCTGCCATATCGGTTTTAGATTCGCGGGCGTATAGATCCACACCCGCACGTCCTAAAACGATGGCATCCAACGGTCTGTCTTGTTGAAATGCAATTTTAGTCATCGTCATTCCTATTAGTTGTAGCTAACCCAAGCGGCGTTTTGGTCTGCCGACTCAACACACTTCTCACACAAACGTACGCCTTCAATACCGGCATCGATACCAGGGAACCAAATACCCGCCAACGCTTCTTGGTCATCACGATCCGCGGCATCAAATGCCATCGCAAAGCGGTGATACAGGTTTGCCCAAGACTCGAAGTAACCTTCAGCATGACCACCACCTACGCGGTTAGATGCGACGCCTTCCGCATCTTGATATAGGTAACCCATACCGCGCTCTAGCACTCGAGGCGCCTCGCCTTGCACTTCGTAACGAAGTTGGTTTGGATACTCATCCCACCATTCAATCGATGCTTTCGAACCAACAATGCGGATCTTCTGCTGATGCATTGAGCCTGAGTTAACCGCCGATGCCCACAAAGTACCCACTGCACCACCTTTGAACTTGATCATCACGTGAGCGTTATCTTCGAGAGGAGCACGAGATTCGATAAAGCTCTGGCGCATACATGCCAAGCTGTCCACCTCTAGACCTGTCATCACCTCGTTGAGATAAAACGCGTGAGTACCGATGTCACCTAGTACGTAAGTTGGACCCGATACTTCAGGCTTACACGCCACTTCAGACCCGGATCATTCTTTTCATATTCTTCGTTGTGGAAGCCATGAGCGAACTGCATGTTGATGACTCGGATTTCACCAAGATCACCACGCTGAACCATTTCACGAGCCTGCTGAACCATTGGGAAACCTGTGTAGCCATACATAACACCGATAACACAGTTGTTTTGTGCTGCGATGGTTTTGAGCTCTTCTGCTTCTTCTGTGGTAAAGGTAATTGGCTTCTCGCACACAACATGAAGCTTGGCTTCTAGTGCGGCTTTACAGATTTCATAGTGAGTAGAGTTTGGCGTTGCGATAGAGACCGCTTGAATGCCATCTTCACGCTGTGCTTCTTGCGCAAATAACTCTTTATAGCTTGAATAACAGCGCTCTGGGTCTAGTCCAAGATTGACACCGAAATCGCGGCAGCGATCGGCATCTAGGTCAAACGCACCAGCCACCAACTTAAACAGGCCATCACGCTGTGCTGCATTGCGGTGAGAGTAGCCGATTTGACTACCACGACCACCACCTACCATTGCCCAACGAATTGGCTGCTCAAAATGACGCTCTTCATTAAACATGCTTGACTCCTTGTGTGGCTCCTAGTGTCTAGGAGCGAGATTAAGTGTTAGAAAATTAAATAGAATTCTGAACTAGACGCCGCGGCGCTGTGTGGCGCGACCTTCTTCCCAGCTGGCAACTTTCTCTGCCACATGGTCGTTGCGAGTCACCTCAGGTAGACCGACTTCCCACCAACAATCACACTTAGACCAGGCTGCTGGTGATACTGGGTCAATGTCGACAACGATGACGTAAGTGCGGTCCGCTTCTTTCGCGCGTTGGAATGCTGCATCAAACTCATCAACAGACGTTAACTTCTCGCTGATTGCGCCTTGTGCTTCGGCGTGCTTGGCAAAGTCAACGCGAGCCACTTCGCCATCTGGACGGCGGCAGTCTTCAAGTAGGTTGTTGAATGAGTCGTTACCCGTGTTGTTTTGTAGCTTGTTGATCACCGCAAAACCGCCGTTATCACACACCACGACAATCATCTTGTGACCCGTCAGTACTGATGAGTAGATATCTGAGTTTTGAATCAGGTACGAGCCGTCGCCCACAAGCACAACCACGTCGTTGTCTGGGTTTGCGACTTTCGCACCCCAGCCACCCGCAATTTCGTAGCCCATGCACGAGAAACCGAACTCGATATCAAACTTACCGATCTGGTAGTTTTGCCAGTTCATTGCTAGCTCAGCAGGTAAGCCGCCTGCTGCTGTTAATACGGTATCTCCCGGTTGCATGGATTTGTTTAGCTTGCCAATCACCTCTGCGTAAGAAGAAAGGCCTGGTAGCAAGTCGCCCTCTTGAGGGTTAGTGCGGCGTTGAACCACTGCTTTCCAGTCATCGGCTTGTGTTTTCGCCGTTTGTGCCCAAGCGTTGTCGCCTTGCCAGTCACCTAGCAGTTTTGATAGCTCAACCAAACCGCGTTTTGCATCACACTTGACTGGCAATGCACGGTGTTTGATTGCATCGAAGCGTCCGACGTTGATAGTAATCAGTTTCATGTCTGGGTTTTTAAACACGCTCCAAGAGCCAGTCGTGAAGTCTTGCAAACGCGTTCCGATAGCAACCACAACATCAGCGTGCGCTGCCATGTAGTTTGCAGAATCTGAGCCAGTGACGCCGATAGGACCAGCGTTTAGCGGATTGTCTTGTAGCATCGTTGCTCGACCTGCAATGGTCTCAACGACAGGAATATTGTGCTGTTTCGCGAATGCCGCAAGCTCATCCGTTGCGAGCGAGTAATGAACGCCGCCACCAGAAACAATCAGTGGTTTTTCTGCTTTCATCAGTACTGCTTTTGCATCTTCCAAGTCAGCAATTTCTGGCTCTGGGCGACGAATGCGGTGCACTTTCTCTTCAAAGAAGACTTCTGGGAAGTCGTATGCGACGCCTTGAATGTCTTGAGGAAGACCAATGAATGCTGGGCCACATGTCTCCGGATCAAGCATGGTGTCGATCGCTTGTGGTAAGGAGTGCATCAGCTGTGTTGGTGAGATAATGCGATCCCAGTAACGTGTCAAAGGTTTAAATGCGTCATTACAAGTGATCGATGGATCATAGAAGTTTTCTGGTTGCTGCAATACAGGATCAGGTAGGCGACTTACGTAAGCGTCACCTGCGATCAGCAGAACGGGTAGTCGGTTGGTGTGAGCAATACCTGCTGCTGTCACCATATTGGTCGCGCCAGGGCCAATCGAGCTCGTCGCAATACCAATACGTCGGCGCTGGTTTGCTTTTGCATAAGCAATGGCAGCCGTCGCCATCGACTGTTCGTTTTGACCACGCCAAGTCGGGATTTTGTCTTCAATGTTCTTTAATTGCTGTCCAAAGCACGTCACATTACCGTGACCGAATATGGCAAAAGCGGTGCCGAACAGTTGCTCTTTCTTTCCATCAATTTCAATCATTTGAGCAGCTAAGTATTGTGCAAGCGCTTCTGCGACAGTTAGGCGTACAGTTTTCATTCTCTTCCTCGGTAGTCTCAACGTTGTCCATTCCATGAGTAAGCTACGTTTTGCATCCCTAACCCCGTAGCTTTTATCATGGGGAGCGTTGCTCCCCATTATCCAGAGCTCTATTACAAGCCGTATTTTTCCGCGTAGCCTGTGATGTTCTCGTAAGCTGTTTTCGCGAACGTTAGTGGGTGTGCTTTTGCAGGATCTTGCTCAGCTTCAACCAATAACCAGCCTTGGTAATTGCGCGCTTTAAGCGCTGCAAATACGTCGTCGTAGTCCACGTCGCCCGTACCAGGTACTGTGAATACGCCGTCTAGTACTGCGTTTAGGAAAGATTTATCTGCTTCACGTGCCGCTTTCATTACGTCTAAACGAAGATCTTTGAAATGCATGTGACCGATACGGTGACCCCAACGTTCAATCATGGTGACTGGGTTACCACCACCGTAGGTGATGTGACCTGTATCTAGCGTTAGGAACACAGAGTCGCCAGTGAACTCCATCATTAGATTGATGTCGTCTTCTGTTTCACAGATAGTGCCAACGTGATGGTGGAAAGAGAGCTTGATATCATGCTCGTTCAGTAGATAGTCCGCGACTTTGGTTAGCTTCTCGCAATACATCTTCCACTCATCCATAGATAGGATGACGCGTTGAGAAAGCGGTGTGTTGATATCGCCGTGAACGGTATTGCTCACTTCACCATAAACCATTGCTTTACAGCCAGCCGCTTTCAAAAGCTTGATGTGATCTTGCATCGCTGCAATCTCTTCATCTGCTGTCATAGTCATTAAGTTGCCGCTATACCAACCAGACGCCAACACAAGGCCGTGCTCTTTTAACAGAGGTACTAATACTTCAGGCTCACGTGGTACTTAGTGCCTAGCTCAGTGCCTGTGAATCCAGCTTCAGCCATTTCACTCAAACATGTTTCCAAAGGGATCTCGCCACCAAGCTCTGGCATATCATCGTTGGTCCAAGTCAGTGGGCTAATTCCATATTGCACGTTGCTCATTTTTATTCTCCGACAATGTTTTAAAGATTTTCCAAGTGACTCAAAGCTCTCGCGGTGACTAAGTCATCGTGTTAGGAAGCTTTGAACATCTCCTGTTGTTTCACTGAGGACTACTTTAGCCAAAAAAACCTTAATTGAAAAATATTTTTCACATCATTGATTGAGAATTTCAAAACAAACTAAAAATGGAAAAAACCTAAGTAGCACGCGGGTTTCAATCGTATTTGATCTAGATCTCACTTTTATTTATCAGTTTAAAATCAATGATTTATTCAATTTGTAGGATTTGAAAAAGATTTATCATAGTTTGATGGAGGTAACATTTTTGGACAAAATGACAGTTTACCGGTAGTAGAAATTAAAAAGAGCCAATATGATTAAAACACCAGCAAAATGAAAAATAATTTTCAAACACACACAACTATAACATCTGCTGGACTTATAGAATGCCAATACTCGTACCCTACAAACCGAAGTATTGGGCTCGCCTCAGCTAGATCTTGTTCGATGGTAAAGGGACAGTTTTGAGGGAATCTCAATAAGGAAAAATCTAATGGAAGCTACATCCAAGGTAGAAGCTAGTAAGCACAATCTTGCCTATATCGTTCGTATCTGTTGTATTGCAGCGCTTGGCGGAATTCTCTTGGGCTATGACACCGCTGTAATATCTGGTGCAATTGGTCCAATTCGTGAACACTTTGGGCTCAGTTCTGCCCAAACTGGCTGGGCCGTATCCAGCGTGGTACTCGGCAGTATTATAGGTGCCGTCAGTGCCGGATGGGCCGCTCTAAAATATGGTCGACGCAACACCCTCTTTATAGCCGCCATCTTATTTATGATATCAGCAGTAGGCTCGGCACTGGCTTCCACCTTCAGTTTTTACGTTATGTTGCGTATCGTTGGTGGCGTTGCCGTTGGCTTAGCTGCGTAGTATCACCTATGTACATGTCGGAAGTGGCTCCAAAGGATTTCCGTGGTCGTGCGGTCAGTATGTTCCAGCAATCTGCTGTGATTGGCCAAACCGGGGTGTTTTACGTGAACTACCTAATCGCAAAAGGCATGTCTGAAGCTTGGTTGGTCGATTTGGGTTGGCGCTGGATGCTAGGTTCGGAAATTATCCCTGCCGCACTGTTTGCCGCTTTATTGTTCATCATTCCTGAGTCGCCACGCTGGCTAGTTCTCAAAGGTAAACTGACCGAAGCAAAAGCAACACTCTCTCGCATTTCAAATCCACAGCACGCCGATCAGCTTATCCGTGAAATCCAAGACTCACTGACTGACAGCCGTAGTGCGAACAAAAATAAAGTCAGCCTACGCTCACCATTGCTGTTTGCTATTTTGGTTATCGGTACCTTTGTCGCTGCGGCTCAACAGTTAACGGGCATCAACGTCATTATGTACTACACACCAGAGATCCTAAAGCCGATCACCGGGTCTACTGAAAACGCTCTTTTCCAAACAACTTTCGTTGGTGTGGTCTTCATTCTAGGTAACGCACTGGGTATGTACCTTATCGATAAAGTAGGTCGTCTACCGTTAATGAAGTACGGCACGTTTGGCTGTGCACTCGGCATGTTTGTAGTCGGTTACGTGCTTTATCAACAAACTGAAGGCTACGCTGCTCTCTTCGCACTGTGTCTGTATGTGGTTTCTTACGCAACCTCTTGGGGCTGTGCATGCTGGACTATGATTTCTGAAATTTTCCCAAACAGCATTCGCTCTCGCGCTATGGCCATTGCCGTTGGTGCACAGTGGTTCACGGGTTTCATTGTCACTCAATCATTCCCAATGCTAAACGACAATGCTTACCTGCAGGAGAACTTTAACGGTGCATTTGCCTTCTGGCTATTCGCGATTCTTTCCATTATCTGTATGTATGTAGTCGTTCGCTATGTACCGGAAACAAAAGGCGTCAGCCTAGAGAAAATGGAAGAAGCAATGGCAGAGAAACTGGGTAAAAAACACACCCACTCGACTGACCAAGCTCATGTTTAACCATTATTGATTTCGCCTTTTTGGGAGCGGGTTTTATCCGCTCCCATTTTTCGTTTTTACTCTCACGCTTTTATTCTCACATGCCCAGCCTCAGCGTTGTGAGTGCACAAAAGGCACATTAGGAGACTCTCAATGCTCGATAAAATGGCTTTCTTCATCTACGTCATTCGCTCTGGTTCTATATCATCGGCGGCACGTCGCTGTAATATCTCGGTCTCCGCGGGAAGTCGTTGGCTCCAAGAGCTAGAAAGTCACTTTGGAACAGCACTGTGCTACCGTTCCAATCGTTTGTTAGAAGCCACCCACGCAGGGCAAACCCTATTTGAAGAGTTCTCTCCTCTTGTCGATAGCGCAGAGCGTATCACCCGTAAACTCGAAGACTACCAATCTCACGAAAAAGGCCATATCGATATTGCCTGTACCCCCGTTTATGCCAATCACTTTTTAATGGATAAACTGCGTCACTACGCCAAAGATCATCCCGAGGTTACTTTCAACATTAATGTCACGCCTTGGGCACTGGATCATGCCAGTACCTGTGACCTAATGATCAGCGCCAATGCGAGCTATCAAGGCTACCGTGAAAAAGATTTATTGTTAGTAAAAAGAGAGCTGATGCAATGTCCTTTCGTCGTTGTGGCGTCTCCTGATTATCTGCGTGAGCACAGTGAACCAGAGCACCCGCAAGATCTCCTTAAACATCCTTGTTTAGTGGCCACCACGCTCACTGGGAGCAACGATTGGATCTTTAGGCGTCAATCTGAAAACACACTTTTGAAAGTGCCCAAAACCATAGAGGTGAACGACAGTGACCTACTACTCAAAGGGGTTATCAACGGGATGGGTATCGCCTATTTGCCCGACTTTGTCGTCAAACAGGCGATAAATGAAGGTAAGCTTAAACCACTTTTGCTTGATTACGAGACGAGCGTGTGGAGCCTCAACTTGTACTATCACTCGCCGCAGTCGGCTTCGCCAACCGCGACAAAGTTCAAGACGTACCTGTTAAGTAATGATTCAGAAACAAGCGATTAAACGAAGGCAATGACAGCATCAAAACATAACTTGCTGCCCGACAAAAAAAGGAAAAGATAACAGAGCTGATAGATCCTCTCCTGACTCACGCGATGCAGCAACATCACTCCAAGTTTGACTCCTAGTGGCGCTAAAGGAATCAAAATGAGCGCGGTCAGCAAGTTGGTGGCATCAAACTCCCCTAATGCTAAGTAAGGGATCACTTTTGCAAGATTGATAAGGCCAAACAATACCGCCATGGTAGCAATCAAGGTCACTTTCTCAAGCCTTAACGGCAACAGATAGATACTTGCAGGCCCACCGCCAGCATGGATAGCCGTGCTGGAAAAACCGCTGAGAGCACTCCAAAACCATGCCGACAACGCACTAGGTTTGGACTGTTTTCGCTCACCACCCAACCAATATTGAAGGCAAAACGCCAGAGACAGCAAGCCGATGGTTAGCTTGAGGCCAGCTTCCGAGGTTATTCCTAAAAACAATCCCGCAAGCAGCACACCAAGCAGAGCGCCCGGCAACATGCGTTTAATCACGCCATAATCCGCACTTTTGTAGTGGTGGCGAACCGCAAAAATGTCCATCACAATTAAAATAGGCAGCAAAATAGCGGCCGCTTGCGTCGCGCTACCACCAGCGCCATAAGCGGCACAGCGATAATGCCTAAAGCCCCACCAAGGCCGCCCTTGCCGATACCATAGATAAGTACAGCAGGAACAGCCATGACATAAAAAAGTGGGTCTGTTACGACACTCACGCTTAAGCACCTATGGACGTTAAGTAGTGCCTGCTGCGCTGCAGATCATCCACAACATGGGTGAGTGCACGTTTATCATGCTCATGCTCAACGACAAGCCAGCCTTGATAATTACTCTCTCTAAGCGACGAGAGTACGTGCTTTAATTTAATGTCTCCATCACCTAACGGCGTAACCAAGCCCGTCGCATAAGCGTCAACCCAAGGCTTTTTATCACGAATCGCCAGCCTTAGTTTATCCAGCGACACATCTTTAAGGTGAACGTGCTCGACACGGCGACCATATTGGTTAATGACGCTCACAGGGTCCATACCATCCAAAAAGGCATGTCCAATATCGATACACAAGCCTAGCTTGTGGTTAGGAATCGCATACAACACATGATCTATTTCATCTTGAAAACTGATGTAGCCACCGACACCTGGATGCAATAAACATCTCAAACTGTATTTCTCCGCCACCTCGATGACTTGATTCAACACATCGATCAACGCGTCTTTCTGCGCTTTATTCAGCCGAGGCGCCGTCGCACTTTGACCAACGGAAGTATTGCGTTCAGGGTGATTTCCTTCCATCAAAAGCAGCGTCTTAGCACCTAGCTTACTTAGGCGAATACAGGTTTTTTCTGTCTCTTCGAGAATGTGACTTAACGCGTTTGCATCACTAAACGGCAACTGAAGTTTACCCGCACAAATCGCTAACCCGCGCGTTCGACATGCGCTGCTTAGCAGTGACTCATCCTCGGGGAAGTAGTCAGTGGGACCAAGCTCTATCCCTTGATAGCCACTATCACTTGCTTCCATTAGCACTTTGCCCCAGCTTGGGTTTTCTGGATTGTGAGACTCTTCAATACCCCAGCAGCATGGGGCGCACGCGATTCGATTCTGCATAGCATCTTCTCCAAATGGTTATGTCTCCAAGATAAGAGTTAACTCATGAAAAAGACGTGATCAGACGCCAACTTGGTTTTTGCAAATCTGCAAAGCGACTTTGAATTCCTGCCTGTAACGCTTCAGCTCATCAGCGATTTAGACTGTTGTTAAGCTTGAACATTTAGGAGACAGGCATGGAACGTGTTTTTATCGTGGCGGCAAAACGTACGCCAATTGGCAGCTTTAATGGTGCATTGAGTACCCTATCTGCATCGGAGCTTGGCGCGCACGCTATCAAAGCAGCGCTAGAACAAGCAGACATCGCACCAGATATGATTGATGAAGTCATTGCAGGCAATGTTCTTACCGCAGGAAGCGGCATGGGGCCTGGAAGACAAGCGGCATTAAAAGCTGGCATACCTGACTCCGTGCCAGCGTACACGCTTAATATGATTTGCGGCAGCGGGATGAAGACCGTTATGGATGCTGCGAGCCATATTCGTGCAGGGGATGCAGAAGTGGTGGTCGCATGTGGCATGGAAAGCATGTCTAACGCCGCGTTTATCACCTCCGGGCAGATTCGCCGTGGTCAACGTATGGGCCACCTTCCTATGGAAGACAGCATTATCAAAGATGGGCTGACCGACGCGTTTCATCAGTACCACATGGGAATCACCGCTGAAAACATCGCGAAAAAATTCAGCCTATCCCGTGAAGAACAAGATGCTTTTGCCCTCAGTAGTCAGAATAAAGCGGTAAACGCCATAAACAACGGAGACTTCGTCGATGAGATCGCCTCCGTTTCCATCGTCAACCGACGCCGTCAAACTGAGGTAAAACAAGACGAATACCCCAAAGCGGACTGTAGCTATGAGTCTTTACAAAAGCTCCGTCCCGCTTTTGATCCAGAGGGTACGGTCACTGCAGGCAATGCCTCTGGTATCAATGATGGTGCCTCCGCCATCCTTCTTGCTTCAGAGAGCGCAGTCACGAGACTTAACCTAAAACCGCTAGCAGAAGTGATTGAATATGGACAAGGTGCACTAGCCCCTGAAGTGATGGGACTTGGCCCAGTCCCCGCCATTGCGAATACGCTAAACAAAGCGCATCTGTCGATTGATGATATTGACGTATTCGAGCTCAACGAGGCGTTTGCTGCGCAGGCACTGGGCGTTGTCCACTCACTTGCAGAACAGCACAACATCGATGCGCCATGGCTACTTGAACGCAGCAATTTATCAGGCGGTGCTATTGCACTCGGGCACCCTATTGGCGCCTCAGGCAACCGTATTCTCACTACCTTGGTGTATCAGCTTCACAGAACCCAGCAAGATCTTGGTTTAGCGTCGCTGTGCATAGGTGGTGGTATGGGTACCGCTGTCATTCTAAAGCGTTGTAACTAGGGAGGTTGAAATGAAAAAGTCTGCAAATGCCGAGCAACTTCGTCCTCTTTTCCGTGATGGCATGACTATCATGATCGGTGGTTTTATGGCAACTGGCGCGCCAGAATCTCTAATTGATCTCCTTAATGAGTGGGACATCAAAGATATCACGCTAATTACCACTGATACCGCTTCACCCGGGCGAGGTACCAGTAAGCTCATAGCGCAAAAACGTGTCAGCAAACTCTATGCATCCCATATAGGTCTCAATCCAGAAACAGGCCATCAGATGAACGAAGGCACGCTTGATGTCGAACTCGTACCACAAGGGACGCTGGCTGAACGTATACGAAGTGGGGGCGCAGGTCTTGGGGGCGTACTCACACCAACCGGTCTTGGCACTTTAGTCGCAGAAGGCAAGCAAGTGATTAACGTGGGTGGCAAAGACTATCTACTTGAAACGCCGCTTAAGGCCGACATCGCCTTAATTCGTGGCTCAGTAGTCGACACTCGAGGCAATGTGTTTTATCGCAAGACAACACAAAACTTCAACCCGTTAATGGCAACCGCCGCCGACACTGTGGTCGTGGAGCCAGAAAGCATTGTAAACCTAGGAGACATTGAGCCTGAGTCAGTGCACACACCTAGCCTGTATGTGGATTATATTTTGACGGAGGATGCGTAATGACGACTCAACTGGATAAACACACCATTCGTCGCCGCATCGCATGGCGCGTCGCTCAAGAGATGCATGATGGCGATATCGTCAATCTTGGCATTGGTCTGCCAACGCTCGTGGCCAATGAGGTGGACAAAGAGGTCGAGATCTTAATGCAGGCGGAAAATGGTCTACTAGGTATCGATAATCTGGCCACCGAAGACAATGCGGATCCAGATCTCGTTAATGCCGGGGCGCAGCCTATTACCGCCATCCAAGGGAGCTGCTATTTCGATAGTGCAGAATCGTTTGCCATTATTCGTGGAGGACATGTTGATGCCACTGTCCTTGGCGCCTTACAGGTAGACGAAAACGGCAATCTCGCTAACTGGATCATTCCAGGAAAAATGGTGCCAGGGATGGGTGGTGCAATGGATCTTGTGGTTGGCGCCAAAAAGGTCATTGTAGCAATGGAGCACACGGTGAAAGGAAAGCCAAAGTTGCTACGTCAATGTTCATTGCCTCTAACCGCAGTTAATCAAGTTGACCTGATTGTCACCGAAATGGGCGTTATTGAAATTACTCAAAAAGGTATGCTACTGACTGAGCTTGCACCGGAATTTAGTATCCAACAAGTGCAAGCTGCAACAGAGGCCACGCTGCAAATTAGTGAAAACCTGCGAGTGATGTCTCTGCCTGACTAAGGAGACTCTTAAACACCTTAAAAACGAAAAATGCCGCTCTACAAGAGCGGCATTTTATTAGGAACTGTTTGACTTTAATCTACAGCAAGCAGATTAGAAGTTGAACGTTACACCCACACGAACGCGGTTTTCAGTTTTCACTTCAGCGTTTTGGCTAACGTAAGTCTTGTCTAGGATTTGGTAATCTAGGTAAGGTGCCCACGTGTCGAAACCAGTGTATTTAACTTGGAACGTGTGTTCCCATTTGCTGTCTGCACGAGAAAGATCGCTGTTGATCTTACCGCCGTTGTTTTGTGCGATGTAAGCTGGGTTATATTCTAGGTTGAAGTCTGAAACGTTGTAACCAACCCATGCATCAACTTGGTTTGTGTTCTCAACACCGTCAGTTGCCGCTTGGAAACGGTAACGTGCAGCAGTGTAGAAGTTACCTGTTGCGTAAGTCGCTTTTAGGTAAGGACGGTATTCTGAGTGGCTAGTGCCGTTCCAGTATACGAAACCTGGAGTAAGGGTTACGTTGTCGTTGATCGCGTAGTTGTAGTTTAGTTCAGTTTCGAACGCTGCTACTTTGTGGTCGTCTTGGCTAAATGCACTATCGCCGTGACCTTGAGTACCCTCTAGGTGGATTTCCCAGTCTTCAGCAAAGCCCATGCCCGTGCGAACACGGCTTTCATAAGTTTTTGCTTCTGTGTTGTACGCACCACGAACGTCTACGTAGTTTGCGCTTGCTGGAAGTGCTACTGCAGCAACAAGTGCCGCTGCTAATGTCATTTTAAAAGTTTTCATTAAAAAGCTCCGTATAGAACAGGAATGCCAAAAATGGCACGGATTTAATGTGCGAACGACAAGGCCACTGCCAAGCATCCTTGAAGATCACACCGAAACTGAGCTCAGAATATTTTTTTGAACATTGTTTTTGTCATGGAAGTGTCAAAGGCAAACATTGAGTGATATCGATCACACCAATTTAGCCCATAAAACCACCCAAATGAACATTAAGGAAAGGTAAAAATAACAATAGTGAAACAGAAGTTCACATATGATTCATTAAAGTCATGAGTGATAAATTTAAAGACCAAAATTGATTAATGGCTACTCTGTTGTGAGTAATGTGCATCATAACTGGAGTAGCTGTATGAGTTTGTATTATCCCCGGCAACCTCATCAACATTTGAAGAGGCGATGCTCTCAGTCTCGCTTGGCTTAGCCTCTGGCGAGACCTCACTTTGTGATATAGCCGCTGCGTCAGACTCACTATCCAGCACGAGTCCAAATAGAGGTAAATCTCGTTTATAGAGTTTGTTAAGAGCACGAATCAACGAGTGTTTCACAACCGGACCAAACTGCAGTTTTTTCAAAACTGGCTTAGCTAGTGACTGCAGCCCAACAACCGAGTCAACGCCCAACGTACTTCCCACTGCATCACGCGCCGATTTAGCCGGCTCGTAGCCCATGTACGCGGACATAAATAGCCAAATATAAGCAATAGCAGCGCCATTAGGCTTTACATCACGCCAAGCTTCACCTGCAAAATACATGGCTTCGACATTGCCTTTTTCTGCGGCACGTTCAAGCCAGTAGCAAGCGCGCTGACTGTCTTGCTCAACACCCACCCCATTTAAGAAGTTGAGCCCAAGCTTGGTCATGCCCTCTTCACTTTGTTTGTCCGCAGCTTTCTCAAACCACTGAGTCGATTGCTTTGGCGATGGTATTGGGTTCTCGGGAGAAATGCTCCAATCGCCCATAAACAAAATCGCTTCAAGGTTACCTTCTTCAGCCACCTCTTGAATTTTAGCGACGCCTCTTGGGATATTGCGCTCAACACCTTGACCAAATATTTGCGCTTTCGCAGCCTCAAACTTAGCGTGCACGTCACCTTCGGCACCAGCAATACATAATCGCCAATAATTAGCTTGCTCACGAAGGACTAGGTCTTCACGTTTTTTGTCACTAAGGCGCACGATGCCGTACATAGAAGTGATATTGTCGAGCTCCGCACCTTTGTGATACCAATACAGCGCTTCGTTAGGTTTGGTTCTCTCTGCTTCTTTGGCGAGATAAAGAATGGTTGGCACATGACCCGTCTCCGCTTTAAAGACGCGATCTTGCCTCTCTTGCTGACGCGCTTTTTCCATCGCCCGACGATAGGCGGCCTCTCGCGCAAGACGCTCTTCCTCCATACGCTTCTTGCGCAGTGAAAGGGAGAACATCCATACGAACACCAGCAACAGTGACAAGCTGGTAGCGCCAATAGCAATGGTAAGTGTCGACATAATTGAGTGGCTTTTGTGGTAACGGTTACTCTCTATAGTAACGGCTGATTGCGCCAACAATTAAGTGCGATTGTCGATCAACAGCACGCTTTTACACTAATCGGTCAATTATTCTTCCTTTTTACTGGGAAGCAGACGCATTCACCGCTTTGTTGAACGCCTCGCGCGCACCTTCCACCCCAAGAGACTCTGCCTCTTCAAGTAAACTCACTGCTTTTTTTAGCTGGTTGTTATCAACTGCATGGGTGATCGCTTGACGGTAAAACTCACTCGATTCTTGAGTCGCTTTTACCGGACTGACCTTGCTCTGAGTGACTTGTTCATCGCTTGGCGTTGGATTGACCCGTGACTTGCGGCCATCAATGGTAATAACAACCTCACCTTGATCACTAAAAGGCACCGGAATATCTTTCACCTCAGGCAAATAGTTGCCCCTAGCTTTGGCATCAAGCTTTGCTGGGTGGGTTACCGTCACGCTGCGAGTCGCAGCTTCTGGCTTGGTGTACACCACCAGCATGAGCTTAGAGGTTGTACTTGGCACAGCAAATGTGAAGTTTAGAGCTAAACGATTTCCCAAATGGAAACGTGCCGGCAGATAATCAAACTCATTTAAATCATATTGCTCAACCACGCTGCCATCATCACGGATGACTGCCACATAAGGAGCAAAGGCAGAAGAAGATATCAGGCTAGTGATTGTAATATCGAGCGCCCCTGAAGTGATTGGCAGTGAGACGACTGCAACCGGACTCTCGACGCCGTCTATGACATAGCGCTGGCTATTCTCATCAATTCGAAACGTCTGTTCACTCGGTGCTTTCATTGCCAGCACATTGAGGCTAGCGGGATCGAAAACCGTTGCCTGAGAGCGAAGCGGCGCTTGCTCGACAACTTCAGTGCTTTGACATCCAGCGAGTAACAAGCAGCTACTAATCAGGGTCGTCGATAGTTTGATCATGTTCGTCTCCAAAAAGGGCGAAGTCACCTTCGCCTGGGTCTATTAAGTTAATGAGTAAAACGTTAGAACCACGCTTCTACTTGTACGCCTACAAGGAACTCGTTTTTCTTTGATTTGTCCGCAAGCTGTGCGCTGTCCGAACGATCATTTAGGTAGGTGCCATATACACGAATTTCAGGGCGAGCAAAGAAGCCTTCACCCATAGAGAAAGCTTGCGCAACCGTCAACTTGCTGCCTTTTTTGTTGCCGTAGTTGCTGTAGTTTTCAACGTATGTACCCGCTTCAAATACGGTGCGAACTGTGTCAGTCCATTGGTACATTGGGCGAATGACCGCAGAGAACAAATCATGGTCAGTCTTTGCACGGTTAGTCGCTGAGATAGCAGCATCTGTTGAGCGTGCAGCAAGTAGTTGGTGACCCATTTCCCATTTTTCACCAAGGCTAATCACACCCCAGTTCAACAATCGAACACCTTGTGCGTCGTTGTTGGCGTCATCGCGACGGTCGAAGTTACCGCCGTTACCTAGGTCAGCCATTTGTGCGCCGTATGCGCTGTTACCGTATTGAACAACCGTCTGGTTGAAGCCAGCATCCATATTCTGGTGAAGAATAGCGGTAACCAATGCACCATCGTCTGCTTGTACGTTGGTATTGCCCGAGGCTGTGCCTGTAGAGAAGTTGTATGCACCGGCTACTTCAAGTGTTGCATCTTCCCATAGACCGATGTTCGCCAAACGTACGTCAGCGATATAGCCTTTGACTTCATCTTCTTTGTATTTGTCTTGCTGTTCCCAGTTACCTTCTACACCTGGGTTAGTACCTGGTTTTTGTACCCACTGTTTGCCATCAAGCGTTTTTTGCTTTGAGCTACTGTCTTCAACCAACGCAAGCGACAGTTTTTGATTACCAACAGAGATGTTCTCGATACCACCACCGGTACCAGACGTGTTCAAGAAGTAGAAGTCCGTGATATGTACATCACGACGTTGGTAGTAGCGCTTACCAGCCCATACGGTCGCTTCTTTGTCTGAACTGAACAGACCCGTCGCTTGAACGTTATACTGTGCGACGTTGAAGTCACCATCTTGCCAGCCATTGGTGCCGCTGTTGCCTGAAGCAATCATCGATTCCACGCGCCACGTTTGCTCACCCGTTTTTAGATCTTTACCAAAGCCGAACTCTGAGTAGTTGTCGTTCTCGTTACCTAGACGACCCACTTTTTGCTTTTCGTAGTTGGCATCACCCGTCCCATTAGAACTAAGCGCAGTGCCCGCACGAAAATAACCAAAATAATCCACAGCGAAAGACGGCGCAGCAACAAGTGCAGTAGAAACAGCTGCAGCGACTAAACATAATTTTTTCATTATTAACTCCGATTTTTATCGTTATATTTCTCAATCGACATTCAAAAAGGCAGCAGAATGTAAGATGTGGTGAGAAAGTTGTCGGAGAGGAGAATAATGGGGTCAATTTTGATGGAATAGGGGCTGTTATTGATAATAGTGGCAGTACTTCTAAGCACCTCCCCTTATTCATCAATAGTACTTGGCTACGGTTTTGGAACTTTCATTTTCATTGCGGAATGAAATTTGACGTTGAGCACGGAAAAAGCGAAGTAACACCCATAAAAAATGACCAAAGTCACACTCTATTAGCAAAACTGCACTGAAGTAACAAATGCCAACTATTTGAACAATGTCACTTTTTGAGGTTAATTGGATGTGAACGAGAGGGCTGTATGGTATTCGAGAAAAATATAAACCCCGAAAACATTGAGAGATAAATTATCCCAAAGCATTTTCAGGGCTAATAATAACTATTTTGTGAATATGCTATTTTGCATTAATTGCTTTAACGAAGATCTCTTGAGCACCTTCAATATTCAGTGCTTTGGCTTCTTCAAGTAGTGCTAGTGCTTTTGGAATATCGTCTGCTTTCACCGCGGCTTCTATTGAAGTGAAGTAATAATTCGACGTTTCCGGCTGAGCAGTCACACTGCTTACAGCAGCTGCGGTACCAACGGCTGTTGCAGTGGTTGCATTTAACTTCGGATCAAGCGCTTCGGCTGGTGTCGCAGGTGCTTTGTTTGATCCCGGCAACAGCGAGAATGAACTCGGCGTTGACAACTTAACGTTGACCAAACCATTTTGACTGTGGCTTACGACAGGGTCTGCAATCATAGGTGGCTCAGTGCGTTTCGCAATGGCCATCGCTTTAGCTGGATGGATAACCGTTGTTGTTTTGGCAACATCTGCGTCCGTTGTAAAAATAACGGCATTTACACGCTTAGTGGAAAGAGGCACGGTAACTGAAATTTCACCCGCCAATGCTTCACCAGTAATGAAATCATTACGGTCATAACCGAACGCTTTTGAGTCGAAAACCCTCAGTAAATTGTAATCTTGATCGTACAAAGCAAGGCTAGGTGAAAAGACTTCTAGATTCTTCATTGGGGCAGTCAGCGCAATGTTTACAGTTTGCCCAACTGGTTCGAACGAAAATCCAGCGACTCGACTACTAATTTCACCGTTGCTAAGTCTTTGCGTTTGTTCATTGAACTCAAAGGTAAATGCAGATGGAACAGATACATTATTCCACTGTACAGAGCTCGTTGCGGAAATAGCCGACAATTCGACTGAGCTCGCTTGGTTTGATACATCGATAGCACTTGAACACCCTAATAGTGCCATCAGCCCAAGAGAAGAAATTAACATCCGTTTCATAGAATCACCTTAAAGAGAAATAGCCAGCTTTTACACTGGCTATGTTTTACATAGTATGTAAAGTTACTAGGTTGCTAGATTACCACCAGGCTTCAACCTGAGCACCAAACATTAGATCATTTTTCTCAACTGCTAGGTCACCGCTGTACTTACTTGCGAATACGCGAATTGCAGGACGAGCCCAGAAGTTATCACCCGCTTGCCATTGTTGTGCGATAGTGATTTTGTTCAGGTCTTGCTTCTCTGCACCCCAGTCAGCACCGAAGTCTTGCTGGAAGTAACCAACTTCTAGGATAGTACTCATAGTCTCAGACCACTTGTAGCCTGGACGAGCTACGATGCTCATAGCCGTTGCATCGTCACCATCCGTGCCTTTGTCAAGCTGAGCGTATACGAACGAGTAACCTAGGTTCCACTTCTCACCTTCTACCACACCCCAGTCGATGAAGCGGTAAGATTTACGACCTTCTTGACCTGTTTCCATGTTGTAAGAATCACCTAGGTGGTTACCTACGAAACCAGACCACGCGTAGCCTTCAGTAGAGATTTGAATAGCTGCTTTGTTGAAACCAAGGCTGTGACCTTGCGTATGTTCAGCAGTGAATGAGACACCAAACTTGTCTAGACCGTAGTCACCAAAGTTGCCGTCTGGGTTGTTCTCGTTCGCTTCTTGAGCGTCTGTGTGCGAAGGTTGTGCGCCAAGAAGGATGAACTCCATGCTACCGCCTTCGTTTGTTTCAATACCAGTCAAACGTAGGTCGAAAGTGTTAGCTGTAGAGTAAACTTGAGTATTTTCTACTGGTGTGCCATCTGAATCGATTACTGGCGCTTTCCACTTGTGCTGAACCGCAGCCGCGTGGAACTTAGCAAAACCAAGATCGATGTTCTCGATACCGAAACCGTTACCTGAGTTGTTTACATAGTACATATCTAGGATATGAATGTCCTTACGACCGTAGTAACGGTTACCCGCCCAAAGCTTCATGCCGTTAGCCATGCTGTAGTCAGCCCAAGCTTCACGGAAAGACGCACGTTGGCCGCTCCATGGGTCAGCCGGATCACGACCGATAGATTGGAATGAGTTACCACGGTAATCTAGGCCACCATCTTCATATGTACCGAATGCAAGCAAAGTATGTAGGTTGAAAGTGCCACCGTCTTGCGCTGTCCACGCTTCATTTACATTAAGAGCTAGCTCACCGTAGATATCACACTCATCACCTAGACGACCAACAGCGTGACCGAAAGTAGTCGGGCCACCGTTACCGTAACAGTACTGAGAGCCACCATCAGCGTTTGCGCCGAAACCTGCACGGAAATAACCGTGATAATCCACTTGTGCAGCTGATACAGTACCAGCAGCCAATACACCTACCACCGCAGCAGCAATTACACTTACTTTTTTCATTTAGAAAACTCCGTTTAACTTATTGTTATATTCAATGTCTTTGTTTCTAAAACGCTTCAGAGGCAGTACCGAAGTGTCTCAGACTTGAAATATCGGTTAGGGTCCCGAGTTGATTGAACAATTGCAGATTAACGAAGTCGTGTGATGGAGGCGTCCTCCACCCTATAGATAGTTAAGGGGGATGAGAAAGGAGTAGAAAAATAACCGTATGGCGTTTTTATAGGAAAGATCACAATTCAAGGGGGAGTAGCATAGATAGGAGTAATGTTTTGACGCGCACAATATGCTTTACATCACTATTTTTAACTTTTAGGTAAGAAAACTGAAATTAAATTACATTTAAAATTCTGTGATCTTCGCTTGACCTAAAGTTTACAAAGCTATTAACTAGTGAAAGTAAGATTAATGTCATTCACGAACAAATAGAAAAAATCTCTATGACGCAACATCAATCTAGCCCTTATCCGCTGGGTGCAACACTGGATGAAGCCGGTTGTAACTTTGCTATTCATGCACCCGATTGTGAGGCTATTTATCTCGCTCTCTATGATGACAACAACAAACAAGAGTTGTTCCCACTTTTTAACAATTATGCCGGAATCAAGCATATTCACCTTAGCGGCATAAAAGCCGGGCAACGTTATGGTTTTGTCATAGAATCGTGCGAAGAACGTCAGTACATCGCTGATCCCTACGCAAAAGCATTAGACAAAGCACTGCATTACGTCCCACCGTTTTCAGCCGAAAAAAGTTTCGAACTACCAACTTGCGTGGTCGTCGATGATACCTTTGACTGGCAACAAGTAAAATCACCCAACATTCCTCGTGAAGAAATGGTGTTGTTTGAAACGCATGTCAAAGGAGTTTCTAAGCTCAACCCGCAAGTACCGGCTTCAGAGCGTGGCACCTATCTTGGATTAGTCAGTGATGCCATGCTCGCTTTCTACAAAGAGCAAAACATCAATACTCTGCAGCTACTGCCGATTGCCGCTTGTATGCACGAGCCTCATCTTCTACAAATGGATAAGGTGAACTATTGGGGTTACAACCCTTATGTGTTTATGGCACCCGATCCACGCTATGCCCGCCAAGATGCAGTAGAAGAGCTCAAAACAACCATTCGTGAACTGCACAGAGCAGGTATCGAAGTGATTCTTGATGTGGTCTACAACCACACAGCTGAAGGTGGCGATCAAGGTCCAGTCTTTAACTTAAAAGCTCTAGACTCCAAGTTCTATCTTCGTCATGGCGAGTACTTCGCGAACTACACTGGTTGTGGCAACACCGTCGATCTCAACTACCAGCCTGCTCTTAACTTGGTCATGGATACACTTCGTTATTGGGTACAAGAGTTCAAAGTCGATGGATTCCGCTTTGATTTGGCGGCCACATTAGGTCGAAACGGTGATCACTTTAATCGTGAAGCAGCCTTTTTCCGCGCAGTGGCGCAGGATCCTATCCTCAAGATGACCAAATTGATTGCCGAGCCTTGGGATATCGGGCCAAACGGCTATCAAGTCGGAAACTTCCCATTTGGTTGGAATGAATGTAATGACCGCTTGCGTGATATCACACGTAGCTTCTGGCGTGGCGATCAAGGTTACTTAAAAGAGTTCGCGACTCGTATCATGGGCTCCCGCGATTTGTATAGCGCTGCCAATTGGCCATATAAGCTGACCGTTAACTACATCACCTACCACGACGGGTTCACCATGCAAGATCTTGTCTCGTACAAGCATAAGCACAACGAAGCCAACGGTGAAAACAACCGTGACGGCCACGGTGACAATCGCTCAAACAACTATGGCGTAGAAGGCGAAACGGACAACCCTGTTGTACTCGCTACTCGTGAGAAGCAAAAGCGCAATTTCATGGCGACTTTGCTGTTTTCGTTTGGTATCCCGCACATTCTTACTGCGGATGTGCTATCGCATACCCAACAAGGCAACAACAACGCCTACTGTCAAGACAACGAAATAAGTTGGCTCAATTGGGAGACCAGTGAAGCTAAACTGCATTTCAAACAGTGGCTATCTGAAATGCTGGCAGCGCGCCAAGAATATATGGTGCCGTTCATCCGCGCCTTTAGCGGTGAAAAGCGCAACGAGAACCGCATTTTTTGGAGTCGCGTCGACGGCAAATTAATGAGCATGGAAGATTGGAACCGACTAAGTAGTGTCGCTCTACACATCGGTATTGGTGAAGAGGGTGACGAACTGGTCTACCTCATCAACCAAACCAAAGCTCCGGCTCGTTTCACTTTGCCCAATGACCGCAATCAAGTTTGGAAAACCATCTGTGATACCCATATTTCAGATGCCGAAGTCGGTCATGCCGAAGGTGAAATCTTGCAAGCGCCTATGTCGATGGCCATTTTGCATTACTCCGCTCAGTCTTAACTGACGACATCACCACTGGATTGATCACTATTCACCCATAAAGAGCTCACTTGTTGAGCTCTTTTTTATTTGAATTGATCTGAGTTATTGATAAACCAATTAAACCTTTCAAAGCTATCCATAATCAGTGATAGTAATGATGTAGTGTTCAATTTGTTTTATATGTTATGTCGTTACCTAAGCTGTTGCTCCGCCTGTTTAAACCGCTCACTTTTGTATTAATTGCAGTGCTCATTTACCTCTCATATCAGCACTATCTGCGCTCTCAATCGCTGGCTAAATCTCAATCTCAAGATAATGTAAAAGTGGCGACGGCCTTAATCTGGTCGCAAATCGAAGCGACTTTTGCAAAGGTAGATCTGTTACAACAACAAGTCGGCACAGCTAACTTTGCGCCTCTTGCCAATCAAATACTTGCCAACAGTTATTTGTACAAAAGCGTTGCGGTTTATGACCGACAAGCGGATCAATACGCGAATTTTAATGATGATCAACTCACTGCGAACAGCAAACGTAATATTGAGTGGCATACTTTTGATGGGTTTACCAGACAATACGCCGTCTCAACTTTATATCAAAAATCCGATGGGATTTGGGTGTTTGCCATCAAGCAGGTTCAGTATCACAGTCCAATCGAAGTGTGGTTTGAAGTGGATGTCCAGCACACCACGCAATATCTATCAAATCTAAAAACACTGAATAACGGCTATGTTTTTGTTATTGACAGTATGACGGGGAAACTAGTATTCCATCCCAACCCAAACCGCATTGGTACCTCTTCGATTAGCTATCAAGGTGGTTTAAAAGAGCAAATTGATGCCGGGAGAACGCGTGGCAGCTATGACTACTTTTATAATGGCGAGCTAAAGAAAAGCGTTTTCGATGCCCGAAACCCAATCGGTTGGGTCGTCGTGTCCGGTACCAGTCAAACTGATATCCTGTTTACGTCTTACCAAATTTCTCTAACGGCCATTGTTGTTTTCGCACTGCTGTTTTTAATTATATCGGTCAACTACATCACCTTTCAGTTGAACCAAGGATTATCCCAGCTGACTCTGGCAACAAACATGGCTGCCTTTAAGCAAGATTTAAAACATATCTTTGATCGTTTTACCTACCACGGTGGGGTTCAGTTTTGCTTGTATGATGAAGAGGCAAACCAGTTCAATACCATCGATTATCACGCAATACCAAAGCCAGCTATCAACTCGACAAGTTGCCGGCGTATTTTAAGTCCCGTGGCATTAACTATCTTTACAGTAACGAGTACGATCCTCTTGCTAAGCAACTTCAGATAAACGGACGACATTACGCCCTTCCCCTCTATCACCACGATAGCTTGATAGGGATTATTTATGTCAAAAGTGTTTTCTATGCTTTCGAAGGGCTCATGCGCGCTATACGTGATTTTTCTGAAGTAGCATTAGCAAACCTATTACTAAGTAAGCAAGTGGCGATGAACGACCCTCTTACTGGTCTAGAAAACGAGCGTCATTTACGCCAAGAGCTGACGAAGGCGAACGATAGTGAGTCACTATTTTATGCGGTGATCGACGTGTGTGGCTTAACCGCACTCAATGACCGTTATGGCAGCGACATTGGTGATAAAGCGATCAAACATGTTGCTGACGTTATAAAAAGAAGCTTCCCGAAACCTCAATCGCGCTGTCTTGCTCGTACCAACAATGGTCATTTTGGCTTGCTGTTTAGTGCCAATGATCCAGAAGATGCGCAAAAGCAACTCGAATGGTTAAGGCAGCTTGTCGAAAAAAGCCCATTGGTTAATGTTCAAGATAGCATCATCAGTACCATCTCTATAGGAGCGACCCCCTTAGAGGGATCGGCGGATGGTACGCTCAGTCGCGGGCTAAAAAATCTTCAGCAAGCAAAACTTCAAGGGAGAAACTTAGTGTATCTTTATCCAAACGAGCTTAGAGCTTAAATCCATCAGCCACAAAAAACCTCGCCATTGAACGCGAGGTTTTTTGTTTCTTCTGAGTCAGTTACCTAAGCTCTACGCTTAAAAAACGCCCAGCATTTCACAAAGATATTTAGCCGCAGGACCTAAGCGAGTATTGGACTTCCATAGGACATCGGCAGAGTTAAGCATCTCATAACGCTGGAATTCAGGTCTAAAGTCGATCAAGGTGCCCATGGCTTGCTTCTCGACAATGTAGTCTCTCGGTACGATTGCCCAACCAATACCCTGCTCCACCAGCTTAATCACATCTTCTTGATCATCGGCTTGCCAGATATCTTGTGAGAATGCGCCTTGAGCCTTGAGTACTTTATTCAGCATCATACTGCGACAAACGATCTGTCGTTCACCAATCAAGGTTTCATTGCTGACTTGCTGCATATCGGCAAAAATGGAATCTGGGCTGCAGATACACACCCACTCAATATTCGCAATGGAGATAAAGTCCACGCCTTCTGGCACCGCATCCGCCGCCAAGTTAAAGCCGAGTTCCACGTCATCATTAATAATTGCGTTAGTCAGATGGTGAGCACTCAAACGTGATACATCCACTTGAGTGAAAGGAAAACGCTGCGACATTTTCTCAATCGCCGAATCTAACAAAGAGAATGGCAACAGAGGGTCGATGGCAATTTTCAGCGTATCTTCGACGCTGTCCACACTGGCTTTGGAGTAATTGCGGATCCGCTCAGCTTGACGCAACAACACTTTTGCTTGTGCCAACATGCGCTCACCTTGCGGGGTCAGCTTAGGATATTTTGTGCTTCTATCGAAAAGCGTAATGCCTAAATCGAGCTCAAGGTTATTCACTCCAATACTCACGGAGCTTTGACTCTTACCAAGATGCCTCGCGGCCGCAGAAAATGAACCTTGCTCTGCCGCAGCGACGAATGCCACTAGCTGTTCAATATTCAGCATACTCAACCCTTTGATTAATTAATTAATAGGCGTACCATCGTAAAACAATAGCACATAAATTGCACCTAAATATAAGCACCACAAATACTTACAACCCACTCATTCACAATGAATATTTACAAGTATCAGGGTGGCGATTAGTACGCAGTTAGAACGCTTCTCCAAATCGAATATAGAAGCTGGTATTACCCATTTTCGATACTGCAGCATCGACACCTACAGTAAATCGCTCTTTGGCATTAAGTAAATACCTGACACCAATACCTGCTGACGGGATCACTTCTGATTTAACTGAGTTTGCAAACTGGCGGTCTTCGTTGCGCACCACTGCAGCTCCAGCAAAGGCGACACCGCTCCACAGTGTAGAAAACTTGTGGCGATATTCCACTTCAGCCTGGTAGACTGAGCTGCCTCGATACTTGTTCCAGTCTGCACCGCGTAGATCAGGCGTCACAAACTCATACTCTGGTGCATCACCCAGCATTTCCTTACCAATTACTCGATACGCTAAGACATCGTCACCAATTGGGAAATACTGACTAACCTCGGCATCTAAACGGTGAAATGGCTTTCCTGTGCGTTTATCTTTTGAATAATGAAGTGTGCTCAGATCGACATTGAGGCCTTCTGTTGCCCCCATCATGTTATCTCTTGAGTCATAGGTCATGAGAAAACCAATGGCGTGGTTGCTGCCACTCATTTCTTGTTCAAATGCTTTCTTAATCGCAGGATCGGTCTTTTCGTTGAGCTCTGCATTGCCGCCGCTCCACAGTCCTTGAACACCGAAATACAAATCATCGACAATTTGCTTACGAACTTCGCCGTAGACAAAATTGGAATAGGACGCATATTGGGCGGCTTTCGGAAGCTGAGCACCAATACGCCCCGTATATTTGAGGTTTAGACTGAAGTGTCCCGCATAGAACCCTGCACGCCAAGCATCATGGGCAAACACATGCTCGTGACCAATGATGGCCATACCACTGTCTGAATCTGTGTATTGACCATAGAACATACTGGTCGATGGATTGGTCGCACCTTCTTCACGATCATGAATATACATCGCGTTTACGCCTAGGCCTACGCCTAGCGCATCATCGGTAATTGGAACAGGGAAAGCAGCGAATTTTCTATCCGGTAGCGCTTCTGATGCTTCTTCGGCTTTGGTTGGCTCTTCAGGATCGACTAACGTTGATTCAGCTTGAGGCTTCTGCTGTTCGGTGGCAGTTGAGTCTTGTGCCATGACAGGAGAAGTCGAACACAGCGCGGCCAAGATCAAAGACAAAGGACGTTTTGACATCTTCAAATGAAATCTCTTTAAGTACAATAGGATTGACTACAATCGCACTGAGATTCCATTCATTTAACCCATCTGCTGTACTGGGTCATTCAGTGCTCGTTGAGCGATTCTCGCTTGAGGGGCGATGCTACTAGATTCAATTTTCATCGCCAAGCTAACCTATTCGATTTACATATAGGAACCATCAGCAGCCAAGCGATTTAAATTGACGTTGCATTGTTCGGTTTCGTTAGCAATTCTTATTGCCTTACCGCTAAGTCACCTGTTGCATTTGAGAAAGTATTGGTCTCCTTTATTTGGTTTGATTGCTTTATATTCACAACATAAACAGCGAATTAGCGATTTTTATAAACTAAAAACACAATAAAGCACCGAATAATCCACGCCAATGTCAGTTTTTAAAGAAATTCAACCAACCCGTGCATCACAAGATTGCAAAGTGTCGCTAACCTAGGCAAGCTAGAAACCGAAAACTGAGCTAACCTCAACGTAAACATCTTGAGTTCGCTTGAACACACCATGATTCACATATTCTGCTAGGGAAATAATAATGAAAGCATCCAATCTGATTGCTGCTGCGCTACTCGTCGGTTGTAGTAGCCTTGCAATGGCTGACGTGACCATCAAAATACCTGACAATGTTGATCTTCTCTCTGTCAATGCAGGCGACCCAACCACAGACTCAAGCGGATTTTTCTCATCTGGTGCAACAGCCACGCTACCCGATGGCGTCAATCAAATCGTGTTTAAATATGAACCTTTCTTCGATGTGAATCGCGACGAAAGAAAAGTGATTTCTAGCAAAGCCATCATCGCCCGCTTTGAAGCAACAGATGCTGAATTGACCCTCAATGTTCCAAAGTATCGAGATGCACGCCAAGCGCAGAAAAACATCGATAACTTAGAGTGGTCACTTACTGATAAGAACGGCCAAGTTGTCCCTGTCGTTGAAGACAAACTTATCAAAGATGGTATGCAAATCGGTCGCGACTACAACCGCGAAGCCGATGACTACAACCGCAAAGGCGGCGTAGCTGCACTTACTGTGGCTACAACAGCAGCTGTAGCCACAACAGCCGCAGCAACGACTGCTGCACAGCCAACCACGCTGCCTGCAACCGCTCCAGCCGCAGGTGACAACACGGCGGAAGAGATGCTGATATTCTGGTATAACAAAGCTGACGCAGAGACTAAAGCGCGCTTTAAAGAATACGTTAGCAAAAACTAATCGCTCAAAAATTACCAAGCCGCTCCTAGAGAGCGGCTTTTTCGATCTTAAGAGAACAACTATGAAAAACATCGTATTACTCGGTGATAGCCTAACGGCTGGCTGGGGTCTTGCTAAAGGTGAAAACTGGTCCTGTCAATTAACGAGCGAGTACCCGAACCTTTCATTTACCAACTGTGGTGTACCCGGTGACACGACAACGGGAATGCTGTCTCGATTCAAATCACAAGTATTAGAGGCAAAACCTGACGTTGTTGTGTTATTTGGCGGATTGAACGATCTCAACTGGGGCATCGACATTAGCGTTGTGGCCAGTAACCTCAATAGCATGATTGCTCAGGCTCAGCACCATGGTATTAAACCTATCCTTGTTGTTACCAATGCCATTGACCCGGTTGGCGCGCTTCCGATGTTTGGCAACCAGCCGAGCAACGTCGAACGTTTAAGACAGTCTGTTGAGACATTGAGTAACGTGCACAGCAAAAAACTTAAAATGATGTATGGTCATGGGGAGACAGGCATTGAAATCGTCGATGCATACCAAGCATTTGAAACATACGCCCAGAAAAATGGGTACAGCGACTTATATCAAAATGACGGGATCCACCTCTCCAAATTAGGCGCCGAGATCATCTTTGATAAGCTCAATGGCCTAGTAGCAAAAATTTAGTGACTCAAGCTAACAACAACGCCCCTACTCCATTGGAATAGGGGCGTTTTCATTGTAAGTGTTCAACTAAGGCTAACATTCAACTGAAACTAGCTAGGCCCAGAACGTCACCGCAATTAGCGTCAAGGCACCAATACAGGCAATATTGAGCAAGATACCAATTCGCATCATCTCTTGCTGCTTAATATGACCTGAAGCGAACACAATTGCGTTAGGTGGTGTAGCAACAGGCAACATGAACGCACACGACGCAGCAACAGCGATAAGCACCGACAAAATCACCGGCGACATACCAAAGGCTTCAGCAACGCTGGCAAAGACAGGAATAAGCAGCGCAGCACTGGCCGTATTACTTGCAAACTCTGTTAGGAAGACAACGAAAGCGGCAATCACCAAGATAATGAACAGCATACTAAACTGAGAAATCAGTTCGCTGAGTTCATTCGCCAAGAACACACTCGTCCCTGTCGCTTTCAACACATTGCTTAAACAGATACCGCCACCAAATAATAGTAATACACCCCAGTCAGCGGTTTTCTCAATGTCCTTCCAATGAACCACGCGGGCAAAGTTAACGGCGACAATCGCACCCAATGCCACAATAGTATCGAACTTCGCATACCCACCTAACATGGCGTTGATTGGCTTACTAAAGATCCAGAAGAACACGGTCAAAGCGAAAATCAGTAAAGTAACGATTTTACCTTTATCCCAATTTACAGGCTCATGACTGATTTCAAATTCACCGTCGAGTTTTGGCTTAAGCACAAAAAACAGCACTGCTAATGCAATCGGTAACAAGATAAACGCAGTCGGCAAGCCAAATGCCATCCAATCCGTGAACGTCATACCAATCTCGGCCGCTGCAATCGCATTTGGAGGGCTACCGACCATAGTCGCGATACCACCAATGCTGGCGCTATAAGCGATGCCAAGCAACACAAACACATAAGTGTTGTGACCACTTTCTTCGTTCACTTTACTCAGCACACCAAGCACAAGAGGTAACATCATAGCTGCGGTTGCGGTATTACTGATCCACATCGACAGCAATGCAGTCACGCCAAAAAGCATAAACACGGCGACACTCATACGTCCTTTTGCCAAGACCAGCACTTTGTCGGCGACCACTTTGTCTAACCCTTGTCTATGCATAGCGGCAGCTAAAGCAAATCCACCAAGGAATAAGAAAATTATCGAGTTAGCAAAGTTATTCAGCGCCGTCTGAGTATCAAAAACATTGAACAATACCGCGATGACCGGAACAAGGACGGCAGTCACCGTCACATGTAATGCCTCTGTGAGCCAAAGCACGGCGATAAACGCAAGTATGCTGATGCCAAGTACCACGTTTGGATCAAAAGGTAGGGTCGTGTAGAGCACGTAAAACAGAACAATATCGGCAAGAATGATTAAGCTATTGCGGTTAAAAAACCATTCTCGGGTATTGGAGGGTAAGGGGACACTATCGTTTCTATTCATTATTATGGCTTCCTTTAATCAATGGGCGGCTGCTCCCTTGAGGGGCTAGCTCAAGAAGAGCGCCCTAGAAACCACAAACATCACTAAGCTACTGAAAGTAGGTAAACTACCGTGGGTTTTAACTCGATGTAGTAATTGTGTTTTGAAATAAAAACCCAACACTCAGCAAGGATGTATGTGGAACCAGACCATGATCCCACATACCAAACCATTTACATAATACGAAGCTATCAATTCGTTAACCACATCAACATTATGGATACATAAACATAACTTTGATCAAATCGTTGAAGATGATGACGTTAACTTGTCAAACGCGGCCTTCGCCTCATTACTGTGCATAACTCGACCATGCCCCTGCCCCTGCGTTGTGATTAACGTGACCAGCGGCATTTCCTGTGCGGCTTTTTGAGATACCGAGTATTTGGTAAATCGGTCTTTTTCATCATGTACAATAATTGTTGGCCTGCTGCGGCGACCTAGCTTGTTGTATGGGTCAATCGAGGTGATTGGGTAGTGATATTGGGATTGAATATCATCAACGACCGCCTCAAACAGTCGCATCGAATACCCTGAGCGCGCAACACTACCAAATAGGTTATCGAGATAATCAAGCACAGGAGCAATAAGCAAAAGTGGCTTGTCTTGAAGTTTGGCATGCTTACATTCAATCGCAGCCGCCGTCCCCATACTATGCCCAACTAGACCCGCTACTTCCTCCTCACTATCGAGGAGCCCTTCTAAGCCGCCGACGAAAGCAGGGATGTGCCCGTATGCACCTTCACTTTGTCCGTGAGCTGGATGGTCATACGCCAAAGCGGTATAACCCTTACTCGCAATATGCTCCATAAGCGGAAAGAATTGGCTCGCGGTACCAGACCAACCATGGGTTAGCAGCCAAACCGGTCCTGTACCTACACGATAAGTCTTTAGCACACCTTCAGAGGTCATCACTTCCGAAGTGATTAAGCCTTCCGGCTGAGCATTCTTTGGCATTGAACGCACTGGGGTCAGAAGCAATTTCTTGGCAGTACGTTTCGCATGATTAGGCGCGAGTTTATGGTGAGCTCGAGTGGTCAGATTCACCATTTTCTTTTTGAAGCTGAATTTTTTTGATGTATTGAAGTAGATTTTATCACTCATGACTGACTGTCCTTTTTATCCTCGTCTTCCGCGGATAGTTTTATGGTTGAGCATACATTTAGAACGACCGTGCTTTTTTAAGTTAGCGTTGTACACTACCGTTCCATTTAAATAGTTGTTCAAAAGCAAATTGTTATTCAGAAATCGACCAAGATTGCATAGAGGTGTCAACACTGTTCCAAAATCGCTGACTGCTCTCCTGCTCACCCACCAGCGAATAGAAAACATGCGCACTTAGGTAGTGCCCATAGAGCTCAAACACAGCTTGTTGTGGATCGAGCGTTGACCTGAACTCACCGCTGTCGATCCCTTTTTGTATTTGTATCGTCAAATAGTGGATCCAGCGATGGATGGCTTTTCTGAGCGCTTGCTGCAATTCATCCTGCTGACTGTCTCGCCACGCATCAATGAACATACAGCTGCCTTGAAATGAATGATTCCAGCTCATCCAATTGTCGATGAGGTGCTTAAGCTTTTGCTGCACCATCTCATGCTGATGTTCTCGCACAGGCGATATCACTCTAGCCTGAAACGTAACATCCGCATGTTCTACAACAGCCACTTGCAGATTGATCTTAGAGTTAAAGTGAGCAAACAGACCACTCTTGGACATATTACACTGCTTAGCTAGCTCACCGATCGTCAGGCTTTCCAGCCCGTTTCGACTCGCAATCTCGAATGCCTTCATCAAAATATGATCTTTTGTTAGCCGACCTTTGCCCATAATCACCGTCATCGATTTTTCTGCTTACCATCAAATTTAGCACGGTCGTTCTTTTTTGCAACCGACATTTATTTGTATGACAAGCTATGAAATAATCACTTTGACACTATCCCCTAACAATATGGAAGTAAATCATGGATCTATTGATAGAACAGTTGCTGTTTTCAATTTCAATTACGGGTCCCATTTGCTTGCTCATTATTCTAGGCGTTATCTTCAAACGCATCGGACTTATCAACGATAACTTCATCGAGGTTGCTTCTAAGCTTGTGTTTAAAGTGACGCTACCGACTATGCTGTTTCTTAGCATAGTGACATCAGAACACGATTTTGCGTCAGCTAAGCAATTTCTTACCTTTGGCGTTATTGCCAGCGTTTCTTTCTTCCTGTTTAGCTTCCTATCGGTAGGCACTTTGTTTAAGAAATCAGCCGATAGAGGTGTGATTATACAAGGGGCGTTTAGAGCGAATACTGGCATCATAGGTATCGCTTACGTTGCCAATGCTTACGGCGAACGAGGCATTGCTTTGGCTGCGCTGTACGTTGCCATTACTACCTTTATCTATAACGTGCAGGCGGTGATTTGCTTAACTCCGAAAGGAGCTGATTCAGGGACATCTGCAGGCAAAATCATGTTCACCACGCTTACTAAAAACCCACTCATTATTGCGATATTGTCGGGTTTGGTTGTATACCTACTATCGATTCCAGTCCCGACAATCGTTGTGGACGCGGGAAACTACTTTGCCACAATGACGTTACCACTCGCACTGCTATGCACCGGTGGCTCGCTTGACCTTAGCTCAATGAAGAAAGAACAAGCCCCAACTTGGATTGCCAGTTTCTATAAGTTGGTATTGGCACCACTTGTCATTACGCTCGCCGCCTTTTTAGCCGGATTTCGTGGCATTGAATTGGGCATCCTGTTCTTTATGAATGCCTCCCCTGTTGCTGCCGCTAGTTATGTGATGGCACGTTCAATGGGCGGTAACTCAATACTTGCGGCCAACATCATCGCACTGACCACCGTACTCTCTACCATAACTTGCACCCTAGGTATTCTGGTACTTTCATTGTATGGACTAATCTAGTGTCTTATATAAAAACATCACAGACCAGTGCTAGCCTAGCCACAGCTAGCACTATTTAAATATCCCAGTACAATGACTATGTAGCTGAAAAGCTCGAATGAGCCTTTGGAGAATAGAATGAATAAACAACAAATCGTCAGTGCCCTAAACAAAGTCCGCGAACAAAAACCGCTGGTAGTGAATATCACTAACTTCGTGGTCATGAATAACACCGCCAACGCATTATTAGCCGTTGGCGCCTCACCAATCATGTCTCACTCAAAGCAAGAAATGGCTGAGATGATGTCGTTTGCTGGTGCACTCGTGATTAATATTGGTACGCTAGACAGCGTATGGCGCCCAGGTATGTTCTTTGCTGTTGAGCAGGCCAATGAAAACAACAAGCCTGTGATTCTTGACCCAGTAGGCTGCGGCGCAACGAAACTGCGCACCTCTACAGCTCGCCAATTAGCAGAACTTGCGGATAACTTGATCATTCGTGGCAACGCTTCAGAAATCATCGCAATGGCGGGAGAGAAGTCGCAAAACAAAGGCGTCGATGCCCTCGATGCCAGTGAAGCGGCTCTGTCTGCTGCTCGTTCATTGGTAGAAAACTATGCATGTAGCGTCGTTGTGTCTGGAGAAACGGACTACATTGTGACCAAAGAGCACACCATTGCACTATGTAATGGCAATGAAATGATGCCATATGTGACTGGTATGGGCTGCTCACTATCTGCCGTAACTGGCGCGTTTGCTGCCATTGGTGAAACCAGTGGTGTCGCTGCCGCAGCGATCTTCGCTATTGCCGGCGAAATGGCTGCAGAGCAATCTCAAGGCCCAGGCTCATTGCAAGTCAATCTACTCGATAGCTTATACCAACTGACCGCGGATGACATCGAGTCTCGCCTACAACTTCGTGAGTGCTAGGAAATCCATGACAAACAATCCGTACCGCTTATATCTCGTCACCGACGAAAATCAAGACTTGCCCACGTTAATTAACGTTGTTCGCGAGTCCGTCGCCGGCGGTGTAACCATGGTTCAGCTTCGCGAAAAACATCACGATATCCGTGCTTTCATTGAGAAAGCACAAGCCGTCAAAGAGGTGCTCGAAGGAACAGGTGTCCCGCTAATTATCAACGACCGCGTGGATGTTGCCCTTGCTGTTGATGCCGATGGTGTGCACCTTGGGCAAACAGATATGCCAGCACCCCTCGCACGAAAACTGATTGGTTCACAACGTATTTTAGGTTTATCAATAGAGAGTGAAGCGCAACTAGCGGAAGCTCAATCACTTCCTATCGACTATATTGGCCTGAGCGCGATTTTCGCCACTCCAACCAAAACCAATACAAAGACTCACTGGGGTCTGGAAGGACTGCGCGACACGCTAAGAAAGACGACACTTCCTGTCGTCGCCATTGGCGGAATCAACGACACCAACCTCAAAGACGTCGCATCAACAGGCACACACGGTGTTGCGTTGGTTTCGGCCATTTGCCATGCAGAAAGCCCCAAGCAAGTGGCCACAGACCTACTTGCCATTATGGATAGCTCATCGAATTAGGAGAGATAAATAAGGTGACCAGTCACAACAAACTTTCAACATCAGCGCTGGCTAAACAGCGTCAAATCGAGCCAAAATCTCTGTTTAACGAGTTAAAACAGCTTGGCTACATTACCTGGCACGACGAACAGTGGATGCTCACCGATGTTGGCGCTCGATTTGGTGGTGATTATGTTGAGAGTGAAAAGTATGGTCGCTTTATTGTCTGGCCAACCAACTTAGTATTGGATGAAACACTCCGCAGCGACAAGCACCTAACCGCAACGCAGCTTGGTGAACGCCTAGGCCTAGCTGCTAAGAAGATCAATCTACTGCTCAGTGAACTTGGCTGGTTGCAACGTCAAGACAGTGATTGGATAGCCACTCTACAAGGCGTGCGCGCTGGTGCCCAGCCACGCAACGATAAAAGCAACCATCATAAGTTTGTGGTCTGGCACCCAAGTGTACTGCGAAACCACAGACTGAAACAGAGTGTTTTGGAGTTTAAAGGCGCGGAGCGGAAACGAATTCAACCGAGAAATCTTTCTCTAGTTTCCGCCAAAAGTTTGCCGCAAAGCATCGCACACTCGATGGCCATTATGTCCAGTCAAAAGGCGAGTTATTGATCGATAACTGGTTGTATATGGCAGGGGTCGTGCACGCTTACCAGAGACAATTGCCTATTGAGCAGGACGTGGTTAGCGATTTCTATCTACCTTCAGGTAAAGTGTATCTTCAATATTGGGGCTCAGATTCAGGGCCAATTGATAACAAAACGGTGGAAACAACTCGCGCGTTGTATCAGCAGCATGATTTACCTCTGATAGAGGTCTTTCCAGAAGAGATTGAGCAGTTGGACAGCATTTTGCCGAAAAAGCTCAAACCCTTTGGAATCAAAGCCTATTAACGGTCGCACCATCATCAAAAGAGACACAAGCAGTCTTGGTGTCCATGCTTACCAGCAATCATATATGGCGTGATAGCCACAGCGGCGACTTCGCTCATAGGTTGCTGTTGCGAGTGTACGTTATGATTTTTGGAGGGTTGTTTTTTCGCTACCATTTGTGGTGCTGTCGTGGTCAATTTTTGCGTGGTCGAGCGAATAAACGCATCGCGGTAGCTCGGTATTGAACGCAGCGCAAGGAGATCTTGTTTGGCATTTTCAAATGACTGGTATGGCCCGACCAAACAGCGATCACCCCTCACATCAGGTTTTAACCAAATAGGCTGATTCACGGTATCTTGCAATTGACGAGGAGCCGAGCGTAAGCTGCCAGGCTTAACAAAGCCACACTGGATCCAAAATGACTGCTCTTCATGCGATGGGGCTTTTTGTCCCCAAACACCTTTACCAATTGGGCACTCACTCTCCAAAATAGGTAGCGTTGATTCCGAGCGACTGCCACTGTCACACACCATTGCCGCGTGAGCGGGCAAAGAGGCCAACATGTATAAGGCCGATACCAACATTGTGACTACCATTGCGAACCCTGTTTTCATGCTCCCTCCTGACACCCAGTCAATCACTCAAGCTTGATCGTTGCTCATTATTTAGCCCAGCCGCTAATTAACTTTAGTCAAAGCTTGGAGTTATAAGGAAAATTCAGCGAAGCGTCGCACAAAAAAGACGGCATCAGTTGAGCAGATCTGCGTCAGCTCACAACGTAATTGTTGAAAAACCATTAAAATACCGTATCGCATTTGTTAGCGCCTGATTTCATCTAAGCTTTTGAAGGATCAAAACATGAAGAAAATAAGTCGGTGGCCAACCTTTTTACTCCCTCTTTTATTTGCCACCTCTAGTTTCGCTTCTCCCAGTGCATCGTCTGATGCGTTTAATTTCACTCAATCTACCGTCGGTTATGCCTCGTTATTGATTTTCGGCATCGCCTACACCTTAGTAATGATGGAGGAATACCTAAAACTGAGGAAATCCAAACCCGTTCTACTCGCTGCAGGTTTGATTTGGATACTCATTGGCTTCGTCTACAAAGATATTGGCCAGCTCGACATTGCTAAATCCGCTTTGGAGCACAACCTGCTGGAATACGCTGAGTTACTACTGTTCCTCCTCGTCGCAATGACCTATATTTCGGCGATGGAAGAGCGGCGTCTGTTCGATGCGTTGCAATCCTGGATGGTGGGCAAAGGGTTTGATTTTCGCACTCTGTTTTGGTTAACCGGTATTCTGTCTTTCTTCATTTCACCGATTGCGACAACCTCACGACTGCGCTATTGATGTGCGCCGTGGTGCTTAAAGTGGGTGGCAGCAACCTTAAATTTGTCAACATAGCGTGTATTAACATTGTTGTGGCGGCGAATGCCGGCGGAGCGTTTAGCCCGTTTGGTGATATCACCACCTTAATGGTCTGGCAGGCGGGTCATGTGTCATTTTCTGAGTTCATGCCACTCTTTGTGCCCTCTGTGGTGAACTACATTGTGCCTGCACTGATCATGTCGCTGTTTGTGCCAAAAACCCAACCGGATGCCGTACATGCACACGTTGAACTAAAACGCGGCGCATTTCGGATTGTTGGTTTGTTTATTCTAACCATTGCAACCGCTGTGGCATTCCATGCCGTCTTCCACTTCCCGCCGGTTATGGGGATGATGATGGGATTGGCGTATTTGCAGTTCTTTGGTTTTTTCCTTCGCAAAACCCTTCCTCGCTCCATCGCGAAGAAGAAAGCTATGGCTATTGCGAATAACGATGAAGCGGCACTTAAACGTCTCGGTTCCATCGTGCCATTCGATGTATTTAGACGAGTATCCCACGCAGAATGGGATACTTTGCTGTTCTTCTACGGGGTTGTAATGTGTGTTGGCGGCCTAAGCTGCTTGGATATTTGAGCGTTGTGTCGGAGATCATGTACACCCAGTGGGATCCTATTTGGGCCAACGTCATGGTCGGCATTTTATCCGCTATCGTCGACAACATTCCTGTGATGTTTGCCGTACTGACTATGAATCCAGAGCTCTCTATGGGTAACTGGTTATTGGTCACACTTACGGCAGGTGTTGGAGGCAGCTTGCTATCCGTAGGTTCGGCTGCTGGTGTTGCACTCATGGGCGCCGCGCATGGTAAATACACTTTCTTTGGTCATTTGAAGTGGATGCCAGTCATCGCTATTGGTTATGCCGCGAGTATCTTTGTCCACCTTTCAATGAATGGCAGCTTATTCTAACCGCCATTCACTACAGAGATAACTCCTAGAAGCACTTAAGCCCCTAATTAAAGGGGCTTATTTTTGCCTGAAGACCCAAATAGGGCCAATGAGAAGAAATTGGATATCATCGAAAAAAGAAGGCTTTTTACCCTCGATTTTGTGACCCACGAATTGCATGATCCACAGCACCACAAACAAACCTATCGACAGGTTGAGAATCGATACACCAAACATATCGGCAAAAGTGATAACGGCTAAGCAAGCTAGGGTAAACAACAGCATTTGAATAAACACCGAGCGTGATAACCTAAAGTAAAAAAACATCACTGGAAGCATGACGAGCCAAACCCAGTTGATGGCAACGCCGCCTAGGGATAAATGAGGAATGCACCATATGAGTCCCACGATAGATAAATAGATACCGGGTACGGCAACTTTATGTATTTTTCTGTTGGTACTGTTCTGGTGACTTTCTCCATATGCATCTAACCATTGCTGTAACGACTTCATTCTACTTCCTTGTTGTGTATAACCGTTGATTTCGATTGGTGTTAAAACTCTAGACTAAAATCTGCAACTCTTCCTCCCTTCCTCAGGCTATTAGCATTACTCACTAGGTAGCCCTTTGATATTCACCAGGTGTATATCAGTAATGATAATTCATGATTTCAAAATATAACAATGACGCCCTACTATAGCCACAGACCCAAGGAATGAAGTCGACACCCTGCTTGAGCTTAATCACTGCAAGCACTTCAAACTTGAAATAAGGCTATCTGAGATGAAAAAACTGACTATTTTAGCAACGATTACTGCTTCTCTATTTGCAACGACAACTTTGGCACATGATCTTGGAGATCACCTGCCGAAAAAAGGACAACCAACCGCACTTCAAATCGAGAATGGCGGCTCCACCAATGTCACCAAAGACAATTTCATTGCCGCGGAGTCAGACAAATATTTCTTCGAACAGCAAGCGAAGTCTGGTATCAACCACTTCACGCATGATCGACAGCTTCTGACGATGGAGACACAAACGGTCGTGAGACAAAACCGCGACACTCTCTATTCAAAGTCAATATGGGACACCAAAGGCGGCGTAACGTTCGAGCTTCCTATTCTAGACAGTTATCAGGCGCTCCAAGTCATTGATGAACAGCACCGAACCGTAGCGGTACTATACGCTGCCAAAGGTCAAAACAAGGTGACCATTACTCCTGACATGCTCTCTTCAGGTCAGCACGTTTGGGTTATTGCGCGCACTCAAGTCGCATCCAACGCACCAGCCGACATTCAAGAAGGCAATCGCAAGCAAGATATGATCAAAGGCACAGCTTCTTCTTCTGAGCAGTACATACCAAAAGGCTTTGATCAATTTGATCGAGAGAAAGTACGCTTAGCGCTTGAAGCAAACGTGCTCCAATTGGACTTTACCAAAGCAATGGGCGCCTGATGGCAAGACGCTAAAACCTGAGCAACACCTTGAGCCACGTAAGGTCGAACAGTTCCATGCTCTCGGTCTGACTTCAATGGGCTTTGGCGGATTACCGAGTGAACATGCCTACTACAAAGTTCTATTGGCACAGGACCGCTCTGGCGAGTGTCAAACCATGAACTTTGACGCACCACCACTGGGTAAAAATGGGTTCTTCTCAATCACAACCTATGGCGCTGACGCGTATGTGCACACGGAAAAGTTTGCTCTATCGAGCCGAAAAGATGAGTTAAAAGCCAACAAAGATGGCTCCTATACCGTGAACTTTAACTGTGGTGAACAAGCCATCAACAATATCGACGTAGAAAAAGGTTGGACTGGTATTCTTCGCATGTACAAACCAAATTCAGACCAACAAATCGTCAACTATGCGAAGGACGTTGAGCAGCCACACGGCTAATCGTCAACTTAATAACAACGCAGCTAAGCAGATGTTGAGCTGCGTTGATTTACAATGTAAACACTTGATACCGCAACGTCGAAGAGTGGCTACACTTTCGAAAATTTAGCCTATCATTCAATAAACTATGTTTGGTGGTTTACCTAAGCACCACTTTCTTGCAAAGTAGAGTCATCTTAGTTGTTGGTGAAAAGCATGTTACTGAATACCGAGCGTCTTTTATATCTTGTCTCAATTGCCGAAACAGGGTCATTCTCTGCGGCGGCTCGCAAGCTGGGCGTGAGTCCCTCAGCAGTGAACCAGGCCGTTCAAGCAATGGAGATTGATCTAGGGATCAGCGTGTTCGAGCGTGTCGCCGGCAAAGCACCCACATTGACACCACAAGGCAAAGTACTCTATTTTCAAGCACTTGAGATAGTACCAAGACTCAAAGCGATTGATCGTAAAGTACAATCCTTGCAGCGCGGCGAAGAGCTACGATCACCATTGCCACTCATAGCATGACTCTCTACCCTAGATTTGTAGAGGTCTTTGCCGAGCTCACTCGTCACTTTCCTGAAGTCGACTTAGTATTGGTGGATGCCGAAACGCACTCACTTGCTATAGAAAATAACACCCAAGGTGCAGATATCATGATCGCACCTGGCGGGCTAAGCCCCACCCGCGGCACCAATGTTCAGACTGTCGATACCATAGAGTGGTGTTTTTTGGCCTCGCCAAACCATCCACTGTCCAAACTTCGTGGTGAGATTACCACCGAAGACCTAGAACAGTATCCGCAGATTTTGTCACTAGAAGGGAAAGTTGCGACCAGTGAGCTCATTGAATCACTGCGCTATAGCCCTAAGCTCATCCGCTACGAAAATCATTACCAATTGCAAGACCTGCTGCTGCAAGGCATTGGTTATGTCGCCTACCCAACGAAACTCGCACAACCTTTTATCGACCATGGTCTAGTTACTAAGCTAAACGTGGGTCGCTATGATGGTTCGTTAGTATGGCCCGTCGATTTGTCTTGGCGCAGTGGACTTGGCACCGCAGGCACTTGGTTTATCGAACAAATATTAGAACAGGAGGACTAAATGCTAAACCACAATAACACCCAGCTAATGATCATCGACGTGCAAGGAAAGCTGGCTCAGTTAATGCACGACAAAGAGACGCTGTTTAGTAACCTCAACACACTAACCAGGGCGGCGAAGCTCATGGAGCTGCCAATCGTGTGGGTTGAACAAATTCCGGATAAGCTCGGAGCAACAATTGACGAAATCAGCCAAGAACTCCCCCACCAACGCCCAATGGCAAAAGATGTGTTCAGTGCTTGGGGCGAACAGGCCGTGCGCACCGCCACCGAGAGCCACAACCGAAAGCAGGTATTGTTGGTGGGTATTGAAGCCCATATTTGCGTGCACCAAACCGCTTGTGAGCTGATAAACGCGGGTTATGAAGTACACCTTGTCACCGATGCGGTTTCCTCAAGAACACCCGAGAACAAGGAGCTAGCGCTCAAACGCTTGGCTCAAGAAGGCGCAATTCTCACCTCGACGGAGATGGCACTGTTTGAACTACAAAGAGTCGCGCAGGGTGAACAGTTTAAAGCCCTTCTTAAACTCATTAAGTAAGCAAGGGCTCATACAGCACCCTGTGGAATAACAACACAGCGATTACTCAGCCAAGGAATAATAGAGCTCCGCTAACGCTTCCACTTTATCTGGTATCGCCTCTATAGGGGCGTTACCAAAACCGAGAACAATGGAGCCATAATTGCGCGGCTTTGCTACCGGTTGATAGAACTGCATAGGTCTCACCACAATGCCAACCTTTTGCGCCATTTTCGACAGTACCACTTCATCAACATCGCTTCGCCATTGAATGGTGACATGCAGTCCTGCCCCCTGCGAAACCAGTTGCCAATCTTGCCCAAATGCCTCCTGGATGCACTGCTTCAGCACTCGATACTTTTGCTCATAGAGCCGACGCATTTTGCGGATATGCCTAAGTAGCCCGCCTTCATCAATAAAGTCAGCCAACGCCGCTTGCACCAGTGCAGGTGTATCACCTGATAGTGCATCTTTGATTTCTAAGCAAAGCGGCACTAAGTGAGGGGGAACAACCATGTAACCTATCCGCAAGGAGTTAAACATCACTTTACTCATTGAACCAATGTAGATCATTTTGTCCGCGTTACCGCTCTCTGAGGCTAGGCCTTGCATACTTCGAAACGGACGACTATCAAACTGAAACTCACTGTCATAATCATCTTCAATGATCCATGACTGATTCTGCAAAGCCCACTCAATCAATTGCAACCGTTGCTCAGTTTGCATCGAACATCCCATTGGATATTGATTACTCGGGGTAAGATAGATACCGCTCGAATCGCTGTTCACTATGCTCTGAATATCCACACCTGTCCTAGCGTCTACATCAACAAAATCGTAATCGACTGCAAAGGTATCCAACACTTTCACCACTTGACGGTAACCAGGTAGCTCCGCCAAAAAACGTTGATGTGGTTTAATCTTCTGAGTAGCGAGCAACGCGATAGCTATGGACTGTTGGGCACCTGAGGTCACTATGATCTGATCCGGATTACAGACCACGCTGCGACTGCTCGTAAGGTATCGATGGAGCGCTTCTCGCAAGCTCACCAGCCCTTGTATATCTTGGTTACCCAATAATGCACTGCGGTTACTGTGACGCTGTACTAATCGGTTCCAAGCCGTCATAGGAAAGGCAGCAAGCTCAGCAACACCTGGCGCAAACAATCCATTATTTGGCGTGTCATCCGTTCCACGTTCTATGGTCACCTGCACCTGCTCCGATGCCATGTATTGCTCCGGCAATGACAACGCGACATAGAATCCACTGTTTGGTTTAGCAATCAAGTAACCCTCAGCAACCAACTGCTCATAAGTCTGGATCACTGTATTGCGACTAATCTTAAGCTGAGAGGCAAGCAGTCGAGTTGATGGTAGCTTGGCATTCGATGGCCAAAATCCTTTAAGAATGCGGGTACGGATCTGCTGAAACAGAACCTGCTGCAAAGTCACTTTGCCGGATGCAATAGCCACAAGGTTAACAGAGAGGTCGCTCGAATCGATTACACTCAATCTGGATCCACCATTTAGAATAATTTGGATCTAAACAGAGTACCAAAATTTTCCTAATCTGGCTGCAACGGATGAATAAGGAGGTCATGCCATGCTGTCACAAACAGAGCGAACACAAATCAAAAAAGGGGCTCATAAAGCGGTATTAGAGACCCAGGCACTTTACGATATCATCGACGAGGCGCTCATCGCACATATTGCGATCACCAGTACTAATGGGCCAACCATTATTCCCATGCTGGCTTGGCGAGTCGAGAACAAGGTGTATATACACGGCGCCAAGAACAGCCGCCTTTTGCGAGTACTAAAATCAGGACAAAAGACCTGTCTTACTTTTACTCTGTTTGATGGCTGGGTGTTAGCACGCTCCGCTTTTCATCACAGTGCTCACTATCGGAGTGCCGTGGTGTTTGGTGAATTTGTCACCATCGACAACAATCAGGACAAAGACCGACTTTTGAATCACTTTATCGAGCATATTGCCCCCGGCAGAACCGAGCAGATCCGGCTGAGTAATCAAAAAGAGTTGGCGGCGACCGAGCTGCTGGCTATCGAGCTTAATGAGGCATCAGTCAAAATTGGCTGCCACGGTGTCAATGATGACAAAGCCGACCTAGACATCCCAGTTTGGGCTGGCGTACTTCCCTACCGGACTGTCGTCGGCCCGCTTGAACCATGCGACGATCTTGCTGAGTGCATAAACACACCAGACTACTCATCTGCCTACGGAAATCGTTGGCATAGCACTTAACCGATGAAATCAATCATGGAAGTGACATCAGGTGGCTGTAAGAAAACGCCAAATACCGTTAAATGGAGAAAAAGCATAACAGCGTAAAATTACGATCAACCACAAATTGTTGCAAAATACTTGCACTCATAAAGCAAATAATTGACGCCGGACACGTCAGTGAAACCAATAAATGCTAGTGTGGAGAGGTTTCGTTTCTAGTGAGAAAACATCCCTTCATACTATGCAGCAAGTTACTAATAAATCAGAAAAAATCACCAGTTTTGAGTTTGCTAGAGTCATCGCGCTACTCGCCGTTATTTCCATTCATGGTCAATTGTTCATGGACTATGGCTATATCGGTGAAGAGCCTTGGCTTAACTTCATTACCAACCAGGCCGCTAGATTTGCCGTACCGTTGTTTTTTGTTATCGCCGGCTATCTTATCTACCCAAAACTCAACGCAACCCCCTACACTACAGCGAAAAACTACAGCACGCCGTTGATGATCATCTGGTTTATCTGGAGCCTCATTTGCCTTGCGCTACCTTTTAACTTAGGTGTCGTAGCGGAGCACGGTTACTTAGCAGAACGCACCGGGTACTGGGGTTACCTGATGCAAGCACCACTTAACTCTCTGTTTGAGGGTGGCTTAGTACACTTATGGTTTATCCCATCACTGGTCATCGCGGTCTTCATGATTGCGTGGTTTGTCGACAACAAGTGCCGTTCGTTAATGATCCCATTCGCAGTCATTTTCTATATCTACGGCTTAGCGGCAGGCAGTTATAATGTGCTCACAGAGGTCGAAACGCCGATTTTTACTCGCAATGGCCCTTTCTTCAGTTTCCTTATGGTTGCAATTGGTTTTGAAGCTCGCCGCCATGAATGGACAATGAGCGCCGGCAAAGCTCTGCTTCTAGCCGCGGCAGGAATGGCTCTCCATTTTGCAGAAGCGTACTATCTACACGGACATGGTCAAGTATTCCATCTCAATGACTTCTTACTCGGTACCTCAATCTGGCTGCGGGATTGCTGTTTTTCTTACTCGCTAAACCGAACTTAGGAAAACACCCTATTTGGCTGTCCCTCGGTAAGTGGGTGCTGCGATTTACGTGATACACCTATTGGTCACTATCTACATGAACAACATCGTCGCTATTTTGGGCGTAAAGACCGTTGCCGCAGACGGCATCGTGTTCTTTGGCACCATTATTGGCTCTATCATTTTGATGTTTATTATTGAGAAAACACCGCTATCGTTTGCCAATCTACGTCGCATTAAGTTTGGTAAAAACAAAGCAACTTGTCGTGAGGCGTAATACCTGTTAGAAAGGGGCCGATTACAGGCACCTTAAATGTACCAGGTATTACCATGAAACACGTCTCCGAACTGGAACAACTTCTTCATTCACGCCGCTCAGTGCGCAAATATGACGCTGAAGCGGCGTTTGACCATAACGCGGTTCAACGCGCCCTCGAACACGCAACTCTCAGTCCAAATAGCAGCAACATGCAAATGTGGGCATTCCACAGAGTTATCAGCGATGAAAAACGCCAACAACTTGCAGAGATCTGCATGGGGCAAAATGCGGCTAAAACGGCCAATGAACTGGTTGTTGTCACGGTAACACCTGACAAATGGAAACAACGCGCAGCAATGAACGCAGATATCGTGCGTGCAAATTTTGCGGGCCGCGAAGACGAGACCTCTAAGCGCGCACTTAAATACTACGACAAGCTCATTCCTATGGTGTACAACAATGATGCTTTGGGTCTGCGTGGGATAATGCGTAAGATCTACAGCTTCTGGCTGGGGCGTAATAAGCCGATGGTAAGAGAAGTCAGCAAACAAGATATCCGTGTGTGCCTTCACAAAAGTGCCTCCCTCGCTTCAATGACGTTCATGCTGTCGATGCGCGAGCAAGGTTATGATACTTGCCCAATGGAAGGCTTTGATTCTGTGCGTGCTAAAGCATTGTTGGGTCTAGCTGATAACGATGAAATCACGATGATCATCAGCTGTGGCGTTCGTACTGAAGAAGGTATCTACGGTGAACGCCATCGCGTACCTAATGAAGAAGTGATTATCTCTCACTGAGCGAGCAGTCAGCATTGAAAAACGCCATTCCTACTAAAGCTGGAATGGCGAACTATTGAGACGACAAAAAAGTAATAGCAAACACCTATCAATACTATCACTACAATCGATTATTCCTTTTTAACTCCCCACCATATACTGACTTCAACAAAACAAGATTCCACTCTTCCCAGAGGACAGTATTATGAAAACCACTAACCTTATCGGTCTAGACAAAGACGCATCACAAGCAGTTGCAGCTGAACTTAACCAATTGCTCGCTAACTACCAAGTGTTGTACATGAACACCCGTGGTTACCACTGGAATATCAAAGGTGAGCAGTTTTTTGAACTCCACGTCAAGTTTGAGGAAATCTACACCGATCTACAGACCAAAATCGATGAATTGGCAGAGCGAATTCTAACCATTGGTCATACGCCAGATCACTCGTTTAGTCGCTACCTTGAACAGAGTCAGATCGAAGAACATCAAAACGCTTATCGTGGCAAAGAATGTGTTACTGGTCTTGTGAATGGCTTCTCTGTTTTGATTCATCGTCAACGTGAGATCTTAGAGCAAGCATCACAAACCAATGATGAAGGTACTGCAGCATTAATGGGTGATTACATTCGAGAGCAAGAGAAGTTGCTCTGGATGTTGAATGCATACTTAAACTGATCGTTGCGAAAACTTCAAAGGGCGCTAAGGCGCCCTTTTTTGCGTTCTTCTCTTCTATCGCGTGTACATCAATCACGCGCTGTATATTGAGTTGGGTTTACACAGTCCAAGGGGCTGGAGATAGACGAAACTCATCCAGAACAAATTCGATAAATCGACTCAAGCGAAGTGAACGTTTCATGACTTGAGGATAGATCAAATAGAAATCATTGGAACTAATAATATGCTCCTTTAATACGCTGACTAATCGACCTGCTCGCACTTCTTTGCTGACAAAATATTCAGGGGTGTAAATGATCCCTCGCCCAGCGAGCGCCTGAGTTTTTAGTATCAAATTGTCGTTGTTTTTGAGCCATCCTTGTATCGGGTACTCGCCATCGGCAAATGGCCAAGTATCATCATTGCTGTTATTCATACATTGATGTTGACACAACTGATTCGGATGCGAAGGTTCACCATATTGTTCGAAGTAATCCGGCGCCCCTGTCACTGCATGGCTGTAGGAGAACAGCTTCTTCGCAATCATGTTCTCTGGCGGTTTACGGGTCGCTCTAAAGGCAAAATCGAAATTGTCTCTGACCAAGTTGAAGCTTTGATAGCTGCACTCAATATCAAAGGTTACTCCTGGATGCTGTGCACTAAACCGCTGACATAAGTCCAGCAGGACACCTTGAGTAAACTGCATTGGCGCAGTTATACGAATCATCCCTTCCAGAGATTGATTTTCATAGCCTGCGCTGCGTTCAATTTCCACTAGCGTTTGCGCCACCGACTCCATTCCTGCCGCCACTCTCTCACCTTGTGGTGTAAGACGGATACTTCTGGTCGAGCGGATCATCAAACTGTATCCAAGTTCTTTCTCCAACTGTTTGATTTGAGTTGAAAGATAGCCTCGTGAGATATCAAGTTTGTCCGCCGCTTTGGTAAAGCTCAATGCTTTTGCCACCTCCGCAAACAGCATTAACCGCTCAATTTTCTTATGCTGCATTTTTTGCCGTGTCCTTAACTCTTATCAAAAAGACCGCTACTTATTGTTTGTTATACCAAACAATGATTTTTATTCACTCTCTTTTTCATAACAATTTTTTAAGGCAATCTTGGTTTAGACACTATAACAAGGAGTCGAAAGATGTCTTCTCAAATCGTGAACCAAAATTCAACCTCTCGTATCATTTATGGCTGCATGGGACTTGGTGGTGGCTGGGATAATAGCCCAATCACTGCCCAGCACATTCAGCAGGCACATCAAGTTATTGATACGGCTATCGAATCGGGAATCACCGTATTCGATCATGCAGATATCTACACCCGCGGCAAAGCAGAAAAAGTGTTTGGCATCGCGCTAAAAGATCGCCCTGAACTAACAAGTCAACTCACCATTCAATCAAAGTGTGGTATTCGTTTCGCGGATGAAACCGGCCCTGGCCGCTACGACTTCTCTAAGACCCACATTCTTAACATGGTCGATGGCATACTGGAGCGCTTAGGCATAGAACAAATCGACACATTGTTACTTCACCGTCCAGACCCACTGATGGTGCCAGAGGAAGTGGCTCAAGCAGTCGAAACATTGCAACAATCCGGCAAGATCCGTCAACTCGGTGTTTCTAACATGAACTTACACCAAATGACGCTACTTCAATCTGCGCTCTCAACACCGATTGTGTGCAATCAAATGGAAATGAGCCTCACCAAACTAGATTGGCTGGAAGAAGGCATCACCTCCCATGCAAGCTCGACACTTGGCACCATCGAATATTGCCGTAGCCATAATGTAGAACTGCAAGCGTGGGGAAGTTTAAGCCAAGGTCTATTCACAGGCCGCGATGTGAGTAGCCAATCAAACGTCATTCAAAACACGGCCGCGACCGTGGCTAACCTAGCCGCCAAATACGAGATCTCAGCAGAGGCTATTGTTTTAAGTTGGCTATTACGTCACCCAGCGAACATTGCGCCAGTCATTGGTACGACCAATCTCGACCGAATTCGTGCGTGCGCTCAGGCAGAGTCTTTCGAGCTCAGTCGTGAGGACTGGTATCTGCTGTTCGAAGCCGCTCGCGGCCAACAAATGCCATAACGAGAGCAAGATATGACACTTAATCATGCTCAGCAAATATTGAGCTTCATTCAAGCTCATGCAAAAGACCACAACCTACATCTCGCCGCCGCCGTAACCGACAGTCATGGAGAGCTCATCGCGTTCTTCAAGATGGATAATTGCAGTTTGCAATCAGGTGTACTGGCGCCAAACAAAGCCTATACCGCCGCACGCGAACGCCAGCCAAGTGGCAATCTTGGTAAATGGGCGCAAGAAACCGGTAAGGATATGGGTTACTGGACTGATGCAAAGTTCACTGGACTTGGAGGCGGTGTACCTATCGAAATGGATGGTAAAGTCATTGGTGCGGTCGGCGTAAGCGGTATGAGCGAAGCCGAAGACGAAGCCTTGGCGAAAAAGGCGATATCCTATGTCATGTCTTAAATAAGATAAGTCGACATAACACCCAAAAAGAAAGTCGAAGCAATATGCTCCGACTTCTTTTTTAGCTTTGTACCATCTTAAATGAGAAAACTGCTGGTTAAACTAGTTTCGCTTTTTAATAGTCTCCAAATTGATACTCAACCGTCGCACTGTAAGTTGTCACATCATTAAGGCGAATAAAATAACGCGACACTTTTGCACCAAGCATGACATTTGGAGATAGCTTCCCCTTTAACGCGAATGCGATGTAAGGATCAATGCCATCTTCAGTCGATTCAATTTTTTGGCCTTGATATTCACTCTCAAATTCCGTGCGCCAAGCTAAGCTCCGCCGATGCCATTGAGCGACACCTTGTCGTTTTCCCACAAGGTATAATCAACATCCAATCCAATACCGTGCCCAAGTGCTGGCGTCACTTTAGCAACGGTGCGGTGATAGTCCTCCGGAGATTGACCAACATCAGCTTGTAACTCAGCACTCCCTTTGCCAAGGTTGATATAGTTAACGGATACCGCCCAATCTTGGTTATATCGATATCCCACCCCAAGTAACCAAGCCGTATCACGATCTTCAACACTCAGCACCTGCGTGTTGTTGTCATAGTTTCTATCATCCGCTCTCGCTTGACCGATGTCCGCCTTAAGAAACCAGCCAGCATTGACGTTAAATGCAGTGAGTAATCCCAGTAGAGCCACGCTAACGCGCACTCTCTGGGTACGAATAGAACCCAGCATTGCCAATATCATCACTATCCATCCTCCCAGAGAACCGCCGCTGGAGCTATTTCTTACGGGCTCGTCGCTCGCCAAGTTCACATTCACAGTGACGTTTGAAAATGCCGTACCACCATTTCCATCGGAGATGCCATATCTTACAGTGTCAACGCCAAAGAAGTCTGCTGGTGCTTGGTAGACGACTTGATTGTTCTCAATAGACACGTTGCCCAGTTTGCCACTGGCGCTCGTCGCATAGAGCGTATCACCATCGTCGTCGGTGTCGTTCGCGAGTACATCAATGGATACAGTGCCCCCTTAACAACGTTAACCTCATCAGGGTTCGCATTAGGAAATCTATTAGAAGAGGTGGTTGCTACGCCGCCTGGGTCAATAATCCTTCCATTCTCCTCGCCATCATCGTCATAAGGGCCACCATCTTTAATGGTAAGTTGGACGCACCAATGTCCTTCTACCAGCTCACCTTGCTGCCATGAGCTATCACCTGGAGGTGGGCAGTAACCTTCAAACCCTGGCGCTGAAGATACGTAATTGTCTGGATCAGAACCATTGTTAACTAACGTAATCCAACCGTTAGTGTCACTGTATTTGCGGTAAATAGCATCGCGAGGTATCGGCCTACTTTGCGGCATGACAAGTGAGTAGCTTTGCCCTGCAATAGGCAAGCCGACCGCAACATAATCAAATATTCCGCCGACATTTGTTGCGACGTCATCAGATGGAAGTTCTTGTTCAAGTAATAACGCGCCTCCCGTTAGAGCGTTCGAGATAGTAACCCCTCTGCGCAAGCAAACACCAGGTTCCCCCTCTACCAGATAGCTGGTTGACTCTGACGCATAAGACTGGATGACATTACATTCTGAAATCGCATCCTGAAAATCTGGAATGCCGTCGCCGTCGCTATCGCTGTAGCCTTCTTGGTTGTCAGGGATAAGATCGCCATCAGTGTCCTGTCCACCCAAAGTCGATAGCCCTGCTATGACCTCCAAGAACACACTGGTATTGACAGCTTCACCGCCAGAATCAGTGATTTCTATGGCGAGCTCATAAATACCATCAACGAGAGCAATTGGGTCAAACTCAAACACCGAATCATCCTGACTGACATTAGCAAGTGATGAGTTATAATTGATCCATCGGTACTGGTGGCTATCACCCGGATTTACGTCATCAACAACAGCCGTAATCGTGACATTTCCTTGTTGCGGAGAAATAATTGTCCGAAGTTCACTATTCTGAATCACTTGCAGCACCACTTCTGGTGCCACATTGGTCTCATAGACGGTTAGCGTGTGCTGATGTTTGCTTCCTAAGTTGACGGTATCAGATAGAGTGATAAGCAAAGTCTCTTCGCTATCCGCAACACTGTCATTGAATATCTCAAAACTGATCACCCCTTCAAGTCCGGAAGTGATCACTACCTCTCCAGAGGTGAGATCGTGGTCTTGCGCATCCATAGTGCCACCAACCGAGTATGGGATAACGACAGGATAGCCGCGAGGCTCACCGTTGAGATAGACCCTGACTTGATGCTCGGTACCTTCAACTGTCTTACCATCCTTTTCAATTGAGATTAACGGATTGACCGTAATAGTTTGCAGCGACTTACCGGTTCTGCCATTGTTATCCGTCGCGGCCCAAGAGACTTTATGGACACCAGGTTTAAAGAAACCGTCGCTATTTTCAATCACCACGGGTAAAGGCTGCCCTGCACTATCCTGTGCTGTTGCAACCCCAAGAGCAACTTTGGTGAATAGGGCGGTGGCATTCACCTCAACATCAGCGGGCGCTGTCACTACAGGGCCTTCGCCAGAGACAATTTCCAGTACCGCCTTACCTATAACCTCAGCACCGTTGTTATCAGTGACACCATACTTAATGGTAACTAAACCAACTTGAGACGTTTGTAACTCAATTCTGTCACCATTGATAACCAGTGTTCCCGAGTCTGCAGTAGCCCACGCAAGCGCTAGGCTATCGTTTTCTGGGTCCGAATCATTCGCTAACGGCGCGAAGCCATAGCTGCCTTGCTGCGTTGCCGAGAACGTTAAAAGTTCATTCGTCACAACAGGCTCATCATTAACACTGGATACCGTGACATTGATGGTTCTATCCACTGTATATCCGTTGCTATCAGTTAGGGTAATGACAAAAGAGTCACTGCCGTTGTAGTTAGCGTTTGGCGTGTACACGATATCAGTGCCATTGATGGCTATCTCACCATGACTCGGCGCCGATTTCTCAGTCGCCGTGACCGTATCGCCATCCTCATCGCTAAAGTTGAAGCTCAACGTTTGGTTGTTGTCTTCGTCCGTGGTCAAGGTCGACGCTATGGTGATACTCGGATCGTCATTGACACTAGAGACGGTGACGTTGATGGTTTTATCTACCGTGTAGCCGTTGCCATCGGTCAGACTAATTGTGAAGCTATCGCTGCCGTTGTAGTTGGCGGTTGGCATGTAGACGATGTCAGTGCCATTAATGGCTATCTCACCATGACTCGGTGCGGATTTCTCGGTTGCCGTGACCGTATCGCCATCCACATCGCTAAAGTTGAAACTCAACGTTTGGTTGTTGTCTTCGTCTGTAGTCAAGGTTGAGGCGATCGTAATGCTAGGCTCATCATTGACGCTGGAGACGGTAACGTTAATGGTTTTGTCCACCGTGTAGCCGTTACCATCGGTCAGAGTAATGGTGAAGCTGTCACTGCCGTTGTAGTTCGCGGTTGGCGTGTAGACGATGTCAGTGCCGCTGATGGCTATCTCACCATGACTTGGCGCGGATTTCTCGGTCGCGGTCACCGTATCACCATCCACATCGCTAAAGTTGAAACTCAACGTTTGGTTGTTGTCTTCGTCTGTGGTCAAGGTCGAGGCTATCGTGATGCTTGGCTCATCATTGATACTAGAGACGGTGACGTTGATGGTTTTGTCTACCGTGTAGCCGTTACCATCGGTCAGAGTAATGGTGAAGCTGTCACTGCCGTTGTAGTTCGCGGTTGGTGTGTAGACAATGTCCGTGCCATTAATGGCTATCTCACCATGACTCGGGGCGGATTTCTCGGTTGCGGTGACCGTATCGCCATCGACATCGCTAAAGTTGAAACTCAACGTTTGGTTATTGTCTTCGTCTGTAGTCAAGGTCGAGGCGATCGTAATACTCGGCTCATCATTGACGCTGGAGACGGTGACGTTGATGGTTTTGTCTACCGTATAGCCATTACCATCGGTCAAAGTAATGGTGAAGCTGTCACTGCCGTTATAGTTCGCAGTTGGCGTGTAGACGATATCCGTGCCATTGACGACTATTTCACCATGACTCGGCGCAGATTTCTCGGCTGCCGTGACCGTATCGCCATCGACATCACTAAAGTTGAAACTCAACGTTTGGTTGTTGTCTTCGTCTGTAGTTAAGGTCGAAGCAATCGTAATGCTCGGCTCATCATTGACACTAGAGACGGTGACGTTGATGGTTTTGTCCACCGTATAGCCGTTACCATCGGTCAAGGTTATAGTGAAGCTGTCACTGCCGTTGTAGTTCGCGGTTGGCGTGTAGACAATGTCTGTGCCATTAATGGCTATCTCACCATGATTTGGAGCAGACTTCTCAGTCGCCGTGACCGTATCACCATCCGCATCGCTAAAGTTAAAGCTCAACGTTTGGTAATTGTCTTCGTCAGTCGACAACTGATTTCCAATGGTAATGGATGGGTCATCATTAACACCTACTATTGGCAACGTAGACGTTAGGCTTAAAGACGAATTGCTATTTAGATTGTCTCCATCACTGCCTCCACTATCCACCAGCTCTGTGATCGATATGGTGCGGGTGCCTGTGACGATGTTTTCAGCCGCATTCCTATAGGTGATCCCATCGATAAGGGTTTGGTAGTTGGACGTGCTATCCTGCTTGGACACACTTACTGCAAATACGCCGCTAGAAACCAAAGAAACTTGATAAGCAAAGCTGTTTGCAGATGTAGTACCACTTACTTCATCAGCCAAGCTCACTTCGCTTCCATCAATGACCAAATACTCACTTCCACTATTAGCAACGCCAGTGACCTGCCAAGTGATAGATTCTATTAACTGAGAAGCTTCTACTGTATCGATTGCAGCGGAAGAGAAAACGCTCACTGCCGAACCATTTTCCGTAAATGTTTGATTAAGAGCAGAAGCGCTTAACGTCGGCGCATCATCGACAGCACTCACCGATACCGTAGAAGCAATAGCGAGGGTATCGTTGAGGTTGTCATTGTCTCCACTATTCGAGCCACTATCTGTCACTTCAGTTAAGGTCACAACCCGATTGCCTTCAGTAGGATCTTGGCCTTTGTGAATGTAGCCAATGTAATTGAGTAATTGCTGCGCTAACTGAGCAGTTCCGGTGACGTTAGATAACACCACCGTTGCCACATTGCCTGACACCGATACCGAATAATCAATAAGGTTTGTGGGAGTCGTCCCGGATGTATCTTGAACTAACGTAATTTCTGTTGCATCGACGACCAAAGCCTCTTCGCTGCCATCTTGTACGCCACTGATTGTGAAAGTCGCACCGGTAATAGTCTGCGAACTCTCCACGGTGTTAACCGAAGCAGAAGAATATACGTAGCTCGTGGCAGCTCCCTCGATATAGGTTGGGCTCAACCATTTGCGCTAACAATTGGCTCATCATCCACTCCATTAACCGAGACCGTCGAAGATATAGTGGTATTAGCAACTGTATTGACTGAACCAGTTTCACTAATACTGGTAATGGTGACAACACGGTTGCTTGCCGTTGCTGGGTCATCACTGCCATTGCCATAGCTTATCGCGTCGATAACTGACTGCATCTGAGTTTCTGTTAATGTACCACCAGTGAGCGTGATCGTCGCTGTTGTGCCCGCAACAGACACTGAATAGCTAAAGCTTGATGTACTGCCGGACTGCCCGGTCGTCAAAATGATGGATGACCCATCGATATTGAGCGTTTCATTGGCCGCGTCCGCCACATTGGTGACGGTAATCACTAAACCCGCTAACGTTTGGCTCGCCTCGACAGTGCTGACTGCAGCACTAGAGAATAGCACTGCAGCCGACCCACCCTCGACAAAGGTTGGAGAACTGCCAGTGGCAGTGAGTGTTGGCACATCATTGACCGCGGTGATTGACGCTGTTACTTGAACGGCACTGCTGTTCTCTATTCCGTCATTGAACACAAAGCTCAACGAAACTATGCTAGCAGGGTCATCGCTCGTATTCTCGTAGGTAATATTCTGAAGCACAGAGTTAACTAAGGCCGTGGTCGCGTTCGAATTGAAGGTGAGTGTTAATGTACCCGCACTATTAGTGGTAACCGTACCAACTACGGTACCATTGTAGGTAACACTTCCAGATTCGACCAAAGCACTCAAAGAACCACTGCCGCCAAAAACATCACCACTTTGTGCACCACCAGCGCGAGCAATCGTGATACTGGCGCCATCGTAATTACCTTGAGCTCCATTTAAGGCATCCAACTCCGTATCTGACACCGTGACGTCACTATCAATAACGACCGCACTGCCCCCTTCAGAAAACAGCGGTGTCGCATCAAGCCCTGCTATGACTGGCTGATCATTTTGGTTAATGGTTACCGTTTGACTGGCAACAGACCCAATCGTCGCCGCTCCTGAGACCACAGAGTTCATACCAATGATAATGGTTTCACCGTCATCGTCACTGGCGTCACTATTGCTGGTCACGGTAAAGGTATTTGAGGTGTCTCCTGTGGCAATCGTGATTTGATTCGCCCCGTCAAGCCCACTGACTGAGTAATCACTCGCTGATACCGCCGTTCCTGACAGCGCCATTTCCACAGTAATGTTCTCATCTGCATTGTACGCATTGCCATTACCATCAATCAAAGCCACTGTATAGGTTGTTGAACCACTGTTCTCCGCTATATTTGAGTCCGCTACCGTTAATTTAAGTTCTGGCTGTACCGCAAAGTTATAGGTGGTGTAATCGGCTATTCCTGCAAACACATTACCTGACGGGTCTTGTAACGTCGTAGAATCGACTGTTATTGCGTAGCGGTTGCCTAAAGGGAAGTCTGAAGATGGTTGATGGTTAGCTTATCCCCACTTAACGTCGCCGCTCCTGAAGAAGAGCCAACCGCCGCAGTGGTCGAGCTCGCGGTATATGTTTCAAATACAGCACCATTAGTCAGGTCATAGATTGCAAACGTTTTTCCACTAGCCAGCTCGACGCTTTCGCTAAAGTCCAATACCAGGTTACTGTTTGAAGCTATGCCAAAGGCATTGTCTGTAGGAACAGAATCCGCACTTGAGAAGGTAGGAGGCGTTTTGTCCAACGTGAGAGACAGTGAATTATCCGTATTCTCGTTACCCACAGCATCTATCGCTGTGACAGTGATGGCAAACGAGCCCTCTTGCATGTTTCCTCCCGCATCAAGTGCGAGAGTTTGAAAGCTATAAGTATTGTCGCTGTTGTCCGTTAACGCTTGAGTCGTACTAAAATCACTGTCTAATACTGATAAATTTGCGGTAACGTTGAGCCCTGTTTCACCAAGGTCTACCGTTATAGTTACCGCTTCTCCTGCCTTATAGTTGCTATCACTCGAGTCCGACACCGATATAAATGAAGGTGCGCCATTGTCGAGGGTATAAGACTCTGCTGCACCAGTTGGCGCGGTTGAGGAGAGGCTATTACCACTACTATCTTGTAAATTATTGCCAGCAGCAAGACTCAAGGCGACACCACCACTGTAACCGGCAAGGTCACCTCCTGAGACAGTGATGTCCACAGAAGAACCAGAAGCCGCCGAAACAGAGGTTACCGTTGCAGTGGTGCCCGATACTTCAAAATCGTCCGTGGTAATATTCGATACCGATTTGGAGAAACTGACCGTCCAAACCAATGTATCACTGTTTGTATCGGCAACGCTTGGCGTCTTGCGAACAATCGTCGAAACATCAGGCGCTATCCTGTCAACAGTATGTGATGTGCCGCTGGTATATGCGGCGACATAACCGTTGGTGTTATTACCATTGCCACTATCATCGGTAATATTGGTTGAAGCGTTGAGGTTTAACTTAAGTGAACCCTGTCCCGATATGTTGTTCACTGTCACATCAATGGTGGAACCCGAAGATGAAGAGACTGAGCTGATGGAGCCGCCGGCAGAGCCTGTGCTCGTCAAACTAAAATCATCTGCTGATACCCCATTGACACTTTCGTCAAAAATCACTGAAAACTGTATGGATTCGGCGCTGGGGGACGGGCTATTCTTGGGTGTAATTGAGTTAACAACAGGAGGTGTGGTATCGCTAGCTGAAGGTGGATTACAGTACTGCGTTCCGGTCGCGGAATCTGATCCACTCCACTCACAGTAAACCCACTGTCCAGACTGGCTAATAGAAGTTCCAGTACAAGCGGATTTTGTATCGACATTATTACAGTTTGCCAAAGCCAGATTCACCCCCGGCGCTCTCCCCACAACCGCCATGCTGCCAGGCATCACCTCAGAGCTTTGCTTGGATAACGACACATCCCCCACGACACGCTCACTACGGGTCATTTTGTTTAACGCGCGTCGACTCTGCTTGATATCATTAATGAACTGACCAATGCCATGCTTAGCATCACTACTTGAACTGTTGTTGAGCTGAGCGGGCTTGGCGTTCGCACCACCAAACGCGTTGAATACCGTTGTAGAATCTGGATTAGCCTCTGTGGATTGAATCCATACGTTTTGAGGACGTTGCTTGCTACTCGTAAGGTTACGCTTGGCGCTACTTCGATGACTTGATACGGCGCATCCATTCAACCCACCCAGCATCAGCGCCGCTGGCACCAGCACTTTTTTCGCAATTTTTGATGTTTTGATAACGTTGTCGTCTCGTTCATTCTTGTCGTTTTTCATTGAGCCCATTCCATAGGTTCTAGTTATCAATCGCACGCAAATAGCAACCCTTTGTAGTGCAATAAGTTTCAATAAACTATAGTAGTAGGTAATTCATAGAACACACCGAAAATGTTTTTATACTGCATCACATATCATAAAAAAATTAGGAAAGCGCTTTGATACGAATATGGATTGTTCTGCTGTTACTCGTGATATCAACAGCTGTGAAGTCTCAGTCGTGTTTTGAAACCACAGGCCTTATAAAAACCAACGATGGGAAGGTTGTCGCAGCCCTAAAAACAAGCTGGGAAGGTATGGTACCGCTTGCCCAATTAAGCACCAATGAAGCGCTATTTGGCGAGTTTGTGGCATGCATCAACCATAAGTTTATTATCACTACCACAAATAGTTCGATGGAGTCGCTAGAGCAATCCGTTTCGGAAATATTCAGTGCCTCAGACCATTACGCTCTGACACACCTTTATCATGCCGAAACGTTTGATTTATGGGTTGTGTCTTTCCCAAACCTCAAGCCAGAGAGCAAGCGTTGGATATTGAACTACAAAAAACTACAGCAAGTGTTTGCCCCGCAAAATGTCGTCCCAGATATCGCATTTATTGAGAAGTTAAGTTCTGAAAGCGAAGAGTCACCGGCGGAGCGCAATTCAACCTCTAGACGTCCTTTAAGTCACTATTTCAGTAAGCTTTGGAAAAGCAGTAAAGGGGAAGGCGTTGCGGTTGCCGTTATCGATGATGGCTTTAACCTAGACCACTCGAGTTTAAGATCGCATCGCCAACCACAGCGACAACAAGTAGCGTCACAAAAGTCATCAAACGAGCGTCATCACGGAACGCTGGTGGCAACCAGTTTGTTCGCTTTACACCAAGCACCGTTTCAATTTGGAATAGCGCCGAACGCTCAGTTTGTGCCAATTCCACTTGGCCAAACCTATACCAGTGATCTGATTGAGCTGTTCGCTGCCGCCAAGTCCAAGCACGTAGATATCATCAACCTAAGTTGGGTTTTGCCGCTGATCACACAACCGCTAACAGCGGTAATAGAGGATCTCTCCATTCATGGCAGGCAAAACAAAGGGATCATTATTATCGCGGCGGCTGGCAATACGTTACCCGAATATAAAGGGGTGCTATCACTGGCAGGCATTGAATCTATTATTGTTGTCAATGGTATAAGAACAAGAAACAGCAAGCCAATGATGGCTTACGGCGATTATATCGACATAGGTGCCCCTTCATCATTTCTCACTAACCACCCAGTCAATGTGAACTCAACATTCAAATTCAGCGGGTCGTCCGCTGCTACTGTGTTCGTCAGCGGGCTAGCAGCATTGGCTTTAGCGCGCTGCCCATCTCTGACCAATGATGAATTCCAAACTCATTTATATAAAACGGCTGCAAAAGTCGATCCTGCCTATCAACAACATGTCGGTGCTGGTGAAGTTGATATTCAGCGATTTTGGCAACGGCTCGAATATCATTGCAAAGCATAGAACACACCATTTAAATTCAATATATTGGAATCTATTACATGGAAGAAAACCTATTACCGGCGGATTCACACGAAGATAAGGAAGAGGCTCCGAGCATTGCTGACTTTAGCTGTGAATCGAGTGAGTCCTTCGGCTACTTGCTCTCTAAACTCGGCCTCACTCTCATGCTGACATCTTATCAGGCGAACCGCCTGATACTCATTAACGCTGATGACGATGAGCTGTATATCAGTGTTAAGGCTTTTCCTAGACCGATGGGACTTGCCGTTGACCAGCAAAGAATCGTACTCGGTGTTCACTCACAAGTGTTTGACTTTCAGCGCTGTGACGCTGTTGCCTCTTCACTGGAACCAATGGGACTGGTTAAACACTGCTTTTCCCCCAGTAGCAGTCACTTTACAGGCATGATTAATATTCATGATATCGCTTGGGTGATGACGGGCTTTGGGCTGTCAACTCCAACTTTTCATGTCTATGCCTGATTCAAAGCGGCAATAGTTTTGTTCCTAAATGGAAACCTTGGTTTATCAGTGAGCTGGTTCCTGAAGATCGCTGCCACTTAAATGGGATGGCATTAAGAGATGGTGCACCTGCCTACGTGACATGCTTCAACGATAGCAATGAAAATAAAAACTGGAGAAACAGAGTCGCGCATCGAGGGCTGCTTATTGATGTTAATCACAACGAAATACTCGCTGACGAACTCTATATGCCTCACAGTCCCCGATACTATCGGGATAAGCTCTATTTTTGTAATTCCGGTTACGGACAGCTATGTAGCTATGATTTTACATCGGGACAAGTAGTCGTAGAGCTTGAACTGCCTGGTTTTACTCGCGGCATAGGGTTTCATCAAAACCTGATGTTTGTTGGACTCAGTCAATCAAGAGAATCTAAGAATAACCAGCCTCCCCCAATCGCTGAAAGTGAGACCTATTGTGGGATCTACGTTATTGATCTTGATGACATGGAAATTGTTGCCAACCTTCATTTCTCTGGCGACATGGTTCAAATCTATGATGTTGCCGTCATCGACTTACCTTTTACCGAGGTACTCCAAGTCGATGAAGAGATGGTTTCAAGGGTGTTCAACTTCCCTGCGATGTAACCACTAGATTCAGTTCCTGGTAGGGTAATTACCGCTAAGACATATTGAAAAATTGAGCGCTAGCGTGGGTTGTGTGACTGAAAAATCTTGGCCAGCTCCCGAAGAACCGATAGCCGTTGACCCCATGCTTAGCTCTCCCTCAATATCAGGTGTATCAATATATGACAATGTCGAGGTTCCTCTGGGCAACACTAGTGTCTTGCTGTTGTCAGGCGAGTCATCGGTCTTGTCTGCTGTAGTCAAACCCGCCATCAGTTTATGATTGTGAGGGGGTAAATTGGATACGTCTAGAATTTGTGAGTCAGTACCGTTTTGCTCACCTAATCGATAATCCGAAAGACCCGGTCCCTGACCATAATAAATAGGGCTGCGCATACGTAGATCTGGCAAACCCATTGAGGTCCTGGCATCACCGCCATAAATATCTCCAATTACACTGAACAACTCTACGTTCTGATTAATCGGTAATATTTGACCTCGACATAGCGACCAAAACCTAGGGGCAAAATCAAAAGAAAACATCGTTATCTGTCCTGTAAAGGCATTCATTATTTAGCTCCTAGTTTCTGGATGGGTAAATGCCCTGAATCGCTATTAAGAAATTCAGTGCCACCGTTGGTTGAGAAATTGAAAAACGGTCACCATCCCCAACATTCCCAATACTATTGGCATTCATGTTATTGGTGCCAGTTAGCTGGTTTGAAAATTGCGTTAGCTTTCCGACTAGATTATTGGCGGGGGCATTGGTTGTCGGATCACTATTTTGAACATTAAAAGAGTGATTATGGCTTGGCGTGCTCGCCTCAGTCAGTATCTGTGTTTGAACACCGAACATTTGTCCCTGTATACGAGAAGTTAACCCTGGCCCTTGTCCTTGGTTAACCTGAACTCTGCCTCTTAACTCTGGTAAACCAAAGCTGACTCTTCCATCCCCGCCATACGCTGTTCCGAGCAAGCTGAATAGAGATTCATTCTGTGAAATACCAATTAAGCTGCCATTGCACATGGAATAATTGACCATGGCAAAGTTGCCGCCAAAGGCAATCACTTCTCCCTGAAATGACGTCGTCATAAAACCTCCTTAATAAAACTTGTACAAGTATCTAGTTGCGAGAAGGGAACAATCCGTCAATCGCAATAATAAAGCGCATTACGGCAGTTGGTTGGACAATAGAAAATGACTGTCCTCCTCCATAGCTCGTAACGGAATTCGAATTCAAACTCACCTGTTGGTCAGTACTTGTCGAATACAATCCCTCTCCTGTCGTAGACTGGCTGACAGCAAACATATTGCTTTCATTTTTACGCACGGGAGATTTTTCATCTGCTGTCTCGACACTTGCATGGAGCGTATGACTATGAGGTGGCAAATGACCTTGATTTAGAATCACTTGTTCAACACCTTGAATGGTGCCAACATTTGCTACAACATCAATGCCTGTTCTTCCAAATGCTGTAATTTTCTCCCTTTCCCCAAATCCAACAGGAGCTCGCCCCCTCAAATCTGGCAACTGAAAGTTCGAAACTCCATTACCACCAAATTTGTTTCCCACCAGCGCGTACAATGAAGCATTTTGCGAAATTTCAACGATTGCTCCCTCACAGTCAGACCAGTTTTGAGGCGCAAAGCTAAACGCCACTTGTCGAATTTCCCCTAAAAAATAATCACTCATATTACTTTCCTTACCATCCATTAGACCGACGATTCAGTGCGAATTCTAGACACACAAATTTGGTATTGATCGATTGCATTGGGTGAAATATAGAGCGTTTCACTACCAAATGTAGGATGTTGAAATGTATAGTTATCAGCAGGGCAATGCTCCTCCGCTACGCCATCCAAATCGACATTAAACGAATCAAAACGTTTGCCATGTGACTGTCCACGCTCCACATTGACGACGGTCAGCTCAGTCAAAAGTACGTTATCGTCAGTGCTGAACACTTGTACTTTTTCGCCAATGAGCGTCTCTAATACATTGAACTCGAATTTACTTTTCATCCGCCACTTCCTTTATTGTGATAACGATGAGTTCCAATCAAGAATCGACTTTCTACTACCGGGATACCACCTCATCTCATCATAAGGAGGTCGACTGCCTTCGACCACAAACCCCAATGACTGATATAAGCGCTTTGCCATTACGTTGCTTTGTAATACACAAAGGCTCATAGGTACGCCAGATTGAGCGGCGGCTTGCTGCAACGATTGCAGTACAGCTTTTCCAAAGCCAAGACCTTTAGCTTTGGGGATAAATGCTAGATCGATAAGGTGTGCTTCATTGTGACCAAAATCGACAGTTGCCTTGCCGATTGGCTCATGGTGCTTCTCAACGACAAAGTACATTGCATTTGGAAACTGCTCCCCATAGCCTTTTTGCTGAGCGTGAAGCTGCATTTCTACAATCGACTCAATAAAGTCCTGCTCACCGTCTATCCACTGCAAATCAGAACGTTGAGCGTGATGAAGCCTTTCCAAAAAAGGGGCATCACTTTGTTTTGCAGGCCGAACCCTCAGCCCTTCTGGAATATTGACTCCTATCATTTTGTTGCTCTCCATATTTTCTTGATATGTCTCGTTTCATAACCTCTCTAACGAGAAATCATTTTGGTTAGTTCATCGGTGGCTTCGCAGTCGATAACCAAATTAATCCGTTCATCGGTACCATCATTGAACACCTCGTGTAATTCGTTGGCGTTGATGTACCAGAGCTGTCCCAGTTCCATCGGCACCCGGCAATTGGCTACCTGAAACGTGACATCACTTGAAAAGATGATCGGAAGATGTAAGCGAGCATAGCCATGCTCAAGGGATAGGCCACTATCTCGATGCGGTAAGATGCGCGAACCTGAATGTAATCTCATCAAACGAACAGAGTGAATCGGGGCGCATAGTGCGTCCAGTAGCGCTTTGGTCGCCGCCAAGCTGTTCAAACAATCGAGGTTCTGCCAATCCTGGCAGTTTTCAATGGCGAAACTTTGCAACACTTTATGGCCATGGGTATGTATCCGAGGAACACGCAGCGGCAATACATCCCAAGAGCGTTATAAGCTCTATTGTTGACATGTTGAGTCCAGTTTAAGTGCTGCAGAGAAAGGCATTCTTGTATTATTTGTTCAGCGTTATAACCAACGCATACTGGAGAAAACAGCACTTTATCCATCAGACAGTCCCCACAGATACAATTAGCAAGCGCAGCGTCAGGTCTTTACCGACAGCAAAAAAACGAGTTTAATTAAAACTAGTTGCACATTGTTAAATGTCGAGTTCAATCATTGAACCTGTGACAACACTCTGAATCTGTGAACTATTCTGATCATTTGACTAGAATTTGTTGGTTTCTGTTCTATGAATCAGCAACCTCAAGAAGCGGCCCCATTCAAGTATTGAGTGAGTATGCTTATCTGTAGAGTGCAAAGGGAAATAGGTGGCTCGAGTTCTACTCGTTTTCAGACAATAACCAATGTTCAAACTCATGAAACTCTGGCTTGAAATGACAAATATAGTAGAGCGCATCTTGGTATTTTTTGCCGAAGTGCGCCAACATGTCCATCTCACGCGATAGCTCTTTTTCTGTTGTCTTGCAATCACCACGACCTTCACCAGCAAGCCTTGATTTGTGCCAAAATCGTTTGACCCCTGGGAACTCAATGCTTCCTAGCTCTTCGATACTAGGAATAGGTTCCTCCATGGTCTCAATAGGAAAAGTAAACTCAAACTTGGGTCGTGCATTAAATAGATAGTGAAAGTGAATTAACCCGCCTGGCTGTAGCTTCAAACCACAATAGCTAATGGGTGTATTGAGACTACATTGGTGCTGAGACAGCTGATGGCTGCCAAATACATGAATATCTGTAAAGAAAGAGATTGTTTGATAGTCAAAGCTGGAGAGTGGTTTCGGCAGAGTAATATGACCTTGTAAGCCGGAGACATCACCGTCTGCAATTTCTTCTGCTGTTTTCTTATTCAAGCAAAAGAAGTCCCCCAGTGATAGGGCTTGCTTTTTACTACTCTCAAATGGCATCAATTTTGACGACAAAACAATCTGTTGTGGAATAAGAACGCCATCATCAGAGAGAAACCGCTGCAGGTGCGCGAATATTGCTACTTGCGGCTCTGTTCCAAGTAGTGCTGTCATAGTTTCGGAAAGGATGAGATCAAATTTAACATTTTCACTAGGATGCCACTTTGTCGCATCACACTTTTCAATTGCGGCTATCTGATCTTCAACCTCTAGCTCTCGCACGATTTTCTCAATAGAGTCGATATTTTCTTGGTGTATATCGATGAGCCATACACGTATGGAAGACTGAGGAAAAAGAACAAGCAAAGGTAATAGCAAACACCCATAGGGGCCTGTACCAGCATAAACGATGTTGATAGACTTTTTAGCCCCCACCATTTCGGATAGACAATCATAAAGCCCTTTCATGAAGAGTTGGGTTCTAAGCGTTTCTCTTAAACACTTTGCCGCGAGAATAGGAGAGATAGCGACACCCGATCCTAAATCAGCATTACACCAGTCATTGATATCCTCATCCGCAGAAACACCACCTACCTCTGCAAAAACCTTTGCGAGTTCATTGGTTATTCCATGATTGACTCCCATGTCGTTGTCTCGATTAAGTAATAGTCGGGTATTGGCGAGAATACTGGCTTTTGCTGTTAGAGGACGAACGGCTTGGGAATAAGTCACTGTTTTCACCTATTGGTATCAATTAAACACCCAGTAACATATAGTTGCATATCAAGATTTTTCAAAATCAATGATCTTACTTGTGATAGCGTTCCAGTTTCGATACGAATCAAACAAAGGTCCTCGCAAACAATGACGCCATCCTCATAAAATGGGATGGCATAACGCCCCTACAACTTAAAATCAGAACGATAGTCAGACCAAACACTCCCGTTTGGCAACTGAGAACCTCTGTCCAACAGCCAACGATTCAACACTTTGTATGCGTAAATACCTCCAAGCACGTTTGCTACAGCCAACGAGACCCATATAGCTTCTAGTGACCATAATGCTCCTAACATTGCCAATGGTATGGTGAGCACAAGTGACTTGATTACTGTTAGCTGAAGCGACAATCGAGGCGCTTGCACACCATTAAAAAACGACGTTGTTATTAACAACAAGCCAAAACTTGGAAAGCTAATACCCACAATCCAAAAGTAAGGGGCACCAAGACTGATAACGTTAGAAGACTGAGTAAATGTCCCCAAGATTTCGTCTGAAAACACGGCGACGACGGCAAATGCTAACAGTCCCCAGTAAACTGTCAGTCGACCTGCATTCGCCACTGTTTGATCTAATCGCAGCCATTTTTTCGCCCCATAGTTTTGCGCGACAAACGGCGTCATCACGACACTTAGCGATAAGATCCCGACCAATATCAAAGACTCTACCCTAGTCACAATACCAAACGCCGCCACCGCATCATCACCGTATTGAGCGACGCTTCGCGTAATAACGGCGATAGCAATTGGAGTGAGTATCTGCGCCGCAATAGCAGGGCCTGCAATAACCATGACGCCTTTGAGATCCCTGATTGCCGTGCGTATATCTCGTAAAAAGGCCAAAGAAAATAAGGATTCACGAACGATTAGACCTATCATCAACACCGCGATAACCAACCAAGACAGGACGGTTGCATACGCTGCACCGGCCAAACCCAGTTCAGGGAAAAATCCAATGCCAAATATCAAAAGATAGTCGAACACCACATTAACGATACCGCCGATCGCCATAACGACCGTTGAGCGAATCATGACTCCCTTCGCCATCAACGCTGCATTACCAATGAGCCCAACTATCAAAGCAAACATACCGACAAACAGGGGCATCATGTAGATTTTGACCATGGGTAATATCTCTGCATTGGCTCCAACCGCAAGGAACAACTCATCAATAAAAACAAGGCCAATACCCGCAAGGCAAAATGTCAGCAGCACAAAGGATAAAATTGAAATGGTTGTTAACTGCCTTGCCTTTTCTATTCGCTGTCCACCTAACGCTCTGGCGACAGAAGAAGAAACTCCGGCGGCTGCCCCCATAAAAAATGCCACTAAGAAAAAATAGACCGGATAAGCATAACTCATTGCAGCAAGTGGCTTGGTGCCGAGCTTTCCAACAAAGTAGGTATCGATAAGCTGAAACAGAAAGGTCATCAACATGCCAAACGTAGCGGGCGCTGCCATAGTCACAAGTGTTGATCGAACAGGTGCATTGAGAATCCTATCATCCATTGTTTCATTCCTTTTACTTTGGATTTCTATAGGGATGAGGTTGCCAAATCCGCTGGCAACCTATTAAGACTTGTTCGATAAATGGCTATTCGATTACAAGCTGAGCGACCGCGGACGCCACTTGATCCGCTAGCGCACCATCGATGACCGTTTGCGACTGCATATCAAAGTTATCGTAAAAACTCGGAATAGAAACTGATGCTTTTACGTCTGCTGCAAAGTAAGGGGCGGAGCTGGTTGCAGCGGCTAAAACACTTTGTGCGCCGCCAGGGCCAGGCGATGTGGCTAAATACACAACCGGTTTATTTTGGAATACCTGCATATTGATGCGCGATGTCCAATCAAACAGGTTTTTGTACGCTGCGGTATAGGAGCCGTTATGCTCAGCGAAGGACACAATGACCGCATCTGCTTCACCAATAAGCTGATAAAAGCGTTGTGCTTGCTCTGGAATACCGGATGCCTTTTCACGATCCTCACTATAAAGCGCTGATTCAAAATCATTAATATTGATAAGATTCACCTCTGCACCTTCAACAAGGCTCGCGGCATAAGCGGCCAGAGTTTGATTGATTGAGTTGCTGCTATTGCTGGCACCAAATGCCAAGATTTTTTTTGTCGTAGTCATCATATGTTCCTTAATTTTTGTATGCACCTAAACCAACGTACTCAATAAACTCAATCACATTGTCGTCGGGATCTCGGATAAAGAATGAAGTACCCGTAGGGTGGTTCATAGGTTCACCACTCAGCGGGATATCCAACTCAGCGAGGTTCGCCAAGACTTCCTCGGCACTCGATACCTCAATCGCAACGTGGGTGTAACCGGTATATTTTTCTGGTACATCCATCAAGCGATTGAGCGTTTCTCCGGGAGCTGCATTGAGAATAAAATTGATGTTAATACCGCTTGGATGCTCAACAATTGCAACAGGCTCAGGGCCTGTTGGGCCTGCGATATACTCAAACCCGAGTTTGGCGTAAAAGTCTCTCGACTGTTCAAAGTCACTCACTCGAATTCCAATGTGATTCACTCGGCTGATCTGCTTCATGGTTACACTCCATTGCTTACTTTGTTATCGTTAAATTCAGTTTAATTGCTAGCCATTAGGAAATTAATGGCTAGAATGAAAAATCATTATTTCCAAATGACCAGGAATAGTAGGCATGTATAACGGGAAGTTACTGGATGGATTTGTTGTGTTTGTCGAGGTCGTCGAGAGTGGCAGTTTCACCATTGCCGCAGAGAGAACGCAGCATTCGACTTCCTATATCAGTAAGGAAGTCACCAAGCTTGAAGAGCGTTTAGGTGTTCGATTGCTTCAGCGCACTACTCGAACCCTTAAGTTAACGCCCGAGGGCGAAAGCTTCTATCAGCGAGCACGAGATGTCGTGGATGCCGCCAAGGCTGCAGAAGAGTTGGTCTCAGGGAGTCAAATGGAGCCGACCGGACTTTTGAAGATCACCTGTCCTGTAGCTGTTGGTTTAACCATGATGAAGTCTGTGTTTACTGAATACGCCCAGCTCTATCCAAAAGTGACCTTGGATATCGACCTGAGTGACAAGAAAGTGGACGTGATTGAACAAGGGATCGATATCGCCATTCGCGCTTCCGACCGGCTAGAAGATTCATCGCTGATTAGCCGCAAACTGTTCTCGGATACAGGGCTCACCATCGCATCTCCTGACTATTTAGCAAAACATGGCACTCCCTCAAATCCTCAAGAATTGTCTCAGCATGACATCATCAGCTATAGCTATGCTAAAAATCCAAAGCGCTGGGTATATGAGGACTTAGATGGGCGTGAGAATGTGGTCGATATCAACAGTCGAATCTTGGTCAATAGTGCTCAAATGGAACTGGAGATGTGCAAGGCCGGCCTTGGAATCACTCGCCTACCCCGCTTTTATCTTGGTGACGAGCTGGAGACTGGCGAACTCGTTGAGCTTTTTTCAGACTACCCAAAACATCAGTTGGGGCTTATATGGTCTACCCAAGTCGTAAGCACATGTCAGCAAAGGTGCGCGCCTTTAAAGAGTTGGTCGAAAAAACGCTCACACGCAATGAGTAGCGGTGGCATATAAGCTTGGCTTAATCGACGCGCCTACCGTTTCTGTGTCACGCCAAAGTGCGCTTTTAATGCTCGAGTGAGGTGAGATTGACGGTTGAAACCAAATTCTTGCGCTGTAAGAACGCCTAACTTGGTACCTTTTTGCATTTTATAGCTTTCAAGCTTATTAGAGACCTTTCTCTACTATCAGGTAAGTGTGTAACTCTGGATGCTGATCAAACTCTAAATGACGAATGATACAACCAAGCTCCATAAACAGTTTTAAGAACCCATTTGTCCCTAAAGAAGAGTAATAAACCTCGGGTCCCATAAAATCATCGGTATGCTCACCTGGCTCGTTGGTGCCACCGAATGAAAAGATAAACACACCACCAGCATTGAGGCTTTCGACGATTTTGGTCAATACTGGCACTTGTTGCTCTAACGGTATGTGCCAAATACTATCCCAAGCGGTAATAAAGTCGTACTTGGACGGCAGCTTACCTTCACAAACGTCTTGATGATGAAAAGTCACAACCGGGTGACGCTCTTTGGCAAGCGCGATCATCTTGGTCGAGATATCTAGACCTTCGGGTTCGAAGCCATTACTTTTAAGTAGCTCGATAAATCTTCCTGTACAGCCGCAGCCAATATCTAGCGCACGGCCTTTGCCATTTGCAAACTCAAGCGCTCGCTTATGAGCCGCGATACCATTCTCTCGATTAAAGTCGTCGCTTTGCCACATATGGGTGATCGTATCGTAAGCTTGACCTATCTGACGGGGCTTGATCATGGCTGACTATCCTACTCAAAAATATATTTCACAATGCCGTTCTTCAAAATTGTTGACCGACCTATTCAAATTACTCCCGTTCATTGTTCATCATCCTAGACCTAAACTGAATCTCAGCAATACAGAGAGTAAAACGCAAAAAGTCAGGAACAAGGAGATTCACTATGATCACTGTCAGATACTCACAAGACCGAGGCCAAGCGAATTTTGGCTGGTTAGATAGCAAGCACAGCTTTTCATTTGGGAGCTACTATGACCCTGAGTATATGGGTTTCTCTGCTCTGCGTGTGATTAACGATGATATTGTGCAGGCTGGCGCAGGTTTCGACACCCATGGCCATCGTGATATGGAAATCATCAGTTATGTCCTCGAGGGAACGATTGAGCACAAAGACAGTGAAGGAAACGTGCAAACTCTACCGGCAGGAGAGTTCCAGTTAATGTCAGCAGGAAGCGGTATCTACCATAGTGAATACAACGGCTCAAACTCCGAGCCATTACGCTTTTTGCAAATATGGATTCAGCCGAACGAGTTTGGTAAAAAGCCGGGGTATCAGCAGAAAGATTTCGGAAAACAGAGTGGATTAACCACCATTGCTACGCCAGATGGTCGTGATAACACGTTGCAGATAAAACAAGACATGACACTGAGCCAGCTCGTGTTAAAGCCCAATACAGACCTAGTGTACACCATCGAGCCAAATCGGAACGTCTACGTTCATCAGGTAGCGGGAGAGTTGAACATCAACACCACTAAGCTCACTCCAGGTGATGGTGCCAGTATCGAGTCGCAATCCGAGCTGAGATTTGAAAACCATAGCGACCAAAACGTTACTGCATTAGTGTTTGACCTACCATAATTGACAAACCCAGAGCATTATAGTCAGTCTGTCGCTGAGCGTAATGCTCTGGTTAACTTATCAAACCCCGCTTCCATTTCTCGTATCATGATGCGAATATTTTCGAACATATCAAAGCCAACAATGTCTTCAAGCACTTTGGGGTGAAAAGTTGCGACTAAAATAATAAGCACGATTGATAAGTAGGAAAGTAGCTTACTCAATTGATATCCTTAAGTTTTATATGGGCATCCTGCCCTTTCGCTAACATAAATAGCAGTCTAAAAGCTAAGGAGAAAAAGTCCAATTTTTCTGAGTTACGACTCAATAAGCTCACACACAGAGCATACTACGAATCACATAATGCGCTTCACTCACTTTATCTAGCTCGCCAGAAGTGATGATGTCGAGAGGCTTTTTCCCTTCAAACATGATGCTCTTTGAAGGTGTAGACAGAAACTTTTCCCTTAGTCTCTTATCGCCATAAAGCATGACTAAGCACTCTTCAATGGCAACAATATGTGTTGCTTGCTGGTCGAAAGTAGTAGCAGAACGTAGTTGTTCTACTTTGTTGGCAGAAACGCCCCATGCTCGGACTAGCGTGCTTGCTTGATCGATATTACTCATAGTCATGCCCACCCTATTAATAATCACCAACTTGAATCGGCGCTTCATCAAAAATCGTTGCTAACCTTATTGCGTACTCATCAAGCTCTGCTTCACGCTCTTGCTGTGTCATCCGTGCAGGACCAAACACCCTCTGCGGAGCGAGAACAGAGAACCCTGTAAACGCCAATACGCCTCGATGGACTGGACGTAAAATCGCATCTAGATCGCCGTTCCAACCGCCTTTGACATACGCATCTTCTGGCCCACCCATAGTGACACTGAGCATTGCTCGCTTACCTTTGAAGACTCCATCATCATAAAAACGGCCGCCGCCATACACTTTGCCCATAGCGAACACGCGATCTACCCAACCTTTCAACATCGCTGGTAGGCCAAACCACCACAATGGAAACTGAAAAATAACCAAATCACTCCATTCAAGCTTCTCAAGTTCAACTTCAATATCAGCTGAAAAGCCGTCAACCTCAGTCGCATGCATTTCCTCAAGCTGCTGCTTAAAAAACTTCCCATCATGTTCACTGGTAAAGTTATGGCGGCCAGACACTGGATTAAATCCCATTTCATGTAAGTCAGAGGTTTTCACTTCGTGGCCTTCGGCCTCAAGGCTTTCTATTGCACGGTGAAACATTGCGCCATTAAAACTTTGTGGTTCTGGGTGCCAATAAACAACGAGTACTTTCATTAGTTTTTCTCCAACATATCGATGATCGCTTGGTAGTGATATTCCCTAGCAAGATCCAACGGCGTTTGACCGTCATAAGCTTTCAGTTCTGTGTCAGCGCCTGCTTCTATCAGTGCTTTGGCAGCGTCAAGGTGACCGTGCCAGACAGCATCGTGCAACGGGGTGTATCCGTTATTCGGCCCTTGTGCATTTAAGGTTTCGGAAAATCCCGGATAGCCCGCAAGCAAGCGAATAACGTCTGCCCTGCCGGTGTAAGCTGCTTTGTGAAGTGGAATGGCTTTCATATAGTGATCTGGAACTGTTTGATCACCACCATGCTCCATCAAGATCTTCAGTGAACGTGTTAGCCCATCTCTTGCTGCCACCATCACAGCTGTATGTTCATCATTGCCAGAAGCAGTGACGGGGGATGGGGTATTGAGAGAAGACCACTCTGACAGCGCCTTTAATTGAGAGGCTTTTTGCTCATCACTGTTCTCTGAATCGGTGACAACTTGGTAGGCTGCAAGTGACGATTCTGCAACGTCACGATGATTGATATATGCCGCAAACAATTGCTGAAGCTCTTTTGCTTGTTGTTGTCCAAATTCATCCTCAGTGCTCGCGCCGAAATCGACCAAATCGAGAGCTTTAAGCCCGAACGTTGATACAATCTCGGTATTCATTAGCGGCTGTTCAAGAAGCGCTTTCACCACTAATGGTTTGCGATGCCATACCGCAACCATCAATGGGGTAACACCATGCCTAGGTGTTTGAAGGTTGATAAACGCGCCAGCCTCAATCAAAGCCAACACCCACTTTTCAGAACGCTGCTGAGCAGCAATATGCATTGGGGCATTGCCCATCAGCGCATCGAGTTGGTTCACATCACTATCTTGCTCAATAAGCTGAACAAATCGCTCAAAATCGTTAGAGATAATCGCTTGATGAAGGGTTGGTAAGCTCATGTTGATCTCACTGTCACTCGGTTTGTATGTTGAGCTTAGTATTGACCATAATATTGTTAACTTGTAGGTTTTACTTATTCACCTTTATGATAACCATTAGTTAATGAAATCACTTCCAACCCAGTTACCGATATTTATCCAAGTCGCGAAAAGTGGCAGTTTTGCGGCTGCAGCGAGAGCGTTGGGGATCTCAGCCCCTGCGGTAAGTAAAGCTATCACTAAGCTTGAACAAGAGTGGCAAGTTAAGCTGTTCTTTCGCTCCTCACACTCTCTTAGCTTGACGCAAACGGGTCAGCAGTTGGCTGATAGCCTCACACCGTCGATGGAATCGATACAAACCACCATTGAACAGCTGGCCGAACATTCCAGCGCAGCCGCTGGCACCATAAAGATCAACTTACCTGCCAGCTCAATCGGCCAAGAGCACATACTGCCGTTGGTCATTGAGTTTATGGTTAAGTATCCGCAGATCAGTTGTGATCTGCATTTTGATGATCGTAACGTGGACTTGGTTGAACACGGATTTGATTTAGGTATTGGCGTCGCGATCAATCAAGACTCTCGACTCATTGCAAGACCGCTATTAACGCAAGACATAGGTATCTATGCCGCTCCAAGCTATTTATCGCAATATGGCGAACCAAAGACGCTAGAAGATCTTGCTAATCACCACTGTATTCCTGTGCGCTCGCTCACCAGTGGACGTTTTCATCACTGGCGTATAAAAGACGGTGAGCATGCCAAACTCTATGAGCCGAATGGCCGACTTGTGGTCAATAACTTCGCCGCGGCCAAGCAAGCAACACTAGCGGGAGCCGGGATATCAATGCTTGGTAGTTGGCTATTTCGGGACGAATTGGTCTCTGGCGAGGTTAGACCCATTATGAAACAATATTGGGGCACACCGACCACAATTTGGGTGTACTACTCATCCAGAGAGTATTTGCCAACGCGTGTGCGATTGCTGATTGATTATCTCGTTGAGAACATCGATAGAATGGCTTAGAAGGCAGCTTGTGCTCGCTAAGCTGCCTTTAAGTGAGTAAAAATCTTAGTTTAGAGTTCAGTCGTTCGTGTTGGTAAAAACACTTCTCCCAGCATACATCTCACGCTGCCACCGCCAATACTTTCTATGGTAGAAACATCAAACGGCAGCAATTTCCCGTGTGTTGCAAGTTGTTGCTTTTGCGCGGGTGTAAAAGCATCAAACGCCGATTTCGACATCGCGATCACCTTGCCACCATTCACGGTTTCCAGCTGTAGAATGTTGCCACAAAAGTGGTTTACCTGCTCCAAACTGATATCAATCACTTGCTTACTGTTCGCGAGTGACTTAATAACAAAACGACGCTCATACTCAGGGATCACTTCCGAGCAAATAACCGCAAAGTGCTCCCCAATCGCCATCATGACGTTGGTATGGTAGATAGGATGGCCCGATGGCAAAGCAGTCTGAAATGAGACCACGCGGTGATAACCAATTCGCTTGGCATAGTCTTCCAATGCTTCGCGTTCACATCGCTGCGATAACGCAGCATAGATGGTTTTATTGATGTGATCTTTAACCATCACACCGGTGCTTTCCAAAAACGCCCCTTGCTCCACGTAGCTCAGCAAGTTGTCGGTCGCAACCACATGTCGTCCAGCGGCATTCAGGCTATCAATTAAGGCTTGTGGACGCACTTCTCGCTGGCGGTTTTTACATGCCATCGGAAAGATGTAAAACGCTCCATCATGAGTGGTACTAAACCAGTTATTGGGAAATACGGCGTCTGGCGTTTCTTCACCATCAAGGGGGTAATCAAATTCGATAACCTGCACACCGGATTTACGCAGGCCAGTAACCATGGCCTTAAACTCCGCCATCGCTTTGGTTTTGACAGCACTGGCGTCAAGAGCAACTTGGTGCTGAAATTCATTGTCGGCCGCAGTCTCTGCATTAAAACCGAACTCTTTTGGCGGTACCATCACCACACAATTGGCATTTTGAATCGAACGGCCGACACGAGCGGAAATCGTCGTCTCGACAGATGCAGTCATTCCATGATTCATAAACATCCCACTTCACTAGTTATCGCTTGAAAGTCATCGTTGTTAGCAACGTATTGTTGTTTTGCTTGTTGTCTTACTTAGATTCTTAAATTGTAAATAGTGTGTTAAATATTAATTTACTGAATGCAGGATTTAATCACAGACCAAACCGAAACATTGACTGATTGATGACAGTAATTCAGGAATATTTACTGCACAAAAACCACGCAACAATGAAAAAACTGCACCATTTTGTGGATTATTATTCCGACAGTTCAATAAAATCACGGGGTTATGTATGGCAGCAGTTGTGAGTATTGGTTAAAAGCTATACACTTACTGAGTCTGATTCATCAGATCTCTTTCACGTGTTCTATCCCGCGAAACGGAACATTCGCCATGTAAAATCAAAATCATAACTCTGACTCGCAAGTATCTTCCGCGCAGTTGCAAATCAGCTCGACAACCGTTACTTGTGAATATCTACTCTTATCTTTGGATAGGAGGATTTTTTGACTCTTTGAAACACGACCAAATATGCAGTCAATGGATTACAAAGAGTCTTTCCAACGTTGTTAGGTGAACCATGTATAAACGCTTTGAAAAATTTACTGAAGCTTTTCCAAAGCAAGATCCGGAGAAGCCGCCAGAGGGCATACTCGCTTTCTGCCGCTACTACACGCGCGGCTTTGAGAAGCCGATCATTTTAATGTCACTATTTTCGACCGTCATCGCTATCGCAGAGGTGATGCTGTTCGGATTTATGGGACAAATCGTCGACTGCTAACCGCCAGCGATCCCCAAACCTTTTTATCAGAAAACGGTCATACCCTGTTTTGGGTCGGTTTTTGTGTTCTGGTGGTGTTGCCAACCATATTGTTGATAGCTTCACTGCTCGTGCACCAAACACTGCTCGGCAACTACCCAATGGCTATCCGTTGGCAGGCACACCGCTATTTGCTCAAGCAGAGTCTCTCTTTTTATCAAGATGATTTTGCTGGGCGTATCGCGACCAAGGTGATGCAAACCTCTCTTGCGGTGCGCGAAACCGTGATGAAGACCGCCGACGTGTTCGTGTATGTCTCTGTCTACTTCACCTCAATTTTGGTGATGCTGGCGGCAGCAGACTGGCGTTTGATGATGCCGATGCTGGTTTGGCTATGTGCTTACGTCTGCATCCAGATTTACTTTGTGCCAAAACTGAAGAAAGTGGCGACAGAGCAAGCGGATGCACGCTCTATGATGACCGGACGCATAGTGGACAGCTACACCAATATCTCTACCGTAAAGCTTTTCTCCCATACCGATCGTGAAACCGAGTATGCGGAAAAAGGCATGAAAGGGTTCTTGGATACCGTCTATCGTCAAATGCGTCTAGTAACAGGTTTTGATGTCGCGGTTGAATTTACCAACTATGTGCTGCTGTTTACCGTCACTTCTATCTCTATTTACTTGTGGATGGATGGTGCGATTACGGTCGGCGCTATCGCGATTGCCATTGGTCTTGCGCTACGCATCAACGGTATGTCAATGTGGATCATGTGGGAAGTCGGCGCCCTGTTTGAAAACATGGGTACTGTAGTTGATGGTATGAAGACCCTTTCTAAGCCTATTGATATCAAAGATGAAAAAGACGCTAAGCCAATCGTCGTCGATAAAGGCGGCATCGACTTTGATGATGTGAGCTTCCACTATGGTGAAAACAAAGGGGTCATCAGTAACTTGAACCTCAACATCAAACCAGGCGAGAAAGTCGGCTTGGTGGGACGTTCAGGAGCAGGTAAATCAACACTGGTGAATCTACTGCTGCGTTTTCACGATGTGGAGGGCGGTAACATTCGTATTGATGGTCAATCCATCTCGAAAGTCACTCAAGACTCACTGCGCAGCAAAATTGGTATGGTGACGCAGGATACCTCTCTGCTGCATCGCTCGATTCGTGACAACATCCTCTATGGTAAACCCGATGCCACAGAAGAAGAGTTGCTTGCTGCAACCAAGCAGGCTCATGCTCATGAGTTTATCGAAACCTTAACCGACCCGTTCGGTAATGAGGGCTACGATGCACAAGTTGGTGAGCGTGGTGTCAAGCTCTCTGGTGGACAACGACAGCGTATTGCCATCTCACGAGTGCTGTTGAAAAACGCCCCGATTCTGATCCTTGATGAAGCGACATCAGCGCTGGATTCAGAAGTAGAGGCAGCGATTCAAGAGAGCTTAAATGAGCTGATGGAAGGTAAAACCGTTATCGCGATCGCGCACCGACTATCCACCATTGCAGCTATGGATCGCCTGATTGTTCTCGATAAAGGCGAAGTCATCGAGCAAGGCAGTCACAAAGAGTTGGTTGCTCACGGCGGAGTGTATGCTCAGCTCTGGGCGCACCAAACAGGTGGCTTTATTGGTGCCGAGGATACCGATAAAGATAGCGTAGCCTAAAGCACAAAGCGGAGCAGAAATGCTCCGCTTTTGTTTTTGATTCCTTTCTATTTTTCCCCAATTCCACTAGTTCAATTTACTTCTACAAATTGCGTCAGTTAATTTGACTCTCACTGAATCGATCACTGTTTTTTATCGGATAGAATACGCTTCAGAGTTTAACAAGCTCAATATCCCCAACTACAAATAACGACGAGTATGAAATAGATGAAAAAGGTATTGCTAACAATCTGCATGACCAGCCTTATTGGTTGTACCGCTAAGCCGCTTGAGCACGGTGCCAGTAAAGTACGAGTAATGAACAGCGCACCAGAAAACTGTGAGTTTCTAGGTGAAGTTGATGGTTCTCAGGGCAATTGGCTAACTGCAGATTTTACCAGCGATAGGGATATTATTATTGGCGCGCGAAACGAAATGAAAAATCAAGCCAATGCACTAGGTGCAAACACTGTTGTTATCAAGAAAACCGTCGACAACAGCAACGCAGGCATCGATGGTTACAAGAGCGGCAGCCAAGCCAGCATTTCTAGCACCAAGGGAACCTACAGCAGTACGCTCATTGGTGAAGCCTTCCTTTGTGGCAAATAAGACTTTAACTGGTGCTGGTTGAAGACTGATAGTGCATGTGATTTAAGCGGGGCTTTGTGCTCCGCTTTTTCTTACTCAGCTCCTCCCTATCTTTTGTAGTAGCTACTTCTGTCAGTAAACCCTACACACTCTGAATCGACTCTTTTCCTCACTCGAATATTATGTTGCGACAAGTTAATCATAGTTCTTACTTCCTATTCACAAAGCAGCGAGTACTCAACAAATGAAGAAAATAGTATTAGCCATTTGCCTCACAAGTTTGATGGGGTGTAGTGCAAAATCGCTTAACGAAGGGGCAAACCAAGTCAGAGTAATGACTGTTGCGCCTGAGGGTTGCACTTTCATTGGCGAAGTTTCGGGTGCACAAGGTAACTATTTCACTGCTGATTTAACCACCGATAAAAACATCATTCTCGGTGCGCGAAATGAGATGAGAAACCAAGCACACTCGCTTGGAGCCAACGTCGTGGTTATCGAAAAGACTGTCGATAACAGCAACGATGGTCTTGATCTCTTTGTTACCTCTAACAGTGCAGGACTAAGCAGTTCAAAAGGTACTTATAGTAGTACTCTTATCGGTCAAGCATTCTATTGTGCTGATTAGGTGGTTATGCAAACTTAGTCGAAAGGTAAACCTGTTACTATTTACCAGATTCAAGCGGAGCGCTTCCCTCCGCTTTTTTTGTTTTCATTTCAGCCACATTTTGACATGCGTCGCAACAATGTGACCCTGTGTACAATTTTAAACACCCATTCGAATTTACAAGATTTTCCGCATCTAGATCAGTATTTCAAAATGCATGCAAATGAATAATAACTCCGTCGCTATTATAAGGAGTTGTTATGTTTTATGTTCACATGCTGCTGCTTCTGGCAGTCATTTTTGTCGGTATTCGTTATGGTGGTATTGCCTTTGGTCTACTTGGTGGCTTAGGCGTTTCCATTCTTAGTTTCTTCTTTGGCATTGCTCCCGGTACGCCTCCTATTGGCGTTATGCTCATCATTCTTGCGGTTGTTGCAGCGTCAGCAACACTTGAAGCAACAGGCGGTCTAAAACTACTCGTCCAATACGCTGAAAAATTGCTTCGTAAACACCCATCTAAAGTGGTCTTCCTTGGACCATTGTGTACCTATTCACTCACTGTGATGGTTGGCACGGGACACTCGGTGTATCCTCTGCTTCCTGTTATCTATGACGTCAGCATCAAGCGTGGTATTCGCCCTGAGCGCCCTATGGCGATTGCGACAGTTGCATCTCAAATGGGCATCACTGCGAGCCCTATTGCGGCAGCGGCAGCCGTAGTTATGGCGACAGCGGCAACCAACAACCTTGACATTACCTTGGGTCAAGTTTTGATGGTCACTATTCCTGCGACGCTTACTGGCGTATTAATTGCGGCAACGTGGAGCTTGAAACGTGGTAAAGAACTAAACGATGATCCAGAGTTTCTTGAACGCATGAAAGATCCTCAGTTCAAAGCTCAGCTTATCGATACGAGCCAAGCAAGCACAGGTGAAGCTGGCATCAAAGAAAGTCAGACAGCTAAGCGCGGCCTGACCGTCTTCCTACTTGGTATCCTAACCGTTATCTGTGTGGCTATGTTTGGCAAGGATCTCGGCCTACTACCCGATGGGGTTAGCACCTCTACAGCCTTACAATTCTTGATGCTTTCTGTGGGTGCCATTATTTTGCTCACCACGAATGTTGACCCTAAAAAAATCGTCAAAACCAACGTGTTTATTGCCGGTATGAGTGCGGTCATCATCATCTTTGGTATTGCTTGGATGAGTGACACCATCATTGCTTACAACAAGCCTTACATCATCAGCCTAGTTGAAGACGTCGTAAAATCGCACCCTTGGACCTTCGCGATCGCCATGTACGTTTCTTCTGTGTTCCTTAAGAGCCAAGCTGCGGTGCTGACCATTATGCTACCTCTCGGTTTTGCACTAGGCATTCCAGCGGAAGTCTTAATTGGCGTGCTACCTGCATGTTACGCTTACTACTTCTTCCCATTCTACCATCGGACCTTGCAGCGATTACTTTTGACCGCTCTGGTACCACTAAGATTGGTAAGTACATCCTTAACCACAGCTTCCTGATCCCAGGCTTCATTGGCGTGATCACGGCTACAGCCATTGGATATGCGATATCAACAGGTGTACTACCTATCTGGTTGTGGGCGATAGCGACAGTTGGGCTAGCATTTGCGGTAAACAGCTACATGAATCGTATGAGCAGTGAAACGCTAAAATTAGCGTAAAGACTCAAACAAACAGCACGAAATGAGTGGAGCCAAACAAACGGCTCCACTTTTTGTTCCTTCGATGCTTGCGCCTAGTTTTATAAGGTTCCCTCTTATCAGATTAGGTGTACAACTAGCTTTACTTTTCTTAACATTTCATTTACACCTCTCTATTCTATACCTCTCTTCCGTGGCTATTAAACATCTCAAATATTTCAACACCTTAACCAACGAAAATACTCATCCACGAACACACCAACTCGTTTGTAGCAAATTTGTTACACAGCAAATTCACCAACTGCGTTTTTGTCTAACGCATTGACCCTATTCCCTTTTCCTTCAACTTTGCTCAAATTTAAGTCAACACCCTACAACAAGGTCTTCCAACGAAGGAGACCGTTTGACTATCAAAAGGAAATGACCATGACTATCAACTTCAACCCTCTTGGAACCGATGGCTTTGAATTCGTTGAGTACACAGCGGCGACTGACGACGGTATTAACGATCTAAAACGCCTTTTTGACTCATTAGGGTTTGCTGAGATCGCTAAGCACCGCTCAAAAGAAGCTTGGTTATATCGTCAGGGAGACATCAACTTTATCGTCAACGCGCAGCCACACAGCCAAGCAGAAGAGTTTGCGCGCATTCACGGCCCTTCGGTCTGTGGTATGGCGTTTCGAGTGGAGGATGCCGCGAAAGCATGGCACATGGACTAGAAAATGGTGGCGAGCAATATGTCACCGAGATCGGTCCTATGGAGCTAAGCATTCCTGCCATTTACGGCATTGGTGAGAGTTTGCTTTACTTCGTTGACCGTTACGGAAGCAGCAGCATCTACGATGTGGATTTTAAGTTCTATCCAGATGCACAAAAACGCCTAGCCGAGCAAGACGTGGGTCTATACGAACTTGACCACCTAACTCACAACGTTAAGCAAGGCAACATGGATGTCTGGTCTGGCTTTTATGAGCGTATTGGCAACTTCCGAGAGATTCGCTACTTCGACATCGAGGGCAAACTCACCGGACTGGTTAGCCGCGCAATGACAGCACCTTGTGGCAAAATCCGCATCCCTATCAACGAATCTTCTGACGATAAATCGCAGATCGAAGAGTTCATTCGTGAGTATAACGGCGAAGGTATCCAGCACATCGCACTGACCACGGACGATATCTATCAGACGGTGCAAACACTACGCGATCGCGGCATGGACTTTATGCCAACACCAGACACCTACTATGAAAAAGTCGATTCTCGAGTCAAAGGTCATGGTGAGGACGTAAGCCGTCTGCAAGAACTGCGGATTCTTGTCGATGGCGCACCGATGAAAGATGGCATCTTACTTCAAATCTTCACCCAAACCGTTATCGGCCCTGTGTTCTTTGAAATCATTCAACGCAAAGGCAACGAAGGCTTCGGCGAAGGCAACTTTAAAGCGCTGTTTGAATCGATTGAAGAAGATCAGATCCGCCGCGGCGTATTAAACGAGGTAACCGATAATGCGTAAATGGCCAACCTTCCCTCACCGAGAGGGAACCTATTCGAAGCAGGCTCATGCCGACTTTCCTGACGAGGCGATTTATGAGCGAGAAGCAGGTCGAGAAGGTTTCTTTGGCCCTGCTAGCCACTTTCACCACCAACATGCACCAACTGGCTGGTCTGAATGGGAAGGTGAGCTCAAGCCGCGTGCATTTAATCTCAACCATGTTGAGTCTGCTCATCAATCGTCGCCCTGGTCTGCCCCGAGCATATTGGAAAATCGCGAATGTAAAGTGCGAGTCTGGAAGCTAGCAGAAAAGATGTCAGGACTTGCTCGCAACGGTGACGGTGATGAACTGCTGTTTATTCACCAAGGCTGCGCAGATCTTTATTGTGACTATGGTCATCTTGATGTTGAAGAAGGCGATTATGTACTGATCCCTCGCTCAACCAACTGGCGACTAGAACCCAAAGCGCCGATGTTCATCTTAATGATTGAAAACACGGGTGCAGCTTACGCGCTTCCAGAAAAAGGCATAGTAGGTCAACACGCCGTATTTGACCCAGCGGTACTAGAAGCGCCAGCGATTAATGAGCGTTTTAAAGCGCAATACAGTGAAGAGCAAACCACTGTCGCACTCAAACGCGGCAACAAAATCAACACCATCACTTATCCGTTTAACCCACTGGATGCGATTGGCTGGCACGGAGACTTATCGGTACTTAAGCTCAACTGGCGAGATATCAGACCGTTGATGTCTCATCGCTATCACCTACCACCGTCAGCGCATACCACGTTTGTCGGTAACGGATTTGTCGTTTGTACCTTTGTGCCAAGACCCATTGAGAGCGATCCCGGTGCACTGAAAGTTCCGTTCTACCACAACAATGATGACTACGATGAAGTGCTGTTTTACCACGCAGGTGACTTCTTCAGTCGAGATAACATCGAAGCCGGTATGATGACGTTCCACCCCGCAGGGTTCACTCACGGCCCTCATCCTAAAGCGTTCAAAGCCGGACTAGAAGCTAAGAAAACCTTTACCGATGAAGTCGCGGTAATGATAGATACGCGCAATGCGCTCGAACACAGCGTCGAAGCCGAGGCGGTGGAAAACCGCGAATACGTCTACAGCTGGAAAGCAGGGAATTGATATGAAACTAGCCACACTTAACAATAACACCCGCGATGGCCAGTTGGTTGTCGTCAGTCGAGATCTCAGCCAATATATTGCAGTTCCTGAGATTGCGCCAACGCTGCAAGCCGCTCTAGATAACTGGCAACAACTTGAGCCTCTTCTAGAAGAAGTTTACCTCGGTCTTAACCAAGGCATTTTGCTGCAAGCGCTCCCATTTGAGCAGTCGCAATGCGAATCCCCTCTCCCACGTGCTTACCAATGGGCGGATGGTTCGGCTTATGTCAATCACGTAGAGTTGGTTCGTAAAGCGCGCGGTGCAGAAATACCAGAGAGCTTTTGGACTGATCCACTGATGTATCAAGGCGGCTCAGATACCTTTTTGGCCCCGCACGCACCTATTGTGATGGAAAGCGAACAATGGGGCATCGACTTTGAAGGCGAAGTCGCCGTCATTACCGATGACGTCCCTATGGGGCGAGTACAGAGCAAGCTCACAGAGCTATTCGACTTCTGATGTTAGTCAATGACGTATCATTACGTGGACTGATTCCTGGGGAGCTCGCCAAGGGATTCGGGTTCTTTCAATCCAAGCCTTCATCGGCATTTTCGCCAGTTGCCGTCACGCCCGACGAACTTGGCAAAGCATGGCACGACAGTAAGGTTCATTTGCCACTGATCTCGCACTACAACCGCGAACCATTCGGTCACCCAAATGCGGGGGTTGATATGACCTTCGACTTTGCAGAGCTCGTTGCCCATGCAGCGAAAACCAGACCGCTGTCGGCAGGTTGCATCGTCGGCTCAGGCACCGTCTCGAACAAGCAAGGCACCGAATTCGGTACTTCCATTGAAGAAGGTGGCGTTGGGTATTCATGCATTGCAGAGAGGCGAATGATTGAAACTATTCGCGATGGTCAGCCAACCACATCGTTTATGCGCTTTGGCGATAGCATCAAAATAGAAATGGTGGACGATAACGGCCAATCCATCTTTGGCACGATTGAGCAAACGGTCGAAAAATATTGAGGGTCATGATTTGATTCTATACGACTACTGGCGGTCATCGGCGGCTTATCGGGTACGGATAGCGTTAAACCTAAAAGGCATTTCGTTTCAGTCCGTACCAATAAACCTCATTAAAGATGGGGGACAGCAACATTCGCCCGAATACGCCGCACTCAACCCGAATGAGCTGGTGCCACTACTGGTTGATGGTGAAATAACACTCAATCAATCGCTGACCATCATCGATTACTTGGATGAGCGCTATCCAGGACTTAGATTGACACCTAGCGGGGGTAAGCAGCGTTATTTGGTGAAAGCACTAGCGCAGGACATTGCAATCGACATTCATCCAATCAACAACCTGAGAGTGATTCAACACTTACACCAACAGTTTGATATCGATGAACAAGATAAAGTGCGCTGGATGCAACACTGGATTAGCAGAGGCTTTAGCGCACTAGAGCAAAAATTAACACCGATTCGTGGTGACTATTGTGTTGGAAATGAAGTGAGTCTTGTTGATGTCTGTTTAGTGCCGCAGGTATACAATGCACAACGCTTTAGCGTCGATATGTCGGCCTACCCGAACATAGATGAAATAGCTAACCGGCTGAGTAAACTCGGCGCCTTTCAGAAAGCTTTGCCCGAGAACCAAAAAGACGCCACATAACGAGTTAAAAAAAGGCCAGTCTACTGGCCTTTACTGCTCGCTCACTAGAACTGGTGAAGCATCGGCGCTTTGATTCGCAGTTGGCGGCCATGGACGATGCTGCTCCGAATCTATCCACTCTTGCACCCACATCGGAATATCACTTGTCATTGGCTGTTCGCCCGCAGCGTCAATCACTTGTAAAGGAGGCACAATGCCGTTTTTCGAGGTGACGCCTGCACGAATCAAAACTGAAGAACAAGGGTGTCCTTTCACCCACATCGACTGCTCTAGATAGAACCATTTATCATCGGTAGCGACACACTGGGTTTTCATGGTGATCTTGTCGAACATACGCACGCGCTTGCGATAGCGCACCGAACTTCCAGCGACCACTAAACCCCAACGGTTTTGTTTGAGAGTACGCATCAATCCACACTTGACTGATAACGCCGTGCGCCCCAAATCATAAAGCGTAAGAATGCGACCGTTGTTCATTTCCATGAACATATCTATGTCCCATGGATGACAACGAAATTCGATTTCATCTTGTTGGGTATAACTAATGGCTGGCTTGTTATTAGATTGAAAAATGGTCTTGGCCAGTCTTAAAAAAGGGTACATGTTACTACTCATCTTTGAATGCTGATCTGTAACCATAGACCTGAACTGGAACCTTTACTCTAAAAAGAGTGCGTTTTGTGACTCATATGGCACACACAGCGATATTACTAGCATCTGTAAGTTCACCGTTTGATGGTGTTTTTACCGCCAATAATTGCTACAGTCTCGCCTGTTTAGAAACCACTTAAGCGTTAACCATGACGATATCACTGATTGCTACTCGACTGACTCGCGGTCAAGATCTAAAACTTGCCATTGCCGAACTTATTCTCCAGCACAACTTAACCGCTGGCTCTATTGCTTCTTGTGTTGGTTGTCTATCGAAAGTACACCTTCGCCTTGCAGGTGCAGAGAGAACCTTGCTACTTGAGGAGCAATTAGAGATCGTCTCGATAATGGGCACACTCACCTTAGATCATCAACACATTCATATTTCGGTTGCTAACCAACATGGAGAAGTATTAGGTGGACACCTTCTCGAAGGAAGCATCATCGATACAACAGCAGAGCTGTTGATTCATCACTATCCAGTTCGACACTTTGTCCGTGAGTATGATTCAAATACGGGTTATAGCGAGTTGGTTACCGACGAAAACTAAAAAAGGCTTCCAAATGGAAGCCTTTGATTAATATGAATCCTTATTGTGGATTCAACCCTAGCGTTTGCAGTACCAGCTTAAAGTTGTCCTGACGCTCTTTGACAGCGTGAACCTTACCACTCACCGGACAAGTACTATCTGGACAGCCACGGTTAACAATACCTGACACCGCATCGATAAACTCAGTGCCTTGCATTCCACCGTCTACGTATTTTTTAAGCTCAGTATGATAGTTCCAAGCCGCGTACGGACCACCTTCATCATTGTAAGTTTGAACCGAAGAAACCCAATAGAACAGACCCGCAATCCATTTGATTTCGCGATTCTCCTCAGAGCTACAGATCAAGCCTGGATTTGAACAGAAATCCAAATCAGCATATAGAGGGTTGGCCGGAGGTGCTTCCACCACCACACCATTCACAGTAGTGCCTACGGTATCTGGGTCAACATGCGAACGTCCCATAAAGTGGTTTAGAGTACCGAAGTTTTGGCGACCAGTGGTTTGAATAACACCACGCCCCCACCAGCCACAGCCTTCAACCGTTCCAGTCGTATCGCTTCCATCCCAGATAAACTTACCTGCCTTCTGACCTTCGTAAACTTTACAGTCAGCACGCTCCCAAACTTGCTGTGAACTATCCACCGTCGATGGGACTTCCATACAGTGACCATCGTTAGTCCAACGACCAACATTACCGTTCACTAGCAGGCCTTTCTCGGCAAGAACAGAGTCTGGCGCTGCGAAAATCGGAGCAGGTGCGCCGTACCATTTGGCATTGGTCAGTGCACTCACTTCCATCTTAGGATCGCGCGGACATGAGTATGGATGATCAATACCCGTAACCGGGTCCATCCCGTAATCGGCATACTTCTGACCTAATTGACCACAACTTGCCGTCATAGGGTAGTTAACCGCAGCGCCGTATCTGACTTCTGACCAGTTGTTCTCATCACAGGCGTTATAACGAATGGTCTCTTGCATACTTTGTGATAGGAAAGCAGCAATCGCAACCTTCGCATACTTGGCATTGGTCGCATCATCCACAGTGTCATCCAAAAGCCAGAACGTATTACCCGCCACACCCACATTGTGCATAGAGTTAAGACCAGCCAGGAAGTCCGCCCATTTATACACTGTTGAAGGGGCCCAGTTACCCTGCGAGACTTCATACAAGAACGCTTGATTATTCATTGCATTTTCCGCACTCGCTAGCTCGCTATTAAGTGCAGCGATACGGGTAAGAGGACCATTGGTGATGCTCTCTCCTACATAGTACAGCGGCAATTTCGCGGTTTGGTACTGCTCAATCTTATTGGTAAGTTCTACCGTTTCACTATCAAACAAAATCGCAAACACGTTGCTATGCGCAGCCTTACGCAGCTGACCTTGTTTGGACAAGTCCCCCATAAAGTAATTGACTGTTTGCGACGTTGGCATAGAGGTTAACAGCGCTGGGGTACGGATGTGATCAGAGACTTGCTTCACATACTCTAAAGCGTAGTACCACTGCTCATCAGACAGTGCAGGCGTATCCGCCGATTTAGTAAAGGCGATGAAATCGGCTTTGGTTGTCGAACCTGCATCATAAAGTGCAAAACTTGAGAGCAAATCTGCAGAAGATGAAGAGGCCGCATTCCAAACAGCTCGCTTACCGGAATGAGCATTGTAAGCAAAGTCACCAATAGTTAATGTCCAACCAAAGGTCGCCTGAGGCGCTAAAGTGGAAATTATAAGGTTATGAGCCTGCGCCCAGCCATTAACATCATCAGTCAGTGCATTAATGGCACCCGCGTCGATCGCACTCGCAGTTGAAGCCACCGCGGCCGTTAATGCTTGCTTGACTGCCACTGTACCAAGCGCTTGTCCTTTATCGGCAGTCGCCAAGTCAAGCACTTCGGATGTGAGAACAATCGAACGGCTACCCGCCGCTTCAGCCGTTTGAATGAGCGCAGCAAAAGTATTGGTCAACTTAGTAACGTCAGCCAGATCTTGGCTGCTACTGGTAGCAAAATATTGGCTAGTAGCGCATCAAGTGTGACAGGACTTGCTACTACCAAGTGACTTGGCCATCCGGCTACTTCCAATCTCACCGGATCAAGAGGGTTTGGCAGAGCAAGTTTCGCGCCTGGTTCTGAAGAGGTTCCACCACAATCAAGATGCGTCGCCCAGCTGCTATCGCTACCCGGAATGGAAGACGTCCACCAGTTGGCCTTATAAGCTACATTTTCGTTAACCATAATGTCGCCAGCTGTAGCGTGGTTGCCTTGCGTCCAATCTGGGTAAACATTGAAGTCAGCACACGCACCACTTGAAGGAGGTGTGCCAGGGTCTGGTGTTGGCTCAGGCGTTGGATCTGGAGTTGGTTCAGGAGAAGGATCAGGGGTTGGTTCTGGTGAAGGCTCTGGCTCCGGTGAAGGCTCGGTACCACTGACCACTTTCCATGGAGAATCCCATTCATTGGCATAGGTGTCCGTTGGGCTTTGACCTGCCCCAACCCACCATTTAGCTTCATAGGTGGTGCCATCCACCGTTACTTGACTACCACCAGAGTACGACTGAGTGGCATCATAAGGTTCAGCAGCAAACACATGGCTGCTAAACACTAGGCACGCTATAGAGAGCGTGACCTTGTTCATCCTAAACATATTTTTACCTTTCTAGAGAGAATATCTTTCTGTTTCACGAGCTAAAAAAGAGCGAATAGAAACCATTTCGTTATTTAATAGCTAAAAATATGCTAGCAGCCTAAAGCCAGGTTATCAGGCAATAGGTCAATAATAATGATCAGATGCGGGAGATTTCACAAAATAAATGCAAATTTATAATGAGTTAATTATTAGTTGGAAATAAGTTCAATTATTGAACAAAGCTCGCTTGAATCCTGTTTTGTCACTCAGCTCTCCTTAACTCCACGAGATACAACAACTCAGAACCCCTTTCAAAAACCCAAAATTCTTATTCAACGCTTTGCAATAAAGCTGTCACACTTTGTCACTATCTTGCATCGCGACACTCAAACGAAACCACCTTCATTCGGTCAGTTAATCAAACGCTATGCAACAACACAAACACCCGATGGACGCCACTATCGTGCGTCTGATGCAATCACAAGGCTTGATAAAAAGTGAGGCACGCTCAAGGCTTAAACGCGAAGTCTATCAGCTAGACCCGAGCCAAATTCAGAAGGTAAAACGCTACGCTGAACATTTTGGCATCAATGCACAAGAAAAGTTGATTGAAGAGATATTGGAGCTAAGACGAGAAACCCTGATTTCCCGACTTTCGACGTCAAATCAATAATTAGCGAGCGTTATCGCTGCGACTAAGAGGTCTGAAAAACCCGATGCGCTATACTTTGTACAATTATTGATCGAGCAACTCAAAAAAATAGGATTCGCTGTTGACCTTACCCTAGGGGTAACCTTTATCTTTAGCGAATCTTGCTGAAAAGGTTTTGTATGCACGCCATTATCGCCAACAAATCGTGGATCACATTCGTGTGCTTGCTTGCACTCGTTGTATCAACGTTTGTCACCAGCGCACCTGCGATGGCTATGCATAATGGTATGACCGATACATCCATGTCTTGTGGTATGACCCAGACAGCGTCCCATCACGCACATCACAGCACGAGTCCAACACCGGACATTGCAGATAGCAGTCAGTGCGCTAGCGCAGAGCCCGACTCCCACACCACCTGTTGCACCACAATGTGTGGCACTACCTTAGGCTTTGCCCCCTTTGTCTTGCTTCCAAGCGAAGGCCACGCTCGCTTCTCCAAGCGCTCTGTAGACCCATTCACGCAACCGATCCATAGAATCGAACACCTCGAGCGCCCGCCCTCGGCGTAATCATTCCTACACACGCTAATGCCCAACCCTAGTTGGGGACGTTTTATCGCGCCTGTTATGCAGGCACGTAGTTTGGAAATGATCGTGAAAATAATCAAACATCCGATTGCACTGGCTGTAAGTGCGATCGTTCTACTCGCACCCGCTGCACAAGCCACAAGCAACGCGGGAGCAACACAGCAGTCTCAAGCGAGCGCACAGGCGTTATCGCTCGATACATTAATCAACATGGCGATCGCCAACGATGCCAATCGAACCCAGTATCACGCCCAATCTCAGGCGATGCGAGATACTGGCATTGCCAGCTCAACGCTGAAAGACCCCGTATTAAAAGTCGGGGTTGGTGGTTTACCGACAGACAGTTTTCGGTTCGACCAAGATCCGATGACCAATATTTCGGTCGGTATGATGCAGCAGTTTGGTCGCGGCGATACGCTTGGTCTGCAAAATAAGAAAGCCCAGCAGCAAGCGGATGGTATTGAGCTTCAAGTAAAAGTCCGTGAGCTAGATATTGCTAATAGCATTACTCAGCTATGGCTTGAGCTTGGCTTTCAGCAGCACTCAGAGCGCGTACTGAAAGAAAAGCGTTCCCTGATGGTAGAAATGGAGCGATTCATTCAAACCAACTACGCCATTGGAAACAGCGAGTCACAGGATTTGATTCGCAGTCAGCTGCAAATCACTCAGCTCGATGACAAGTTGCACGCCAATAGGCAAATGCAAAGTCGGTTGCTATCTCAGCTCTCCGAATGGCTGGGTTCAAGTTGGCTAAACCAAAGCTCCGATCTTAACGCCAATATCGCAACCGATTGGGGACGCCTAGAGCAGCAATTGACTAGCCAAAGTGGCTCTGGCTATTTCAACTTACTTAACCAGCACCCAATGGCGAAAATGGCCGACATTCAAATTGCTGCCAATGAGACTCAGGTCTCCATCGCCGAAGAGGCCTACAAGCCGCAATTTGGTGTTGAGGCCATGTATGCCCATCGCCAAGCCCCCAACATGCGTGGCGCACCTGCGCCCGATCTCCTTAGTGCCTACGTCACCATGGACATTCCCTTGTTCACCAGCAATCGACAAGACAAGAACCATGCTGCGGCCCAGTACCAAGTGGTCGCATCGAAGTCGAGCAAAGATGCGCTGTTGGCTCAGATGAATGCCAAGGTTAACGCGCTGATGATGGACAGACACAACCTCATTGAACGCTTCGAGCGCTACCAACAGAGTCTATTACCCCAAGCCAAAGCGCGCACTCGCGCAGTAGAAAGAGGCTACGAGAACAACACCGCACAATTTAGCGATGTGATCACCGCCTCCAGTGATGAGCTAGCCATTGAGATTGAAGCACTGAGGTTGGAGACAGACCTCAACATAGTAAGTAGCAACTTGGCGTATTTCCTTGGTGGGTTCGAATACCACGCAGAAACACCGGTTATTTCTCAGCCGTCATCAACGCAACAACCATAGATTTAAGGGAAACAATAATGAAAACACGAAATGTCGCCCTATTGGCGCTGGCCGTTGGTGCAGGTCTCGGAATAGTGGGAACGCAGTATTTCGGCGCACACTCGATGAGTGCCATGTCTTCACTAAGCACAATGTCATCACAAAACGCAGCCAGTAGCGACGCCAATGAACCGCTTTACTGGGTCGCACCTATGGATCCCAATTACAAGCGCGACCAACCAGGTAAGTCTCCAATGGGTATGGATCTTATCCCAGTCTACGCCGATGACCTCAATGGTGCGAATGACCAACCAGGCACAGTCAAAATTGATCCGGCTGTGGAGAATAATTTGGGTGTAAAAACCGCCTCCGTCGAGAAGCAAAAGCTCTCGCCACGGATTGCTACCGTCGGTTACATCGCCTTTGATGAAAGCCGTCTATGGCAAACCAACGTCCGTGTCGCAGGTTGGGTAGAAAAGCTTTACATCAATGCGGTGGGAGAGCGAGTCAATAAAGGTGACGTGTTATTTAAACTCTATTCGCCTGAGCTGGTTAAGGCACAAGAAGAGCTACTCAATGCCTATCGAACTAAGCGCAACTCTCTTATCAAAGGGGCGACCGAGCGCCTGCTCACCCTTGGTGTCGACAAAGCGCAAATACGCGACATCGTCCGTCAAGGCAAAGCATCACAAACCATCGATATAAAAGCACTAGGTAACGGTGTTGTCGCTACGCTGAATGTGCGAGAAGGTGGGTATTTGTCCCCATCGCAATCGGTGATTAGTGCTGGCCCTATCGACCAAGTATGGGTCGATGCCGAGGTGTTCGAACGCCAAGCTGAATGGATAAAAAACGGCAGTAGCGCGGTGATGACTTTGGATGCCATCCCCGGCAAGGAATGGCAAGGTGAAGTCGACTATGTCTATCCGATCCTTGACCCATCCACTCGAACCCTGCGCGTTAGGCTCAAATTCGACAACCCGGATTTTCAGCTCAAACCTAACATGTTTGCCAATATCGCTTTGCAACCGCAAACCGATGACTCTGTGCTGACGATTCCGCGTTCAGCGGTGATTCGCTCGGGTGGCATGAGTCGAGTTGTCCTCTCTGAAGGTGACGGCAAGTACCGGTCTGCTCGTATTCGTGTCGGTCGCGAAGCCAGTGATCGTATTGAGGTGCTGGAAGGATTAACCACACAAGACATCGTAGTGATATCAGCACAATTCATGCTCGACTCAGAGTCCAGTCAAAGCGCTGATTTGTCGCGTATCAATGGCGTAGAGCCTCCGGCTGAAACTGTGTGGGCAAAAGGCGAGATCACCAATGTGATGGCAGGTCACGCAATGTTAACCATTAATCATCAACCGGTACCTGAATGGAACTGGCCGGGCATGGTGATGGATTTCAACGTCGAGCCAGACGTCGCGATGGATAAACTTGCAGCGGGTCAACAGATCGAGTTTGAAATGGCCAAAACGCCAGATGGTCAATACACCGTCACGGCTATCAACCCTAGTGAGAACGCTATGCCCACCGAGATCTGGGTCAATGGCAACATCTCTATGCTAATGGCCGATTTTGGATGATTACTATTGAGCACAGTGACGTACCGGAGTGGAACTGGCAGTCGGGAGAGATGAACTTCTCTACAGATGGCAACGTTGATTTCACTGGATTTGAAGAGGGTGATACCGCGCGCTTTTTGATTAAGAAACAAGGCAGTGAGTTTATCTTGTCTGAGCTCAAACATGGAGGAGAACAGCCATGATTGGAGCGATTATTCGCTGGTCTATCAACAACCGATTTCTGGTTTTGGTGGCGAGCTGCTTCTTAACATTAGCCGGCCTATACAGCGTCAAAAACACCCCTGTGGACGCCATACCTGATCTGTCCGACGTACAGGTGATCATTAAAACCAGCTATCCGGGACAGGCACCTCAGGTGGTCGAAGATCAGGTGACTTACCCACTCACCACAGCCATGCTTGCGGTACCAGGTGCGGAGACTGTGCGCGGCTACTCGTTCTTTGGTGACTCCTATGTCTACATCATCTTCAATGATGATACCGACATGTATTGGGCACGTTCACGGGTACTGGAATATCTCAGCCAAGTGGCTCCAAAACTGCCTTCGCAAGCCAAACCAACGCTCGGCCCTGATGCAACGGGAGTCGGTTGGATATACAGCTATGTGTTGCAAGATACCACGGGACAACACGACCTTGCGGAGCTGCGCAGCTTACAAGACTGGTTCTTAAAATACGAGATGCAAACCGTTGATGGCGTCTCTGAAGTAGCCACAGTTGGCGGCATGGTGAAGCAATATCAGGTGCAGATCGATCCCGCTAAGCTGCGCGCCTATGATTTAACGCTTCAGCAAGTGAATGCAGCGATTAAAAACGGCAACCAAGAGAGCGGTGCTTCGGTGATTGAAGTGGCAGAAGCGGAGCACATGGTTCGTACCACAGGCTATCTCACTAGCATTGAAGACATTCAAGCCCTACCACTTAAAGTGACAAGTAAGGGCACACCTCTGCTCCTTGGCGACATTGCGACATTAACCTTGGCCCACAAATGCGCCGTGGGATCTCTGAGTTTAATGGTGAAGGTGAAGCCGTTGGCGGCGTGATTGTCATGCGCTTTGGTGAAAACGCCAGTGAAGTTATCGACAACGTCAAAGCTAAGCTTGATGACTTGCAGCGCAGCTTGCCGGAAGGCGTTGAAATTGTCGCGACCTACGATCGCTCAACGCTTATCAATGCCGCGGTGGACAACCTTTGGAATAAACTCGCCGAAGAGTTCATCGTGGTCGCGATTGTGTGTGCACTGTTTTTGTTTCACATCCGCTCCTCAATTGTCATTGCCATCAGCTTGCCGGTGGGGATTCTGTGCGCCTTCATCGTCATGCATTGGCAAGGCATCAACGCCAACATCATGTCACTAGGTGGCATTGCCATCGCTATCGGCGCCATGGTCGATGGGGCGATCGTGATGATAGAAAACGTGCACAAGCATATAGAGAAAACGCCGCTCAACGACCAAAACCGCTGGCAGGTGATCAGTAAAGCGGCAGAGGAAGTCGGTGCGCCGCTATTTTTCTCACTGCTCATCATTACGCTCAGCTTCGTGCCTGTTTTCGCCCTTGAAGGCCAAGAAGGCAAAATGTTCTCGCCACTGGCTTACACCAAAACCTACGCCATGGCAGCAGCAGCAGGTCTGGCTATCACCTTAGTTCCTGTCCTCATGGGTTACTTCATTCGTGGCAAAGTGCTCCCTGAGCATAAAAACCCTGTGAACAAGGCACTGATTGGTCTTTACAGGCCGATGCTTAACTTAAGCCTCAATTACCCGAAAACCATGATCATCATCGCTTTGGGTTTACTAGGTTCTGCTTACTACCCGACGTCTAAACTGGGTAGCGAGTTTATTCCACCGCTTGATGAAGGCGACTTGATGTACATGCCGACCACCTATCCCGGCATTTCAATTGGTAAAGCACGCGAGCTGTTGCAACAAACCAATAAGCTCATCAAGACCGTCCCTGAGGTTGAAACCGTGTGGGGTAAGATTGGCCGCGCAGAAACGGCTACCGATCCTGCGCCTCTCACCATGATCGAGACCACCATCCAACTCAAACCGAGAGATGAGTGGCGCGAAGGTGTGACAACCGAGTCGCTTCGCAAAGAGTTTGACGATCTGGTTCAGTTTCCGGGTCTAACGAACGCTTGGGTGATGCCAATCAAAACCCGTATCGACATGCTCGCAACCGGTATCAAGACCCTATTGGGATTAAGATCGCAGGACCTGAACTTAGTGTGATTGAAGAGATTGGTGCCAACCTTGAACCCATTCTCAATGACATCGCGGGCACCGTTTCGGTCTATGCCGAGCGAGTGGCAGGTGGCCGTTACGTCACCATTGATATTAAACGTCTAGCAGCCGCTCGCTACGGGCTGAATGTCAGTGACGTTCAACAAGTGATCTCTACGGCCGTTGGCGGCATGAATGTGGGCGAAACCGTCGAAGGTCTCGAGCGTTACCCAATTAACGTACGCTACCCACAGGACTATCGTAACTCAGTGGTTAAGCTGCAAAACCTGCCCCTAGTTACTCCTAACGGTGCACGCATCGCACTCGCCGATGTGGCAGATATTCGCTATGAAGATGGCCCACCGATGATCAAGACCGAAAATGCACGCCCGAACGGCTGGGTATTCGTCGACATTGCCGAGCGCGATCTCGGCTCCTATGTCAATGAAGCGCAGCAAGTGGTCTCGGAAAAGCTGGTGTTACCGTCTGGCTATTCACTGGCATGGTCCGGTCAATACGAATATATGGAGCGTGCCAAACAGCGTCTTGGTGTCGTGATCCCGATTACGCTAGCCATCATCATGTTGTTGCTCTATTTGAGCTTTCGCCGCGTGGGTGAGGTACTCGTCATCATGGGCACCTTGCCACTCGCGATGGTCGGTGGCTTATGGCTCATGCACTATCTTGGCTACAACTTCTCAATCGCAGTTGGCGTCGGCTTCATCGCGCTTGCGGGTGTCGCGGTTGAGATTGGCGTCATCATGTTGGTCTACCTCAATCAAGCGTGGCATGGACGAAAGCTTTCTGCGGAGCAAGACCGTACACCGCTAACCGCAGACATGCTGACTGAGGCAATCCGAGAAGGTGCAGGCCTTCGCGTACGACCGGTCATGATGACCGTGTTAACAGTCATCATTGGCCTTATCCCCATTATGTATGGCTCCGGCACCGGCTCTGAAGTGATGCAGCGTATCGCAGCACCAATGATAGGCGGTATGGCTTCGGCACTGTTGCTCACGCTACTGGTACTGCCTGCGATCTACAAACTTTGGAAATCTAGAGAAATCAAACACTAACTAGCTCGCACCTGTTTGTCGCTTGAAAGTACAGTCCCTTGAAAGTACAGAGACGGCAGGTGCAAACCACAAAAGGACATAAAAATGAAAAAGACACTCATCGCACTAACCATGACATTAATTGCCACACAAAGCTTCGCCGATGGTATGGATCATTCAAAAATGGATCACGGCGCTATGAATCATGACACGATGGATCACAGTAAAATGGACCATAGCAAGATGGATCACGGCATGATGAACATGGAAGGCATGTCTGCTGTCGGCATGCCGGCTGCAGGCGCAAAACCTGACAAGGTCGTACACGTCATTCTCAAAGATGACATGACCATCTCATTCAAACGTGATGTCGAAATCAAACCGAACGATGTAGTTCAGTTTGTGGTAATGAACACAGGCAAAGACGATCATGAGTTTGTCATCGGCTCACCAGCCGAGCAAGTCGCTCACCGTAAAATGATGGAAAACCCAACAGAGGACCACGATCATCACAGCATGGGCAATGTCCTGTACCTCAAACCCGGAAAGGCAGGGCAGCTCAACTGGCACTTCCACGGTGAAAAAGAGATTGAATTCGCCTGTAACATTCCAGGCCACGCAGAAGATGGTATGACTAAGACGATCGTTCTCAAATAGTCAGCCAGACTCAACCCATTATCAAAAGAGCACGAATTCGTGCTCTTTTCAGTTTCAAACTATGATAGATATGACAATATGATGTGATCGATACAAACGGCGACATCCGTACCACTCATGGCAACTTACTAAGGACAAAGCAAAGCATGGAAACGCTAATCAACGCCGATTTTGACCAGCGCGTAGTGATACGACCAACAGACTACCAGTGGGTTGGCTCTCCTATGCCCGGCGTAAGTCGCATGCGTTTAGACCGCATTGGTGATGAAGTGGGACGTGTGACATCCATCGTACACTATGAGCCAAACAGCGCGTTTTCAGCGCATACCCATAGCGGCGGTGAAGAGTTTTACGTTTTGGAAGGCACCTTTTCCGATGAGCACGGCGACTACCCGGCAGGCAGCTATGTCCGTAATCCCATTGGCAGCGCACACACACCGAAAATTGGCTCTGATGGTGCGACTATCTTCGTCAAACTGCACCAGTTCCATGAGCAAGACCAAGCTCAGTTTTGCATCAATACATTAAAGCAGTCATGGTATCGAGGATTGGTCGACGGACTCACCGTGATGCCGCTGCATGAGTTTGAAGCGGAGCATGTTGCACTAGTTAAATGGGCGCCCAATACCCAGTTCAATGCCCACCAGCATTGGGGCGGAGAAGAAATACTAGTACTCGAAGGCACCTTTTATGACGAGCATGGTGAATACCTAAAGGCACTTGGATCCGCAGTCCTCACCTTAGCAAGCACACCCCCTTCACCAAAGAAGATGGTGCGCTTATTTACGTCAAGACTGGGCATTTATAGTCGAGTTTATTTGATGGCAAACTCGTAACTTGTACTGTGCTTATACTGATGCTCTGGTCGTAGAATCGCATCAGACTCTTTCCAGTCGCGATTGGGCGAGTCGGGATAAAACTGAGTTTCCAGCGCAACCCCCTGATAATCTTTGTATAGTCCGCCTAGGCGGTTAGGTGTATTCGCTAGCCAGTTACCCGTATACAGCTGCATTCCTGGTTTCGTCGTGAAGACGCTCATTTCGACACGTTTGTCAGGAGAGATAAGACGCGCCACCGGTTTGTTACCTTGGCTTTCTATAAGGTAACAATGATCGTATCCATTCGCTTGCTGTTGCTGCGCATCGGCCAAAAAATGGGTTGAAATAGGTTTCGCTAAATTGAAATCGAAACTGGTTTCCGCGACAGCCGCTGGTTCTGAAAAAGGAATGCCGTCAGCTTGAGTTGGCAAATAGTGCGCTGCACGAATCTGCAAGCTATGGCCCAAGATATCCTCGTCAGACTCAGCACCCAAAAGATTAAAGTAAGCATGATTGGTGAGGTTAACCGGCGTTGCCGCGGTTGTTGTCGCGCTGTAGTCAATTAGCACCTGATTTTGTTCGCTAAGGCTATAGCGGACATTCACCGTTAGCTCACCGGGGAACCCTTGGTCACCATCGGCTGAAACTAAACTGAGCTCAACGCTGCTATCACTCTTCTCAACCAAACTCCAACGGCGCTTATCAAAGCCATCCAAGCCACCATGTAAGCAGTTGCCTGATTGGTTGGTCGCAACTTGAAATTCTCGGCCATCAATCTTAAACCTTCCAGCAGCGATTCGATTGGCAAAGCGGCCAACTGTCGCACCTAAGAAGACCTTTTGACGCGCAAAGTCCTCCATCGTCTCAATGCCCAACAGCACTTCTCGTTTTTCATTGTCGATAGGGAGCTTACAACTGAGCCACGTCGCACCGACATCCATCACCGTTACTTCCATCCCAGAAGCATTCGACAAGGTGTACAGTGAAGGCGGTTTGCCGTCCGCTGCAATTCCACTCATTGTGGCTGTCATCGCAATCCTCTTATCTCAAAGTAAGTCATTCTCAATGCTCAAGCACTTCTACAACACCTGACCCTGCACTTGCTTGGCACACATAGATAGACGCTTGCAATCCAGTGGCTGCCTGATACTTCTCGGTCACAGCTTGCTCAACCGCATCGGTTAGACTTGGCGGGATCAATGCAACGATGCAGCCACCAAAGCCGCCGCCAGTCATTCGCACGCCACCTTGGTCGCCAATCACATCTTTGACAATGTCGACTAAACAATCTATTTCGCTCACGGTGATCTCAAAATCATCACGCATCGAAGCGTGTGATTCGGCCATAAGCTCGCCCAATCGTTTCATGTCTTGAGCTCGCAATGCCTTCGCAGCCTCAAGTGTTCGGTCATTTTCAGTGATAACGTGGCGCGCTCTTTTAGCAACAACGTCTTCTAAGTTTTGTTGGTTTTGATTGAACTCTTCAATACTCACATCACGCAGCGCTTTGACGCCAAATACCTGAGCGGCTTTTTCGCACTGCAGGCGTCTAGTGTTGTACTCACTGTCGACAAGGCCGCGCTGCTTATTGGAGTTGATGATGACCACTGCCATTGCCTCTGGCATCGACACCGCTTCCGATTCTAACGTGCGACAATCAAGCAACATGGCGTGATTTTGCTCGCCTTTGGCAGAAATCATTTGATCCATAATTCCGCAGTTGCAGCCCACAAACTCATTTTCAGCTTGCTGACCATTGAGCGCGATTTCCGCTTGGCTGATATCGAGATCGTAAAGGGTTTTGAAAGTCTGCCCGATCACCACTTCCAAAGCTGCAGAAGAGCTCAGACCCGCGCCTTGAGGAACATTGCCGGTGACACAAATGTCAGCGCCACTGAAGGTGTAGCCTCGGGCTAGCAAGAATTTCACCACACCACGAATGTAGTTTGCCCACATTTTTCCTGGCAAAAACTCTATCGGTTTAGAGAGGTCAAATTCATCGGTATCATTGCCATAATCGACCGATACCAAGCGAATCAGGTTGTCTTCGCGCTTTGCAGCAGCGACGACGGTTTGGTAGTTGATGGCACAGGGCAACACAAAGCCATCGTTATAATCGGTATGTTCGCCAATTAAGTTCACTCGACCTGGCGCTTGAATAATATGAGTCGGTTGATAGTCCAATACCTGTTTAAACACGCTTTTCACGTTAGTTATTAATTCAGACATAATACGCCCTCAATCCTTGGCTAATCACGCGCGTCGGCCGCCGTCTAAAATAGGGTGGTTACTGCTCTTTGTAATGCACATCACTCAACGCTCTTAGTCGCTCAGCTGCTTGCTCTGCCGTTAAATCACGCTGTGATTCGGCGAGCATTTCATAACCCACCATAAACTTTCTCACTGTTGCGCTACGCAGCAGTGGCGGATAAAACAAGGCATGTAACTGCCAGTGCTCAATATCATTACAGGCTTCAAAGAACGGCGCGAAGTGCCAACCCATGGAATATGGGAAAGAGCACTGGAATAAGTTGTCATAGCGGCTGGTCAGTTTTTTCATCGCCACCGCCAAATCATCTCGCTGCTCATCGCTGAGTTCGCTCATACGACGAACATGCGCTTTTGGTAGCAACATGGTTTCAAATGGCCACGCTGCCCAATAAGGCACAACAGCAAGCCAATGCTCAGTTTCAACCACGGTTCTTGAACCGTCTTGTCGCTCCGCCTCCACATAATCGACCAGCAAATTTGAGCCATATTGCTCAAAATACTCTCGTAAGTGCTTATCTTTGCGCTCGATTTCATTTGGCAAAAAGCTGTTCGCCCAAATCTGGCCGTGGGGATGCGGTTGTGAGCACCCCATGGTTTCGCCCTTGTTCTCAAACGCTTGCACCCAAACGTATTCCTTGCCTAGCTCTTCAATTTGCTCATTCCAGGTATCAATAACGCCTCTAATTTTGCTGACGCTGAGCTCAGGCAAAGTTTTGCTGTGATCAGGAGAGAAGCAGATCACTCGGCTTAAACCACGTACCCCTTGGGTTCTGAACAAGGGGTTGTCGGATTGCGGTGCATCGGGAGAGTCCGGCATTAGTGCCGCGAAATCGTTGCTAAACACGTAAGTACCTTGGTAATCCGGGTTCACATCACCAGAAATACGAGCGTTGGTAGGACACAAGAAGCAGTTTTCATCGAAGCTCGGCAACGCTTGCGTAGCAGGCTTTTCGTCTTGACCGCTCCAAGGCCGCTTAGCACGATGTGGCGATACCAAGATCCACTGCCCGGTCAATGGATTGTAACGACGATGTGGATGATCCACTGGGTCAAACTGAATGTCGGTCATAGCTTCTCTCAATAGGTTAATTGCCCGCCGCTGGACATGGTATCAAGCCTTCTCTCGCTCGATCCGTGATCCAATTCGCGACAATGAAAACGTTTACACAGATTTTTCATCAAAGTAAGCCCTAAGATACAGTGCACTAAGGCGTTACAGCTTGATATCAATAGTGAGTACCGTGAGATTATTGATAACGGTTACAAACCATCAACTCAGGCATTAAATCTTAGTGCTACCTCATATCGATAGCGTTGTTCGCGAAGTTGATAAGCCTTGTGAACGCTTGGCGTCCAAGAGTCATCGCCTCCTACGCCCATGTGGTAACCATCGATGCGCACATACAAGCAGCCGTCTTTTTCAAGCTCGTTAGTGTGCTTAGCATTAGCTAAACTATGTTGGCTGAACTCGCTGACAGAAAAATGAAACTTGCCCTTCACCGTCAAACTGCCAACCTTTAACTCTCGGTTATCACAACGCAGACCATTCTCCGATGGGAAAATATAGTCAGTGTGCATGCTAGACAGTGGCTGTTGATAGCGACCAAAGTGCGCTGACTCAATTCGGTCAGGGTAGTTCTCATGCGGCCCACGGCCAAACCACTCCACTTGGGTGTCTTCTTGTGGCTGATGATCTAGCCCAAGCTCCAATCCCACTCTTGGCATTGGTGGTAGGCCTTTCGCAAACGCGACATCCACGTCTATAGTTAGCTGACCTTCGCTATCAATGTGGTAACGCCAAGCGCTGGAAATGATTGGCGTCTGATCGTTGCTATAAATGGCTACGCAGGTGATATCGACACCACCCTCAGCCTCGTAATAATCGAAGGAATGACACTCGCGAGTTAGGTTCGCTAAGCCTGCGGTTTGCCAGCGGGCAAACCAAGAGTTGGGATCAAGCTTATTGGCTTCACTGGTGCCGATATCGTTGTCGATAGGCGCGCGATAGAAGTTATCTTGAATCGGCTGCGTTAGCTTCTCAACGCCGTGAACCTTGCAGCTCACGAGATAGCCGTTGGCACTATCAAACTCAAAGGCAACATCATCGCTCACTACCGAGAGACACTGCTCTGTTTCTACAACTTCTAACTGAGCTATGAGTCGCGTTTGAGGCACCAAAAGCGTCGGCACTGCTTGGAGCTCTATTTGCTCTGTCGAGGTAACATGCCCTGCCTCTGCCCACGGCGTTTCTTCATTCAGTCTGGTTTCTAGATTGAGATGGTACTCGGCACCAGGCTGCTTATCGATAACCTCACACAAGGTGATCTGCTGTTTCTGCCCGGCTGAATTGTCATGGCCAACTCGCCAGAGGTAATCGGCGTGCCATCTTGGAGCAGTTGCCAGCAAAGCACTTCATTGTCACTGGTAACAAACAGGTTCTCATTTTCTATTTCGATAGTTAGTGGCTGCTCACTCACCAGTTTAAACTGATAATATTGCTGCGCTTTTTTTACTTCAAACAAGGCAGGGTGCGCCGTTCTATCTGGGAATATCAAACCATTGATACAGAATTGGCGGTCGTTAATCTCATCGCCAAAGTCACCGCCGTACGCCCAGTAGTGACGTCCCTTTTCATCCACTTTACTCAGGCCTTGATCGACCCAATCCCAAATAAAGCCGCCTTGCAATCTTGGATGGTCACGAAACGCTTGCCAATAGTCGACAAAGCTTCCCAAACTGTTACCCATCGCATGGGCATACTCGCATAGGATCAACGGCCGTGATTCATTTGGTAGTGCTATGGCCTTTTTGATGCCGATACGCGGAGTCACTTCTGGCTGATGCCCAACCACAGGCAAGTCCCAATTTACGCGCGCGTACATGGGGCAAATTATGTCCGTCGCCGCCGTCATCGCACCGCCGCCTTCATACTGCACTGGCCTCGATGGGTCACGCTGTTTAACCCATTGATACATTGCATGATGATTGCCGCCGATGCCCGATTCATTGCCAAGCGACCACACAATCACAGACGGGTGGTTTTTATCTCGCTCGACCAAATTCACCATGCGTCGCAGATAAGCGTTTAGCCATTCGCTGTCATCAGACAAACGGCACATCGGCACTTGGCCATGGGTTTCTATGTTGGCTTCATCGACTAAATACAGCCCAAACTCATCACACAGTTGATACCACATCGGATGGTTGGGGTAATGCGCGGTACGTACCGCGTTAAAATTGTTTTGCTTGAGGAGTTTGATGTCTTCTATCATCGCCTCACGAGTCATGACATGCCCAAGCTCTGGATGATGCTCATGACGATTGACGCCGCGGATCAGAAGCGGTTTGCCGTTGACGCAGAGCTGGCCATTTAACACTTCGACATTGCGAAAACCAACCGAATAGGCTTCGCAGTCAATGAGCTGATTCTGGTCATCGATGAGTGATACCACAACACGATACAAATGGGGCGCTTCGGCGCTCCAAGCTTTCACATCGACTATCGGCAAGCGATGAATCGCTTTGTTATCCCATGCGCCTTTTTCATCGACAAATTCGACACCAAATGCTTGGCTCTGCGCTGCTATTTGATTATCTGCTGCATCAAATAGTGCCACGTTCACTTTAAGTGTGTCGCTTGGCGAGGATGCCGTTGTCGTCACCGTTAACAGGCCATCTCGATAACCCGATTGTAAACTGGCGACAGTCTCCACATCCGCTATATGCGTTATAGGTTTCGTGCGCAAAGTAACATCACGGAAGATGCCACTTAGCCACCACATATCTTGATCTTCAAGATAAGAGCCGTCAGACCATCTCAACACCATCACGGTTAGTTGGTTGCGACCCGATATCAGATGCTGGCTAAGGTCAAACTCAGCCGCAGTCGAGAATCTTGTGAATAACCTATCCAATGTCCGTTACACCACAAATGGAATGCACTGTTCACACCATCAAAGGTGATGGTGGTGGACGTGTTTTCTTGTGGTGAATAATCAAAATTTTTACGATACACCCCTGTTGGGTTCTGCTCTGGAACGTAAGGAGGATTATCGACAAACGGGTACTTCACATTGGTGTAGATTGGTTTATCAAAACCGTGCAATTGCCAGTTAGAAGGAACCGGAAGAGAGTGCCAGTCTGCATCATCAAAATCTGGCTCAGTAAAGGCTTCTGACATAGCCTCTGGCGCAGTCAGCAAGGTAAACTGCCACTGCCCATTAAGTGAGGTTTGATTGTCTGATGCGTCACCAACTCGAGCTTGCTCAATGCTGCTGTAGGCATGCAAAGGCGCGTGAGCGGTCAGTACGTTGCGCTGAACAACGTGTTGATTTTCCCACTCTCGTGCCGCCATCACTTGGGCAAAAGTTCTCATCTCTACTTCCTATGGTTCCATTAACAACTGCTTTGAAACAAAAAGAGCGCTCCAATGGTTTGGAAACGCTCATTGGTATCGTTATTTAAACGCTTTACAGATTAGTTCTTAAACGTGCGCTGACGTACTTTTTCAAGACGTTTTAGGATTTGATCCACACGCTCAGGTTTCACCATGAACTCTTGGAAGCCCTTCATGCCTTCTTTCGCCATCGCAGGATCAGTATCACGATCGTAGAACTGCGCCGTACCGCTCGCATCTGCCAACATTTCCACGCCGATGTTTAGGAACTCATCATCAGCAGGTTTGGCTTTACTGTTGGTTGGGATCTGCAGTAGTACATCATTCACCAACTGTTGGATCTCTGGTTTAGCAACAAACGCTAGGAACTTACGTGCATCTTCTTTGTTCTTCGCTTTGGTTGGGATATGAATGGTATCCATTGGCGCATCTTCTGCGATTGGCACAGCAGGATCGATAACTGGGAATTGGAAGAAGCCCATCTTGCCATCAAGCTCAGCAGGGAAGTTAGGCGCAATAAAGTTACCAATCAAGTACATAGCCGCTTCACCGTTGTACAAGAACGGCTGCGCTTCCTGCCAAGAGTAGGACGCGTGGTTGTCTAGGTAGTAGCCAGGCTCGACTAGCTCAGCCCAGTTTGCAAAGGTCTTTTTAACTCGCTCATCAGTGTAAGGTACTTTGCCGTCCATCAAATCGATGTGGAAATCAAGACCGTTGGTACGTAGGTTGATGTAGTCGAACCAACCTGCCGCAGTCCATAGGTACTTGGTACCGATAGCAAAAGGCGCGACGTCATTCTTCTTCAGTGTCGCAGCTGCAGCCTTTAGCTCATCCCACGTTTTTGGTTCAGCGATACCATACTTCTCAAAGATGTCTTTACGGTAGTACACACCCCATTGATAGTAAGTGTAAGGCACACCATATTGCTTACCATTTACCGTCATCGCTGGCGCTGCCGATTTAAAATCTTGAGCCATGTTGTTGTCAGCCCAAATGTCACTTACATCTTCCAATAGTCCACGATCAACGAATGTTTTCATTCGGTTACCCGCATACCAGAACACAACATCCGGTGGAGACGTGACCAACCAGTTACGAATCGTCGTCTTGTACGCTTCTTTATCATACAAGTTGTATTTGACCGTAATGTCTGGGTTTTCAGCTTCAAATCGTTTCACGATTTCAGCCCACGCTTCTTTTGGTGCAGGGTCTGCTTGATCCGAGTTAATCACTAACTCGCCCGCCCAAGCGGTTGTTGAGAGGGACGCGCCAAGTATGGCGGTAGCAGCGAGGTGTTTCACAATTTTCATAGTAAGATCCTTATTGTCGAGCTTGCGCTCAGGCTCCATTGTTATCGTTATAGCTTGCTGGTCGTCACCAACCAGCACTGATTGTGCGGCTAAATCGGGATTAACCTTTGGTTGCTCCCAACGTTAGACCAGCAATAAAGTGACGCTGCATGGTAAAGAACAGCACCACTGGAGGAATTGCAGCGACGACGGCGCCAGCAGAAATAAACTGCCACGACGCCAACCACTGCCCTTTCAATGCACTCAATCCTGCCGTTACGGGGCGCACTTCATCGCTTTGCACCAAAACCAGCGCCCAAAAATAGTCATTCCAAATAAAGGTAAACACCAACACAGACAGTGCAGCCAGTGCCGGCCTGACAAGCGGTAACACCACGTGCCAGAAAATTTTCATTTCACTCACACCTTCAACGCGCGCCGCCTCAATCAAGGCATCGGGAATACCGACGATAAAGTTGCGCATAAATAGGGTACAGAAGCCGGCTTGGAACGCGACGTGGAAGAAGATAAGCGCCCAATGCGTATCATAAAGACCAAAGGTAATGGTGAGATCGCGCACTGGAATCATCAGGATTTGGAACGGAACGAAGTTACCTGCGATGAACATCGCAAAGATCCAAATATTGGCCTTGAAGTTATACTTCGCGAGCGCAAACCCTGCCAACGTAGACAGCGCCACCGCGCCTGCAACTGCGGGCAACGTGATGATCAAACTGTTCAGCAGATACTGCCCCATCGGCGTTGCCGTGAACACTTGCGTGTAGTTTTCAACAAACTGGATATCACTCGGCCAGCCCCAGTAATTACCTTTGTTGATGTCTTCCATTGAACGAATCGAGGTCATCATCACCGCAATAAGCGGCAACAGCCACATCACAATCGAAATAGGCAGCGCCACTCGATAGCTGATATTGGTAAAGCGTCCAGATTTTTCTATCGGTTGCGGGTACATTATTTTTCACTCCTTAGCATTCGCCACAAGAAGTAAGCGATGTAGATATCCATAATCAGAAACAGAACAACCGATACCGAGGCGCCATAACCCATGCGGTAGTTGAATATTGATTCTTCGTACATTTGATAAGCGAGTACTGATGAGCTCCCCCACGGACCACCCGCCGTCATGGTCGCCACTAGGTCAAACGAACGAAGTGCGCCGATAACCGTAACCACGATAGCGATAAACGTCGCTGGACGAAGCTGAGGCAACACCACGTACCAAAGCATGCGCAGTTTCTTGGCACCATCAAGGCGCGCAGCCTCCAACTGTTCTGGATCCAGGTTATTCAGACCCGTGAGATACAAGATCATGCAGTAGGAAATCTGCGGCCACAGACCAGCAGCAATGATCCCGTAAGTCACGTAATCTTCGTTGGATAAAATCGCGATGGCTTCAATATCGAAAAAGCCAAGTACGATGTTAAACAGACCAAAAGAAGGGTCATAGAACCACGCAAAGACGAGACCCACCACCACTTGAGAGATAACGAAAGGGAAGAAAAACAGAGATTTAACTACGCGAATCCCTCTTACTTGTTGATTGAGAAAGAGCGCAATAGCCAATCCAATGGGTGGTGCCAACATAAAAAACACCAACCACAAAAAGTTATTTTTAAGCGAGGTATAGAAGGCTTCTGAGTCAAAAAGCTCTCGGTAGTTGTCGAGACCCACCCAAGTTTTTTCACCCAATCCATCCCATTCATAAAAGCTCAGCCAAATACTGTCCAGAATTGGATAGATGACGTAAACAGCAAAAATTAGGATAGCTGGCGCCAAAAATATCCATGGCGCGACTTGGGTATTAATACGACTTTTGCGTCGCTGTGACGGTAGCTGATTTTGTGGGTATACCGTTTTCACAGATTGTTCCATTTCAAGGTGACTCCCTACCCCATCGCAACATATTGTTAACAGTCATTAATTCCTGAAATTATCAACAATAAGCACTGTTTTAGATGGGTTTTAGTGAAAATACACTCGAATATTAGCCAACATGGTGAAATGTTGTACTGGTCAAAATGAAAACTGTAAACGTTTCCACAGTTTTCACTCAAAGTCGTTAACAATTTATGATCATGATCAACTATTCTCGGTTTGACAGCTAACAAGTTGCCAATTAGCGCGTATGGTCATGGTATTCAGAAATCTGGCATTCACAAAAACCGGCGTGAGGATTCACGCTTATTCATGCTGCCACTTGTCCGCATAACGAGGAGTTCTTATGGCTGACATCCGCTTAAACCAAGTCATCAAACGCTATGGCAAGGTACAAACCATTCACGGCGTCGATCTCGACATTAACGATGGCGAATTTGTGGTGTTTGTTGGTCCATCGGGCTGCGGCAAGTCGACATTGCTGCGCCTAGTCGCCGGTTTAGAAGAGATCAGCGACGGCGAGATCTTCATCAATGAGGAGAAAGTAAACGACGTCGATCCTGCTGAGCGCGGGGTGGCAATGGTGTTTCAGTCCTACGCTCTCTACCCGCACATGACGGTTGAAGAGAACATGGGTTTTGGCCTCAAGATGAATAATCACCCTAAAGAGTACATCCATAAACAAGTGCAAAATGCCGCCAAGACATTGCAACTCGAACACCTTCTCAAGCGCAAACCCAAAGAGCTCTCTGGTGGTCAAAGGCAGCGTGTTGCGATTGGTCGTGCGATAGTACGTAATCCAAAGGTCTTTTTGTTCGATGAGCCACTTTCCAACCTTGATGCCGAGCTTCGCGTTGATATGCGTCTGCAGATCGCCAAGCTGCACCAAGACCTCGCCAACACCATGATTTACGTCACCCATGACCAAGTGGAAGCGATGACACTGGCCGATAAAATTGTGGTGCTTCGAGATGGCCGAGTTGAGCAAGTAGGTAGTCCATTGGAGCTGTATCACTCACCACAAAATGAGTTTGTGGCCGGCTTTATTGGATCGCCAAAAATGAACTTCATTCCTGTTCATGTTGAGCAAGTCAACGAGCAAGAGATTACGGTTAAAACCGCGAAAGGTGAGCAGTTCACATTGCCAAGAACCGCGGAGCAAGCTCCAAAGGCCAGTGATGCACTTACCTTAGGCGTCAGACCAGAGCACCTTACGCTTAATCACGACAACCCGGTTAGATTCGAATTCCAAAGTGAAGTCGTCGAAAGGCTAGGCAACAGTACGTATTTGTTTGGCCAAGCTTCTGGCGTCGATGGTTTCAAAGTTCACCTGCCGGGCGATCAGGCTGTAAACAAGTTTGAGGAAGTCGCCATTAGCTGCAGCTATGCCGATGTTCATCTGTTTGATGCCGAGGGTCAACGAGTGACTTTATAGCCAACAATGCGAGTGAGCTTTGAAAAAAAACGTAACTCTAATGCTCACAACGTACTGTTAAACATACAAATTGAACTCTGAGATCAAACGAGTTTTAATACTCGCCATCGTAATAGTTCCTATGCAAAAGGTGCCCCATGGCAACCATAAAAGATGTCGCTAAAGAAGCAGGAGTCTCTGTTGCCACAGTGTCTCGTGTTATTAATAAATCGCCTAAAGCCAGCCAGTCTTCCATCGACTCAGTGTCTGCGGCGATGAAAAAGTTGGGCTATCGCCCCAATGCGGCAGCAAGAGCGCTGGTCAGCCAAAGTACCAATACCATCGGCGTCGTGGTTTCTGATGTCTCGGATCCGTTTTTTGGCACCTTAATCAAATCGGTGGATCAAGTTGCCAGAGAAGCGGGCAAGCACATCCTGATCGGCAATGGCTATCACAATGCCGACGACGAGCGCCACGCCTTAGAGTTACTTATCAATAGTCGCTGCGAAGCAATTATTCTGCACGCAAAAGGACTCAGTGATGAAGAGCTCATCAACTACGCCAAAGAAGTGAAAGGCTGGTGATCATTAACCGCTTTATTCCAGAAATCGAATCACGCTGTATTTCCCTCGACAATGAACGCGGCGCCTATCTTGCGACGCTGCATCTCATTAAGTCCGGTCATCGCAACATTGCCTGCATTGCTTCTTCCCAAGACATTGAAGATACCCATCAGCGCATCAAGGGCTATCGAACGGCTCTAGAAGATCACGGTATTCTGCTTTCCAAAAACTACATTGAAGCAGGTGAGCCTAGCAGTGATGGCGGCGAACTCGCCATGACCAATTTACTGTCTAAATCGTTAGATATTACTGCGGTAGTCACCTACAACGACTACATGGCTGCAGGCGCAATTCAAGCGCTTGAAAATAATGCCATTTCGGTCCCTAAAGACATTTCTGTTATTGGTTTCGATGACGGCTTAATCGCCCGCTTTGTGCACCCACACCTCACAACCGTGCGCTACCCAATCGCAATGATGGCCGAACGTGCCGCTCGGTTAGCATTACTGCTGTCTCGCGGCGATGCCATCGAAGATGACCCAATTGTGTTTACGCCAACACTTGTCCAACGTAAATCTGTATTCGCGCGCTAGCCAAAGCGCGCCCTTCATAAATAGGTGGTTGAATGATTTCGATTAATGACCAAGGATTAGAGTTTCACCTTCAAACCAAACGCTCCAGCTATTTAATTAAGGTCACGAGCACCGGCCACCTTGTTCATCTTCACTATGGAGATAGGCTCACTCATCGACCTCATTTCGATGCCCTAGAGCATCTTTATCACGGCAAGATGGGCTCTTCGACAGACTATGCTGACGTACCGGGGCAAACTTTAAATACCTTCAGACTTGAAGTGCCTACCTTTGGCAAAGGGGACTACCGAAGTCCACTTTTGCATGTTGAGTATGCCGACGGCTCACGTGTCACCGATTTACTCTACCAATCACACCAACTTCTAGACAGCAAACCCAATCTCGAGGGTCTACCATCAGCAAGTGCCGAGCCAAATAGTCAGCACCTAGTCATTACCTTGGTCGACCCCGTTACCAAACTTGAAATAGACGTGCACTACTCAGTCTTTAGCCAATCGGACGTCGTCACTCGCCATTTAGTGGTGCGAAATCAAGCCGATCAGCCCGTGCAACTTCTTCGTGCACTCAGTAGCTGTGTCGATTTTGCAGACGAGAGCTGGGATCTGATTCACCTGCAAGGCAAATGGATCAAAGAGGCACAAGTCGCACGCCAAGGGCTGGAAAAAGGCACGGTTCAAATAGATTCCAAAAAAGGGGTGAGCAGCGCCAACCACAATCCGTTTATTGCCCTTGCAAGAAAAGAGACCAATGAACATCTTGGCGCCTGCTATGGGTTTGGGCTTATGTACAGCGGCAACCACCTATCGGTGGCGGAAGTATCCCCGTACAACCAAACGCGAGTCATGACCGGCATTAATGACTTTGATTTCCGTTGGAAACTGGAGTCAGGCGAGACATTTACCACGCCAGAGATCGCTCTCACTTACTCTGCAAGCGGCTTGAACCGTATGAGCCAGCAAATGCACCAGTTCATCAACCTACATGTTATTTCAGAGCAGTGGCGCGGCGCAGAACGTCCTATCCAAGTAAACAACTGGGAAGCAACCTACTTCGATTTTGACTACGACAAGCTGGATGCCATCGCACAAAAAGCCAAATCGATTGGTGTCGAGCTATTCGTACTTGATGATGGCTGGTTTGGCAAACGCGATGACGACACCACCAGCCTTGGCGACTATTTTGACAACCCAAAACTTGTTGGTGGTATCGCGCGAATCAGTGAGACCGTGAAAGAGTACGGACTCAAGTTTGGTATTTGGGTCGAACCAGAAATGGTCTCACCTGACAGTGAGCTATTTCGCGCGCACCCTGAATGGGCGATTGCTCACCCCGAGCGAACGCCTTCATTAGGTCGAAATCAGCTAGTGCTCGATATGGCCAATCCAAAGGTGATTGAGTATCTATTCGAGAAACTCAGTGATGTATTTACCCGCGCCAAAGTCGATTACGTGAAATGGGATCACAACCGAAACTTTAGTGATACCTACGCTCATTCCTTATCAGCAAAAGAGCAAGCTTCGTTTAATCACCGCTATGTTCTTGGACTGTATGACTTACTGAGTCGGCTGACAAAGGCCTTCCCGAACATTCTATTTGAGTCTTGTTCTAGCGGCGGTAATCGCTTTGATCTCGGCATGCTAAGCTACATGCCGCAGACCTGGACGAGTGACAACACTGATGCCATTGAACGCTTGAACATCCAGCACGGCACCTCTCTGTGTTATCCGTTGTCGGCCATGAGCGCGCATGTCGCCGCAAAACCATCGCACCAAGTCCTGCGCCGCACACCGATTGAAACACGCTTTAATGTCGCTGCCTTTGGAAACTTCGGCTATCAACTCGACATCACTCAACTCACCGAGCAAGAAACTCAAGCGGTGGTGGAGCAAATCGCGTTCTACAAGCAGCACCGACAACTGCTTCAATTTGGCCGCTTTTACCGTCTGTCTTCCCCATTTGAAGGCAACATTACCACCTGGTTGGTGGTCAATGATGACGGCAGCGAAGCCCTACTCGGCTACTACCAAAAGCTGCAGCAAAGTAGCGGCGAGTTAGAAACCATCAAACTGCCCGCGTTAAACCCAGAGTTAGCATTTACCATACGCTCTAGAGCACAATATCAAGAAGAGATTGAAACCACAGGCACGCTTGTTAACAGCGAGCTGTATCAGCTCTATGGCGACCAACTCGCCAGTGTTGGTTTACCGCTCAACAATCAGTTTATGGGAGTGGAGCTCACGAAGCACACTCGGCATATTGGTGACTTTGGGTCTCGGATCTATCATATTGTAGCGATTGACGCTTGAGTTTAGATGACAGAAGTCATTCCAGATAGTTGTGGCGAAGACGAATACTCGACTTAACCATAGTGTGAGTTAAGTCGCCCATGAGTTAAGTCGCCCCGCCAGCAAGGAACTGGACAAAAATCATTTAGAGTAAAAAGCCTAAAAACTAGCTATATACATTAGTTTGGCTATGCCAACACATTGCTTGCCTATAGCCGGTGCTAAATAATTATGCAAAATTGGTTTATATGCCTTCGACTCTCTATTTACTCCTAGGTGTGTATTGATTTGGCACTATAAACCGAAAGCATCGTAAATAGTGACAGTCGTCCTTAACTAAGCTGAATAAATAGCCTATACCAGGCTACTTTTGACACACTCCAATAGTCCTTGAACACCTCAAGTTGAAATTCGAATTAAAGCTAGTCGATTCTGGTGGTTAACCAAGTCGATTTAAAAATCAATAATACTCCCGAACTCAACGTTAATCACTTTTTAGGAGTATGAACATGACTAAATCAAACACATTCACAGTAATTGGTACTGCTATTGCTTTAGCTTTGGGCACATCAGCAGCAATCGCTAACGAAACTAAAACAGAGCCACTCATCCCTGTCACGGTAGAGAACTTCGTAGAAGTCGAGGTGGATGCACGTATTCATGCATTTACGCAAGCTGGCGGCATGAATGGTGGAATGGTCTATGATGTTCCAACCCCGACTGATAACCAAGCCGTACCTCGTATGAATCGAGATACGTTATACAAGGGCATCCCAGTTGACACAAGTGAAGGATACACGATCTCTATTCCAGAGCACTCGGATGACCGCTACGTATCAGTATATGTTTTAGATAACGACCACAAAACACTGCATATTTTAAAGGGTTCTGGAACAACTCATACGTTCGATAAGCAAGAAGATACGCGCTGGGTAGTAGCAATCCCTCGTATTCAAGTTTTTGACCAAGCAGATAAAGATGATGTCGCTATCGCGGCAGAAATCCTTCATAGCGTTACGGTGACGTCCGACAGCATGGATGAGAAGCCGTTGGTCAACTGGGATTGGCAAGGCATGATGGAAATGCGTTCCGGCTATGAGCAAGAAATGCGCGACACTATCACTCAATATCCGTCTGATTGGCAAGGCGCTAGAGGTGAAGTAGACCGATATGAAGGTCACAATATGGCTGTCGCAACATCGTGGGGATTATTCCCAAGCTCAGAAACCGTGTACATCGCACAGGCTCCTGACCTTGGTACCGAACAATGCTTTACTGCCACCTATGATGTGCCTGAGCACGGTGCATTTTGGTCAATGACCGTCTACAACGATGAAGGCTATATGTTCTCACAGCACAATAATATCAACAGTGCATCGATGGCAATGAATGAGGATGGCACGGCAACCATTCACTATGGAAGTGAAGAAGTCTGCGGTCAAGTAGCTAATCGCCTCGATACGACGGAAGGATGGAACTTGCTAATGCGCGTATATGAGCCTGGTCAATCGGTGATCGATGGTGATTATAAGCTCCCTAAAATCAAATAGCTGGTATGTCGGTGAGAGGTCTCTCTCGCCGACTCAATCATACAGACAACTTAATGATACAAAATAACTTCTGTCATTCATCACAACAGTCACTAAGGTGTTGATGTGATGGATGGCTCACCATCTATCGAGATTTCCAATGAAATATCTAACATTTGCTTCTACTCAAACTGCTTCGCCTCACTTTTCCTTTGTTAAATCTGTTTTGACCTTAGCAATGGTCAGTGCTTCTTTCGTCAATGTAGCGCCTGTTTTTGCAGAAGATAAGCACCATGAAGATCCTACCCAAATTGTGACTCGTGTGGGCATAGGTTACACCGATAGCATCACACTATCAGGTTCAATAGGACTCGATGATGCACGAATGGTCAGTGCTCGCATCAATCAAGATAATGAATGGCGGATTGGTGGCTCGTGGCTATTTGATGCAGGCATTGTAAATTTTAACTTCAACCGTACAGATTATGATCATGGCAGCTACCGCAACGGCTACAGTATTGGCACATTTGTACCACTGTCGTATTTTGACATGACCCCTGGAGGGTGGATGTTATTTCCTATGGCGGGCTATAGCTTCAATGAAGGTGAAATTGCGATTCCACAGGGTGAGGAAATAGTCATGATGCGAAACAAAAGCCATGGAGCATATTTAGGGATGTTTGGACTACGCCCCTTGGTGATAGCCGTTGGAGTCTAATGGGCTTTGCCGGTGGTGCCGTGGGTTCAAATAGTTACAGCAGTTACTGGGCTGGAGCGGGATTGAGCTATAAGTTCACCGAACAGTTATCATCTCGTTTGCATGCAACACTATCTGAAGATGATTTTGGAAAGAATAACCAATTTGGATTCTCTGTCACCTATCAACTATAAATCCACGTTATTTAAGCATCAATAATAACTCTGTATTTTGGCCATCATTAGCCATGCGCAGTGTGAATGATAACGTCGATATTAATTCGTCAAGTTAAAAGTAGGAATTATTCACAATTATGGTGATTGGATAAAATGAAGCACTTTATCATCCTTCTTATCTTTTTTGTTGCTGGCTGTGCAAACAGTCACAAGATTGTTGACGCCAACCCTTCTCTTGATATTACGGACACTGAGCACATGTCAAACGTATATCAGTCAAGACGATGGCAACCGACAGCACTATTTGAAACTAGCAGAATACACCATTGATGCCACTCATTATATCTTTACTCAAGATATGATGGGACTAGCGATGCTTGGCGCCTTATGTAATGCCGTACAGCGCGGTGTCGATGTAAGATTTATGGTTGATTCCATCGGCTCTTTTAGTGTCACGCACAAAGAAATTAAAGGGTTAATAGAATGTGCTAAAAAAGCACAAGAATTAGGAGGTAGTGGTAAAAAAGCTCGAGTTCAAGCCGTTGTTTTTAACGCGGTTTCAAAACCATTCACACGTGTAAACCGACGCTCTCATGACAAGCTTCTGATTGTTGATGGTCGTTTCCCGAGTCAGAGCTGGGTAATGACTGGAGGTAGAAATGTATCGTTAGACTATTTTGGATTAAATGTGGATGGAAGTAAAAACTATGATACCTATCAAGATCTAGAAATCTTAGTGCGACCACAATGCCATGTAGTCTCATACGACGACAATATCGGTTATCTCGCAGAAGAGTACTTCACGCACCTTTTCTCTCATGACGGCAACAAGTTATTAAAACAATGGTTTCCTAGACCATTGCAAAGACGCAAAGCTCAAGAAGCATTAGAATCCCTAAAATCCATGCCGAAATTTCAAGAACAGTACAATAAGGTACCAAGTAATCTTCGCGATAACCCACTTAAATCTGACGTAAAATTGGCTCATGAGTTATACAACTTAAAGTCATTCTCTGTCGTCTCTCGTCGTATGGAGATTTTAGACAAAAACCCGAACTCTATAGTCGCAATTTTGGAGGACATTACACTCAATAATAAGAATGCTAAGCATCTCAAAATCATCTCTCCTTATGCTTTTTTAGCGACGTACAATGAACCAGGGCACGCTCACTATTATGACGGGCGTCAAGCTCTTGAAGAATGGTTAGCCGCAGATCCAGAGAGAACGGTTGAAGTGGTGTCCAATTCAGTGTTAACCAGTGACAATTTCCTCACTCAAGCCATTATTGATATCGAGTCTGTACCAAGAGCTCTGTTATCAGAAGAGCAGCTTAGGGTGTGGCAACGACATGAAAGCAAGGAGCAACTGCTTACTGATACGGATTGGCTTGAAGCAACGTCAAACCCCCGATTGCGGATCTACCAGTTAGGGAAAGAAGACAGTGTCGATTTGGGAGGAGACCAGCATTATGGAAAACTTCATGCAAAAGCCATAATCGTCGACGATCTTGGTTTTGTTGGGACGACTAACTTAGATTATCGATCACGGTTATTTAATAATGAAGTCGGCTATTTCTATGAGAGCGCTGAAGTATCAGACGCCTTAATAGACATCTTTGAGAGCTTAAAGAGCAATTCGTATCTGTGGGGAAGCAAAGAGTAGCTAGAAATGCGAGAAGACGTCATACAAGGGTCGATTTTAAAGGGAATAACCACGAGTGAGCAGCGCTCTATATATCAGTCGCTAAGATACAGCGGACTCAAGTGGCAAATGTAGAAAATATATTTCCCGTATACCCTGAATAATAGTCCAACCCTATGTCCACCATACTCCGTGACCCAAAAAACCTCCCAAGTCCCTCGAGTTAGGCGTACGCCAATCGAGGGCTTTTTGTTTTCATAATTACATGAAGTCTCAAGTTGGTATTCGACTTTTACCCAGTCCGTTTCCGCTATTAACCAAGTCGAGTTTTGCGAACATAATTCTTCCTGTTCTCAACACACTTTAATTTATAGGAATGAACTTATGAACAACGTAAAAACACTTAACTCCCTAGCATTGGCCGTCGCACTGAGTTTGAGCACTTCAGCAGCTCTCGCGGAAAACAACGAAGTTCAAGATATGTCTGACCCACTCGCGGTTTACACACAAGCGGGCTTTGGTGCAACAGACAAAGGGCTCAACTTAAAATTTGGCCAAACCTACGACACAGGAAATGATGACACAATGGCAATGAATGTCTTTGAAGTTAAAGGCATTGCCGGTGATATCTTCGGCTGGGCGGGTTCAAGTGAGCGTGACGACTCTATTGATAGTGTTCGATTCCGTAACTTTAATGTCGACCATACTAATGGACGCGGCTCGCAAGTAGATATGAATTATGACGTTGAGAGAGAAAGCTTAGATATCTCATACAGCTTTATTCAGGCACTACCTCAATGGGGTGGCTTAAACGTGTATCCACTTGCCGGTGTAGGCGTGAATCTAACCAATGGTGAGATGGATACAGGTAACGGAGTCGAGAAAATCGGCTACACAATCCCTGGCACGTTTGGTGTGGTGGGTGCTTACACCAAATACAGCATTACAGACAACCTTTGGATCAACTACAACCCGATGTGGTTAACCACGATTTCTGGTGCTGACGCGTATGTAAACAACGCGTATGGTGCAGGAAATAGCTCCGTATTTGCTAACGAACTGGCTGTTTCCTATCAAATTAACCCTCGAACAAATGTGCGCTACTTTGCTAACTGGACACAATACCAGAGTTTTTCTGACGGGGACCAAAGAATCGAAATCAACTATCAGTTTTAACGAATGGCCATTTAGTGGGGAGGGAGCCCCATGCTGACGCTCTACCACACAACGGAAAGTATCTACTCCCAGCGAACTTATGTACGGGAGGCAATCACCATCTAGACCCACTTTCTAAGAGATATACAATGAAAAATGTCAAATGCTCACTCCCTCTACTAGTCAGTCTTCTAGCATCACCTTCCTATGCTGCTGGTATTCCAGTTCATACTGTGACGGTACAAGTAGACCATCACCAGCCGACGCTGTACTTAACCGCTAAGCTCGAAGCCCAAGAGCATGCTCAGCTAACATCACGCGTCACTGGTTTTTTACAAAAACAGCTTTTTCCCGACGGCTCATCGGTAAATAAAGGCGATGTCATCTTTCAAATAGACGACACTACCTACCGTTTTGCTTTGCAGTCCATGTTGGCTAATCAGCAACAAGCGGAAGCTGCAGTTATCCAAGCTAAGCTACAATACGAACGATTCAAAACACTGGTCAGTTCAGGCAGTGTTACTCAAGCCAATTTAGACGACGCAAGTGCGACGCTTGCAATCCGGCAGGCTGAACTGACACAAGCCAAAGCATCTGTAAAAAAAGCGAAAGAGAACCTTTGGCATACAAAAATCCGAGCCCCATACAACGGTCAACTTGGTAAAAGTAATTTCTCTACTGGAGATATGGTGTCACCAGAGTCTGGTGCCATCATAGACATCGTTCAACAGCACCCTCTAAACGCTGCCTTTTCTATTGGCAGTGAGGATTTAGTGCAGTTCCCTATCGATCAACCTAAAACTGTCTCTGTTTCTCTACAGCAGCCAATTTCCAAAGTGGGTGAAATAGTGTTCATTGATAATAAATTGAATGCCGCAACTGGCACATTGAGCGCTTCGGCAGAGTTCTCGAACCAGGATAAGTCTCTGCGTCCCAACCAAATTACAACACTAGAGTTGGCCAGTAACCGCACTCAACGTGGATTCTGGATGCCACACTCCGCTGTTGTTCAAGACCTACTGACGCAATTTGTCTACGTGGTCAACGAAGATGGGCTTGCAGAGCGAAGAGAAGTCACAGTAGTCGCACGTGATGGAAACCAGATCTTTGTTACGGAGGGTGTTGAGCAAGGAGACCGAGTCATTACCGAAGGCTAATTCGTGTTCGCCCTAACGTTCCTGTTGATATCCAAGAGTAGGAGGCAAGATGTTAAGTCAATTTTTTATCAACCGACCTAAGTTTGCTTTTGTCATTTCAATCATCCTTGCTTTTCTTGGTAGCATCGCCATTAAACAGATGCCTGTATCAGACTACCCAGATATTACACCACCTGTCATCAATGTGGTTGCCGTGTACCCTGGAGCCAGTGCTGAGACCATCGAAACCGTGGTTGGTTCGGCAATCGAAGCTGAAGTAAATGGTGTCGACGACATGCTGTATATGGATTCGCGCTCTTCAAACGATGGATCATATCGATTACAAGTAACGTTTAATATTGGCACCGATCCAGATATGGCTCAGGTTAATGTCCAAAACCGTGTGTCTGCAGCGCTTTCATCATTGCCTTCAGTGGTGAATGAAATGGGCGTGAGAGTATTTAAAGCGTCCTCTGACACCTTAATGGCACTTGCTGTTTACTCGCCGAATAATACATTTGATGAAACACATTTAAATACATGGGTAGAGGTTAACCTGCAAGATCGCTTAACTCGTATACCTGGTGTTGGCGATACCAACGTACTCGGTACCAGTTACGCGATGAGGATTTGGCTTGATGTCGAGCATATGCAAGCGCTGAATGTGACCACTCAAGAAGTTCGTCAAGCCTTACTTGATCAAAATAATCAAATTCCGGCAGGGCAACTCGGCTCGACCCTTATCAGTGAAGATATTGCATTCCAAACCCCGCTGTTAAGTGATGAACGATTGCAGAGTGAGCAAGAGTTTTCCTCAATCATTGTTAAGAGTGCAGCTGATGGCAGCCATATTTATCTCGCTGACATTGCACACATAGAAATGGGCAATGATCGCTATGAATCGTATGCTCACCTTAATGGTCAAGCTGCCTCTTTGATGACCATTTCATTGGCACCCGGAGCAAACGCGCTCGAAACCAGCGCCGCCATTAAACAACTGCTTGATGACACGGATTGGCCTTCTGATATGCTTATGCCTACCCATTTGATATTACTAACTTTATCGAAGACTCGATCAGTGATATTACCATGACTTTGCTCATTGCCGCGGTTTTGGTGGTGATTGTCACTTACTTCTTTTTGGGCAGTATTCGCGCCACAATTGTGCCATTGCTTGCTATTCCAGTCTCGTTAGTTGGAAGCTTTTTCTTCATGCAACTTATGGGGTTCACGATCAATACCATCACGCTTTTTGGCCTGATACTGGCAATAGGCATTGTCGTAGATAACGCTATTCTTGTGATTGAAAACGTTGAGCGGATCTTGAACGAGAATCTACACTATACTGCGGCAGATGCAACACGTGAAGCGATGCGCGAGGTCTCAGGCCCAATAGTGTCATCAACTTTAGTTATGTTAGCTGTCTTTCTGCCAGTGAGCTTTTTACCTGGTATTACGGGGCAAATGTTTTCTCAATTTGGGCTTACGATCTGTATTGCGCTCGTGCTATCGGCCATTAACGCATTGACATTTTCTCCGGCACTGTGTGCGTTAATAATGAAACGCGTCGAACGTCAACCATCTTGGTTTATTGCATTTAACCGGCTGTTTGAAAAAGTCACCGTGCTTTATGGAAAGGCCGCAGCGCTAGTAGTGCGTAAGTCTCTGGTTTTGCTTGGGTTATTTGTTACAACGCTTGGTGCCATTTTCGCGCTAGATCAACAGATCCCCTCCGCATTTATCGAAAATGAAGATAAAGGATCCATGCTTGCCATTGTTCAATTGCCCGATGGTGCATCGCTTGCGAGAACCCAATCGTTCGCCGCAGAGGTGGAAGGCATCATGTTAGACGATCCTGCAGTAGCCAATGTGGGTGGAGCGACCGGCTTTGGTATTTTGACCTTTTCACGTCAATCTAACTCGGCGACCTTTTTTGTTGACTTAAAACCTTGGGAGGAGAGGCGACTATTGGAGGGTGATAATACAGCCGCGGATGTGCAGATGCGCCTTAATCAAACCCTAAGTCAGCTTCCGCAAGGGGTCGCGATGGCAGTGACGCCACCAGCGATTCCAGGTATAGGCTCAGGTTCAAACTTAGAATTTATGTTGCAAGATACACAAGGTCGCTCTAAGGCCGAATTGGCCGACACCACGCAACAACTAATCGCAGCGGCAAATCAGTGCCCAGAGCTGCAAGGTGTATTCACCCTGTTTAGAGCCAATGTGCCTCACTTTGCCATCAATATTGATAGAGAGAAAGCGCGTCAGTACGGCGTCAGCGTGACGACCATTAATGATGCGATTGTCACCAATCTGGCATCAGTCAGAGTGAATGACTTTTCATTGTGGGGACAGACTTATTATGTCTATATTCAAGCAAAGCCAGAACAACGTATCGACCCATCTGATATCGGAAAAATACACGTGCGCAGCGCGGAAAACGAGATGCTACCACTGTCTGAAGTTGCCACTATTGAGCCTCAGTTAGTTCCTGATATTACTAACCGATACAATATGTTATCAGCAGCAAAGGTGTTTGTGGGAACGGCGCCTGGGTACTCTTCAGGTGACACCATTGCAGCAATGGAAAGCGTTGCAAATAAAGTGCTGCCATATGGCTACAGCTATGAATGGACAACCATGGCGCTACAAGAAAAAACGGCTGGTAACGCGATTGTGTATGCATTTGCACTCGCCTTTATCTTTATTTACCTGTTCTTGGTTGCCCAATATGAATCTTGGACGTTACCTGCGGTCATCATTATCACTGCGCCCACTGCAGCGGTTGGCACCATGTTAGCGCTTACTAGTTACGGCATGCGTTAACGCTATATGGTCAGATTGGGTTAGTACTTTTGATAGCTCTGGCCGCCAAAAACGCCATCCTCATTGTAGAGTTTGCAAAAACCAAACGCGAAGATAGCGGACTTTCTATTGAAGATGCCGCGATTAAAGGAGGCACCATGCGTTTTCGTGCAGTGAATATGACGTCTTGGTCATTTGCGTTGGGTATTGTGCCAATGGTATTGGCTCAAGGAGCAGGCTCTGTGGCACAAAACAACATGGGTGTTGCACTGATTGGCGGAATACTGTGTGTGTTGTTTTTAGGGTCAATACTTACTCCTGGTTTCTACGCAGTTTTTCAGAAGCTTAGAGAGAAATTCAAGCCAAATTAAAGTCCTTGCCTTTTGCCAATAAAAACACCAATGCCAGTATTCGTACTGGCATTTTTCATGTTGGCGTTAGTTCGCCTCAAGTCGATTTGAGGGTCGTGATGAGTCGCAGCTGGTTGTTAAAGCACACCTCAATACCGCTGATAATTTCCCTCGCAGAAACAGTTTTAAGCACATGTGTTTAGGCTAAAACAGTTCTTATTTAGAGAGGAATATACAATGAACAAAAACCTTAAAGTCACCATCATCGGCGCAGGCTCAAGTTATACACCCGAACTCATCGAAGGCTAATAAAACGTAATCACGAGCTCCCTATTGGTGAGTTGTGGTTGGTTGATATCAAAGACGGCGAGGAAAAAGTTGAAATTATAGGTGACCTTACACGTCGAATGCTGGCTAAAAATGACATGTCCCACATTGCGGTGCATGTCACTCTAGATCGAAAAACGGCATTAAAAAATGCGGATTTCGTGTGCTCACAGTTTCGCGCTGGGTGCTTAGAGGGGCGTATTCGTGATGAACGTATTGCATTGAAATACGGAATGATCGGACAAGAAACCAATGGCTTAGGCGGATTTGCAAATGCCTGCCGAACCATTCCTATTGCCCTAGAGATCTGTAAGGAAATGGAAGTACTGTGTCCAGATGCATGGCTGCTTAACTTCACCAACCCATCAGGTATGGTGACAGAGGCGATTTTAAAGCACACCAACGTTAAAGCCGTTGGCTTGTGCAATGTCCCGGTTATTATGCAAAAAGGCATTGCGCAGATCCTTGATGCCGACGAGCAAGATTTCTTGCTGCAAGTAGCAGGCTTAAATCACTTTATTTGGGCTCGCCAAGTACTACACAATGGACAAGATAAGCTGCAAGACATCGTAGACGCCATGCTTAGTGGAAATGATCCTTTGGTTCCACAAAACATTCCAAAATTTGAATGGCCCGCAGAGCTTCTACACAACATGGGCATGATCCCATGTGCCTATTTGCGTTATTACTACACAAGCGAAGACATTATGGCCCAAGAACAACAAGAGGCCAGTGGTGAAGGTACGCGAGGCGAGGTAGTCAAAGCCATGGAACAACGCCTGTTTGATATTTATCGCAATCCCGAGCTTAATGAAAAACCCAAAGAGCTCGAAAAACGCGGAGGTCAGTACTATTCAGAAGCGGCCTGCGAATTGATGAGCTCTATTTATAACGACAAGCGAACCATCATGCATGTGAACACGCGAAACAACGGTACAATTCATGGCTTACCAGATGATTGCACTGTTGAAGTGAGTAGCATGATCACAAAATCTGGACCCGTTCCACTGAATGTCGCCCCTTTCCCAAGCGACACTTTGCGTCTTATCCAACTACTGAAAGAATTTGAATCACTCACCGTAGAAGCCGCAGTAACGGGGAACCGTAATGCCGCCCACAAAGCCTTAATACTCAACCCGCTTGTTAATACTGGCTCGATTTTAGAACAAGCGTTAAACGAGACCATCGCTGAAAATTTGGATTACATGCCTCAATTTCGCTAAGCGATAGGCACACGTCCAAATACAACTAGAGCCGAAATGCATTGTAGATGGTACCCACTTCTCTGCAATGCATGATTAACCTCCGAGATAGCTCAAGTCGAATTATGGGTCGCAATGAGTTGTTCATTGCTGTTAATACTCCCCTCAACATCAGTAATACTCTTCACCATTCAACGCACACCAATACTTACCTATTTAGGATCGTTTTATGAAACACCACCTTTGCGCCGCCTTAGCATTATGCTCATGCCTAACACCAGCCATAGCCAGTGATAATGCAACGGCACCCAAACTCGTTTTACAGATCACTGTCGATGCATTACGTGGAGATTTACCCGACCGATTTAGAGCAAACATGAGCGATGACGGGTTTGTCTACTTATTAGATAATGGCGTCCATTACGCTAATGCCCACTATCAACACGCCAATACGGAAACCATCGTTGGTCATGTAGCGCTTGCCACGGGTGCGCCGCCCTCTGCGAATGGGATGGTTGGAAATGTGTGGTACGACAGAAGTTTGAATCGACCTGTCTACAATATTGAAGATCCTATGCACTCTGAGCTTGCGACAGACAGTCTTAATTCAGAATCTGTCCAACTCGATGACACCCAGAATGCGGCTCAAGGTAATGGTCGTTCACCTGTTAATATTCATTCTTCTACCTTTGCAGATGAGCTCATCAAATCCAATAATGGGCAATCTCGCTCTTTTGCTGTGTCTTATAAAGACAGAGGTGCCGTGTCTATGGCTGGGGAGTTAGGTAAAGCATTTTGGTTTTCCAATGCCACTGGTGGATTTGTTACTAGTGGCTATTACTACAATGATTACCCTAGTTGGGTTAATGAATGGAACCAAAAGGAGTTTATCAAGCGCTACAGCAACCAGCGTTGGGAACTGCTACTCGATAAAGATAACTACCTGTTTTCAAAAGAAGGTAACACCGACTATAAAACCGAAATTGCCTCATTTAAGCGCAGCTTTCCTTATCCATATGGACCGTCAAGCTACCCTTACTTTACCACCATGTTAAGCATGAGCCCAGCGTCAGACGAAATCACTGCAGACTTTGCTAAGGCGCTTTTAGAGAGTGAAAAGCTTGGGCAACAAGGGCAAACCGATTTCTTAGCCATCAGTTTCTCTGCTAATGACTACATCATACATGCTAATGGTCCATCAAGCCTTGAAGCAGAAGATGGGTTACTGCGATTAGACGCCGTTCTCGCCGATCTGTTTGCCTACGTCGATGACACGATAGGCATAGATAATACACTCATTGTATTGTCTGCGGATCACGGAGCGCCTGATGCACCTTCGTACATTACCAACCACGGTCGTACAAGCTCTGACTATTTTGGCGCTGAAGCGTTAAGCTCTCGTGGCTTATTTGAGAAAACCAAAGCCCAGTTCGGTATTGGTGAAGAGATTTTCCTCTCGTTTGAAAACCCCAACCTGTACTTGAATCATGATCTCATTGCACAAAAGGAACTTGATATTGCTGATGTTCAGCGCTTTATTGCCCGCGAACTTACTGCGATTGACGGGGTGGACAGTGCCTTTACTGCATCTGATATCGAAGAAGGCAACATGCCCAATACTCGCGTAGCAAAGCTGGTAGAAAATAACTACTTTACAGGACGCTCGGGTGATCTCTATTTAGTCTTTAATCCTGGAGTGTATATCAATGCGTTTGACAGCCTAAGCGTAGCGTCCGTCCACGGCTCTCCATGGCGATATGACACCTTCGTCCCTGTCATATTTGCTGGGTTCAATTTGGAAGGGCAAAAGGTTCATCGGGAAGTCACGCCTTACGACATCGCGCCGACATTATCCGCAGTGTTAGGCATTACTTTTCCATCAGGGTCTACAGGAAAGGTTCTAAGCGAAATTATGGAGCCCTAGTTCACGGCGACCTTCTTTTAATTGGACAGGCCATTAATGGTTGTACCAGTGATCATTAACAGGCATAACACTCTCTAATAATCAATATCCGTCAACGAATAGGAGGATTTATTTTGGATAGAATAATCAACACCATTGGCTATTGCATGATCGCAGGTAAGTACTCTCTCACGCTACTACTGGCTGGATTAACAGCAAGTACAGGCGTAATGGCCACAGAGTTTCTATTTTATGGAGGCCTTGTACACTCAGAATAAGAGCAATGGCGACACCAGACGGTGCGCCATTTTTTTAACCACTCACCCGAATAGCCAGTAAAAGTTAGCTGGCTATTATTTTTACAAAACCTCAATAACCTGTCTAAGTCGGATTTCGGGTCAAGGTCAGTCTTAATTGGTAGTTAGCACAGCTAAAGGGAAGCGCGATAATCCTTCCTATGCCGACACGCTAACTATTCCACTCTGGAGCTTAATAATGAATATCGTCAGAACAATTTCAGCACTTACTCTACTACTATTTTTAGGTGGGTGCAGCACACCTAACTCATCAGTATGGGGACCGTTATGGGAAACAACGTCGACAGATAGCAAAACAAATGACATTCACAAAACATGTGCAGTTCATACGGGTAATGAATCTAACAATTCGCACGAAACACTGAGTTTACTGACAAACGCGGCGTTTGAATCTCATTCCGAGGAATTGAAGCTTGAGGCTCTCAAAGTCTATTCTCACATTACCGCAAATCAATATAAGCAATCTCATAGTATTCAGTTGTATCGCGACGCGTCATTTGCATTGTGTCAGGCTTATCATTCTGGAATGCTCTCAGAGCCTAGAGCTTTCTCTCAATCAGTATCTAAACTCCTCACTTTATTAACACATAAGGCGAATATTGAACAATTAGTCGATAGTGATGCCTCGCTAACGCCGGATAGCCAACAAACCTTTGACCAACTTCAATCTGAGCTGGCTCTAACGAGAGAGCAATTACTGCAGGTCATAGCCGACTCCTCAACTCACGATGCCTATTTAATGGCTCAGCTCACTATTACTACAATGCGTTTCAAAGCCTAGATAATGAGCATCAATATAACTATAACGCTGAAGTTAGAAAGTTGAATGTGCAAGCACATGGCCATTAAAAAGAACTGCAAGCCACAGAAAGTAGAAGCAGACTCACAACGGTAGTTCGACTAATCAATATACCTTGCCTTAGCTACTTGAATCTGTGACAAGACATAATGAGTTTAACCAAATCGGTTTTCGACTCTCTAGACAATAATTGAAAATCAGAATAAGGTGAAAGTAGGCAGTTTACGGTAAAAGGAAAAACCTACATGTCGATGGACAACCTGGACTTTCGCTCAATTAAAGTGATTCTCAACCTATATAAAACAAGAAATACGTATGTTACAGCCGAAGAGCTTGATCTGTCCCAATCCGCAGTGGCTCGCATATTAGCTAAGTGCCGTCATGCGCTCAATGAGCCGTTATTTATCCGAAGTGGGAATCAACTGAGTCCAACGGCGTTTACTGAAGCATTGGTAGAAAAACTTCCCAGTTTGCTAAACGGGATTGAGGAAATTGTTGCGACAAAAACAGAGTTTGACCCAAAGCAACTGACTGGCCGATATCAGATTTTTCTCAATCGACAATCACAATTGATTTACGGTCGAACTCTGTTTGAACTCTTACGTCGAGATGCCCCTAAAGCCTCATGGTATATTAAAGGGTGGGATAGCACATCTGCCGAGCAACTTCTTGATGACCGAGCGGTTATAGGTGTCAATTACTACAGTTCTTCGTTACCTAACTCCATATGCCAGGAAACCCTCGCTGACGAGGTGTTTGTTTTACTTGCTCATGAAGATCATCCTTTGCATCGGCTTGATAATATTACGAACGAGGAGCTCTCAGAGTATGATTTTGTATCTCTCGCTCTGCCATTCATTGATGAAAAAAGCTTATATTTAGACTCAGTACTTCAAGAGATCGGAGTTGAAGGTAACATCGCTCTGCAAACAGATAACTTAATGTTTGCAATGCAAGTTGCTGAAAATATGGGGCTATTACTCCTTAGTACGATAGATGTAGCTAATTATCCAAACACGACGCTTAAACCTCTCAAGTACGAAACAGATAAAAAGTACTTACCTGATTCGGCTATCGTTTGTACGTATGCTAGAAAAAACAGGAATAAGCCCATGGTGAAGTGGATTAAATCCATCTTTGCTGAGGTCGCGGCTCTTTATCCACCACCGTCGTAGAACGTTATCTAGCGAGGGGTGGCTACGCTTTTAGCTACCAATAGTAATTGGGGCATCATTTTATTTAGTCGCCCCCAATTTACGCTTGGCTAGTACACACCAAACTCTAAGCTCGCACACATTTCTCTAAGTTTACTCACCTTGCTTCTCTCATAATTTATTGGTCGTATGGAAACACTATCTAAGCATTTTCACTAGGTAAGAAAATCGATTTATGACTTACTGCAAGTCTTTTTGTGCCGTTTCTTTCGATGAGAAAACGAAAGACAATAGTCATACGCCTGCGGTAGTGGCGCAATAGCCTTCCCTTGAAGAGGTAACCATGGAAAACTTAAACTTAAGAACTATCAAAGTGTTGCTATCTTTGCATGAGACAGAAAACACATACCAGACTGCAGATAAAATGGGGATATCGCAATCCGCGGTCGCCCGTACTTTAGCGAAAGCAAGAGAAGCTTTGAATAACCCTTTATTTATTCGCCAAGGAAGAGCATTTCTTCCTACTCCATTGATGAACGAATTAGCTTCTAAATGGCCTGATTTTATTGAGAATTTCGAAAATCTAGCCGACGTAGAGTTATCACTTGATCCTTTTTGGCTGACGGGTCAGTATCACATTTACTTAAATAGCCATATAAAAAATGCCTATGGAGCTAGTTTATTTCAGACGCTTTCTACTCACTCACCGAAAGCAACATGGATCATCGAAGGATGGGATAGCATGCTAATTGATGACCTACTAAATCAACGAGCTGCAATTGGCGTGGGATTTTATCAAGAGGACCTACCAAAGGTTATCGCACAAGACGTGATACTAGAAGATAAGGTGCTACTTTTAGCCAACGCCCAGCATCCATTGCATCACTATGACACCGTTGAACTTGAGCAACTTGGGAGTTTTGGCTTTATTACTCATTCCAAGCGTTATCAAGGTATAGACCTGAAGCTAGAAGCGTTACCATTCACACCCATCATTCCATTGCATACCGATTGCATGGAACTGGCGACAAAAGTCGCACAATCTCAACCCTTACTCTTGACCACGACTGCGAGCTGCCTCTGTGATGGCAAGAATACGCTGCTGCCTGTGAACATAAACATGCCACAAGGCAGGACACTGAGCACAAAGACCGTATGTCTCTATGCCCAAGAGATAGCGGATAAGCCGTTTATCCGTTGGTTAAAGCACGTAATACGCGAAGTCATTCATCCATAGCCTATTATGGCTGCTTCAATAAAGGTCAGATCGATCTACCGTGATATGGCCTTTAAACCTTATTAACTACAAATCCAATCACATAAAAGGTTAATGTCCAGCCTCATCGTCCTTCATTCAGAGGGATGTCGATACCACCGAGAATCAGCGCGTATTAAGCCCCTCAATACAAAGTCGATAATCAACTTTAAACAAGTCTTTTAATGCGGTTAATCAAGTCAACGAGTGGATTGATAATAGAACCATCTTCAACATCGACTTAATACGGTAAGACAACTTTAATGAACAATCCGCTTATTACGGCCAAGGTAGCACTTGCGTTAACTATTGGGACACCCTACGTACTTGCAAATGGAAACATTCCAGATCTAGAACCAAACATTGAACATCCCACTATCAACACTGCTCATTGGCGATATAGCCCCGATAATGGATTCGATCTTAATCAAGACTCATCGGACTTTACGATATATGTGAACAAGAACCATTCCAACTCAGCTTGGGAAGAAGGCGAACATTCGGACGACGTCTACCAATCTCCTTATCGAGTTTCCTTGTTTTCCGCCGACAACGGTGAGGATTCGGAACGTTTATGGTCCCAGACCAAGTCTATTGGAGCTTATGGATTAGGCGTCGCTGGTGTGCTTGTACTGATGCCAACGTCAATTACACAATGGGAGAAAAACGGGGATCCACTACTTGAAAAATGGTGGGATAACGTGAGTAAGGGGCCAGTTTGGGACCGAGACGTATGGTACATCAATTATCTAGGCCACCCTTACTTCGGTGGGGTCTACTATCAATCAGCAAGAAAGTCCGGGTACCGTCAATGGGATTCTTTTATCTACTCGACACTAATGTCTACATTTTATTGGGAATATGGAGTTGAAGCTTTTGCAGAAGTCCCGTCTATCCAAGACTTATTCGTTACACCTATTATGGGATGGGTCTATGGTGAATGGGCATATAACAAAGAGCAGCAGATTCGACTTAATGGTGGCTCAGTTCTCGGCTCATCAGCTTTAGGAAGTACGGCCTTATTCTTCCTTGATCCTGTTGATGCTCTTGGAGAAGGTGTCAATCGCTTAGCGGGTCGAGATTTGGTGACCGCGGGTTCAGGGTTTATGGGGGTTCAAGAAGCGAATTTGTCGAATGGAGGGACAGAAAGGCAGTTTAGGTTCCAAGTACAATACGATCTTGTTACGACCCCAGGTTCAAAAAAGAAAAGGAGCAACTACTACTCACAAACAACTCAAGACCCTGTGACGTACGGAATAGTCGGTCTATCTGCTGGCGCATCTTTTGTTTCACCTTCTCACACCTGGCAATTAGAACAAGGCTTCGGAGCGACCTTCTCTCTTGGTTTACACTTTTCACGTGAGTTTTCAGGCCATTTAACTTATACCAGAGCGCAACTAAAAGACTCTCAAACTCAACAGCCCGTCACCTACGAAAACTACAGTGTTAATGCCCTCTATTACTTCAATAGTGATTCAACGGTAAGACCTTTTATTACTGCAGGCGTCGGTGAAGCAATGAAAAATATGGATAGAAAACAGAAAGAGTTTCAAGTGAATGGTGGTCTAGGTCTGCATTACCAAATCAATAGTAATTGGGCGATACAAGGAGATTGGCGCTATGCCGCCAGTACAAGAGCAAGTGTTAACGATCGACTGACAACAGCCAAACTTGTGTATCGATTCGGTCGTGGTGAGTAATAACTCAACCTTATTGGCGCTCTTCGTTCGAAAAACAACCCGAACGTGTTAACTCTACATAACGATTAAGTTTAATTTCGACTCAAACGAAATCGTTACACGCTATTAAATATTACATAAATTAACCAGATAATTGACACCGAACAGAGGCGACTGACTAATTCTAAATTATTCAGTTTAAATAGGTCTATAAGATTCTCAATTATAAATAACCATGAGACATTGTTGTGATAAGATTTTTCAATAAAGAAGTTACCTTGCTTTTCGGTTTAATTGCTGTAATAACATTTAAGTCCCGCGCCGATAGCATTTTGCAACATCAACTGAACTCTATATCTGGTTTTGTATTAAGTGCCGGACTACTAACAATTATGATGGCATGCATTTTTTCAGTGGTCCGCCACTCGGATGCACTAGCAATAAAATTAGGAGACCCGTATGGGACATTAATTCTCACCCTATCTGTTATTTCGTTAGAAGTAGTGATGATCTCCTCGGTCATGCTAACTGGCGACAATACCCCTGTACTGGCTCGAGATACAATGTTTGCTGTAATTATGATGGTTTTGAACGGGTTAGTTGGCATTTCGCTAATGATTGGTGGGTTAAAACATCATACTCAAACCTATAACATTAATGGTATAAAATCATACTTAGTCGCAATGATACCTATTGCCATACTTAGTTTAGTCTTACCAAATTACACCCTCACTCGACCTGATGGTTCAATGTCAATCGCTCTGTCATTTGTGTTAGTGGTAGCGTCAATTGCACTCTACAGTCTGTTTCTGTCCATTCAAACTCGCAGCCATACGCATTTTTTTGTCGATGCTGACTTGAGTGATAACCATGATTTTAATGAACCTATTGAAAGTAACCTTTTCCATACTTTAATGCTAATCGCTTACCTAGCAATCGTTATTCTTCTTGCAAAGAGTATCGCTATTCCGATTGACAATACGGTCACAATATTAGGTGCTCCACCCGCATTAAGTGGACTCATCGTAGCCGCTATGATACTCGCGCCAGAAGCTGTAGGAGGAGTGAAAGCGGTACTTAAAAATCAGCTGCAGAGAGTGTTAAATCTATTCCTAGGGTCTGTGCTTGCCACAATATCTTTAACGGTACCAGCAGTACTGTTAATTTCTCACTTTATTCATCAACCAATCATCCTTGGATTGGAGACAGTAGAAATGATACTGCTCATCACTACGTTAGTTATGACAGGCATCAGCTTTAGCAGCGGTAGAACAAACGCGTTGACTGGAGCGGCACACTTGATCTTATTTGTTGCCTATTTGGTATTAATGTTCGAATGATATATTGGGACTAAATTCATTTATATGAGTGATCATTTGACATCTCATTCCGCATGAAAACGCATCAAAAATGACATCTAATTCTATAACTTTACTGACTCGCATTAGTTATTCTTGGGAGAAATCAAAATTAGTGAAATGAGTAACCATGGTACTTGAAACTATTAAGGGGCAGTTCCAAGCTAGCCGCCTAGTCAACACGGTCTGGACCTGTATGAGTCAGTGATTTTGCTAGATTAGTATTTAAAGGATTGCCTAAAGAGTTCATAGACTTAATGAACACTCTTGAGATGGGATTTAGATAGTATTCACAAAAGCTTGAATTCAACTTATGGCAGTGTTGGCAAAGCCCTGCTTAGACGGGGCTTTGTTATGTTTATAGATTTACCCGGGTATAACACTCAGGTGCTTCCACAAGCGAAATCTCTTTAAGAAAAGTCGTATGCAATCGTAATTTTAACGAGCAAGAGTAACTAGGTACTTAGCTGGGTTAGTGTCAGCGTTAGAATTTTTAAGCTGCGGTAAGTGAATAAACATTAAGTAATGTCTACTTCCACCAGTACCCCAAAGTGATCCGACACAATCGGATAGAAATCGCCATTAAAAATCACCTGATGCTGCTTTATCACCACCGGTTGATTACAAAGAACCAAATCAATCCGTAGCGCTTGGCTATTTTTTTCCCAACCATCAATGTTTTTAACTACTGTAGTTCCGGAATCTTTTATTTCTGCTATTTCATAACAATCTATCAAACCGCGCTGTAAAACATAATCATAACCTTCATTACGTATATGGCTTGGGTTGTTGAAATCACCTAATAGAAAGCTCAATTCTGTTGATAATGTTGCCTTTATTCGGTTGAACTGTTCCTCAAATGAGTTCTCTGAGTCATTCCACCAGCCGCAATGACAATTATAAAGATTGAAATCACCTTGTTGAGAAGTCACCTTAATGCGCACTGCTCGCCTGTGTTTCCAGTAGTTCACATCATAATTATCACTTAGGTCAATGACCTCATGTTCGATAATCGGCAGTCGGGTCAAGAATGCCAGTCCCTCATGATATACGTCATAGCTTTGATGAACAAAGTCCCATGTAAGTTGGTAGTGATAACCGTATTCCATGAGCTTTTTCTGTAACAGATAACCATAGTTATCAGTGAGCACGGTGTGATTAGTTAATATATTGGCATCAACAGCCGGGCTGTCTTGATGTTGATTCACTTCCTGTAATGCAACGACATCGCACCCTTGCTCGATAATGGCTTGCGCTACCACATCCAACTTTTCTAGCTGTTTCTCTTCTTGCCAACTATGGGTATTTAGCGTCATTAACTTCATTTATTATTCACTTATTTATTGTAGTGAGTTAAACGCAGCGCAAGGCTGCGTTTTTCGATGTTACTCTATCTAAGTAGAGAGATAACTACGCTGGTTGTGCTGAAAACTTCGCAACTAATCTAGATTTAATGACATCCACTCCAGGACCATAAATAACTTGTACTCCCTGTTCTTTAATCACAGCGCCAAGTGCTCCTGTTGGCTTCCATAAGTCATATTCAGCAACCAACTGAGGATCATTAACTGTAACGCGCAAGCGAGTCATACAAGCATCAATCTCAGCAATATTGGTACGGCCACCTAGATTCTTAATAATAGTTTCCATCTTCTCATCTTCTGACATGGATTCCGAACTGTCATCTAGGTAGTTGCCCATGCGTCCCGGTGTTGGCAATTTAAGTTTGACAATAAGCACACGGAATAACCCATAGTTAACACCAAAGAAAACAATAGAGACCAATGCGAAGCGAACCAAATCACCACCGATGCCCGCTGAAGTCATCATAGGTATGCGAGTGACTAATTCAATCAAACCAAAGGCATGTACACGTAGGTCCATCACATCTACTAACGCAAATGCAACCCCTGTTAACACCGCATGCGCAACATACAAAACAGGAGCAATAAACATAAACATGAATTCAATAGGCTCTGTTACACCTGTTAATAACACAGCAAGACACGCAGATAAGAACATTGGCTTGTATTGTTCGCGCTTATCACTATCAACACAGTGATACATGCAAGGCCAATACCAATCAATGAAGACGCTGCGATAATAACTTGGCCCGCTTTAAAACGTGCTGGATGTACCGTGTCTAGTAGATGTTGGTAAGCTGTCGGATCGCTTAATTTAAGATTATTGAGATCGCTAACCCAAGCAAGCCATAATGGATCTTGACCATAAACACTTGAGCCCGCATTCGTACCAGTCAAAAGCTCATAAGTACCACCCAACTCCGTGTAATTCATCGGAATAGTTAACGTGTGGTGTAAACCGAATGGCAGTAATAAACGCTCTAACGTACCATATAGGAAAGGTGCAGTGATCGGTGCTGTGTCTTTAGAGGTTGCAATCCATTGACCAAAATCATTAAGTGCACCTTGAATTAAAGGCCATACGATTGATAGAGCAAACGCAATGATCATCGAATAGAAAATAACTACAAAAGGTACAAAACGCTTTCCGTTGAAAAATGCCAATGCTTGAGGTAGGCGAGAGAAGTCATGATAGCGGTTAAATAAGTTAGCACCTAAATAACCAGACATAATACCGATAAACACACCCATATTTAGAGCAGGCGCACCCAAAATATTAGTGAAGAATTGAGAGACAGGTAGCTCAGAACCAAATAAACTCATCACAACCGCTTCTGGATCACTGAGCATAGCATTATCCACGCCCAATATAACCCCAGTGATACGGTTGATTAGGATGAAGGCAATCAGAGCAGCAAAGGCACCTCCTGCACGTTCTTTAGCCCATGAACCACCGATAGCGACAGCAAATAATAGGTGAAGGTTAACTATGACCCCCAACCTATGTTTTCCATAATAGCGCCGAGTGTTTCAATGGCGCCAATACCACCGGCATACATTGCGACGACTTTTCCGAGTGATATCATGATACCCGCGGCTGGCATCACCGCGATAACAACGATAAGGGATTTCCCAAATCGTTGCCAAAAATCAAACGACAGTAACTTACTCATAAATGATTCCTTGTTTTAAATGCAGGGTCGCTTTATAAAGACCCTGCGAAAAATATAAATTAGTGGTTTCTTACAAATATATACGCAGCATAAGCTGGGGCGATTTGCGTCGCTATAAAGTCTGAGCGCGCGTGTTCGTTCTTGATATTCTGATTATCAAGTACTAACTCGCCAAATTGCGAGCAGTCGATATCAACGTTGCTCTCTTGCGGACTCAAATTGGTAATAATGGTCCATGTCATGTCTTGAGCAACACGTTGATAAGCATAGATATTAGGATCGCTAGGTAGCAGCAATTGATAACGGCCAACCACTAAGCTTTCATTTGACTTACGCAGAGCAATCAGCTGCTTGTAGAAACTCAAAATCGAATTTGGATCTTTCTGTTGTTGCTCAACATTAATATCTGCGTGCTGTTGATTGACCCAGAACCAAGGTTGCACCTCAGAAAAACCGCCAAATTTCTGGTCATTCCATTGCATTGGCAAGCGACTGTGGTCGCGGGATACCTGATTTAACAAAGCTAAGATGTCTGCGTCGCTTTGACCTTGTTGAGATAGCTTTTGAATTAGGTTTCTAGCAGACACATCATTAAATTCGTCAAGAGACGTAAACTGATGATTTACCATGCCAATCTCTTGGCCCTGATAAATAAACGGAGTCCCTTTCATCAAGAAATAGCAACTCGCTAATGCGGTAGCACTGGCATACCGAGAATTAGGGTCGGCAAAAGTATCAATACTGCGAGCTTGATCGTGGTTTTCTAAATAAAGCGCATTCCAACCTTTACCTTCTAATGCATCTTGCCAACGCGATAAAATGCGTTTGAACTCCACCAAATCTAAACGCTCGTTGCTTTGTTCCTCCGACCATAACTTCATGTGTTCAAACTGAAAAATCATGTTGAAAACGCCACCTTGATCCTGCTCGGTCGCTTCGGCAACCCAAGGTAATGCGTTATCGGCCGTAACCCCATTTGCCTCACCAACTGTCACAATGTCAAAGGGATCAAACGCCTGCTGTTTTAACTCATGCAGATGCTTTTCAATACCTGCCACATTCATATGATAATCAAACGAGGAGACATACTTTTCTCCCTTTGGATTGGGTAAAGACGGTAAACCTGGTTGTTTCTGAATATGGCTAATTGCATCCACTCGGAAACCATCAATACCGCGCTCCAACCACCAATGAATCATTTTAAATAGTGCTTGCTTAACTTCAGGATTTTCCCAGTTCAGATCAGGTTGTTTTTTAGAAAATAGGTGCAAGTAGTACTGTGCAGTTTTTTCATCATATTCCCATGCACTGCCATGAAAGATACTTTCCCAGTTGTTTGGATCGCAAGTCAGTTTTTCATCGGTAGGCTCACAACCATCACGCCAAATATACCAGTCACGCTTAGGGCTATTTTTGTTATCTCGAGATTCGATGAACCATGGATGCTCATCACTAGTGTGGTTGATCACTAAATCCATAATGATGCGAATACCACGCGTATGAGCAGCAGCGATCAGTGTATCTACATCCTCCAGGGTTCCGAAGTCAGGATGAATCGCTTGGTAGTCGCTAATATCGTAACCGTTATCATCATTCGGTGATGCATAGAATGGGCAAATCCATATTAAATCAATACCCAAATCAGCTAGGTAATCCAGCTTAGCAATGATTCCATTGATATCACCAATACCGTCTTGGTTCGTATCATAAAAGCTACGGGGATAAATTTGGTAGGCGGTCGCTTTTTCCACCACTCGAGTGGGCTTGAATGTCTGTTATTGGCGCAAATCATCAATGTTATGTTACGTGTTATACTGTGTGTTATCGATAACACATGAGGTTAAATGGATTGCGTTTAGACTCAATATAATTTCAGAAAAACTGTGAGGTAGCCCTCATAACCTCAAGAGAACCGTGAGCTTTCTCTCATTTTCAGTTCGAATGTGCCTTCGACGGAACTGAAATCGCGCTTTATCAATTTTTTGACAGCTTGGTAGCCCACTTGATAGTAGTTAAAAGCCACAGTCGTCAGGCTCGGGACTAACAGATCGCTGTAGTCATAGTCGCCCATGCCTACAATCCATACGTTATGACCAATCTTGAGTTGCTGTTCTTTGGCGCGACGATATAAACGAATGGCAATATTATCGGTGGCGCAAAAGTAGACATGATTGGGCTGTAATTGAACTGTCTGGTAGTCGGCTTTTTCCTCAGAGTTGGCTAAGGCTTGCAGTGAAAAGTTTAACTCGGGTACGGTGTCGGTAATGGTGGCTTGCATCAACTTAGTTCGGCTAGAAAGCATACGCTCATCGTAAATATAATTTACGGCTACCAGCGGTGCTTGCTGCTGTTTTAGCTGAGTAATGGTTTGGGAGACGAGTGCTTTAATAGCAGCATGATCGGGGTAATATAAGCAACAATGATGGGGAGAGTTTTTGCCAATAAATAACACATTATCTAAGGTTCGATAAAAAGTCTCTTCAACACTGTGTTTTGAAGCGATAATAATCGTGCCCAGTGCATTTAAGCCGTTAAACTCTCTCACAGCTTGGCATTCTGACTCATGATTAAACCCTGTGGAATGAAACAGCATTCGTACTTGGGATTCGTTAGCAGCAGCCAGCGCCCCTTTAATCACTAAACTCGTCGTATATGACTCAATACGAGGCGCGACGAAACCAATAATATTGGATTGGCTGCGAATAGAGCGAGCAAATATATTAGGTGTGTAATGACTATCTTTGACAATAGCTTCAATTTTAAGGCGGTTCTCAGCCGAGACATAGCCGCATTAAAGTAACGTGACACAGTCATTGTTGAAATTCCAAGCTGTCTTGAAATCTCAGCCATTGTCATTTTTTTACTCATTACATATTTCCTTCAATAATGCACTATTGCCATACATCAAAGTGACCTCAAGATGCAGGATTCAGAGTTGAGTCACTTCGGTATAGTATCCAATATATTGACTTACAATACAGTAAATACAACTAGGTGTGGGCGTGAGTGCGCGATTTTTACTCACAAGAATCGGATCTACACTCAAGACCAGGGAGCAAGCATACCTTGAACAAGCTAGCCCCCAATGCTGACGAATAGAATATAGTGTGCCAACAATCTGTAATTCGCGATTTAGCGCTTATGTGCTTTGAAGTATCTACGCTGACTTTACCATTGATCACTTGATGCCGTTCCAGTGCGACAATAGTGATTGTTACTATGTGTGGCTAGAAATCATCAACAATAAGCAGTTCAATGTCATGTCCTTCAAAGTGCTCTGTGTTTTCAGGCAACCGATCTGCAATTACAATATCGATGTCATCAAGTGTCGCGAATCGAGAGAATGCTTTGCGTTCAAACTTATTGTTATCACAGCACACCACAACTTTGTTTGAGCGTTGCACCATCAAACGCTTGGTTTGAGCAAGTTGGATATCTGCAGCGAATGCTCCCTCACTATTGAGGCTGTTGGTGCCCATAAAGGCAATATCAATATTGAGTTCACGAAGCATGGCGGAATAGTGATTGTGGTAGGTACAGTGGTAGCCTGTCTTTACAAAGCCACCCAAAAGAAACACTTGAATGTGAGGGGATAGCTCCAGTAGCTTTGCGATGTCAAAATCGTTAGTCACCACAGTAAGACCACGATGATCTTGGATGTGTTTGGCAATGTGATAGGTTGTGGTACCAGTATCTAACAACACAGTTTGATGGTCTTTAATTAACTCCGTCGCCTTTTTACCTATCGCTAATTTTTCTAGTTCATTGATGCTTTGGCGAGTGTCTGAATCGAGCTCATGGTGGCATCGGTTTTGGCTAGCGCTCCACCATACGTTTTGATAAGAAGATCTTTATCTTCCAGCGCTTTCAGGTCGTTACGTATTGTCGCTTGTGTAACGGAGTAAAGCTCAGACAACTCTTTGACCGAGACCTTTCCCACTTGGTTTAACTGCTTAACAATTAACCCTTGGCGCTCTTCTGCAAACATATTCTTCCTCAATAAATGTGGCGGGGTAACCCGCCACAACATCTTTATCACTTAGTGAAACTCATCGAACTCGATGCGCTCTTTATCTGGGCCTTCAATCATCATATAAGTCACCCCATTTTGACTAAAAGGTAGATACGTTGGCCCATCGACCAATGGTATATCAAGTTCTCGTAACAGGTTTTGAACCTCTCCTAAGTTTTCCACTTTGATTGCCACATGGTTGATCGCACCTTCTCGCTTGCTCGTGATTTCACCATGCAGTTGATAAAACTCCAATAACACGCCATTTTTTGCGGCAAACGCGATATGGTTCTTACCACCATTTCCACTATCAAGTTGATGACGCTCTAAGATATCGAAGCCCAGTTTTTGATAGAAGTTCACGCTTGTTTCTACATCCTGCACTGGGATACCAATATGACCGGTGTAGCTTTGAATGTTATCCATTACAGACCTCGCTTGTTACAGTAGAAGCCAAAGTAGCCGATGTAAGCAAAACACACAGCTGGCAGAAGGAAAGCAATCTGCATGTTGCCGCTTAGCGCGTCAGAAATCATCCCCATTAGAGGTGGGATAACTGCACCGCCACCGATGGTCATTACCACAAGTGAGCCGCCAAACTGTGTATCTTTACCCAAGCCTTTTACACACAGGCCGTAGTTTGTTGGGAAACATGGTGACATAAACAAGTTACACGCGATGAGAGCAAACAGAGACAATTCTGATGGATTAAGCGCTGCGAACGTAATCAATACAAAGTTGATGATGCCGTAGATACCAAGCAGCTTTGAAGGCTCAAGGCGCTTCATCATCGCTGTTGCCACTGCTTTACCAAGAGCGTATAGCACTAGGCCTGCCATTAGGTAATTTGCCGCGGTATGCTCTGTCATGCCTTGATAAATCATCTGAGCAAAGCGAATGGTGAATGACCAAATACCTACCTGAGCACCAACGTACAGGAACTGAGACATCAAACCTTTACGGAAGTGAGGGATTTGCATCAGGCGGCCAAAAGATTCTTTAATATCTACCTTTGGTTCATCTTGTACAGTTTCTGGGCGACATGCTGGAAACTTAGTAAAGATAAAGATAGCCGCAATCACTAGCAAGAACACGCCCATGAACAGGTACGGTGTTACCACCTGCTCCACCATTTCATGACGAATAACGTTTGCCGCTTCAGGTGCCATCGCTAGCAGCTCTTCGTGTGATACGTCTGACTTACTAAACACGAGTTGCTGGCCAATGAAAATACCACCGAATACCCCAACAGAGTTAAACACTTGAGAAAAGTTAATGCGCTGTGTCGACGAATCAATTGGACCAAGTAGCGTTGAGTAGGTGTTACATGATGTCTCTAGGAAGGCTAAGCCTGAAGATACAATCAGTAGACAACCAAGAAACGCGCCGTAAGTCATCACATTCGCAGCAGGAATGAATAAGAAACAACCCAAAGCGTAAAGCGCCAAGCCCACAACGATGGCCGTTTTGTACGAGTATTTCTTCACGACTGTTGCGGCAGGAATCGCAAACGCAAAATAACCAAAGAAGAATACCGATTGAACCAATGCCGATTGTGTGTCTGATAATTCAAAGCCTTTACGGAACTGAGGAATCAACACATCGTTCAGGCTGCCCGCGATACCCCACAGAACAAACACCAAACAAACCATTAGGAATTTACCCCAAGGGATCGTAGGTAGGTAACAACTGGTATCCAGTTCTACTGCTTCAACGTCTTCATTGGTTTTTGGCGTATCATTTATTGCTGTATTAGCCATGTTGTACATCCTTATTCAATTTTTCTGCTAACGAATCAAGCTGATCTAGGCGGTTATAAAAACGCTGTGAGGAGGTATAAAGATCGTCATACACCTCAAACATGGCTTGATAGTGGTCGACCCACTCTGGGATCGGCAGGATTTCTTTATCGAAGATGACGACGCGTTTCGCCGCTTGCTCAACCGAGTCAAACAAGCCCACACCAACACCTCCAAGCATTGCGCAGCCAAGCACCCCGTTCTCTTCGACATCCGTTTTGACAATGGGAACGTTGTAGGCCGACGCCTTAATCTGTAGCCAAAACTCATCTTTGGCACCGCCACCGGAAGCAATCATTTGCTCAATGTTTCCAGTCTGTTTCACCATCGAGTCGAGGTTCTTCTTAGCGGCAAATGCCACCCCTTCCATGACGGAACGGAACATATCGCCAAGTCGGTGCTTCCGAGATATGCCAAAGAATTGCGCGCGAGAATTGTTGGTTTCAGAGTTCCGCTCACCAGTGAGGTATGGCAAAAACAGCAAACTTTTCGAGCCCACAGGTGACGCTTTGGCTTTTGCTACCAAGTCTGCATAACCAATGTTGTTTTCTTGCAAAGCAAGGCGAGCCCAGCGCATAGCATCTCCGCCCGCATCTAGAATGCTGAACGTGCCCCACGCAGGGTTCGCTAGGTGCAGATTGTTTAGTAGCAGATCAGCGGTTGGCTTTTCAGACACCACCGTAATCAATGTGGATGTTCCAGTACTATCCGATGCTTGACCCGAACGATACACACCAGAACCCAACAAGGTCGCAGCCATATCGGAAGTACCAGCGATAACCGGCACGCCTTGTGGAATCAAGGTGTCTTGAGAGGCTTGCTCACTTACGTGACCAATCACATCTGTAGCTAGGAAAATAGGCGGAAGAATCGATGCTGGGATATTGAATCGCTTCAACATATCCGCATCATACTGACGGCTTTCTTGAGCCATCAGATAAAAGCATGAAGCTTCACTATAATCAGTGGCAATCTTTCCAGTGAGTTTGAAGTTGATAAAGTCCTTCGGCATCAGCACTGTCTGCACTCGGCTCCAAACATCAGGTTGATTGTGCTGAACCCAGCTCAGCTTGAACGCTGGCCATGCTGTAGTTGGCGGATTATTTACAACACTTGCAAGCGCCGCAACGTCAAACTGATTTGTGAAGTCTTCGACCAAGCTTTCTGGGCGTTTGTCGTTCCATAAAATGGCACTGTCATCCGCAAGCTGACCGTTCTGGTCGAGTAAAACGGTGCCATGCATTTGCCCACAAACGGAGACGACGGCGATGTTACTCACTTTCTCTTTGTGTAGAGTCAGCAGTTGTTTCACACAAGTTTGAGCACCTCGCCACCACGACGATGGTTTTTGCTCAGACCAACCGGTTTTCGGAGTGATCTGGTCGTGCTCTTGTTGGATTATTTCAATGATACGACCGGATTTTTCTACCAGAGCAGCTCTAGCACTTCCGGTACCAATATCTATAGCTAATACTAAATCTTTCATTTATCGCACCTGTAGGGTAATTATTTTGTTATTTAGGAGGCGATAGAGTCACTTATTACAAGTGCCATCAATCGTATCGAAAATACGACTCATAGCCTTGTGATTAGTCGTGATCTAATTCAGGGAATAATTCTGGGTTAGCTTCTAATTGCTCTAATACTTCTTTTGTCGTTTTGATGCTCAGACCAAAACGGCGCACACCCACTGAATATAATTGTTTGACCAATTCTAATGAGCGAATACCACCCGATGCTTTGATCGCGATACGACCTTTTGCTTGATCGGCAATTATTGCGCAGTTTTCAACGGTCGCACCTGTTGGTGTCCAACCTGTTGCGGTTTTCATCCACGCCATGCCGGCATTAATTGCAATATCCGTTACTTTGCGAATTTGCTCTTCATTTAGATAATGAGTTTCTAAGATGGTTTTGATTGGCACTGGATGCGCCGCTTTTACTGCAGCCTTGAGCTCTTGCTCAATGTAATCATAATCACCAGAAAGTAAACGGCCAACGTTGACCACCATATCCACTTCACGCGCACCATCAGCAATCAGCTGATGAATTTCAGCTACTTTTGTCGACGTTGCTACACCACCTGAAGGGAAGCCAACAGGGCCACCAATCATTACTTCTGGGTAGCCTTCTAGCTCTTCACGTAGAAAAGAGGTCCAGTTTGGCAGCACATGGATAGAGATAATATTGTATTGCTTTGCAAGCTCGGCACACGCCAAAATATCCTGTTCTGTGTTTTGAGCTTGAACTGCACTCAAGTCAATGAGTCTCGCCATATTGCGACATACACGATTCATTTTTCTTTCCTTTCGGTTATTTGTCTTTTGTTGTGTTCAATTAAAATCCAACACCAAAATAAAATAAATCGACGTCAATATTGAACGTGATTGGACGCATAACCCTACACAGCACCAAGGAAATAATGTGATATTGCGCACCAACTTTTTTGTTTCTTTCTCGAATTCATGATCAAAACAAAAATGAAGAAAACAAAATAAGAGACATCGAAAGAAAGTAAAAGAGAAAGATAGTAAAAGCTCTTTACAATTAGAGACTTAAAGCGTTCTTCTCTTCAATGCTCTCAGACTCCGCCCGTGAGCCATATAATAAAATAGAAACGCAATAGACTTTTGAGTAGATGCACATGCAACTTTGTACCAGTTGGGCAACAAGTCGTTATTAGCCCGGTTAGTGCCAGCACCGGGAAACAATAACAAGAGAGACGTGGCACGTTTTGGGGCAAAATCTTGTAATAGCTTCAACGTGAATAAGCTGACGGACAATAAAGAAGCCCCGCGATAGCGAGGCTTAGAGATTTAAGGACACACACCAAAAAAGAGAGAGACTTAAGAGACTTAAGGACACACACCAAAAAGTATGAAATTAGTATGATTTTACTCAAAGTGATGAACCAACAACATCCCAATCTATCCTAACTTGCTAAAGTCTCTTCACAGACATGGAGGACTTACCGTTGACTACTGCCAGAAAACAGCTCGTTTCTGTTGACGCTACAACCTATTATCACTGCGTCTCTCGTTGCGTGAGACGCAGTTTCTTGTGCGGCAAAGACCCTCAGACAGGAGCGTGCTATGAGCATCGTCGCAAGTGGATTGAGCAAAAAATCTACGCGCTGACTCATGTTTACAGCATTGATACCTGTGCTTACGCCATCATGAGCAACCACTACCACTTGGTGGTCAATATCAACAAAGCTCGTGCTACCGCGCTCACGCAAAACGAAGTCGTCGAGCGCTGGGGTAAGGTACATAAGTTACCTGTACTTATTCAACGTTGGGTAAATAACCAAACTTCGAGCCAAGCAGAGCAAGAAAAGTGCGTCGAGATTATTGAAACTTGGCGAGAGCGACTTTGGAGCTTGAGTTGGTTTATGAAAGAGCTGAATTACGATATTGCTTGCAAAGCCAATCAAGAAGACGAATGCACTGGGCATTTTTGGGAAAGTCGTTTCAAAAGTCAGGCTCTATTGGATGAGAAAGCTCTCGCTGCAGCGATGGCTTACGTCGACCTAAACCCTATTCGAGCTGGCGTCTCCTCAACACCAGAAGCTTCTGACTTCACGTCAATCCAAGTGCGACTCAAAGCACTGAAAAACCAACAACCCACTGCACCTTGCTTGTACCCCTTTATCGGCAACCCAACCAATGACATGTTGGATGGTATCCCTTTTCGACTTATGGATTACATTGAACTCGTCGATTGGACTGCACGGCAGTTTCGTGAAGATAAAGCTCAAATGAGTCAGCGGGTACCATCAATACTTCAACGATTAGACATCAATCAAACCAATTGGCTAAAAGTCTGTACACAGATGGAAAAAACACGAGCGACAGCAATTGGTACGCAAAATTTAGCATTGGTAACAAAGATGGTACTCAACAAGCAAAAGATACACATCTACCATTTGGCATAAAGACTCCGTTCCTCCAGGGTGAAAACCATTTCACGGTCACTCGCTGTATAAAAATTCAAGAGACTATCCTGCCTACACTTTACATTGCCTAAGAAAGTAGTTTTCAAAGCAGTAGTGACTGCCGTTTTCCAGATATTACACAACCCACGCTCTCAAACTCTACCAATGTATGCACTATACATTTCTAATCAAGATTGCTAGAGGTGTGTGTCCTTTTAAATTCTCGCAACAACTCGAGAAATAACTGATCCTAACTATACTTTTGGTTGCTCACTCACAAGGAATATGTCTAATGAAAAACACATTTATTCTTCATTCTGAGTATCCACCCTCTGGTGATCAACCCGAAGCCATTGCGAGATTGATTGAAGGCGTCAATAGCGGCAAAACTCACCAAACCCTCAAAGGTGTCACTGGGTCTGGCAAGACCTTTACCATGGCGAATATCATTCATCGCCTGCAGCGCCCTACGCTAATTTTGGCTCACAACAAAACACTGGCCGCTCAGCTGTATAGTGAGATGCAACGATTCTTTCCAGAGAATGCCGTTGAGTATTTTGTTTCTTATTACGATTATTTTCAGCCAGAGGTCTACATCCCGGGCAGCGACCGCTTTATCCGTAAAGATTCAGCCATAAATGAGCAACTAGAACGATTACGTTTATCCACCACGAAATCTCTGATTGAGAGGCGTGATGTAGTGGTTGTCGCGTCGGTGTCGTCTGTTTATGGATTAGGAGACCCGCAGGCGTATCGTGATTTACAAATCCCTTTAGCGGTTGGAGCTCAATTAAATCTAGACGACCTGTTAAAGCGTTTAGCGCGCTTACAATACACACCTACTCAGCAAAAACTTTCACGCGCGGGCTATAGGGTACAAAACAATATCATCGATATCTTTCCCGCAGACTCTGAGAAAGATGGCATTCGTGTAGAGCTAAACAAAGGGACGATTCATCGTCTGAGCTGGATAGATCCAGCGACAGGAGTCGAGCTAGCACCTTGTAGCGAATACAAAGTATCACCAAAAACCCTCTACGCCTCTTCTGCAGAGAAAGTACGTGAAGCTAGCGAGCAAATTAGACTTGAAATGGAGAGCAGAGTTGCAGAACTCAGTGCTGAAAATAGAGTGACCGAAGCCGCTAGGTTGTATGAGCGCTGCATGCACGATATTGAAATGATGCAGCAATTAGGCTATTGCGGAGGGATTGAAAACTACGCCTGCTATCTGAATGATAGAGATCCCGCTTTACCACCAACCACTCTCATGGATTATTTACCTAAAGACGGCCTCGTCTTTATTGATGAATCTCACGTGATGGTGCCTCAGATTAGCGCGATGTCAAAATCAGACCGCAGCCGCAAAGACACCTTAATTGACTATGGATTCCGTTTACCCTCAGCACTCAATAATCGTCCACTCACCTTTAGCGAGTTTGAAAAAGTAAAACCTCAAACCATCTTCGTGTCAGCGACACCAGGGAAGTATGAAGTTAAACGTTCAAATGATGTCGTTATCGAGCAAATTATCCGCCCAACAGGGTTATTAGACCCTGAAGTTGAAGTTCGCCCTTCGGCAAGCTGCATGGAGGACTTGTTAAAAGAGATACGTATTCGCTCGGCACAAAACGAACGGACGCTTGTGACAACATTAACCAAGCGCAGCGCCGAAACACTGAATGAGTCCTTTAATGAGCAAGGTATTCGGGCTCGCTATCTTCATTCTGACGTCAAAACTTCCGATAGAGTGGAGATCATTAATGCTCTCAGAGCCGGTGGATTTGATGTGTTAATCGGTATCAACTTACTGCGTGAGGGATTGGATATACCAGAGGCTTCGTTGGTTGCTATTTTGGATGCTGACCATGCAGGCTTTTTGCGTTCGGTAGAAGCTCTAATTCAAATCATTGGCCGAGCAGCACGCAACGTCAATGGCAAAGCCATTCTTTACGCAGACAAAGTCACTCCAGCAATGAAACAAGCAATAGATGAATCATTGCAGCGACGTACACGGCAACAGGCCTACAATCAAACCAACAACGTGATACCTATGAGTTCTCGTAGAAAGATTGCGTCAGCGGTAGAAGCCGCGAGACAAAAAGCCCATCACCATGTGGGATTTTGTGATGACCTTAAGAGCTTGTGTCAGCAAATCACTCAAAGGGAAAAAGGACTGTTCGAAGCCGTAGACACTAATGATGACCAAAAAATTCAACAAATTCGCGCGGAGCTAGACAGCCTTTATAGGCAGTTTATCTTTATGTAGTGGCGGTGTCACTGACAAGACGTTCACGCAATTTAAAGAGATATCGTCTTTTTGAATTCTTGATCGTCTTACTAAGGGTCGAAAGGAAACTGTCGGTCACTTTAAGCAACAAAGAGGTTAAACTGAGTAGCTCTAGTCACTGGCTAACAGCCACTCTTACTAACACAGTTAAGCCGATCACTATGAGGTATATGAGACAAATGAAACTTGAGCCAATCTGGTTAGCCTATCAATCCAGCCTAAAGGCGTTTCTACACAGTAAAATCGCCAACCCAGCGGATGTTGAAGATCTACTTCAAGAGGTTTTGATTAAAACTCACAATGGCTTCCAAGCGGTGACTGACGAGAGCAAAATCAAACCCTGGTTGTTCCAGATTGCCAACAATACCATTATCGATTTTTACCGAAAAACAGTAAAAGGCAGGAAGTGACATCGGATGATTTGTGGCACCAGGAGCAAGATGAAGCGCAGCTTATCAGCGAACTCTCCCACTGCTTGTTGCCATTTATCAAGCAGCTACCAGAGCAAGATGCCGAGCTACTCATCGCAATAGAAATCGACGCAGTGTCGCAAAAAGATTACGCAATGAACAAGGGCATCAATTACTCCACGCTCAAGTCGCGAGTTAAGCAAAGCCGTAAAAAACTATTGGATGTATTTCATAGCTGCTGTGACTTTTCCGTTGATTCGCAGGGAAATCTTATGGAATACGCGCCCAAGTCCGGCAGTTGTCATCGCTGCTGATCGTCATAGGTTAACCCTTTGGCGCGGCTAACCTTGCTCTATCCAAACCAACCAGGCTTCAAGGCCTGTTAACACGACTGGGTAGCTCACGCACACCTCGGCTTCATCGCCACCGGAATACATGCCTTGCAGATAAAACCCTTCCTGCGCACACCAAAACTCATAGCCATTACCACCACCGTCGTAGCTGTCACGCTCTCCAGAGAGGTAATCACGAATACCCTGAAGGATCTCTTTACCAATTAGCGCTGAGTATTGGATATCGGAAGCAAAAAAGTCCTTCAAGGCGCAATGAGATGGGCTGGCCTCATCAAAATCAGGCCATTGAAACGCTTTCTGTTCTGTCATAATTCTCTATACACCTTTGAAGGGTCATCGCTTACCCGCCTTCCATCTCCGACACTAAGGCTGGTAAATAGGAAAGCCCGTGTTTATCTTACTATTGTCATCGTAAAGCAGCGCACTGGCAACTTGGAATGGCTTGCCATCGTCACCGTTACAGTAGCCATCGATCGCACCGCTCGCTGGCGCACTCATGCCGCATTGTGCCCAACTTGGGTTGCTGCAATTACCCGTTGACGTGGTATTAGAGTACACAATACTAGCGGTGATTTGATCTGCACTGCAATGCTCTGGGAACATTGAGCTAAACGACTTGGTATACACCTTGCCATTAAACTCTAGCTTAATCTGCCTTAGGGTAAACACGCCTGCCGCATTGGGTGCATCAGTAGGTTGTGCGGATTGAAAGTTACTCGGTTTCACGCCCTTGGGAAAGGCATGAAATCCTTTCGCGCGGTCGTTTTTCGACGGTTCTCCGCAAAATACATGGTGCAAATTCACTTGTTTACCATCAATGGCTGAGCTCCATTCATCCAATGTGTCACAATTGATAGCAAAAGCTTGGCCGGACAGGGCTGAGCCACACAATACATAAAGTGACAAAGCCCATTTTGAAGACGTTTTCATATTAATAATTCCTTGTTCTAGCCTGACGATATTTTGTACTAACCCGTTTGGACTCTAGACACGCTTGAGGGAACACGCGAGTAAAGCATGGCTAAAGTACGGCAAGTTGTGACTCAAAGATAATCTTGATGTAAATGACAATTTTCAAGATTTCAATTTCCTTTCAAAACACAGACCCATTTAAGTCTCGTTAAGTCATTTAACAAGGAGCAAAAATTTGGACTACCGCACAGATGCCGATATGGAATATGTTAGGATGCGGTTACCAATTCTTCTATGGGTTAACATCACCTTGAACAGCAAATTAAAAATTCTCCTTGTTGCGGCAGCGCTGGGCGCTGGCTTCTATTTGCCATCGCTGTTTAAACAGGCGCCAAACGCAGAGATAGATTTGACTGACTATTGCATGCTCACTGACGAGGTTTGCGAGCAGCAAGGCGTAAAAGTTAAGCTTGATACGCGCCGTGTCACGCCGCTGACGCCGATTAAGGTCGATGTATTTTGGCCAAATGCCAATGCGGAGTTTTTAACCATTTCTTTGGAAGGCAAGGAGATGGACATGGGCGTCGCCAAGTATCAGCTTGAGATGATCAAACCTGACGTCTATCAAGGTGAAATTATCTTACCAGTTTGCGCCGAGCAACGTATGACTTGGTATGGTAAGGTTTCTGATGGTGAGACCGACATTAAAGCAGCCTTGAGGATGAGTGCTCGATGAACAGAAAATGGATAGGACTTCTAGCGGTTGCGTTTGGCCTTGGCATAGGCAGCAACCTCTATCTCGACGACCAACAACAAAAACAGCAGCAGGCCGAAGAGCTTACCAAGTTGCAAGCGGTCTCCGAATCGGTACTGTATGGCGAGAATGGGCAAGCTGTTGCGATTTTTGATCAAGCAGATCCTCGCACCCGTGTGGTCTACTTTGGTTTTACCCGCTGCCCCGATGTCTGCCCAACCTCATTGGCGATGCTAGCTGGCGCGTTGAATCAGGTCGATGATGAAACCAAAGCCACACTAAGACCTATGTTTGTCTCTCTCGATCCTGAGCGAGATGCCGCAGAAGCCTCTGCCGAGTACGCCCACTACTTTCACCCGATGATTGAAGGCTTATCTGCGCCGCTGGACGTCACCAAGCCGCTTGCTCACAAGTATGGCGTTATCTTCCGTAAGACAGAACTAGAGGACTCCAAGCTTGGCTATACCCTCGACCACAGTTCGTATTTCTATTTCCTAAGCCCGGACGGCACGCTTATTGAGAAAGTGCCCCACACACTCAATCCTGCTCCGATTATTGAGGCGATTCATCGCGTTAATAAGCAAGGATAAGCAACACTATATTTATAAACGATGCACTTATAACGATGCACCCATAACAATGGAATGAACCATGAAGCTCAACAAACTCCTTCTATCAGCAATCGCCCTAGCTCCTCTTTCTATGGCACACGCCGCTATCGATGTGAATGATGTGTACGCACGCGCGACACCACCCAATGCCACAACCAGCGCCGTATTTGGCACCATTGAAAATACCGGCAATGAAGTTCGCACTATTGTCAGCGCAAGCTCACAGGCTTCGAGCGTCGTTGAGCTTCACGATGTCATCAAAGAAGGTGATGTCATGAAGATGCGCCAAGTGAGCACCATCGATATTCCAGCCAATGGTAAAACCATCCTTAAGCCTGGTAGCCTGCATGTGATGCTATTGGATGTAAAAGCGCCAATGAAAGAAGGGGACACCATTAACGTTGAGCTAAGCTTTGCCAATGGCGAAGTGAAAGTCCTAACCGTGCCAGTGAAAAAAGTCATGTCGGGCATGAAGCATCATAAACATCACTAATTCATTTCCCTGTCGGAACACCATAAAGCCAACCAACTGTTGGCTTTTTTAATGCCGTTTCGTAATGACCAGAATCCACACCTCGACACAGTTAACGTAAAAACGGAAGGGAATTCACACATTTCCAACTGCCTTAGCTCTTGATGCTTAATAACTAAAGGCTTTCAGCCGCCCCACTTAAATGAGATCACAGAGACGTCGTTGGAAAAGCGATCGGTCATAACGAATAACCAGCTACATAAGTCTAATCAGGGTAACAGTTTCTGTCTTGCCAACTGTAAATACACATTGTTGTATAACTAGTGAGGGTACACAGAGGAAATATCACCTAGTAGCTACTGGAAAAAATTTGGAATCGATCTACAATTGCGAGCAGCAAAAACTTGGCGAGAAATCGCTTTCAAGACATACTGCCGCAAGCAGAGTCTAAAACCAACGTCAGAAACCTTACAGAATAAGACATCATAGATATCAATGCGGACTGAACCATGTTCCATCTGCAAAGTGACGTAGTAACTTAGAGGTAATGATGACAAAGAACCTTCAAAGGGTCGCGATAACCGAGCAAACACAGTCAGCACTCGACCAAGAGTGCCAACAGTTATGGGATAGTTTCCCTGACCTTGTTGATGTTGAATCAAATATCATGTTTCACCAAGGGTTTGGTGATTACGAGATCACTTTAAAGACCACGCTACCGCACCAAACGATTTGTGTTGTAAGAAACGACCGACTGTTAGACGAGGCACTGAGCGATGCGTTTGCTGCTTCACACCATAAACTGACCAAATATCAAGATAAGCAACGCGTTAAACTTTTTTGGGCTGGAAAACTCAAAGTGGCTTTGGGTCGACTACTTACGACTCGACAAAGCGGTTCTATCAAGTCTTAACCTCAAAAAGGTCATTAACAACGGAAATATCATATCTAGCTCTTTTCTGCTGACCATAGAACAAGCTAGTGGTATTATTCGCGCTTATTGTCTATATCTAACCTAGATATCTCAATTTTTGCTTCAATTAGGAGGATTTTCATGATTGTTATTCACACCCACCCGGTAAAGTTGGCTAAAAACAACGGTTAAGCGAAACACAACAACACACGCAGTTTCCTAACCCTCTTCCCTTCTTTACCCGGTGTTCATAACCGGGGTCTTGTGCAACCTGCACACACTTACATCGGTAAGTACCTGACCCTTATAAAAAATAAGACCAAATTTTAGGTACTAACAATGCATTCTATTTTTACCCATCCAATCGCGATCAACGAACTTGGCTGGAAAACCTATTTTCAACAACAACTCACGCTAGAAGAGTATGACGGCATTATTTTCGGCCGAGTGATTGCTCATCATCGCAGCGGTTATATCGTTTGTACTGAGCAACAAGAGTTTCACCTTGAACACCACATTAGCTATCCAGCGATGACGGTGGGAGACTGGCTACTCCTTGACGAACAAAAGGGTTTTGTTCGCTTGCTAGAGCGAAAGTCACTGTTCAGCCGCAAAGCGCCAGGCTCAAAAATCGAAGAGCAGTACATTGCTGCTAACGTCGATACCGTGTTCATCGTCTGCTCGCTTAACTATGACTTTAATCTCAGTCGTATCGAGCGCTACCTGACATTGGTGAACGAATCCAAAGCAGAAGCAGTCATCGTACTCACCAAAGCCGACTTGTGTGACGATGTCGACGACAAGCGTCAGCAAGTGCAATCCCTCGACCCATTTTTGATGATAGAAACGGTCAATGCACTTGATTCGGAGTCTCTTCAAGGACTGCAATCATGGTGCGGGACGGGGCAAACTGTGGCATTTATGGGTTCATCGGGTGTCGGTAAGTCGACATTGGTGAATACACTGATGCAAACGCAAACTCAGGCGACAGGCGGCATTCGTGAAGACGACAGTAAAGGTCGCCACACCACGACGTCTCGCTCAATGCACAAAATGCCAAAAGGTGGATTGCTTTTAGATACACCGGGAATGCGCGAAATTCAGCTCACGGCCAGTGAAGAAGGCCTAGCCGAAACCTTTAGTGATGTTGAAGCGCTGATAAACCAGTGCCGTTTTAGTGATTGTCAGCACACCAACGAGCCAGGCTGCGCAGTACGCAAAGCTCTGGAAGCCGGTGAGCTAGATGAGAGACGAATGGAGAACTACTTCAAACTGCAGCGCGAGCAAGCAAGAAACAGTGCTTCACTTGCAGAAAAACGCAGCAAATCCAAAGAGTTTGGTAAGTTCATCAAGTCGGTGCAGTCTGAAAGTCGCCATCGTAAAAAAGGCTACTAACGGATTAGGCAATTAAGTCTAAACAAACATGGCTCCGAGTACGCTCGGAGCTTTTTACATCACACTTAAGGCTGATAACCAGGTACATCTAGCAGCAACATTTTACTGCGCACAAACAACCCATTACCTCGCCCTATCTCGCGATCTTCACCATCATAGACAACCGACTCAACAATAAACTGGCTGCTGTTGATATTGACCACTTTACCTACCGCTTTCATACGCCCCTTGGACACAGGTCGAGTGATGTAGGTAGTAAAAGAGGTCGTGAGGACAAAGTACTCTTTCTCTAGGCTTGCAGCAGCAAAAAAGGCAGCATCATCGAGCATTTTAAAGTAGACCGAGCCGTGCACCGCGCCTGCCGTGTGAAAGTATTTTTTGTGTAGCTCAATTTCAATATCTGCCTGAGCTTCCTGAACTTTAATTCGAGGTAAGTAGAATTCGTTAATTGGCGCTGCTAAGTACATGCTTTCTAGCGCTTGATAGTGCTGGGGATTCTCCATGATGTTCCTCGTTGAGACTTAATCGTTGGTTATCGTTATACAAAAAAGCCTGCCTACCGAAGTAGACAGGCTTCTAATGCTAGCTTGCGTTGGCGAGCGCCATTTGTTTTGGAGGAGCACCATTTGTTAGCGTGGTCTTCATATCATGGCTGAAGTGGTCAACCTGAATCGCGCGGTAACGCAGCGCATCCGCCTCTATAATTTTATCGACTTCTTCTTGGCTCAAAACATTTTCTTTTAATGCTTGTGCCAAACGGTCAGCCAATAGACCTTTGCGAGCGACCTTGCCTGCTTTAACGCCAGCAAGAAGCTTCTTCTCTAAATCTCGAACGCCATACATGGCAACAAAAGCGCGATCCATCAGCCGACATTGTCATCCTCAGCAGCTCCGACATAGCACAGATGCGTCAAGCGATCGCGCATTTCACCAGGTACCATCAACTTGTTTGCGATGCGCAAAGTGACATCATCGCTTGGCAATTTGAAATGGTTACCAATTGGGAATAGCAGTGTTTTTAGTGTTTTACCTGCGAATCCACTTGGGAAGTTGCGGTAAGCTTCGTTCAAAGACTTCGCCGCGTGGTAGAAACAGTAGTCAGCAGCATAATCAACAAAGTCGCGCTCTTCTGCTCGGCTACCCTCGTCTTGGTATTTCTTCAATACTGCTGATGCCAAATAGAGATATGCAAGACCATCACCGAGACGCGCAGAAATCAGCTCTTTTCGTTTCAGTTCACCACCCAGCGTTAACATGGCAAAGTCAGCGCTCACTGCCAGTGCTTTGCTCAAGCGCTTTAAGTTCTTGTAATGACGGGCTGTTTCACCACTTACCGGCGACGATGTTAGCGCAGAGCCTGTCAGTGCTGCAAACAAGCCGCCAATCGAGTTTTTCGTCGCATGACCGATATGCTTAAACAGCAAATTATCAAACGCCTCAAGACCCGCTTGATGATCTGGGTTGGCCGCCGCTTCCATTTCTTGGAATACGTATGGATGGCAACGCGTGGCACCCTGACCAAAAATCATAAGGTTACGCGTTAGAATGTTCGCACCTTCTACCGTGATGGCAACAGGAACACCTAAATACGCCGAGGACAAGTAGTTCATTGGACCACATTGAATAGCACGCCCTGCGTGGATATCCATTGAGTCATTCAAGATAGTGCGCGAGATTTCTGTCATGTGATATTTGGCAATGGCGGTGACAATACCCGGTTTTTGCCCCATATCAAGCGACGTCGTTGTTAGGGTGCGGCTCGCTTCCAGCAAGTAGTTCAAACCGCCAATACGACCTAGCGCTTCGGCTACCCCTTCAAATTTACCAATCGACATACCAAACTGCTTGCGAACATAGGCGTACGCACCGGTTGTTCTCGCCGTCAAATGGCCAATAGCGGTGCCTAGTGCGGGCAGTGAAATACCGCGCCCTGCTGACAGACATTCCACCAACATACGCCAGCCCTTACCCGCATAGTTAGCGCCGCCAATGAGCCAATCCATTGGGATAAAGACATCCTCACCTTGGATCGTGCCATTCATAAAGGCCAAATGAAGAGGGTCATGTCTTTCACCTATCACCACACCAGGGTGATCGGTTGGAATCAATGCACAGGTAATGCCGACGTTCTTGTTATCGCCAAGCAAACCTTCTGGGTCTAGCATCTTAAACGCCAGTCCCATTACGGTCGCTATGGGCGCTAGGGTGATATAACGTTTGTTCCAGTTAAGTCGGATACCCAGCACTTTCTCACCTTGATGTTCGCCATAGCAAACAACGCCCGTATCCGGTATACCACCCGCATCAGAACCTGCTTCAGGCCCCGTTAGGGCAAAACATGGCGTGTCTGTACCATCAGCGAGTCGAGGCAACCAATAGTCTTTTTGTGCTTGAGTACCATAGTGTGAGAGCAGTTCGCCAGGGCCTAGGGAGTTAGGTACCATGACCGTAATCGCCGCGCTCATGCTGCGGGTCGCGATTTTGGACACTATGGTTGAGTTGGCCAGCGCAGAGAAAGCGCGCCCGCCATATTCCTTGGAGATGATCAGCGAGAAGAAGCGTTCTTTCTTTAGATACTCCCAAACTTGTGGTGGCAAATCGCGATCTTCTTTGACGATTTTGTGATCATCGAGCATCGACAACAGCGTTTCGAGCTGGTTATCAATAAAGTGCTGTTCTTCCGCAGTCAGCGTCGGCTTGGGATAATTGTGAAGAGTATTAAAATCTGGATTACCAGAAAACAATTCGCCATCCCACCATACTCCACCCGCTTCCATTGCCTCACGTTCAGTGGCTGACAGAGGTGGCAGCACTTTCTTAAACAAATTAAATGCTGGCTGGCTGATCAACTTCTTTGTAATGACACTCATATCCATTAATCCTTTTGTTGAGTTTCGCAATTATCTTGCTTGTTGTCGGTTTCTAAGCCAGCCGAAATGTAGGGTATGGCTTGCTCGATAATGTTTAGTAAGTCACTGTCTTGATCGAATTGACTCGCGGCGATCTCGTTTAATGCCTTAGACGATACGGTGGCAAAAACGAACGCCCCAAGGGCAAAATGCAATCGCCAAAACAAAGACTCTTCATCAATACTTGGGTTGGCTTTGAGCATGGATTGTTTGAATAGCTCTAAAGTTTTCCCGTAATGATTAACAATGAACCATCGCAAATGTCCTTGAACATCGCTATAACCGCTGGCGATGAGCAATAAAAAGCTAGCCATGCCATTTGGGTGTAATTTATTTAAACCCAATAGCGGCGACTTTATTGTGTTCAACACATCCTCAACGCTATAGCTTGTTCTAAGGTTCAATTGTTCTAATTGCCCATGCACTTGTGGCATTAAGTGAACGAGGTAATCGTCTAGAATCGCCTGCACTAAAGAGTTTTTATCTCCAAAGTGATAATTGACGGCGGCGAGGTTCACATCGGCCTTTTGAGTGATATCTCGTAGCGATGTATTGTTATAGCCACGCTCTATAAATAGAGTTTGAGCAATATTAAATATCTTTTCTTTTGTTCCAGATTTTACTTTCATAATTTAAAACGCCCGTATCAAACGCTCGTTTAATATATCCAGCAAAATTTAATTCAACAAGTGATTAACATCAACTTTTTAAAATTAACATCCATTACGGGATGCATATACACCTAAGCTCATGAAACTAATGATAAAATATTTTTTGGTTAGACTAAAAACGCAAGAGGAAAGAAAATAAACCATTTAAATACAACAGGTTACAATTACACCCCTATGATAAGAGAATGAATTTCAGACAAAGCATTCACAAGAAAAATACATACCAAAAACCCACCACCAATCAAAAAACCAAATAGAACAAACCACAAAAACAAAGACAACCGAATAGATCAATTACCTTTCACTTCAGATTAGTAGCGGTATTTTTGTGATCTATATTTCAATTTTGGTAATTAATAACCGTATAGTGAAATCAAGATTCAAACGCATATCAAATAACAACAAGTCATTAACAGTAATTAAATTGGGCACTTATGCAATCAAACTCAAAGGACAATTAAACGCTGAGCATTATTTTTAGAGCTGTTTGCCTATAAATTATGCCTTTTGAGGCTAGTGACAAAGGGTTAAGCATTCTTCATCATATCCGTATTCAAACACGCGTTTGAATTACATGACTTAAATCAAAAAGCGAACAGGTAACTCGATATTAGAGACACGTTGTTCATCAAAAAGACGTTTAAAAGGAAGCTAACCATGCAAAATCAAGCCGCTCTAGAAGCAGTAAATGCTCAACTACAATCTGTTCTTAACCCATTTGCTAACTTCAGCCAACTGGTTGCGAAGAACGTAGAAACACTATCAAAAATGCAGATTGAAACTTTGACTGCATACAGCGAGTTGACTAACGAAAACCTACAGAGCCTTGTGGCGGTGAAACAACCACAAGATCTGATGAACCACGGCAGCAAACAACTCGAGATCATTACTAAAGTAAGCCAGCGCCTACTGGAAGACGGTCAAAAGCTAAGCCAGATTGGTAACGAGTTTAAAGCTGCGGTTGATGAAATTTCGGCAAGTTCAATTACGCCAAACAAGTAATCTTGGCTCCGCTTTTTGAGATGGGCGTGCCTCGTTAATAACTATTCGTTTATAAACATCAGTTTCCGAGCATGAGTTTCTAAACATAGGTTTCTAAACATAGGTTTCTAAACATGGTGTCGCCCTCTATTTTCTATGCAATAAAGGATGAGAAGATGGAAAATAAGCCCCATTCCAAGATGTCATCGATAGTTACTTTCAAGCCACTCAAGGTTGGTTTGATGCGTTTCAAAAGCCTACTCAATCCACCATCTTCAAATCTCAAGTCGAAGACTGGAGTCAGCTTGCACAATCTGTTGCTAGCAACCCTACCAGTATCCTAGAGCAGCAAATGACATGGTGGAACCAACAGATAAACCTGTTTAATGACTGTATTTTGTCGACCAGCGAATCCACCGCTAAAGAGACAGATCCTCGTTTTAGAGATGAAAGCTGGTCTGAAAACCCGATGTATAGCTACATCAAAGAGAGCTATAAACTGGTCTGTAAATCGGTACTCGATACCATTGGTAATACCCAAGATATCGAACCGGAAGCAAAAGAGCGCCTCGAGTTCTTTGCGCGCCAGTTTCTCAATGCGATGTCGCCAAGTAACTTCATCACCACCAACCCAGAAATCATGAAACTAACCCTAGAGTCCAACGGTGAGAACCTCATCAAAGGCCTCGACCAATTGCAGAAAGATATGAGCAAAAGCGTAGACATGCTCAATATCCGTATGACTGATAGCGAAGCGTTTGTGGTTGGCGAAAATGTGGCCGCGACAGAAGGCAAAGTGGTATTTAAAAATCATCTGTTTGAGCTGATTCAGTATCAAGCAACAACAGAAGAAGTGTACAAGCGTCCGATGATGTTGGTGCCACCTTTTGTGAACAAATACTACATCATGGATTTGAACCAGCGTAAGTCATTTGTGAAATGGCTGGTCGATCAAGGTCACACGGTATTTATGATCTCTTGGGTTAATCCGGATGCATCGTTCCGTGATACTGACTTTGGCCACTACGTGACGGATGGCATCATCCCAGCGCTGGATGCAATTGAAGCCCAAACAGGTGAGCGCGAAGTCAACGGATTAGGTTACTGTATTGGCGGCACGCTATTGACAGCCGCAATGGCCTATCTTGCAGGAAAGCGTCGCAAGCAGCGCATTAAATCAGCCACGCTGTTAACCACGATCCTCGATTTCCAGCAGCCTGGTGAGCTTGGCATCTTTATCAATGACCCGATGATTTCGGCCATCGAAACCCAGAACAACCATCAAGCTATATGGACGGGCGCCAAATGGCGGTGTCGTTCAGTTTGCTTCGTGAAAACAGCCTTTACTGGAATTACTACATCACCAACTACCTAAAAGGTGAAAAACCTGTTGCATTCGATCTGCTACATTGGAATAGCGACAACACCAATGTACCAGCAAGTTGTCACAATCAAATGCTGCGCCAGTTCTATCTTGAGAACAAACTGAGTCAACCAAACGGCATTGAAATCGACGGGGTCGGCATTGACCTTGCTAAAGTGAAATCGCCAACCTTCTTCCTTTCTGCGATCGAAGATCATATCGCGCTCTGGAAAGGCACCTTTAAAGGCACAGATCTGCTAAGTGGTCAAAACACCTTTGTACTTGCAGAAAGCGGTCATATTGCCGGCCCAATGAATCATGCCGATTCCACCAAGTATGGCTATTGGACCAATGAGAATGTCGATACCGATGCCGACACTTGGCTTGAGAAAGCTGACAAACACACCGGCTCTTGGTGGGGACATTGGCAACAGTGGCTGGATGCGCGCAACTTCTCTCAGAAAATCGAGGCACGAGTCCTTGAGGGTGAGCTTGACGCACCGGGCAATTATGTAAAACAACGCATTGAAGACGTACTAAAAACACAAGAGGAGAGCCGTCATGTCGCTTGAAGTAGGACAATACGCGAGCCTGAGCAAAACACTCGATAAAGCGGCCGTAGAGCAGTTCGCTTCATTGGCGGAAGATTACAACCCAGTGCATTTAGATGAAACATTTGCCGCAATGACGCCGTTTGAGGTCCCCATTGTTCACGGCATGTTAGGTGCGAGCTTAGTGTCTGGATTGCTGGCATCAAAAATTCCGGGACCGGGGGCAATTTACCTTGGGCAAACACTGCAGTTTACCTGCCCGATCCGCGTCGGGGAAACGGTGACCGCTCGAGTAGAAGTTACTGAAGTGCGGGAAGATAAACCCATCGCCAAGCTGCTAACCCAAGTACTTAATGAGCAGGGAAAAGTCGCCATCAAAGGCGAAGCGACGGTCATGCTTCAAAGCTAACTCCCAGCCAAAAGTATCGTTTTTGATCCCCAAAAGGCAGCTAACGCTGCCTTTTTTCGTGTCACAGGCATCAAATTAGTCAACATTTACAACCACCAAATTCAACAATAACAACTAAATCATTCAACAATTGAATTATTTGTAGACACATCATCCTGTCTTGCTAAGATACCGAACGCAAACACACTTTATTACATAATAACTGCACTACCGGAATGGTGCTGTCTTAGACCGTGACGAGTCAGTGCAAAATCTATACAGGGATATAAAAATGCAAAGTTCTAGCATCCTTGCCCGTTATGCGAATGGTAATCTGGTTCTGCAGATCCTCGCGGGTATCGTTTTTGGTGTTATCCTCGCTGTCGCGTCTCCAACCACTGCTCAAAGCTTCGGAATGCTTGGTAGCTTGTTTGTTGGTGCACTTAAAGCTGTCGCCCCAATTTTAGTTTTCATTCTTGTCGCAGCTTCTATTGCCAACCAAAAGAAAAACCAAACCACGCATATGCGTCCAATCGTTGTGCTGTACCTCATTGGTACTTTCTCGGCGGCGCTTACTGCAGTTTTGCTTAGCTTCCTTTTCCCAACCGAGCTTACCTTGGTTGCCGGCGCGGAAGGAGCAACGCCACCGCAAGGTATTGCTGAAGTTCTACACACGCTGCTGTTCAAACTTGTCGACAACCCAGTTAGCGCGCTGATGAACGCTAACTACATCGGTATTTTGGCGTGGGCAATTGGTCTGGGTTTAGCCCTGCACCATGCTTCTGACACCACCAAGGCGGTATTTGAAGATCTGAGTCACGGCGTGTCACAAATCGTACGTTTCATCATTCGTCTAGCTCCATTTGGTATTTTTGGCCTGGTGGCGAATACCTTCGCAACGACTGGTTTTTCTGCACTTGCTGGCTACGCACAACTGCTTTTCGTTCTGCTGCTTGCCATGGCAATCATTGCACTGGTTGTAAACCCAATCATTGTCTACGTGAAGACCAAAGAAAACCCTTACCCGCTTGTATTCCAATGCCTACGTGAAAGTGGTGTGACGGCATTCTTCACACGTTCAAGTGCGGCTAACATCCCAGTGAACATGACGCTTTGTGAAAAGCTGGATCTGGATGAAGATACTTATTCTGTTTCTATCCCACTAGGCGCGACGATCAATATGGCGGGTGCCGCTATCACCATTACAGTTCTGACATTGGCTGCTGTACATACCATGGGCATCGAAATCGATATCTTTACCGCACTGCTACTAAGCATTGTTGCTGCGGTATCTGCCTGTGGTGCGTCAGGCGTCGCTGGCGGCTCGCTGCTACTTATTCCTCTAGCGTGTGGTCTATTTGGCATCTCAAACGATGTCGCCATGCAGGTCGTTGCTGTTGGCTTTATCATTGGTGTGATTCAAGATTCTGCCGAGACAGCGCTGAACAGCTCAACGGACGTGGTATTTACTGCCGCAGTTTGTAAAGCTGAGCAGAACAAGCTGAGCTAATATTTGCTAGCATCTGCAAACTCAAAGGGCTGTGTCATCGACACAGCCCTTTTTCTATTTTAGTCCCCATCATCAGCCACTACGGATCAATCTTAATCACATTCATGGTATCAAGTTGATTGAGTAGCTCTGTTTGATGATTACCCGGATCATTGATCACGCTAGCATCCGAGATGCCAAGCTCATTCCATCCAACGCCTTCTAAGGTAATGTCTGTTTGCTCACCATTGTTGGTGACGCTAATTACCGTTGTCGCGTTGTCTGTCGCATCTGCTGGGTCGTCTGTCACCGATACGCTGATATTACCGAGCAAGTCACCGATATTATCGTGCGCGGGTAACAGATCAGAAATGTCTAAAATATCGCTGCCAACACTAAAATCCGTTACCGTTTGCTCGGCAGGATCTATCGTGGTGCCCGCGGCATCTTCCGTGAACAAGAACAAATCATGTCCATCACCACCGGTCAGGATATCATTGCCACCGCCACCAAATAGGATGTCACTTTCATCAGTACCAACGATTGTTTCCGTCGTTGCTGAATCAGTACCTATCTTGATTTGATCGGGTAGTGTCAGTTGCTCAGATTGGTACAAGGCAACCAATACTTCAGTTGGCGTGAAATCACCGATTTCGCTTGGCGTTACCCCAAGCAGAGTATGCAGTGCAATGCCCTCAAGGACGATGGATTGCACCACGACACCATTGTCAGAAATCTCAAACACCGTATTGCCACTTTGCTCCGACACGCTGAGCTGATCTGTGAGCAACTGATCATCTTTAAATGCAACAGCCGTTAAGTCGACGACATCGTGTTTAATGTTTGGATCACCGGTTGTAAAGTCTCGTACATCAAAGTCTTTGATAGTGTCAGTACCGGCTAGGTTCGCGGTTTCCCAACGGAAGGTATCTTGCGAGTCATTATCGCTACTGATACCACCACCAGCCGGGATGGTATTACCAAACATCCATTCGTCATCTGACGTAGCGACTAAGATGTCATCCAGTGCGCTGTCGCCTCGAAGTCCTTGATTACCTGTCACCGTAATGGTGATGGGTTGCTCAAGCGAAGTCAGGCCATCACTGACATCGATAATAAAGTTATCGGTGTCAGTATCACCCGCAGCGAGCGCATTGCTGTTTCCAGCAATCAACACATAGGCCCAGATACCGGTGGCAATGTTAAAGGTTAAGGTACCGTAAGTCCCTGTTGCGGTATAAACATCCCCAACTAAAGTCCCGCCGCGTAACGAGCGAGTAACCGTGCTGTCCGCATCTTGTGCCGTAACGGTCCCTGTGGCTGAATCGGTCACGCCTTCCTGAACGCCAGCCGACACAGTGCCGCCAATCACAGGGGCATCGTTCGTCCCCTGGATTCTCACCGTGACCGTCGAAGCCGTGCCATCAATCGATTTCACGTTAAAGGTATCTACCGCAACCACCCCATCAGCGAGCGAGTTAAGCGCGTCGTTGGCGGTAAACGTCCAATTACCATTCACATCGATTGAGAAGCGGCCGTACGTGCCCAGAGTATCTGTCTGGTCGATAAATTGGTTGTTGGTATTGTCTACGTCGGATGCAGTAAGTACACCACCTGTCGACAATACCGAATCTGATTCAACCAGGGTGATATCGGCAGAGCTGACGACAGCGGCATCGTTAGTCCCTTGAATGGTCACTTTCACCGTCGATACCGTGCCATCAATCGACTGTACATTGAACGAATCAATCAGAGAGTCACCAACATTGAGACTATCGAACGCCTCGTTTGCATCATAGCTCCACACGCCATCTTCATCGATGTTAAATACGCCATGAGAGCCAGCAATATTGGTTTGTGCCAAGAACTTGTTATCCAAGTTATCTGGGTCGGTCGACGTTAATGTACCTCCGGTACTGATCGCAGCATCGGTTTCTGCGATCACTCGGTCGACTGCACTGATTGTTGCGGCATCATTGGTACCATTAATGGTCACTTTAACACTCGACTCAGTCCCATCCACCGACTTAACGATAAAGGTGTCGGAGACAGATTCGCCACTATTAAGGCCATCAAAGGCTTGGTTTGCGGTATAGCTCCACACACCGTTGGCATCAATCGAGAACGTACCATTGGTGCCAGACACGTTGCTCTGTGCGATGAACGTATTGTCTGGATTATCGACGTCCGTTGCGGTCAATGTACCGCCTGTCGTCAATGCACTGTCGCTCTCTTGCAAACTAATATCCGCAGAATCAACCGTTGCAGCGTCGTTGCTGCCCGTAATACCGATGGTCACTTGCGACTGGGTGCCGTCAATCGAGAACACATCAAACACCTCTTCAACACGTTCGCCATCTGCAAGGTTATCAAAAGCACTGTTGGCTTCGAACGTCCACACGCCTGACGCACTCAGCGTAAAGGTACCTAACGTGCCAACCGTGCTGCTTTGGGCGATAAAGCTGTTATCTGGGTTATCTGGATCTACAGAGGTTAGCGTACCACCAGCCGTTAGAATGCTGTCAGTTTCTATTAGCTCTTGGCTTGCAGCGCTTATTGTCGCGGAATCATTGGTACCGTTGATCTGTACCGTTACCGTGGAAGGAGTACCGTCTACCGAAGTAACATTAAAGGTCTCTTTGACATGCTCACCCACATTTAAGTTATCGAAGGAGTCATTTGCAACGAACGTCCAAACGCCGTTAGCGTCGATGGAGAAGCTGCCGTAGGTTCCTACTTCACTTGATGGGGTGAAAGTGTTGTCCGGATTGTCCACATCCGACGCCGTCAAGGTATCACTGATGGTTAACGCTGCATCGGTTTCATCGGTCACAACAGAGCCTACACTGACCTGTGCAGCATCATTGGTCCCTTCGATTTTCACCGTTACTGACGTTGGCGTACCATCAATGGTGGTCACTTGGAATGTTTCCGAAACACTTTGTCCAACGTTAAGCGAGTCATACGCTTCGTCTGCAACGAATGTCCACTGACCATCCGCTTGCACGCTGAACTTACCATAAGTACCCTGAACATCGGTTTGCACCGTAAAGGTATCATCAGGGTTATCAACATCGGTCGAATCTAGGTTGCCAGACAATGTCAGCGCCGCATTGGTCTCATCCAGAGTCTGAGAGTCTGGACTAACAATGGCAGCATCATTACGACCTTGCACAGTAATATCAATCGATTGAGTGATCGCATCACCTTGGGCAACGCCACCAACTAAGCTCTCGATATATAAATCAAAGCTTCGCTGACTGGGCCATCGTTAAGTGAATCAACTTTAGCCTGATCGATCACGTACTCCCACTTCACCGTATCGTCGGTATCGCCATCGATGAGTTTCAACGTGCCGTAAGTACCAACGATTTCGGTCACCATCCCAGTGCCGCTCAGGCTATAGCTATGCGTATCACTTTGATCGACATCGGCAATTTTCACTTCACCCGTTGCCGTACCCGATTCCGCACCTGTTGGATCTTCAAATACAGTGCCTGTCGCAACGGTATCAGCAGCAACGACCGTAGGTGCATCGTTAGTGCCCGTGACTTGGAACTCAACCGTAATGGTATTACTTGCACCATGCTCATCGGTCACTTTGACCTCATAAGTCAATGGCGCCGGTAGCGTTTCACCTTCAGACAAGTACTCAAAATCGCCGGTAAGATCAAACGTCCATGCCCCCGTTGTAGGGTCAACACTCAAGTCACCACGCGGGTCACCAGAGACGACTTCCCAAAGATGATCATCGGCAATATTCACCGTATCCACATCACCATCATCAAACACGCCTGATAGCTGAGTATTAGTGTTTTCAGTGGCCATCTGCTGACCGATATCCACAATCTTAGGCGCATCATTGGTACCAACAATAGTGATGGTAATGAAGTGCTCGTTCGATTCTTGCGTTGCACTTACATTGGAATCATCCGTGGCAATCACACTAACTTGAACTGTCTTGGTTTGACCTTTGGCCAAAGCGTTAATTTCCGCATTTTCCTCATCGACAACAAACGTCCACTTGCCTGTATTATCGATGGTGAATGTGCCTAAGTCGGTATCTTGTTTGACGTCGAAAGTATGGCCATCGCCAATATCCACATCGGAGACGGTGACTTTACCGCTGGCGGTGCTGCCTAAGTTATCACTCACTGAACCAGTTGCGGCACCAAATACACTTGGCCTGTCATTGGTGCCAGTAATGGTCACTTCGACGGTTTGTGTCACCTCTGCGCCAAAGCTGTCCGTTGCGCGCACCGTGAAAGATTCAACCACGCTAACGCCTTCGCCCAAAGCTTGAACATGCGGCTCGTTGTTATACAACTCGTACGTCCAAGTATTGGTTGCAGGGTCAACAACAAAGTGACCATAAGTACCGTTGAGATCGGCCGCGCTCAGCGTTACCGTATCGTTAGTATCAACATCATCGAGGACAATTGCTTTAGTGACAGAAACGCTGCCCAAGCCGTTGGTATCATCTTCGATCACTTCACCATCTTGAGTCACCATAGTCGGCGCTTGGTTATCCCCACGAATGTTGATAGTGAGCGTTTGGGTATCGGTTAGGCCAGATGGATCTGTGACTGTGACCTGCCAGGTTTGTGGGATTGACTCATTGGCACCAAGCGCAATGATGTCAGCATTGTTTGGATTGACCACGTAAGACCATGAGCCATCACTATTGAATTGAAGCGTACCGTAGTCATTTTCCACACTCGTTGGCGTCGCGGTCCAAGTATGGAAACCCTGATCTTGGGTATCGACGTCAGACACCGATAGCTGACCAGAAATCGTTTGATCCGGATCGTCCGCTACAATGGTTTCTTCGACGTTCGCTTGCAGCGTTGGTGCGTCGTTTTGACCATTGACGTTGACCACAATCTCCAATGTTTGCGGCAGGCCATTATCATCAACGACCGTTTTGCCGTATTGGTCTACGGCATACACTTCAAACACATCTTGTCGCGTTTCGCCTTCTTGCAACGACTGAACTGCGTTGCTGTCGTTATCGAGCGTAAAGACCCATGAACCATCAGGGTTAACATTAATGCTACCGTAAGTCCCACTGCCATCAATCAAGGTCCAAGTGATTTGATCACCAAGGCCGAGCGCAGGATCAAGCTCTAACGAGCCGCCTGCATCCGCTGAAGTAATGACAATGTCAGCCGCGCCGGTTCCTGTTTCCGATGAGTCGTCATTATCTTCATTCGCCGTCACCGTTTCGATGATAATTTTTTCATCGCCTGGATTCGGGTTATTGGCATCTTCCGCTGAGCCGACAATCTTCACTTTAACTTCACGAATGTCGGTTTTTGTCGTCAATGACTCACCCGGGTCGGTATCAGTAACTCTTACAAAGAAGCTATCAAACACTTCCTCTTCAGCAGGAAGCTCTACGCCAGGGTCTAGGACATAGGTCCACTCACCTGTTGCTGGGTCAATAGAAAGCTCACCATACGAACCCTGACCATTAACCACAGACCATTCATGTGTTTCTCCAAAGTCTGGATCGTACACACTGAGACTACCGCTTATCGACGTCGTCACATCTTCTTTCGCTTCGCCAAGATCTATGGTGCCATTTTCAAAGTTACCGCTGTCTGAATCGACGGTAATTTCAGGTTTATCCGCTTTACCCTCAATGGTCACAGTAACATTGACGTAGTTGCCATTTTCATCGGTCACGCGCCAAGTTTCTGTTGCAGTTTGACCTTCTTCAAGGCCTTGGGTCAGCGGAGAGTCGTTATCTAATTGATAAGTCCAACTGCCATTACTGGCCACCAAATTACCGTAGATGCCGCCAGTGATTGGAGACGTGGTTAAATCGCCTACCAAAGGAGTGGAAGCATCATCATCGTTATCGGTATCGGTAAGCTTGTCGTCTTCCATGACATCCAACTGCGATACATCAACCAATGAACCACCGCCACCGCCGCCGCTTGGATCGTTTTGTCCGATTACATTGATAACAACAGGGTGGCGCTCAGAGACACCGCCTTCATTGTCAGTCGCCACCACGTAGAAAGTTTCGGTTTCCGTTTGACCTGCGGCCAACGCTTGCGTCGCACTCAACGAGTTATCAATAACATAGGTCCACTTACCATTGTTATCGACGTCAATGTACCGTATTGACCCAAACCTGAGCCCTCAATCGACCAGGCTTTAACGCTACTGTTGTTATCAACATCTGTAGCGGCTAATTGACCCTCTGCACGGGTTAAGTCGACCCCAAAAATATCGGCCGTGCCATCTTCAACCACAGTACCTTCGTTATCACCGGACACATCTGGATTGTCATTGCGACCTTCAAGAGTAATGGTGATGTCTTGCGTAATGGTCGCTCCGTTTTGGTCTTGAGCTAGCACGGTAAACACTTCAGTTTGAGTTTCACCCTCAGCTAACGCTTGCAAGATGTCGTTGTTTGGCGTGAACTCCCAGTTGCCGTCTTTGTCTATCGACAAATCACCGCGCAGGCCGTTGTAGACGTTGTGTGTTTGACCCGCATCGATAACAAATTCCGCAAAGTCATCATTATCAACATCGTTGAGAATTGCCTGACCTGAAACCACCGTGTTGTCGTCAGATGGGTCATCCGGCGTATCGTTATCTTCTATGAAGCGTCCCGTCACTTCACCTGTCACTGTCGGCGCGTCGTTTTGTCCCTCAATGCGTATGGTAACCAACTCAGTGGACGTCGCACCGTGAGTATCCGTTACCGTAACTTCAAAAGTGTCGGTGACGATTTCACCCGGTTTTAGGGCTTTGATTTCTGCCAGCTTGCTTGGCTGATCGTAAGTGAACGTCCAGCGTCCATCGGAAGCAATTGTCAGCGTACCGTATTCGCCGCGGCCGTTATTGTTATCAGTGATTTCCCATAGATGAGTATCATCGGCATCGACATCACCTGGATTAAGCTGACCCGACTCTACGTAGTTACCCGCTTCAATATCATCCTCTTGTATTGTTCGAGTCTGAGCGCCACGAATATTTGGCGCATCATTTTCACCAATGATGTTGATGGTGATGTCTTGAATAGACTCATGACCAAACTTGTCCAGTACGCGAATGCGAACGCTATCATCCAGCGTGTCACCTTTATCAAGTGAGTCCACGGCCTGAGCGTTATTGTTAAGTACATACTGCCAAGTGCCCGTCGATTCATCGATACTGAACGTGCCGTATTGACCGCCGTCTAGCACGCTCCAAGTCACTATTTCATTGAGATCAGGGTCACCGCCGCCAATCACATTATTATCAAGCTGATCTTGCGTCGGTACACCTGCGATAATGGTGCCAGTTAGATTGGCTCCGTCCTCGATGACGGTATAGCTTGGCTGCACCGAGATTTCTGGATCGGTATTGGTACCGGCAATAGTGACGTTAACGGTAATGGTGTCAGTCAGACCACCTTCGTCAGTGACAATGATTTCGAAACTGTCGACACGGCTTTCACCCGGTGGGATTTCTCGGGTGGCATCCCAGTCACTTTGCAGCTGATACGTCCATCGACCATTGTCGTCAACCGACATATAGCCGTAAGTACCGCTTGCTTGGCCTGTCGTCTGATCTTCGTTCTCGACTGTCCAGGTATGAGAGTCCGTAGTATCGATATCGCTGACCGTAAGCGCGCCAGTGGCGCTTGAACGCGCGTTCATTGCTTCAATCACGCTGCCAGAGGTGTCACCTTTGACATCCGGTGCGTCATTGGTGCCTTTAATCGTCACCGTGATCGTTTGAGTTGCGGTGTTATCGCTTTGACCCGAATCATCTTTCACAGTAACGGTGAAGGTGTCGGTTAGCGTCTCACTATCAACACCTTTCAGCCCCTGAACGGTAGGGTTGTTATTGTTGAGGGTATACACCCACTCGCCAGTTTGTGGGTCAATAGAGATATTGCCGTACTGCCCTTTCGTCGAGTTGATTGACCAAGTGTGGTCGTCACCAATATCGACATCGCCGTCCGTCAGCGTACCCGATGTGGTGATTGAGTTAGCAGGGTTGTCATCAGGATGAACATCTTCCGTCACTTCACCGCTTAACGTACCGCCAATGACTGGACGGTCGTTGTCACCGTTAACAGTAATGGTGATGGTTTTGGTGCTCACCGCGTTGTATTTATCCGTCACGCTGACAGAAAACGTTTCAGTGACAACACTGTCGTGAGCCAGAGCATCGACAGAGGCTTTTTGGCCATCACTCACGCCCAGCGTATATTCCCATTCGCCGGTCGTGGGATTAAGGGTCAAGGTACCGTAAGTACCCACGCCCGCATTGGTGTCGTTAATCTGCCATGCTTCGGTTTCATTGAGGTCTGGATCGTTCGCGCCTAAATCAGCGCCCACGGTTTGGCCATACCCATTCACTTCATACAATACGCCAGTTCGCACACCATCAATGTCCGGAGCGTCATTGGTGCCAATAACATCGATGCTGACTTCGAATACCTTGGTTGCCGTGCCATCAGTGACACTGACCTGGAATATTTGCTCACCATATTGGGAATCTGCCGGATAGGTTACGTTATCCTCTAAATGCTCCGCACGATCGGCAGCGAGCGTGTAAGTCCATTTACCATTCTGGTCAATAGTCAAATCGCCAAGTACACCGACTGGATTCAACACTTTGAACTCAAACGTGTCTTTAGTATCGAGATCGCTAACGTCAATGACGCCATCTTCGGTAATATCCAGATCTTCCACGACCGTCGCGGTGCTATCCCCAGTCAGTACGAGCGCGTCATTAGTACCTGTGATATCAATAGTGACGTCTTTAGTGCGTGTACCGCCGTTGCCATCATCGACTTGAACCGTAAAAGTCTCCGTTGCTAGCTCATCTCTTGCGAGCGAGTCTGCTTTGTCATTATCGAGAATGTACTCCCAAGTACCCGTAGAAGCGTTGATTGAGAATGAGCCATACTGCCCGTCTGAGCTGCAACGACAGACCAGGTGTGCACATCTGTTGCATCCGCGTCTCTTGGATTGAGATCGCCCGTGGCTTTGACTTCACTGTCATCCCCTTCCACATTCTCTGTTACAGATCCTGAGCTGTTGCCGCGAATATTCGGGCGGTCATTGGTGCCTGTGATGGTAATGGTGATGGTTTCAAATGAGGTACCATCAACAGAGTAAACTCGGAACGACTCTTCCATGGTTTCATCCACACCCAGACGTTGGATTGCGCGCTCGCGTGTGTTCACCTGATAGTCCCAGTCGCCAAGGGCATCAATCGTTAAGGTGCCGAGTGGCGAACCTACGGGTTCAACAGTGGTGTTGAAGATGCTCTCTCCAGTATCGACATCATCGACACGAAGTGACCCTTCACTGGTGATATAACGAACACCATTTTCTCGAGTGACATTTCTGTCTTCAACCACATCACCAGTATTGGTACCAGATATTGTTGGTTGATCATTGGTACCATTGATGGTCACTGTTAGCGTTTGGCTAATGTAAGCATCTCGGTCATCGATAATAAAAGCATCAATGTCTACCGTTGTCGACTCACCCGCTCTTAGCGCTTGGGTGGCAGGTTTTGTGTTATCTAACTCAAACGACCATGAGCCGTCACTGTTGATGGTAAAGGTGCCGTATTGATTTTCAACACTGGTTGCTGTGCTGTCATTAGAGTCAAAGGCGTAGCTTAGCTGGGCATTATCCGCGAGATCATAATCATCAGCGTTAATTTGTCCGTCAGCTCGCTGATCGCCCGCTTCGTTCAGCCCAGATTCTTTGACTGAATCGGCAAAGACGCCTCCTGAAGTTAAGTACGGCTTGTCGTTGGTACCCTGAATGGTAATCATGACCTGCTGAGTCGCTGTGGCGTTCTGATCATCGGTCACCACAACATCAAACGTCACAGTAACCGTCTCATTTTCCTCTAGCGCTTGGGTAGCATCTGCACCATTGTTTAGCTCAAATTTCCACACGCCATTTTGGTCAACGGTCGCAGTGCCATAAGGGTTGGTGGCATTAGCCACGGTGTAATCCAGTATATCGTTATCTGCAAGGTCGATATCACTCGCATCAATTTGGCCTTCAATGCTTGGCGTGCCTGATACCACACCACCAGTATCCTGGTGCCCAGATTCCACACGGTGCCCGCCGTCTCACTGGTGCCCGCAATCACAGGTGCGTCGTTGGTACCATTGATGGTAACGGTTATCGTGTGCGGCGTGCCATCTTCAGATAGTACCGTAAAGATTTCACTGCGGTTTCACCTTGTCCTAAATACTCTACGTTGGCATTTGGTATTTCGTAGCTCCAAGCGCCGCTAGCGGTGATGGTTAAGGCGCCTAGGGCTTGATCGGCAGCGGCGCCTTCAACAGTACTGGTAGAGGTAAAGGTATTCGGATTAGTATTGAACACCTCTTCATTCGCGCCATCGACATCAGACAATTGCAATACACCACTGTCTGACAGCGTCACTTGCGTATCATCCTCGGTCACACTACCTAGTGATTCAGATGGATCACTGATCAGCACAGAACCATCGTTCACGCCGACGATATCGACGGTAATGGTATGTGTAGTGTCATTGTCAGTTTCAACGGTGAAAGTTTGAGTTGCACGCTCACCCGCTGCGAGCCCCTGCACATTCGCGCTACTGTTGGGAATTTTGTAGGTCCAATTACCCGCTGCGTCTATGGTTAACGCACCGTCGGTAAAGTTTCCAGCTGCGGCGGTCAACGTACTTGGAACAAAAGCACCTTCACCTAGATCCACATCGCTAATCGTTGCTTGCGATGTGAAGTTCAAGTCGCCATTGGTATCAATCTGCGTTGCTTGGTCTTCGGTAAGCTCTACATACGATAAGCCGCCGATTTGAGGAGCGTCATTGGTGCCATTAATGGTAACCACTACGTTGTGGGGAGTGCCATCTTCACTGAGCACTTGGAACGTTTCTGTTCTGGTATCGCCCGCACCAAGTTGCTGAACTTCGGTGGCGGTATTGTCGACTTCATAACTCCAAGCACCGGTCGCGGTAATGGTTAGAATTCCAATAGGCGTGATGCCCCTACAGTCACTGGCGTGACTGTAGTTTGGAACTTGGCCTCGCCTGTATCCACATCGGAAATAGTGAGCTGACCGTTATCTTTAAGCAGATCACCAGATTGAACATTAATGTCTTCAATCACCAAACCGACTGCATCACCAGCGATCACGGGCGCATCGTTAGTGCCTTG
>JYJJ01000035.1 GCA_003263775.1 Vibrio maritimus
AGTGGATTTCGTTGTCCTTTCCCGTGTCAGCGAGGGGGCATTATAGAGATCGGATTAAAGTTGGCAACCCTTTTTTTTAAGTTTTTCGCTTTTTTTTATCGTTCGCTTAAAAACGAGTCAAAACGGCGTAAAAACCAACATTTTCTCTCTATAGCTGGGCAAATTTCTCGGCAAACAGCCCCACTTTCTCCCAATTGGTATACTCAACTTCCTTAGTGGTATCCGTTTCGCCGCCAGTCATGGTCATAATTAGCTTAATCATAAAGCGATCAAACGAATTATAACGAGGGTAATAGAGAGCTCCGGCAAAAACACCGATCAGAGTCGGCTGCCAAGGTGACTTTTTAAGAAACGTCTTTATATAGGCGCTACCTTCCGGCGTATCTTTACCTTGGTCTTCTTTTCTTGCTGTCAGGTTTACGCAGAAGAACGCCGCCTTCATCTCACCCAGTTGTTTTTGGTTAGCTTCAATAAACTGATACAGCTTCTTATTAAGATGGCCATATCGAATAGAGGCACCAATCAGTACTTTGTCATAGTCACTCAGATTTACATCTGGGTTTTCATGCAGGTTAATAGTGGCGGCATCATTGTGACCAAGCTGCTCAGCGATACGTCCGATGATTTTCTTTGTTTGTCCTTCGCGAGAAGAATAGAGATAGAGAACTTTTTCCACGATGATTTCCTTCGCTGCCATCTATTAGTAAATTGGTATTGATGAATTAGCTTCGCCAGAATGCTGGCGTTAGTAGTATAAGAAGAGTGAACACTTCTAATCGCCCAAATAGCATCGACACAATCAGTACCCATTTCGCCTTGTCGTTCACATCACCAAAATGAAGAGCCACTTCACCAAGACCAGGGCCAAGGTTATTCAGTGTCGCCGCTACGGCAGAGAAGGCACTGAGCTCATCCATACCCGTTGCGATAAGTGCCAACATACACACCACAAACACCAGTGCATAAGCGGAGAAGAAACCCCACACTGCATCGACAACGCGCTGTGATAGAGCTGTTCCGCCGACTTTGATGGTATAGACCGCTCTTGGGTGAACCAAGCGCTTCATTTCACGGGCACCTTGCAGTGTCAGTAGAAGAATACGAATAACCTTCATGCCGCCACCCGTTGAACCTGCACAGCCACCAATAAATGATGAGAACAGTAGGAGTACCGGCAAGAACAGTGGCCACTCAGAGAAGCCCGTTGTCGTAAAGCCGGCCGTCGTCGATATCGAAACTGACTGGAACAGAGCCTGATCGAACGCGTCGTACATGGAGTTGTAAGAGTGATGCTCAAGCAAGATAAGGAAGCACACCAAAAACAGAACTACCTGAATAAAGATGAAGGCTCTAAACTCAGGATCTTTCCAATAATATTTAGGATGCACGCCGCCAGAGGCAAAAGCCGCAAAGTGCAAAGAATAGTTACACGCAGAGATCAGCAGGAATACAACCGTAATCATGTTGATAGCCGGACTATTGAAATAGCCCATACTGGCATCGTGAGTAGAGAAGCCACCAATCGCAATCGTCGAGAAACTATGGGCGATGGCATCAAATGGTGTCATTCCTGCCACCCAAAATGCCGCTGCACAAGCAATAGTCAAACTAAGATAGATGTACCAAAGCGCTTTTGCCGTCTCTGCAATACGCGGCGTCATCTTACTGTCTTTAACTGGTCCTGGGATCTCTGCTCGATAGAGCTGCATCCCACCGATGCCAAGTACCGGTAAGATAGCCACAGCCAATACGATGATACCCATACCACCAAACCACTGAAGTAGCTGACGATAGAACAAAATCGCCTTAGGAAGCTCATCCAAACCAACGATCACTGTCGCCCCTGTCGTGGTTAGTGCCGAGAAGGACTCGAAGAAGGCATCGGTGACAGAAACATTGGGATAATCAGAAATCAAAAATGGCAGTGCACCCGCACTACCGATTACGGTCCAAAACAGTACAACAATAAGGAAGCCATCTCTGGCTTTGAGTTCGTGTTTATGACGACGGTTTGGAAACCAAAAAAAACCGCCGCAAACAAGTAGGACGAAAAATGTGGTAACAAAAGGCACACCCGCACCATCTCGATAAATCAGTGCGACTAAAGCGGGTGCGAGCATTGAAACGCTAAACAGAGCGAGTAGCAGTCCGACAATGCGAATTATGGATCGAAATTGCATATGAGTTGATGAAGCGGTGCTTCGTTACGTCCTAGTTGTTTTCTACTGGGGAGACCATTGCCTTGGCTCCGCTTTTATTAATGATACTCTGCGTCAGTGCATCAACATGGTTCACTTCTAACTCAACAATAAGAATGACCTTGTCGGTGTAGTGCGACTCGACCTCAACCGCTTCGAAACGACTCAGCTCGGCTTGAGCTATAGACACGAATGCATAGTCTAACTCTAGACGTAATTGTGTGGTGATTTTTTTTTCGATTGTTTGAATCAGCTTAAGTGCTTGTTGTACGCCACCACCGTAAGCCTTCACCAAACCACCCGTGCCAAGCTTGATACCACCGGAATAGCGCGTGACCACCGCAGTGAGCTCTCCAATACCAGAACCACTAAGCTGCGCTAAGATAGGCTTACCTGCGGTACCAGACGGCTCACCGTCGTCACTAAAGCCCCACATCATCGAATTTTCAGGACGTCCCGCCACAAAGCCCCAACAATTATGTCGCGCGCTGCTGTGCTGCTTCTTCACTTGATCAACAAATGCTTTCGCCAACTCAATACTTGGCGTATGAGCAATTTGCGTGATGAACACACTCTTTTTGATTTCTTCTTCAAAAATAACTGGGTGCTCAGGTATCAAGTATGCAGTTGAGTTCATTGGGTTTTACGAGGTTTGTCGCCTAAAAGGGGTATTCTAGCACGAGCAATAGCAATTGACTCCAAGATTGGACACTGGTCATAATGTTAAACAGTTGTTTAAAAAATGTATTGAAATTAAATTCAATGCGGTACACACTTAAATAACTGGTCTAACCAGAAGTAAAACTATAACAACCGCTTTCACACAATCACGGATTGTCTGTCACGGAGAATGACAATGATTTACCAATCTGAAACTCTACAGGTAAAGGAAGTACGCAGCGGCATCGCCGAGCTGTGCTTTAGCTCTCCCCAGTCGGTCAATAAACTTGATCTGGCTACTCTCGAATCTTTAGACAAAGCCCTCGATGCGCTTGCTGCATGGAGTGACCTTAAGGGACTTATCCTAACGACGGATAAAAGTGCCTTTATTGTGGGCGCTGACATCACTGAGTTCCTTGGACTGTTTGCCAAGCCAAAAGCTGAACTCAAGGAATGGTTAGGGTTCGCTAACAACATTTTCAACAAGCTGGAAGACTTGCCAGTACCAACGCTATCTGCACTAAAAGGCCACACGCTAGGCGGTGGTTGTGAGTGCGTATTGGCGACTGACTTTAGAATTGGCGACAAGACCACCAGCATCGGCCTACCAGAAACCAAGCTGGGTATCATGCCTGGTTTTGGTGGTACCGTTCGTTTGCCAAGACTGATTGGCGCAGACAGTGCCATGGAGATCATCACACAAGGCAAAGCATGCCGAGCAGGTGAGGCGCTAAAAGTCGGTCTACTTGATGCTATCGTCGAAACTGATGCGCTGTATGACTCTGCATTGAACACTATTGAGCTAGCCATCAATGAAAAGATTGACTGGAAAGCGCGCCGTCAAGCAAAAGTATCACCGCTAACGCTCAGCAAGCTTGAGTCCATGATGAGCTTCACCATGGCAAAAGGTTTAGTGGCGCAAAAAGCTGGCCCTCACTACCCAGCGCCAATGGCCGCAGTCAAAACTATTGAAGAAGCTGCTCGCTATGGTCGCGATGAAGCGCTTGATATCGAAGCGAACTACTTCATTAACCTTGCTGGCTCTGATGTCGCAAACGCTCTGGTTGGCATTTTCCTCAATGACCAATACATCAAAGGTCTTGCTAAGAAAGCCGCTAAGTCAGGCAAAGAGACTGAGCACGCCGCAGTACTAGGCGCCGGTATTATGGGTGGCGGTATCGCTTACCAATCTGCGCTAAAAGGTGTACCTGTCATCATGAAAGACATTGCTCAAGCCTCCCTTGAGCTAGGCATGACCGAAGCTTCTAAGCTACTCAACAAGCGTTTGCAACGTGGACGTATCGACGGGTTTAAGATGGCTGGCGTGCTGGCTTCTATTACCCCTAGCCTACATTACGCCGGTATTGAGCAAAGCGATGTGATTGTGGAAGCTGTTGTAGAGAATCCAAAAATCAAAGCGGCTGTACTGAGTGAAGTCGAAGAGATGGTGGGCGAAAACACCGTCATCGCTTCGAATACCTCAACTATTCCTATCAATGTTCTTGCTAAGTCACTTAAACGACCAGAAAACTTCTGTGGTATGCACTTCTTTAACCCAGTACACCGCATGCCATTAGTCGAAATCATTCGCGGTGAGCACACCTCGGAAGAAACCATCAACCGCGTTGTTGCTTACGCCGCGAAAATGGGTAAATCCCCTATTGTTGTCAACGACTGCCCAGGGTTCTTTGTTAACCGTGTTCTATTCCCATACTTTGGTGGCTTTAGTCAGCTTCTGGCGGATGGTGCGGACTTCATTCAAATCGACAAAATCATGGAGCGTAAGTTTGGCTGGCCAATGGGTCCTGCTTACCTACTTGACGTGGTTGGCATCGATACCGCGCACCATGCACAAGCGGTGATGGCAGAAGGCTTCCCTGAGCGCATGGCAAAAGATCAGCGTGATTCTATTGACGTGCTGTTTGAAAACACCCGCTATGGTCAAAAGAATGGCTCGGGTTTTTATGCGTACACTACAGACAAGCGTGGTCGTCCTAAGAAAGCCCCAAGCGAAGACATCAGATCTCTACTTGAGTCAGTCAGCAAGCCAGCACAATCATTCGATGATGACACCATTATTCAACGCATGATGATTCCAATGATCAACGAAGTCGTACTGTGTTTGGAAGAAGGCATCATTGCGACACCACAAGAAGCCGATATGGCGCTGGTTTATGGTCTAGGCTTCCCTCCATTTAGAGGTGGTGTGTTCCGTTATCTAGACAGTATCGGTATCGATAACTACGTTGTGATGGCGAAGCAATATGAATCGCTAGGTGCAATGTACAAGGTGCCTCAGTCGCTGGTCGACATGGCAAGCTCTGGCAAGCGCTTCTATGACGTGCAGCAAGCTAGCTCACTGTAACCACCGATTGGATGAGGAATATCAAAATGAAAAATGTTGTCGTTGTTGATTGTCTTCGTACACCTATGGGTCGTTCCAAGGGTGGTGCATTTAGACATCAGCGTGCTGAAGACTTATCGGCACATCTAATGAAAGGTATCTTGGCTCGCAACCCACAAGTGAAGCCAGAAGAGATTGAAGATATCTACTGGGGCTGTGTACAGCAAACCCTAGAGCAAGGTTTTAACGTTGCTCGTAACGCCGCGCTACTGGCAGGCCTACCGATTGAGATTGGTGCGGTCACGGTAAACCGTCTGTGTGGTTCCTCTATGCAGGCATTGCATGACGCAGCGCGCTCAATCATGGTTGGCGATGCTGAGATCTGCCTAATTGGTGGTGTTGAGCACATGGGGCACGTTCCTATGACGCACGGTGTCGACTTCCACCCTCAGCTTTCTAAAAATGTCGCGAAAGCAGCGGGCATGATGGGTCTCACCGCCGAAATGCTGGGTAAATTGCATGGCATCAGCCGTGAGCAACAAGATGAATTTGCAGCGCGAAGTCACCAACGAGCACAAGCAGCAACGCTTGAAGGTCGCTTCAAGAACGAGATCTTGCCGACCGAAGGTCATGCTGAAGATGGTTCACTGTTTACTCTCGATTACGATGAAGTGATTCGTCCAGAAACCAATGTTGAAGGGCTATCTAAGCTTCGTCCAGTCTTTGACCCTGCAAATGGCACGGTAACAGCAGGTACGTCATCGGCACTGTCTGATGGTGCGTCTGCCATGCTTATTATGAGCGAAGAGAAGGCCAACGAGCTTGGTTTAACCATTCGCGCGAAGATCCGCTCTATGGCCATTGCTGGCTGCGACCCGTCGATTATGGGTTACGGTCCTGTACCAGCAACGCAAAAAGCACTGAAGCGAGCAGGTCTAACGATGGACGACATCGATATTGTTGAGCTAAACGAAGCATTTGCGGCTCAATCTCTTCCATGTGCTAAAGATCTTGGTCTACTGGATGTGGTCGATGAAAAGGTTAACCTGAATGGCGGCGCCATCGCATTGGGTCACCCATTGGGTTGCTCGGGCTCTCGTATCTCAACCACGCTTATCAATATTATGGAAAACAAAGACGCTAAGATAGGTCTTGCCACTATGTGTATTGGTTTGGGTCAAGGTATCGCAACCATCTTTGAAAGACCGTAGTCCTCTCATTACGGCTCTTCAACGCAAACAGCTCCGTTTTCGGGGCTGTTTTTATTTATGCATGTAATGCATACATCTAATGTTGAAGTTTCATTGTTTTTTTTCGAATTTCTCACCTACACTTTGCAGCAGATAACACGTCAACTCATTGGAGAACATCATGTTCAAAGCACTGTTACTTAACCAAGAAGATAAAAAAACAATCGCTACTATTTCTCAAGTAGACGAGTCACAGCTTCCAGAAGGTAATGTAAAAATAGATGTAAAATATTCATCTTTGAACTACAAAGATGGGTTGGCTATTACCGGTAAAGGTAAAATCATCCGCAATTTCCCAATGGTACCGGGTATCGATCTTTCTGGCGTAGTGTCGCAATCAGACGACCCTCGTTACAAGGAAGGCGACGAAGTGGTTCTCACTGGCTGGGGGTCGGTGAGAATCACTGGGGTGGCATGGCTGAGAAAGCGAGCCTAAACGGTGACTGGCTAGTGCCAATGCCAGCAGGTCTCGATGCAGAAAAAGTGATGGCTATTGGTACTGCAGGTTTTACGGCGATGCTATGTGTACAAGCCATTGTTGATGCAGGAGTAAAACCAGAAGACGGCGAAGTACTGGTCACTGGCGCAAGTGGTGGTGTGGGTAGTGTATCTGTCACACTACTTAGCCAGCTAGGTTACAAAGTGGCAGCGGTGACAGGCCGCGCTTCAGCGAATGGCGAACTACTAAAATCACTCGGTGCATCACGCATTGTTGAGCGCAGCGAACTGGAAGAGCCAGCGAAACCGCTTGAGCGTCAATTCTGGGCTGCAGCTGTCGATACCGTAGGCAGCAACATGCTTGCTAAAGTGCTTGCGCAAGTCAACTACAACGGTGTTGTTGCAGCATGTGGTCTAGCGGGTGGCTTTGACCTGCCTACTACAGTGATGCCATTTATCCTGCGTAACGTGCGTCTACAAGGTGTTGACTCTGTAATGTGCCCACGCGAAAAACGCATCAAAGCTTGGGAACAGCTAGCAACACTACTTCCTGAGTCATACTACGCACAAGCTAGCAAAACCGTAGCACTAGAAGATGCAATTCAAGCTGCTGAAGACATCACTAACGGTGCCGTAACGGGTCGCGTGACTATCAAAATCTAATTAGCGATAATCTCGTTATAGAAAAGGCTCTCATTACGAGAGCCTTTTTTCTATTCAACCTAAACCCACATCTTCAATACGCTTAGCAATCAATTTTCCACACTCTTCTTTCACCACCGAGCGCAGCCACTTTTGAGACTCCGAAGTATCGCATCGAGCATGCCAGATCAATGAATAGTCAAACGGCGTAAAGGCAAAAGGTAGCGGTTTAATCACCAAATCGTAGCGCTCGGCCACTAAGTAAGCGAGATCAGCCGGAACGGTAATGATAAGCGGCATACTGTCAACGATCGCTAACGCCGCTTCTAGATGATACGCGCGCAACACCATCTTTCTTGGATTTTGATTAATTAGCGCAGCATCCAATAACGCTTTAACGCCATCACTTATAGCAATCATTGCATGGGGCGCATTGATGTAATCCTCAAGTGATAACGCTTATCCGCCAAAGGATGACGTTTGGAAACCAAACAAGAAACGCCTACAGGTCCAAGCACTTCTTGATGCAAAGGCGTCACGGACCCGGTGGGACGGCAAATTGCCATGTCGACTTTGTCTGTACTGAGCTGTTTAAAAAGGCTTTCATGTTGCAACGGCGCAAACTCTAAAGAGATATTCGGTGCGAGCTGATAAATCTTAGGCAGCGCGTAGGGCAAAATGGTTTGCATCGCGTAGTCAGTGGTAGCAATAAGGAAACGCTCATTACAATAGTAAGGATTGAACTCGCTAGGGGTTAACAGCTGCCGAAAAGATTCAAGTGGCTGGTCGATTTGTTTACATATCTCGAGCGCCTTACTGGTCGGAATAATGCGCTGCCCCTGACGAGTAAATAGTGGATCGCCAAGCAAGTCTCGCAGCCTTCCCAGTACTCGACTGGTCGCAGATTGACTTAGGTTGAGTCGCACAGCAGCCTGACTAACACTGCCTTCCTCTACGAGTACCTTCAATGCCACCAACAAGTTAAGATCACGGCGGTAGATTTCTTCGAGTTCCATAAGCCTTTCCTAGGGTTTATCTTTACTTAGTCTACACCTGGTTTGCTTTCTTCAGATAAAAAAAATCCCGCCTTTCAGCGGGGAAGCCCAAGAAAATGGGGATAGTGTCGGAATGTCGTAGTGTGTTGGATAGTTTAGATGGCAAAATGTTTATTAATTGTTAATTTTCTTGCTCCTCAGAAGCATCTTGCCAGCGTCTCATCTCAAGCCACAATCCCACGATTGCAGCACTCAAACCAATTAAAGGTGTCCAACCAGCTTGTGGTGAAGGCTGAAGTACCAATGCACAAAACGCAATCACGCACAGTACCGAGTATATTGTTAATCTATCTAGTGCGGTCAACATAGCTACTTCCTTGTCTCTTTGTTACCACCTTGTTAATAAAGTTAAAGCAAAAAGATCCATTTGCCAAGGGGTTATTGCATATTTTTTCTTCATAAGTAGAATTTGGGCTGTTTTCTACAGAAAAGAGTTCCCCATGACAATCAATACAGACCTTGCCACGCAAACGCTCGAGGCCGAAGGATTGCGCTGCCCAGAGCCAGTGATGATGGTCAGGAAGACAATTCGTAAAATGGAAGATGGTGATGTGTTGTTGGTGAAAGCCGACGATCCTTCCACCACTCGCGATATTCCAAGTTTCTGCCGTTTTATGGATCACCAATTACTTGGTGCGCAAACAGAAACGGTGCCCTACCTTTACCTAATCAAAAAAGGCATGGCATAACGCATTAAAAAAGGCTGCCATTGGCAGCCTTTCTACTATTCGTCTCGTTGAAGCTCTTCGCCTTGTTCGAGCTATTCGTCATACTCCAGCGTTCTGACTTCAGATTGAAGTTTCTTGATTTGCTTTTGCATCGAACGAATTTCATTGTGCATTGGGATAAGATGCTGAACCCGAATCCACGACTCGACAGCCAATCCCGCCATAATAATGGCGCCTACTACCATAGGTATCCACATATCCGTGAGTACCATACCCAGCAGCGTTAATACCAAACCGAACGTAAACAAACGGCTTTGGTTTTCTGCGGTCATTCCTGTGTAACGTGTAAGCATAATCTTGCCCTCTCGCTAGGATCCACATGATTAAAGTACCATGACAATTATGACACTAATATGTCATTCATCACGAAATCAGTCAGATTCGAACGAGAGTTTGATCGCAATTAAAGTTCGATACTCAGTTGATATTGTTATTAAAAAACAGCGGCTCCAATAGCGAGTCCTACAAACAAAATGGCAGTAATACGACGAATCCAATCTAGTGGTAATTTATCCGCGGATAATTTACCAATCAGCACCACGGCACATTGGCAAGTAGCATACCCACCGTAGTTCCTATCACCACCCAAGTCAGCGCATCCGCGTATTGCGCGCCAAGAATGGAGGTCGCTATCTGGGTTTTATCACCAATTTCAGCAATGAAGAATGCGATAAAACTGGCGATAAACGGACCACGACTTGAAATACTCTCATCGTCATCCAGTTTATCCGGTACCAAGATCCATGCTGCCATGGCAAGGAAGCTGACCACCAGCACCCATTTAAGGACGTCCGGAGATAGGTAATCGGCCACCACGACACCAAGCCAGGCAGCTAACGCGTGGTTGGCAATGGTCGCTAGAAAGATAGCGGCAATGATAGGAATGGGTTTACGGTAACGGCTGGCCAGCAATAACGACAAAAGCTGGGTCTTATCGCCTATTTCGGCGAGTGCCACGGTAGTAATTGATATAGCTAAAACGCTCACGACATGCTCTAAGGGGCAGGGTTTATAGTTTTTAACCTATAGACAAACCTCGCGCCCCACCCCGGTTCACGATGTTTATCTATGGTCTTGCTAAACTTGCGGGCACAAGTCTCGAGCGCCATGGTGATTTTGCACCAATTATGTTGACGAACGAATCCAAACGCTTGCAAGCGTATGGATAAGCTACTCCCCAGAGATGGCGGCATTGTAATCACTCATCGAATCAATTTCAACAATCCTGGGTTTCGACCCTTCTACATAGCGAACAACACCGAAAAACCCCATTTTTTAGCTTTGCGGGGATTAATTCAGCACTTTTACCCCTACTCCCCTTACCGATTAATCGTATACTTATTTGTTATTTTCTGATTATCAGATAGACCTTTTCACTTAGAGAATTGCGCGAATTACTATGCAAAAATACGATATCAAAACCTTCCAGGGAATGATCCTCGCGCTGCAGGATTACTGGGCACAGAACGGTTGTACTATTGTTCAACCACTAGATATGGAAGTAGGTGCAGGCACCTCTCACCCAATGACATGTCTACGTGCACTTGGCCCAGAGCCAATGTCTACGGCATACGTTCAACCTTCACGTCGTCCGACCGATGGTCGCTACGGCGAGAACCCGAACCGTCTGCAGCACTATTATCAGTTCCAAGTTGCGCTTAAGCCTTCTCCAGATAACATTCAGGAGTTGTACCTAGGCTCACTTGAAGTGCTTGGTATCGATCCGCTAGTTCACGATATTCGTTTCGTTGAAGACAACTGGGAAAACCCGACGCTTGGCGCATGGGGTCTTGGTTGGGAAGTCTGGCTAAATGGCATGGAAGTGACTCAGTTTACTTACTTCCAGCAGGTTGGCGGTCTTGAGTGTAAGCCAGTAACTGGCGAGATCACTTATGGTATCGAGCGTCTAGCGATGTACATTCAAGAAGTAGATTCTGTTTACGACCTAGTGTGGAACGTCGCACCAGATGGCAGCAAGGTCACTTACGGTGATATCTTCCACCAAAACGAAGTTGAGCAATCAACCTACAACTTTGAGCACGCTGACGTTGATTTCCTATTCACTTACTTTGACCAGTGTGAAAAAGAAACCAAAGAGCTGCTAGAGCTAGAGAAACCTCTTCCTCTTCCAGCGTATGAGCGCATTCTTAAAGCAGCTCACGCATTCAACATCCTTGATGCGCGTAAAGCTATCTCTGTAACAGAACGCCAACGTTACATCCTTCGTATCCGCAACCTGACTAAAGCGGTTGCAGAAGCATATTACGCATCACGTGAAGCTTTAGGCTTCCCAATGCTTAAAAAAGACGAGGAGAAGTAATCATGGCAAAAGAATTTCTAATTGAACTCGGTACTGAAGAGCTACCACCAACGCAGCTTCGTACCCTTGCAGAAGCTTTTGCAGCGAACTTCGAAACAGAGATGAAAGGTGCAGACCTAACACACGAAGGTGTGAAATGGTACGCGGCTCCTCGTCGTCTAGCACTTAAGGTCGCTGGTCTTGCTGAAGGTCAGGCGGATAAAGTAGTAGAAAAGCGTGGCCCTGCGGTTTCTGTAGCATTCGACGCTGACGGCAATGCAACCAAAGCAGCTCAAGGCTGGGCTCGCGGTAACGGCATCACTGTTGAACAAGCGGATCGTCTAGTGACAGACAAAGGCGAATGGCTTCTTTTCAAGCAAGACGTAAAAGGCCAAGCAACAACGGAAATCGTTGTTGAGCTAGCAGCAAAAGCGCTAGCTAACCTACCAATCGCAAAGCCAATGCGTTGGGGTAACAAGACGACTCAGTTCATCCGTCCTGTTAAAACACTGACTATGCTAATGGGCTCTGACCTGATTGAAGGCGAGATCCTAGGCGTGGCCTCTGACCGCACTATCCGTGGTCACCGCTTCATGGGTGAGCAAGAGTTCACTATCGATTCTGCGGAGCAATACCCTGCGATCCTAGAAGAGCGCGGTAAAGTCATGGCAGATTACGAAGCACGTAAAGCAATCATCCTAGCAGATTCTCAAAAAGCAGCGGCGGCTGTTGGTGGTATCGCTGATCTAGAAGATGACCTAGTTGAAGAAGTGACTTCTCTAGTTGAATGGCCAGTTGTACTAACGGCGAAGTTTGAAGAAGAGTTCCTGAAGGTGCCTTCTGAAGCGCTGGTTTACACTATGAAAGGTGACCAGAAGTACTTCCCAGTGTACGACGAGAACAAGAAGCTACTACCAAACTTCATCTTCGTTTCTAACATCGAATCTAAAGAGCCTCGCTACGTAATCGAAGGTAATGAGAAGGTTGTACGTCCACGTCTAGCGGATGCGGAATTCTTCTTTAACACTGACCGTAAGCGTCCTCTTATCGACCGTCTACCTGAGCTAGACCAAGCTATCTTCCAGAAGCAGCTTGGTACTATCAAAGACAAGACCGACCGCATCACTGAACTTGCTGGCTACATCGCTGAGCAAATCGATGCTGACGTAGAGAAATCTAAGCGTGCTGGTCTTCTAGCGAAGTGTGACCTAATGACCTCTATGGTATTCGAGTTTACCGATACTCAAGGTGTAATGGGCATGCACTACGCCACTCACGATGGTGAAGATAAGCAAGTAGCCCTAGCGCTTTACGAGCAGTACATGCCGCGTTTCGCCGGTGACGAGCTACCAAGTACAGGTATCTCTTCAGCTGTCGCAATGGCAGACAAGCTAGATACGATTGTCGGTATCTTTGGTATTGGCCAAGCACCTAAGGGCTCTGACCCATTCGCACTTCGTCGTGCGTCGCTAGGTGTGCTACGTATCATCGTAGAAAACGGCTACAACCTAGACCTAACTGATCTAATTGCAAAAGCTCAGTCTCTGTTTGGCGACAAACTAACCAACGCGAACGTTGCAAACGACGTCATCGACTTCATGCTTGGTCGCTTCAATGCATGGTACAAAGACGAAGGCTTCAGCGTGGATATTATCCAAGCAGTACTGGCTAACCGTCCAACTAAGCCAGCAGACTTCGACCAACGCGTTAAAGCGGTATCTCACTTCCGTGAGCTAGAAGCAGCAGAAGCACTAGCGGCAGCGAACAAGCGTGTAGGTAATATCCTAGCGAAATTCGACGGCGAACTGGCAGCAGAGATCGACCTTGCACTTCTACAAGAAGATGCAGAGAAGACACTAGCAGAGAACGTTGAAGTGATGACTGAAGCTCTTGAGCCAGCATTCGCGACCGGTAACTATCAAGAAGCGCTAAGCAAGCTTGCTGACCTACGTGAGCCAGTGGATGCGTTCTTCGATAACGTGATGGTCATGGCTGATGATGAAGCGCTTAAGAAGAACCGTCTAACGCTACTAAACAACCTGCGTAACCTGTTCCTACAAATCGCCGACATTTCACTTCTTCAGAAATAGTCGTCAGTTTTAGGCAGTAATGGTTAATGAAAGGGAAGCTTCCGCTTCCCTTTTTTGTACCTTTCGATCAGCAACAAGTTATTGTTAGTTCTGTGAACTAGTAAGAAAATTGTAGGGAGTTTACCTACAAACTAGCGGTTATAGCACCCAGAATGTAGAGGTCAATATTTGATATAAACGTGGGATAACTTCAAGGAAGATAACCCATGAAAAAGACCCTACTTTCACTTTCAGTGGCGATGCTTAGCGCCTGTAGCCAACTGCCAGATGACGCATTACTACTTAGTCTAGATGACCAGCAAGTTGCTTTTACTGCTAATGAACAAGGTTTGCTGGTTGCAGAAAAGAGGCTTGATAAAGGCAGCTACACCTTTTCTATCGGTGATAATGCACAAACCTGTGGCAGCACCTTTGCCCTGGCGGAAGAAGCGCGCATTAAGTTCAATCGCGCACTAAAGCTCGATGATTGTGCCGGGGAATCGGCCATTCCAATGCGAGTTTTCAAGGCAAATACCTACCAGTTTACGCTCAATCCAGCCAACAACGAGCTCACCGTAAAGGTGAAACCGAAACAGAGCAACGATTTTACCTCTACCTGTCCTGTTGCCACCGACACCCCTAAAGTTATCGATGTCAGTGCCACCTTTGCCGATGGGACTGTGCTTAGAGATGCGCTGAGCGGGCAACAAGCGACGGTCAGCAGCGGCAAGATTACGCTTCAGCCTGGTGTAAACAGCCAAGGCCTATTACTGCTAGAACCAGCAGAGCAAGCACCGAAGTCGGAATTCGACTGGGACAACGCGACGGTCTATTTCGTCATGACCGATCGCTTCTACAACGGCAACCCAGATAACGATAACAGCTATGGGCGAAGCAAAGACGGTAAACATGAAATCGGTACCTTCCATGGTGGCGATCTGGCCGGTTTGACTAAAAAACTCGACTACATTGAATCACTGGGCGTCAATGCTATCTGGATCACCTCACCACTGGAGCAAATTCATGGTTGGGTTGGTGGCGGTGACAGAGGTGACTTCAAGCACTATGGCTATCACGGCTATTACCATCAAGATTGGACCAAACTCGATGCCAACATGGGCACCGAGGCTGAATTACGCCAGTTTATCGATACTGCCCACGAGAAAGGTATCCGCGTCGTTTGGGATGTGGTCATGAACCATACCGGCTACGCCACGCTAGCGGACATGCAAGAATTTGGCTTTGGAAAGCTGTACCTCTCTGATGAAGAGGCAAAACAAGAGCTCGGTGAAAACTGGACCGATTGGCACCCAAAATCAGGACAAAGCTGGCATAGCTTCAACGACTACATCAAATACAGCGACGCTGAAGCCTGGGATAAATGGTGGGGTAAAGACTGGATCCGTACCGATATTGGTGACTACGACGCACCGGGATACAACGACAGAACCATGTCACTCAACTTCTTGCCGGATCTAAAAACCGAATCGACGCAAAAGACCGGCCTGCCGAACTTCTACCGTAACAAAGAGACCAATGCCAAAGAGGTTCAAGCCACGCCAAGTGAGCATTTGATCACCTGGCTCACGGATTGGGTTCGCGAGTATGGCATCGATGGCTTCCGTGTCGATACCGCTAAACACGTCGAAATGGAAAGCTGGGCCAAGCTCAAGCAAGCCAGTAATGAAGCACTGGCAGAGTGGAAACAAAACAACCCAGACAAGGCACTGGATGATAAACCGTTCTGGATGACCGGTGAGGTTTGGGCGCATAGCGTGGTAAAGAGCCCTATTTTGATAACGGTTTTGACTCTATTATTAACTTCGAGTTCCAAGGAGATGTTGCCCCTAAAGCATTGAAGTGTTTTGCTAACTTAGACAGTGACTATCGCCGCTATGCAGAGCGCATTAACAGCGACAGCGAGTTTAATGTGCTGAGCTACCTCTCTTCGCACGACACCTCACTGTTCTGGGCATCTCGAAGCCGAAGCATTGATGACCAAATGCGTGCCGCGAATGCGCTTATGTTGAGTCCGGGTGCTGTGCAGATCTACTATGGTGATGAGATAGCAAGAGATCTAGGTGCCAGTGGCTCTGACTCACATCAAGGTACACGCTCAGACATGCCTTGGGACAAGATAACGGGTCAACGCGAAACCCTATTGAAGCACTGGCAAGCACTCGGTGATTTCCGCCTACGCCACCCTGCCATTGCTAAAGGTGAGCATATTACCCACCAGCAAAGCGGGTACTATGCGTTTGAACGTCGTTACCAAGATGACAAAGTATTGATCGTCTATACCGGCGAATAATCAAAAGATTAGAGCTATCAGATGACCATGAAAAGGAGTGCACTTGCACTCCTTTTTTATTAGCGACATTGTTTGCACTCAAATAGTGCTTTGCCTGCTGTAATCATTGCTGTATGTTCAAAGGTTCATCTTGCCACCAGCAGGATAAAACCCCTTATAAACACAACAAGTGAACACAATGAACTAGGTACAACAATGCAATTTTCGAAGTTTGGTGAAAAATTTAATCGTTACTCAGGTATTACCCAATTAATGGATGATCTTAATGATGGCCTTCGTACTCCAGGTGCCATCATGCTCGGAGGTGGTAACCCAGCCGCCATTCCTGCCATGCTCGAGTATTTTCACCAAGCCAGTAGTGACCTCCTCGCCAGTGGTGAGCTGGTGGCCGCCATGGCTAACTACGACGGTCCACAAGGAAAAGATGCGTTTGTTAAATCTCTCGCCAAGCTATTGCGTGATACCTATGGCTGGAACATCACGGAAAAGAACATCAGCCTGACCAATGGCAGCCAAAGTGGTTTTTTCTATCTGTTTAACTTACTAGCAGGTAAGCAAAACGATGGCAGCCACAAGAAAATTTTGCTACCAATTGCACCCGAATACATTGGTTATGGTGACGCAGGCATAGACGAAGACATCTTTGTCTCCTATCACCCAGAGATTGAGCTGCTTGATAACGGTCTATTCAAATACCATGTGGATTTTGAGCACCTAGAGATCGATGATTCGGTTGCCGCAATTTGTGCTTCTCGCCCAACCAACCCGACGGGTAACGTACTCACCGACGAAGAGATCCATAAGCTGGACAAGCTGGCTCGTGAAAATAACATCCCATTAATCATCGACAACGCCTACGGTTTGCCATTCCCAAACATCATCTTTGAAGATGTGGAGCCGTTTTGGAATGAGAACACTATCCTTTGCATGAGCTTATCTAAGCTAGGCTTGCCTGGACTGCGCTGCGGTATCGTCATTGCCAGTGAAGAAGTCACCCAAGCGATGACCAATATGAATGGTATTATTAGCCTGGCGCCGGGTAGCTTTGGTCCTGCGCTTGCTCATCACATGATTGAGAAAGGTGACATTCTAGAACTGAGTTCGAATGTCATTAAGCCGTTCTACCAACAAAAATCCCAGCGCGCGGTTGAGTTGTTGCAATCGGCGATTACCGATCCCCGTTTTCGAATCCATAAGCCAGAAGGTGCTATCTTCTTGTGGCTGTGGTTCGATGAGCTGCCCATTACCACTATGGAGCTCTACCAACGCTTGAAGGATCGCGGTGTATTGATTGTCCCTGGAGAATACTTCTTTATCGGTCAGGAAGATGAATGGGATCATGCCCATCAGTGTCTGCGCATGAACTATGTGCAAGATGACGACAAGATGCAGCAAGGTATAGCGATTATCGCGGAAGAAGTTGCTAAAGCATACTCGCAAGGCACTAACGCTTAAGGATCAAGAAGTACAATATAATACATACAAAAAGAGCGCCTTCTGGCGCTCTTTCACTCTTTATATCAGGCTTTCATTTCAGCGAAATGATTAGCCTTCGATCAGTTTGTTACCACCAATCTCAATTTTACGTGGCTGCATCGCTTCTGGGATTTCACGCTCTAGGTCAATATGTAGCAAACCATTTTCCATGCTCGCACCTACTACTTTTACGTAGTCAGCAAGTTGGAACTTACGCTCGAAATCACGCTCTGCAATACCTTGGTACACGTACTTCTTCTCTTCTTCAGCTTTACGCTCACCCTTAACAATCAACATGTTCTCTTTTTGAGTCAGATCGAGTTGGTCTTCAGCAAAGCCAGCCACAGCCATAGTAATACGGAAGTGGTTCTCGTCTTGTTGCTCGATGTTGTATGGAGGGTAACCGCCAGAAGAGTTTTTCGCTGAGTTCGCTTCCATCATGTTGAATAGACGATCGAAGCCAATTGCGTTGCGGTATAAAGGAGTGAAATCTACAGTTCTCATAATGCTATCCTCATAGTAAGCAATAGTCTTAGCCGTGAGTTTTCACGTACACCCAGCCTATAAACGGGTGTAGTGACGACTAAGGGACTTATCCACCACTCCGCTGACAGCCTTGCTGTTCGGGGACGTAGTAATAAATCAGTTTTTAAAGTGTGCCGTTAAAGTGATCCTCCACTGAGCGATACTTTGCAGGCGTTTAAAAGGTCTGTTTCTTCTCTCTTGAGCAAGACAGCTTCCCCTTCACAACTAGATATTAGGGCGGAAAAATGGGATTCAAGGAGTGAATGGAAAAATAATTAGTTTTTTGGTCCTTGGTCCTTGGTCCTTGGTCCTTGGTCCTTGGTCCTTGGAGAGAGTTTTTCCCCAGAAATAAAAAAACGCCACCCTGAGGTAGCGTTTTTTATCGTTCTTAGCCGACTCTAAACGTCTAGGTTGGCTACTTTCAGTGCGTTCTCTTCAATGAAGTTACGACGAGGTTCTACTTGGTCACCCATTAGAGTCGTGAACAGTTGGTCTGCGCCAACCGCATCTTCAATCGTGACTTGCATCATACGACGTGTTTCAGGATCCATTGTGGTTTCCCAAAGCTGATCTGGGTTCATCTCACCTAGACCTTTGTAGCGCTGTAGGCTCAGACCACGACGCGATTCTTTGATTAGCCAGTTTAGGGCATCTTCAAAGTTGCTCACCGGTTGAGTACGCTCACCACGTTTCACGTAAGCACCTTCCTCAATCAGACCTTCTAGAGCCTCAGATAGAGACGCTAGCTTGCCGTACTCTTTCGAGTTCAGTAGGTCAATACTCAGCACATGCTCATGGGTCACACCGTGAGTACGCACGATAATTTTCGGTAGATTCAGACCAAGCTCAGCATGCTGTTCAACCTCAAAGCTGTATTGGCTTGCGCCCACTTCTTTGGCATTTAGCTGCTCAACAAGCTGCTTAGACCATGCTTCAACCGCCGCCGCATCGTGACACTGCTCAGCCGTTAGGCGTGGCGTGTACATGAACTCACTCACTAGTGCGTGCGGGTAACGACGAGCCATGCGCTCGGCAATTTTCACTGCGCCGTTATACTGCTGTACCAGTTTCTCTAGCGCTTCACCGGCTAGTGCTGGAGCTTCAGGGTTCACGTGTAGAGCAGCGTTATCCAGTGCCAAAGATACTTGGTATTGGTTCATCGCATCTTCATCTTTGATGTACTGCTCTTGCTTACCTTTCTTCACTTTGTAAAGCGGTGGCTGAGCGATGTACACGTAACCGCGCTCGATAAGCTCTGGCATTTGACGGTAGAAGAAAGTCAAAAGCAGCGTACGGATGTGAGAACCATCGACGTCCGCATCGGTCATGATGATGATGTTGTGGTAACGCAGTTTATCTGGGTTGTACTCGTCGCGGCCGATACCACAGCCTAGTGCTGTGATAAGCGTTGCCACTTCTTGTGAAGACAGCATCTTATCGAAACGCGCTTTTTCAACGTTTAGGATCTTACCTTTCAGTGGAAGAATCGCTTGGTTCTTACGGTTACGACCCTGCTTAGCACTACCGCCCGCAGAGTCACCCTCCACTATGTACAGTTCAGAAAGCGCTGGGTCTTTCTCTTGGCAGTCAGCAGTTTACCTGGCAGACCCGCTAGGTCTAGAGCGCCTTTACGACGTGTCATCTCACGCGCTTTACGCGCAGCATCACGTGCGCGAGCGGCGTCAATGATCTTAGTACAAACAATCTTCGCCTCACCTGGGTTCTCTACTAGGAACTCAGACAACTTCTCACCCATCGCAGACTCAACCGCTGATTTCACTTCTGATGAAACCAGCTTGTCTTTGGTTTGGCTTGAGAACTTCGGATCGGGCACTTTCACCGATACGATAGCGGTTAGACCTTCACGAGCATCATCACCTGATGTCGCCGTCTTAGCTTTCTTAGAGAAGCCCTCTTTATCCATGAACGAGTTCAGCGTACGCGTCAGTGCAGCACGGAAGCCCGCAAGGTGAGTACCACCATCACGTTGAGGGATGTTGTTAGTAAAACAGTAAATGTTTTCTTGATAGCCATCATTCCACTGCATCGCCACTTCAACCGTGATGCCGTCATCACGCTCGTTATCAAAGTGGAAGATTTTCTGAATGATTGGTGTCTTGTTGGTATTTAGATGCTCAACAAACGCTTGGATACCACCTTCAAACATAAAGTGATCCATTTTGTCTTCTTCGCGCTTATCGACAAGCTTGATTGAAACACCTGAGTTTAGGAACGACAGTTCACGTAGACGCTTGGCAAGAATGTCGTAGTGGAACTCTACGTTTGAGAAGGTTTCTTCACTTGGCCAGAAACGGATTTCTGTACCCGTTTTATCGGTATCACCAATCACAGCCAGTGGCGCCTGTGGCTCACCGTGGTGATAAGTTTGAGTATGAATGTGACCGCCACGATGGATTGTCAGTGTCACTTGCTTAGACAGTGCGTTTACTACAGAAACACCTACGCCGTGCAGACCACCCGATACCTTGTACGAGTTGTCATCGAACTTACCACCAGCGTGAAGTACCGTCATGATAACTTCTGCCGCAGACACTTGCTCTTCTGGGTGCATTTCCGTTGGAATACCACGGCCATCATCGCTAACAGAAACAGAGTTGTCCTCATGAATAGTCACGATAATGTCGCTACAGTGACCTGCTAACGCTTCATCAATTGAGTTATCAACCACCTCAAAAACCATGTGGTGTAGACCGGTTCCATCGTCCGTGTCGCCGATGTACATTCCCGGACGCTTACGTACCGCATCCAGACCCTTTAGTACCTTAATACTCGATGAATCGTAATTTTCTGACATGAGTTTCTCTCACTATTTACCTTGCTCTATTGTGCCATGTTCCACATGAAACATCTTGCCATTTTCGTCAATCATGTCGGCAACTTGGCTTTCAGTAATAGAGCTTACAAAAACTTGAGCCTGAGTCTGTTTTAAGTAATCCGCTAAGCGCTTACGACGCAGGCTATCTAATTCTGAAGCAAAGTCATCTATCAGATAGATACATTGCTTTCCGGTCAACTCTGCGAGGTGCTGCCCTTGCGCAAGGCGCAGCGCACACATCATCAGTTTTAGCTGACCACGAGACAACACATCCTCTACAGGGGTGTTGTTCACTTTAATTCTTAAATCTGCTTTGTTTGGGCCACTAAAGGTGTAACCCAAACTTTGGTCACGCTCAAAGTTACGTTCTAAGAGCTCGCCATACGGCGTATCTTTTTCCCAGCCACGGTAATAACCGAGTTTAATTTCAAACTCCGGCAGAAAAGACTGACACATTTCTTCAGCCAAGGTTTTCATTTGCTCGATATAGGTGCGGCGCCAACCATCGATTTGCTCAGCCAGCTGGGCTAAATCTCTATCCCAATAGCTTAACTCTCGGTAGCTGGTGGCCGTCTTAAGTAGCGCATTGCGCTGCTTACTGAGACGCTTAAAACGACCCCAAGCCTCAAAAAAACCTGGCTCAGAGTGAAACACACCCCAGTCGATAAATGCCCGGCGAAACTTAGGGCCATCAGTGAGCAATTCAAAGCCCTCTGGATGGATAAGTTGCAGCGGCAGAACCTTGGCAAGCTGAGCTAACTTTTGCCCAGATTGACCGCCTATTTTAACCTCTGTTGAGCCATCGCGCTGCTTATTAATGCCAATGGGTATCTCAAATTGATCCGAGTTCAAAAAACGGCCATGTACAAACAGCTCTTGCAGTCATTTTGTATCACTCGACCGGTGAGCGAACTCTTAAATGAGCGCCCATGACCAAGCAAATAGATCGCCTCCAACAAGCTGGTTTTGCCACTGCCGTTGGGGCCAATAATAAAGTTAAAGCCTGTAGATAGTTCAATATCACAGGCTTTAATATTTCGAAATTGCTGTACGATTAAACGCGTAAGCGGCATAACGTCATGCTCGTCTTAGAGACGAATCGGCATCACCACGTACATGGCACTGTCATCTTCGCTATTTTCAATCAACGCACTGGCGTTGGCATTGGACATCGACATACGTACTTGGTCGCAGCGAAGCGTGTTAAGTACATCGAGAACGTAAGAAACGTTGAAACCAATCTCGAGCGCGTCTCCTTGGAAGTTCACGTCGAGCATCTCTTCAGCTTCTTCTTGCTCTGGGTTATTCGCCGTAATGCGCATCTCGTTGTCCGCTAGGTTGACACGAACACCGCGGAATTTCTCATTCGATAGAATCGCGGCACGGGAGAAGGCTTGACGCAACTCATCACAGTTTGTTTCGAGAGTCTTGTCGGTATTTTGCGGCATTACGCGGCGATAATCTGGGAAACGACCATCAACAAGCTTAGAAGTGAATACATAGTTGTTCACTTCAGCACGGATGTTGGAACTGCCAATTTGCAGCGTTACTGGCTGCTCTGGCGCATCTAGAAGCTTAGAGAGCTCCTGTACACCTTTTCGCGGCACAATGATCTGTTTGTTGTCAAAGTTGCCTTCTAGCGCTACCGTTGCCACCGCCATACGGTGACCATCAGTCGCCACTGAGCGCAATGTTGTTTGGTCTAACTCAAACAACATACCGTTTAGGTAGTAACGCACATCTTGGTTAGCCATTGAGAACTGAGTCTTGTCGATAAGCGACTTAAGCTCAGCTTGAGTCACCGTCACCGCCACTTCTTGCTGCCAATCTTCAATGTTTGGGAAATCGCTCGCTGGCAATGTGGATAGTGAGAATCGGCTACGACCAGAGCGTACTTGTACGCGATCGCCTTCTAGTACGATAGTGATTGTCGAGTCATCAGGTAGCCCACGACAGATATCGAGGAACTTACGCGAAGGTACGGTCACACTACCCGCTTCAAATTCACTCTCTAACGTCACCTTACTTACCAACTCCACCTCAAGGTCAGTCGCGGTAAGAGAAAGCACCCCTTCTTCTACTTTAAGAAGCAAGTTGCCCAAAATAGGTAATGTAGGACGGCCGCCTAGTGCACCAGAAACTTGTTGTAACGGCTTTAGTAGGTGATGACGTTCGATAGTAAATTTCATAGATAACTCTTCGTAAAGATGGCAATCCATGCCACTTATATGCGAAATACAATAACTTGAATGCTAATTATAGTGATTATGCCACTATTATGAAGAAAGCGTGCGAATTAAGTTGGAATAGTCTTCCTTAATGTCATGACTCTCCTCACGCAGCTGAGCGATTTTACGACACGCATGCAGTACCGTCGTATGGTCACGACCACCAAACGCATCACCAATCTCTGGCAGACTGTGGTTGGTCAACTCTTTTGCTAGCGCCATCGCCAACTGGCGTGGACGAGCCACAGATCGAGAACGACGCTTAGAAAGCAAATCCGCGACTTTAATCTTGTAGTATTCGGCAACCGTCTTTTGAATGTTATCAATGGTCACCAACTTCTCTTGCAGAGCGAGCAAGTCACGCAGCGCTTCACGCACAAAGTCGATAGTAATTGGACGACCAGTAAAGTTGGCGTTAGCTATCACGCGGTTTAGGGCACCTTCCAACTCACGAACGTTTGAACGCAAACGCTTGGCAATGAAGAAGGCCACTTCATCGGCTAAGTGAATTTGGTGGTCTTCGGCTTTTTTCATCAAGATCGCCACGCGAGTCTCTAACTCAGGTGGTTCGATAGCCACGGTCAAGCCCCAACCAAAACGAGATTTCAGGCGATCTTCTACGCCGTTGATCTCTTTCGGATAACGATCCGATGTCAGGATGATCTGTTGATTACCTTCCAGCAGCGCATTAAAGGTATGGAAGAACTCTTCTTGTGAGCGCTCTTTATTGGCGAAGAATTGAATATCATCGATAAGAAGCGCATCAACACTGCGGTAGTAGCGCTTAAATTCTTCAATTGCGTTGTTTTGTAGCGCCTTAACCATGTCCTGAACGAAACGCTCCGAGTGCATGTACACCACTTTCGCGTTTGGCTTGTTATCAACAATGGCGTTGCCCACAGCGTGCAATAGGTGAGTTTTACCTAGACCTGTACCACCGTATAAAAACAGCGGGTTATAGGCCGCACCAGGGTTATCCGCCACCTGACGCGCAGCAGCAAGACCAAGTTGGTTCGACTTACCTTCAACGAAGTTATTGAACTTATGCTTGATGTTAACATTCGAGCGGTGATTGATGTCCGAGACTTCTGCCTCATCATCCCAGGTTTTATGCACAGGTTGGCGCGCTTGTAGCTGCGCAGGAGCAGAAGACTCAGCCGCAACGTCGGCCGCGGTCTTTACTGGCTTGGGTGCTGGCGGCGCAGAAACCGGCTTGCTGCCGACTTCAAAGCGAAGATTCGGCACATCATTACCGCAGTACTCTTTTAGTAGACGGTTAATGCTATTGAGGTATCTATCGCGCACCCAGTCGAGTACAAAGCGGTTAGGCGCAAATAGAGTTAGGGTGTTGTCATTAAGCTCAGCTTGTAGGGGTCTAACCCACATGCTGAATTCGGTAGCGGGTAGCTCTTCTTGTAGACGTTGCGAACATTGCAACCAAAGCGAAGATGACACGGTGCTCTCACTCTATTTATTGGAATTGGAAAAGATTGGTAATTTTACCTGTTGATAACCAAGATCGCCAGCAAATGATCGGCGATCCAGTGAATAAGATCTAAGTTATTCACAATTTTTTCGGTCGATTTGGCTTGATCCACACAAATTGCCCTAATTTTACTCACAAACGCATGCACAAAACACAGATCTACCCACAAAATGCGAAACATGATCTAACTTGTGTATAGATCCGTGTTCAAGCTGTCATCGATTTTGATCACCCCGTGGAGAGAAACGAACAAAAAGTCAGCGTTCAACCACGGATTTGTTATGGTTAATAACAACTCGTTATTTAACTTATCGACAGCTTTACCAGTAACATCCCTGCATAAATTGAATCCCCATAAATGGTAGGAGTAGTACAATGAAAAACTGGATTAAAGGCCTACTAACGGCATTAGCGCTTTCTGCAACCGTATCTCAAGCAGCTTATGCTGCAACCGCACAAGAAGTGAAAGTCGGCATGTCTGGTCGCTACTTCCCATTTACCTTTGTTAAGCAAGACAAGTTGCAAGGGTTTGAAGTTGACCTTTGGGACGAAATTGGTCGCCGAAACGACTACAAGGTCGAGTACGTGACTGCGAACTTCTCTGGTTTATTTGGTTTGCTCGAGACCGGTCGTATCGACACTATCTCAAACCAGATCACCATGACCGATGCGCGTAAAGCGAAATACCTATTTGCTGACCCGTACGTGATTGATGGTGCACAGATCACCGTTCGCAAAGGTAATGACAGCATTCAAGGTGTTGAAGACCTAGCAGGTAAAACTGTGGCGGTAAACCTTGGTTCTAACTTTGAGCAGCTACTACGCAGCTACGACAAAGACAACAAAATCAACGTTAAAACCTACGATACAGGTATTGAACACGATGTTGCTCTTGGCCGAGCTGATGCATTCGTAATGGATCGTCTATCTGCACTTGAGCTTATCAAGAAGACAGGTCTGCCACTACAGCTAGCGGGCGAACCGTTCGAAACGATTGAGAACGCATGGCCATTCGTGAACAACGAAAAAGGTCAAAAGCTGCAACAAGAAGTGAATGCGGCACTGGCAGACATGCGTGCAGATGGTACGCTAGCGAAAATCTCTGAGAAGTGGTTTGGCGCAGACATCACTAAAAAGTAAGTGATCACTATTATTACGCCCACTACGCTTGTTAGTGGGCGTTTGTTTTTCTAGAAGTTTGGTAACGTTATGGGATTTGATTTTCAATACATGCTGGAGCTGATGCCGATACTGCTCAAGTATCTTGGCACTACGATGGAAATGGCAGTATGGGGACTGTTGTTCTCTCTGATCTTGTCGGTCATCTTAGCGAATATTCGTGTTTTCAAGATCCCTGTCCTCGATCAGCTCAGTCAGCTCTACATCAGCTTTTTCCGCGGCACCCCACTTTTGGTGCAGCTGTTCTTGCTTTACTACGGTTTGCCACAAATTTTCCCGTGGATGGTCGGACTGAATGCGTTTAGTGCAGCCGTCATAGGTTTAACGCTCCACTTCGCCGCTTACATGGCCGAAAGTATTCGTGCTGCCATCATCGGCATTGATCGCAGTCAGATGGAAGCAAGCTTGTCAGTGGGTATGACGACCAGCCAAGCCATGCGCCGCATTATTTTGCCGCAGGCGACCCGTGTCGCTTTGCCATCGCTAATGAACTACTTCATCGACATGATCAAATCGACATCGCTGGCCTTTACGCTCGGCGTGGCTGAAATCATGGCCAAGGCTCAAATGGAGGCGTCGTCCAGCTTCCGCTTCTTTGAGGCTTTCTTGGCAGTGGCTCTGATCTACTGGGGCGTGGTGTTAGTGCTTACTCGCGTACAACTGTGGGCTGAACAAAGATTGAACAAGGCATATCAACGATGATTAAACTGGAAAATATCCACAAGCAGTTTGGCGATACAGAAGTCCTAAAAGGTATCGATATTGATATCAAACAAGGTGAAATCATCGTCATTATTGGTTCAAGCGGCACCGGAAAATCGACGCTGTTGCGCTGCGTAAACTTTCTTGAGCAAGCAGACAAGGGTAAGATCACCATTGATGATGTAACGGTCGATTGTCAAAGCCACACTAAAGCGGAAGTATTGGCACTGCGCCGTAAAACCGGCTTTGTATTTCAAAACTACGCTCTGTTCGCGCACATGACGGCGCGTCAGAACATTGCCGAAGGTCTTATCACCGTAAAAGGCTGGAAAAAAGACCAAGCGCTTGAAAAAGCACAGCAAATTCTCGATGACATCGGTCTGGGTGATAAAGGGGATCAATACCCTGCTTCCCTATCCGGTGGACAGCAACAACGGGTCGGTATTGGCCGCGCTATGGCGCTCCAACCGGAGCTGTTGCTCTTCGATGAACCAACTTCAGCACTCGATCCTGAGTGGGTTGGTGAAGTACTTAACCTTATGAAAAAGCTCGCAACTCAGCATCAAACCATGTTGGTTGTGACTCACGAAATGCAGTTTGCTAAAGAGGTCGCTGATAGAGTGATCTTCATGCTAACGGCCATATCGTAGAACAAGGAACGCCGGAGCAAATATTCAATGATCCACAGGATATCCAACTTAAAAAATTCCTAAATCAGGTTGGGATCTAATAATGATCCTTGCGCTCTAGCTCACAAAAAGTATAATTCGCCGGCTGGAATTGAAGTTGAACTGATTATTGACTCTTGACGAGTCAGTGATTACAATTCCGCCTCTTTGTTGAGAGGCGTCGGATTTCCTCTCTATCTCTATATAGAGAAGAAGACGGGAAATAAGTCCCACGCCGGGTTCAACGAGAACCTAAAACTACTGATCAGTAAAGGTAATAACCATGTCTAAACGCACTTTTCAACCTTCAGTTCTAAAGCGCAAGCGTACTCACGGTTTCCGTGCTCGCATGGCGACTAAGAACGGTCGTAAAGTAATTAACGCACGTCGTGCTAAAGGCCGTGCTCGCCTTTCAAAATAATCTTCTATTTTGAAAAAGCATGCCTTTATTCGGGAGTTACGCTTGTTAACTCCCGAGCATTACCAAAATGTATTTAAGCAAGCTCACCGAGCTGGCTCCCCCCATTTCACCATCATTGCCCGCAAAAACTCGCTATCACACCCTCGTCTTGGTCTAGCGGTTCCTAAAAAGCAGATTAAAACAGCTGTCGGCAGAAACCACTTCAAGCGCCTGGTACGTGAAAGTTTTCGTAACAAACAACACGAACTTCCTAGCAAAGATTTTGTTGTAATTGCGAAAAAGAGTGCGCAAACTCTGAGCAATGAAGAAATGTTCCAACTTCTAGATAAGCTATGGCATCGCCTGTCTCGCCCCTCGCGTGGTTAGCAATCGGTCTCGTCTATTTGTATAGATGGGTCATCAGTCCTCTTATTGGGCCACGTTGTCGGTTCAACCCAACTTGCTCTCTTTATGCAATAGAAGCCCTTAAAGCTCACGGTTTTGTAAAAGGGTGTTGGTTATCAGGCAAACGTCTATTAAAATGCCATCCTTTGAATGAAGGGGGTTTTGACCCCGTACCACCAGCCCAAAAACAAGACAGAGATAAATAACGATGGATTCTCAACGTAATATTCTGTTAATCGGTTTGGCTTTGGTTTCTTTTTTGCTGTTCCAACAATGGCAATCTTATAAGAATCCAGCTCCAGTTCCGACTCAGCAGACGCAAAGCAGTACTCTACCTGCGCCATCTTTCGCTGATGAGCATGATCCTGCGCCAGGCCACACAACAGCGGCCGCAGATAAAATCATTACAGTGAAAACCGACGTACTGACCCTAGGTGTCACAACAGTGGGCGGTGATGTTGTTACCGCAAACCTAAACGAGTACGCAACCGAGTTGGAATCTAGCGACCCGTTTGAGCTACTAAAAGACTCACAAGGTCACCAGTTTATTGCTCAAAGTGGTCTGGTAGGCCCTCAAGGTATCGACCTTAGCAGCACAAGCCGTCCAGCTTACTCAGTATCTGCAGACAGCTTCACGCTGGCTGACGGTCAAGACGAGCTACGTGTACCAATGACATTCGAAGCGAATGGCATCAGCTACACCAAAACCTTCATTCTAAAACGTGGCCACTACGACATTGATGTTGAATACACGGTAAACAACAACTCTGGTCAAAATGCAACGTTTGGCATGTACGCTCACCTTCGTCAAAATCTTCAAGACAAAGGCGGCAGCATCACAATGCCAACCTACAATGGCGGTGCTTACTCAACTCAAGACACTCGCTACAAAAAATACAGCTTCGAAGATATGCAAGATCGCAACCTGTCTCTTAACCTGACTGATGGTCAAGGTTGGGCAGCGATGATCCAGCACTACTTCGCAGCCGCGTGGATCCCACGTGAAGCACCGGGTACTAACCTTTACACTCGCGTGATTGGTAACCTAGGTGATATCGGTGTTCGTATGCCAAACACGACGATTGCCGATGGTCAAGCAGCAACATTGAAAGCAACGCTTTGGGCAGGTCCAAAACTGCAGAGCGAAATGGCTGAAGTTGCGCCAAACCTAGACCTAGTAGTGGACTACGGCTGGCTATGGTTCATTGCGAAACCACTTCACACACTACTGTCGTTCATTCAAGGTATTGTGGTGAACTGGGGTCTAGCAATCATCTGTTTGACCTTCATCGTACGTGGTGCGATGTACCCACTAACGAAAGCACAGTACACCTCTATGGCGAAAATGCGTATGCTTCAGCCTAAGCTGCAAGCAATGCGTGAGCGTATCGGCGACGACCGTCAGCGCATGAGCCAAGAAATGATGGAACTGTACAAGAAAGAGAAAGTTAACCCACTGGGTGGCTGTCTACCAATCTTGCTACAGATGCCTATCTTCATCGCTCTGTACTGGGCACTAATGGAATCGGTTGAGCTTCGTCACTCACCATTCTTCGGTTGGATTCATGACCTTTCAGCTCAGGACCCGTACTACATTCTGCCTCTACTAATGGGTGCAAGTATGTTCCTGATCCAGAAGATGAGCCCAACGACGGTAACAGATCCAATGCAGCAGAAGATCATGACCTTTATGCCGGTTATGTTTACCTTCTTCTTCCTTTGGTTCCCATCAGGTCTGGTTCTATACTGGTTGGTTTCTAACATCGTGACGCTTATCCAGCAAACGCTGATTTACCGAGCGCTCGAGAAGAAAGGTCTGCACTCTAAGTAGTCCAAACCGATTCGATTAAATAAAAGGCGACCTTAGTGGTCGCCTTTTTCATTGACCATGATTACAATTTGGCTAAAGCACGGCGAATAGGCAATTCAATGACAACAGACACCATTGTGGCACAAGCCACAGCTCCAGGCCGCGGTGGCGTGGGCATCATTCGCGTTTCAGGCCCTTTGGCTCAAGAAGTCGCACAGCAAGTAACAGGCAAAACTCTCAAGCCTCGCTACGCTGACTATCTGCCATTCAAAGATGAAAATGGCGGCGAACTTGACCAAGGTATTGCGCTCTATTTCCCTAACCCGCACTCATTCACCGGTGAAGATGTTCTTGAACTTCAAGGCCACGGTGGCCCTGTGGTTATGGATATGCTGATTAAACGTATTCTACTCATTCCAGGTGTTCGCCCTGCAAGACCGGGTGAGTTTAGTGAGCGTGCGTTCCTCAACGACAAAATGGACTTAACCCAAGCCGAGGCCATTGCTGACTTAATTGATGCCAGTTCAGAAGAAGCGGCAAAATCAGCCCTGCAATCACTGCAAGGTCAGTTCTCAAAACGCATTCAAGTGCTGGTGGAATCACTCATCCATTTGCGCATCTATGTTGAGGCCGCGATTGATTTCCCTGAAGAAGAAATCGACTTTCTCGCCGACGGTAAAGTGGCGGGTGATCTGCAAACCATCATCGATAATCTCGATTCTGTGCGCAAAGAAGCCAACCAAGGCGCCATCATGCGTGAAGGTATGAAAGTGGTCATTGCCGGCGCCCAAATGCGGGTAAATCAAGCCTACTCAACGCCCTTTCTGGTAAAGAGTCAGCGATTGTGACTGATATTGCCGGCACCACTCGTGATGTTCTACGTGAGCACATCCATATTGATGGTATGCCACTGCACATCATCGATACAGCAGGTCTGCGTGATGCTTCTGATGAAGTGGAACGCATTGGTATTGAGCGAGCTTGGGAAGAGATCGAGCAAGCAGACCGTGTGCTGTTTATGGTTGATGGCACCACAACTGACGCGACGGATCCAAAGGAGATTTGGCCTGACTTTATTGATCGCTTACCTGAGTCGATCGGCATTACGGTGATCCGCAACAAGGTCGACGAAACCGGCGAAGCGCTGGGGATCTGCCACGTTAACGATCCGACGTTGATTCGTCTTTCTGCGCGCACAGGTGAAGGCGTACCAGCACTTCGCGAGCACCTTAAGTCCATTATGGGCTTCTCTGGTGCCAGTGAAGGTGGCTTTATGGCACGTCGCCGACACCTTGATGCCTTGGAGCGCGCTGCTGAGCACCTTGATATTGGCCAGCAGCAGCTAGAAGGCTATATGGCGGGCGAAATTTTGGCAGAAGAGCTGCGCATTGCTCAGCAGCATTTGAATGAGATCACCGGTGAGTTCAGCTCAGATGATCTACTCGGACGCATCTTCTCGTCTTTCTGTATTGGTAAATAAGCGGTATTGAAAAAGGAACATCAATGATTCATATCATCACAGGCAGTACACTTGGCGGCGCTGAGTACGTGGGCGACCACCTTAGTGATTTGCTGGTAGAGCAAGGTCTAGAGACCACCATACATAACCAGCCAGAGCTCACTGACATCCCAGCACAAGGCACTTGGTTAGTTATCACCTCAACGCACGGTGCGGGTGAATACCCAGATAACATTCAGCCGTTTATTGCTGCGCTGCAAGCGACTCCACCTCGCATGTCGGAAGTCAAGTTTGCCGTGGTCGGTATTGGTGACTCTAGCTATGACACCTTCTGTGCAGCGGGCAAACACGCCTACTCGCTACTTGAGGATATTGGTGGCACACCATTAGCGGACTGCTTGGAGATCGACATTCTCAACCACCCAGTGCCAGAAGATGCAGCCGAAGAGTGGCTCAATGAACACCTGAGCAAGTTTCAATAGACACCAGTCTTATCAAACACCCTGCGTGTGAAAAAAGCGGCATAAGCCGCTTTTTTTGTACCTGTGAGTAACTTTTTCTACTAAACAAAACTCAACTGCACATTATTCAACCTACCATTCTGTGGATAAAACATGATCTTTTCGGTGAAAAACCTATATTTATCCAAAGAACAAGTTTTGATCGCCCATTCCCTTGTGTATAACATGCCATTTTGATCCCAGCTAATACAGTCCTAGATCAACACTAGATCACAACAATCGATCTCAAAAAGATCCATGGTATTGTTGATCATTTTTGAGTTATCCACAGAGATCGTGGATCCTAATAATAGATCTAGTAAAAGATCATATATATAGATCTTATCTTTATATTCTTATTTCTTAGATCCAAAATGTTTTAAAAGCGATTTTCTCAATACCAGAAAAGCGGTAGAATACCGCTCCTTTTGGTTTGTCTATTTTATCGATTGAATACTGAGGTCGGTTCATGCTTTATCACGAAACATTTGACGTCATCGTTGTAGGTGGCGGACATGCAGGAACGGAAGCCGCACTCGCATCTGCTCGCACAGGGCAAAAAACACTTCTGTTAACGCACAACATTGATACGTTGGGCCAGATGTCATGCAACCCAGCAATTGGTGGCATTGGTAAAGGTCACTTAGTTAAGGAAGTCGATGCTATGGGTGGTCTAATGGCTGAAGCCATCGATCATGCTGGTATTCAGTTCCGTACGCTCAATGCATCTAAGGGCCCTGCAGTTCGTGCCACTCGCGCGCAAGCAGACCGTGCGCTTTACAAAGCGTATGTGCGTCATGCTCTTGAAAACACGCCAAATCTGACACTATTCCAACAGTCTGTAGATGACTTGATCGTAGAACAAGATCAAGTACGCGGTGTCGTTACCGAGATGGGACTTAAGTTCCACGCGCAGTCTGTTGTTCTCACTGTTGGTACCTTCCTCGGTGGTAAGATCCACATTGGTATGGAAAGCTCATCGGGTGGTCGTATGGGCGATCAACCTTCGATTGCGCTTGCTCGTCGTCTTCGAGAGCTGCCATTTAGAGTGGATCGCTTGAAAACAGGCACACCACCGCGCATCGATGCTCGCAGTGTGAACTTCTCTGAACTTGAAGTACAACATGGTGACAACCCAACACCTGTATTTTCATTCATGGGTCAACGCACCCAGCACCCAACGCAGATCCCATGCTTCATAACGCACACCAATGAAAGCACTCATGAAGTGATCCGCAATAACCTTGATCGTAGCCCAATGTATGCCGGTGTGATCGAAGGTATTGGCCCGCGCTATTGTCCATCGATTGAAGACAAAGTGATGCGTTTTGCCGATAAGAACAGCCACCAGATCTTTATTGAACCTGAAGGTTTGACGACTCACGAGCTGTATCCAAATGGTATTTCAACCAGTTTGCCGTTCGATGTTCAGGTGCAAATCGTTCGTTCGATGAAAGGCTTCGAAAATGCGCACATCGTTCGTCCTGGCTATGCCATTGAGTACGATTTCTTCGATCCACGTGATTTGAAGCAAACCTACGAAACCAAATTTATCTCAGGTCTGTTCTTTGCTGGACAAATCAACGGTACAACAGGCTATGAGGAAGCAGCAGCGCAAGGCCTAATGGCCGGTCTGAATGCAAGCTTGTACTCACAAGGCAAAGAGGGCTGGAGCCCACGTCGCGACCAAGCTTACATGGGCGTTCTGATTGATGACCTATCAACGATGGGTACCAAAGAGCCGTACCGTATGTTTACCTCTCGCGCGGAGTACCGTTTGTTGCTGCGTGAAGACAATGCCGATATTCGTCTGACCGAAAAAGCACATGAGCTAGGTTTGATCAACGAACAACGTTGGAGCCGTTTCAACGAGAAAATGGACAATATGGCCAAAGAGCGCCAGCGCCTGAAAGAGACATGGATTAATCCAAAATCGGAAGGGGTTGAAGCACTGAATACTCTGCTAAAAACGCCGATTTCTCGTGAAGCAAGTGGTGAAGATCTATTGCGTCGCCCAGAGCTAACCTACGCACAGCTAACGGCGCTTGATATGTTTGCTCCGGCTCTTGAAGATAGCCAAGCAAGTGAACAAGTCGAGATCCAAGTGAAATACGAAGGCTACATTCAGAGACAGCAAGACGAGATCGAGAAGTCGCTGCGTCACGAAAATACTAAGATCCCAGCGGATCTTGATTACAGTGATGTTAAAGGACTCTCTAACGAAGTGGTGGCGAAGCTAACTGAAGCCAAACCGGAAACGATCGGTATTGCGTCACGTATTTCAGGCATTACGCCAGCGGCGATCTCAATCCTGTTGGTTTATTTGAAGAAACAAGGCGTGCTTAAAAAAGGTGAAGCTGCGTGAGCAACTTAAGAGTAAAACTTGATCAACTTATTGCAGAGACCTCATTGGAGGTCTCTGAACTTCAACGTGAACAGCTTGTCGGTTACGTTCAGCTTCTTGACAAGTGGAACAAAGCTTACAACTTGACCTCGGTTCGTCACCCTGAAGAGATGTTAGTGAAACATATTCTTGATAGCATCATCGTGGGTGAGCACCTTGAGGGTGAGCGTTTTATCGATGTCGGCACTGGCCCTGGATTACCAGGTGTTCCGCTCTCTATCATGCATCCTACTAAGTCATTCACACTGCTTGATAGCCTTGGCAAGCGAATTCGTTTCATTAAGCAGGTTGCGCACGAACTGAAGATTAAAAATGTCAGTCCAGTCCAATCTCGAGTGGAAGAATTTGACGCGGGAGAAGGCTTTGATGGAGTATTGAGTCGTGCATTTGCGTCGATGACAGACATGGTGAACTGGTGTGAACATTTACCAAAACCTGAGTCTGGTCGCTTTTATGCTTTAAAGGGTCAACTCCATGATCAGGAGATCGCTGAGCTGCGTCGTGGTGTTCTGTGATCGAAATCAAACCTTTGCAAGTTCCTGAGTTGGAAGGTGACCGTCATCTTGTAATCTTATCCAAGAAGGGATAACGGAGAGCTTGTCGTGGGAAAAATTGTCGCTATCGCGAACCAGAAAGGTGGAGTTGGAAAGACGACCACTTGTATTAACTTAGCTGCCTCGATGGCGGCGACAAAGCGTAAAGTGTTGGTGATTGACCTCGATCCACAAGGCAATGCGACAATGGCCAGTGGGGTCGATAAGTATCAGGTTGAAACAACTGCTTACGATTTACTGGTTGATGAGCTACCTTTTGAGCAAGTGGTGTGCACCGATACCTCTGGCCAATTTGACCTAATTGCAGCGAACGGGGACGTAACGGCTGCAGAAATCAAGCTTATGGAGGTGTTTGCGCGCGAAGTTCGCTTAAAGCATGCGCTAACGCCAATCCGTGATAACTATGATTTCATCTTTATCGATTGTCCTCCCTCTTTGAACCTACTTACAATTAACGCGATGGCTGCAGCAGACTCTGTGCTTGTGCCGATGCAATGTGAGTATTTTGCTCTGGAAGGTCTAACCGCGCTGATGGATACCATCAGTAAGCTGGCGGCTGTGGTCAACGAAAACCTTAAGATTGAAGGTTTGCTTCGTACCATGTATGACCCTCGAAACCGTTTAGCCAACGAAGTTTCAGAGCAATTGAAAAAACACTTCGGCGACAAAGTCTACCGAACCGTTATCCCTAGGAACGTACGCCTCGCAGAGGCACCGAGCCATGGCAAACCAGCGATGTACTATGACAAGTACTCCGCCGGGGCAAAAGCGTATTTAGCGTTGGCTGGTGAGATGCTACGACGAGAAGAAGTAACGGCTTAACGCTCTTAAGGAAAAAGATTCGATGTCTAAACGTGGTTTAGGGAAAGGACTAGACGCCCTGCTGTCGACTAGTTCGCTTGCACGAGAAAAGCAGCAGGTGGCAACTCAAAGTCAGACGCTCTCCAGTGATGGACAGCTTACTGAACTGTCAATTAACAGCCTTCGTCCAGGTATTTATCAGCCAAGAAAAGATATGGCGCCTGAAGCTCTGGAAGAACTGGCTGCATCCATCCAATCTCAAGGAATTATCCAACCGATTGTTGTACGAAATGTCGGACACGATCAATTTGAGATCATCGCCGGTGAGCGCCGTTGGCGTGCCGCTCGACAAGCGGGATTAAAAATGGTCCCTTGCTTGGTGAAAAATGTCCAAGATCGCGCGGCAGTAGCCATGGCGTTGATCGAAAACATTCAACGCGAAGATCTCAATGCGATCGAGGAAGCTCAAGCGCTTGAGCGTTTGCAAGATGAGTTTGAACTCACCCACCAGCAGGTCGCGGATGTGATTGGTAAGTCACGAACCGCAGTCAGTAACCTGCTGAGGCTAAATCAACTCGAAGCACCTGTGAAAAAACTGGTAGAGAGCAAACAGATCGATATGGGTCATGCTCGTGCGCTGCTTGCGCTAGAAGGTGATGTGCAGTGCGAGATCGCACAAGCCGTTGCTAAGAAGCAGCTCACCGTACGACAGACCGAAGACTTAGTGAAAAAGTGCTTAAAACCGAACTCTTCCGAGAAAAAACAGTCAGAAGACCGTGATGCACAAGAAATTTCGCTACGTTTGAGTGAAAAACTCGGCGCGAAAGTGTCTTTGGTAAGAAACGCGAGTGGAAAAGCCAAGGTGACGATAAGTCTTGATGAACCTCACAAATTGGAGCAACTTATTGCCAAGCTTGAGAGCTAAATGAGATAATTGACCTACATCAATTATTTATAAATGCAATTTATGTGCGAAAGTTATGGTTTTGTGAATGAAAGTGTATCTTTTTGATACGCTTTGATTGCAATAACTTTGGTAGAAAGTATAATTTTCGCCAATCTCCCAGCACAGTAGTTATTAGGTGCAGTGTGGATAGAACTAAAGGTAAGAATACATGGTAGCGGCATTAGCTAAACCAGGGCGAGCGCTTGCAAAGCGTTTGCTACTGATACAGGCCAGTGCGGTTGCGTTAGTAGCTGTTGGGATGACAGTGGCTGTAAATGCTGAGTGGGGAATTTCAGCGCTCATTGGTGGTGGCAGTTTTGTTATCGCAAATGCTGTTTTCGCGTTGTGCGCATTTCTTTTTAGTGGGGCTCGAGCAGCAAAAAAAGTTGCCGCGTCTTTCTATGCGGGCGTCGCTCTGAAAATCCTTATTATAGCCTCCCTATTCTCAATAGCTTACATGTATATTCAGGTGGAAGTGATTCCCTTGAATCTCACATTTTTACTGGTTGTCTTAATTAACCTTATGGCTCCAGTAATTTTCGTTAACAACAAAAAATAGGATGAGTTATGGCTGCGCCAGGTGAAGCGCTAACATCGTCCGGATACATCACTCACCACTTGACCAACCTTTCACTAGGTAGCTTGGGTCTTGTGGACGAGTCGAGTTTCTGGAACGTACATATCGATAGCCTGTTTTTTTCTGTGCTTACTGGATTAATTTTCCTAGGAATTTTCCGTTCAGTAGCAAAGAAAGCAACAGCTGGTGTGCCGGGCAAACTGCAGTGTCTTGTTGAAATAATCGTGGAATTTGTCGATGAAAACGTCAAAGACACGTTTCATGGACGCAATGCACTTATCGCGCCCTTAGCACTAACTATCTTCTGTTGGGTATTCTTGATGAACTTGATGGACCTTGTGCCTATCGATTTCATTCCTTATCCTGCAGAGCAGTTGGGTATCCCTTACTTGAAAGTGGTACCGACGACTGATGTCAATATCACCATGGCGATGGCGCTAGGTGTTTTTGCTCTGATGATTTACTACAGCATCAAAGTGAAAGGCCCAGTGGCATTTATCAAGGAGTTGACACTACACCCATTCAACAATCCAATCATGATCCCATTCAATATGCTTATCGAAGTGGTGTCTTTGCTTTCAAAGCCACTGTCTCTCGGCATGCGTCTGTTTGGTAACATGTTTGCGGGTGAAGTTGTTTTCATTCTTTGTGCGGCAATGCTGCCATGGTATTTACAATGGATGGGCTCACTACCATGGGCGATATTCCATATTCTAGTTATTTTGATTCAGGCCTTCGTGTTTATGATGCTAACGATCGTTTATCTATCGATGGCTCACGAAGACAATCACTAATATTAACGCGTTTTATTTAGGCAAATTTTAGCCAACAACTATAAATTGGAGATAGTAATGGAAACTTTACTGAGCTTTTCTGCAATCGCCGTAGGTATCATCATCGGTATGGCTGCTTTCGGTACTGCGATCGGTTTTGGTCTGCTAGGTGGTAAATTCCTAGAAGGTGCAGCTCGTCAACCTGAAATGGCTCCTATGCTTCAAGTTAAGATGTTCATCATCGCTGGTCTACTTGATGCGGTTCCTATGATTGGTGTTGTTATCGCACTTCTATTCACATTCGCGAACCCATTCGTTGGTCAGCTAGGTTAATCAGTTTTTATCTTGGCAAGTTTCGGACTTGTCACCTGATTACACTTTAGCTCGTCAATGAATCTTTAGAGGGGTAGCTGTTGTGAATATGAACGCAACTCTGCTAGGTCAAGCAATCTCATTCGCAATGTTTGTGTGGTTCTGCATGAAATATGTATGGCCGCCAATCATGAATGCGATTGAAGAGCGTCAGAAAAAAATTGCTGACGGTCTGTCAGCGGCTGAACGCGCTGCAAAAGACTTGGATCTAGCACAAGCCAACGCTTCTGACCAATTGAAAGAAGCGAAGCGCACTGCAACTGAGGTTATTGAGCAAGCAAACAAGCGTAAAGCTCAGATTATCGATGAAGCTCGTGAGGAAGCTTTGGCAGAACGTCAAAACATCCTAAAGCAAGCGGAAGCGGAAATCGAAGCGGAACGTAACCGTGCTCGTGATGACCTGCGCAAACAGGTTGCAACTCTGGCTGTAGCTGGTGCTGAGAAGATTCTTGAGCGTAGTATCGATAAAGATGCGCAAAAAGATATTCTCGACAATATTACTGCGAAACTTTAAAGCGAGGGGCGCATATGTCTGAATTGACTACAATCGCACGCCCCTATGCTAAAGCAGCATTTGACTTTGCGGTGGAAAAACAAGCGCTAGACCAGTGGGTCGAAATGCTAACGTTTGCCGCTGCAATCGCTAAGAACGATGAAATTGCAGACCTGATCTCAGGCTCTGTGACAGCGACGCGAGTGGCTGAAATTTTCAACGCAATTGGTGGTGAACAGTTTGATGAATTCGGTCAAAACCTAATTAAGGTGATGGCTGAAAATGGTCGACTAGTCGCGTTGCCTTATGTGTTAGTTGAGTTTCTAGAGCTGAAAAAAGAGCTAGAAAAGCAAATTGATGTAGATGTGATTTCTGCATCAGAGCTAACCGAAGAGCAACGTACTGAGATCAGCAACAAACTTGAAAAGCGCCTTGAGCGCAAAGTTAAGCTGAATTGCAGTGTAGATGAGACCCTACTTGGTGGGGTTATTATTCGAGCCGGAGATCTTGTAATTGATAACTCAGCACGTGGTCGTTTGAACCGCCTGAGTGAAGCAATGCAGTCTTGATGGGGATTGGAGCATGCAACTTAATTCCACAGAAATTAGCGACCTGATCAAGCAGCGTATCGAATCTTTCGATGTTGTGAGTGAAGCTCGTAATGAAGGTACTATCGTATCGGTAAGCGATGGTATCATTCGCATCCACGGCCTAGCGGACGTGATGCAAGGTGAAATGATTGAATTACCGGGTGGCCGTTATGCACTAGCACTTAACCTTGAGCGTGACTCGGTTGGTGCGGTAGTAATGGGCCCATATGCTGACCTTAAGGAAGGCATGAAAGTAACAGGTACTGGTCGTATTCTTGAAGTACCAGTTGGTCCTGAACTGCTTGGTCGTGTTGTAAACACGCTAGGTGAGCCAATCGATGGCAAAGGTCCAATTGAAGCTAAGCTTACGTCACCAGTAGAAGTGATTGCACCTGGTGTAATCGACCGTAAATCGGTTGATCAGCCAGTACAAACTGGTTATAAGTCAGTTGACTCAATGATCCCAATCGGTCGTGGTCAGCGTGAGCTTATCATCGGTGACCGTCAGATCGGTAAAACCGCGATGGCGATCGATGCAATCATCAACCAGAAAGACTCTGGTATCTTCTCTATCTACGTAGCGATTGGCCAGAAGGCATCTACTATCGCAAACGTTGTGCGTAAACTGGAAGAGCACGGTGCACTACAAAACACTATCGTTGTTGTAGCATCTGCATCTGAATCTGCTGCACTGCAATATCTTGCGCCATACTCTGGTTGTGCAATGGGTGAGTACTTCCGTGACCGCGGTGAAGACGCTCTGATTGTTTATGATGATCTATCTAAGCAAGCGGTAGCTTACCGTCAGATCTCTCTACTACTTAAACGTCCACCAGGCCGTGAGGCATTCCCAGGTGACGTATTCTACCTTCACTCACGTCTACTAGAGCGTGCAGCTCGTGTAAACGAAGAGTACGTAGAGCGTTTCACAAATGGTGAAGTGAAAGGTAAGACGGGTTCTTTGACTGCTCTTCCTATCATCGAAACTCAAGCGGGTGACGTATCTGCGTTCGTACCTACGAACGTAATCTCGATTACCGATGGTCAGATCTTCCTACAAACTGAAGCCTTCAACGCGGGTGTACGCCCAGCGGTTGACCCAGGTATCTCAGTATCTCGTGTAGGTGGTTCAGCACAGACTAAGATCATTAAGAAGCTATCTGGCGGTATCCGTACTGCACTAGCGGCTTATCGTGAACTAGCGGCATTCGCACAGTTCTCATCTGACCTAGATGAAGCAACTAAGCGTCAGCTAAGCCACGGTCAAAAAGTGACAGAGTTAATGAAGCAGAAGCAATACGCTCCTATGTCTGTATTTGACCAAGCGCTAGTTATCTTTGCTGTTGAGCGCGGCTACCTAGATGATGTTGAAATCAACAAGATTCTAGACTTCGAAGCAGCGCTTCTATCGTATGCTCACAGTCAATATGCTGATCTTGCTAAAGAGATCAACACTACGGGTGCTTACAACGACGATATCGAAGCTCAGCTTAAGAAACTGACTGACGATTTCAAAGCAACTCAGACTTGGTAATTGGTGGGTGACCTTCTGGTCACCACTTATGGAGAGTAACGATGGCCGGCGCAAAAGAGATACGTAATAAAATCGGTAGTGTGAAAAGCACTCAGAAAATTACGAAAGCGATGGAAATGGTAGCAGCTTCAAAAATGCGTCGTTCGCAAGACGCGCGTGAAGCTTCTCGTCCATACGCTGAAACTATGCGTAAAGTGATCGGTCATTTGGCTAACGCAAACCTAGAGTACCAACATCCGTACCTAGAAGAGCGTGAAGCCAAGCGTGTTGGTTATGTCATTATTTCTACCGACCGTGGTCTCTGTGGCGGTTTGAACATTAACTTGTTCAAAAAAGCTGTCCTAGAGATGCAGGATTGGAAACAAAAAGGTGCTGAAGTTGAGCTGGCTGTGATTGGCTCAAAAGCAACGGCATTCTTTAACAACAGCGGTGCTAAAGTAGCGGCACAGGTGTCTGGTCTGGGTGATGAGCCTAGCCTGGAAGACCTAATCGGTACTGTAGGCGTGATGCTGAAGAAATATGACGAAGGCGAATTGGATCGCCTGTACGTAGTGTATAACCACTTTGTGAACACTATGATTCAGGAACCAACGATCGATCAATTGCTACCTCTGCCTAAATCTGACAGTGACGAGATGCAGCGCGAACATTCATGGGGCTACATTTATGAGCCTGAGCCAAAACCACTACTAGACGCACTATTGCTTCGTTATATCGAATCTCAAGTGTATCAAGGTGTGGTAGAGAACCTTGCTTGTGAGCAAGCGGCTCGAATGATTGCAATGAAAGCTGCAACGGACAATGCGACCAACCTGATTGATGATCTAGAGCTTGTGTACAACAAGGCGCGTCAAGCGGCTATCACACAAGAACTATCAGAAATCGTTGGCGGCGCAGCTGCGGTTTAAGCTTAGGTAAAACGAAATAGATTAGAGGATTAACGATGGCTACAGGTAAGATCGTACAGATCATCGGTGCGGTAGTCGACGTAGAGTTCCCACAGAGTGACGTACCAAGTGTATACGACGCTCTAAACGTAACGGACTCTAAAGAACGTCTTGTTCTTGAAGTTCAACAACAGCTAGGCGGTGGCGTAGTTCGTTGTATCGTAATGGGTAGCTCTGATGGTTTACGTCGTGGCGTAACAGTAGAGAACACAGGCGCGCCTATCTCAGTACCAGTAGGTACTAAGACTCTTGGTCGTATCATGAACGTACTTGGTGATGCGATTGACGAGTGTGGTGAGATCGGTGCAGAAGAAAGCTATGCGATTCACCGTGAAGCGCCAAGCTACGAAGAGCAATCTAACGAAGTCGCTCTTCTAGAAACGGGTGTTAAAGTAATCGACTTGGTTTGTCCATTCGCTAAGGGTGGTAAAATCGGTCTATTCGGTGGTGCAGGTGTAGGTAAGACCGTTAACATGATGGAGCTTATCAACAACATCGCACTACAACACTCAGGCCTATCCGTATTTGCGGGTGTAGGTGAGCGTACTCGTGAAGGTAACGACTTCTACTTTGAGATGCAGGAAGCGGGCGTTGTAAACGTTGAGAAGCCTGAAGAATCAAAAGTAGCAATGGTTTACGGTCAGATGAACGAGCCACCAGGTAACCGTCTACGTGTTGCACTGACTGGTCTAACAATGGCAGAACGTTTCCGTGACGAAGGTCGTGACGTACTACTGTTCGTTGATAACATCTACCGTTACACACTTGCAGGTACAGAGGTATCGGCACTTCTAGGTCGTATGCCATCTGCGGTAGGTTACCAGCCAACTCTTGCAGAAGAGATGGGTGTACTACAGGAGCGTATCACGTCAACAAAAACTGGTTCTATCACGTCTGTACAGGCTGTATACGTACCAGCGGATGACTTGACTGACCCGTCTCCAGCAACAACGTTCGCGCACTTGGATGCAACGGTTGTACTTAACCGTAACATCGCTGCTATGGGTCTATACCCAGCGATTGACCCACTAGATTCAACATCTCGTATGCTTGATCCACTAGTGGTTGGTCAAGAGCACTACGAGGTTGCTCGTGGTGTGCAGCAAACACTGCAGCGTTATAAAGAGCTGAAAGACATCATCGCGATCCTAGGTATGGACGAGCTATCTGAAGAAGATAAGCAAGTTGTATCTCGTGCTCGTAAGATTGAGCGTTTCCTAACTCAGCCTTACCACGTAGCGGAAGTATTTACTGGCGACCCTGGCATCTACGTACCTCTTAAAGAGACTCTACGTGGCTTCAAAGGTCTACTAGCTGGTGACTACGATGACATTCCAGAGCAAGCGTTCATGTACTGCGGTACTATCGACGATGCTATCGAGAATGCTAAGAAGCTATAAGGCTAAATAGGAGGCGATATGGCAGCAATAACCTTTCACCTAGACGTAGTCAGCGCTGAGAAAAAGCTTTTCTCTGGTCGCGTAGAAACGTTCCAGGTGTCCGGTAGCGAAGGTGAACTTGGTATCTTCCATGGTCACACACCGCTGCTGACCGCTATTCAGCCTGGTATGGTGCGTATCGTTAAACAGCACGGCCACGAAGAGTTCATTTATGTCTCTGGTGGTATTGTAGAAGTTCAGCCTGGTACAGCGACTGTACTGGCTGATACGGCTATCCGTGGTGAAGAACTAGACGCAGCAAAGGCAGAAGAAGCCAAGCGCAAAGCTGAAGAATCTATTTCTAATCAGCATGGCGACATGGACTTCGCGCAAGCGGCCAGTGAACTGGCTAAAGCCATTGCTCAGCTTCGAGTAATCGAACTGACAAAAAAACGTCGTTAATCTAGCTCGATTAGATTAACGCGATGAGAAAGGCGACCGTTAGGTCGCCTTTTTGCTTATTTTTTATCGCAAATTTGCCTATCAACATTAACTCTTGCGCTATTCACAGCTAAAATAATGACAGTTTTTTTAACGTCAATGGTTTGATAATAATGAAGTTCAGCGCAGTTGTACTCGCCGCGGGAAAGGGAACCCGCATGTATTCCAATAAGCCGAAAGTATTGCATACCCTAGCGGGTAAGCCGATGGTGAAACACGTCATCGATACTTGCGAAGGTTTGGGATCTCAAAACATCCACCTGGTGTATGGTCATGGTGGTGACTTAATGAAATCGGCTCTTGAACAAGAGACGGTAAATTGGGTTCTACAAGCAGACCAACTGGGAACGGGTCACGCAGTTGACCAAGCATCATCTTTTCTCGCAGATGACGAGAAAGTTCTAGTGCTGTACGGTGACGTCCCACTGATTTCAGAACAAACCATCGAAAACTTATTAGATGCGCAGCCAACAGGCGGCATTGCGCTACTTACTGTCGTGTTAGATAACCCAATGGGCTATGGCCGTATCGTGCGTAAGAACGGCCCTGTGGTGGCTATCGTTGAGCAAAAAGACGCGACCGAAGAGCAGAAACTAATTAAAGAGATTAATACCGGTGTGATGGTTGCAACCGGCGGCGATCTTAAACGCTGGCTGTCAGGTCTTAGCAACGACAACGCGCAGGGCGAGTATTATCTAACGGATGTTATTGCTGCTGCCCATAGTGAAGGCCGCGCAGTCGAAGCGGTTCATCCTGTAAACCCAATTGAAGTGGAAGGCGTTAACGACCGTGCTCAGCTAGCGCGTCTAGAGCGTGCATTTCAGTCGATGCAAGCACAGAAGCTGCTAGAGCAGGGCGTTATGTTACGTGATCCAGCGCGCTTTGACCTACGTGGTCAGTTGCAGTGCGGTATGGATGTTGAAATCGATACTAACGTCATCATCGAAGGTAGCGTAACGCTAGGTGATAATGTGGTGATTGGCGCTGGTTGTGTGTTGAAAGACTGTGAAATCGATGACAACACCATTGTTCGTCCATACAGCGTAATTGAAGGTGCGACGGTCGGTGAACAATGTACTGTAGGTCCATTCACTCGCCTGCGCCCAGGAGCAGATATGCGCAATGACTCTCACGTGGGTAACTTCGTTGAGGTTAAGAATGCACGCTTAGGTGAAGGCTCTAAAGCGAACCACCTTACTTATCTTGGCGATGCAGAGATCGGTCAGCGTACTAACGTTGGGGCAGGTGTGATCACCTGTAACTACGATGGCGCGAATAAGTTTAAGACCATTATCGGAAACGATGTGTTTGTTGGCTCCGACAGCCAGCTAGTTGCTCCAGTGACAATTGCTGATGGCGCAACGATTGGTGCGGGTACCACACTAACCAAAGACGTAGCGGAAGGTGAGTTAGTGATCACTCGCGCTAAAGAGCGCAAAATCACAGGCTGGCAGCGTCCAGTAAAGAAAAAGTAATCACGATTACACTCTAATAGCGAAAAGGGTCTCATTGAGACCCTTTTTGGTTTCTGAAGTTTTATTAAAGCTTTTTACTTACCCAGCTGGTGGTTAGTGACTTGGGATCGCAATCTTTTTTTCTAGCCAGCGCACAGCTTGAGAAACCAGCAGAATCAGTACTAAGTACTCTAATACTAGGAAGGTATAGATCTCTAGTGGTAAGTACTCGTTAACCACCAGCTCGTTGGCGCGTCTAGTCAGGTCGCTTAAGCCAATGACACTCACCAGTGAAGACATCTTTAAGATATAGACAAACTGGTTCCCCAGCGGTGGCAGTATCTGCCTAAACGCCTGAGGTAAAATAACCAGGCGCATTTTTTGCCAATAGTTGAGCCCAAGTGACTCCGCCGCTTCATGTTGACCACGAGTCACGGCTTGAATACCACCACGAAAGACCTCGGCCATAAAAGCACTCTCCGCGACAGTCAGTGCTATCACACCTGCCCAGAAATGGTTGAGTGAAATGTCTAGCAGCGTCGGCATACCGTAATAGACCCAGAGCAGCAGTACCAGGACAGGAATAGAGCGTATGACTTCGACGTAGATACGGTTGATAGCACGTAGCCAAGGTTTTTCAGAAAGCGCAGGGAAGGCGACAAGCAGACCCAACAGCATGGCAAACACCATACTCAGCAGTGACACATAGATGGTGTCCTTAAAACCTGCTAACAAGAAGCCGAGGTTGGTTTTCCCTTGTTCGGTAGAAGGATCGAGTACATACCAGCCCCACTCGTAGTCAGAACAACCACTTAGTAGCGGCAGGCACAACACAACAGCAAGTAATCGATAGCTCACAATCGTCCCTAAAATCTCTGAAATTTCCATCTGTTACTGCTATGTTATCAAGGATGTACCACGAATGTTTAATAATTTAAGGGACTATTCAATGAAGAAGTGGATTCTGGGCTTTATTATTACTTTTCTCTCTATCGGGCAGGTAGCGGCAGAAACCAGTCGCCTACAAAAGATCTTAGACTCGGGTGTACTTAGGGTGGGGACCACCGGAGACTGGAACCCGATGACCATGAAAGATCCTGCGACCAACTCTTATCGTGGATTTGATATTGATGTCACTACTGAGCTTGCCAAAGATCTTGGAGTTAAGGTCGAGTATGTGGCGACCGATTGGAAAACGTTGGTCAATGGTATCACGGCTAACAAGTACGATATCACCGGAAGTGCATCGCTTAACATGTCTCGCGCTAAAGTGGCGGGATACAGCCAGCCATATTTCTATTTAGCTTTTGTGCCTGTAGTGCAAAAGAAAGATCTGGAAAAGTACGCGGATTGGGCAGATTTTAATAAGCCTGATGTTAAGGTGGCAGCGACGCTAGGTACGGTGCAAGAGAAGATGGTCAAAGATTTCTTCCCAGATGCCGAGCATATTGTCATTGAAGCGCCTGCGCGTGATTTCCAAGAGTTATTGGCTCGTCGCGCTGATGTATCTGTGACCTCAAATGTGGAAGCGGCTACTTTGGTCACTAAGTTTAAGCAATTGGCGATTGTGCCAGTCGCAGAGCCTCGTAAGCCAACACCTATTTCTATGTTGCTGCCGCAAAAAGACCAAGTATGGATTAACTACGTGAATCACTGGGTAGAGCTTAAGAAGACTCAGGGCTTCTTTGACGCGACGGCAGAGAAATGGGGACTGAAAAGTCTGTAACTGCAGTCGATAATAAGTACAGGCGACAATTAGAGAGGGCGACTCGCATACTGTGCAAGGTCGCCCTTTTTTGTTTCTATTCGTCGCTCACTACACGAGAGTTATCTGGAATTGTTAACTCCTCAGTGATTGCTGGGTTGGCAATCAAATAGCCAATCCACATGACCGCTAAGCAGCCTAGAATCACATAACCAACCGCAGACTGCGCCATAACAGCAAATGCAGCCACAATGGCACTGGCTAGGCTACTTACGCCTATCTGTAGGCTATTTTGCAGACCCGCAGCTGTCGCCGAGCAATGTGCTGCACTTGATAGTGCACGGTTCACCACGATTGGGTAGAGTGCACCGTTAGCGACCGCTAGTAGACAGAATGGCAACAGGATTGGCCATACACTGCTAAGCTCCCACTGACATGCTACAAACACCATTAAGATTGCTACGGTTTCTAAGCCAAGAAGCTGCTTGAGTACAGCATCATCACCGAGTTTTGCCACCAGCTTTTTACCCGCATAGCCGCCGACCATAAACGCCACAGTTTGAGGGATAAAGCTAAGACCAATGTCTTTTGCCGAGTAACCAAGTTGGCTCATGATTTCTGGCATACCGGTTAGGTACGCAAAAAATGCCGCTGATGCTACGCCGTACATGATCACATTGCCCATGTACTCTCTCGATCCAAACAGACTCTTAAGATCGGCGCTAATGGACGATCGTTTTTCGATGGATTTTGGCAGATCTTTAAGTGATAGAGTGATCATTGCCAGTAGTGCACCTGTGATCGCAAGAACCACAAAAATACTGTGCCAGCCCCACATTTCTGTCAGCAACACACCAAGTTGTGGTGCAAGCGCTGGCGATAACGCGACTAACGGCATAATGGTGGCAAAAATCTGTTGGCTGGTTTTCTTATCAAATTTATCGATAACCATAGACTGCCAGATCACAGCGGGTGCACAAACACCAATCGCTTGTAGCAGACGCAGCGATAGCAATTGCCACACTTGTTCACTCCAAGCCAGACCAAATGACGCGATGGTAAAGATAGTAAGTCCTGCAAACAGTGTTTTGCGATGACCAAAGCGATCGCTGGCCAGTCCCCATACAAATTGACCCAGACCCATACCGACAAGAAACACCGTCAGTGATAGTGCGATCTGCTCTGGTCCAGTAGCAAAGTCCTGCTCAATAAGTTTAAACGCAGGCAAATACATATCCGTGGCAATAAAGCCCAACATGGACAATGCGGATAAGTAGATAAGTTGAAGTTTAGAGATTTTCATTGTTATTCCTTGAAATAATTTCACAGGAATGGTTTGGCGCCAGCCCATACTGCTGATGACGTGTATTCTATTTTTGGAAATAAGAAAAATAAAACGCTATATTTTGTGGTTATCCATCAAAATTTTTGAAAGCTAGTTATGTACTCACGTTCTTCACTAGAAATGCTCGATGCCGTTGCGCATCTGGGGAGTTTCAGCGCAGCAGCGCAAGTGCTGCATAAAGTCCCTTCTGCGATTAGCTATAGTGTTCGCCAAATAGAGCAAGAGCTTGGTGTACAACTCTTTACTCGTTTGCCACGTAAAGTCGAACTGACGCCCGCAGGGGAAGTGTTCATATTGGAAGCTCGGCAGATGTTGCGCCGTATGGATGAGCTTACTCATCAAACTCGCCGTACAGCTCAAGGCTGGCAAAATAGCTTAAAGCTAACCTTAGATAATATCGTTAAGGTCGATAAGCTTTCAGAGCTGATTGAAGACTTCTATCGCGAGTTTGAGTTTGCTGAGCTGCAGATCAATATGGAAGTCTATAATGGCGCTTGGGAGGCAATATCCCAAGAACGTGCAGATATCGTTATTGGTGCCACATCCGCCGTGCCAGTGAGTGGTGAGTATGGAGTCAAAAAAATAGGTAGCCTAGATTGGGCTCTGGTGATGTCGCCCAGTCATCCTTGCGCGCTTGTGGATGTCTTGGATGAGTCGATCGTAAGCCAATATCCAGCCATCTGTATTGATGACACCTCACGCGAGCTACCCAAACGTCACACTGAGCACTACCCACAGCAGCGCCGCTTGTTGCTACCGAATTGGTTTACTGCGATTGAGTGTCTGAAAAGTCATGTAGGGATTGGCTATATGCCAAGTCATATGGCAAGACCGCTTATAGAGCAAGGTTTGTTGGTTGAGCGTGTACTGCCGGATGCCAAACTTTCTAGTGAATGCTGTATGGTGTGGAGAAAGCATGATAACCATAAGCTACTAGAGTGGTTACTTGATTACCTTGGTGAGGAAGATAAGCTTTATCGAGATTGGTTGGCATAAAAAACGGGAAGCGATGGCTTCCCGTTGATCTTTATTTCCAGCCTAGGATAAGAAGAACTTATAGGACGGATTGTCCGTTTCATCTTTACACTGGTAGCCAAGCTCTCGAAGGTGAGTGGAGAACTCGCTAAGATCGCTATCTTCAAGTTCAAATCCACACAATACGCGGCCGTAGTCGGCACCATGGTTGCGATAATTGAACAGGCTAATGTTCCAATGCGTACCCAGCGTGCTCAAGAACTTAAGCAGGGCACCTGGGTATTCTGGGAACTCAAAGCTGTATAAGCGCTCTTTAAGTTGCTTAGATGGTTTACCGCCGATCATATAGCGAATGTGAAGTTTCGCCATTTCATCATCAGAGAGATCAGCGACAGGATAGCCACCGGTTCGCAGATCGCTAATGATGCCATCAAGCTCATCTTGGCCGCCAACCAGTCTTACACCAACAAAGATATTTGCGAGATCATCGTCGTTGTAGCGGTAGTTAAACTCAGTAACCGCACGTCCACCAATGATATTGCAGAACTCAAAGAAAGCACCTTGGCGCTCTGGGATTGTGACCGCAAGTAACCCCTCACGTTTTTCACCCAGTTCACAGCGCTCAGAAACATAGCGTAGACCATGGAAGTTGGTGTTCGCGCCAGAAAGCACGGTACCAAGCTGCTTGTCCTTCAGTTGATGCTTTTCGGCAAATTTCTTTAGACCAGCCAGCGCCAATGCGCCAGAAGGCTCAGCAATGGCACGAGTGTCTTCAAAGATATCTTTTACTGCAGAGCAAATCTCATCGCTAGACACGGTAATGTGGCCATCAATGTACTGCTGACACAACCTAAAGGTCTCGTTACCGATGATCTTCACCGCGACGCCGTCAGCAAACATGCTCACTTGATCAAGTACAACGGGTTCTCCGGCATCAAGTGCGGCTTTAAGGCAAGCAGAGTCTTCAGGTTCTACTGCAATCACTTTGATTTCAGGCATAAGTTGCTTAACCAGCACAGCAACCCCCGCTGCTAGACCACCGCCGCCCACAGGGACAAAGATGTAATCAAGATGACCGTTTTGCTGCAGCATTTCCATACCGATAGTGCCTTGTCCCGCAATCACCAAAGGATGATCGAAAGGAGGGACAAAGGTATAGCCATGCTCTTTTGAGAGACGCTCAGCTTCTGCTTTCGCTTCATCAAAGTTGCTGCCGTGAAGTACCACGTTGCCACCAAAGCCGCGTACCGCTTCTACCTTGATGTCTGGTGTGGTTTTTGGCATCACGATCGTGGTATTGATGCCGAGCTTGGTGCCTGATAGCGCCATGCCTTGAGCGTGGTTACCCGCTGAAGCGGCAATTACACCGGCACGCTTTTGTTCATCGCTGAGGTTCGACACCATGTTGTAGGCGCCGCGCAGCTTGAACGAGTGGACAGGCTGTCTGTCTTCACGCTTGATTTGGACTTGGTTACCGATGCGAGCGCCGAGTCTTGGCATGTCTTGAAGCGGCGATACGGTCGCCACTTCATAGACAGGTGCTCTGAGAACCTGACGCAGATAATCTGCGCCAGATACGGGATGATTATCTACGTCACTCATGATTAGCCCTCGAGTTTGGACTTATCACGTACCGCACCTTTGTCGGCGCTGGTGGCAAGATTGGCGTAGGCTTTCAATGCTAGAGAAACAGTACGCTCACGATCTGCCGGTTTCCAGCCAAGCTTGTCTTGCTCTGTGCGGCGAGCGGCTAGCTCGTCTTCAGAAACCACAAGCGTGATCTCACGGTTTGGAATATCGATGTTGATCAGATCGCCATCTTTTACCAAGCCAATGGTACCGCCATTAGCGGCTTCTGGAGAAGCGTGACCGATAGAAAGACCCGATGTACCGCCAGAGAAACGGCCGTCAGTCAGTAGTGCACATTCTTTACCGAGACCCATAGACTTTAGGTAAGTGGTTGGGTACAGCATCTCTTGCATGCCCGGACCGCCTTTTGGACCTTCGTAGCGGATAATCACGACATCACCGGCTTTCACTTTACCGCCTAGGATACCATCTACTGCATCTTCTTGGCTTTCGAATACCACCGCAGGACCTTGGAACTTGAGGATGCTCTCATCCACGCCAGCTGTCTTAACGATACAGCCATCCAGTGCGATGTTGCCTTTTAGTACCGCAAGACCGCCGTCTTGGCTGTAAGCATTTTCTTTAGTGCGGATACAACCATTTTCACGGTCGTCATCAAGGGTGTCCCAGCGACAATCTTGTGAGAAGGCTTGTGTAGTACGAATGCCCGCAGGGCCCGCTCGATAGAAGGATTTTACTTCTTCCGAATCCGTCAACATGATGTCGTATTGAGACAACTGCTCTTCCATTGTCAGGCCAAGTACCGTTTTGGTTTGGTTGTTCAATAGACCTGCGCGGTTAAGCTCACCTAGGATGCCGATAACACCACCAGCGCGGTGTACGTCTTCCATGTGATACTTAGGCGTTGATGGCGCTACCTTACAAAGGTTTGGCACGCGGCGAGACATCTGATCGATATCTTCCATATCAAAGTCAACTTCGCCCTCTTGTGCCGCAGCAAGTAGGTGAAGAACCGTGTTAGTTGAGCCGCCCATGGCAATATCTAGTGCCATTGCGTTCTCGAATGCTTCTTTATTGGCAATGTTGCGAGGTAGTGCTGACGCATCATCTTGCTCGTAGCAACGTTTAGTGAGTTCAACGATACGCTTACCAGCGTTCTTAAATAGCACTTCGCGATCTGCGTGTGTCGCAAGCAAAGAACCGTTGCCTGGTTGAGACAGACCCAGCGCTTCGGTCAGACAGTTCATAGAGTTAGCAGTAAACATACCAGAGCAAGAGCCACAAGTAGGGCATGCAGAGCGCTCGATTTGCTCACTTTGTTCATCGGAAACCGTTGGATCGGCACCTTGGATCATGGCATCAACCAGATCCAGCTTGATGATCTGATCAGAAAGCTTGGTTTTACCCGCTTCCATTGGTCCGCCAGATACAAAGATCACTGGGATGTTAAGGCGCATTGAAGCCATTAGCATTCCTGGAGTGATCTTGTCGCAGTTTGAGATACATACCATTGCATCGGCGCAGTGTGCATTCACCATGTACTCTACCGAGTCAGCGATAAGCTCGCGTGATGGCAGTGAGTAAAGCATGCCGCCGTGACCCATTGCGATACCATCATCCACAGCGATGGTGTTGAATTCTTTAGCGATGCCGCCCGCTTCTTCGATCTCACGTGCTACGAGCTGACCAAGATCTTTCAGGTGTACGTGACCTGGTACAAACTGAGTGAACGAGTTCACAACGGCAATGATAGGTTTACCGAAGTCTTCATCTTTAACGCCAGTAGCGCGCCATAGAGCACGCGCACCAGCCATGTTGCGACCATGAGTTGTGGTGGCAGAACGATATTTTGGCATTGTAATACTTCCTTAAATTTACCTGGTGCTTACTGGTTATCTTGTGGGTAAACGTAGTCCAACCAGCCCCACTTATCTTCTGTGGTGCCGTTAAATAGACCGAAGTACGCGTCTTGCATCACTTTAGTGATTGGACGCGTTTGCCTTCGCCTACCTCAATCTTGTCGATAGTACGCACTGGAACGATTTCAGCGGCCGTACCAGTCATGAACACTTCATCAGCAAGGTAAAGCGCTTCACGAGCAATGTTCGCTTCTCGCACTTCATAGCCCATGTCTTTTGCTAGCGTCATGATAGAGTCACGCGTAATACCAGGAAGGATAGCGCTGGTGGCTGGCGGTGTTGTAATCACACCATCTTTAACCACGAAAATGTTCTCACCAGCACCTTCAGATAGGTAGCCATCTACGCTCAGCGCGATGCCCTCATCATAACCATGACGACGAGCTTCACCGCCAACCAATAGCGAAGATAGGTAGTTACCACCCGCTTTGGCAGCCGTTGGGATCGTGTTTGGTGCCGCGCGGTTCCAGCTAGAAATCATCGCATCAACGCCGTTTGCGAGCGCTTCTTCACCTAGGTAAGAGCCCCATGGGAAAGCGGCGATGATAAGATCCATAATGGTGCCTTCTGGTGGACAAACACCGAGACCTACATTGCCAACAAAACCAAGAGGACGAATATACGCCGACTCCAGTTTGTTTTGACGCAGTGTTTCACGCGTCGCTTCCATGATCTCTTCTTCGGTATAAGGAATAGGGAAGCGATAAATTTTTGCAGAATCTTTTAGACGCTTAGCATGCTCAGGATGGCGAAATACCACAGGCCCTTTTGGCGTGTTGTAACAGCGAACCCCTTCAAAAACAGATGTGCCATAGTGCATTGCGTGAGTTAAGACGTGAACGTTCGCCTCTGCCCATGGAACCATCTCACCGTTAAACCAAATAAAATCTGCTGTTTTAGTAGCCATTTAGCATTCCTTCCTTATGCATTCTGTTCTTGTAGGTTGTGATTGGTCAGTTCGTTGTTTTTAAGTTCTGTGACCTCAACGGTTCTGATGTCCCAAAGTTTCTCAATTTGGTTGATCAAGGTAGTGATTGGTCGATCGCTATCTACAATGATCTCAACGCTGGCAATCTTACTTTCATGGTTTTGGGTTGCAGCCACTTGTTTGATAATAAAGCCACGGTGGCGAATTACGCGCAGTACGCGCTCAAGCAAGACAGGTTTGTCATCGGCTTTGATGTCTAGTAGATATCTGTCCATTAGGTATTCTCCAACATGTCACTATTTGAGGCACCTGGTGGAACCAAAGGCCATACGTTTTCTTCTTCATCGATCAGCACGTGCAACATGTAAGACGTCTTAGACTCCAGCATCTCTTTCAGTGCTGGCTCGACTTCTTCTTTGCGAGTGATGGTCTTGCCTGGAATATCAAAGGCTTTAGCAAGCATGACAAAATCTGGGTTGTCATCCAAAATCGTCTCACTATGTCTGCCGTCGAAGAACAGTGACTGCCACTGCCTTACCATACCAAGACGTTGGTTATTTAACAGCACAATTTTCACTGGGATTTGGCGACGTTTTAGGGTGCCGAGTTCTTGAACGTTCATCATGAATGAACCATCGCCAGTGATCAGGACAGATTGGTCATCAGGACGTCCTACCGCTGCGCCCATTGCTGCAGGTAGACCGAAACCCATAGTGCCGAGACCTGCGGAAGTAATGAAGTTCTCAGGCAGTCTTGGCTGAATGTGCTGAGCAGCCCACATCTGGTGCTGGCCAACGTCGGTGGAGACGATGGAATTCTCTGGCATCATGTCTGAAAGCTGTTTTAACAGCAGCGGCGCAAAAATCAGATCGCCAGGGTGGTCGTAGCGCCACTTGAAGCCACTACGCAGACTTTCACTGTGATGTGCCCAAGCGTTAATGTCTTTTGATAGCTCAAGCTGAGGCAAGATGACATTGATGTCACCACGCAGCGCTGCATGTGCTTCACGCAGCTTATTGAACTCTGCCGCATCGATATCGATGTGAATCACCTTCGCGTGAGGCGCGAACGTATCCAGTTTACCGGTCACACGGTCATCGAAACGTGCACCGACTACGATGAGTAGGTCACACTCTTGTACCACCAAGTTCGCGGCTTTGGTGCCGTGCATACCCAGCATACCTAGATAGTGAGGGTCGTGTCGGTCAATCGTGCCAAGACCTTTTAGCGTGCTGACGCTTGGCATAGGGTTGATGCGCAGGAACTCACGAACGGACTCTGTCGCATCTGCAAGTTGAACGCCACCACCGACATACAGTACTGGGCGAGAGCTTTCGTCAAGCAATTGCTGCGCGCGCTTTACTTGCTGCTCATCGGCAACCGGGATAGCAGGGGGAGTAAACGGAGGAAGCACATCCACCGGAGCATTAGCAAGTTGGACATCTTTAGCGATATCAACAATGACAGGACCGGGTCTGCCAGTTTTCGCAACTTCAAATGCTTCGGCTAGAGTGGGAGCGAGTTCGTTGATGTCGGTCACGAGGTAACTGTGTTTGGTACATGAAAGAGACATACCGATCACATCCATTTCTTGGAAGGCATCAGTACCGATATGTGAACTAGCTACTTGGCCAGTGATAGCAACGAGAGGGATAGAATCGAGGAAGGCGTCGGCAAGGCCGGTAACAAGGTTGGTGGCTCCAGGGCCCGAGGTTGCCATGCAAACAGCAACATCTTTGGTGGCTCTTGCCATTCCGATGGCAGCCATTGCAGCGCCTTGTTCGTGTCGGCAAAGGATATGCTCCACACCACCGTCATACAAAGCATCGTAGATGGGCATGATGGCTCCACCTGGGTAACCAAACACGGTCTCGATACTTTGCTGCTTCAATGCGGCTACAACTAATTCAGCACCTGTCATTATAGCCTCCTTGAGTGCCACGCTTATCGTGACGATTTGTCGTTCGCTTGCACATGTTGTGCTCCATTTCTTCCTGTCATCTCAGCCTGTAGGCTTTCAATGAGTGATCACTATCAAATTACTATTATGAGTTTGTAAAAAAACCCCCGGACTTTTCAGTGCGGGGGTTTTTAAAATCTTGTGGTTATTTAACGCCCACATGCCCCCGTGCGGTACCAATCAGGACCACAATAATCAGGCTAATCAGAGTGTGAGAGTGTGCGTTAAAAGTCATTATCTTGTTTATTAATCGTTGCGTTGTGTCTAACGAAATTGTTTGCGTCACTAGTGGTATCACAAATTTCTGTTAGCTGACAAGCAAAAAATCATACTTTCTTCACATTTACTCAGCATTAAATGTCGAGATATAACATAGGGTATATATAAAAATCTGACTTTTAACCATTCAACAAAGATAAGTCGGAATAAAAAAGGGATTCTATGGGATTATCTATTATTTACAGCCGTGCCAGCGTTGGTGTAGAGGCACCTCTGGTGACTGTGGAGGTGCACATCAGCAATGGTATGCCAGGCTTTACACTGGTAGGACTTCCAGAGACGACAGTCAAAGAATCCAAGGACAGAGTTCGCAGTGCCATCATCAACTCTCGCTTCGAATTTCCCGCCAAACGGATCACTGTCAATCTTGCGCCTGCCGATCTTCCCAAAGAGGGGGCCGTTTTGATTTACCGATAGCGCTGGGAATATTGGCGGCTTCTGAACAATTGCCTCACGATAAACTACTGACGCATGAATTTGTTGGGGAGCTCGCATTGTCTGGAGAGCTTAGAACCGTGAAAGGGGTATTGCCTGCTGCACTTGCCGCCAATAAAGCGCAGCGCTGCTTGTTAGTGCCTGAAGATAATGGCGATCAAGCTGCCTTAGTCGGTAAGGAGAACCACAAGTCAGCGTCCTCATTGCTGGATGTATGTAGTTATCTCATGGGACAGCAAACTCTCTCATTGGTGACGAGTGAAAGAGTTGCACAAGTGGCGACAAAGAACCGTGACTTGCAAGATATCATTGGTCAGCAGCAAGGAAAAAGGGCGCTGGAAATCGCGGCGGCGGGCAATCACAATTTACTTTTTCTCGGTCCTCCCGGCACAGGGAAAACCATGTTGGCCTCTCGTCTTTGTGATTTATTGCCTGAGATGAGTGAAGATGAAGCCATGGAAACGGCCTCAGTGGCTTCACTCACTCAGCAAGAAGTTAACGAGAGCAACTGGAAAACCAGACCTTTTAGGGCACCTCACCATTCGAGCTCAATGGCGGCGCTTGTTGGTGGTGGCTCTATCCCTCGGCCAGGGGAGATCTCTTTGGCACACAATGGATTACTGTTCCTAGATGAGATGCCAGAGTTCGAGCGCAAAGTACTAGACTCACTGCGTGAGCCACTGGAGTCCGGTGAGATCATTATTTCTCGCGCACAAGGAAAAACCCGCTTTCCAGCTCGCTTTCAATTGGTTGGTGCGTTAAATCCAAGCCCGACAGGCTATTACGAGGGCAATCAATCCAGAACCAACCCGCAGCTTATCCTTCGCTATTTGAGTCGTTTATCTGGACCGTTACTCGACCGATTTGATATGTCGATTGAGATCCCCTCATTGCCTAAAGGCACCTTAGCTGAAGGTGGAGATAGAGGAGAATCCACGCAAACCGTGAAGCAGCGTGTATTGGTTGCAAGAGAGACGATGTTATCGCGCAGCGGCAAAGTGAATGCCCTGCTGCAAAGCCGCGAAATAGAGCATTACTGCCGCTTAGAAAAAGCCGATGCTGAGTTTTTAGAAAATGCCTTACACCGACTTGGCTTGTCGATTCGTGCTTATCACCGAATCATCAAAGTGGCGCGTACGATTGCCGATCTTGCTAATGAGCCCACCATAAGACGGGCTCATATTGCAGAAGCGCTTGGTTATCGTGCCATGGATCGGCTACTCAAGCAGCTCACCGCGCAAGCGGTGTAGTTAGAAGGCGAAGTTCACACCGATAGACGTGATCCAGTCAGCGGAATCGTAGAATGCGATAGAGGAGTCTGTCGCGTTGTAGCCTGAAAGTGAGATCAGAGATAGAGATTGCAATGCAAGGTACTCATAAGCAAGGAACGCGCTGTACTTGTCATCGATACGGCCTGATTGCTCGAAGATGGCATTTTGGCCACGATACTCATGATTCATATAACTCATGGTTGCCGCAATGCTGTGTTTTTTATGCGCATACAGAGCGGTAAGCTCACCGCCGGCACCTTGGTTATTCATCGCTTCGCCCTTGGCATCATCGAGCAAGTAAATGAGTGAAGGAAATAGTGTCCAAGCATCACTCATCGCGAGCGTGTAGGAGCCTTTGGCGTAATACATATCGCTGTTTCGGTCATACTGGTTAGACAGATTATTGTTGAGGTTGGTCGCAGAGCTTTCACCAGTCACCTCGCGGTTGCCATAGGCCATATCGAGCGTGAACAATGAGCCCGCAATGTTCTCAATCTGTAAACGGTAAGCCTCGCCTTTGGCCTCTGTCTCCTCAAGCTGGTCAGTACCGACATAAGGGTTTTTCCAGATAGGCTCTCCAATGACGGTTGGAAGGTAGGAGACGCTCCAAATAGAGCTATCTTCGAGCTGCTGACGATACCCACCTTCGAGTACAAAGGTGCCGACCGCAATGTCATTGCGCGATGTACCGATGAACCATTCTTTGTCCCGCTTTGCACCATAGGTGTATTTGACCATGCCCAGCGGCATCCAGAATTCGTCGTAGGCTTCTTCGGCGCTGCTGATTTTGGGATCGGAGCTGGCAACGAAGTTGGATTTGTCACCGATTTGCGCATTACTGATGGAGATCTCGCCACTAAAGCCGGATTCTGGCGCCAATGCAGCGATGGCGGATTGGCTAATAACAGTCAATAGGGCAGTGGAAACGAGGGGCTTAAACTTGGTCATACAATATCCGTCAGTAGGCTCATTAGAGTGCTCAATCCAAGCACCTATATTTTATGCGGATACTTTAATGACAAAAAATGGCTTAACAACATGTTTTGTTAAGCATATATTGATAGTTTTAATGCTTCGCGTTGGGTCCTATTAGAACTCCCAATTTAGACCCACAGAAGTAATCCAATCTTTTTCATCATAGAAGGCAATATTGGAGCTGCTGTTGTTTACGCCACCAAATGCGACCAGAGAGAGGTTGTCCGCATAAAAGATGCCCGGATATTCATACGCTAAAAACGCTTTCCATTCATCGTCTTCTCGAGTGACATTGTCGAATACTGGGTTCGCACCATCATATTGACGGTTGAGATACGTGACTGTGAAAGCAAATTGGTGATTGCCTGCGGAGATAAATGACGAAACTTCTGCGCCATAAGTGTTGCTCTTCATCGCGCTGCCATTCGCATCTTGTTGGGTGTAAATCAGCGCAGGGAACAGTAAAACACCTTTGTTGACTGGCAGCATCATTTTGAATTTGCCGTAGAAAACATCGGCGTTTCTGTCGAGTGTCGCCATTTGCGCTGGGGTTAAGTTTGCGCCAGAGCCAGACAGCTCTGTGTCCAACTCGCGTTTACCATATGCAAGGTCGAGGCTAAATAGCGAGCCGGCGATGTTATCGATCTGCATACGATAGGCCGTGCCTTTCTCATCGGTGGTGCTTCGAGCTTGGTTTTCAAGGTAAGGATCGCGCCATACCTCCCCCTCAAGAATGGTTGCAAAATCGCCAGACTCCACTTAGTCCCATCTTGGAACTGATAGCGATAGCCGGTTTCAAGCGCCAGCGTACCCACCGCAACGTCGGCTCGAGAAGTACCTAGGAATACTTGGTGGTTGGAACGTGAACCCCAAGTGTATTGAACGTTACCCAGTGGCAGAACTAGGGCGCTGCTGTTCTCTTGCGCCTCACCGGTATAGGTTCGAAATTCATCGTCGGTGTTACTAAGGTTTGACGTTTTGCTAGCGTAAGCGGCGTTTAGTGCAATTTCACCACTAAAGCCATTACTTTCTCCTAATTTAGCTACAGCACCATAAGAGACAACACTCAGTGACACTGCTAAGACACTCCATGCCCTTTTCATAACGGTTCCTTATCACATTCTGATTTTGAGGTAACGGTTGTAATTATATGTTTATGTTATGTTATTGGTTCAGAATAAGTTTGTTTTTTGCAAGTTACAACACAAATCAGACCAATAAATTAATCGTTGCGCAGGGCGCCTCCCCTTGTACAATTAACCGCCATAAAACTGTTACAAATACTTCATAGAACGTTAGATATGCTTGGATACCTAATTTTTGTAATGAGTTCGTCGCTCGTCATCCTCAATACCGCATTTTGTTCGATCCCCATTCTAGGTTTTGGGCTGATCAAGCTGGTGCTGCCGTTTAAGCCTATTCAGGCATTGTGTACCGCGCTTGCGAATAAATTTATGTGGTTATGGGCAACGATTAATCACGGGATACTCCGATTGATAAACCCTAAGCTTGAATGGGAAATCGAAGGTATTGAAGCGCTGCGAAAAGATGGCTGGTATTTGATGATCAGCAATCACCTGAGTTGGACAGATATCGTCGTGCTGTGTAGCGTGTTTAAAGATCGCATTCCTATGCCTAAGTTCTTTCTTAAGCAGCAACTTTTGTATGTTCCATTTGTCGGTATGGCGTGCTGGGCGCTTAACATGCCGTTTATGAAGCGCTATTCCCGTGAATATTTAATCAAGCATCCAGAAAAGCGTGGCCAAGATTTAGAAACCACGCGTCGCTCTTGTGCCAAATTTAAAGATACGCCAACAACGGTGGTGAACTATGTAGAAGGCACGCGCTTTACCACTGAGAAGCAAAAGCGAAGCAAGGCGGGTTACCAGCATTTGCTACAACCTAAGTCAGGTGGTATCGCGTATACATTGGCCGCGATGGGTGAGCAGTTTGATAGCATTATCGATGTCACCTTGGCCTACCCAGAAAATAGAGTAGAGCCGTTTAAAGCGGCGCTAATGGGTAACATGACCAAGATAGTGGTAAAAGTGCGTACTTTGCCCATAGATGAAAACGTATTGGGAGACTACTTCAACGACAAGCCTATAAGCGTCGTTTCCAGCAATGGCTTGGGGATGTCTGGCAGCAAAAAGATGACGTATTGAAAGAGATTCATCGTAAATAAAAAAACCGAGCCTGATTGATATCAAGCTCGATTTTTCTTTTTAGAGTCGGGTTATTTTTTCAATAGGAAGTTAACCAGCTCGAAGTACTCATCAAGAGAGGTAATGCCACCTGCTTCAACCAGGTACTTGTTGTTGACGATAACCGCAGGAACACCAGTTAGGCCGCTATCTTTAAATTGCTTGTCGAAGCGACGAACCATGGAATCAACGGCAAAACCATTAAACGCTGAATCGAACTTCTTAGCATCAACGCCTTCATCTAGGAAGATTTGACGTAGCTCTTCATCGTTTTTAGGTGGCTTCTGAAGGTTGTGAATGCGGTTAAACATGACTGGCGTCATCTTGTCTTCAACTTTGAGTGCAATCATCGTCGCGTAAGCCTTACTCATTGAAAGACCCATTGGACCACCCATGAAAGAAACGTGGTTTTTCTGGAACTTAGCGTCGGCAGGGATCTTCTTTTTCAGCTGAGCGATGATAGGCTCAAAGCTGTTACAGTGTGGACAGTAGAATGAGAAGAACTCAGTCACGATTGGCTTCGAGGATTTCTCTAATTCCAACACTTTATAGTGTTTACCTTCTTCAAACTGAGCGGCACTGACGCTTAGGCTGACGAGTAGCGTCGCAAAAAGTGCGATGATTTTTTTCATTATTTTCTCCATGTGTAAAACTCAAAATCCTATTGATGGATTTCAACTAGTTTGTCACCACTGCGGCTGCAATGAAAGTGGCTTTTCGTTAAGAGCGGCAATTTGCTCTTTAAAACCAAGTACCTGACCTTCCCAGTATTTCGCGTCATTAAACCACGGAAACGCCTGTGGGAACGCCGGATCGTGCCAGCGTTTGGCGAGCCATGCCATGTAGTGCACCATACGTAGACCGCGTAATGGTTCAATAAGTTTCAATTGACTGCTAGGCAGTTCACTGAATTCTTGATAACCCTCCAAAAGTATGTCGAGCTGCATCAGCTTATCTTGACGATCACCGTTGAGCAGCATCCACAAATCTTGAATTGCAGGGCCATTGCGTGAATCGTCAAGATCGACAAACAATGGTCCATCGCGCCATAAAATATTACCTGGATGGCAGTCGCCATGCAGTCTAATGGTCTCTGCGGGCTGCCAGTGAGTTTCAATTTGTCCGATTAGCATATCCAAGTCGCTAAAGAAGGCGTTTTCTAGATGTGAGGGAATAAAGCTGGAGCTTTGCAGTAATTTACGTGGCTGGTACAGGTATTCTTCCAGTCCTATTGTTGGACGATGCTCAAAAGGCTTGCTGGCGCCGACTTTGTGGATGCGACCTAGGAAGCGTCCTACCCACTCAATTTGCTCAAGGTTATCCACCTCAAACTGTCGGCCGCCTTCGCTAGCAAACAGGGTAAACAGATAGCCTTGATATTCATGAATGCTCTGGCCGTTGATGATTAAGGGCGCAGAGACAGGGACTTCGTGTTCTAGCAGTTCATGAGCAAAATCGTGCTCTTCTTGGATCTGTGCTTGGCTCCAACGCTGGGGGCGATAGAACTTAACCACGTAGCGCTTACGCTCTTCATCAGTAAACTGATACACACGGTTTTCATAGCTGTTGAGAGGAAGTAAGCCGGATTCGGCTCTGACACCAATGCTTTCAAGGGCGTACCACATGAAATCCGGAGTGAGGGCGTCAAAGTTAAACGCAGTATCTGTCATCGTGATGATAAAAGGGCTCGTTGCCGAGCCCTTTCCTATTATTGGTTGCTGCTAGAGAGCTAGAGCTTCTTGATAAATCGACTCTCCACTTGTACGGAGAAGTCGTTGCTGTCACTCAGTATAAACTGAATTGTCGAGACAGGTGAACTTAGCGCCTCTGGATCGGCGCCAAGGCTCATTGGCAGGTTATACACCTCACCGGGTTCTACGGTAATGGTTTGTCGGCCATACCAAGTTGCACCTTCTAGACCTGAAACGCTTAACGTGTACTGCTGCTCTTGCTGAGTCTTATTGATGACTTTTAGAGTGTAGGTGTTTTCAACCAAGCCATCGCTGTTCACTCGGAACAACTGGTTACGATCACGCAGCACACTCAGACCTGCAGGATCGACCGCTGACACTTGAACAAAGAACAAAGCAATCATGACTAGCAATACTGCGCCATAGCCGAGTAATTTTGGTCGCATTACCTTGGTGTGTTTGCCCGATAAACGGTGCTCGGTGGTATAGCTGATAAGTCCTTTGTCGTAACCCATGCGATCCATCGTCTTGTCACAGGCATCGATACAAGCACCGCAGTTGATGCACTCGTATTGCAGACCGTCGCGAATATCGATACCGGTTGGGCAAACCTGTACGCAGAGATCACAGTCGATACAGTCGCCTAAGCCAAGTTGCTTGGGATCGGCTTTGCGAGAGCGAGGTCCTCTCTTTTCACCGCGCTTAGTATCGTAACCGACGATGAAAGTGTCTTTGTCGAACATTGCCGACTGGAAGCGAGCGTACGGGCACATGTGGATACACATGATTGAGCGCATCCATCCTGCATTGGCATAGGTACATGCGGCGAAGAATACAACCCAGAACACAGGCCAAAAGCTGGCATTGAAGGTGAAGAAGTCGCTGACCAGTGGGCCAATTGGTACAAAATAGCCAGTAAAGGTAAAGCCGGTGGCAAGGGCAATCGCAATCCAAGCGGCATGTTTAAGACCTTTACGCGCAATAAGATTACCAGTGAGCTTGCCGCTGTCTTGCTTGCGGCGCTTGTTGGCACTGCCTTCCAGTTTTTCTTCAAACCAGATGTACATAAAGGTCCAGACGGTTTGCGGGCACAAGTAGCCACACCATACGCGACCTAGAAAAGTGGTGATAAAAAATAGACCAAACGCGGCGACCATAAATAGTAGCGCGAGTAGGGTGAGATCTTGCGGATAAAGGGTGGTACCAAAAAAGTTAAACTGCTGATTACCAATATCGAGCAGCACCGCCTGTCTCTCGCCATAAGGTATCCATGGGATGAGGGCAAACAACACCAGTAAGAACCAGCCGCCATAGCGTCTTAGTTTTTGAAAGGTCCCTTTGCTCTCTCGAACATAGATTCGATTGCTTGGGTTGAATCTGTCGCCGTTGCCTTTGTGGGTTTTGGGGTTGAACGTTTTAGGCGTTACATCCTTTACGTCGATTTTGTCCTGACTCATTGTTGAGTGTCCTTCTTGGGCTGACGGTGCGTTTCAGACGCACTCTATCTTTTCCGACATTGCAGTAACTGTGTACGGTGTCATGCCACTTTATTCGGCATTGTTATTCAGTACGCAGTATGAAAACCCAGGGATTATAACCTTGATAACAATTTCATTTCTTTAAGGCTATCAACCTTTAACAACAAAATGAGTGAACGGTCATAGAAAAAACGACCCTATAAAGGGCCGTTTTTATAACTCATGGTTATTTGATGATGCCGCGAGCCTTGAGCAATGCGGTCTTGAAATCATCTTCTTGGTCTTTGGCGAGACCTGGAATCATCTCGTCTTTTTTGCTGTTACGCATCTTAAGATGGTAGATAAGCACATCATCAGTGAGATCTTCGAGTTTGCCTTCGTAGCCTGCTTCTTGAGCAAGTTTAACCAGGAACTCAAGCAGATTGAGATCGGAATCTTTTTGCCATTCAGGGTGAATGAGCTCGATCAGTTCGTTGACGCGGTGACACTTCATAACTTTCTCCACAAAATTTATAGGTATTTTTGAGTAAAAGTATCAAAGTTCATTGAGAATACCAATATATGGCGAAGTGGAAGACAAAAAAAAGCGCAGACAGACTGCGCTTTTTATTAAGCTGCCTTAACAACGCTTGCTGGCGTTGATGTCATTCGGACACCTTGCTCAACGAGGGTCATTGAAGGAGCGACTTTTTTCGCGACAGGTGCAGCGACAAAACCACTGCGACGACGCATTAACGCACTACGGTTAGCCGAGTACGAGAACCTGACGGGTGTTGGGCGCATATTGTTGTAACCTAACAAGTCAGGCAATTCCGTTGCCAACTACATGGCCTGATCACCTATGAGAAACACGGAATAGACTCCCAATGTCGCTCTTTTTTGACTGATGCCACTCCAAATAAGTAATCAGGAATAACGGTGTGCATGCACACCACGCATAGAATAGCAGTAAGCTTTCTGATATTCGATAGATCCCATAAAAAAAGTGGTTATTTTTTCTTCACCGACTCTGTGCGTGTATCGTTTGTTTTCTCAGGCGATTTACGATACAACACTAGCAAGTGTCTTTGGTTATTAAAGGAAGTAAGAATGTCTTTTTTCAAAAAAACCTTAGCAAGTTTTGGGATAGGGGCAGCCAAAGTTGACTCTGTTCTGCATCAAGAGTTTCTGCATCCGGGCGAAACCGCAAAAGTAACTATTCATGTTTATGGTGGTAAAACCGCGCAAACGGTCGACAACATCAAGCTTAAGCTATGCTGCCGTTACATCGACGAGGTAGCGCAAAACCAAAACGACAATAGCAATCATCCCGGAGCGCCAAAAAAGAAAGTCTCCAAAACTTATGAGCTGCAGTCTTGGACCTTGCCGTATGCGTTTACCATAGAGCCTGGAGAAACCCGTGACTTCGACGTTGAACTGGATGTGCCATGGAATACTCCGGTGACAATTGGCGATTCACGTGTGTGGCTGGAGACTGGCCTCGATATTGCCATGGCAGCGGATCCGAAAGACAAAGATATGCTGACCGTTCGCCCCGATCCTCTCATTGATGGCATCTTTGTCGCACTTGAAGATCAAGGGCTGCGCATACGCCAAGTGGAATGCGAAGCAGCGAAAGGCTTTGCCATGCCCTTTGTTCAAGAGTTTGAGTTTGTGCCAACCACAGGCCCATACCACGGCCGCTGGCGAGAGTTAGAGATCATCGCGTATCGCAGTGAAGATGAACTTAAGTTGTGGTTTGAGATCGACCGCAATAAAGAAGGGGTCAAAGGTATGCTGTCTAGTTTGATTGGCCTTGGCCAGCTCAAACGCGAGCTCACTTTACCAAGTTCTCTTTCTGGTGAGGAAGCGGGCAAACAGGTTCTAGACTACCTAGAGCAAACCACCTAACTTTGAGCTAACACATGTTCGCTGAGTGTGGCATACTCTGATTTTGTGACCAAAATGAGAGTATGCGGGCATGTCGACGATCACTTCCCAATACAGCGCACGTGAAGAGTGGGCCAACAGTGTAACTCATGGTATTGGTATCTTGCTGTCGATCCTAGGGTTGGTATTGCTGTTGCAGCGCTCACTGGCCGCAGGTGCCGATGTGATGACCATGACCAGCATGAGTCTGTATGGCGGCAGCATGATCATCTTGTTCCTCGCCTCAACCCTGTATCATTCCATTCCGTACCCGAGCAGTAAACGTTGGCTAAAGACCTTTGATCACTGCGCTATTTTCTTACTGATAGCGGGTAGCTATACCCCATTTATGCTGGTGAGTTTACGCACGCCACTTGCGGTTGGATTAATGGTGGTGATTTGGGCGCTTGCGGTGATTGGCATTATCATGAAGCTGTTTTTTGTCTATCGCTTTAAACGTGCGTCACTGATTACCTATCTGGTGATGGGGTGGTTATCGCTCATTGTGATTTATCAGCTCGCCAAACATCTTGAACCTTCAGGGCTTATCTTACTTGCTGCCGGTGGGGCAATTTACACACTGGGCGTAGTGTTCTACGCCAACAAGCGCATACCCTATAATCACGCTATCTGGCATCTGTTTGTGTTAGGGGGAGCGGCGTGTCACTTTTTTGCCGTGTATTGGTACGTGACACCCGTGTAAACGAGATAACGCCGCGACTAGCGGCGCCAGAATGCAGGGAAGAACAGTACGATCAGCGTGAGAATTTCCAAGCGCCCCATTAGCATGCCTAAACTCAGTAACCATTTTGCCGCATCGGGCAGCGGAGCAAAATTTCCTGTTGGGCCAATGATTGAGCCCATCCCAGGTCCTACATTAGCAACGGCGGTAATCGCGCCAGAGATACTGGTGGTAGGGTCCAAACCCATCGCGCTAAGTGCCCCTGCAAGGATGATAATAGTGACAAAGAACATCAAGCCAAATGCCACCACTGAGCGCACGATGTCATCGTTCACTGGTCGCTGGTTGTAACGCTGTACAAACACGCCTGAAGGGTGAATAAGCTTCATCATCTGTTTGTGCAGTAGAGTCACTGCGATCTGAAAGCGGAAGATTTTAATGCCGCCAGAGGTTGAGCCTGAGCATGCTCCCACCATCATCATAAACGCAAAGACTACCGATGGCAGCGGGCCCCAGGCGGTGAAGTCTTCTAAACCAAATCCTGTTGTCGTGACCACTGAGACGATGTTGAACATAGAGACGCGGAAGGCATCGTCCAAGGCATAGCCGTCTTCGATAAACAGCCAAAGAGCCACAACCGTACTGGCTACCAAGAATAGATAACCAAAGCCGCGTACTTGAGCGTCATTAAACAACACTCTTGGGTCACGTTTCGACAGTGCGGCGACAAACAGCAAGAAGGGTAAGCCACCTAAGAACATAAACACGGTACCGACCCAATGTGACCTTCTGAGAAGTGGTTCATAGAACCGTCAGAGGTAGAGTAGCCGCCCGTAGAGAGTGTGGTGAATGAGTGGTTAATGGCATCGAATAGGTTCATGCCGGTTGCAAGGTAGCCAAGCAAACACAGCCCTGTCAGTACTAGATACACGACTACGATGTTTTTCGCGACGGTCTTCGCTCGCGGACTACTTTTATCAGACCAGTCGGAAGACTCGGTCTGGAACAGTCGCATCCCGCCGACGTTGAGCATCGGCAAGACGGCTACCGCCATCACAATAAAGCCAATACCGCCGAGCCACTGCAATATTGAACGCCACAGCAAGATACTCGGTGCCATGTTATCGAGGCCACTGAGTACGGTCGAGCCGGTGGTGGTAATGCCTGACATGGTTTCAAAGTAGGCATCGGTAAAGCTTATGTGGTTGATAAACACAAAAGGCAGCGCCGCAAACGCACTGGCAATGGTCCACACCAAACTGGTGATCAAGAACATGTCTCGAACACCCAGCTTAAAGTGTTTGGTTCGGCCGATGGATAGGCACAGGAAAGCCGCGATGTGAGTAATGATGACCGCAAGACCAAAGTCGAGGAAACCATCAGTACCCGTAAAGAAGGCGACTAGAGTCGGCACGTACATAAATAGGGCGAGCTTAGAGAGCACCAACCCTATAACGAACGAGACCGGACGGGCGTTAACCATAAAATTGCCTTACAAGAAGAACGCACTCGGCTGGAATAATGCCTCAACATCAGGCACGTATTTCTTATCAACCAAGAACATCACCACGTGGTCATCTTGCTCGATAATGGTTCGGTCGTGGGCAATCAATACTTCTTCACCACGCACAATTGCGCCAATAGTGGTACCCGGTGGTAGTTTGATTTCACCAATGGCTTTGCCAACTACTTTGGAGGTGGTTTCATCACCATGCGCAACCGCTTCGATAGCCTCGGCAGCGCCGCGACGTAGTGAAGACACGTTAACGATATCCGCACGACGAACGTGAGTAAGCAGAGCCGAAATCGTCGCTTGCTGGGGAGAAATCGCCACATCAATGGTACCACCTTGGACGAGGTCAACATAAGCGCCGCGCTGGATAAGTACCATCACCTTTTTTGCACCCATCTTCTTCGCCAGCATCGCCGACATGATGTTGGTTTCATCTTCGTTGGTGAGCGCAATAAACACATCGACTTGATCGATGTTTTCTTCTGCAAGCAGCTCTTGGTCTGCGGCATCACCACAGAAAACAATGGTGTTTTCTAGCTCTTCAGACAGCTTCTCTGCTCGCTGATAGCTGCGCTCAATCAGTTTAACGCTGTAGGTTTGCTCAAGGCGCTTGGCAAGACTGGAACCGATGTTACCCCCACCCACAATCATGATGCGGCGGTAAGGCTTCTCTAGGCGCTGCAGCTCACTCATTACCGAGCGAATATGGTTGCTTGCCGCGACGAAAAACACTTCATCATCGGCTTCAATAATGGTGGTGCCTTGTGGACGGATAGGGCGGCCTTGACGGAAAATCGCTGCTACGCGGGTGTCGATGTGCGGCATGTGCTCACGCAGAGTCGATAGAGCATTGCCTACAAGCGGGCCACCGTAGTACGCTTTTACCGCGACCAGGCTTACGCGCTCATCCGCAAAGCTGACAACTTGCAGGGCGCCAGGGTATTGGATCAATCGCTCGATGTAGCTGGTGACGAGTTCTTCAGGGGCAATCAGATGGTCAACTGGAATTGCACCGGAGTTAAACAAGCTCTCTTTTTCAATCAAGTATTCACGAGAGCGAATACGCGCGACACGGTTTGGGGTGTTGAACAGCGAAAATGCGACCTGACAGGCTGCCATGTTGGTTTCGTCCATATTGGTCACGGCGACCAACATATCGGCATCTTGCGCGCCGGCTTCTCGTAGCACGTCTGGGTGACAAGCGTAGCCATTGACGACACGCAAATCATACTTATCTTGCAGCTCTCTTAAACGGTCGCTGTCGCGGTCGACGATAGTGATATCGTTGTTTTCCCCTACGAGGTTCTCCGCTAGGGTGCCACCAACTTGACCAGCTCCAAGAATGATGATTTTCATAACATTTCGCTCTTCTGTTTTTTATAAACTCATTACGTCAATAGCATAGCCATCAATAAGTTAGCATGCTATTGATTTTTAAGTTCCCTACACAATGTTCGATTACGGCGTCTTTTGTAGAACCGCGTAATAGAAGCCATCCATATCATGCTCACCCGGAAGAATCTGACGTCCTGGGTTCTCTTTATCTGAGCCTATAAGTTCAGCGTTTTCTGTGCGAGCCAAGAACGCAATCACTTGGTCTTTGTTCTCTTGTGGCGTGATGGAGCATGTCGCATAAACCAAAGTGCCGCCGACTTTCAGTTGTTGCCACATGGCGTCAAAGATCTCGCGTTGCAGCTCTGCAAGCGCTTCAATGTCATCCGCACGACGTAGCCACTTGATATCAGGGTGACGACGAATAACGCCAGTCGCAGAACATGGTGCGTCCAACAAAATACGGTCAAACTGCTCGCCCTGCCACCACTCTTGCGGCGTTCTTGCATCGCCACATACCACTTTCGCTTGTAGGTTGAGGCGTTTCAGGTTGTCGTGGACACGCTTAAGTCGCGTTTCGTCACAATCAATAGCCACTACTTGGCTGTCTTTGGTGCGCTCAAGAATATGGGCGGTTTTACCGCCTGGCGCTGCACAACAGTCTAAGATCAGCTCGCCATCTTGTGGTTGTAGATAGTTGATCGACAGCTGCGCTGCGGCATCTTGAACTGATACCCAGCCTTTTTCAAAGCCCGGAAGCTTGGTCACGTCACAAGGGGCGGCCAATTTTAGGGCATCTTGTGCTTCTGGGTGAGGGGTGGAATCTATGCCTTCATTTTTGAGAAGTGCTTGATAATCGTCACGAGGTAGGTGTTGATGGTTCACACGCAGCCACATCGGTGCTTTCATGTTGTTGGCTTCAACAATGCTTTCCCACTGTTCTGGGTAGCTTTGCTGCAGTAGTTTCAGTAGCCAGCTTGGGTGACCGTACTTACCCGCATTGTGGCTGACTGACTTTTGATCTAACTCTTCTTGATTTCGTTGGTAGTTGCGCAGTACTGCGTTGATTAAGCCGCGCAGCCTCGGGCCTTTTAGCGTTTTGGTCGCTTCCACGGTTTCACCAACGGCAGCGTGAGCCGGAATACGCATATGACCGATTTGGTAAAGACCCACCAAAATCAGATGATGAAATACGCGCTGTTTGCCCTTGAGTGGCTTATCCATCAGTTCGGATGCGACAGACTCAAGGCGAGGCAGAATTCGAAGTGCACCAAAACAGATTTCTTGAAGCAGTGCTTGGTCGCGAGGTTTCACCTGCTGCTGACCCAATGGAAGTGCACTCGAGAGCGATTGGCCTTTATCAACCACCTGGAAAAGGATATTAGCCGCGACAGCGCGAACGTTCATGTTAGTTACCTAAAATTGTGTTGCTATGAAAACAAACTAGGCCTGTACTGGTCAGCACTGGCCCTAAATATCGTATGCGGTGTGTATCACTAACCTAGGATACTGCCGACTTCAAACCAGCTGGCTTTGGAATTGAGTACGTCACTCACTGGCATCGCTTTTTTACCTGGGATCTGGATTTGCTCTAGAACCAAGGTAGCGTTACCTGTTGCAACGTAAATTCCTGTTTTATCGGCTTTAAGGATAGTCCCCGTAGGCGCCTCTGTCGCACTCGCTTCAACGCGAGATTGCCAAACCTTGATGTTGTTCTCTTCAACAGAGAAGAAACTCATCGGCCATGGGTTAAAGGCACGCACACAGCGTTCGATAAACGCGGCGTCTTGAGACCAATCGATCTTAGCTTCGTCTTTGCTCAGTTTGCTGGCGTAATTAGCTTGCTCATCGTCCTGTTTGACAGGGTTAGCCTTGCCTGCAGCGATATCACCAAGACAATCAACCAGAGCTTCTGGCCCTAACTCAGCAAGCTTGTCATACATAGTGGTGCTCGTATCGGTGGCTTCAATTGGCAATGTGGCAATTTTTAGCATGTCACCGGTATCAAGGCCGATATCCATCTGCATGATGGTCACGCCAGTCTCGGCATCACCGGCCCAGATAGAGCGCTGAATGGGTGCCGCACCGCGCCAACGAGGCAGGATAGAGCCATGCACGTTAATGCAACCCAGCTTTGGAGTATCCAGTACAGCTTGAGGAAGTAGCAGGCCGTATGCTACGACAACCATGATGTCGGCATTGAGATCTTTTAACTCTTGCTTTGCCTCATCAGACTTGAAATTGACCGGTTGATAAACCGGGATATCATGCTCAAGCGCGATGTTCTTTACAGGACTTGCGGTAAGTTTTTTACCTCGACCTGCAGGGCGATCTGGCTGGGTATAAACCGCGATAACCTCATGCTCCGAAGACAATAACGCCGCCAAGTGACGGGCGGCGAAGTCTGGAGTACCGGCAAACACAATACGTAATGATTGGCTCACACTGACCTCTCTTAACTTAAATTCTTATTCGTTGGCTTATTGCTTAGCGTTAAAGCGCTTAATTTTCTCAAGCTTGTCTTTAATGCGTTTACGCTTTAGAGGGGATAGGTAATCAACAAACAGTTTACCCTCTAAGTGGTCAAGCTCATGTTGAACACAGATAGCCAATAGGTCATCCGCATCGAAAGTGAACTCTTCACCATCGCGGTTTAGTGCTTTCACAGTGACTTCTGCAGCGCGAGAGACTAATGCACGAGCGCCAGGAACAGAAAGGCAACCTTCTTCGATACCGTCTTCACCACGTTTTTCAGTGATTTCTGGGTTTATCAGTACCATTGGTTCGTCGCGAGTCTCTGAAATATCAATCACAACAATTCGCTGATGAACGTCAACTTGGGTTGCTGCCAGACCGATACCTTCTTCGTCGTACATGGTTTCAATCATGTCATCGACGATTTTTTGGATTTCCGGCGTTACCGCTTCAACGGGCTTTGCTACCGTTCTTAGGCGATCATCCGGGAAAGTTAATACTTGTAATACAGACATATACACTCAAAATGTTGAACTGTGCCGAATAGGTTGGGCTTCGTTGGTTCAATTCTAGACATTTTCCAACCTAAATGACAGCATCCCTTGAAACAAAGCGAAGGATTGCGGTGTATGAAACAGGGAAATGTGCTGTTATTGAGGGTTTACATTGTTGTTATCACTCTCGCCCTGAGCTTACCCTCTTTCGCTGATAATCCACTCACTATTAAAGGGACTGTTCCTGCTGTTTATCAGGTAAAACAGGGCGATACCTTGTGGGATATTTCCAGTCTGTATTTGCACTCGCCATGGCGCTGGCCAGAGCTATGGAACCATAACAAGCACATTGGCGATCCTGACCTTATTTATCCCGGCGACAAACTGATACTGACTTGGGTTGACGGTCAGCCGCGGTTGGTGCGTAAAGCCACAAAAAAACTGTCTCCAACGATGCAAGTGACCACCAAGCGCCCATCGTTGCCATTAATGCCCTGACTCAAGATCGTTATACCAAATAGAGGGACTGGTACTCGAAAGTGAACTGGCAAACTTCCCGAAAGTGATTGGTTCTAGCGAAGGGCTCAACTACGTGACCGCTGAAGATGATGTCTATATTGATTATCAAGGTGAGGAAACTGAATGGGCTATCTACCGTGTTAGTCAGCGCTTTGTTGCGCAGCAGCCGGAATACAGCATGCAGCAGGTCAGAATGGTGGCGACAGCAAACAGTCAGTTTCAAGCCGATGGCGTGACCACTCTAGAGATTGAAAGGTTCATTCATGAAATCAAGCAGGGTGATGTCGCCATCCCTTTGTCGGCCATTCAGACTCCAGAACACATTAATCACTTTCAGCCTCATGCTGGCCCCGTTATTGACGATCTCAGCATCGCGGGAATGATGGATGAGGTGAACTATGTCGTCCGAGGGCAGGCAGTGGTGCTTAATCGTGGCTATGTGTCTCGAGTAGAGCAGGGCAGCAGTTATGCGTTGGTGAAACCAGCTCATGGCTTTCAATTTTCCCAAGGAGAATTTGGGCTGGTGGAAGCGGACAGCGAAGAGACCTCGCTGACGATGCCAACGATTGATGTGGGGCAGCTTGTGGTGATCCGCAGTTATCCATTTTTTAGCATAGCGGTGATCATTGAGGCAAGTGAGCCAATTACTCAGCAGACGTTGGTTGCTTCCCCTTCTAAACGCGCAAAAAGCTAATGGACACCTTCATGGATGACAGTAATGCCTTAGCGTGGCTGCGACTTTCGTTATGTCCCGGCATTGGCCCTGTGACATTCTATAAGCTGCTCGCTGTGGATGATCCGCGTAATATCGTTGAGTCGGATGAGCAGACATTATCGGCCATTGGACTGAAGCCCAATCAGGTTAGTTTTATTCGCAAGCAATCTATTGAGCTCGCAGAGCAAGCCTTGGCTTGGCGAGAGAATGCGAATCATCATATTCTTCTTCGACAAGACGATGAGTATCCAACGTTACTGCGAGAGTCCAAAGGTTGTCCGCCAGTACTTTTTGTACAAGGTGACGCTGCGTTATTATCAGAGCCGCAAATTGCCATGGTTGGTAGCCGAAACGCCAGTGCTGGTGGTTTAGAAACAGCGCGCAGCTTTGCTGCGGAGTTCGTTAACTTTGGCTATTGCGTAACAAGTGGATTGGCGCTGGGTATCGACGGTCATGCTCATCAAGGAGCGCTAGAGGCAAATGGCAAGACTATCGCCGTGTTGGGGTCTGGGCTGGATTCCATTTACCCAGCTCGGCATAAGTCTCTCGCACAGCGCATCGCTCAGCAAGGTGCGCTCGTCAGTGAGCATTTACCGTGGATAAAACCGAGAGCGGAGCACTTTCCAAGACGAAACCGAATTGTCAGTGGCTTGTCGCTGGGCGTTGTGGTGGTGGAAGCGGCGGAGAAGAGTGGCTCTTTAATTACAGCAAGGTATGCGGCAGAGCAGGGGCGTGAGGTGTTTGCAGTGCCTGGGTCTATTCGTCATACTTATCATCAGGGGTGTCATTCATTAATACGAACCGGTGCTTGCCTCGTACAAAAGGTTGAAGATGTACTATGTGAAATAGAATCTCTGTCGAACTGGTCTAAAAAAGTACAACCAACACTTTTCGACCAAGTTATTGATAAAGAAGAATTGCCATATGCAGATCTGTTGGCTAACGTAGGAATAGAGGCAACGCCGGTTGATATTTTGTCTCAAAAGACCCATATTCCAGTTCAAGAGGTCATGCAACAGCTTTTAGAGCTCGAGTTATTGGGCCATGTTGTTGCGGTTAACGGTGGTTATATTCTTAAGGGGAGAGGCTAGCTATGATGATGGACATACTGATGTACCTGTTCGAAACCTACGTGCATAGCGATGCAGATCTGCAGGTAGACCAAGACGAACTTGAGGATGAACTACTTAGAGCAGGCTTCAAGCAGAAAGATATCTACAAGGCACTAGAATGGCTTGAGGATCTTGCTGAGCTGCAAAACACCGATGAGCATTCTGCGATTGCGATGAGTGCCGCGACCTCTACGCGAATCTATACCCAGCAAGAAATGACACGTATGGATGTCAAAAGCCGTGGCCTGCTGATGTTCTTAGAGCAGATCGGCGTTTTGACACCGAAACTCGTGAGATGGTCATTGACCGTGTTATGGGGCTGGAAACCAACGACTTTGAACTCGATGACCTGAAATGGATCATTTTAATGGTCTTGTTCAATGTTCCTGGCAACGAAAACGCGTACACTCTCATGGAAGAGCTTATCTACACCGCTGAAAGAGGTGTGGTGCATTAATCCTCCCAGCCTAACCCTGTGGGCTGCTTGCGTTAAGAGAACACCATGAGTGGTAAAATCGACAATCAACTTTTCTCGGCTCATGAACACGCCTTAGATCATGAGCCATGTCCTCAATGCCAGTCCGGTAAGCTGCTCCTCAAAAATGGCAAACACGGTCCTTTCCTGGGCTGTGATCAATACCCTAGCTGCGACTACATTAAGCCATTGCATCAAAACGATGGTCATATCGTCAAAGAGCTAGGGGTTCCCTGTCCGGATTGTGGCTCCGAGTTGCTGCTGCGCCAAGGACGCTTTGGTATGTTCATTGGGTGCAGCAACTACCCTGAATGTCACTTCATTCAATCACCCAATAAGCAAGAAGAGCCTGAGCAGACCGAACAAGCATCGGTTTCTTGTCCTGAGTGTGCTAAAGGGACACTCAAAGAGAGAAAGTCTCGGTTCGGCAAAACCTTCTATGCATGCGACCAGTATCCAAAGTGTAAGTTTGCGGTCAATCACCCGCCTGTCGAGGGTCACTGTCAATTCTGCGGATTTGAGTTGCTGGTGGAAAAAAAGCGAGCGTCTGGAACCGTGCAAGAGTGTGCATCACGGCGATGTCATAAAGTGCAAGATACTGAATAAACAAAAATGGCTCCCAAGGGAGCCATTTCTAAAAGTTTACGCTTAGCTTAAAGGGCTTCAGCGGCTGGTTTCAGCGCAGGAAAAGCCGCTTCATCGAGTAACTCTGACAAGGCAAGTAGCTGCGCCTTAAGTGCCGCTTTGTCATTGGCCGTGACATTGATGTGACCCATCTTACGACCAGCACGCTTCTCTTTGCCATACCAGTGAACATGGCAGCCAGACAGGCTGTGTACCGCTTCTGGCAATGTATCTTCGCCTAAAATGTTCACCATAGACGTGGCACGAATGGCTTGTGTCGAGCCAAGAGGCATATCGCATACCGCACGTAGATGGTTTTCAAACTGACAAGTATCCGCACCTTGTTGCGTCCAGTGTCCAGAATTGTGCACGCGAGGTGCAATCTCATTCACTAGTAACTGACCATGCACATCGAAGAACTCAAGTGCAAGCACGCCAACATAGTCCAAAGACTCGGCTACAGCGGTAAACATTTGTGCCGCTTGAGCTTGCAGTTCTGGTTCATCAATCGCTGTTGATAGCGTTAGTACGCCGTCAGTATGTACGTTTTCAGCCAGTGGGTAGATAGCAATCTCACCTTGCTTGTTGCGTGCGCCAACCAGTGACACTTCGCGCTGGAAAGGGACAAACTCTTCAGCAACGATTGCTTGGCTTTCTGATTCTGCAATACATTCAGCCATTTCTGCCCAAATTACGTCGACATCATCAAGCGTTTTTAAACGCCACTGACCTTTTCCGTCATAGCCGCCCAATGCGCTCTTAAGCACCATAGGCAGACCAACGTGCGCAATAGCTGCATCAAAATCTGCGCGTGTATTGATAACGGCATATTTAGCGTTTTTCACCCCCGCACTGTCGAGAAGACCTTTTTCAATGCGGCGGTCGCCACCGGCTTTGATAGCGTCTGTCGATGGGAGGAACTTGCCACTTTTCTCACAGATCGCGAGTACATCGAGTGGAATGTGTTCGAACTCAGCCGTGATAACGTCAGCTTCAGCAATGGCATGCTCTAAACCGTTACCTAGCACTTCAAGTGTCAGTGGGTGAACGATATTCTCACTGCGCACATCAAATGCTGAGATTTTGATATTCAGAGGGGCACCGGCTAGCGACATCATGCGCGCCAGCTGGCCTGCTCCAAGAACCAGTACGTGTTTCATCATTAGTCCTCAGAAGGATCTGGGTTAGCAAGTACGGTTTCTGTTTGTTGGCTGCGGAAGGCTTCAACTTTTTCCATTACGGCGTTGTCATGAACACCAATGATCTGCGCGGCTAGGATACCCGCGTTTGCTGCACCTGCTTCACCGATAGCCAGTGTGCCAACCGCGATGCCTTTTGGCATTTGAACGATAGACAGTAGAGAGTCCATACCTTTAAGCGCGCGGCTTTGAACAGGAACGCCCAATACAGGAACACTTGTGAACGCGGCTGCCATACCTGGAAGGTGCGCAGCGCCGCCGGCACCGGCGATGATAACTGAGATACCGCGCTCTTTCGCAGAAGTCGCGTAGTCAGCGAGTAGTTGCGGTGTGCGGTGAGCAGAAACAACCTTGGTTTCATAATCCACACCAAACTGATCCAGCATTTCTGCTGCTAGTTTCATGGTTGGCCAATCTGATTTTGAACCCATAATAATGCCGACTTTCATCCGAAGCTCCTTCAAGGCGTGTGGAAATGGACTAATTTGCGCGCATTATACGAGGATTTTTTTCTTAGGAAAACGTTTGCGTGAGTGATTTTTGTGTTTTTTTCTGGATTCTCACTCGGGTTTTGAGCATAGTGCCGTAGAAATGTAAAATATTTGTTTAGCTTTTAATAAAAGGAAGTCTCGGTGGATAATTTTCAAACCACAGTTGCGGCGCTTCAATCCGGTGAAGTAATTGCTTATCCAACGGAAGGGGTATTTGGCGTGGGTTGTGACCCAGACGATACGCAAGCCATTGAAAAGCTTCTTGCTGTCAAAGAGCGTCCGGTTGAAAAGGGACTCATTTTGATCGCTGCGAATTTTGAGCAGATTCGCCCTTATATTGATGAGACTCAACTGACTGAGCAGCAGCTAGAAAGTGTTCAGCAAACTTGGCCTGGCCCGTATACCTGGATCATGCCAGCAAGTTCACGTGTCTCCCCTTGGCTAAGTGGCGCATTTGATACCATCGCTGTGCGTGTCACGGATCATGAGTTGGTGCAAAAATTGTGTTTGGCCTATGGCAAGCCAATTACTTCGACCAGTGCTAATTTATCAGGCATGCATCTTGCATGACAACTGAAGAAGTTAAGCAGCAACTGGGTTCTCGTTTGTCTTCAATCCTTGAAGGCGAGACGGGCGGCCGTAATAAGCCGAGCGAAATCCGTGACGCTCGCACCCTTAAAGTATTACGACAAGGCTAAGGAGTTCCCGTGCAGCAAGTCGACAAACATCAAGTAAAAGCGTTCCTTCTTCAACTCCAAGACGATATCTGCCAAAAACTCGAACAACAAGATGGCGCCGCGACATTCCAACAGGATGAGTGGCAACGTGAGCAGGGTGGTGGTGGCCGCAGTCGCGTTATGAAAGATGGCCAAGTGTTTGAGCAAGGTGGGGTGAACTTCTCCCATGTGTTTGGGGACAAGATGCCGGCATCAGCCACAGCGCACAGACCAGAACTCGCTGGGCGCAAGTTCGAAGCATGGGTGTATCGCTGGTTATTCATCCCAAGAACCCGTATATACCAACATCACATGCCAATGTACGTTTCTTTATCGCTGAAAAAGAGGGAGAGGATCCGATCTGGTGGTTTGGTGGCGGGTTTGACTTAACGCCATTCTACCCATATGAAGAGGATTGCCAGCATTGGCATGATACGGCGAAGCAGATTTGTCAGCCATTCGGTGATGAGGTGTATGCGGAGCACAAAAAATGGTGTGATGACTATTTCTTCCTACCACACCGTAATGAGACGCGCGGTGTTGGTGGTTTGTTCTTTGATGATTTAAATCAGTGGGGCTTTGAACGTTCGTTCGCTTACATGCAAGCGGTGGGGAACGGCTACACCGATGCATACCTGCCAATCGTCGAAAAACGCAAAACTGAGCAATATGGCGAACGTGAGCGCAACTTCCAGCTTTATCGTCGCGGTCGCTATGTTGAATTCAATCTTGTTTACGACCGTGGCACGTTATTTGGCTTGCAAAGTGGTGGTCGCACTGAGTCCATTCTTATGTCAATGCCGCCATTGGCTCGCTGGGAGTACAGCTATGAGCCACAAGAGGGTAGCGCAGAAGCGCGCCTCTATAGTGACTATCTAAAACCAAGAGAGTGGTAATCTAACCAACAGCCTTTGTTCAACTTGGCGAATGTGTGCCGAAGTGATAGTGTCGAACTATACATTTCGGTACCCATTAGCAAGGACAGTAGGCATAAACATGAGCAAGCCCGATCAATACGTGGTGTTTGGTAACCCCATCTCGCAAAGCAAATCACCGTATATCCATACGCTCTTCGCAAGACAGACCTCGCAAAATCTTGAATATGTAAGCCAGCAGCCAGAGCCTGATGCGTTTAAGCAGGCTGCCACCGAATTTTTCCAATCGGGTGGTAAAGGATGCAACATTACCGCACCGTTTAAAGAAGATGCTTTTCAGTTTGCAGGTCGCCTGACCGAGCGTGCTCAGCTTGCGGGCGCAGTTAATACTCTTAAGAAGCTGGATGATGGCGAGATCATTGGCGATAACACCGATGGCGAGGGTTTAGTTCAGGACTTACTGCAACATCAAGTTCAGCTAGAAGGCGCTTCTATATTAGTGATTGGCTCGGGTGGTGCGGCGCGTGGTGTATTAAAGCCGTTACTCGACCAAAAACCAGCTTCTATTACCATCACCAACCGTACGTTTGAGAAAGCGCAGCAGCTTGCCGAGCTATTTAAGCCTTTTGGTCAGATTAATGCGGTACCTATGAGTGACGTAACTCGTGCCTATGATGTGGTGATTAACTCTGCTTCAACCAGTCTGTATAAACAACTGCCTGATATCAGTGATGCAATCTTTGCTGTCCATACTGTGAGTTATGATATGACCTATGGACAGGGTTTGACGACTTTCAACCAATGGGCGAAAGAGTCAGGAGCTAGGTTTGCCTATGATGGTTTAGGCATGCTAGTGGGTCAGGCGGCAGAAAGCTTCATGCTATGGCGCGGCCTAAGACCAGGCACGAAACAGATCTTACGTGAGTTAAGAAAGAATCTAGAAGGCCTATAACATGAACCAATCAATTTTGTTTTCAGATCAGCTTGAATGGAACCAAGAACTAGGCATGGTTGAGTTTCACGCGCAACAAGCAGGGATGTTGATTGTCTGTCTTGTTGGGCTGGAGAAGCTTGCTAGGTTAAATAGTTTGAATGAGGTTGCTAAGGAACAGGCGTTTGAGTGCTTTGAGGCTGTTCGTTTTGATCTAGAAGAGATAGCAGAAAGCCTCATAGAGGATGAAGCTTTCGATGAACAGGGCCGTGTTGTCATTAACTAAGCCATGATTCGCTAACGAATGGCGTGCACATCCTGCATGTAGTCATTTTTATTCTGCACATAGTTGTTGGCAGAGCGAAGTAAAAAGGCTCTTTCTTTCTCGGTAAGAGGACGAGCCTGTTTTACCGGACTGCCCACATACAGATAACCACTCTCTAATACCTTGTTCGGTGGTACTAAGGAACCCGCACCAATCATCACATCTGATTCAATGGTGGCGCCATCAAGCACGATACTGCCCATACCGACGAGAACGCGATCTTTTATAATGCACCCGTGCAGCATCACCTTATGACCAATGGTGACATCATTACCTATTAGTAGCGGGTAACCTTCAGGGTTCTCTGCGTTCTTATGAGTAACATGTAATACGCTATTGTCTTGGATATTGGTGCGCTCGCCAATCTCTATGTGGTTAACATCACCACGCGCGGACACAAGCGGCCATACACTGGCATCTTTGCCAAATCGAACATCGCCAACAATCACACTGGTTTCATCTATATAGACGGAGTCGTCCAGTTGTGGGGCAATGCCTTTGTAACTACGAATTGAAGTCATATCAGTCTCTAAATCTATGGGACAGAGCTATTTTGGCGAGTTATTGCGGCAAATTACAGCGTCAAAGCACAAAAAATAACCATACAAACAAAAAAAGCGAAAAAACTGTATTTAGGGTATTGCCAATGTGATTTCGATCTCTATAATGCCCCCTCGCTGACACGGGAAAGGACAACGAAATCCTC
>JYJJ01000036.1 GCA_003263775.1 Vibrio maritimus
CGCTTAGAGGATATTCAATTGGAAACTTATTTCGGCTCTTGTCATTGCGGTCATATTAAGTTCGAGTTTGATGCGCAGATAGATCATGTTCGTGAGTGTAATTGCTCAATATGTTTTGTCCGAGGTACATTGAATTTTCGGGTGCCGAAAGACTCATTCCGAATAATTTCTTCACAAAGTAATCTATCGCAGTACAAATGGGGTAGCCGAACCGCTACTGACTATTTTTGTAATAAGTGCGGTGTTATGCCGTTTCGCAAACCTAGCTATCCGACAGAGCGTGAGATTGCAAATGGTATGGTTCCTTTCACTGGTTGGACGGTGAACTTAAGGTGTGTCCAAGGAGTTGACCTCAGTAGCCTGCCTCTAGTTCATATCGACGGTGCTTCTCTGTGAGTTCGCACCTAACAATTTGTTCAAGCAGACAGCTAACAGTCGGCGATTTTAGTTTGAATTGAATTTAGTGATTACGGTGGTCTTGTTTGAGTGTAGTGGTAGTTAGCTGCAACTTAACAAGGCGTTATGTGGTTGCCGGAGTTTGAAATATGATAATTAACAATTATGTACTGGTTAGAAGAGGTAATACCAATATTGGCTACTTCAAAAAGAGTATTGAAATGCCATGCGTACCTCCCATCGGAACTAAGGTCTTGTTTAACAAAGCTATAGGCAGTTTATCCTTCATAGTGGAAACGATCACTTATTCAGAGGATTCTGCGGAGTTTAGTTTGCATTTTGAGTTAGATGTTAGTGAGGAAGAAGTTCGCACGGAACAGCCTTTAACTGACAGTTATTTCCCTAAGCGCCTTATAAAGCTGGGTTTTGAGCTTCAGTGGCTTGAAGAGGGCTACGAAGATCTAATAACCACATAACAAATTGTTCAAGCAGACAGCTAACAGTCGGCGATTTTGATTTGATTGAGTTTAGTGATTACGGTGGTCTTGTTTGAGTGTGGCGGTATAGCTGCTACTTAACAAGGCGTTATTTACTAAAGGGAAACTTTGAATGCGGATGGTAATACCTGAACACTTAAAGTGTATTAACTTTTATCTCAAAGGAGTTACGATCTTACTATGGGGGTTATTTGTTTCAATCTTAGTTTGGATATTTTCTTATTTATATCAATCGGAAAGTCATTGGGACAAATTTGTCTCTGTAACCATGTCGGTATTCGCTGGTAATATAGGCTTTACGTTCATAAATTCGATATATATTAAACCTTGGCAACAGTTTGAGATTAAGTATTTTATAAGTGCTATCACTGTCATAGTGTCTGGAGTGGGATTTTTCTTTGGACTACAGCTGCTAAACCTAATAAAAGGTGATGATGGATACTTGACTAATCTCATAGGGGTAGTTTGTTCAATATATTACTTGTCAATCTTCTATTTTCCACAGTTTGTTATAAAATGGTGGGATCGCACATAACAAATACTTAAAGTCGGACTGCCAACCTATGGCATTTTTGGTTCGGTTTGAGTTTAGTGATTACGGTGGTATGTTTGAGTGTCGTGTATTGGCAGCCGCTTAAGCAAGCGTTAGAAACCTCTTCAACTTTGATAACTAATACAGGAGCATATTTTGGCTGGGAAAATACTAAATATCCTTTGGAAGGCTACACAGAATATAGTGGGTTGGGCTGGTTTAGCGATTGCTTGCTATACTCTTTACAGCCAAACTATTGGTAAAAATCATGAAATGACAATTGTAGTTACTTCGATTGATGTACACAAAGATCAATTGATCTTAGGGGTACTATTTAATAACTCAGGCGACTTTATCGAAACAGTCATTGATGGTGGTATTTCGCTACCAACTAGCGAATATTCCTCATATGGTTACCACTTACAAGAATGCTTCACCCCTATCTCTATTAAGGAAAAGAATGCGGTCCATAAATATTTCCGAGTACATGCGCCTCTAGATGGAGATCATAAAAGTGAAACGCAAACTGTCACTCGTCCGTTACACATAGAGTATGACATAGTTATGCCTGATGGTGCTGTTTCAACTCAAAATAAAAAACTTGGCACTATTAGTCACAGATTGTCCGATGGACTTATCGAACGAATTGAAGGTACATCAAGCTTGCTAAATGTGGATTTTGAAGTTGGCGGAACGCGAGATATCGGAAACCATTACATACCAGAAACTTATGACCATGATCTTGCAAGATATTCAGGCTGTAAGTTTGGTGTGTAACGGTTTCTAACAAAATGTTCAAGCAGACAGCTAACGGTCGGCGATTTTGGTTTGATTTAGGTTTAGTGATTACGGTGGGTTTGTTTGGGTGCAGTGGTAGTTAGCTGCTACTTAACAAGGCGTTAGAAATCAAGGAGACATGTCACGATGACTAATCTTAGGTACAGTAAAAAGCTGTTGGTCTACGCTCACGTTGGTTCAGTATTAACGTTATTTCTACTCTGGCTGCTTATATTTTCCGGCAGGTCATGGGATGAACCAATAGATCTAATATTGGAAGCTTTTATCACTTTATCGATCGGTGCTATGAGTGCTTTTTTATACGTTGAATTAGTCAAAGTAAAAGGTTGCTACGACCACTCTGGTATAACCATCACTACACCTTGGGCTGGCACCAAGTCCGAAAGATGGGACAACCTGAAAAAAGTGAAATATAGTTCGATAGGCAGTTGGTATGTACTTAAATTCGAATCAGGAACTGTCATACGTTTATCAATACTGTTATCGGGTAAGAGTGGAGTCTTTAAACTATTAAAAGAACGTGGGTTTAATTTCTAACAATAAATTTAAGCAGATTCGCAACGCTTGGCATTTTCGGTTTGAATCGGCTTAAGTGATTACGGCACAATGGTTTAGGTGGGTGGTAGCGTTACTCACTACTTAATTTGGCGTTAGCTTTCTCGGTTAAGTATTGTGGTGTATGGGTTCAGCGTTCTAGCTTTACACCTGAATTTCAGTGTCAAATCGGTACGTCGAGCGTGCTATTTCTTTTTCGCTGACACATCATGAACCAACTTATTAGCAGGTGCACTTGGTTGACAGCTTCAGCACAAGAGCCTTGAGTTGCCTTTAAGTGTCGTTATCTTTGGCCGCAAATTGGTTGAAGATTTAATGCTTCTGCATTGGGTACGTCGGTAGCATCGGTTTTGGAGCGTTTCTTTAAAACCTTGGTGGCAAACGCTGGCTGCATCACACGAAAAAAGCTAACAAATTGCTCAAGCAGACAGCTAACAGTTGGCGATTTTGGTTTGGTTGAGTTCAGTGATTAAGGTGGCTTTGCTTGAGTATCATGGTTGTTAGCTGCAACTTAGCAAGGCGTTAGCAGTGATAGGAGGAATAATGGATTACAAGGGTAGCTGTCTCTGTGGTGCAGTAGGTCTAACTATCAACTCAGGTATTGAACGTGTCATTTGTTGTCACTGCAAAATGTGTCAGAAAGCACATGGCAGCGCCTTCGCTGTATTTGGTTTAGTGCGTTACGAAAGCGTCAATGTCGTAGGCAGACACCACTTAACTGAACATAAGTCATCAATTGGTGTTACGAGGACGTTTTGCAAACACTGTGGCTCTAATTTCAGCTGGTCTGATTCAAGTAGTTACAACGACGGCTATTTTTCTTTTTCACTTTCCTTGCTAGATACGAAATACTCTCCAAGCAATGTGGATCATGTTTATAAGTTAAGTGAGCCAAACTGGGAAAAGTGCTTACGAGCGCTTTGAGAACACTGCTAACAAATTGTTCAAGCAGACAGCTAACAGTCGGCGATTTTGGTTTGAATTGGGTTTAGTGATTACGTTGGATTTGTTTGAGTGTAGTGGTAGTTAGCTGCTACTTAACAAGGCGTTATAACCACAGCAAAAAATGGAGTATTTGTGATAGCGAGAGAATGGAAAGCAACTTGTCCTAAAGAGCATGAGGACGGATTCATAGGGTACCTTTACGAAACTGGAATCAAAGATACTTCAGACACAAAGGGTTTTGTAGGTGCACAAATTTTAAAGCGAGATTTGGGCAATAGTACGGAAATTACTTTGCTTACTTTTTGGGAAGATATTGAGTGTATTAAAGCCTTCTCTGGAGAAAATATTAGTATTGCAAGACTATACCCTGAAGATGATAAATATAAACTAAACCCAGAGCGACATGTAAAGCACTATGAAGTCCGAGAGAATATGTGGCTATAACAAATTACTCAAGTCGACAGCTAACATTCGGCGATTTTGGTTTGGTTGAGTATAGTGATTATGCGGCTTTGCTTGAGCTTCGTGGCTGTTAGCTGCAACTTAGTAA
>JYJJ01000037.1 GCA_003263775.1 Vibrio maritimus
GGTTTGGTTGAGTTTAGTGATTCCGGTGGATTTGTTGGAGTGTAGTGGTAGTTAGCTGCTACTTAACAAGGCGTTATGCGACTATTGAGCTAAAGGAGTAGCTTTGAGTAAGTTAGAAATTAGAAATGCAAGTGTTGGTGATTCACATACTATATTACGTTTCATCAATGAACTTGCAGAATACGAGAAAGCAAAAAGCGACGTCAAAGCATCGATCAATGATATTGAATCTAGCCTTTTTTCCAAAGAGGCGACAGCTAAAGCATTAATTTGTGAATATAACGGTGAACCTATCGGATTCGCGGTATATTTCTATAACTACTCGACTTGGCTTGGTAAGCATGGTTTATACCTCGAAGACCTTTACGTATCACCTGAGTATCGAGGCATAGGCGCGGGAAAAATCATACTCAAACACTTAGCGAGAATCGCAGTTAGGAGTCAATGTGGACGCTTTGAGTGGTGTGTACTTGATTGGAACAAGCCTGCTATAGATTTTTACAACTCAATTGGAGCGGAGCCTCAAGACGAGTGGAGAATTTATCGCTTGGCAGGAGAAGCACTCGAACAGTTTGCCGAATAACCGTCGCATAACAAATTGCTCAAGCAGACAGCTAACGTTTGGCGATTTTGGTTTGGTTGAAGTGCAGTGATTACGTGGCTTTGCTTGGGCGTTGTGTTCGTTAGCTGCAACTTAGCAAGGCGTTATAGCGCAGAACACATTTCGGAGTATTTTGTGATTTTAGAGTTTCCAACAAAAGATGATTTTTATAGCGCCGCCAATGGCTTTCTTAATGCTTCGTGGGATTCGGTGACTGAGCACTTACATGAATTTGAAACTCTATATAGTGTAATTGATGGTAGCGACCACGAAAACGAAAGCAAACGTTATTGGGCTTCAGCAAAGCAGACACTAGTCAGTGCTACTGCATTAGTACAGCAAGCTGTAGAATTTTACATTAAGGGGCGAATCGTAAATGTTTCGCCTTATCTGCTCATTTCTGGAAACCCACAGTCATGGCCAAAAGGTTGTAACAAAAGGGATATCGAATTTTCTGCATTTCGCACTTTGGATGCTCAAGATTTAATAAAAGTCCACGACACTGTTTGTACAGAGCGGTTTACTGACCAATTTCTTCAATGGAATGATGACTTACGAACAATTAGAAATAAAGTGATGCATACAGTTGATAAGTCTTTGACTGTAACTCCTGAGGAAGTTGTTAACTTTATTTTATATACCCATAGTTACTTTCAAGGTTCACTATGTTGGTTTGAATCAAGCGTAAATACCTCGAAAATACGCCAGTAAACTCAATGAAAAGTATCCAATCTGACGAGAATTACGAGTCACACATAATCAACTCACTCTTAATTGATTACCGCTTAACTATTGATGTATTACCTCCTGCCGCGTGCAAGAAATATTTGGACTATGACAAGAAGTCCAGATCCTATCATTGTCCTCGCTGCGCTAATATCGTGTCCCGTATGGACTTCTGGGATGACGAGTTCATTCATCACTGTGCGAAAACTTACCAAAGGCTAACTGATTCTGATGAATATTCGTGTAAGCTATGTAGTTATCAAGGAAAACTTCTAGAGCGTAGCTGTGAAGAGTTAGGTTGTGAGGGGAAGCTACAGGATAGCGAAAGTGGAATTTGCTTCTCCTGTTTCGTCGAAAATGCGCTATAACAAGCGTTTAAGGCTTCAAGATATTTTTTCTAATCTGACTTAAGCGGTTTAGCGCAATACGCCTAAATCGTTTATGTCCAAAGATATGCCAGTGGATCGTCGCTAGCACGTTTGTGCCCCAAAACTTCTCAGAACCAGTAAGGGGATGACCCAGCCAGTACAAAAATAGACCAAGTTAATCTAATCCGTATTTTGGTCTCATATACGGAATTTTTCTGTAATTGGCCCCAGTTCTATATGATGATTCACACAACAGGTTGATACTGGTTGAGTTTCATAAAAAATGGCAGCAACATAGACGGAATGCAAAGACGGAAAAAATCCGTCTATAAAGCGTTAGGGCTCAGAGGGAAAGTGAAGGAAATTGAAATGTCTTTAAAAGCTGCAAAAGCAGAACTCAGATCGGCCAAAAGAGCTATTGAAAACATGAAGTCCGCCGACAATTTCGAGATATTTGAAGAAGAGTGGCGAAGCTTTCTCAATAGTCTAGAGAAGGTTTGGAACAAGGCGGAGCGTGGTTGCCAACATTGTCGGAATGCTTTTCAACCATGGCAAGGTCAGTTTTCTAAGGATCGCCGTAAAGACCAATTGCTAAAATACCTTAAGCAAGCTCGCGATGCAGACAACCACTCAATACAAGAGGTGACTGAAGTTAAACCTGGTCACCGAACTATGAATTTCGTTAATCCAAATGGTGGTCATATTAAAGATATGCGCATCGTAAACGGACAGGTGGTTCACTACGAGGGAGATCCGATGATAGTAGCAGATCACCCACCAACAGTTGTTGCTTTAAAAATTAAAAACTCGGGTAATTGGTATAACCCACCAAGAGAACATATGGGAGTAGCACTCAATTCAACTCATCCAGTTGAAATGCCAGAATTAGGATTAACTTACTACAAATCGTTCTTAGACAAAGCGGAAGAAAAGTTCTTCTAAAAAAGCCCTAACAAATTGCTCAAGCAGACAGCTAACGTTTGGCGATTTTGGTTTGGTTGAGTTTAGTGATTACGTGGCTTTGCTTGGGTGTTGCGTTCGTTAGCTGCAACTTAGCAAGGCGTTAGTGTTTACATCAAGTTTTACGCAGAAATAGGGAAGTGGTATGAGTAAATCGGTTTATGTTGCTGGTAGTTTTAAGAACCTAGAAAAGATGCAGGCGATACGAGAGACTTTACTCAATGCTGGTATTGAAACAACTATCTCCGAGTCCCTTCAAATTAATGGCATTGATGGCTGCTTGCAGCGCATCAGAGAAGCTGACATTACCTACATTTTAAATTTTGGTGGTTACGTCGGTAAAAGTGTAGCAATGGATATTGGTTATGCTTTAGGTATCGGTAAACCAGTTTACGCGCTTGAGCCTATTCAAGACCCAGACATAACCCACTTGTTAACATGTGTTTTCACACCAGATGAAGTCATCGCTGAACTCGGTAAAAATAGTAAAAACTAACAATTTGTTCAAGCAGACAGCTAACAGTCGGCGATTTTGGTTTGAATTGAGTTAAGTGATTACGGTGTTTTTTTGAGTGTAGTGGTAGTTAGCTGCTGCTTAACAAGGCGTTAGCACTCTGGTTTTCTCACTCGTGGTATAGACGATACAACTATAAAAACGAGCCCCCTGAGTTCAGCTTTATTCGCATTTATCGCTGAAAATCAATAATTTTTGTTATATCCCCTCTCAGTAATTTATAGATCGCGACTTGCCTCTAAGTTCCTTACTTACCAACGTTACAAATTTAAACTCAACTGGTTGAATATCTACTTTACAGTTATGAAAGTTGCTATTAGGTTGTGAGAGCCAACTAGCGGTAGCGTGCGCAAAGACTAAGACAGTATGGTGAGTCGTGCGCTAACAAATTATTCAAGTAGGCAGCTAACAGTGGGCGATTTGGGTTTGAATTGAGTTTCGTGATTACGGTGGCTTTTTTGGGAGTGGTGGTAGTTGGCTACTATTTAGCAAGGCGTTAGCTTTCTCGGTAAAGTTCATTGTAGTAGAGGTTCATCGTCCTAGCTTTACACCTGCTCGTCCATGCAAAATCGCAAATCCGCACCTGCTGTTTCTTTCATTTGGAAAGGGCGTCAATCAACTTAAAATATGGTGCACTTTGCAGTCAGTTTCAGCGCAAGAGCTGTGAGGTGCAAATTAGTATCACCATCTTTGGCAGCAAGTTGGTGGAGAGTTCAATGCTTCTGCATTGGTTACATCGGCGGCGTCAGTTTTTGAAGCATTTCTTTAAGAGCTTGGTGCCAAATGTCGGCTGCATCGCACGAAAAAAGCTAACAAATTGATCAAGTAGACAGCTAACAGTTGGCGATTTTGGTTTGGTTGAGTTCATTGAGTATGGTGGCTTAGTTTGAGTGTCGTGGCTTTGCTTGGGTGTTGTGTTCATTAGCTGCAACTCAGCAAGACGTTTGCTAAACAGGAATAGAATAGGATTTTTGTTTTGGAACTATGGATTAGAAGATATATTGGATTCGCCACTATTGGTGGCGGAGCACTTGGATTAGCTGCAACTTTTGGCTATTTTTCACAACAGCTAGAGCTTCAGCAGTGGATTATCGTATCTATAATTTTTGTATTTTATGTCTGGTCATCAATAGTAGGAGTACTTGTTTTAGAAAATAAACATTCTAGTAAAGTGGGCTTTCAAGCATTAATCATTCAATTGATTCAAATCCCGTTAGTTTCTGTCCCAATAATTACCTATCAACTAGCGACTGGTTTTCATGTAGACTTGATTTTTAGTACACAAAGGGGCTTTCTCCTATCATCAAAGTTTGGTTCTAAATTCAATCTAGGCTTTCTTGAGGGGGGACAACTGGTCGTTGTTGGTGCCAATCTTGCTGCGTGATAGGGTCAATACTAATAGTGAAGTATGGTATTTCGTCATCTAAACAACGAAAAGCGACGTTAGCGTAAATGTAGCTAACAAACAGCTTAACAGGGGCTCCTAATGCTTGGCCACTTTTATACAAATCAGCTCGGTGTTCAGGCCAAAATTTTAGGTGGGTGGTTTAGCGTTATCGCCTGTTAGCTATGTGGAGAAAGTTAATGGTTCGGAATGCAGAAATAAAAGTTGGATATCTTAGTTAGGCTTTTCGCTGCTGAGAATGAGCACAATTCCAATTTGGCTCCTGATGTTGTTCGTAGGACGGAAGACGTATTAGACGAATCCGAACTTCAAGACATTCTGTCTGATGACAACCAAATGCTAGTTGTTAGTGAGTACAAAGGGAAGGTCGTGGGTACTTTGCTAGGCCGCTTTACTGAAGTTCAAGGACGCCGTTGGACTCAATCTCGAAGCTATGGATATATTGAAGAGTTAATCGTTACTAGTGAGGCTAGAAAGCTTGGGGTAGCTACAGGCCTAGTTTCCTATTTTTCTGAATGGGCGAGTTCACTTGGCGCTAGCTTAGCTGAACTGCATGTCTGGTCAAACAACGCGGGTGCTATTGGGTTCTATGATAGTGTCGGATTTCAGCCAAAACCGAGCCTGCTATCAAAAGAGTTACGTAGCTAACAAATTATTTAAGCAGACAGCTAACGTTTGGCGATTTTGGTTTGATTTGAGTTAAGTGATTACGGTAGCTTTAGTTGAGTGTAGTGGCGGTTAGCTACTACTCAACAAGGCGTTAGAAAACTCTTTTGGTTTAAATGACAAGGAGAAGTTAGTGCAAGTAAGCAAGGAAATTGAAGTAGTTTTGGCTAGTCGTTGGTCTCGGTTTTGGGCAGCTTTTATTGATGGTTTAGTTATGGCAATAGCCTACTTGCCAATTGTTTTTATTGGGCAACTGGAGCAGTTGTTCTACCAGTCTAATAATTATCTTCTCGATATTGCGTATTTTGTCTCATGTTACTTCCTTCTAAATGGCTATCTGTTGCATAAGTATGGTCAAACGATAGGAAAGAATGTTTTCGAAATTTCCATTGTAGGCATAGATAACCGGCGTATGGGATTTAAGGACATCGTACTAAAGCGTTGGATCCCAAGTCATCTTATGGTGTTAATTCCATTCTTGCCCCTAATTGATATATTATATATTTTTCGTAAAGATCGTCGCTGTTTGCATGACCTTGTCGCGAGGAGTAAGGTTATAGATATATCAAAACCAAAAGAACTAGACTTTAGCCGAGCTGACTAGTTTTACAACAAATTGGTCAAGATTGATTCTGCACGTGTGGCATTTTTACTATGCGATAACGTCAGTGGTTAAGGTGTTCTGCAGAGGGAGCGGCATTGCAGGCGTTGTAAGATTATCCACAAATAAACACATACTATAAATAGGAAATCATATGGACGAGATTGAAGAACAGTATGAAAAACCTGTTGGTTGCCTGGGATTCGCGGTTGGGCTTCTATCTTTTATTCCCGGCTTAGGATTAGCATTTGGCTTTATCGGATTAGTTTGGGGGATAAAAACAAACAACATATTGCTTAAAGGCACCGTAATTCTGAGTTTAGTGCTCAATATTATTGGCTTGTCATTCATGTATTACAAAAGCTATATCGAAGTAGACGGTGAATGGGATGCAGTGCGAGAACAAATTGCAAAGAAAAATATGTATACTCTAGTTCCATTGATCGAAGCCCATAAACAAAAAACTCATTTCTATCCAAAGTCACTCAAAGTAATCGCTTACAAGCTTCCGGAAACAAAGCGAGCTATAGTCTTCGATGCTACACAATGGACTAGTAGATCGAATATGGAATTAGACCTCAATAAAGACGACCTCATATTGCACTATGAAGTTATAGGCGCTCAAGAAGGATTTCATCTAAGAGCCAAGGGTAGAGATGGTACACTAAACACAGATGACGATGTGTTAATTGGTGCCGTAAGTGGTACTGGTTTCGTTCACGACTATTGACATACCAACACGCTTATAACTAAGCAATTCAAGTCGGATTCGCAAAAGCGTGCCTAATTCTCTTCGCACAGGCTAGGCAAACGGTTACAACCAGTTTAAGGTGATATAGTTACAGGGAGTGTAGCAAGATGAAGTTTAGTGAGAAAACACTTATATTATTTTCTTTTATCCTAATTGTACTTGGCATTTCTAATGCAGTGGGCACCTTCTTGCGATATGGCATTGTTGACCCAGTATTCGTAATCTACCTATTGTTTGGGATTGTAGCGTGTTACTTTACCTTTAAAAGTAAAGTGATTGGAATCTGTCTATTTATCATCTTTTTTTCAATTCAAGTTGTAAGGGTATTTAGCCCAGAATTTAACTACAACTTCACGACAGGTTTATCATTGTTCTTTTCTTATTATGAAGGGGATAGGTACACTCCACCTGCAGAAAGAAGAGGGTTTGCAATTAATTTGTTATCTGTAGGTATGATAGTGTATGCGACAGTTCTTTTAGTGGTTCGTCGCCGGGAGGAGCAGACCGAAGACAAGCTTTAACAAGGCTATCAAGTTTGCCCTTAACATGGCTGTATTTGGTATGAGTTAGCTTGCGTGTGTGGTGGACTGTTTGGCGGACAACTTATGGCGGCGTTATACATGGAGTTTTCGAGGAGGCATTTTTTGTTAGAACAATTATTAATCCAATCACTAGTCACACTAGTGCTATTCTTTTATCCGGTTTTTACGATCTTTAAGAGAGCTGGATTGAATAAATATCTTAGCTTGACATTATTCATACCAGTCTTAGGCATATATTTTATGCATATTAATTCTAATTTTTGCTAAGTGGAGCGTTAATCAAAATTCGGAGGTGGCTTAGTATGGGGGAATAAGCATATGGCAGCTATTAATCCTTTTAATGATTTTCTTAGTGCCGTTAATACTCTTTGGGCCAATAGCTAAAAAAGCAGGATATTCTAGATGGTGGGCGTTAATTATGCTAGTACCAATAGTGAACATCATAGCAATCTGGGTGTTTGCTTTTATCAAGTGGCCAGTTGACGAACGAAACGTATCATAATTTGTTCAAGCAGACAATTCATGTTTGGTTATTTTTGCCTTGTTGGGTTTAGTGATTGCTATCGCTTTGGTTAGGTGTAGTGGCAGTTACCAGCTACCTAACTAAGCGCTAAATGTAAGGAGAAGTTGTGAAAATACAACACTTTAAGGTGAATAGTGGAAAGCTAATACTCAATAGAGACGAGTACAATCTCCAAAGCATCATAGACATTCAAGCAAGGCACTTGACAGCTAAAGACCATTGCGGCCGCATTTTTTCGCTAGCGTTATTTTTCTCTTTAGTCGGATGGGCATTTTCGCCTGCAATATCCGCACTATCATTTGTCTTTGGTGTTTTCTTTGCATTGCTCACTGCAAAAAAGTATGAACTGAGAGCGTTGTTTAGAAGCTCAGATGATGCCGGTAACCAGTGGGGCGTATTAAGTCGTAGTCGTAAAGCAGACGACTTTGCAAAGTTTACTAAGATAGCGGCTGAAGTGATCAACCACAAAACGTCCATCTAACAAGTTGTTAAAAACGAACAGAACACTGGGTAATCTTGCGTAGAAAAAAGTGTGCGTTAGGGTTTTGCACCCACTGTTTGGCGGTACTTATCGATTTAAGAATCAAGGAAAGTTATGGTTAAAGGGAGTTGCTTGTGTGGCTCAGTTAAATACGGAGTCTCTGGTAAAATTGGCGACATAGTACATTGCCACTGTAAAACCTGTAGAAAAGCGCATGGCTCGGCATTCTCAAGCGTTGCGGCCGTAAAGGATCGGGACTTCTTTGTATTAGGTGCTGATAATCTTAAATCCTTTGAATCATCAAAAGGAAAGCATCGTTACTTTTGTTCAAACTGCGGCACTCAAGTCTATGCCAAACGTGATAACACTGAACATATTATACTGAGGCTCGGCTCCCTTGATAGCGATATTACATCACCAGAAAAGGAACACATTTGGGTATCCCAAAAAGCTAATTGGTATAACCCTGATTTAAATTTGCCACAGTACAACGAATATGAGTAGCACATAATAAGGATTCCTAACGCTCGGCTACGCGCACTAATTTCTGCATGAATTTTCCGGGCGGACGTTTGTAGTTAGGTGGTTTAGCGGCAATGTCTGTTAGCAAGGCGTTGTAAGTTCAGGGAGAACAGGATGATTGAAAGGATACGAGGTGTTTATCAAGGCCGAAATAAGTCCTCAGCTTATAAAGACTTAGTATGGACAGTCGCAACCTCATCAGATACTGCCGTGGATATAGTGGGTCAAACTAAACTGACACTTCAGACGATAGAAAAAAATCTTGAAGAGTTAGGTTCCACGAAAAACCAAATAGTAAGTGCACAGGTGTTTATCGCGAATATTCAAGATAAACCTAAAATGGATACAGTCTGGTGTGAGTGGTTGGGTGAAAATCCAGAACATTGGCCTCAGCGTGCTTGCTTGGGAGTTGCGTTAGAAGGTGACGTACTTATTGAAGTGACAGTAACGGCAGTAAGAAGATAAAACACAGCTACACAATGTTTACTGTTCACGCGTTGTTAGGTTGTCGGAGAGAACATGGAACTTTGTATAAGAGTCGCAACTGCTCGGGATGTGGAATTCCTTCACCATCTAAGAGATCAAACAATGCGCACTTACCTTGAACAAGCGGGTATGCCGGTTACTTACGATTCATATGAAGCGCGCATTCAATTTGAGTTTCAGTCGGCTCAGATACTGGAAGTCGACAATAAGCCTGTCGGTCTGTTTAAAGCAGTATATGAGCCTGAAAACAATCACTGGCAAATTATCCAAATACAAATATTACCTGCATTTCAAGGTTTAGGTATTGGTAGCAAGTTGATCACAGACCTCATCGGTACCGCTGAAAAATCGGACGCCAGTATAGGGTTAAGTGTATTAGACTCTAACCCAGCGATGGAGCTTTATAAACGTTTGGGATTCCGAGTTATTGGTCGTAAAGGTTCAGAGTTATTAATGAACTTCCAACCCTAGCAATTTGTTCAAGCAGGTCGTCAGTAGTTTGTGAGCTGGTTTAGGCTTAGCCGTATCTCCTACGGCGAATTTGGTGTGAAGATAGTTAGTTACTAATCACTTGATGCTGTGTATTGCTTTTGGAGGAAAACGTGCAGTTCTACAAGCCAAATGAATATCAAACATCGTGTGAAAACCTATTTAGAAAATATGAGCTTAAGATAACAGCTCTACTGCCAAGTGCCGCGATTGAGCATATTGGTGCTTCTTCTATCCCAAATGCAGTATCAAAAGGGGACCTAGACATACTTGTTGGCGTCAACGGTGACAAGCTTGAGCAAGCAGTAAGGCTACTATCAACTCTAGGCTTCAACGAAAAAAAAGATACGTTGAGAACTCCAGAGCTATGTATGTTGGAAAATAGCTCAGGCGAGGATGTCGCTTTTCAAGTCGTAGCTCATGGCTCAGAGTTTGATTTCTTCGTTCAGTTTAGAGACAAACTCAGAAAAAGCTCCGAGTTGGTTAAGCAATACAATGAACTCAAGATGTCTTGCATAGGCCTATCTCACCAAGAATATCGTCAAAAAAAGTCAGTATTTATTAAGCGAGTGTTGGAGTTGGCGTGAGAAAAAGTATAGGCGCCATATCGCTAAGTTTAAAAACACACGTAATAGTGGGGAACAGCAAGGTAGCGCTTCACACACTAAAAAACAAAACAAGGAAAGTATATGAATCTAAACCAAGTTACATTAGCCGTTCACGATATAGAGTTGGCAGTCGAGTTTTATAAGAAACTGGGATTAACTCAAATAGTTGGTAACGATCATTATGCTCGCTTTTCATTTCCAGATGGTGACGCCACGTTTTCTGTTTATTTAGACACAGAAAAACAAGGCTTAGATTGCCGTGGAGTCGTTTACTTTGAGCATGAAAACCTGCATCAATTGGTCGCTGATCTAAAGGCGGCTGGCATCGAGTTCACACAAGATATCACTATGCAAACTTACCTTTGGGAAGAAGCCGCGTTAACAGACCCATCTGGCAACAAAATTAAGCTGTATTGGGCGGGAGAAAATCGGTTAAACCCACCTTGGAAGCTTGAGGCCAGCGCCTAACTAACACTTCATAAATGGATTGATATAAACCAATGGTTCTAGGTCGGGAGATGACAGTGATCGTAAGGAATGCGATTAAGAGTGACGCAAGTACATTGTTGAGCCTTATAGAGCAAAAAGCGGAGTTTGATCGTGCTATGAAGGGCTTTACTGGTGAAATATCCACGACGGTTGAGAAGATTGAACGCACTTTGTTTGGTGATTACCCATTTGCGCACGCCTTATTATTGGAGCAGGGCAAAGACGTTTTAGGTTTTGCCTTATTCCACTACCGATATTCTTCTTTTAGTGGAGAGCCTTCCATCTGGCTTGATGATCTATTGGTGGCAGAGAATCAAAGATCAAAAGGTCACGGTCATAAGCTAATGATGGCCTTAAAACAGCAAGCAATATCATCATCTGTTTCCCATATCTCGTGGACTGCTAGTCCCCACAATCACAAAGCTCATGAGTCCTATAAAAGGCTCGGTGCGGAGGTGGAACGTTTGGATGGACAGAGGCCGTTTTTTCGTTGGGTAATGCGAGAGTCGCAATAGCGTGCTTTTTTCTATCAATAAAGGGAATGTGATTTGGAGATAACTAGAAGTAAAGACTTTGTCGCTGATAGAGCCTGGGGAGCGAAAAGCATCGCATGTATGAATGGCATTACTACTCGCTTACATTGGACAGATAAGCCATATAAGTGGCATACGAACGACGGTGAAGAAGTGTTCGTTGTCTTAGATGGTGTGGTAGAAATGCTCTATAGAGAGAATGGAGTCGAGAAAGCAGCTGTGCTCAATGTTGGTGATATCTTTTATGCGTCTATCGGGACTGAACATGTGGCTCACCCAGTCGGTGTTGCGAGGGTGTTAGTCATCGAAAGTGAAGGTAGCGTATAGAGTTGTTTAAAACGAAAACTAGGGAATCATATGGCGCATGAAGTACAAAGAGAGAGCGGCCTCTCATGATGACTTTGAGTTTCTTTTTGGACTCAAGAAAGCCGCTGAGTATGACGCAGTGTCTAGAGTCTTTGGTTGGGATGAAGCACTTCAGCGTCAATTGCACGAGCAAGAGTGGAACGAGGCTAAGCCAACAGTAATTGAACTTGATGGGAAAAGGATAGGCAGTTATTTATTTGAAGCACAAGGTGATGGTTACTACTTCGGGCGTTTCTTCTTGCTGCCCGAGTATCAAGGTATGGGCATTGGAAGCGCGGTCATGAAAGCTTGTATTGCGAGATCTGGCTCGAAAACTATCCATCTTTGTTACCTTATAGGTAATCAAGTACACAGTTTATATGAGAGATTTGGCTTCAAGGTTGTTAGCCAAGATGAGCACTTTGCGTATATGCGTAACTAAACCTCCAAGCAAAGAATTGGGGTATATACTGCTGGGTTAAAGCTACGCTCCAACTAATGATAAACACTATGAGGCTCTATGAGGCAACAATATCATTTTCGCTCTTCAAACGAGGGCTTACTTGCTTGGGATGTATTTCGGTTAATTGAGCTTTCCCGTGAGTGTCCAGTAGTTGACGTTCAGCTTTCTAACATTAAAGAACTTGATGAAGAGTTTTGGTACGAACTTGGCGGGGCAAACCCTACATGTCGAAATGTTTTAGAACATGCGTCGCTAATTCAAAGTGCTGATCTGTCCTATCCGATTATTCTATGCCATGAAGGAAGAGTGATGGATGGTATGCACCGAGTTTGCAAAGCTTTGCTGCTAGGTCACACTACCGTAAGGGCAGTACAGTTTCCTGCGTATTTGGAGCCGGACTATGTTGGTATAGAAGCTGACGACTTACCTTATTGAAATAAAGTTAACTTATCGCGCAATCAGGCAGTGATATTCAGGAAATTAGGAAAAACATGGAAGTCTCTGTACAAATAACTAAAGAAATTCAGTTAAATGAAGTAATTAATTTATACCACGCCAATGGTTGGTCATCTGCCAAGGTTCCCGACAAACTAATGTCAGCATTATTAAACTCAGATACATTGGTAACAGCCCGTAAAGATGGAAAACTCATCGGCATAGGCAACGCGATTTCTGATGGCCATTTGGTCGTCTACTACCCCCATATGCTTGTAGACCCAGCGTTCCACGGGTTCGGCGTCGGCAGAAAAATGATGTCATTGATGCAAAGTAAGTACAAAGACTTCCATCAGCAGATGTTGACGGCAGATAGTGAAGCGGTCGATTTTTACCGAGCTTTAGGTTTTGAAAGGGCAGGTAAAACAGAGCCTATGTGGGTGTATGCCGGTAACGATCATTAGGCTTAGGTAGACGACTAACGGTAAGTCTCGCGTGAGATTATTGATGGACATGGAACCGGATACTTCCTAGTCAAAATGCTACAAAGGATTGGTAATGATAAGTAAAGAATGGGTGCTGCAATTATTTCGTCATCTAGAAAACGGTCAACCTGACGTCTTTTTTGAAAGCGTGGCCGACGATGTCATTTGGGAGGTGACTGGAACACATCCGCTTGCTGGAATGTACACTACAAAATCTTCTTTCCTTGCAGGAACTATCTGCAAACTGAATCAAACGCTTGAGTCACCTTTACGCCTTAAAGTGATGTCATGTCTACTAGATGGATCCAATGCAGCGGTGGAGCTTGCTGCAGACTCATTTACTAAGTCTGGGCTGCCGTTTAACAATCGATATTGTTGGGTATGTGAGTTTAGTAACTTTAAGATAGTTAAGGTGCGGGCGTACTTAGATTCTGCATTGATCTCAAGAACATTTGATGAATCTCCTAAAGCTCCTCATTCGGATGATTAGTTAAGGTTCAAACTGGTATGTTTGATTGGTGAACTAGCCGTCATGGTTCGGTGAGTGCGTTATATAAGGACGTTTACATGCATTTTGAACACAAAATCACAGAGCCAAAATGTAATGACTTTTTAGCTTTGGAGAAAGACCTAAATTCCTCACTTGAGACGATAACAGCGGACACTGGAGAAAGCTCATTCTCGCGTGAAGACTTTTGTCATGCAACGGATGCATGTATTGTCGTCTATGACAAAGACAAAGCGGTAGCATGCGGTCTTTTCCGAAAGCACTCAGCTACAACTTGTGAGTTAAAGCGCATGTATTCTAGTGTTCAAGGAGGAGGAAGCTACCTGATTAAACAGCTTGAATCTTACGCAGTCCAAAAGGGCTACGTTTATGCTGTGTTATCTACAAGGAAAATCAACAAAACAGCGGTGAGTTTCTATAAGCATCATGGTTACAAAGAGATACGACCATACGGAAAATATGTGCTTACAGATAGGTCAATATGTTTAGGTAAAGATTTGACTACACTTGTGACTCACTAGCGATGTGCGTTGAACTTAAATTATAGAACTGCGAGTTGGACCGATTATGAGAATACATTACCTAGAGATCGTAACACCAGATGTCGAGGCTGTGTGCAAGACGTATGAGCAGAGTCATGGAGCACACTTTGGCGAACCAGATGACATGTTGGGTGGGGCGAAAACATGCGAGCTGTCAGAAGGAAACATAGTGGGCGTACGAGCCCCGCTAAGAGACAGCGAAACGCCTGTTGTACGTCCATATTGGTTAGTCGAGGACATTGAAAAAGCGGTAAAAGCAGTAGAGGCGAACGGAGCTATAGTTGCGATGCATCCAATGGAAATCCCTGGGAAAGGGAAGTTTGCCATCTATATTTTAGGCTCAATTGAACAAGGGTTCTGGCAACTGAAGTAGTCGCTGTTCGGAAGCTGAGCGAATGATAAATAGGTAGGAGAAAGATAGTGGAAACCGTATTCATTACCGGAATTTCGCGCGGTATTGGACTGGAGTTAGCTAAACAATATCTCGCTTTAGGTTGGCGAGTCATTGGTACTCATAGGGGGAGCCGTCTTCAGGTCTGATTGAGCTGCTTAAATACGATCAACTGTCATTACTTGAACTTGAAGTCACAGCGCAAGATTCAGTTCAAGCGATCAGTGAGAGCCTTTCCGACGTTATGGTTGATGTGCTCATCAATAATGCTGGTGTGATTGGTTCAGATGAACAGTCAATGCTGGCGATTGATCCCGCAGATTGGTTGGACACATTTGCGGTAAATACGGTAGCACCATTAATGGTTACTCGTGAGTTACTGCCATTTATGGCGAAGTCACCCAGACCAAGAGTCATTACCATTTCAAGTCAAATGGGTTCGCTCAATCGTGAATCAACAGGAATGTATGCTTATCGCAGCTCTAAGGCTGCGGTAAACAAAGTCATGCAGGTGTTGTCGGTTGAGTTAAAGGAGCGTGGGATTATCGTTTGTCCTATCCATCCGGGCTGGGTACAAACAGCTATGGGCGGCAGCGAGGCTGACATTACAGTAACTGAAAGCGTTGCGGGTATTATCAGCCTGATTGATTCGCTAACTATGGACTCAACTGGACGATTTTGGACGTGGAATGGTCAAGAGCATGAGTGGTAAGTCCAATCAAAGAAAGGTAATCGTAGGACGCACTTCAATTAATCATGTGCACAAAGAGGTGAGGCGGTATGAACATAGTTCAATGTGAGCCAGGCTCTAAATATTTCTTTGAAGTCGAAGGGCTATTTAAGGTGCAGTGGCCGGATTTTTCCTTCGATAACTACAGTGTTCAGTTACCAAAGCCGATAGCTGTCGTAATCGACAATAAGTCTGTCGCAGGCATTGCTTTTATGCATTATCCACACCCTTTGACTGGTAAGTCGGTGATATGGATAAATGCGCTTTATGTCTTACCCAAATTTCGTAAAAAAGGTCTCGCAAAACAACTAGTGGAGCTCGCTACCCAAAAAGCGATGGCGTCGGGACAGTCTCAAACTTTGGCATACACAGATATTCCAGAGTTTTATCAAGCCATGGGTGGGTGAAATTGGCGCGAGTTCAGATTCAGTTCACAAAATAATGGCTTTCACAATGTCATAGAGATGAGGAGCATGCGGCGGTATGGAAGTGCACATTGTTTCAAAAGGTGATTTAAATAGCATACATGCATTGGTCAAAGAGGTTGCGACCATTGATGTATTACCTCTCCTCAATACCCAAGGGCAGAACGAATTTCTAACACGAGTTTTGAGTGATATAGAGTCGACCTTTGATACATCTTCGTACTATAGCGTTAAAGCTTTGGTCGAAGGGGAGATAGTCGGATATGGTGCTATACGTGATGGCAATTATCTAACACATCTATTTGTCTCTAAGCAATCACAGGGAGCGGGGGTTGGACACTTTATTTTATCTCATTTGTTGAGCAGCACAGATGTGGCAGAAGTCAGTCTACGTTCTTCAGTCAACGCGATGAGTTTCTATGCGAAACATGGCTTTGTTGCTACAGGACCTGAGTCAGAATTTAATGGGATCCGATTTGTGCCAATGACTTTGCGAGTAAGTTAATAGCAAAGTGGCATTCGACGATTGAGAAGCATTAGTAACAGCGACATAAGGAATAAGTCTTGTTCAAACTATATTACTATCCAAATAATGCGAGTTTAGCGCCCCATTTTCTGCTGCATCACGTGAGAGCAGATTACGAGCTGCTTTTGGTAGATAAAGAATCGAACTCACAAAAATCGGCAGACTACCTGAAGCTCAACCCAGCGGGGAGGATACCGACACTTGTTGTCAATCAACAGCCTATTTTTGAAAGCCCGGCGATTTGCATTCACATCTGTGAAGTGCATCCGGACTCTGGCTTAATGCCAGTGATAGATAGCCCCAATCGACCATTGTTCTTTCAGTGGTTGGCATTTTTGAACAATACATTGCAGGCCGAGCTGATGGTTCGATATTACCCTCATCGGCATACAAATGACGAGAAGGCAATCCCTAACATTGTTGCTGCCCAGGATGAGAGAATAGCGGAAGCATTATCAATTATTAACGCGCAGCTGGAGCATAATAAGTACCTGATTGGCGATGAGTTAACGGCATGTGACTACTTTCTTTTTATGTTGGCTGAATGGTCGTTACCTATTGAGAAATCTCCGCTTAGTTTTGAGTATTTGGCTGCTTACTTGAAACGGTTGTGTACCAATCCAACGATAAAGGCGGTCTGTGAATTAGAAGGCATAGACTTAACGTCATTCGAAGGGAAGAAGTAGCTACTTATACAGATTCTGTATCGCTGTAATAATGGAAATATACTCGTGGAAAACATAGCTCTTAAATTGGCGGCTATATCTGATGCAAAGAATCTCCAACACTGCGCACTGGATGCTTTCGAAGAAGATACCCGCAAATACGGCTCTTACCCACCAAACATAGAATCTATTGAATGGATAGAATCTCAAATCAATGCTGGTAATTTCTTTCTCATCATATGGCAGGAGCAGTTAGTCGGTGGTTTGTGTGCTGAGCTTGATAGTGATGAGCTGGTGGAGGTTAAGTACGTGTTTGTGGCATCTAGCTTCCAAGGCAAGCAATTCGGTTCATGGGTGATGTCAGAGTTGGAAAAGCACTATCTCAATGCCATTGGCTTCAAATTGCTGACACCTGCCAAGTCATACAGAAATCACCATTTCTATGAAAAACTCGGCTACGTGAAAATCGCTGAAAGTGCACCCATTCCAAATGACGAGTTTCGCGTCTTTGAGTATGTCAAAAAGCGAAATCCAATAAACCGACAACGGGGTTGATATGAACCAATCAGCAACATGCCTTTGTGGCAAAGTAACCATTACGCCAAAGAACATTAACCCCGAGTTTACGGTCTGTCATTGCAGCATGTGTCGTAAGTGGGGAGGCGGGCCACTATTTATGATGCAATGTGGCACTGATGTAACGGTCGAAGGGCAAGAGTTCGTTACCGAGTTTGATTCTTCTCCGTGGGCGAAGCGCGCATTTTGTAGTAGCTGTGGAACACATCTATATGCCAGGTTTAAGCAAACGAACAGTATTAATGTGCCAGTAGGGCTATTTCCAGAGGTTCCCGAGCTGACAATGAGTATGCAGTATTTCAGCGACTTAAAGCCTAAATACTACTGTTTTTCGAACAATACGGAAGAAATGACAGAAGCTGAAATCATGGCGCACTTTGGAAGCGGTGACTCCTAGGTGATAAGGAAAGTCGCTTAAGGAACTTCAGCGCATAACTCTAATAGCCACTATAAGGAAATAGACATTGGCTAAGTATCTAGAAACGACGAAACGGCTCACAATCGAGTTTTTTCGATATTTCGCGGCATCAGTATTGGTGCTTGGTATTAATGGCGAGTTGTTTAACATTGGTCTCAGGGTATGGTCCGGAGGCGAGATGTCATTTTATAGCGATGGTCTTTGGGGCGTGAGTTTATTTTTAGCCTTTGTCCTAACCTGCTGCGTGATGTTTAACAAGTACTGTCCGAAGTAGTAGCAGTTGATGTTTAGTTAACCATTAGGTTTATAAAGGGAGAGTTGAACTTGATAGAGGAATTATCCGGTGGCAGAGGTGCTGCTATCTATCGAAAGGAAGATAAGGTCCTGAGGCCGGCAGGCCCTTGGTCGCCAGCGGTTCATACATTACTGAATCATCTAGAACGCGTCGGGTTTTCGGCCGCACCCAAGTCTTTTGGTTTTGACGAAAACGGTAATGAAATTTTGTCGTTTGTGCCAGGTGAAGCGACGAACTTCCCTCTTGAGGGTGATATTGCCTCATCTGATGCACTCGCTTCTGCGGCCAAACTGTTACGAGCGTATCATGATGCATCAAGCAGTTTAGTTGAGGCCGAAGACGTGAGTACTATGCGTTGGATGCTACCTACGATAGAACCGATAGAGGTTATTTGTCATGGAGACTTTGCACCATACAACGTAGCCTCGAGTGGGGCTTCGGTCGTCGGGGTATTTGATTTTGATACTGCACATCCTGGCCCTAGGGTTTGGGACATCGCTTACGCCGTTTATACTTGGGCACCGTTTAAAACTCACAGCGATGATGCACTCGGTGATCTACAAACTCAGATGCAAAGAGCAAAGTTGTTTTGTGATGCTTACGACTTAAATGTTGAATTGAGACTAAGTTTGGTTGACGTGATGGTGAACCGAATTCAGGCGCTCGTTGACTTCATGCATATAGAAGCAGATCAAGGTAATCAGGCTTTTCTTGAGAATATCAACGACGGTCATCATCTTGCCTACCTATCAGATATTGCCTATCTGAAAGAGAATGAAACTGTTATTGCAAAGACTTTAGTCGCGGATGTGTGATGACTCGCATCGTGAGGAAACTCATATTCTACCTTTGAATCGATCTGTTAGCGTCGGTAGTGAATTGACACTATTTGGGGGGATTCATGGAGTTTAAGTTCTTTACGAAAGATGGCGGTTATACCTACTTAGAGACAAGTTCTGAGACCTACAAACAAGAGGCAAGTCAGTTGATTGAACAGGGGTTTATTGACCAGTCTTTGATCATTAGTGCAGATAGCGCTCAAGAAGCAGAAGCGATTTTTAAAGATGAGCATCAAGGATTTTTCAAAAAGCTCAACATGTTGTTGGGGCCTTTTATTACTCCGGGATATCACCGAAGCAAATAGCAGTCAATATTCCGGTCATATACAAATATCAAATTTGTTAATAGCCGGAGTGTTGACTACTTACTTCACATTATGAGTACTTGTTTGCACAAAGTTAATTATTGAGTATTTTCACAACTTTTGTGCTTGGTTAGCCTTGGCGAGACAATTAACTAAAGGCGGACTATATGGAAAGCTATTGTAAAAATTGCAGTCAAGTTACGCAGCATAAACAGCACCTTCAAGAGGCAAAGGATAACTATCCCAATACATTTTGGGGCGGGGTAAAAAAGTACGTCGTTGAGACTTTGCTAATAGGCGAAAATACAGATATGGCACTTAAAAAACTCGATGAGCAAGAGTTGGTGCTCACTTGTACCTCGTGCGGAAACAAAAAAAGTAGAAAATCAGGCGACACAACTTCAATAGTTGTCATAAAAATAACGACATAGGCCCTTTTGAGGTGGCTAGATGACTTGCCGCCTCTTTCATAACAAGATTCGTATAATCCTCGAAGTTTTAATCCTTCCAACTAAAGTCTGTATTGTCCAAGTTCTGATAGCGAGTACGACTTATCTTTGTTCTATTCTAGAGTCACTTCAAAAATCCTCACTTAGTGTAGTTACATTTTGCTTATCAACTGGTTGAATATCCGCATCGCATGAGATGTCTCAAATTGAGGTCAAGATATACGGTGAACAAGGAAGAACCATGATACGTTATTTACCAAAACTGCCATCAGGAAGGCAGATAATCGCGCTATTAGTCGTGACGAATTTGATCTATGCATTAATGCTGGGTTATACCATACCCACACTAATGGAGTACTCCTCTGGACTGCCAATATTTGATATGTCACCGATGGGGTACAGTTACGATCAAGCAATGACCTTGTTGACCGCTCTAGGTGGTGAAGGGCGTGCATTCTATTTAACTCAGCTAGCATTGGATATGATCTATCCGGCAATGTTTGCGATGACTTATTACCTTTTGTTTGTCTGGCTTCTAACGAAATGCGGAATTACCAACGGCGTATGGCAATGGTTGGCAATGTTACCTGTACTCTCTGCAATTGCGGATTATCTAGAAAACATCAGTATTTGGTTGATGCTATCGAGCTATGAGGATGTGACTCCGCTCATGGCCGAAACCGCATCAATGTTTACTGTGACCAAGAGTATGCTTGGGATGTTGTATTGGATCTTTTTACTTGCGTTTGTGGTTGTTGCGATAGTGCGCTGGGTAAGGCGTAGCAAGATAGGAGTTAAAAACGCCGAAGTGGTTTCTGGAGTGGCGAATGAAACAAAGTCAAAGTGAGTTCTGGTCTGGCGCTGAGTATGATGACCAATATGGTGAATTGTACGATGAAGAGCTGGCATTTTTGAAGTCGTTAATAGAGCGATTTAACTTTAAAACATCTCTAGATGTTTGCTGTGGGACAGGACTTTTGACGATAGAGATGTCCAATTGGGTTGATTGTGTGGTGGGTATAGATATCTCCGAACCTATGCTGGATCACGCTAGGCTGAAGTCGGCTCACTCGAATATTAAATTTATACAAGCTGATGCAACTGATTTTGCTTTGGACGTCGACTTTGATTTAGTAGTTATGACAGGAAATGCCTTTCAGGCGTTTCTCACTGACGACAACTGTGTTGCGATGCTGCAAAGTATTCGTTGCCATATGAAAGCAGAGAGTTTATTTGTGTTTGATACGCGCCTTCGTGGGCTAAGTCGAGTCGATTCTTCTACCTATAGCGACAGCTATTTAACGTCCGGGGGTGAACAGGTTCAGGTTAGGGGCGTTCGAAGAGCACATGAAAGTATTAAGAATACCGTTATTTATGATATTCAACGCGATTATGAGCATAGTGATACTCGCAGGACCACCATCGAGTTAAGATATCGCTCTATTGAAGAAATTCGTAATTGTTTGACTATGGCAGGTCTTGAATTAGTAGAGGTCTATTCAGATTGGAGTAAATTAGAATTCTTTAACGATACTCGCACTGTAGTTTGTGTAGCGAAGAAAAAGGGTTGTCCATGAAGCTAATTTCTCCAAGCGAAGAGTATCGCCCCCCGTTTTATCTCGACGTGTAATGTCTTCGATTACATGTTGAATCTACTGTTAACTTCCCGAGGCAGTTCAAAATTTAGTCTTATTAAAGGTTACATTTATTGATTCAACTGGTTGAATACTTGGATAGAGAAACTCAAGCCAATCTCGATGATAGTGACATTAGTTTGGTTGGGAAAAACAATAATCCGTTTAGCACAGGGAATTAAGAGCTATGGGAAAGAAATTTGGTGAGCTAACACAAAAGCACGTTGAGTTTATTGAGTCGCAGAAAATCTATTTTGTGGCAACGGCGGCTGAGAGTGGCACAGTAAACTTGTCGCCAAAGGGAGGTGACTCACTACGAGTTATTAATAACAAACAGATCGCTTGGCTGAATTTAACCGGAAGTGGCAATGAATCCGCTGCTCATGTTCTTATTAATAGCCGCATGACGCTGATGTTTTGTGCATTCGAAGGTGCCCCCTGATTTTGAGAACTTACGGGCAAGCAGAAGCGCTTCACATTAATGATGAGCGTTGGAACGATTACGCGCCTCTATTTCCTCATAGTCATTCCAATAGGCAAATCTTCATTCTTGATATAGAGCTTGTGCAGGCATCGTGTGGTATGTCAGTCCCGTACTATCACTATGAGGGTGATCGAGATGACTTGGATAAGTGGGCGGATAGACTCGGTTCTGAGGGTATCGAGAATTATTGGCGAAAGAAAAACCAGCAAAGTATTGATGGTTTCGAGTCCGAGATTGTAGAACGAGCTGGATTAAAACAAGAGTAGCTTGCGCATTAAAAGGAAAATTTATGTCTATTGAAAGTAGAATGGCTGAACTCGAACTCGTTCTCCCTACAGCGAGTGATCCTCAGGGAAGTTATTGTAACTGTGTCCGTACCGGAAATCTTTTGTATGTGTCTGGAAAAGGCCCAGTAGCGGGTCTAAATTATGTCCCTAAAGGCAAGCTGGGTCGAGAATATACGACTGAGCAAGGATATGAGTTTGCAAAGGTGACTGGGCTAGACATATTGGCAGCGGTGAAACTCGAACTAGGTAGTCTTGATAGAGTTGCCAGAGTAGTCAAGCTTCAAGGCTTTGTTAATGCGACAGAGACGTTTGAACAACACCCTAAAGTCTTAGATGGCTGTTCGGACTTGATGGCACAAGTATTTGGAGATAAAGGGGTTCATGCTCGTTCGGTTTTTGGCGCTCAGTCTTTGAGAGGCAATTTACCGATCATTATTGATTCCATTTTCGAGGTTTACCCTGAGAGTGCTGTTATCATTGATTGAGTCTGCACGGGCATGAAAAACAGAAATTAACATCGCCCCGATAAAATGAAATCTTCTCAGCTTGGCTCAAGCACTAAATATTGGAACATCTATGAACTTTGAAATCGATCTCGACCCTACTAATGCCGACATTAATGAGATACGGCAAGGTTTAGTTGAGCACAACCGACCTTTTTTGGGTGCAGTACGCCATGACAAGGTCGCGTTTTATGTCACTGAACAGGGGAAGAAGAAGGCCGGAATTACCGCAGAAATCATTGGAGATTGGTTGTCTATTCAATACCTTTGGGTTGATTCTTCGATTCGCGGTACCGGCATTGGTAGCGAGTTGTTATCGCGTGTCGAATCTCATGCTAAAGAGGTGGGGTGTCACTCGGTGCTTCTTGATACCTTTAGTTTTCAAGCAAAAGCGTTCTATGAAAAGCATGGATACCAGTGTCATATGACGTTAGAAAACTACCCATCGAATCACAGTAAGCATTACTTTACTAAACGATTGGTGTGAGCCGTGGCGAATCTAGCACTATTTGACTTTGACGGTACCATTACCACTGAGGATACGTTTACTGCTTTTTTATTTTACGCATCTTCCAAGCCACGAATTGTCATTGGGCTTAGTATATTGTGGCCAGTGATCGCTCTTTACAAAATAGGCTGGTTGCCCGCGAGCAAAACACGACCCATTTTGTCGAAAGTTGCCTATTGGCACCGAAAAGAAAGCGATGTGATTGCCTGTGCTCGTCACTTTAATCATGAGTACTTAAACAAGGTCGTAAGACTTGAAATGGTCGAGAAAATCCGCTGGCATCAGCGGCAAGGTGATGAGGTTATTGTCGTCTCTGCGTCGCTAGACCCTTATCTTTGGATTTGGTGTGAACAACAGGGAGTTAAACTCATCTGTAGTCAACTAGAGGTGAAAGGCGCTCGCTATACCGGGCGTTATGTTCAAGGGGATTGCAGCGAAGAGCGTAAGGTGGCGTTTCTAAAATCGTCACTCGATATTACTCAGTTTGGCAAAATTTACGCCTATGGCGATACTCCAGAGGATTTGCCGATGCTGAAACTTGCAGATGTAAAGTACTACCAGGGGCAAGAGATTACCCAACAGTGAATTATGTAAGAGCAAGGAGGCTCTATGGATATTGCAGCTAACTTTAGAGTGTTGGCGCTGTACAACCAGCGAATGAATCAGCAACTGATAAAAGTATGCGAAACTCTGAGCAATGAAGAGCTTCACCAAGAACGCGGTGCATTTTTTGCGTCGATTATGGCGCATTGGAACCACATATTGTTTGGTGATTTGATCATGTTACAACGCTTGGTCGCCAACCAGTGTGTTGATGTCGCGGAGGATAGGTTAGCCAATCTCCCTACATCCAAATCGATCCACGATACCTTTGTGAAAGATATCGAACATTTAAAATCTTTAAGGAGCACTGTCGATGACATTTATATCGATGTCACTCGTCAGCTTACACAAGAATCCTGCCAACGACTTGTTCGGTACACCACGACAGAAGGCATACTAATGGAGCGAACAGTCGCTCAGTTTTGTCAGCATATCTTTAACCATCAAACTCATCATAGAGGCCAACTTACCTGCTTATTGAGTCAACTAGGCTTAGATTTTGGTTGTACTGATTTGCCGATGATTGTACCGGAGACGGTATTATGACACTCGCTTCATCATTCGCTCTATTTTTTGCTTTGGCACTTTCCGCAGCCATTCCGGGGCCAAGTGTTTTAGCTGTCGTTTCTAGGAGTTTGTCGAGTGGCATAGCACAAGGGGTGCTGGTGGTGGTCGGTGTGATTATCGCGGACATAGTCTTGATTAGTTTAGCGCTCCTTGGGCTAACGACATTAGCTTCACTGTTAGGCGAGTTCGCTGCAATTTTGAAGTATATTGGAGCGTCTTATCTAATGTGGATGGCATGGAAGGTGTGGCAATCGAATCCTAATACTGAGCAAAGTGGTGCAGAGGGGATAGGTTCCAGTGTGTTGACAGGCTTAGTGATGACGCTTTCCAACCCAAAAGCCATTTTGTTTTACATGGGTTTTCTTCCTGCATTCGTAGATCTTAGGTCGCTAACCATAGTTGATAGTGCCACTATCTATATGCTTTCGATGTTTGCTGTGGGTGGCGTGCTGACATTGTATGCTGGCTTTGCTAGCACAATGCGTGAACACGTGAAAAATAGGCGTTCAAGTCGTTGGTTGAGCAAACTCTCTAGTGGCGCTTTCGCTTCTTGCGGGGTTTTACTTGTGGTGAAACAATAGCTTGCTCTATCATCCGCTAGGACTACTCAATGCAGCAAATACTTGACCTCATTAAGCAAGACCCGTTAAGACTCACTGTGTTAGAGCAAGTTCGTAGGCTTGATTTACCTCAGTGTTATGTCGCAGCAGGCTTTGTCAGAAACCTCGTTTGGGATCATTTGCATAATAAGCCTATCGCAACACCCCTCAATGATATCGATGTTGTTTATTTTGACGACTGCGAGTCTGACCCCAACGTTTACCTTGATTACCAGCATCAGCTTTCAACAGCGATGCCACAACTTGAATGGCAAGTTCGCAATCAAGCTTTAATGCACCAAAGAAACGGTGACGAGCCATACACAAGCACATTACATGCGATGAGTTTTTGGCCGGAGAAAGAGACGGCGGTAGGGATAAGAAAGCGGGCTGAAAGTGAGTTTGAATGTATCGCTGCGTTTGGTTTTGAAACCCTTCTTGCTGGCCATATCACTTACAATCCCAAAAGAGACAGAAGAACTTTTCTGCAACGAGTCGAAGAAAAGCGATGGTTGACGCATTGGCCGCAGCTTAAGGTGATCACAAGCAAAACGAATGAAAATTAGTTGTTGACCTCAATGTAACTTGAGGTTTTACGCTTAGCCTGTATCTAGGGAAACTAAAGAGGGCAGGCTATGCAAAACAACTACGATAAAAAACTTGCGATAAAAACGTTTCAAGAAGAGATTCACCGAGAGTACTACAAAGCACAAGATAGTCGATTTCATTGGCCGAGCTTTTCGGCGGGTGTCTTAATTGCCATGATGGTGAGCATCCCTTGGTAGAAAGCCCTTGGATAGAATAGGCTTTGGTAGAGGCTCACTATCATGTGCATTCAAGGATTAAAGCGCTTTTAGAATCGCCTCTGCGGTGCTGACTTCAAATTGCTGAGGCGCTTCGACATTGAGTTGGGTCACTACGCCGTTATCTACTATCATTGCGTAGCGCTGAGAGCGGACTCCACCAAACGAAGCGGTATCCATATCTAGCCAATGGCTTTGGTGAATGCGCCATCGCCATCAGCGAGCATCATCAGTTCACTTGCATTTTGGGAGTCGCCCCATGCCTTCATCACAAACGCGTCATTAACTGAAACGCAGCAAATCAAATCCACGCCTTTCTCTTTTAATTTATCAGCTAGAACAATAAATCCTGGTAAATGCGCTTCTGAACAGGTTGGTGTAAACGCACCCGGAACGGCAAATATAACGACTTTCTTATCTTTAAATAGGGTTTCTACTTCATGGTTCACCATGCCATCAGAAGTGAGTTCACTGAGCGTCGAGGCGGGTAGTGATTGACCTTGTTGAATCATAACGTGGTTCCTTGTTGTTTGTTCTAACGATAGCTTCCCACAGGGAGTGTTTAGTGTACGAAGCTGAACTCAGTGTAGTTCGTCCTCTTAGGCTTGGTACGTGATAATTGTGAGGCGGGTCCTGTTCTTATTGAAAATAGCTGTTGGAACAGTAGTCGCTGAGCTGTTTGATAGCAGGCCTAAGGTCGACAGATAAGTGGTAATAAGGCAGAATACCCCGCATTATTTGCTAAAGAATTGATGAAGTTATGTCGTTGCCTCCTTGTCCAAATTGTCAGTCTGAATATGTCTATCAAGACCAAAACCAATTGATTTGTCCTGAATGTGCTCATGAGTGGAATCCTGTAGAGCTTGCAGAGGACAGTGAACTGAACATCAAAGATGCGAACGGCACAAAGCTTGAAGAAGGTGACCGCGTCACGTTAGCCAAAGATTTGAAAGTCAAAGGTAGCTCACTGGTGTTAAAAATCGGTACCAAAGCGGTGGTAAGGCGTATTGTTGAGGGCAAAGACCATCAGCTGGATTGCAAAGTTGACGGTGCGGGTGAAATGATGATCACCGCTAAGTTTGTCAAAAAAGCCAGCTAATAAAACGAAACCAAAGTGCTATTAGCGCTTATAGGGATGTGGGGGTAGCAGAAATGGATGTTGAGCGACTCAATACACAGCATTTTGATGCGTTGTTCGACTTTGAACAGCAAAACAAAGCGTGGTTTGAACAGTTTGTTCCAGCAAGGCCTTCTAGCTACTCTAATTTCGTTTCGTTCTGTCATGCTCAGCAAGCACTACTTGACGAACATGAGCAGGAAACCAGTCTATTTTTTGTCGTTGTTGACTCAGATAAAATTATTGCGCGGATAAATGCGACCCAACTGACTGAAGGGGAGTCCGCTCATAGAGCGTGCGCTTCTAGAGAGTGTGAGTTAGGCTATCGAGTAGCGGAAGACTACCAACAGCAAGGCGTCGCTTCTTTTGCTGTAGCTAGAGTGCTGCAACTTCTTCATAAAGATTACGGTGTGCAGCTTGTCTATGCGAAAGCTGCGACGAACAATCCTGCGTCGACACGCGTATTAGAAAAGTCAGGTTTCAACAGAGTCTCGGAACGAACTGAACCAGTGCGAGTCAATGGTAGAACATTGCATCTAGCTCAGTTCGAATGCCTGCTAACGCCTTAACGTGATGTTCAATGCCTCATTTCCCGACAGCGATACCTTCTCTTCGCGGATCGGCCGCTCCCTCAAGTCCCTCTGAAGTCATTCTAATCGTGTGCAAACCAGAGTTGAGCTCACGAGCTTTCACTTTATAGCCCATCTTCTCAAACTGCTGTGCATACTCAGCCAGCGGTGTATTGAGTTCAATATCCATTTCACCAAATCGATTGATCATTCTCGGTTGGTCTATCGCTTCTTGAATAGTCATTCCCCAATCTAAATGTGCTATCAGAGTTTGAGCGACATAACCTATGATGCGACTCCCACCCGGTGAGCCAATGGCCATGTAGGGCTTTCCTTGCTCCATGACAATAGTGGGTGCCATAGATGAGCGAGGCCGTTTGTTAGGCTCTACGCGATTGGCAACGGGTTTGCCGTTGCTTTCGGCCACGAATGAAAAATCGGTAAGTTCATTGTTGAGCAGAAAGCCGCTGGCCATGACTCGTGAACCAAACACATTCTCGATAGAAGATGTCATTGAAACGACATTGCCTTCGCTATCAACCACATTAAAGTGAGTCGTTGAAGGGAGCTCAAGACTTTGATCGGCCGAAAGGCTGCTTTTATTAACATAAGGGGGAGTTCCGGCAGTCGCAGACGCCAACGCACGGTTTGGTGTAATGAGTTCACTGCGTGAGCGCATATAGTTGGAATCAAGTAAGCCCGCTACAGGCACATCAACAAAATCACTGTCCGCCATATACAATCCACGGTCAGCAAAGGCGAGCCTTGAAGCGTCGGCTAAAATCTGCCAACTCACCGGGTTGTCACTGCCGAGTTTGTCGAGCTTATGTGGTTCGGTGAGCATCATAATTTGCCCGAGTGTTAGTGCGCCGCTACTCGGTGGTCCCATTCCACAAATATCGAACTGTTTATAAGGTGCACAGACTGCGCTGCGCTCAGCAACTTGATAACGAGTTAGATCGTCGAGCGTTAATAGCCCAGGGTTGGTTTCCGACTGACTTTTAACGGCACTGACCATAGATTCTGCGACCGGCCCTTTGTAGAAGCCATCGCTGCCTTTAGCGGCCATGAGTCGCAGAGTTTTTGCATATTGTGGGTTCTTGAGTAGCGTGCCTTCCGTTTTCGGTGAGCCGTCGCTTTGCAAGAAATAGCGAGCAGTATCAGGATGCTTGCCAAGAAAGGTAACGTCATTTGCTATCAGTTTGGCGAGTCGGGCACTAATCACGAAGCCTTGTTCTGCTTGCTCTGCAATAGGTTCGATGATTTGTTTCCAATCCAACTTACCGTATTTCTGATGCACGTCCCATAGCAGTTTTACGGTGCCAGGTGTGCCTACAGAACGCCCGCCAACGACGGCGTCAAAAAAGCCCATCGGCTTGCCATCTTCACCAATAAATAGATCGCTATCGACGGCAGCTGGCGCCGTTTCTCGGCCATCATAAGTCGTTAGTTTTGATTGTTTGCTATCCCAATATACCAAAAAAGACCCGCCACCAATGCCGCTCGATTGAGGCTCAACAAGCCCGAGCATAAGTTGAATGGCGACCATCGCATCAATGGCGTTGCCATCTTGTTCAAGCACCTTAGCACCTGCATTGGTTGCTGTGGGGTTCGCAGCTGTCACCATCCAATCTTGACTGACGACGAGTGATTTCTTGTCTAAACCAGTGGCGATTTCTGGAGCAAATGCATCTGTGGCTTGAGAACTTGCGAAAGCCGAGAGGGAAGTAAATAAAGTCACAAGGGGGACAAGCCGCTTTAGCTGATGCGCCATAAACTATCCTTATAAATATGGAATTTTGACTGAATACGTAAGGTATAAAAATAAGTTACTGACATCTATTTGCCAACGAAATGTAACGCGTTTGTCATGACTCGGGATCACAATTGTGCGTGAATTATTACAGTAACTTACCAGTTACGAAGTTTAGTATAAAAGGAAGTCAACGTGAGCCAATTTAATTACGACGATGATCAGCGTCCACTCGATCAAGAACCAGAATTTAACAAGTTTGTCGATGCAGCGATGTCGCGCCGAGGTTTTCTTAAAGGGACTGGAGCGGCTGCCACCGTAGGTTTTTTTGCTGCTACGCCATTGAGTCAAGCGGTAGCAAGTGTAAAACCAGCGTCGTCTGCGTTGATGGGTTTTGACGCTATTCCGATTTCGACTTCAGATGCTGTTACTGTTCCAGAAGGTTACCAAGCGGACGTGCTCATTTCATGGGGAGACGCGATTAAAAAAGGTGCGCCAGCTTTTAGTCAGAGCAATGACTCCAAAGCACAAGAAATGCAGTTTGGTGATAATAATGACGGCATGACATTTTTCTTAATCGATAATGATCGCGCAGTGTTGGTGGTTAATAACGAGTACACCAATAACGAATATTTGTATCCGCACCAAGGTAAAAGCATTACTGCCGATGATGCTCGCAAAGCGCAAGCCGCACACGGCGTATCTGTTATTGAACTTAAAAAGAACTTCGGTCAGTGGCAAGTAAACCTAGATGGGCGTCTTAACCGACGCGTGACCGCGTATACCGAGATGGAAATGACAGGCGTTGCCGCAGGTCATGACTTACTAAAGACAAGCTCAGACAAATCAGGCAAGAAGATTCTAGGTACATTTAACAACTGTGCCAATGGCCAAACGCCTTGGGGCACATACCTTACTTGTGAAGAAAATTTTAATGGTTACTTTGCCGATTCTAAAGGTACAGAGCTTGGTGAAAGTTATGCACGTTATGGGCTAAACAAGAAAGACCGTGGCTACGATTGGTACAAGCACGATGCTCGTTTTGACATGGGTAAAGAGCCAAATGAACCTCATCGGCACGGTTGGGTTGTTGAAATTGATCCGATGAACCCTAATTCAACACCGAAAAAACGCAGTGCGCTAGGTCGATTTAAGCATGAAAATGCGGCGCTAACGGTCAACGGTGATGGCCATGTTGTGGTTTACTTGGGTGATGATGAACGCGGCGAGCACCTATACAAGTTTGTTTCTAAGAATAAGTATGTTGAAGGTGAAGAATCGAATCGCGACCTATTGGAAGAGGGCACATTGTATGTTGCTAAGTTTGAAGGCACGCAAGGTGAACTCAAAGGCAAAGGTCAGTGGCTTGAACTGACTTGGGGTAAGAATGGTTTAACGCCAGAGAATGGCTTTCCAGATGCAGCGTCAGTAATGATTTTTGCTCGTATGGCTGCAACGCAAGTCGGTGCGACGACCATGGATCGCCCAGAGTGGGTAACAGTTCACCCTGACAATAAGTCAGTGTTCTGCACACTTACCAACAACAAATATCGTGGTGTTAAAGAGTCGCAGCCGATTAATGCGGTTAATCCGCGTGAAAAAAATCCCTATGGGCATATTGTCCGCTGGAACCCTACAGCAGGGAATCATACGTCAGACACCTTTGAGTGGGACATTTATGTGATTGCAGGTAACCCAGAAGTCCACAAGTCTGGCTTGATGGCAGGCACGGACAACATCAACAAAGACAATATGTTTAACAGTCCAGACGGCATTGGTTTTGATAAATCAGGTCGTTTATGGATACAAACAGATGGTAAGTACTCAAACAAAGGTGACTTTGCAGGCATGGGTAACAACCAAATGTTGTGTAGCGATCCTGCTACTGGCGAAATCCGCCGTTTCTTAACCGGGCCTATTGCGTGTGAGATCACCGGCTTGACCTTCTCGCCGGATTACAAAACCATGTTTGTAGGTGTTCAGCATCCAGGTGAAGATCTCGCGCCTTCGCACTTCCCTGAAGGTGGTAATGCAGTGCCGCGTTCATCGGTGATGATGATTACACGTAAAGATGGTGGCGTGATTGGTTCCTAGTTTCCTAATAGTGAACCACAGGGGAGGCGACTAACGCCTCCCTTTTTAGTTTTAATGAGTGTGCCGACTTTAGGTATCTACTTTAGGTATCTGGGCATGTTGACTTAGTTCTAGGAGGCTTGAATACGAGCATCGAGCTTTTCCATCAGTATGTCGCGCTTAAACGGCTTAGGTAGATAGTCATCCATACCACTGTCGTAACATCGTTTAATGTCATCGTCGAGTACTGATGCGGTAAGTGCGATGATGTGAGTCTGTCTAATTCCCTCACTCTTTTCATAATCTCGAATGGCTTTAGTGGCTTCAAAACCGTCCAGTACAGGCATCATGCAATCCATAAGGATAAGGCCAATAGAGTCGTGTTGATGCTGATAAATATCGATGGCTTCTTGCCCATTGTTAGCAATGACAAAGTCGATGGAGAGCTTCTTCAAATTGAGGCTGACAATTTGCTGGTTCACTTTATTATCTTCTACCACCAATATTTTGAAATGGCGTCTGTTTAGATCTTCATTGCTTTCTGTAGATGTGACAGTCTCTGAAGTGTTCTCGGTCTCAGCGGCGGAAGTAGAAACGGTGCTACTTCCATCAGCTTTGTCGCTGGCAGAGTGGTTAGAAGTATTGTTTTCCCGGGAATTAGCCGCAATCTGTCGAAGCGTGTTCATCATCCGGTTACCAAAAAGTGGGGCAGTTAGGTAACCATCGACGTTGATATCTGAGCTTTCTTGCCCATGTTTGTTATCACGCAGCAACACTAAACGATACAGGGCACCTGCTTTTTGTAGCTGTGCAATATGGTGTGCGTCATCTGAAATAACGATGGTTTTTGTGCTGAGGTTGAAGAGTTCGTCGCTTACATCTGAAAGTCGAGTTAAATTGCAACCAAAGCATTGTAGCTCGTTAATCAGTAGAGAGCTCGGCTTTTGAGAAATATAGGCGATGCGCAAACTCTCTTCGCTGTTAACTTCATGGTTATCACGCGTGAAAGTTAGTGTGAAGCTAAACTGGCTACCAGAACCTTTTTTAGATTTAAGCTCAATCTTGCCTCCCATCATCTCAACCATTTTTGCACAGATGGCGAGACCCAGCCCGGTTCCACCATAGTGCTTAGACGTATCTGAATTTTCTTGCTTGAACTCTTCAAATACGTGGCGCTGTTTTTCTGGGTCAATACCAATGCCAGTGTCCTTGACGCTAAAACCGATAGAGACCTCAGTGTCACTGGATTGAATGGCTTTTAACGAAAAGGCAATGCTTCCCGTATCGGTAAACTTGATGGCGTTGGATGCCAGATTCATTAGGGTCTGACGTACCTTTTGCTCATCCGCTTGAACGTAATCAGGCACGCGTGGATCGATGTCGATAATGATATCCAGTGACTTTTGCTGCGCTTTGGGAGCGATAAGAGCGGCAGTATCATAGATAGTTTCTTTGATGGCCGTGGTGTGAGGGCAAATCTCAAGGTGCCCAGATTCAATTTTGGATAGATCCAGAATGTCATTGATCAACATTAACAGCGTTTGTGAAGACGCGTTAATGGTATCCAAGTAGTCCTTTTGGCTCGCGGATAACTTAGTGTCAGAAAGTATCTCCGTCATTCCCAATATGCCGTTTAGAGGTGTGCGAATTTCATGGGACATATTGGCAAGAAAAGCGCTCTTCGCCTTGCTGGCCTGCGCTTCGTCCTTACGCGCTTGGATGAGTTGTCTCTCTAGTGCGGTCACTCGTTGGGTAACACTGAGAAGAACCAAAATAATAGCGGCGACCAAAGCAATCGCCGACAGGACGCGATAGGATTCATAGTCGCTGAGCTTGGCTGTAATTAATGGTGGTAAATCATTAAACAAGCTATTGAGTGATTGCTCCAACTGGTGGATGGTGGCTCTTAATTTGCCAAGTTCGCCTTGCTGATGTGTGTAGCCAAACTCTTCGTAGGCACTTTGCAAAGCGTAAAATGCAAGTTTGAATTCTTGAAATTGGCTGAAGGTTTCAAACCCTAGTTGCTCTTGAGTAATCGCTTGTTGAAGCTGCGTGAGATTGCGGTCGATGCGCGGCAAAATGCTAGGGTCAAGATCGCTGAAGAACTGGTACATCAGGTCTTTAGTGACAAGTGTTATCTGGTCGATGTTATTTGAATTGGCGCGAATGAGCGCGTGTTCGAGCGCAAGAACCTTATCTTTAAAATGCTCAATCAGACCTTCTCCTTGGTCTGCGCCATGAATGACTAGCACTAATTCTCCGAGTTTGAAAAATCGTTGGGTATACGCATCTACATTGGCGAGTGCTTGTTGTCCGTTGTAATCAATGCTGATATCAGACTCCATCACTCCGGTATTGATTTGTCCAATTTGGGACAGAATGCTTTGGTATTCAGACTCCATTTTTTCGACATATTGATTTTCAACTCGCGCAATAAAGTCCTTCTCATGACGGCGCATCATAAGCATTGAATTAGCCGCTTTTAGTACATCTTTTTGGAGCCCAATGAGTTGTTGTTTAGTTTGGTCAAATGAGCGCTCGATGTAGAAGAAAATTGCAAGCAGCACCATAATGGCGCAACCACCTGATATTAATATCTTTCGTAGGGATTGAGAGGTGTCTGAACGACGGTCTGGCATAACCCAACATCCTTGTAATAACCGCAAACAGGTTTCAGTTTAGCGCATTGTGAGCTGTAACGAAAATGAAACATTCGCTGAGAGCTATTTATAAATCAGACGGTTAGTTGTCGGATTATCCTTATGTTTTCATAAATAAGTACGACTAATCTAACATAGGGCACGCTATGTTCTAAAGGGTGTCGATTTTTAGGCGATAACAGAGAAAGAAAAATAAAGTTAAGTCTAATAATTGGAGTAATGTATGCAATGGTTTGATAATACCAGCCTAAGGCTAAAAATGTTGTTGCCCGTGCTGTTAATGGCGGTGATATTCAGTGGTCTCGCAGTTTACAACGTGTTGTTGTTTAACAAGCAAGCCGCAATAAATGATCAGCTCAACGACCAGATCACCCCAGTCATGAACTCGTTAGAAGATGCCTATCGTGACTACTACCAAGTTGTGGGCGCAAGTTATGCGATGCTAGTTGCTAATGGCGACCCTGTTGAGTTTGATAAGCAAAAATTCGAATTTGAAGATAATGCTTACAATGCTGTACCAAGGGTTGAAATTGTTCAGCAGCTCATCGACCAAGGTATTCTTGATTCGCGTTTCCAGCCATACCTAGACACGCTGCTGAGCAACACTAAGCAGTTTGTTGCCGGTTATGAAGCGATGTTTGCTGATCCGGAGCAGTCTATGGCCGCTTTCTCTCAAGATAAAGGTCGATTGGTAGACTTGTTCACGACGATGCGAAGCGATTTGAAAGTCATTCTTGATGAAATGGAGAGACTCCAGGATCAAGCTCGCGTCGATAGCGATAAAGCGGTCAAAGAAGCCGAATTTGCTATTGAAGTTGGTACATTGGTGGCGATTGTGATTGCACTAGCATTGGCCGCTTGGGTGACGCGTTTGATCGTGAGGCCAATCCAACGTTTGGAGCAATCAATGGCTGATATAGCCTCAGGCGAGGGCGATCTGACACGTCGTGTTGATGTGACTTCCAGTGATGAAATTGGCCGACTAGGTCAGTCATTTAACTTGTTTGTGGGCAAAATTCAAACGACGGTTATAGAAGTGATTGAGTCAACGACGCAAGTGAGAAAGCAGACCCATGACTTGATAGCGCTAGCGTCTGAAATCACCGCATCTTCTCAATCTCAACAGCAAGAAAGTGACATGGTGGCGACTGCCATTAATGAAATGCGTGTAACGAGTGAGAATGTCAGCCAGAATGCTCAAGAAGCTGCGCAAGCTACTGACAGAAGTGCAGACGAAGCCGCAGTCGCCAACCAAGGTATTGGAGATACCGTTACTTCCATTCAAGGACTAGCAACTGAAATCTCAGCAGCTGAAGAAAGTGTTCAACGTTTAAATCAAGATGTGACCAATATTGTCTCAGTGCTTGACGTTATTCGTGGTATCGCCGAACAAACAAACTTACTCGCCCTCAACGCAGCAATTGAAGCTGCACGTGCGGGTGAGCAAGGACGTGGATTCGCGGTAGTTGCCGACGAGGTACGCTCCTTGGCAAGTAAAACGCAAGAAAGCACCGGTGATATTCAAACAATGATTGAACGTCTTCAAGAAGGTACCAGCGTTGTGGTTCATGCCATGGAATCCAGCCGTTCAACCAGCGAGAAAACAATCTCATTGGTACAAAGCGCGTCGACCGCTCTTGGCGAGATATCAAACTCCGTTGGCATCATCAATGAGATGAACACGCATATCGCAACGGCGGCATCACAACAAACATCGGTGAGCGGTGAGCTAAACGCAAGCATTCAGAAAATCGCGGAGGATAGCCATAAAATGGCCGAGATCATCAAGCGTGCGGAGGGGGCTTGTGTTGGCCTAGAGAAGCGTTGCCAGAGTTTGGATGATGTGGTGGGGCAGTTTAGGGTTTAGAAATGACGTATTGGGACGTTTAATTGAAACATGGGGCGACGCGTAGCGAGCCCGTAATTCTCCCCCTTAATAACGGGGCGCGTAGCGGGGGAGTTAGAGGGGTGTTCTTGGTTTTTTTGCTTATTTTCAATGTGTTAAAGATGTTTTAAGAGCACCCCTCCCAGCCTCCCCTTATTAAGGAGAGGAGCCTAAGAGCTTGCTGCGCATCGCCTGATTAAGGGTGAAATATCAAACATCCAACTCAAACCCACCATCTACACGGCGAATTACAACATCTTTCGGAGCGTTCACGTAACCATCAGCTTTAGGTAACTGCTCTTTAGAGGCGTGGCTTAACACCGCAATCGTCATGCATCCCGCAGCAATCCCCGACTCCAAACCACGCAGACGCATCCTCAAAGCAAATACAGTCTTTTGCATCTAGCCCTAGAGCCTCTGCGCCGCGTAGATACGGCTCGGGATGCGGTTTACCTTGTTTGAGAACTTCGGGCGTTATCAGTACTTTTGGCTGAGGTAGTTGCGTGGTTTTAATGCGCGCGGTAGCGACAGGTAGGGTGCCGGATGTGACGATTGCCACGGAATGCCTAGCTCGTTCAAACCATTGAGAAGCTCTATTGCGCCGGGCAGTGCGACGGTTCCGTCGGTGTGGGTGGCTTCATATTGTTCCAAATAGTCGAACTCTGCCTGAACTTCAGGAGAGGAAACCGGTGCGTCAAGCAGTTCTGCAATGGATTCAATGGCGGGTCTGCCATGGATGCGGGACATGACATAGTCTGGGTCTAACCCTTTAGATTCGGCCCAGGTTGACCATGTACGGGTGACACAAGGAATGGAGTCGATCAAGGTACCATCAAGGTCGAATAATAGACCTTTAAAACAAAGCGTAGTCACGATAAGTGTTCCTATTTTAAATACGAAGAGAGTACGTCGACGATTAGCTGGTGGTCTTCTTGTTGAGGCAGACCTGAAACCGTAATCGTTCCTATCATACCGCTATTTTGAATACGAACTGGGAACGAGCCCCCAAAAGGACTGTAATCTTGTGTGTCAACGAAGGAGGCTTCAGCGATGGTTTTCCCTTTCATTTCCAAGTAATGCTTCATGTACCAAGAGCTGTGTTGAAACCGTTTGGTGACGTTTGATTTGCGTCTTACCCACTCTTGGTTGTCGTATGTCGCGCCATCGAGCGCAGTGAAAAACAGTCGTTGCTCGCCAATGGTGATATCAATAGCGACTTTGGCCTGTTTTTGCTCAGCTCGAGCACGCAGTGCGCAGCCAATATCCCAAGCGGTTTGTTGATTAAAATAGGGAAACTGGAGCTGATTCTCTTGTTCAATAAGAGTGTCTAGAAGAGGTTGGTAATCAATCGTTGACATAATTTTAAGCCTTTTTAAAACGAAAAAGGGCGAAGTAACACTGGACACGAATGAGGTTACTTCGCCAAAACTTGGAACCGAACTAGAGCCTCATTCCAAGTCAGAGGTGAGAAGGTTTTGGTTCCTTCTTACTACTATGTTTGTGGGGACTACAGTTCTAGCTCCGCCATCAGTTTTTGTTCAATTTCGGTACTCGAGCTGGCGTTAAACAGTGCATCACGGAAGTCAGCATGCATGATTTTACGAGCAAGCTTAGAGAAGATCTTCATGTGTTGATCACCCGCCGCGTGCTTGTTCAACGTTAGCATAATGACGAACTGCGCTTCTTCATCTCCCCATTGAATAGGTTTGGCTAGTCGGCAAACGCTCACCGCAGATTGTTCAATATGCTCACTTTTAGTGTGAGGAATCGCAAAGCCAAAACCTAGACCAGTAGAGAACACATCTTCTCGTGCCCAAAGGTCATCAGCCAACTTGTTTGGATAGCGGCAGCGCCCAGTTAGGAACAAGTTATCTGCAAGTGTTTTGATGACTTCTTCTTTGCTTCGCAGGTCGAGGTCTAGCTTGATACAGTCTTCGGAGATGAGTGGTGCTTCTGTTTGCGCCATGCGGAATTGAGCAAGCAGATGTTCGACTTCCAGTTGTGTACGGCATTGCATTGCTTTATTCAGTAGTTGGCGACATTCGCGGCTGTCTAGATTCGAGATACGCTCTTTAGTCGCGGCAATACTTGGTGCGCTCATGCTGATTTCATCGAGGCCTAGACCAACAAGTAGAGGTAGTACTGATCCTTTCGCGCCCAACTCACCACACAAACCAATCCATTTACCATGACGGTGTACTTCGTTGACCACATGATCAAGTGTTCTCAAGAATGCTGGATTCAAACTATTGTAGTGCTTGGTGACTTTCGCGTTGTCACGGTCTACTGCCATCAAGTACTGAGTTAGGTCGTTTGAACCGATAGAGAAGAAATCTACTTCTTCACAGCACTGGTCGATAATAAACGCCACCGATGGCACTTCCATCATGATCCCGAGTGGAATTTTCTCATCAAATGGTACTTGCTCTTTACGTAGGTCTTGGCGTACTTCAGCTAGAATATCTTTAACCCACAAGATCTCTTCCATCGAGGAAATCATTGGGATCATAATCTTCAGTGGACCATGGGCAGAAGCTCTTAAAATAGCGCGAAGCTGAGTTTTAAATAGCTCCAAAAATTCTTCATAAATACGAACCGCACGATAGCCTAGGAACGGGTTGTTCTCTTTTGGAATGTTGAGGTAATCAACTGGCTTGTCGCCACCAATATCAATGGTGCGCACGATGATCGCACGGCCCGAAGCTGCGTCCAGGGCTTGGCAAAAGATGTTGTAGAGTTCGTCTTCTTTTGGTGCGCTTTTGCGATCCATATAGAGCATTTCAGTGCGGAACAGACCAATCGCCTCTGCACCTGACTCAAACGCAGCTTTTGCTTCTACCGAGTGAGCGATATTGCAGCTACTTCCAGTTTCTTGCCGTCTTGTGTCATCCCTTGAGTGTCCTTGAAAGCCGCTTGACGTTCGCGAACGGTAGCAATGACTCGATTTTCTTGTTCATAGTAGCGAATGACTGGCTCAGACAAGTCGGTGACAATCGCGCCTAAGTTGGCATCGAGATACACTTCATTACCAATTGCTTGATCCAGTGCTCCGTCTTTAAGACCGACAACGGTTGGAATGCCAAATGAGCGCGCTAGGATAACGGTATGTGACGTGCTTCCGCCATGAGTTAAAACCAAACCTTTCAACAGCGATTTATCTAACTCTAAGAACTGGCTAGGTGTTAGATCTTCAGCCATACAAATTGAAGGCTCAGTTAATTCCAGCTGGTTTGTGTAATGTTCGTCACCATAAATGGCTTGTAGCAGTTGGAAGCAGACATCGCGAATATCCAACTCACGCTCGCGCAGGTATTGGCTAGACGACTTTTGTAGCTGCTCCGCATAGTGTTTTGCAGTAGCAACAATCGCTTGCGCGCAGCTGCGACCTTCAACAAGATTGGTGGATAGCTGTTCAGCAAAGGAGTCATCTTTTAAGATAGATAAGTGCGCCGCGAGCACTTCACTTTCGGTATCGACAGAGGTTTTTGCTTGCATTTCAATAGATTTTGCAAGGTGTGCGATACCAGCAGAGAGATCGCGCTCTTCATTCTCTAGCGCTTTCACTTCTGGCATGTAAGGAAGTTGGTCAAAATTGATTGCCCCAACTTTCACTACAACGCCGCGTCCAACACCTGAGCTGACAGATGTTGCTCGTACGACGCCTTCGGTGAGATTCGATAGGTTACGCGGCAGCGGCTGTTGCTCTTCATCTGCTTGAGTTTTTTCTAGCGGCGCATCACAGTGCGGGAACTCATTAGCAATAAAGCTTTGCAGTGCTTCTAGTGCAATCTCTTCATCTTCGCCTTCAATGGTAATCACACATTTGTCACCGAGTAGGGTGTCCGTACCAATAAGAGAGAGAACGCTCTTAGCGTTGCCGGATAAGCCGGTACGTTCGTTTTGCCATTCGATGTTGGAGTTGTATTGATTACAAAGGGTTTCTACATGACCCGCTGGTCTCGCGTGAACGCCGTTTGGCAGTTCACAAGAAAACGTAAAACTTCTCATAGGGGCTCATTCCTTAGTTTCGAATTTGTTATTGATGTTTATGCCTACAACTTTAACAAAAAGCACAACTTCATCTATTGGATAAAAGTACTAAAAACTGGATATTTGTTAGATTGAAATTTAATTGTGATACCGCTCAAAAATGCAGTCATATATGTGATCTTCATCTTCCTTTTATAGGGTTTTTAGAGAGTGCCCTTCTATCTAATTCTTTGATTAACAGTTGTTTACTATGTTTTTTCTAATAATCTAACAAATGAGCTATCAAAGTGTGCTCAAGATCAATATTCACATTCAACCTTACAAATATCCAGTAAAAAGCAGTTTTGTCCTCTAACTGAATAGCACAATTGCTCACTATTATAACCCTGTGCTGTAGAGATAGAGTTTCTCAGAAGCGAAATCAGAAACGTGAGCCAATAAATACAACAAGTACTTTCTTTTAATAAAAATTTTAATACTTATGTACTCTAAGGAGAGGTCAATGAATGACTTAATCTCAATTCTAAAAAACACGCGACAACATCTAATGACGGGTGTATCGCATATGATTCCATTCGTCGTGGCGGGCGGTATTCTACTTGCTGCTCGGTGATGATTTATGGTGAAGGCGCGGTGCCGGCTGAAGGGACGTGGTTGCACGATCTGTTCTTTATCGGCGTAGCAGGCTTCCAACTCATGGTTCCAATACTAGCGGCTTACATCGGTTACTCAATTGCAGACCGTTCAGCATTAGCGCCTTCCGCGATTGCAGCCTTCATCGGCGCAAACATGTACAACACCGGCTTCTTCGGTGCGATTTTCGCCGGTTTACTGGGTGGTATTGTTGTCTTCTACCTTAAGAAAATCAAAGTACCCGCGTTTGCTCGCTCGATCATGCCAATTTTCGTCATTCCAATTATCGGTACATTTATCACTGCTGGTGCCATTGTTTGGGGTATCGGGGAGCCAATCGGTGCAGCGACAGAAGGCCTAACTGAGTTCCTTAAAGGCATGCAAGACTCAAGCATCGTGGTCCTGGCTATCATCATGGGTCTAATGATTGCTTTTGATATGGGCGGTCCAGTCAACAAAGTGGCTTATGCGTTTGTCATCCTTTGTGTTGGTGAAGGCATCTACAACGTAGCGGGTATCAGTGCGGTTGCCGTAGCAACACCTTCAATCGGTATGGGTCTAGCGACTTTCCTAAACAAAAAATTGTATGGCGCAGATGAACAAGAAGCAGGTCGTGCATCGATGCTAATGGGCACCATGGGTATTACTGAAGGTGCGATTCCTTTCGCAGCAGCAGATCCACTACGCGTTCTTCCTTCAATCATGATTGGTACCGCAACAGGTGCAGCAACAGCGGCAGTGCTGGGTGTAGAGTGTTTCGCAGCTTGGGGTGGTCTGATTGTACTACCTGTAGTTGAAGGTCGCTTTGGCTTCCTAATTGCCCTGGCGGTTGGTGCTCTAGTGACTGCATTGATGGTGAACTTCCTAAAGGCGCGTCGCAAAGTGGAAGAGCCAAAACAACAAGAATCTGATGACTTAGACCTAGATATCACTATCGGTTAACTCTGAGTCTTTGAAAACTAAATCCAATAAAAACAGAAATTTAAAATAAAGGTGAGAATTATGACTAGCATCGTAGCAGTAACAGCATGCCCATCTGGTGTGGCACACACTTACATGGCAGCAGAAGCAGTAGAATCAGCAGCGAAAGCCAAGGGTTGGAACTGCAAAGTGGAAACTCAAGGTTCGATTGGTATCGAAAATGAGCTAACCGCAGAGGAAATTGCAGCAGCCGATATCGTTATCTTGACTAAAGACATCGGTATTAAAAATGAAGACCGCTTCCAGGGCAAAACCATCGTGCGCATCGGTGTCAGTGATGCAGTAAAACGTGCAGCAGCCGTCATGGATAAAATCGCTGCCCATCTAGAGAAGGCTACAGCGTAGCGAACCTTGGCTCCCTTTCACGGAAAGGGAGCTTCATACCACAGTCACTTTACTCCGACCAAGGTGACTTTGTTATGACATCAGCCTGTCCCAAAAAATAAAAATATGGAGCCTATTGTGAGCACCGAAAGAATATCCCGATTAAAGTCTGCCCTGTTTGAAGCCCAACGAGAAATTTCCTTAGAGCGTGCGCTCTTATATACCGAAAGTCATCGACAGACCGAAGGTGAGCATACTCTAATTCGCCGAGCGAAAGCGACGGCGCATGTTATGGACAATGTCGCTATCTCCATCCGTGACGATGAGCTCATTGCCGGCAACCGCACTGTCAAACCTCGTGCGGGTATTGTATCTCCTGAAATGGATCCTTATTGGATAGAGAAAGAGCTGGATATTTTTGAATCGCGTCCGCAAGACAAGTTTTACATTAGTGACGAGGACAAGGCGGTCTATAAAGAAACCTTGCTGAACTACTGGTCACAACGTTCGATGAAGGATTTCATCAACGCACAAATTCCAGACAACGTGAAGCACGCTGTTTCTGAAAAAGTATTTAGCGTTAACCAAACAGACAAAGGCCAAGGCCATATCATCATTGATTTTGACCGCTTGCTACAAAATGGCCTTGGTGCACTCACAGATGAAATGTCGACGCTGGCCACAGTGAACGCTGACAATGAGTTTTATCGCTCAGTACTGATCCTCTTAGAAGCATCTACAAGACATATTCGCCGCTATGAAACGCTTGCGAGATACATGGCGGAGCAATGCGAATCTGTAGAGCGCACCGCAGAGCTTAACCGCATCGCGGACATCTCTGCCAAAGTGGCTACTAAAAAGCCCGATGATTTCTACGAAGCGTGCCAACTGTTTTGGTACATGAATATTGTTCTGCAGTATGAATCGAACGCGAGTTCATTGTCTTTAGGCCGATTCGATCAATACATGATGCCTTACTACCAAGCGTCACTGGATAAAGGCGAGTCTGACGCATTTTTGCAAGAGCTACTAGAAAGCTTATGGGTGAAGACTAACGATATCGTACTTCTGCGCTCTTCAAGCAGCGCTAAGTTTTTCGCGGGTTTCCCAACAGGCTACACGATTCTGCTCGGTGGTTTGACCGAGAACGGTCGCAGCGCAGTCAATACACTTTCTTCGCTTTGTTTGGATGCGTATCAGAGCGTTCAGTTGCCGCAGCCTAACTTAGGCGTTCGTGTGAATGAGTTCATCGATCGTGCTTTCTTGAATAAAACGGCAGAGACGATTCGTTTAGGTACAGGTATCCCACAGATCTTTAATGACGAAGTCGTGGTGCCGGCATTTTTGAACCGCGGTGTTTCCCTTGAAGATGCCCGTGACTACTCGGTGGTAGGGTGCGTTGAGCTGTCCATCCCTGGTAAGACCTACGGCCTACATGATATCGCCATGTTCAACCTGCTCAAGGTGATGGAGCTGGTGCTAAAACGCAATAAAGACAATCAAGAGGTCTCATTTGATTCGCTACTCACAGAAATCCGAGCCGATATCTGCGAATACGTCAAACTCATGGTGGAAGGCTCAAACATTTGTGATGTTGGCCACCGAGACTGGGCACCGGTGCGCTTTTATCATCGTTTATCAATGATTGTATCGAGAATGGAAAGGACATCACTTATGGAGGAGGTCGCTATAACTTCTCTGGTGTGCAGGGTATTGGTATTGCCAATCTATCAGATTCACTCATGGCGTTAAAACGCTTTGTGTTTGAAGAGAAACGCATGAGCTTTGCAGAGTTTATCGATGTACTTGAGTCGAACTTTGAAGGCAAAGACGGGGAGAAAGTGCGTGCCCGTCTCATGAATCGCTATGAGAAATACGGCAACGATATCGATGAAGTGGATGCATTGGGTGCGGATCTGCTGCGTCTGTTCTGCAAAGAAGTCGAGACTTACGAGAACCCTCGTGGTGGTTACTTCACTCCGGGTTCATACACGGTTTCGGCACACGTCCCGCTTGGTGCTGTTGTCGGAGCGACACCTGATGGCCGACTTGCAGGAGAGCAGCTTGCGGATGGCGGTTTGTCTCCGATGTTGGGTAAAGATCAACAAGGCCCAACAGCCGTGTTGAAGTCGGTGAGTAAGCTCGACAACTACCTGTTATCTAACGGAAGTTTATTGAACGTTAAGTTTACTCCTTCGACGTTAGAAGGTGAGCAAGGGATTACCAAACTGGGTGACTTCCTGCGTGCCTTCATGAAGCTGAAACTGCAGCACATCCAGTTCAACGTACTAAACGCAGAAACGCTGCGTAAGGCTCAGGAAAAACCGGAGGATTATGCGGGTCTAGTCGTGCGAGTCGCGGGTTACAGTGCCTTCTTCGTTGAATTATCGAAAGAAATTCAAGATGACATTATTCGAAGAACCGCCCATGAGCTGTGATTGCCAAACCGGCTCCGTCGACTGTTGCTCAGTTTCAGAAGAGCCTCGCTCTTCTGAAATGGACTCAAAGGCTCTAACAGCACGGGTATTCAACATTCAACGCTACTCACTCAATGATGGCGAGGGCATACGCACCGTGGTGTTTTTCAAAGGTTGTCCTTTGAAGTGCCCTTGGTGTGCCAATCCAGAATCACGGTCAATAGACTTGGTGAACATTCGCCGCGAGTCTAAGTGTCTGCACTGTGATGTGTGTGAGCAGGACGTAGATGAGTGCCCAAGTGGTGCTTTCGAGCAAGTCGGTTATGACGTCACCGTGGAGCAATTGCTCGCAGAAATCGCCAAAGATGATGTGTTTTATCAAACCTCTGGTGGCGGCGTGACGTTATCCGGAGGTGAGGTGCTTGTTCATGGCAAGTTTTGTTTAGAGCTGCTCAAACAGCTAAAGAGGTTGGGTTATAAAACCGCCATCGAGACCTCTGGTCACGGCAATAGTAAGCAGCTTACGGAAATGGCGAACTATTGCGATGAAATTCTATTTGATTTCAAGATGATGGACGAAAGCAGAGCCAAGGCCGTGATTGGAATTAACTTAGAGAAAGTGCTGAATAGTTTCTCTGCGTTGATGACGACATCATGCAAGGTGATTCCCCGGTTACCCTTGATACCGGGCTTTACCTTGGAGCTGATCAACGTTGATAAGGTGCTGAGTTTTATTGCCCCTTATCAACTAAAAGAAGTCCATTTGCTGCCATTTCATCAATATGGTTCGAGCAAATATGAAACATTAGGGATGAACTACACCATGAAAGAGATCCCAGTACCGACCAAACAAGAAATAGATGCGATTCAGCGCCATGTCGAAGCGCATGGATACCAAGTAGTCATAGGAGGCTAGGCATGAGCAAGAAACGAATTTTAATTACCGGAGCAGGCGGCTTTTTTGGTACGCGCTTTATTAACCGTTACAGCGATGAGTTTGATATTAAAGGCACGGATGTCGCGCAGTTAGACATTACTGATGCGGATGCGGTGAGCTCAATCTTTGATGAGTTCAAACCGGACTTTGTGATTCATGCAGCGGCTATCGCGGTGACAGATTTTTGTAATCAACACCCAGATGTTGCTCACAAGGTGAATGTGCAAGGCGCTATTAATGTTGCCAATGCGTGTAAGGCGGCGGGTGCAAAGTTGGTGTTTATCTCGACAGAACAGGTATTCAACGGTAACCCTGAAGCAGGTCCATACACAGAAGAGTCGAAGCCAGTACCAGACACCGTTTATGGTCAAAACAAACTAGAAGCAGAGAAAGAACTCGCGTCGATACTGCCAGAAATGTGGGTACTTCGATTCACTTGGCTGTTCGGATTGCCTGAGCGCAATACCACCATCAACCCTAATGTTGTTTGGAATGCCACCCAAGCGCTATTTAAGGGTGAAGTGATGCACGAGCGCGGTAATGAGTTCCGTGGATTGACTTATGTTCATGAGCTTATTGAACAGTTTCCGAAAATCTTTGAAATCCCTTATGGCACCTACCACACAGGCGCACATAACGATGCAAGCCGTTATGACATTGCTAAGCATATTCTTACTGAACTTAAGCTTGAATCACGTCTCTCTGAGGTATTAGCCCAAAGCGATGCGCCAAAAACTCGAGACGTACGTTTAGACACCAGTAAGTTGGCAGCACAAGGGGTTTGTTTTACCGAGAGTAAAGCGGCGATTACCAAGTGTTTGAAAGAATTTGGCTACTGATATAGCCACCTAGTTACAGTGATTGGAGATGTATCATGATTTATATGTTAGATACCGCTAACTTAGAAGCAATCAAAAAGGCGGTCGATTTATACCCTATCGTAGGTGTGACAACAAACCCGACGATTGTTGCTAAAGAAAACCGTCCACTTCGAGACATTATTTTGGATATACGTGAGTTGATTGGCCCAGAGCGCATGCTGCATGCGCAAGTGGTTGCCGAAACAGCTGAAGTCATGCTTGAAGAAGCGAAAGCCCTTCGCAAACTCGACCCTGAAATCATCGTAAAGGTGCCAGTAACGCCACAGGGTATTAAAGCGATGAAACTCATTAGTTCCGAAGGCATTCGCATTACTGCTACCGCTATCTTAACGCCGCAACAAGCGTTGATGGCCGCTATGGCAGGGGCAGAGTTCTTAGCTCCGTACGTGAACCGTCTTGATAACATCTGTGGTGATGGTACCCAGGTTGCCGCTGAAATGGCGCATTTAATCGATATGTATAACTTGGATGCTAAAGTGCTAGCCGCCTCGTTTAAAAATGTTCAGCAAGTTCACGAAGTAGCGAAAGCAGGTGTGCAGTCAGTGACCATCGCACCGGACGTATTTGACCAACTTCTGGTACATCCTTTGACCGATTCTGGCGTAGCCGGCTTTATGAGCGACTGGCACAACGCCTACGGTGAAGGAAAAACCGTTCTTGATTTGCTGTGATTATGATTGAGAACAAGTTTACGTAGAATAGACAAAGACACGACTGCCTAGTGAGATTATACTCACTAGGCTTTTTGCTATAGAAATATCTCAGGAAAACAATGAATTTAGTTGGAGTTACGGCTTGTATTAGTGGTGTTGCGCATACCTATATGGCAGCGGAGTTACTGGAAAAATCGGCCAAAAAAGCAGGTCACAAAATAGATGTTGAGACACAAGGAGCACTTGGCGCAGAAAACTCGTTAGAGCAGGAGGCGATCGATAGAGCCGATGTGGCATTTATCATTGCTGACATCAATATTGAAGGTGTTGAGCGTTTTGACAACTCTCGCTTGATTAAAATGTCGATATCTGACTTTCTGCGTAATCCTGAACTCGCAATTACTGCCATTGAACGTGCCAAAAGAGCGCCAGCTGGCACGGTAATTAACGTTTAAGTCTATTCTACCGTTCCACTTTGGTAGTGCGCACGATACTGCGAAGGGGAGCGGTCCGTTTGTTGTTTGAACACGCGACAAAAGTAATTGCTATCATTAAATCCGCATCGATGTGCAATCTCTTTTACCTTTGTATCATATTGTTTTAAAAGGTATTTTGCTCGCTCTAGGCGAATGCGAGTTAGATACTCGTTGAACTTTACATTGCCCTCTTTGTGGAAAAGCTGCGATAAGTAGTTAGGTGATACATAAAAGTGTTTAGCGACCGATTCTCTGGTTAGTGGCTCGTGATAATTTTGCTCGAGATAATCTCTAACCGCATCAAACAGCGCCTTACTTTTCGAAGGTGTTTCTGGTGGATTATGGATAAGATCGTGGATATGACTGAACAAGCTACTTGCTAACAATTGCAACGTGTTTTGATCTTGTGCATGCCACGCCATTTCTTCTACAGCTTGGAGAATGAATGAACCGGTTCGTGGTCCACGCCTTGCGACATTTTCTTTGATAGCCGAATCGAATTTCTCGCCATCCCAACTCAGTAAACTCATGCCAAAACTTTGTTTGCCCACAAGCACTGTCATCGTCACCACGGGTTTATCCCAGTTGGGTTTGTTCCAACTTTCAGCGGGTAGGTAGAGAACATCACCTTGTCGCAGTTTCACTCCTGTATCGCTACCTACGCTGTTACCGACATCCATATCCAGCTCACCAATCAACACCATTTCAATGCGAGGAAAGTGGACTTGATAAGCAAGGGGAGGGGGAGTGGGAAGATTGCCAGCAAACTGCAGTGAACGGATTTGTTCCGTATTAGTGGCGTAGTGTTGGAGGGCTTCTATCAGGTAAGTTCTGTCTAACATGTTTTTATAACAATCTTCTAGCTAAAGTGTACTCGTTTGCGGAGGTAACATTATACATTACAGGCTAAAACTGGGGTTTTGAGTTGGTTCACATTTATATAGCGATCATACAAATGTCCAGTTTATCGTAGAAATTCCCTACAGGATTTTTGTTCATTTCGCAGTAGATTGGTAAGTGAAAAGTCAGCCTAAGAAAGGATAATAATAATGCCTCATCAATCTACCCTACATGGACTTTACTCCACACAAGGCCTTACGCCACGCCAATATGACGAACTCGATACCCACGGATTTACTGTTATTCACGATGTGATTGATCCTGAGTGGCTCCAAGAGCTGAGAGATAAATTCGACTACCTTGTTGAGAAAGAGGGTGAGAATCTAGCGATAGAACACCACCAAGAAGAGACCGTGACTCGAATTGCCAACTTGATTAACAAAGGCACGGTTTGGGAGAAAATTTGGTCACACCCTTTAGTACTCAATGCATGCCAGCACATATTCAAATGTGAGTTTAAGCTGTCGAGTCTTAATGGCAGAGAAGCGCATCCAGGCGGTGGGCTTCAGCCATTGCACGGTGACTGGAAGAAGCCTCGTCCCGACTTTCCTAAAGTTCACTTGGTGAATTCGATATGGGCACTTGATGATTTATGCAAAGACAATGGTGCGCCGCGTATCATCCCTGGAACGCATCTACGACCAGAGTTGCCTGAAGATGTGCTTGAAGATACCGAAGCTCCTCACCCGCAAGAGGTGTACTTGGAGTGTCCTGCAGGGAGTATAATGATTTTCAATGCTCATACATGGCATGGAGGCACCATAAACCATATCGGTACTAGAAGACGCGTGCTACACGGCTTGTATGTTTCTGGTGACGGCATTCAACAGCAAGATCAAAAGAAATGGTTACTACCGCAAACAGCACTAAGACTCAATCAAGCTCAAATGCGCTTGTTGGACGTATAGTGACAAGCAGCCACTACTACTAGATTTGGTTCTACTAAAAGTTGCTATCTACCTTGAAGCTGTAGATAGCCGTAAACTGTACATCTCTGGATTTGCGACTATCCTCTAAACTTTCTGCTCAAATTAGCCTTGCCTTTAGTGGGTGAATTTGCTCACGTTATTTTGCAAAGCCCCACAATGAGACATATTGCGACGTGTCATAGGGCAAGTGTTTCTATTGTGTAATTCCTTGTTGCAAATATGTAAAATGTTAAGTTATTGGCTCTATTTTAATAGTGTTGAATTTCAACTACTTAATAATAATTCGCGATAGCAAGCTTTTGAAAATACGTTATTGTGTTGATACTTAATTCACAAGTGATTGCACTTTTTTAGTGCATGGTTCTTTGGTTGTATTTATTGATAAAATTACCATTTGCATAAATTAATTTGTTAATTCAGTAAGTTATATTGTTGTTGATGTTTTTAATGTTTGTTTACATTGTTTGTTGTTGATTACATATTCATTTGTGATAGTGATCAACTTTATGGCTTGTTACATAAATAATCGATGGTGAAATATTAAGATTCCTTTAAATTTATATTTAAAACTTAAAACGTAATAAAAGCTGTGTAATTTCAATAATAAAAGTCAGCTAAGTAAAAAAGCGTACTAGGTCGTCTTATTTTAATTTTAATAAAATAGCTAATAAAGCTAGTTGCTAGGAATGGAGTCACCAATGAAAAAGCTCGCAATAATTACGGGATCAAAAGGCGGAATTGGTTCTGCTATCTCTTCGAAACTTGTCCAACAAGACTATCGTCTCATTGCAACGTACAGCACTGGGAATTACGAATGTGCTAAGCGCTGGTTTGATGAAAAAGGCTTTACAGAAGATCAGGTTCGTTTGTTCGAACTCGATGTGACGAATACGGAAGAGTGCAAGGAAAAGCTAGGATTGCTGCAACAAGAAGAAGGTACTTTTGACCTTGTTGTAAACAACGCTGGTATTACTCGCGACGGCCAGTTCAAGAAAATGACATCAGACAGCTGGTTTGATGTCATCAATACCAACCTAAATAGCGTGTTCAACGTTACCCAACCTCTCTTTGCTGCCATGTGCGAAAAAGGCAATGGTCGAGTCATTAACATTTCATCTGTCAACGGACAAAAAGGTCAGTTTGGTCAAACCAACTATGCGGCAGCGAAAGCGGGCATGATTGGTTTTACTAAAGCTCTGGCGGCGGAAGGTGCGCGTTCTGGCGTGACCGCTAATGTTGTCGCTCCTGGTTATACAGGTACTCCTATGGTTGAAGCTATGCGTGAAGAAGTATTGGACTCAATTAAAAGTACCATTCCTTTAAAGCGTCTAGCTAAACCAGAAGAAATTGCCGCATCAGTTGCTTATTTGGCAAGTGAAGAAGCAGGTTATATTACAGGTGAAACAATCGCTATCAATGGCGGCTTATACATGGCGTAAAGCTAATAAGGGATAACAATGGAAAAAGTATTTATAGTTGCAGCAAAACGAACTGCAATTGGTAGTTTTGGCGGTACCCTTAAAAATATTTCAGCAGGTGACTTAGCGGCAGCGGCAATTAAAGGCGCTCTAGAGTCGACAGTAATACCCGTTGAAGAAATTGATGAAGTTATTGTTGGTAATGTTGTTAGTGCAAATCAAGGTATGGGTATTGGCCGTCAAGCGTCAATTAAAGCCGGTATTCCAGCAGAGGTGCCAGCATACACACTAAATATGGTGTGTGGTAGCGGAATGAAAACCTTGATGGACGCAGCCTCTCATATTAAAGCGGGTGAAGCTGATGTCGTAGTAGCGGCAGGCGTTGAAGTGATGTCGCAAATTCCATTTGCAATGCCAGCGACAGCGCGCAACGGTCACAAAATGGGTGACATGACAGCAAAAGACCTGTTGGTTTCGGATGGTTTGACGGATGTTTTTAATGCTTATCACATGGGTGTGACGGCAGAGAACATCGCTAAGCAAGTCGATATATCACGCGATGATCAAGACGCTTATGCGCTAAGCAGTCAGCAAAAAGCAGTCGCAGCGATCGAAGCGGGTAAGTTTGAACAAGAGATTGTTCCTGTAGAAGTCAAAGTACGTCGTAACGTGGTTGAGTTTGCTACAGACGAATATCCAAAAGTCGACGCAACCATGGAAGGTCTCGCCAAGCTAAGGCCTGCATTTGACCGTGAAGGATCAGTGACCGCTGGTAATGCATCAGGGATCAATGATGGTGCAAGTGCTCTGATTGTGGCGTCTGAATCTGCAGTAAATCGTTTGGGATTGACACCACTTTGTGAGCTGGTGGCAAGTGCTCAAACGGGGTTGGATCCTCAAGTGATGGGCTTAGGTCCGGTGCAAGCGGTGACGAGTGCATTGGCTAAAGCAGAGCTAGAGATTTCTGATGTAAATGTGTTTGAGCTAAACGAAGCATTTGCGGCGCAAGCCTTGGTGTTATTCGTAATTTAGCCTCTGAACACGGCGTTTCTGCAGAGTCAATTTTGCAACGCGCAAACCCTAATGGGGGCGCGATTGCTTTAGGGCATCCGCTGGGTGCTTCAGGTAACCGCATCATCGTGACTTTGATTCACGAGATGCTAAGAGAAAACAAAGATCTAGGTGTCGCCTCATTATGTATTGGTGGTGGCATGGGAACTGCAGTCGTTGTTAAGCGCTGTTAATTGTGTTGTCGGAAGCCCAATTTACTGGGATAGATTTGATTTAGAAACTGGAATGTTTATTTCTTAGGAGAAATGATTATGTACACGGATATTTTCAAAGTAATCAACGAGCAGTCTGAAAAAACGTTTGAACCTTACGCAAAGTTCAACAAGCTCATGACAAAAAATGTTGAAACACTCACTGAACTTCAACTAAATGCTATGCGCGCATACAGTGAGCTAGGCGTTAATCAAATGAAAGCAGCGACTGAAATTAAAGATGTCTCTTCACTTGCGGTTTTCAATAGCCAACAGCTAAACACTTTGTCTCGTTTGTCTCAACAAATGATGGACGACAGCAATAAGCTTCAGCAAGTGGCAAAAGAGTTCAAAGAAGACCTAGAAGCCATTACGACGGACGCTGTAAAGGCGAGCACACCAGCTTAATGTCTCTATTATTTGTTTAGATAGAGTACGTATATATAGAGGGTTGCGGGGGCACTCGTTCCCGCAACCTTTTTTGTTTCCAAGAAAAGGGTTTTAGCTATGTTCCAAAACTTCTTTTCGGACTACCTTGTGAAACTGCAGGAGAGCAACCAGCAATGGTGGAAAGACTTCGAGCAAGGCAAGGCAGCCGTAAATAGCCCTCTGACTAAAGCGATGCAGGAACTCAATGCTGAGGACACTGCAGAGTTTATGAACAAGGCATCCAAGCAACCCGCCGCTATGTTGGATATGCAAACCAAGTGGTGGATGCAGCAACTCGAAATATGGCAGCGTGTCGCGCTGCAATCCAGTAAAGAACAAGTTGTTGACGTTGAAAAGGGCGATCGTCGATTCCAAGACGACGCGTGGAAAGAAGAAGCGTTTTACAACTTTATTAAGCAGTCTTACGTTTTGTTCAGTAAAACGTACCTCGATACCATCAATTCGGTTGAAGGTGTGGACGAGAAAATCAAAGAACGTCTCACATTTTTCTCCCGTCAAACTTTAAACGCACTATCGCCAACCAACTTTATCGCAACTAACCCTGAGCTTTTAAAACTCACGCTTGAGCAAAATGGTGAAAACTTGCTCGCGGGTTTGCAGCAGTTTCAGGAAGACATGGAAGCGAGCGCGGATGTACTGAAAATTCGCATGACGAATACAGAAGCGTTCCAGATTGGTGAGCATGTCGCGAACACAGCTGGGGATGTAGTATTTAAAAATGAGCTGTTTGAGCTTATTCAATACCGTCCGTTGACTGAAAAGGTGAATGCGACTCCGCTTTTGATCGTTCCACCGTTTATTAATAAGTACTACATCCTTGATCTTCGTGAGAAGAACTCGATGGTGAAATGGCTGCTAGAGCAAGGTCATTCGGTATTTATGATGTCTTGGCGAAACCCAGGTCCTTCACAAGCTAAAGTAGAATTTGGCGACTATGTGACGGAAGGGGTAGTCAAAGCGGTAGCGGCGATTGAGTCGATTACAGGTAAAGATCAGATCAATGCTGCGGGCTACTGTATTGGTGGTACGGTGTTGGCGTCAACCGTAGCTTACTATGCTGCTAAACGTATGAAGAAGCGTATTGTATCAGCGTCATTCTTTACGACGTTACTAGACTTTAGCCAGCCTGGTGAAGTCGGTGCCTACATCAACGATACTATCATTCGTGCTATAGAACTTCAGAACAATTCTCTGGGTTACATGGATGGTCGTTCTTTGAGTGTGACCTTCAGTTTACTGCGTGAGAACAGTTTGTACTGGAACTACTACGTTGATAACTACCTCAAGGGAAATAGCCCTGTCGATTTTGATTTGTTGTACTGGAACAGTGATAGTACGAACGTTGCGGCAGCGACGCATAACTTCTTACTACGCCAACTGTACTTGGAGAACAAGTTGATTGCTGATAAAGGGGTTAAAATTGGAGGCGTTTGGATTGACCTGGACAAGATTCGTATTCCAAGCTATTTCATCTCGACAAAAGAAGACCATATTGCTCTGTGGCAAGGCACGTATCGTGGTGCTTTGAAAATGGGTGGCAATAAAACCTTTGTGCTTGGTGAATCAGGGCATATTGCAGGTATCGTTAATCATCCAGAAAAAGAGAAGTATGGCTTTTGGACAAACTCAACGCTGGATGAGTCAGCGGAAGAGTGGATTAACAACGCTGATCATCACAAAGGGTCTTGGTGGTTACATTGGAATGAATGGCTTGGTCAATACATTCCAGAAGAACAAGTTGAACCATTCCCGGTGGGTAACGAAGATTATCCGGTATTGGGTGCAGCTCCGGGTAAGTACGTTGCTCAGACCCTGCCCATTATTGAGCCTATCGATGCGAATGAGCAGACCGAGTCAGACACGTCGGAATCTCAAACTGCATAAATTACTAAGGGTCCACTGCGGCCCTTAGCTTTTTCTGATGCCTTTAAGTATCCGTAACATACTTTTCTTTTCTAGGTTGATACGTATGATAAACGCATAACCAGAATCCAAGAGGTTGTTATGGAAATCGAAACACTAGAACAAAAAGTAAGCTATATCTACGGCCGAGAAATTGCTAAAGAGCTTGCTCAAAAATCATTTCCAAAGATGAACATCAAGATCATTCAAGAAGCGATCATGGAAGCGTTTATGCAAAAGCCATGGCCTTTTGACCCAAGTGAAGCGGAAGCACTGAAAAAAGAAATGGAAGAGCAGCGCAAGCGTGCACAAGCTGAGCATCTTGAGCAAAAACAACAGTTTGAAGCAACGTTTTTTGAGCGCAATGCCGCCCGTGAACAGGTGGCTACTCACAGCTCTGGCATCCAAATAGAGGTCATTGATGAGGGTGGGGAACGAGAAGAATCTGATCCTGGCAGCCAATTCCTTATTCGTCATAAAACTTGGCTCTTGAATGGTCAGCAGGTGGATGGGTCGGCTCACCTTCCTGAGCCAATGAGTGTCATGCTGCATCAAGCGCCGGTTGCGTGGATTGTCGCACTCAAAGAAATGCCAGTTGGAGCGACCTGGCGTCTATATGTACCCGCACATCTTGCGTACCAAGAAGACGCTCATCCGACGGTTCCAGCGGAAACTGCGGTTATCTTTGATATCAAGTTAGAGTCGATAAAGACACAATAGTATAAACGTCTATATAGTCAGTAAGGCCAGCATTTAATGCTGGCCTTTTTGCTTTGGGTGACATTCAATTTTGACATAATCTTTGGTTATAACTAAAACTTATCTGAAGATGAAAAGAATATAATGCTCAATAAGTTAATGTAAGTTGGATTTTAATTCACTATGTGACTATTTTGTAGTGTTTGTGTTGGTTTTGGCTTTTGTTTGATAACAATTTTGGTGATCTGTGTCACGCCGTGCGATCGGAAAACAAATTTGTGATTCTAATCGCCTAAAGGGTACTGCTAATCTGCTCCGGCTTTTGATGTCTCCATCAACAAGCAATATAAAAAAAAGGAGTAATTATGACTAATGCCAAGAAACCAATGTCACTGACGAGTCGTGTGATTATCGGTATGGTTGCAGGTATTTTGACGGGCTTCGCTATTCGAGGTCTATTTGCTGAGAACGGATTTGTAGACGCTTACATTGTAAACGGCCTTTTTGAGGTTGGTGGTCAAGTCTTTATCGCCAGCTTGAAAATGCTCGTTGTTCCACTGGTTTTCGTATCGCTTGTATGCGGCACCAGCTCTCTTAAAGATGTCACCACTCTAGGCCGTTTAGGTGGTAAGACAGTTCTATTCTACGTCGCTACCACAGCAGTTGCCATTACACTGGCACTGACTATGGGCACAGTATTCCAGCCAGGTGCGGGTGCTGACCTAACTGCAGCAAGTTCATTTGCAGCGACAGAAGCGCCATCGCTGGGTCAAGTCATCATCGATATGTTCCCAACGAACCCAATCAGTGCAATGGCTGAAGGTAAGACCCTTCAAGTTATCGTGTTTGCCGTGCTTTTCGGTATCGCGATCAGTGCAGCTGGTGAGCCGGGTGAGCGCATTGCTGCGACATTCCGCGATCTGAATGACGTGATCATGAAGCTTGTTGCGCTATTGATGAATATCGCCCCATACGGTGTGTTCTTCCTAATGGCAAAACTGTTCACAGGTCTTGGCTTGGGTGCCATCTTAAACCTCGCTGAGTACTTCCTAGTACTTACAGCGACGCTATTGCTACACGGCCTAGTTACCTACAGCGTGATGCTTAAGTCTTTCACTGGACTAAGCCCAATCACCTTCCTTAAGAAGATGGAAGATGCGGTGATGTTTGCGTTCTCGACCGCATCATCAAACGCAACCATTCCAGTTACGATGGAAACTGCGCAAAACCGTTTGGGTGTAGACAATAAAGTATCGTCTTTCACCATTCCTCTTGGCGCGACCATCAACATGGATGGTACGGCTATCATGCAAGGTGTTGCGACTGCATTTATTGCTCAGGCGTTCAACATCGACCTAACTATGGGTGATTACCTGACAGTGATTCTAACGGCAACGCTAGCATCAATCGGTACTGCGGGTGTTCCTGGCGTAGGTCTTATTATGCTTGCTATGGTACTTAACCAAGTAGGTCTGCCGCTAGAAGGTATCGCACTAATCATGGGTGTTGACCGCCTACTTGATATGATTCGTACTGCAGTAAACATCACGGGTGACAGTGCAGTAACTTGTATTGTTGCTAAGTCAGAAGGTGCATTGGATCTTGAGAAATTCAATGACCCAGCTGCAGGTGAGAAAGAAGAAAAAGTCGAGTTGGCACGTAGCTAAGCTTCCAGATTAATACGCTATAACAATCAAAAAGGGGTCAGTGCTTTGTGCGCTGACCCCTTTTGTTTTTTGTAATGTCCTAGCTTACCCAGCAGGTTGGCAACGATACTTACTAAAGCAGTAAGTAGCGAGTGCGCCCCAAATGGCCGTAAGCAGCCATAGATGATTCCAATGCTCGCGAATCTGATACCACTCTGCACCCATTTGATTTAGCTTCAAAAAGCCACTGATAGCAGCCTGAGTAGGGAATACTGCCGCAAACCACTGCATCGGTGCAGGTAACATTTCTACTGGCCATATAAAGCCTGCAGAGAAGATAAGAGGCATTGAGCTAATGAGTACTAGCACGGTAACTAACTCTCTTCTTGGAGTGATGGCTCCAAGAAAAATGCCAATAAAGCATGACGTCAAAAAGAACGGTAGCATCAATGTCAGCATTTCAAACGGGTTGGCGAGCTTACTGATCCCGTACATATCGAAGCTGGCACCGAAATAAAACATACCGAGTAAGTAATAGATAGCAGTGAGCACTAAAGTTCGGACTGCAACGACGCTCAATACAGGGCGTAAGCTCCAGTATCCTTTACCTTGGCGCTGAGTACCGCCAACCAAACCCGATGCCATCGCCAGTGTTTGTTGAAGGATCAGAACAAATACCGCGGGCACGACGTAATCCACATACCCCATACGAGGGTTGAATGTCGGCTTAGTATTCAGTTTGGTTGCAGAATACTGCTCACTAGCCAGCTCAAGCGGCACACCATCAATAAGTAGTTTGGAAACCTTGGCTTTTGCGGCTAGCGTACCACCGGCTTGTGCCAAACCTTCAACAACCGTTCCGTAAACTAGGAAGAGTGATGCGTCGCCAGCGTAAGCAAGCACTGGACTTTTACCTAGCATCAAATCCTTATAGAAGTGCTCGGGTATCACCAAAAATCCGGTTATTTCACCTTTTAGAAAGGCCTGTTTAGCAGCTTCAATTGTAAAGTCACGCTGGACGACATGGACGTTCGGAGTGGCGTCTACCATTCTCTCAAGTTGAAAGCTGGTTTGGCTTTGATCGAGGTTGACCACGGAGATAGGCTGCTCACGCGGCGTTTGGTGGCTGTAGGGTAGTGGGTATAGGAACGAGTAGAAAATCACGCCGCCGAATACAGTTAATACTACCACTGGATTGGTTAAAATAGCGCGAAGCTCGAGCTTGATGTGATCCAGTAATGTCATGATGACAACTCCTTACTGAGATGCTTTTTGATCAGTAACACGGTAAGCGCCAGTGGGACTACATAGCCCAACATTGGAGCTAGATGCACCAATGATTGAGCCGCGTGTACGCCGTAACTCGCTTGGCTTACTTGAACCTCAATATAGTGACTGATCGGTAAAAGCTCACGCCAGAACAGCGCTAGCGGGCTCATATCAGTTGCAGGGAAGGTGATACCCATAAAAGCGAAACTCGGCGCTGTAAACGCACCTGCAAAGCTCATCGCTCGTGCTGCATCACAGGTAAGGAAAAAGAACAGTGCACCCATGATCATACAAGCAATCGTTGTGACAAATTGCGCGATGATCAGCACCATCCAGCTTCCTTCCATAGGCCAGCCAATGATGTCATAGAACCAAATCAAAAAGGCAAACCCAAGCAAAGAGAACCAAACAAAGTAGGGCATCAGTGTTGCTGCAAGGTGACGAACCAGTTTGGTTTCGCCAAGCCAAGGTTGGATTCCTGCGACTCGGTAATTGGCACTGAGCACTAATACCGTAAACGAGACGATAGCGATTTGCCAAATCGCTGGCACAATTGCCGTCACTAAGAACTGAGCGTAGTTCGTGCCTTTATTAAACAGTGGCGTGATTTGGGTTCTTACTGAGACAGCTTTACCCACTGCAGCGGCGCCAGTGGTATTGCCTTTGGCAAGTGCCTTAACCACTTCTACCTGTGCGTTGAATGTGCCTTGTGCCTGCAGTGCAGCGGAGTTAATCAGTCTACCAACCAAGATATATTGGCTGTTATAAAACAGCGTCACTTGCGGGGGCATAGATTTCATGACCGACTTATCAAAGCCATGGGGAATGTACAAAATGGCGTAGATATCGCCGTCTATCATTGCTGTCTTAGCTTGCCCTATGTCGCTGTACTGATGATCGACGCTTAGCATCGACGTCGCATCATAATTACGAACCAGTTTTTGTGACAATGTACTTTGGCTAAGGTCGACAACGCCAATAGGAAGACTATGCGCTATCCCTTGAGAGAATATCCAGTAGATGGATAAACACAATACGATGGGCAGCCAAGTCAGGCACGACAATAACCATTTGTCGTGCTAAGTAGATGCCACTGACTCCGAAAGTGGCTTTTCACCAACTTTCGTCTTGTGGCTATCTTCCCTAGAGCATGAGTCTGCTCTAGGGTTTTAGCTGAAGTATGGGATGATTCTTGTGGCATAGTCGTACCTACAATTCCACAACCAAGCTCATACCCATTCGAAGCGGAGCCTCATCCACTGGGCGAGCTTCTACTTCAAACGTACGAAGGTCAAATCCTTGCGTGGCATCGGTAGAACGCCAAGTTGCAAAGTCGCCCATCACTGCCACGTGAGTGACTTTAAAAGTGATTGTATCGTCTAGAGCAGGGACGTAAGCGTCAAACTCGCTGCCTTTTTCAAACTGGCTTAGCGCATCTTCACGAACATTGAGCACAGCCCAAGTATCTTTGGTATCGATAACGGTCACGACAGGGAAACCTTGCGGGGCAAGTTCTCCACTATGAAGCAGCACTTGAGAGACTTCACCGTCAAACCAAGAGTGAATTTGAGTATCGGCAGCATACGCTTCAACTTCCGCCACTGCACCAGCTGCCATACGTGCTTTTTCTGCCGCTGCAAGTTTGGTTTCGTCTCGTGCACCTTCTTTGGTCATTTGGAACATTTGAAACGCTGCGCTTTCGGTGTATTTCGCGGCTTGCCATTGGGTTAGCGCTTCATCACGCTTTTGCTCGGCCACAACGCCATCTTTATATAGGTTGTTAACACGAAGGTAGGTCTTTTCCATCAGCGAAGCTGCTGCTTTAGCTTTACGCCATTGGTCTTCTGCGGCTTTAATTTGTTGTTGTCTCGCGCCAATTTCTGCTTCTTTCGCGAGCGCTCCAGCGGCTTTTTCGCCTGCAACGGCTTGTTCTAGCTTGGCTTCAATTTCCGGGCTGTGGATAGTGAAGATGAGCTGACCTTCAGTGACATTGTCACCTTTTCTAACGAGTACGTCATCGATACGACCAGGTACTTTTGACGAAATGCTATATTGCTGTGACTCAATTTGGCCTTGAATATGCATTGCTGGGGCTTGGTAAGCATCGAAAAACTTATAGCCAACCCAACCAATAACGGCAACGGCGCCTAGTGTAACTAAAGTGGGTTTTACCTTGTTCATGATGCATCCTCAGATCGTAATTGGGCAGGGGTGATTGCGTTGTATTTGTAGCTGGAGAAATTGTTCATCTCGCTAGAAAGCGCGAGCAGTTTGTTTAAAGACAGCAGATATTGAAAACTCGCTGCGTCTTGTTGAGTTTTGATACTGGCCAGGTAGAGCTCAGCGTCAACCACATCGAGAGAGCGGCCTAGCCCTTGGGAGAAGGCTTTTTGACGCAGTTTCAGATTCTCTTGCGCCAGTTTGATACTGGAATTTAGTCCTTGAACTTCATCGAGGGCTTGCTGCGCTTCAAGATAGGTTTTTTCAACCAACACGCTCAAATCTTGACGAGCTTGCTTACGCAAAAACTGAACTTGAGAGACGGCGCTGCCTGCCGCTTTCATTTGTTCGCTACGACCAGAGTTTTCCAGTAGCGGTACGCTGACGCCAATACCAACTAGCCAATCGGGCTTAAGCTGGCTAGTTAAGGAGTCACCGTGATAAAGACTGTAGTCACCGTACGCATAGACTTCTGGGTAGTATTTGCCTTTTTCAGCTTTGATTAAGCTACTGGCTTGTTTTTCTTTGGCATCAAGAATCGCAAGGCAGGGTAGGTATCAAGGGTTTGGTCGATAAATGCATCCAGCGGCGGTAGAGTTCGGTTAATGAAAAGTTCGTCACGTGGTTCGACTTTCTCGATTTGGCCAAGTACTTGAGTCAATGCCGCTTGAGCAATGTTTAGGCTATGTTCGGCTTTTTTACGTTCAACGACCGCTTTATCCAATGAAGCTTCTGCCTGGAGGCGCTCAACTCGGGCGATCTGTCCTTGTTCTTCCATCTTTAGGGCAAAGTCCCGATGCTTAGTCAGCCCTTTTTCAACCGCCATTCGTGTATCGACGACATTTTTGGCCAAGATGACGCTGAAGTAGTATTTACTGAGATCTTCATAGCGTGCTTGGACTTCCATCGCGAGCTGGCTTTGTGCTTCTTCTTGTTTACCTTCAGCCGCGGTTTGCGCAGCCGTAATCCGACCACCGGTGAAGATTGGCCAGACAGCACGAATAGAGGAACTGAAAATGTCTTTGTGCTCTAAGGTAGAAGTCACGCCACCAAGCAAGTTGCCAAGAGCTTGCCCCAAACCGGGGATATTAGGTACGCCACTTAAGCTATCTGCAAACTGTTGTCCGTTCAATGTGACGTCTTGGTCAAGGCGCGTATAGTTCGCTCCCACCGTTACTTTAGGGAGGTTGAGACTGCTTGAAGCGTCTTTTAAATGGCCATATCGCTCAACATTAGCACGTTGAGCCGCTAGGGAGTTGTTGTTCTGTTGAAGCAATTGCCATGCTTCATCAAAAGAGACCTCTGCGGCTACTGTGCTAAATGAAAGCGATCCTAATAAAACGCCCATGGCCAATGGCAGGGACTTGATCTTCATGAATGCTCCAAACAGGTGTTTATAAAATCTTTCTAGAGTATATGCTCTAATAAAATGGTGTGCAATAACTTAACTATAGATGCTTTGGCGAAAACTACGCATGTATGTGTTTGTTTTTCCGAATTTATTGATGTGTTTTGAAGTGGCGAAAAAAAAGCAACATCCGGGGAGATGCTGCTTTTTACCTAGCTATTGTTGTTAGTTACCTTTAGATGCTCGTTGTTACACTAGTCATGAGAAGGACAAAGATAGCCCGCTCGCCACAACAAGTGTTTTGATTGTTTCAGCACCTTAAGTACTTCGCTGCCTGACATTTGAGGCGATGAGAACGAGACGAGAACGTCTTGCTCCAGTTCGTCTTCCAAAGAGGTTGTGGTTTGATAAGCCCTTACGTGAGTAAAGGTGGCTCGTCGGTGTTGCGACAGCAAAGCCTTATCAAGGCAAATTCCAAAACAGTCACGTTCCATAATAATTCCCTTATCAGATACCTAATATTGCTATTAGTTACGGGTACTACTGCTTCATTGCTTATTGTTTTTGTTGTTGTGCCAACCAGTATGATTAAAGTCGTGGGCAATAAGACATGCTTGCTTTTGTGTTTTGTACTGGGGCACTTTTCATACTATACGAAAGTGGTAGTCAAGAGTTCTAAATTTAACCTAAAAATGGTGTGATCTTAGTCAGGTTACAGAATGAACACGATTGCAACATAACGAGTGTGTAAACTGATGTAAAAATAGACAACACAATGATAACCATGTCAAAACAGTTGAGCAGTTCACAGATCGCTTTCGGTGTGGATGCTGGCATGTTGCAATACTGTTACATTGGCGTTTTGGGGGAGTGTGTTAATGAAATGGAACCAGATAAGTTTTCGATACCGAATGCTGATCATCATGACAGTGTCGGGATTGTTGCAGTTGCTTGTCTTAACGCTCGCAGGCTTTAGCTATATCAAACAATCTCAAGAGCAGGAAGTCGCTTGAAGGCCAAAGGCGTGGCGACATTTCTTGCTCAGTCTTCTGCTGTTATCCACATGATTGAGTACGATACGGCGTCGCTTATGCAAGATCGCTATCGTGGCCTCACTGAAATGATCGGTGCGGCGTTTATTGTGATTGGTGACAAGCAAGGTATCCGTCTTATACACCCGGTGGATGAGCGTATTGGCTTGCCTATGAAAGGGGGTGACAATGATTTGGCTCTGGTTCATGGTCAATCTTATGTGTCCTTTGCTGAAGGATCATTAGGTAAATCGGTTCGCGGGAAAGCGGCTGTCTTTGATCAAGATGGCAACATCATTGGTGTGGTTTCTGTCGGTTATTTATTAGATAGACTGCAAGATCGCATTGAGCCTTACTTGTTGTTCTTATTAGGAATGGCGGTATTGGTGCTTATAGCCAATGCGATTGTTTCGTACTTCATTTCAAGGCGTTTTCAAAAAGCCATCCTTGGCTTTGAACCCGAAGAGATAGGCCGCTTGTATGGTGAGCTCGATGTGACTATGAGTACCATCAAAGAAGGAGTCATCAGTATCGATACTCACGGTGTGCTGCGTTCTATTAACACCAGTGCTTGTGACATATTAGGGCTGGAAAAAGGGAAGGTAATTAACCGACCGCTGAGTAAAGCGCTCCCTAATTCGGATCTCCAATCTTTGATTGATAGTCAAGAGGCGGATCACGATATAGAACTCTATCTCAATCAGCAGCGTATCGTGCCAATCGAAGCCCAATTATTGTTGATAATAAGGTGGTTGGTGCCGTTTCAAGTTTCCGTCGCCGTGATGAAATTAGTGAGCTGACTGACCAGTTGTCGCAAACAAAAGCTTATGCAGAGATGCTGCGCTCCCAAACTCATGAACATCGCAACAAACTGAATACGATTAGTGGCCTGGTTCAGATGGGCGAGGTGGATGCAGTACAAAATCTGATTGGACAAGAAACTGCGCACTATCAATCCCTCATTGAGTTTTTAAGAGAAACAGTCAAAGACCCTCTAATAGCGGGAATGTTGTTGGGCAAAACCGAGCGAGCTCGTGAGCTAGGTTTAACGTTGACTGTCGATGAAGAATCTCGACTGGAACCTTTGGATGACAGCATCAATGCTGACGATCTGGTGACCATATTGGGTAATTTGATCGACAACGCGTTTGAGGCAAGCTTATCGGCTATCAAACAAACACCGAATCAGCGACCAGAGCGCTCAACAGTCGATGTATCAGTCAGTGATTTTGGCAACGAAGTCATTCTAGAGGTTATCGACAGGGGTTGTGGGCTGCCACAGCACCTTGATGTTGATGCCTTAACCACCCGAGGCGTCTCAAGTAAATCAGCCCAAAATCGCGGCGTTGGCTTATTTTTGGTGAAGCAGCTTACTGAGCGTTACCAAGGGCAGTTAGAGATGATAGATAATGACACCATGGGAACCCGTGTTACCGTATACATTCCGAAGGATGGATTAGTATGAATGACTTCACTCGAGTCATGATAATAGAAGACGATCTCAAGATTGCTGAACTTCATCGCCGCTATTTAGAGCAGATTGGCGGTTTTGAGGTCGTAGGTATTGCAACCTCAAAGCTAGAAGCAGAGATGCAGCTTGAAGTACTGGAGCCTGATTTGGTGATGCTGGATGTGTATTTACCAGATGGTACCGGGATTGAAATACTTGGCCATATTCGCAGTCTTAACCAAGAGTGCGATGTGATTCTGATTACAGCAGCGAGAGATGTCGAGACCTTGCAGCATGCGATGCGCGGCGGCGTGATCGACTATCTACTTAAGCCGGTCATGTTCCCGAGGTTGGAAGCGGCGCTTAAGAAGTATCAAAAACGTACAGAGCAGCTTCATCATGCTGACGATCTTAATCAATCCCTCGTTGATGAAATGATGCAGCAGAATAACAACGCAGAGACCAGTACTGATGTACGTCTACCGAAAGGGATTGATGGTGTGACCTTGGAGAAAATTCGCGGCTTGTTTAAACAAGATAGCCGTTTTACAGCGGATGAGGCAGGAGATAGCATTGGTGCGAGCCGAACGACGGCAAGGCGGTATTTGGAGTTTTTGGTTGGTACTGGAGAGCTTGAAGCGGATGTGAGTTATGGGTCGGTGGTCGGCCGGAGCGTTGTTATCGGAGGCATCATTAGTGATAGGTTGGTGGCATAGCTTGTAAAGGATGTTTTTGGTTAGTTTTGTAAACGATGTATCCGGTTTGTATGGAGCAAAAGAGCACCCCTCCCAACCTCCCCTTATAAAGGGGAGGAGCTAAAGGCTCGCTGCGCATCGCTTATGTTTCCATAGGCGATGCGTACTATTAAGACTCAACCTTCTTCGGCTGATAAAACCACTTCTTCATCAACGAGAAAATGGACGGCCCGATTAACACCAATACAGCCAACACTGTAAACGTCAACGTAATAGGACGTTCCCACAAGAAGCTAAGTTCACCATCACTAATCATAAGTGCACGTCGAAGGTTCTCTTCCATCAAGCCACCAAGATAAACCCGAGTAGAAGCGGAGCAAGCGGGAAGTTAGCTAGACGTAACGCTATCGCACCCATTGCAATCAACAGCATGATAAACACATCCATCGTATTGAACGAAACGAGATACACTCCAGTAATAGAGAAGAACAAAATCATTGGTAATAACACTGTTCTAGGCACCGCTAACAGTTTCGAGATATAAGGAATCAAGGGTAGATTCAAAATCACGAGGACAATGTTGCCAAAGTACATCGAAATGATAACTGACCAGAAGACATCTGGGTGTTCAACAAACAAGCGTGGTCCTGGCTGGATGCCATAAGCGATCAATGCACCCAGCATGATTGCGGTTGTACCTGAACCTGGAATACCAAGTGTTAGTAATGGTACGAATGAACCACTTGATGCCGCGTTGTTTGCTGACTCAGGAGCAACCAATCCGCGAATACTGCCTTTACCAAACTCTTCACGTTTCTCCTTTGGCGCAAGGTTACGTTCCATACCGTAAGAGAGGAACGCTGCAATTGTTGCACCTGCACCCGGAAGGACGCCAGTAAAGAAGCCAAGAATAGAAGAGCGTATAGATACAGGCGCGACTTCTTTAACTTCTTCCTTGGTAATTTTCATGCTACCGATATCACTGAGCTTTTTCTGTTCATCTTGGCGTGTATCTTGTTCTGGTTTTAGGATACCCATCAAGGTCTCGCCAAGCGCGAACGTCGCCATTGCTAACAATAGGAAGCTAAAGCCATCCATAAGATCAGTCAGACCAAAGGTAAAGCGCTCAACGCCAACACCTTTGTCGATCCCGACTGTAGACAGCATCAGTCCGAGAACTACCATCATCCAGGCTTTCAGCACTTGGCCTTTGCCCGCGAACGCTGCAACTGCAGATAGACCAAGCAGCATCAAAGCGAAATAGTCAGAAGACTGGAAGCTCAGAGAGACTTTTGCCAATGCAGGAGCCGCAAACAGCAACATAATGGCGGATAATGTACCACCGGTAAACGAGGAGTAGGCAGCCAGCGCCAATGCTTTACCCGCTTGGCCTTTTTGCGCCATAGGATAGCCATCGAAAGCAGTGACCACTGTTGATGAACAGCCTGGGGCATTAATCAAAATGGAGGAAGTTGAACCGCCAAAAACGGCGCCATAGTAAACACCCGCCATGAGAATGAGTCCCGATGAAGGGTCAAGTCCGTAAGTGATAGGGATCATCAGCGCGATAGCTGAAATTGGACCAAGTCCTGGGAGCATGCCGATAAAGGTACCGACAAAACAGCCAACGATCACCATCATGATGTTCATAGGCATCACAGCCGTGGAAAGGCCTTGTAAAATTCCGTCTAACATAATGGTGTCCTACCAGATCGTAAAGATGATTCCAGGCTCAAGGTAGATATCTAAGCCTTGAGTGAGTAATAGATAAAATGCGATAACAAAAGGGAATGAAGCGCCAAACAACACTGCTTTACGACGCTCGCCCAACAGATAGAACCCTGCTAAAAGGAAGAAGCTTGTTGCGAGTACAAATCCCAGGTAGGTCAATCCTAATCCGTATCCAGCCATCAAGATTAAAAAGCCAATGAGTAGTTTCCAGTTGAAGCGTTGCTCATCATTGCTTTTCTGGTCAGGTTGGCCAGTAATCAGCAGTAGTATCGATAGGCCAACGCCGACAAACGTTAAGATGGTAGGCAAGGTGCGTGCGGTGAAGGGTTCATATTCATCACCGGGAAACATAGGGATCAGCGATGTTTGGTAGCCGTAGCACAAACATAGGATCAAAAAAATCATCGCACCTACACGATCACGAGACAGCAAGTTCTCTTTTGTGAACAGCTTAGAGGTGAACTCGGACATAACTCACTCCAAATAGTGAATAAAGAAAAGACCGTATATAAGGGTCGATGAGCGGCGACCAAGTGGGTAAATTGCCTCAGGACAAAGAGCGTTTACCCGGATAAATCTTTCCCCAGGAGATTAAGGGGTCAGTACTGCTAACGTGAACAATCCAGAATTGAAGGAGTCGAGATTGTCGCTTATATACGGCAAAAATTGGTGTACGTTGAATATACGTAACGTGTTTGAATCGAGGAGGGGCGAACCCCTCCAGTATGGTTACTTGTTAAGGAAACCAAGTTCAGTCATGAGTGTACCCATTTGCTTCTCTTGGTCTTCTAGGAATTTATAGAAGTCTTGATCAGGTTTGTAGTTGTCAATCCAACCATTGCGGTCACGTACCACTGCCCATTCATCGGTGTTGTACATTTTGGTTAGCGCAGCGTTCCATTCTTTAACTTTCTCTTCACTCGCCCCAGGTGCTGCGAAGAAACCGCGCCAGTTAGCAAATACGGTTTCGTTACCATATTCTGTAAGTGTTGGAATGTCCGGAGCCGCTTCAAGGCGCTTAGGCGCAGTAACAGCAAGTACTTTTACTTGTCCAGATTTAGACATTTCAAGCACTTCACCTAGACCTGTCGACAATAGCTGTGTTTCGCCTGAAAGTAGCGCCGCCATGGCTTTACCGCCTGCATCATAAGCGATGTAGCGAACTTTCTTTGCATCAAAACCTTCACCTTTAAACGCGGCCGCTACTACTAAGTGATCCATGCTGCCTCGTGCAGAGCCACCGGCGATTTTGACTTTACGTGGATTCTCTTTGAAGTCCGCTACCACATCTTCCATGTGTTATATGGAGAATCGGCAGGGGCGACAATCGCACCGTAGTCAGCAATCGTTGCAGCAACGGGTGTTAGATCGCGGAAAGATTGAGGGAATACACCAGTGAGTGAGCGAACAACGATAGGGGTGGAATTGACCATCAAGGTATCTTCTTGACGCTCAGCCGTTTCGATTAAGTGAGCAATGGCTTTACCGCCGCCACCACCAGATAAGTTCTGAAAAGAGACATTGTCGACAATCTCTGCTTTCACTAACACATCACCCGTGCCACGTGCGGTCATATCCCAACCGCCACCAGCACCGCCAGGGATCAAGAAGTGAATCTTATCCAGATCCGCAGCATAGCTGCCAAAAGAGAGAGTAGCAGCGACGATAGACGCCGCGAGGGTAGGTTTCAATGCGTTAAACATGTTCACGTTCCTTATGTTGACTTTATTGTCTGCCAGTTTAGAGGGGTCTGGCGTGACCTCTTTGGGTTAGTTAAAAGGTTATGTAATTGTTAATAAGTCATCAATAAAGCGGCGATATTGAGGATAAAGTGCATTAATTCAATTTTGTTCATAAAGTTCACAGCTTGACGTTTACGTTAGACATTAGTCTATATTGTCGACAATGTGGTTGATAATTAGACGTCAAGTTGCTTAAATAGTCATCAGTTACTATTTATTGTCAACAATGTTGTTGGACGAGTAGGTAAGTGAAGAGATGAGTACAGAGTTTGCGATTGGTGACGTGGCCGCTTCTAAAGAGGCAACGAAATCCGAAAATTTAACAGAACTATTAATAGAAGAGATCGTCGAAGGGAGAATCGAGTCTGGCAGTAAGATCTCTGAGCCAGAGCTTGCGAAGCGATTTGAGGTCAGCCGTGGCCCACTTCGAGAAGCGATCATGAGACTGGAAGGGTTGGGACTGATAGAGCGGATTCCGCATGTAGGAGCGCGGGTTATCACACTAACTCAGCAAAAACTCGTAGAGCTCTATTCGGTACGAGAAGCGTTGGAAGGGATGGCGGCTCGCCTAGCGGCTGCCCATATTAGTGATGAAGAAGTCGCAGAGCTAGAAGGCTTATTGGGTCGCCACTCTGAGCATATCGATGAAGTCGCTGGCGCCTCTTACTTTCACCAACACGGTGATTTTGACTTTCATTACCGAATCATTAAGCGAGTCAAAATAGCCAACTGGTTCATTTACTTTGCAATGAGCTATACCACTTGCTGCGAATGTACCGTTATCAGTCGCCACGAACCCAATCAAGACCAGAGGCGGCATTGAAAGAGCACTTATTTATCTTGGATGCGATTAAAGACCGTGACCAAGAACTGGCCGAGCTGTTGATGAGAAGACACATCTCCAGAAGCAAAGCCTTAATAGAACAAAATCTAAATTAATTAACGTGAATATCGATGTGCCTGACTTTGATAGAAAGCCATGAGCACATAAAAACAAAAGGACAAGGAGACACGTATGTCATCTTCACTAGGTCAACGATTATCACCGGGACAAAGATTTCGTGACGCCGTCACTAAAGGCAACCCGCTTCAAGTTGTAGGTACTGTAAACCCGTACTGCGCGATGATGGCGAAAAATGTTGGTCATCAAGCTATTTATCTCTCTGGTGGCGGTATTGCTAATGCATCTTACGGCTTGCCAGACCTTGGCATTACGACGCTCAACGACGTGCTCGTTGATGTAGAGAGGATTACCAACGCTTGTGATTTGCCATTACTGGTGGACATTGACACAGGCTTTGGCGGCGCTTTTAACATTGCTCGTACTATCAAAGCAATGGAAAAAGCCGGAGCGGCCGCCGTTCATATTGAAGACCAAGTGGCACAAAAGCGCTGTGGCCATAGACCTAACAAAGCGATCGTTACTCAACAAGAGATGGTTGATCGCGTGAAAGCCGCGGTAGATGCCAAAACCGATCCAAGCTTTGTCATCATGGCGCGCACTGATGCACTTGCTGTTGAAGGGATGGATAAAGCCATTGAGCGAGCTATTGCGTGTGTGGAAGCGGGCGCAGATATGATCTTCCCTGAAGCGATGACTTCACTAGAACACTACAAACAATTCAAGTCAGCCCTTTCAAGCGCGACGGGCAAAGATGTACCTATTCTTGCCAACATTACAGAGTTTGGCCAGACGCCATTATTTGGCTGCGAAGAGCTCGCCAGTGTCGGTGTGGATATGGTGCTTTACCCATTGTCAGCCTTCAGAGCGATGAACAAAGCTGCAGAGAACGTTTACCAGCATTTGCTCACTGAAGGAAATCAAGAAGCGCTAACATCACAAATGCAAACCCGCGCTGAGCTTTATGAGCACCTGAATTACCACAGTTACGAAGACAAGTTGGATCAGTTGTTTGCTGACAACAAATCTTGATTTGTTCGGTAGAAATCGAAACGCAAAAAATTAGAAAGACACATTTAATCCAATAACGAAACGCCGCTATAAAAGACCCTAAAAGGGCGATATGCGGGAAAAGGAGTTCAACATGCCTAATTCAGCCATTGGTGGAGCAGGTCTACGAGGCCAAAGTGCAGGTACCACATCGCTATGTACTGTGGGTAAATCTGGAACCGGATTAACCTATCGAGGTTATGACATTACCGATCTGGCAAACAATGCTCAGTTTGAAGAGGTCGCGCATTTGCTGCTGCGCGGGCATTTACCCAATCAAAAAGAGTTGGATGACTATAAAACGATTCTAGTCGGGCTTCGCGGTCTGCCAGAAGCGCTCAAACGAGCACTTGAGTTAATTCCAGCCGATGCGCATCCAATGGATGTGATGCGAACGGGCTGTTCGGTGCTGGGTAATCTTGAACAAGAGCTGGATTTTTCCGAGCAACAGCAAGCGACAGAACGAATGCTTGCCTTGTTCCCTGCGATCATTTGTTATTGGTATCGCTTTACTCATGATGGTGTGCGCATCGATACCGAAGATCAAAGTGAAGATTGCATCGGCGGCTACTTTTTGAAAATGCTCACCGATAAAGCACCATCTGCACTGCACAAGCAAGTCATGCACTGCTCACTGATTCTCTACGCGGAGCATGAGTTTAATGCCTCTACCTTTGCAGCGCGTGTCTGCGCTTCCACACTATCCGACATTCACTCTTGCATCACCGCCGCTATAGGTACGCTTCGAGGACCACTTCACGGCGGTGCTAACGAAGCAGCAATGGACATGATCCAAGATTGGAGAACCGCCGAGGAAGCAGAAGCGAAAATCATGCAGATGCTTGCAAACAAAGACAAAATCATGGGCTTTGGTCATGCGATCTACCGAGAGAGCGATCCGCGTAACGCGCTGATTAAGCGCTGGTCAAAAGAGCTGTCTGAGGCGGTCGGTGATACTTACCTCTATGACGTTTCTGTGCGTGTTGAATCGGTAATGAAGCGTGAAAAGGGGCTGTTCTGTAATGCGGACTTCTTCCACGCCTCTGCTTACCATTTCATGGATATCCCAACCAAACTATTTACCCCAATCTTTGTCATGAGCCGTTTGACGGGCTGGGCTGCGCACGTTTATGAGCAGCGTGCTAACAACCGAATCATTCGTCCAAGTGCTGATTATGATGGCCCTGAGGCTAGAGAGTGGACGCCTATCGAAGCGCGTGATTAGTGCTAGGGAAGGATGTGAATATGTCGAATAACACTATGAACTATCAATATCGAAAACCGCTTCCCGGTACTCAGCTTGATTACTTTGATGCGCAAGCGCCGTTAATGATATTGAACCGGGCGCGTTTGAGCGCCTGCCATACACGGCGAAAGTCTTGGCTGAGAATTTAGTGCACCGCTGCGAGCCATCTGAGCTAGAAGCGTGCTTATCTCAGCTTATTTATCGTAAACGTGATAAAGATTTCCCTTGGTATCCAGCGCGCGTGGTTTGCCACGATATTTTGGGGCAGACCGCATTAGTGGATTTAGCGGGTTTACGAGATGCTATCGCACTGCAAGGCGGCGACCCGGCGGCGGTGAACCCAGTGGTAGAGACTCAATTGATTGTTGATCACTCCCTTGCGGTTGAGCATGCAGGATTTGACCCTGATGCCTTTGAAAAAAATCGCGCAGTCGAAGAGCGTCGTAATGAAGACCGTTTCCACTTTATTGAGTGGTGCAAAACCGCGTTCGAGAATGTCAGTGTAGTACCAGCTGGTAACGGCATCATGCACCAGATCAACCTTGAGAAATTATCCCCAGTGGTGCAGGTGAAAAACGGCGTCGCGTTTCCTGATACCTGTGTCGGTACCGACAGCCATACGCCTCACGTCGATGCGCTAGGCGTAATAGCCATCGGCGTTGGTGGCCTAGAGGCAGAAACGGTGATGCTGGGCCGACCGTCAATGATGCGCTTGCCGGATATTGTCGGTGTGAAGCTCACTGGAGAGCGTCAACCGGGTATTACCGCGACCGATATTGTGCTCGCATTAACGGAGTTTTTGCGTGGTCAAAAAGTGGTGTCTAGCTACCTAGAGTTTTTTGGCGAAGGCACTAAGCAGCTCACTATCGGTGACCGGGCAACAATCTCGAACATGACGCCTGAATACGGCGCGTCAGCGGGTATGTTCTACATTGACGAGCAGACCATCAACTATCTAAAACTCACAGGCCGTGAGGATGAGCAGGTTAAGTTGGTGGAACAATACACCAAACAAACCGGGCTTTGGGCCGATGAGTTGGTAAACGCAGAGTACGAACGCGTGTTGGAGTTCGACTTATCAAGCGTTGAGCGCACCTTAGCCGGGCCGTCTAACCCACACCGCCGATTGCCTACCGCGCAGCTTAGCGAGCAGGGCATTGCAGGCGCGTGGGAGCAAAAATCTGACACCATGCCGGATGGCGCGGTAATCATTGCCGCTATCACATCCTGTACCAATACCAGTAACCCACGCAACGTGGTAGCGGCTGGATTGATAGCCAAAAAAGCCAATGAACTGGGTTTAGTACGCAAGCCTTGGGTGAAATCCTCCTTTGCGCCGGGCTCAAAGGTTGCCAAGCTCTACTTGCAAGAGTCGGGATTACTTCCAGAGCTAGAGAAACTGGGCTTTGGTATTGTCGCTTATGCGTGTACAACCTGTAACGGCATGAGTGGCGCGCTTGACCCAGAAATCCAAAAAGAAATCATCGACAATGACCTATACACAACCGCAGTGTTATCAGGCAATCGTAACTTCGATGGACGTATTCATCCGTATGCTAAGCAAGCGTTTTTGGCATCGCCGCCTTTGGTCGTTGCTTATGCGATAGCGGGAACGATTCGTTTTGATATCGAGCGAGATTCGCTGGGTTTCGATGGCGAAGGCAATCCTATCTATCTCAATGACATTTGGCCAAGCGATGAAGAAATCGATGCGGTCGTTAATGCGCACGTTAAGCCTGAACAGTTCAATCAAGTCTACCTGCAAATGTTCAAGCAACATGATGAAGAGGCAAGTTCAAATCCACTCTACGATTGGCGTGAGATGAGCACCTACATCCGCAGGCCACCATATTGGGAAGGGGCACTGGCTAAGCCTCGCACACTAAGTGGCATGAGACCGCTAGCTATCCTTGGAGATAATATAACCACTGACCATTTGTCGCCATCCAACGCTATCTTAGCGTCCAGTGCCGCGGGGGAATATCTCACCAGCATGGGCGTACCAGAGGAAGATTACAACTCTTACGCGACCCATCGCGGGGATCACTTAACGGCTCAGCGAGCAACCTTTGCCAACCCGAAACTGTTCAATGAAATGGTTACTGAAAACGGCGACGTTGTTCAAGGTTCATTGGCTCGAATTGAACCAGAGGGCAAGGTCACGCGCATGTGGGAAGCGATTGAAACCTACATGAAGCGTCAGCAGCCTTTGATCATTGTTGCTGGTGCGGATTATGGACAAGGCTCTTCACGAGATTGGGCTGCGAAGGGGGTTCGCCTAGCCGGCGTCGAAGCTATTGTTGCTGAAGGGTTTGAGCGAATCCACAGGACGAACCTTGTCGGTATGGGCGTATTGCCGCTGCAATTCAAAGCGGGCACCGATAGATACACCCTAGGTCTAGATGGCACTGAAACTTACGATGTCGTCGGCGATATTGCTCCGGGCTGTGATTTAGCTCTAGTCGTCACGCGCGCCAATGGCAACAAGCTCGATATTGCCGTGACTTGTCGACTAGACACGGAAGACGAGGTGGCCGTTTATTCATCTGGCGGTGTATTGCAGCGATTCGCACAAGACTTTCTCGCGAAATAGGGGACGTAGCATGAGCAAACAAATAAAGGTGCCTGCCACGTACATGCGCGGAGGGACGAGCAAAGGTGTGTTCTTTAGTCTCGAAGATTTGCCTGAAGCAGCAAAACAGCCGGGCGTCATACGAGACCAACTGTTGATGCGTGTCATCGGCAGCCCCGATCCCTATGCCAAGCAGATTGATGGTATGGGAGGGGCAACATCGAGCACCAGTAAAGCGGTGATTGTGTCGAAAAGTAGCCGCCCTGACCATCACATTGACTACTTATTCGGTCAAGTGGCGATTGACAAGGCGTTTGTCGATTGGAGCGGGAACTGTGGAAACCTATCAGCTGCAGTAGCGCCGTTTGCCATTCATAGTCGCTTAATTGATCCAAGCGCGCTCCCTGAAAATGGCATAGCAGAGATTAAGATCTGGCAAGCCAATATCGAGAAAACCATTGTAGCTAAAGTGCCGATGGTTGATGGAGAGGTCCAAGAGCTTGGCGACTTCCTTCTCGACGGCGTTACCTTTCCTGCGGCTGAAATTTCGGTGGAGTTTGTTGACCCGAGCAGCAGTGGAGGCTCGATGTTCCCAACGGGGAACTTGGTCGATGACCTACATGTGCCAGACGTTGGCGTGTTCAATGCACGATGATCAACGCAGGTATCCCAACGATCTTTATCGACGCCGCCGAACTTGGTCTCGCAGGTACTGAGCTGCAACAAGACATCAATAGTGATGCTGATTGGCTTGAAAAATTTGAAACCATTCGTGCTCATGGGGCATTAAAAATGGGTTTAATTGACGATATTGAGCAAGCGGCAACGCGCCAGCATACGCCAAAGATTGCGTTTGTTTCCAAACCTAAACCTTATCGCTCTTCAAGTGACAAAACCATCGAGACAGCAGATGTCGACCTATTAGTCAGGGCTCTTTCTATGGGCAAACTTCATCACGCATGATGGGCACGGCAGCCGTTGCCATTGCTTGTGCTGCGAGCGTAGAAGGTACAGTGGTCAACATGGCTGCTGGCGGTGGTGCCCGTGAGGGAGTGACCTTTGGACACCCATCGGGAACGCTCAAGGTGGGTGCTGTGGCTTCTCAGTCTGAGCAAGGCTGGACGGTCGAAAGGGCAATTATGAGTCGAAGTGCGCGGATCCTAATGGAAGGCAGGGTTCATGTACCTTCGGATACGTTATTGATCAAAGACGTTTCAAATTATTAAAGACATATTGGAGGACGCATTATGTCTGCATATCAAAAAGAGTACCAATGGGCGGAGCAACAACCGGAATCCTTCTGGCAGCATCAAGCGGAAAATATTGATTGGTTTGAAGCGCCGAAAACCATTCTTGCGAAAGATAACAACGGCATCGAACGCTGGTTCCCTGATGGTGTAATGAATACCGCATGGTTAGCCTTAGATTATCATTGTGAACAAGGTCGAGGCGATAATACGGCGCTGATTTACGACTCACCTGTCACTGGGGTTAAAGAGCGTTATAGCTACAATGTAATGCGTGACAAGGTGGCAAAAATTGCGGGAATGCTTGCATCGCAAGGCGTAGCAAAAGGCGATAGGGTCATTATCTATATGCCGATGATTCCAGAGGCCGCGATGGCAATGCTGGCGTGTGCTCGCTTGGTGCCATTCACTCTGTGGTATTTGGCGGTTTTGCCCCAACGAACTAGCGGTACGAATTGAAGATGCGGAGCCTAAGGTTATTATGACCGCGTCGTGTGGCATTGAGATTAACAAGGTTCTGCCATATAAGCCGTTGGTAGATAAAGCTATTATGGATAGCCGTTGGAAACCCGATAAGGTACTCGTGCTGCAGCGCCCTCAGTGCTTAGCTGAGCTAAACCAAGATCGCGATCTGGATTGGGCAGAGCAATATGAACGCGCACTACCTCACGCATGTGTGCCAGTATTAGCGACTGACCCGCTTTATATTCTGTATACCTCTGGTACAACAGGCAAACCGAAAGGTGTGGTACGTGATAACGGCGGTCACGCTGTAGCGATGAAATATTCCATGAACGCCATCTACAACATGCCAACCGATGGGGTGTTTTGGGCCGCGTCCGATGTCGGATGGGTGGTGGGGCATTCATACATTGTCTATGCTCCGCTGATTCATGGTTGTACGTCGATTCTGTTTGAAGGTAAACCAGTACGAACGCCAGATCCGGGTGCGTTTTGGCGGGTTTGTGAAGAGCATCAGGTGAAGGTACTGTTTTCGGCTCCGACGGCGTTTAGAGCGATTAAGAAAGAAGATCCTGAAGGCTTAGAGCTGGATAAGTATGATTTGAGCACCTTAGACAGCATCTTTATGGCTGGCGAGCGACTCGATCCTCCAACCTTAGAGTGGGTGCAAAGCCATACTAATAAACCCGTGATTGACCACTGGTGGCAGACAGAAACGGGGTGGGCAATCTCATCGAATCCTGTAGGACTCGAATCAATGCCAATCAAAGCGGGCTCTTCGACCATGCCAAGCCCCGGTTTTAAGGTCGAAATCTTGAATGAGTTAGGGGAGCCTGTTGGCGCCAACCAACAGGGTTTTGTGTCCCTAAAACGCCCGCTTCCACCAAGCTGCCTAACCACGGTATGGCGCAATCACGATAGATTTGATTCTGGTTACCTAAGTCAATTTGAAGGTTACTACGTCTCTGGCGATGGCGGGTATCTCGATGAAGATGGTTACTTGTTTATCATGGGTAGGGTGGACGACGTAATCAACGTGGCAGGGCATCGTCTCTCAACGGGCGAAATGGAAGAGATAGTCGGTGGTCACCCAGCGATTGCGGAATGTGCGGTTGTGGGTGTCCATGATGATTTAAAAGGTCAGTTGCCACTCGGTCTTGTTGTACTTAAAGACGGCGTGAAAGTGGATAGTGGAGCATTGGAAACTGAGCTCGTAGGCAAAGTGCGTTCCGAAATCGGCGCTGTTGCATGCTTTAAACATGCGCTGGTTGTCGACAGACTGCCAAAAACACGCTCAGGTAAGATCTTGCGTCGCGTCATCAGGCAAATCGCTGATGGCGAAACGTATACGGTACCTTCGACCATAGATGATCCGGCAAGCCTATCTGAGATAGAAAAAGCACTTCATCCGAGTTAATCAGAAAATAAACAGAGATAGGAAACTACCTCTCATCCATTTGAACCGAACTCATGTGCCACATTTTCAGGACATGGTTCGGTTCTTCGCACGTGCCAAATAACATTTGATACTTCGGGACAAAAGGTTCGCCGATATGGGTAGTACGGCTGAACTTGCCTGTTTTAACGTCGACCTGAGTGACTACACGTCCTTTGAAGTTCTGAAAAATAATAAATTGGTCACTCTTGAAGACGAGTTGGTCTTGATAAAACCAAAACTGATCAGCCGATGTGTCTAAACGGCATTTCAACGGCAACTCCGCGCTTAAAGCTCCGGTAGGAAGTAGAGCGATCAATAACCAAAAACGAGAAAGTGTCATAACCAATCCTTTAGTTTTTCTGTAAGTATAGTGAGTAATTCCCTAAGCTTGACGAGCGCGCCCAATTGTTAGGTTTTTTTATTTGCACATCCCTGACAAAACCCTCACACTATGCGCACATTTGTGACCTGTTTGTTTAACCACTAAATCGAGCGTATACCGATGACTTCACCTCGCATCTCACTCCGTTCTGCGACGATTAAAGATCTCGATACTCTAAATGATTTAATGTTTGAACTGCATGATCACCACCATAGTGCGGTACCTACAGACTTCAAATCTGCTGAAGAAGTACAACAAGAAAAAAGTATCGCCCGCTATTTGGATTCGCCTGATTGCTTGGTGTTGGTTGCAACCGCAACAAACTTTACTGCTGCTTCCTCTAAAGCTAAAAGTGACGATGTAACGATTGTTGGTTTCGTTACTGCTCAGTTTTGCGAACTGACTTCACCCATTAGTAAGCCGTGTTTAGTCGGTAATATAGATGAGCTGTTTGTGACACCCGCGTGGAGACAACACGGTATAGCTGAGGCTTTGCTCATCGAGGCGCAAACACGCTTGGAACACCTTGGTGCAACCCAGCTTATGGTTGAAGTGTGGGATTTCAATCAGTTAGCGTTGAATCTCTATAAAAAGCAGGGATTTTTCCCTCACATTCATTGTCTTAGAAAAAAATATAAATTAGGATTATTCGTGACTCAATTGTTGAGCCATTGGTTTTTTTTGTGCTTGCTCGCGCTTTTTACTGCAAATCTGAGTTTTGCTGCCTCTTCAGTATCCTCTCCTGAACTACTTAGTAAGAGAGCGATAGGCCAAGCTGTGCCTAAAGCCAGCCATAACCCATTGCCGCTAGCCCCACTTGCCCCTTCGATTCGAGGGTCTTTGTGTATCGTTAGAAGTAAAGATCGTTTGTTGCTTGTAGATGAGATCATCACGGGTAAGTTATCGCTTCCTGGGGGAACGATAGAAAATAACGAAGACCCACGTCTGACTGCTCAACGAGAAACATGGGAAGAAGCCGGGTTGGTTGTCGATGTAGGCAGAGAACTTGGACGCACCCGCCGAGCCATATTTTTTGAATGCCATGTTGAATCGGCCATCATCGCGTATGAAGCGACAAAATTCTCAAAAGGGATTGAGTTACCTATCTATTTTGCTCCTCACTTTGGTGTAGAAGTTCGCAGTGCAACATTGATACAGCCTAAGTCGGTTGCACCAAAGGACTACCGCTATCCAAAACAGTGGCCTTTGGTAAAAACGATGTACGAGACGGCTGATAATCAACCGATCCAGTTCATCGATAATCTTATTGAATCAGCCCCGACAATTCATCAAATCGAACTAGGTTGGTTGGAAAGTGCTCAAGAGCTGTTAATGCAAGCGCCTTTGCATATTCGCGAGATGGTAGTGTGGGGCGGAAGAATTTTATATGTTCTGGTTCAGCCTCTGTTCCTGATGGCGTTCTTGCCTCTGTTTATTTGGCTATGGGGGCGTCACTTTACCGGTCAGTTGATGTTCGCAGTGACTGCTACCTCTTTGTTTATTCTGGTGGCTAAACAGGGTTTTGGTTTTGCGGTTCCCCATGCTTACTTGCCCTCTATCAATTATACCGATCGAAGTGGGTACAGTTTTCCGGATTTACTTATTGCAAATTGGGTCTCGATTTCCACCATCGTCATGAGTCAGATCCACACAAGATTTAGAGCCTTGTTCATGTCTGCGTTTGTCATTGTCAGTCTCGTGTTGGTGTTTTATCAGTTTATTAGTGGCGGTGCATTCCTTTCTGATATGTTGGCTGGCGCCTTGCTGGGTGCGCTAGTGGGGTGGCACTTTGTTCGCCATTCGCTGAGTTTAGCTGTGAGTGAAGTGTATACATTCACCCGAACTCGAGTCTGGTTGGTGCTTACGACAGTGGCAGCGATCCTTTGCTATGTCTGGCCGTTCCCAACATTTTTGAGTTGGCTTGGCCTTTGTTTAGGTATGCTGCTGTTTACACTAGCAAGTCGCGCTCGATTACCTCGCTCTACCATGTGTTTAAAAGAGTTGCTGCTATCGCTAGTTCTTATCCTTGTTGTGCTCCTTGGGTATTTTCAGTTGGAAAACGTGGTTTCCCACAGTGGAATAGGTTCATTATTGCTTCAAGTATTCGTTACGCCCGTGCTCATTTTGGTTCCGGCTTTAGTTATGGTGCTGTTTAGAAATCAAGATCATCAAGGTCGTGGCGTAAAAGGGTAAATGCCGATAGAAGTCGAGAGATAAAATGAAGACTGACTTAAAGAGGAGGTTTTTATGATTATCGCCTTGATTGCAGCTTGTTCGGCGTTTATGTCGAGTGTAGCCGTACAGTTAAACGGCGCAGTTGATGCGGCATTAGATAGCATTGCCGACATTATGTTTATGTAAAAAAAGGTCTGATTATTCAGACCTTTTTTGTTCAATCTCACGACATTATGCCGTTGCAGCGACTTTGTTTGTGCGAGATTGCGCGGCAAAGTAGAGCTTAGTTTCTTCAATGACCACACCGCGAAGAAGGACTAAACCAATCAGGTTAGGTATTGCCATCAAACCATTAACGATATCGGCGATAATCCAAATCATATCCAGATGTAGGAATGCGCCAGAGGCGACCAAACCTACGAAGATGATTTTGTAAGGCAGTACTGCTTTCGTGCCCATTAGGAATACCACACAGCGCTCACCGTAATAGTTCCAGCCTAGAATTGTTGTGAAGGCAAAGAACATAAGACCAATTGATACCAACATTGGGCCAAAGTGCTCAGCGTTAAGACCGGTCGCAAACGCGTGTGTCGTCATTGCTGCGCCAGCAAAGTCACTTTGCCATGCGCCAGTGAGAATCAATGCAAGACCCGTCATGGTACAAATGATGATGGTATCGATGAAGGTACCCGTCATCGAGATAAGCCCTTGACGTACGCAACTGTCAGTTTTCGCTGCCGCTGCTGCCATTGGTGCACTACCAAGACCACTTTCATTAGAGAATACGCCACGTGCGATACCTGATTGGATCGCTAGCATGATGCTCGCGCCAACAAAACCACCAGTTGCAGCCGTATTGCTAAATGCTGAAACAACGACAAGTTGTACTGCATCCACAAGTTTATCTGCGTTCATGATAATGACACTAAGACATGCAAACACATAGAATACCGCCATGGTCGGTACAACTTTACCCGCTACTTTGGCAATTGACTGAATACCGCCCAGTGTAACGAAAGCGACTAACAGTGTGAGTACTGCTGCTGAAAGCTCACGTGATACGCCAAAGGAGATCTCGCTGGCATCCAAAATCGCATTCACTTGCGGAAAAGTACCGATACCAAAGCACGCTACACCGAGCGCAAATACTGCAAACATGGTCGCTAAGAACTTAGAGCCAACACCATCTCGAAGGTAGTACATAGGACCGCCTAACATTTGGCCTTTGTCGTCCACTTTACGGTATTTAACGGCTAGCAAGCATTCAGCGTATTTGGTTGCCATACCAAATAGGGCCGCTAGCCACATCCAAAATAGTGCACCGGGACCACCAAGCTTAATGGCCGTTGCAACCCCGACGATATTACCCGTACCAATTGTTGCAGAGAGTGCGGTACAAAGTGCCGCGAAGCTAGACACATCGCCTTGACCAGACTTGTCTTTGGCAAAGATAAGCTTTAATGCAGTTGGAAGGTGGCGAAACTGTAAAAGACCCAATTTAAACGTGAAGTAGACGCCGGTACCAACCAGTAATATGAGCAGTGGTGGTCCCCAAACGAATGAGTCGATAGTTTGCAGTGTAGATTGAAGATTGTTCATGATTTCCCCTTAATAAAACAAAACTTAAGGAGAAGAGAGAAAGGGCAGTACGCTCGATCAAACATCGTATGATCGAAGAGGACTACTCGTATCGCTAAACACTGCTTAGCGCCAGTTACTTAATTGAGTGTTTCAATGTTGCTATTCTCTCCTCTGTCCTTTTGCCTGAGAGTTTCACTCATCATAAAAATGAGCTTGCTCCTTCGGCGACCGATCTAACGGTTCTCTCCAGAGGTTCCTCCAACTACAGTCCTCACTTTATCCTTATCAATTGATAAGCTCTGATTTCTCAGAATAAAGCACCTGAAAGATTTACTTCTTCGGCGGGTAGTTTTAACCAAACGTTAAAAATTGGTTAATTACCACTCTCCTGCAGTCTTCATCGGAACAAATATCTAGATACTAGATAATCTGTGAGCGCAATCGTAGCGTATTTAAATAGCGATGTCATGAATAAATTTACAATTTTATTTGAGCAAATAGGGTAGCAAAGTCAACCATTTGGTATATTTGAAATGTTTCTGACGTAAAACTCGTTGAAGTGAGGTAGAGTGGCGCTTTGTGCAGTGAGCATAAAGGTCGTGTTATCTGGCTTTCGGGACTTCCCCTAATACAAGGAGATGTATATGACTCGACTGTTAGCGATCGCTTTTCTTGTCGTGCTTGCCTTTATGCTGTTTCGCTATCGGACTAATGAAAAGGTCCAGAAAGTGGTCATAGTTACTGCCTTATCAGCGTTTGCGATCTACGTGACAACGCTGGTGATTTCAGAATTAATACGATAGTAATGGTCACTCCCAGGAGTAGGTGTGGATAAGCAACAACAAAACCAACAAGCCGAGAATGATGACGTTGTTGTCATTGAGCAAAAAGACAATCGAGCTAGGCTCTATATAGGGATAGCAGCGGTGCTTGGTATTGCAACGGGTGGTCTGATTGGCGCCTCTGTGACCCAAAATGATTGGCAGCAGCGCTACGCTGAACTCGAATCTCGCTATCAACAAACCGTGACTAAAACCGAAGACCATGAGCAAACATTGACCGAGCAACTATCAATGGCAGAGTCGCAAGCGCAGCTTAAGCTTCGTAAAGCGGTAGAGGAGAAGGTTGCGGAACATCAAGAACAAGTTGCCGCTCTTGAGGAGCAAATTTCTAAGCTCGAACAAGACAAAACCGATTTGCAAAACCAGTTGTCGAGCAAAAAGCAGCAATTGGTAAAACAAGAAAAAGAAAACACTCAGCTCGTTCGTAAAAATGACATTCAAAGCTCGATGTTTGAACAGTCTCAAGAGCTGTTTAAGCGTGAGGCTGAACTTAAAGCTGAAGTCGCCAAGCTAGAGCAAGAACGAGCCCAAATCACTCCAAACCTGCAAAGGTTAAAACAGGACTGTGACTTGTATCTTGAAGGTACGTCATGGGATGCGAAATCAGACTCTTGTGAACGTTACGACTCGGCTACGTCATCACTGAGTCAGATTGAACAGATGCTCAAAGTACACAATATGGATCTTAACCATATTGCTACTTTGAAAACTGAGCTGGGTATCCAATAGCACGCAGTCCGCTTCCTTTTGTTTCTTACTATGTGTAACAAAAAGCAAAAGGAAGTGCTTTCCTAGCAAATACGGGCTGCATCAAATCTTAATGCAATTGATACGTTTCTCTGCGAATCTTCTTCACACCTAACTCGTAATTCCCATCGCCGTACGTGGCCCCCTTATTTCAAACTTCTAGACTGTCGTTAACATCTAATTCAATGCCATTTTAAGTAAAAGAATGGAGAGACAGTTAACGTGTATAAGCCGATGGAAAAAGTATCAACACTCGTTGTTTTTGCTGCACTAGCGGCAAAAGTGGACGCGCACGGACTTCAATTTCTCGATCAAGCCCCTAACGTCACTAACGCTTTGGAGTACCATCAGGATATCGACCTTGCGAGCTATTATGTCAGCGAAAAACTCGATGGAATTCGAGCAATTTGGACAGGGAAGGAGTTGGTCACACGATCCGGTCGCATTTTAAATGCTCCCAAATGGTTCGTTAAGGATCTACCTGAGATAACGATTGAAGGGGAGCTATGGGCAGGAAGAGGAGGCTTTGGCAAAGTACAAAAACAGTACTTGATAAAGTGCCCGATTCATCACAGTGGCAAGCGATTACTTTTATGCTGTTTGATGTGCCAGGTCATTTAGGTTCATTTGAACAGCGATACGGTTACCTAAAAAACTATTGTGAGTCGCTGCCGTACACGCACATTCAGTGTGTTGAACAAAAAGTTGTAGAGACGCACAAAGATCTACAAGCTTTACTTACACAAGTGACCCACGATGAAGCTGAAGGCTTAATGCTCAAAAAGCGCCATGAAATTTATCACCCTGGCCGAAATAATAGCTTAATAAAAGTAAAAACCGTTCAAGATACAGAAGGGATTGTCGTTGGATATAAACCAGGAAAAGGAAAGTACGACGGCATGATGGGGGCAATACTCGTGGAGATAAACGGTGGTGTTCGGCTGTATATCGGTACGGGTTTTACTGACGAAGAGAGAGCCAACCCACCAGCAATCGGGAAGACGGTGACGTTTAAGCACAATGGGTGGACTGAAAATGGCATTCCGCGCTTTGCGCGATACCACCGTATACGAGAGACAGAGTAACAAAGATAAGGCTTCTATCGACTCACCACTGAGGACAAGTCGCGACCACAGCGTTTAAAAAGACCTTTCCAGTAGTCGACATGTGCCCGGTTTGCTAGCTTGAAGGCGAGATGCCTTGCCTTTAGGTTGTAGCCGCTGTCATCCGTGGTCTGGAGCAGTGCCGATACAAACAGGGTTTGAGCCGACAATGCCTGATATTCAGAATCTAGATAAGAGAGGTAGGGTTGCACCTCTTTGACAAAGACGTTGTTGAAGACATTAACCAGATAATTAAAGCGCGACATGTCGCGGTTTTTACCACAAGGAATGCTATCGTCATATTGATTAAGTTGCGCTGTGACCGTTTGTAACCATCTCTCACTTGCTTCCAAAGAAAAAGCCAAACGCCCAATCACGTTCTGTTTTTCAAGTATTTCTTGATAGTCAGTCAGTAGTGGCGGGCGCTCAAGCGTTCCTCGTTCGCTGGTAGCAATGAATTTGGCAACAGCATTGAAAGCCTCTAATGGTTCTCTTATTTGTAATGCATTGCTGCCATCGCGCTTCACAATCCAATCCGAACCACTGAGTTGCAGCCGCATGGCATCACTGGTGTAAACAAGATTAAAAAAGTAGTCAGGTAAGTACTGATACTTCACATCCAAGATTTTCTGCAGACTTTCTTTAAGCTCTGGCTCAATTTGGTTTGAGGTTAAGCAGCGCTCAAGCCCATCAATAAGCTGCAGTTGGTAGTCGAAGTTTCTAAACTGATCTTGAACTTTGCCAAGCACTGAGTTGCGTTCTGCAATTAAGCCAAATAGATTGCATTTTCTTAGCTGATAGCTGTCCACTAGACCAAGGGTCGTACGTGGTATTTCTTTGGTAAGCTGACGCTTTGCGGGAAGCTCGACCAGCTCAAGAACCGGGGCAGGGATGAGTTCGCTTTGCTGAATGTTGGCAATGCGCTCCTGGTAATCAAGAAAGCGCTCATTCGGTGTATCGCTAAAACAACCTGTCATCATTGCAACAAAAAGCATTAATGATGACTTGGCGATTAATTTCATTGAAAGCGAAATCTCTTTAGTGCGCACGGTAAGTCTGACTCCCTGAGGTGCGAGTGAACATTTGTCTGCCTCAATTACCTGTTACGTAATCTTAGTGCATAGCTGATCAGTAGGAGGTTTGAGATAAATGCTTATCTTCTCACAAACCTCAAGAGATAGATCTTTTACTATGGATGGTAATTGATGACTCAAACAATGGAGCTGAAATGAGTGAGCAAGTAAAACTGGACTACGTTGAATTTGCGGCCAGTGATTTAGACAAAACAAAACGATTCTTTACTGCTGTATTTGACTGGTCTTTTCAGGATTATGGCGATGACTATACAGCGTTTGAGAATCAAGGTTTGAATGGTGGGTTCTATCGTGCAGACTTATGTTCAACCGCAGCGAATGGTGGCGCACTACTTGTCTTCTATAGTGCAAATATAGAGGCAACATACAAAAAGGTTGAGGCCAACCAAGGTGTGATTATTCGCGAAATCTTTGACTTTCCCGGCGGTTGTCGCTTCCATTTTACTGAGCCGAGTGGCAACGAGTTTGCTGTTTGGTCTGAGTCACGTTAGCATCAATGTGCTGAGTCGATAATATAAAGCAGGCTCTGAATCATTCCAGAGCCTGCTCTTGTGCGTGAATAGAACGCGAGAACTTAGTAAATGACTTTTACTTTCTTCGCGCAGTTCACTGCTTCATCTACCGCTGTTTCGAGCGATTTACGTTTAGTCAGTACCACACCTAAACGGCGACGACCGTCGATATCGGGCTTACCGAACAGTCGCACTTGAGTTTGTGGTAGCGCTAGCGCTTCATCAAGACCTTCAAAACGAATGTTGTTAGAAGTGCCTTGACCAAGAATTACGGCTGATGCAGCTGGACCATATTGCGCAATGCTGTTGACCGGCATACCGGTAAACGCACGAACATGAAGAGCAAACTCGGACATTTCTTGAGAGATCAGTGTGACTAGTCCCGTGTCGTGAGGACGTGGCGACACTTCATTGAAAATTACTTTGTCACCTTTAACGAACAGCTCGACACCAAAAATACCGTAACCACCAAGTGCGTTGACCACTTGTTCAGCCGTGTACTCCGCCGCTTTACGTGCATTCTCGGTCATTACCTGCGGCTGCCAAGATTCGCGGTAGTCGCCATCTTCCTGGCGATGGCCAATTGGCGCACAGAAGTGAACGCCGTCAACCGCGCGTACTGTCAGTAATGTAATCTCGTAATCAAAGTCGATGAAACCTTCTACGATGACACGTCCAGCGCCAGTGCGACCACCTTCCTGAGCATATGTCCACGCTTTCTCGATGTCCGCTTCGGTTTTGATAACACTTTGACCTTTGCCCGAAGAGCTCATTACCGGCTTAACGACACAAGGAACACCAACGTGTTCAACCGCTGCTTTAAAATCGTCATAGTTGTCAGCAAACTGGTAAGGGGAGGTATTCAACCCCAGTTCTTCTGCTGCTAGGCGTCGGATCCCTTCACGGTTCATGGTGAGTTTGGTCGCATTCGCAGTAGGGACAACATTGAGTCCTTTGCTTTCTAGCTCTACTAACTTGTCCGTTGCGATGGCTTCAATTTCAGGAACCACATAGCTTGGTTTTTCTTTTTCGATGATGGCTTCGAGCGCTTCCCCATCCAACATGTCAAGTACATAGCTTCGGTGAGCGACTTGCATTGCTGGTGCATCTTCGTAGCGATCACAGGCGATGACTTCTAAACCAAGTCGCTGACATTCGATGGCGACCTCTTTACCCAGTTCACCAGAGCCCAACAGTAGTACACGTGTAGCGTTTTCACGAGTTGCTGTACCAAACATATAAAATCCTTGACGTTCATGAGGAAGAATTGCGGAGGATCATACTGGATTATCTTCAAAAAGCAAACGTTTGCGTGGAAAATAAATTGAGATATTTGAATCGTTAAAAAAATAGCCTCGCGATAGGGCGAGGCTATGATTTTGTTTAATAAAGCTGATTTCGTTCAATAGAACAGTTGGCTAAAGAGCGACATATTCTAATGGAATATCTGGGTCGATCGCTTCAAGCGTCGCTTGTGTGTCAGCTAGGTGGCTAATTTTACCGGAGGCCATCTCTGCAAGCGCCACGAGTTGAATATCTTCGAACGACTGCCCTGCAAGTAATAGTTGCATGAAAGCAACTTGAAGCGGAGGAAGGCTAGGGTTAAATGCTGCATTTTCCGCATAAGCACCTTTGTAGGTATTGCCGTCTTTGGTGCTAATAGCAACGCCGCTAAGGTTTTTAGTATATGGTGAGTGGCTTTGATTAAGCGCATCAACAGCAGAGAGAACCAATGTGTCTGTTTCATCGGTAGAAAGCCCGTGCTGTTTAGGGCTCATTAGCGCATCGGTAATACCTAAATCTTTAGGACCGAACGATTCTGGTAGGTACTCTTGTAACGTCATCTCATCACGTTGTGGCAATTGCACAACCAAAGAGTCTGCGGTGGTCAGCTCATTCATGAACTGACGACAGTGACCGCACGGACTGTAGTTGATGGTTATGTCCTTCAGACCTGTTTCACCTTTCATCCAAGCGTGGCTAATAGCGGACTGCTCGGCATGAACGGTTTGGCCAAGTTGAGCTCCAATGATTTCCATGTTGGCACCAAAATACAGGCGTCCGGATAGTCCACGAACGATCGCGCCAACAAAAAACTCTGAAATCGGCGCATAGGAATACGCTGCTGCAAAAGGTAAAAGGGCGACACGAAGCTCGCTATCGTCAAGACCAGACAAAGCCTGGAGCTTTTCAAACTGCTCTTTGGACAAAGTCGCATCGAAATCTGGAGCCGTTAAAATAGGCTTTAAAAAGGTAGCAATATGCTCTGGAGTGTCGGCCAACGCAGAATCAAAACGATCAGTCATGCGGTTTCCTATGTGATGAAGTGTTTTTTACATTCTAAGCAAGTTTTGAGGATATAAAGGTGATGCCGATCACATGCATGGCTGCAACAATTGTAAATGTTGCAATATAAGAGTGATGTCACACAAAGGGCGGGTTGCTAGATCTGACAACCGCAATAGGTATTAGTGAAGCCAATGGCTCAACCAAATCGAAAAGGCGAACATAGATGGCGCAAGCACTGAGGTAATGACGCCGCATATCACGAGTGCTAGAGAGCTAAAGGCGGCATCGCGAGGATCTTTTTCAGCGCTTGTTGCAGTGCCTAAGGCGTGAGATACCGTCCCCATGGTGAGACCTTTCGCAATCGGGTGGGTGACGCCTAATAGTTGGTAAATTGGATAGGCCATAATGGCACCAAATAGGCCAACAAGTAGCACAAGGATGGCTGCAATTGCTGGTTCTCCACCGAGGTGACTAGAAACCTCCATCGCGATAGGAGTAGTTACAGACTTACCGAGTAAGCTAGCAATAAGCTCCATATCTGCACCCAGCAATACGGCGATAATCGATGCGGTAAACATAGAAGCGATGCTTCCTACACCACAGGCGAGGGCGATAATGCGCCAGTTTTGGCGTATCTGAGGAAGTTGCTCGTACAGAGGGTAGGCGAGGGCAACAACCGCTGGTTGAAGCAAGTAGCTGATCCACTCGTTGTCCGCGTAATAGGTATCAAACGGTACATTTAGCACCAGTAACAGAGGGATTAACATTGCGATGCTAAGTAAAAGCGGATTGAAAATAGGATTCTTAGCTTTTATGGCGATATAGCGTGCAATAAAAAATACAATAACGGTTACAGGGAGCCACATATCATTTGTCTCCCTTCTTTAAAAAGCGATCAAGGAACACCGAAAGCACAATCAACACAATCAAAGAGCCGCCCACTGCGCTAGCTAGAATAGGGAGTGCGTTGCTTACTAGCATATCGAAGTGATTCATCAGGCCGACACTTATTGGCACAAAAAGCAAAATCATATAGCGAATAAATACATGAGCTCCGGGTTGCACTAAGCGAACCGGAATCACGCCGCTGGCTAGACCGGCAAATAAAAGCAACATTCCAAACACACTTCCGGGAATGGATACGTCGAGTAGGCTTTGAAGGGCGTTACCTAACCAAAGTGAAACAAAAATAATGGCAAAAGAGGCTACATAGCGAAGCACGGTTTTTAGCATGGCTTCCTCTTAGTAAAAAATAGAGTGTTCATACAGTGGGCAGCCTAAACATAGAATCATTAGGCTGCCTTCGACTACGAGGATGAAGGTGTTAAGAAACGAGACGCTCCACGTAGCGGTAGACGGATTTTAGTATGGCGAGCTTTTTCTCGTCAGACTCATGTTCGTGAACTAAGTTTTCCATATTTAGCATGTATCTTCAATACGACTTCGAAAAACTCACGACAATGATTTGCCCATCTTGTCTGCTCCGACTCATCAAGCGTCCAAGCAAAATGGCGCGCGCGATATCGGAAAAGCAGAGACTCAATTCTAGAATCACTAAAACTAATGTCTAATGCTGACAGATTATTCGGATCTGTTTCGCGAATAATATCCATCGCGCTTTTATCCGCAGGAGTGAAAAATCCACTGTAGAGTTGAGTATCGACATCATTGTCTTCTGCATATTCACGTTCAATGCTGTAAAGGCCGATCAACTTCTCACGAACTTCTGGGTGCTGTTTAATAAGCGCCAGGTTTTTTAAACACTGCTCGCGGTCAATACCAATGTTTGCTGCATTTTCGGCGGTGAGTGTTTTGGCGGGCGCTAGAATTGGGCACTTGTTTAAGTGAATGAGTTTCAGTGGAACCGGGAGCTCATCTTGGCCAAGTTCATCTCGCTTGGTGTAGAGTCGTTGGTGCAGCGCTTCAACATCAAGATCGAGCAAAGGCTGAGGATCTTTCGCTAAATCCGCGACAATAACTGCGTTTTGATTGGTAGGATGCCAGGCAATTGGTACGACCCAGCTAGTGTACTGACACTCTTTCCCGAGCATTCCTGATACGTGCATTAGTGGCGTCATATTGACGATATCAACCAGCTCGTTCAGTTTGCGCTTTTGGCGCATTGAATAGAAATAATCAAACAGCTTAGGCTGGGCCGCTTTAACTTTTTTCGCGAGCTCAATAGTAGCGATGACATCGGCCATCGCATCGTGAGCATTTTCATGCTCAATACCGTTGGCAACAGAAAGGTGCTCCAGTTTGAAGCTAGTAAATCCTTCTTCATTTTCTGGCCACTCAATACCATCTGGGCGCAGTGCGTGACACGCTCTCATGACATCGAGCAGATCCCAGCGAGAGTTGCCGTTTTGCCAACTCCACGCATACGGGTCGATGAAGTTGCGGTAGCAGGTGTATCGAGTCACTTCATCGTCAAAGCGAATGCTGTTATAGCCGAGACTGGTGGTATTTGGCGTCGCTAATTGTTCATGGATCTTGGCGATGAACTCAGGCTCCGAGAGCCCTTTTTCTTGGCATAGCTGAGGGGTAATTCCGGTAATGAGCGCAGCTTCTGGTGAAGGAAGGTAATCGGCGGGTGGTTGGCAATAAATGACCAAAGGCTCGCCAATGATATTAAAGTCTGCATCCGTTCTTACCCCAGCGAACTGACAAGGTCTGTCTTTCGCCGGGCTCACCCCCAAGTTTCGTAATCGAAGAAGAAAAAAGTGGGTTGGTGCTGAGACATGGGGCATGCTTCCTTTGTTCTGAGAGAGAGCCTTTACAATCAGGGCTTTCCGTTGAGTCCATATTAGACCACCGCTGCCAAAACATGGCAATCAACAATCTATTTTTAAGATGCTGTTGCTGTCTAATTGTTCATTCATCTTTACTTTTAAAGGAAATATACAATACGGCCAATTGTTTACTATATTAAAAGAAAAAAGGCGAGGTACATTACATGGGACGTGTGCCGATTATGATGTTGTGGGCCACATTGCTTTTGGGCTGTGGTGACAAGGAAGCGACGCAATCACTACCTAAAGATGTCACAGTGGTAACGGGTCTTCAGCCCGGCGCCAGTTTGTTGTATCTCGCCGATGCCGCCGAGCGGTTTGAAAAACAAAACTTGAACCTAACAATCACCCCCGACCCAGTGGAACATTAGCGCTTCTTTCAGTGATAGAGGGTGAGATAGATGCGACGTGATATTCACCGCGGATATTGCTTATCTCGCACGTCAACACTTACTACCTGAATATCGTGTAGTCGCGACCGTCTTCGATTCAGACAACTCCAATGCTATTGCAAGCTTGCAACCATTTTCAAGCCTCACGGATCTCGAAAATAAGGTGCTCTGTACGCAATATGTATCAGCGCTGCACTTTTTTGGACAAGCCTTGACTGAGCGAAGTGGCGCCCAAAATGTCAACTTTAAATTTGTGCCAGTATCTGAACTTAATCACCACCTCCTTGAAGGTGAATGCGACTTTATAACGATTCGCGAGCCATTTGTTTCAGAGCTTATTACTCAAACAAATCAGACCGGCTTTGTGAAGTATTTCCCCGGAACGTTTCTTCAATATGAATTGATGTTGGCGCATCGGCGCCTTTCCGATGAACATGTATCGCGGTTGTTGCTTGCGATGATTGACGCAGAATCCGTACTTGAAGAACAACCCGATTATGCCAAACAAGTATTGATGGATAGCTTCAACGCTGATGCCAAACAAGTGCAAAAGCTCCTTACAGACAGCGTGTTATCAGTGTCACTTTACCAGCCACTCATCGCATTGTTTGATCGCGAGTTTGTATGGTTGCAGTCGCATGGGCTGTCAGCGGGCTCAATGACCGACACAAAAAGCCTATTAAGACCCAAACCGCTTCGTGATGCTGCGCCGCTTAGACAGACGATTTTAGACTATGAAAACGAGTATTAAGCAAATCTTAACCCTGTTTGTTACTTTGGTTGCTGCTTTCATGCTGACCACGGCCTACCTATCCCAAAAGCAAAACGCGGTGCGAGATGAGGTACTGTCATTGGATGAGCAGGCTTTTGAAATCAGTCAACAAGCATCACGTTTGAACGTCATTGTCGCTGACTATAATCTCTATCGTCGCTCTGACTCTTTAACTCAGTGGTCGAATACCCTCGATAAGATCGAGAAGCAAGCGGGTCAATTACTCAACATTACTCAGCTAGAAGAGAAGACGTTGGCCAAGCGTCTGTCTACCGATATTTCCCGGATTCGAATGCAATTTGAGCGATTGAGCGAAGCAACGATAGATAAGGACATTCAGTGGATTACCATCAATCTGAACACTTACAGTCAGAATCTGATCACCCAACTGCATAACTTGAGTGAGGAGGCGAGGCAGCTTGCGACGCTCGAATTATCGAGACTATCTTGGTATCAAACAGTCGCGGTGGGCAGTACCACGTTTCTTTCACTCGTTGTTTTGATTGTGCTGTATACGGCGTTGATCGTGCCGCTTAAAACTGTGCGACATGAAATGAAGAAAATCGGCCAAGATTATGCTCATTATGACTCGAACCACTCCAAATACTCCCGTATTAGAGAATGGCATGAACTGTTTCAAGGGCTAGAAGAGATGTACCGGGAGCTCCAAGTGACAACCGTGAGTAAAAAAGCGCTCGTCGCAGAAGTCGAGATGCGTAAAGAGGCAGAAGGAAACGCCGTCTCTCTAGCTCGAACCGATTTTCTTACCGGCCTACCTAATCGATTGAGCTTTTTTGAGCGTTTTAAAGTGCTTCTTGAAAACAACCGAAGCGCGTTCTTGTTTTTCCTAGATATCGATAACTTTAAGTCTGTGAATGATAACTTAGGCCACTTAGCCGGTGATACATTATTAAAAACAGTGAGCGCAGCTATTTTGCAGTTGTCTGGTGAAAGGGACAGTATTGCACGTTTAGGGGGAGACGAATTTGCAATTTTGCACTTCACGGACAGTGAACAAGAGGCGCTACTGTTTGCGCGAGAGCTACAAGCCATAATCCGCCTTCCCGTGACTTTTGAATCTACTCAACTTCGGATTGATTGCTCTATTGGGATAGCACGCTTTCCAGATGACGGTGTAGAGATTAAGTCGCTACTTTCCTGCGCAGATACTGCAATGTATTTTGCTAAGCGCAATCCTGTGAGTACGTCAGGTATTCAGCGTTTCACGGTTGACATTGGTGAGGCGAGCCGACGTAAATTCAGTTTATATCATAAACTGCGCAGAGCGGTTGAGCAGGGCAGTTTCGAAGTCTGGTTTCAGCCTCAAGTGGAAGTGGGCACTTTGAATGTGACGGGATTCGAGGCTCTGTTACGTTGGAAACAAGGTGATGGAAGTTACGTGAGTCCGGCCGTCTTTGTTCCAATGCTCGAAAGAACCGTCGACATAATAAGGGTTGGCGAGTTTGTGTTTGAAAAATGCATAGAGTTTCAACGTAGGTTGGAGAGCAACGGTTTCAATCATACTGTATCGATCAATATCTCTGCCGTACAGCTTGAACATGAGCACTTTATTCCATTTTTGAAACGCAGGGTACTTGAAACAGGAGTAAGTGCGAGCCGCTTTCCACTTGAACTGACCGAAACCGCGATATTTCGAAATAAACAGGAAACACTGCTTTCTTTAGACCGACTCAAAGAAATGGGCTTTTCGTTGCAGTTGGACGATTTTGGCACTGGTAATGCGTCGCTAGATTTATTGAAAAACTTCCCATTCTCGACCGTTAAAATAGATAGCTCCTTCACTAAAGAGGCAGCCAATAAGCCCGAAACACGAGCGATCATTAAAGCCATCACTTTACTGTCTAAGGAGCTCAGCTTTGATATCGTTATTGAAGGGGTAGAAACGGCACAGCAGCAGGCTTTCGCGAGAGAGTACGGCATTAAGGTTGCACAGGGGTTCTATTATGCCAAAGCGATGCCAATGAATGAGGCGATCGCTTGGCTTGAACATTATGACCACTATTCCACAGCGCTCTAATCGCTTATGTGCAACTCATTTTATTTTGTAATTAATTATCGGCCATTTGGACGTCTAGACGTTGACAAGTCTATTGGTTGAGATTAGTCTGCTCGCCTTTCTGTCATCGACGCGACTTTTAGTATGTCTACACAACATAAAACCTCTCAATCAGTTCAAGCTTCTGGCGTAGCTCTGTTACCTCTTGCACTTTTTTTAGCTCTTTTTATTGGAGTAGGTAGCTACCTATCTTGGCAAGGGGTTGAATTTGCTTTCTATCAGCTACCAGCACCGATTGCAGCGCTCCCAGCTGTGGTTTTAGCAGTCTTGCTGAGTAAAGAGAAGCTTAACCGTGCTATTGAGCAGTTTTTACGTGGTGTTGGCCATCAAGACATCGTTGCAATGTGCATGATCTATTTGTTGGCTGGTGCTTTTGCTGCGGTCGCTAAAGCCTCGGGCGGCGTAGATGCAACGGTAAACCTTGGCCTTTCGGCGATCCCAACCAGTCTGATTTTGCCAGGTATTTTTCTTATTTCTGCCTTTATTGCCACCGCAATGGGTACGTCAATGGGAACAATCGCAGCAGTTGCTCCGGTTGCTCTTGGAATCGCCCAGTCAGCGGGAATGAGCATTCCGTTGGCGGCGGGTGTAGTGCTTAGCGGTGCGATGTTTGGCGACAACTTGTCGATTATCTCGGATACCACTATTGCAGCGACGCGCTCTCAAGGGTGTCACATGAGAGACAAGTTTAAAGAGAACGTCAAAATCGCGATTCCCGCTGCGTTAGTTGCGATGCTTATTTTTGCTTTCAATAGTTCGGCGACGACTTTACCTGAAACTGGCGATATTGAGTGGCTGAAAGTAATGCCTTATTTGGCCATTCTTGTTCTTGCGATATCTGGTTTGAATGTGTTCGTTGTGTTGACTGTCGGTATTGTGCTTGCTGGTGGAGTGAGTTTGCTCTCTGTTGATGACTACAGTCTAACGGCACTCGGCCAAGATATTTACACTGGTTTTGGTAATATGCAGGAAATCTTCCTGTTATCGATGCTAATTGGCGGTTTGAGTGAGCTGATGCGCCAGCAAGGTGGATTGGCATTTTTAACTAAGCTAGTGAGTCGAGCTATTCGAACTTTTGGCTCGACCCATGATAAAACGTCAAGCCGAAGAGCAAGTGAGTTTGGTATCGCTGGTTTGGTTTCAATGGTCAACTTATGTACTGCGAACAACACCGTGGCGATTATTGTGTCGGGCAGTGTGGCTAAAGAGTTGGCCGATGAGTATCAAGTCGCGCCAAAACGTTCGGCAAGTCTACTAGATATCTACTCTTGTGTAATCCAAGGGCTGCTTCCGTACGGTGCTCAGGTACTATTGCTAGGCTCGGTATTTAACTTATCGCCATTAGATATCATCGTAAATTCTTACTATTGTTTTGCTCTCGCGATAGCGGCTGTCGTGGCAATTTTCCTCAAACGTTCTTAAGTATAGATACAAAGGCGGCTTGTTAGAAGTGGAAATGCTGCTTGTTGTTGCAAATGATTATCCATAATTCCTTTGTGATACATTTGGTTACAAAAGGTAGGGCATTGGCTAATATTGAAAGAGTGTTGTGATTTGGTTAGCGAGTGGTCAAATGCTTCGTCGGATGATTGACAAAGTGTTTTACACGTAAGTAACCTAAACGGGTGACAATTCAAGACTAGCAAGCGGAAAGTTGTACTTGCTAACCCATATTAGCCAAGAGGAAGTAGCATGTCTGAATTACAAATTATTAAAGCCGACTACACTGCCGTGTCTGATCTGTGTGCCATGTTCTTAGATGCCTACGCAGATAACGAAGCAATGCAAGCCGCACTGCGCCAAGATGAAGTGGCAGATTTTGCCCATGATTGTTATTGGCGTTGGGCAGTGGGTGAATGGGGACTTGCTGGTGGAGAAGTTTACACAACACCTGAAAGAGATGGCTGCGTTATCATGCGCCCGCCAGGCACTCATCAACCTGATGTCATGCAGAAAATGGAAGTGTTATCTATTGTTACTCGCATGATGGGCTCTAACCGAATCGAGATTGCTAAAGAAGTGTGCGAACAAATGCTTGCTGTACCACCAATGCAAGATTGTTACTGGCTATGGGGCTTGGGTGTCTCTCCGAAAGCAGGCGGCAAAGGTTTAGCAAGTGCACTGATTAAAACGGTCACTGATCAAGCCGATGCGGCGGGCAAGCAACTTACGTCGTTGCCTCAAGTGAAAAGGTCGTGAAGACGTTTGAAGACGTGGTTTTGAAGTCCTTTCTAAGAGTGAAAACTTCCCTTACTGGTTTATGTTACGCCCAGTTCAAGGTTAAACGAATATTGATGAAAAACGCGCTAGTGAAGCTAGCGCGTTTTTTTGTGCCAAAATTGCGAGAGACAGTATAGAAACACACCAACCTTTCCGATCATTCAAATACTTATGGTAGCGTTGTTTGATTTGAATATGGCTTCTTATCAATCAGTTAAGGTAGGTTTTCATTGCTTAAGTATACAACGTTATTCTTTATCCCAGTACTTTTAAGTGGCATAGTCGGTTGTAAAGACAATCACGAGTTTTACCAAAACCCACCGCAATACATCACGGATCAAATTGACCCTTATATGCCGTTAGCGCTTGAGTTTGTTAAGAATAATGAAAGGCGCGCGCTAGAAAATGGTGTGCCATTATTGCCGCAGTATATGGACATTGCTCAGCGCGTCGGTATAAAGCATCCCGAGAGGGTTAGGGTATTGTATGTTGATGAATTACCTATGCCCAAGAATGACTCTCTTAAGTTTCAAATGGAGCGGTTGGGGCTAGATTCGCCATACTTAGTAGGGATGACTTATGGCTATGGCATTTACATTAAGCATGCGGCAAAGGGGGATAAACTGCTGCTGTCCCATGAATTAATCCATGTGCGTCAATCAGAGGATCTTGGCCTAGAAGATATCACCCGCGAATACTTTTTGCAGTTGAAGATATTTGGTTATCGAGAATCGCCAATTGAGATTGAGGCGTATAACAATGCTCACCAATACCTAGAGTGACCCAAATAGAGCGTTCTAGTCTATTCTTTTCTCACCGCTTTAAAGTCTATTTTAAATATTGATTGCTCGATACATTTTATCGAAGGCTTTTCTTGTCCTAACGTTACGCAAAAGCTCGCTATTTCTACCTCTAAAGTATACTAAAAACGAAGAATGTTTGTCCTACACTGCTATTAATTTACTTATTACTTATAGGGATGTTATGGAAGCGTTTAGTCGATGGTTTGACGATATATCAATAAAGCGAAAAGTATTGATAAGTTTTGCAATACCGGTTTTGTTGATGCTTTTGGTTTCGATGGCGGTGCACAAAAATACTCAGTCAATGGTTGAAGATGCGAGTTGGGTGGAGCATACCCATAAAGCTATTGCGAGAGCACATGAGTTGCTGACCATGGTTGTTGATATGGAGACCGGTAAACGTGGCTTTTTGATCACTGGAGACGAAGTATTCCTAGAACCTTTCAAATCCTCACTTGGTGTTTGGGATAAAAAGATTGCCACTCTGGCGGATCAGGTAAGTGATAATCCTCCACAAGTTGAGTTGCTTTGGCAAATAGATGAATTGCATAAACATTGGCTTAAGGCTGCGACTAAATTAGTAGACCAAAGGCGTGGTGTGAGAGAGGGGGAGGAGCAAATGAGTACCATCATCGAATTGGTACAGAAGCAAACCAGTAAGTCCATCATTGACGAAATAAGAAAGAAAGTTGCTAGCTTTATCGAAGTGGAAGAAACGCTAATCCAAGTGAGGACGGTCGAATCGGCAAAGTCAGCGACCCAAACGAGTCTAGTGCTGATTCTAGGCACTATCTTTTCAGCAATTATTTCGGTGTTAGTGGCCTTTTGGAGCTCTGCTCGAGTTAAACGACGTCTTGATACTCTGTTGAAAGCTACTCAAGACGTCGGATCCGGCAGGCTAAAACTAGGTTTGAAGAAACTGAGTGACAGCAAGTACCTTAACGGTAAAGATGAATTCTCTAGATTGACGTCGAGCTTTAAAAACATGACGTCAAACTTGGTTGAAAACGATCTCAAAATGCATGAGTACAACCAAAAACTTAAAAAAGAGAGCCAAAGAGCAGAAGCCGCTGCACAAGCTAAAAGCGAGTTCCTGTCAACAATGAGCCATGAGATCAGAACACCGATGAATGGTGTGATAGGTATGACGAATCTATTGCTGGACACCAAGCTAGACGAGCAACAACTGAGGATGACGGAAACAACCAAAAATAGCGCGGAGTCTTTGTTGTCCATCATCAACGATATATTGGATTTCTCAAAAATTGAGGCAGGTAAGATTGATTTAGAGGTGATTGATTTTGATTTGGGAGAAGTCATCGAGGAAGTTGGAGCAATGCTTTACTTTGCAGCTGAACAAAAGGACATACAGCTAATATGTCCAGCGACGCCAGTTATGGACTTGTGCTACAAAGGTGATCCCGGACGCATCCGTCAGGTACTAAACAACCTCGTCAATAACGCTATCAAATTTACGGAAAAAGGAGAGGTTGCGGTTTATGTGTCTCTGGTAGAAAAGCGACTGACTGATAGTGTGATTAAGTTTGAAGTAAAAGATACAGGCATAGGTATCAGTGAAGAGCAGCAAGGGAAGTTGTTTTCACGCTTTTCTCAAGCGGACAGTTCGACAACCCGTAAATATGGTGGTACCGGACTAGGGCTATCTATCAGTAAACGATTATCTGAAATTATGGGTGGCGAAATTGGCGTCGTCAGTGAGCAAGGAAAAGGATCGAATTTTTGGTTCACGGTTGTTCTAGAGAACTCAGACAAGCAGTCTGTTGTGTATCTACCGACTGGAGATTTGAAAAAACAGCGCTTGTTGGTTGTAGACGATATTCTAACCAATCGAAACTTGATGCAGCAGATATTCAGCAACTGGGAAATCTCGCATAAAGTCGTAGAGAGCGGTGAAGACGCGTTGAAAGAGTTGGACAACGCTAAACTAGAAGGCAATCCGTTTTCCATCGCAATAATTGACTACCAAATGCCGAATATGGATGGCGTACAACTGGCTCGTCAAATACAAAAGAACGACTCTATCAAAGACACTAAGATGATCATGTTTTCTTCTGTGGTACAACGGGGTGACGCTAAACTTATGCAACAAGTCGGCTTTAGCGGTTATTTAACTAAACCTATGCAACAATCCGATCTGCTCAGTGTTTTAGAGAAGGTTTCGGGTCTTGGCTCTGATAGCCCGAAAGATAGCTTCGTAACAAGACACACGCCTGAGAAGAAAACCCAATATCAAGCACACGCCCTAATCGTAGATGATGTCACGACGAATCAAGTCGTGCTTCAGTCTCTGCTAGGGAAATATGGCATAAAGGTCGATAAAGCGAAAAATGGTCTAGAAGCGCTGGCAGCATTGCGCACTCATTCTGCTTATGATGTGGTATTCATGGATTGCCAGATGCCAGAAATGGATGGCTATGAAGCGACAAGAGAGATTCGGAAAACTAGCAATGCCAATATCAACCATTCGATCCCCGTGATTGCGATGACGGCAAACGCCCTTCAAGGTGATAAAGAAAAATGCTTACAAGCGGGTATGGATGATTACATTTCAAAGCCTATCAACGCCAAAGCTTTAGGCGATGCGTTAGCGAAATGGCTACCACATAAGGTGAAACAAGATTCTTCTGCTGAAGGAGAAAGAAACCTGGCATGAGTGATATCGCCATCGATACTGAGCGCAGGACGATGGTGTCCTTCAAACGCGATTAGCACCTTACTCGTCTGATACAATAATCGCGCTAATCGAAGTGTATAAACACTCCTTTGTTTCACGACTTCTGGAATGATATTAAGTAATGTCACATTGTTATGGTACTTTTTTAGTCCAAAACAAAAGGATCGAGTTACAGTAGTATGACAACGTTTCACTGTGAAGCCTTCGAAGAAGAGATGATGGATTTTATCTCTAAAGAAATGAAACAAGACGCCGCTCATGACATCAATCACGTGCTTCGTGTCGTTAAAACTGCGAAACAGTTGTGTAATGCAGAGGGGGCGAGGCTAGAAGTTGTTTTGCCGGCTGCGTACCTTCATGACTGTTTTTCGTTTCCCAAAAATCACCCAGAACGGGCTCAAAGCTCAAGAATAGCAGCTGACAAAGCGTTGGCTTTTCTTGATGACATCGGTTATCCATCCCAATTCCTTCAAGATATCCATCACTGTATTGTTGCTCATAGTTTTAGCGCAGATGTTGCCACTCAAACGTTAGAAGCACAAATAGTGCAGGATGCTGACAGGCTCGACGCTCTTGGTGCAATTGGCGTCGTCAGATGGCTGCAGGTTGGCACGCAGCTAGGCGTGACAGTCTATGATAGCGATGATCCCTTCTGTGTGGATAGAGAGCCTAATGACACAACTTACTCGGTTGATCATTTCTACACTAAACTGCTTCGTTTGCCAGATAGGATGCAAACGGCTTCCGCCAAAAATGAGGCAGAAAAAAGAATCGACTTTATGCGTGCGTTTTTAGCTCAATTGGCAAGCGAAATTTGCGATTAGCCCACACAGCCATGTGCGTATGAATCTATCTGCACTTGGAGCCATGTGCATATAGATGGTAGGGCAGCTTGAACTTTGTATGCCATTTCAGCGTAGTACAGGTTTCGTACTTAGCTGGGAATAAAATCATGGAAATAACACAAGAAATAGAATCGAGAATTATTGAGATGGCTTGGGAGGATCGAACCCCCTTCGAAGCCATTACGCTCCAATTTGGGATAAGCGAGTCAGAGCTCATACGCTTTATGCGTGCGCGGATTAAAAAAGGCAGTTTCAAATTGTGGCGGGCACGTGTTTCAGGCAGAGTGACAAAGCATACAAAACTAAGAGGTAACAACGTCAGTCGGGGTTATTGCCCTACTCAATATAAACACCGATAATGGCTTGAACTTCAAAGCGCGGCGACGTTAACGCATACTATTATGAATCAATGGCCATGCTATTTAAACTCGAAGGTGATGATGAGTTGTTATTCATCGCATCAGAAGCTGACTTAGTTAATGAACTTGATTCATTGATTTCCAGTGACGAAGACGTGTTAATTGACTCCCTTGGAGAAGTTTACAAGGTGCAAGCTGGCTCTAACCTCGACACAGCTTTCACCGCTCAGCATAGAGCTTTGACTTTGGAAGAGGTCACGTCACTGATCCAAGCCCACGAATTTGCACTGGCTCAAGTATGTATCATCAAGATCCAGTTCACTTCTATTCACGAAGCCATTCAAGCTCTTCGTCATTCTTTATAAATACTGCATTGAGGCCTGAGATTGATCGACATTAAAGTATTTGGATTGTTTCTAGTCACGGCGATTGCGAGATTTTAGGCTGTTATTTGCCGTATTTGTGGCTTAGAGAAGGTAAGTCCATTTGGTTGTTATTGCCAGCAGCGATCTGTCTAGGCTTATTTGCTTGGCTGCTCTCGTTGCATCCTACAGCCGCAGGTCGAGTTTATGCAGCGTATGGCGGAGTATATATTTTTGTCGCCATCCTCTGGTTATGGTTGGTGGATGGAATCAAACCGACTATGTGGGATATTGTTGGCACCTTGGTCGCATTGTTTGGAATGGCCATTATCATGTTCGCCCCTAGAGGCAGTTAAAGGACAAATTCACCTATAGTCATGGAATCTGTTACACTGCCGCCCGTTAAATCACTTTAGGTACAAGACATGAGTCAAGAGCAGCCAAACAATCCACTACATGGTCTAACGCTAGAAAAAATCTTAGTCCGTCTTCAAGAGCATTACGGCTGGGAAGGCTTAGACGCGGAAATTCAGATCAACTGCTTTTATAACAACCCTTCAATAAAGTCCTCTCTTAAATTCTTACGTCGAACTCAGTGGGCGAGAGACAAAGTAGAGGCGCTCTACATCGATACTTTCTGTAAGTAATAACATCATTGCTCAGCCCGTGTGTTGAGGGTAGACTGATTTAAAAATCAATGTGTTAATGGAGTGCGTGTTGAAAGTCTATCTATCAGGTGAAATTCATACCGATTGGCGAGAGCAAATCATTGAGGGATGCAAGGCAAAGAGCCTTAATATCAGCTTTACCTCTGCCAATACCGATCATGAGTCAAGTGATGCCGCAGGCGACGGCTTAGGTGCTGAGTCCCAGCAGTTTTGGCGCGATCATAAGTCTGCCAAAGTAAACGCAATACGCATTCAAACAGCCATCAAATCGTGTGACGTTGCGATTATCCGATTTGGCGATAAGTACAAACAGTGGAACGCTGCTTTTGATGCGGGTTACTGCGCAGCACTCGGCAAACCTTACATCACGTTACACGACGACAGCTTGGTACACGCTCTGAAAGAGGTCGATGGAGCGGCGCAAGCATGGGCGACGACACCGGAGCAAGTAGTAGACTTGCTGGCTTATCTCGTTTCTTAGAGTATCTAGGTTGCGCATAAAAAAGAAAGGAGGCGATATGCAATACAAGGTCGTTAAAGACTACACAGACACCCCTGAGAAACCAATCATCATTGCAAAAGGAGAGCAACTCAAGGTAATAGAAGAGTCTGACGCTCAGGGTGATTGGCCGAACTGGGTGTTTTGCCGTGGTAAAGATAAACAGGGCTGGGTTCCTAAGCAGATTCTCACCATAGAAAATGATACTGCAACCGTTCTGAAAGACTACCGTGCTATTGAGCACCGCTTATCTGTCGGTGAGTTGCTTGTTGCTGAATTTGAACTCAATGGTTGGATTTGGTGCGAAAAACCCAGCGACAAAGGAATGATGGGGTGGTCACCCTTGAATCATCTTGAGCGCGTCTAAACCGATTTTTATCACAGGCAAGGAAAAGTCCATGTTACGAGAAATGACGAAAGAGGATTTTGACGCATTTTGGCCAACGTTTTCACAAGTGATCGCCGCTCAAGAAACCTACGCGTTTGACCCTGATATGACGCCCGAGCAGTCACGTGAAATATGGTGCCTGGCACCCTTGAAGACGTTTGCCTATGTTGTTGAAGGTGAGATATTGGGCTCCTACTATATTAAGCCCAATGCCGCAGGGCCAAGTCGTCATATTTGCAATTGTGGTTACATGGTTTCAGAAAATGCACGAGGTAAAGGTATAGCCAGGCAAATGTGTGAACATTCTCAGCAAGTTGCAATCGAGCTAGGGTTTGAAGCTATGCAGTTTAACAGTGTCGTATCGTCTAATAAGATTGCGGTAGAACTTTGGAAGCGGTTAGGTTTCGAGATTATAGGTACGCTACCTAACGCTTATAACCATGGCCGCCTTGGTTATGTTGATAGCTATGTGATGTATAAACGTCTGTCGTAAGGTGTGACCTCAACTCTAGTTAACACCTTGTCCAACAAAGAATAGTGTACGTGCAGCAGTTGATATTTTTGTTAGATCTGAATAGTGTGGTTAACAGGTTGTTAACAAGGAGCGCGCCATGAACATTGGAATTTATATCTATAAAGACGTTGAGGTATTGGATTTTGCCGGCCGTTTGAGGTGTTTTCAACGGCAAACCGTTTTTTATCTGATGAAGATAAGTGGAACGTCAGTTTACTATCAAATAATCATGGCAAGGTAAGTGCGCGCGGGGGATTGAATGTTCAGTCTGATCACTCGATTCTAAGCCACCCTAAGCTCGACGTCGTGATTGTTCCCGGTGGTGTTCACGAACCAGAGATGAATAATGAAAAATCTATGGACTGGATTGCCAAAGTCTCGCGACAGGCGGATTTCGTCGCTTCGGTGTGTACCGGCGCTTTTTTGTTAGCCAAAGCTGGGGTTATTACCCATCAAACGGTCACGACTCATTGGGAAGACCAAGATGATTTAAAAGCGAAGTTTCCGAACTTGTCAGTTAAGTCTGGAGTACGTTGGGTCGATGTTGGCCGCATAGTGACCTCTGGGGGGATATCGGCGGGTATCGATATGAGCTTAAGGATGGTTGAAAAGCTCAAGGGCAGAGAGGTGGCGTTAAAAACGGCGAAACAAATGGAGTTTGATTGGAATGAAAATGGATTGGTTTTATGACGTTAACGATTAGAAAAGTAGAAGTGCCAGTTACGGAGGAGCTCGTCAATCTGTCTGTAGAAGACAGCCAACTCCCATTTGTGGGTATCACTTCGGATATTGTTCACACAAGTCTCACTAAACCATTAGAGACTCAGTGGGTCATTTATTCCAATGACATAGCGGTAGGATTCTTTTTACTCGACCAAGGCTATGCAAGCACTATGAGCGATGCACCCAGCGGCGCGATAGGGCTAAGAGCTTACTTTATCGATAAACGCTATCAAGGACTTGGGCTTGCCAAAACCTCTTTGAACCTCATTACCGGTCAATTTCATTCTTGGCTTAACATCGCACCCTGTGATTTGTATCTGACCGTCAATTGTAAAAACACCGTCGCTTACCAGTTGTATCAAAAAGTGGGTTTTGATGACACTGGAGACCTCTATTTAGGGGGAGAAGCCGGCCCGCAACACATTATGTGCTTCAAATCAAAGAAAACCCGCTCGATAGGACTATGATGCACGCTTCGATTTAATCGTCGTTACTCTATTTTGTCGTTAACCTATTTTGTTGTCGTGAGGTACTCAGGTGATCTCTAAACTACCCCGTTGGATTGAATCTGGAGCTTTTGTGCTGGCGTTGCTTGCGGGAACCGTAAACGCTATCGGCCTACTTGGATTTCAACACCAAGCTATTTCACACCTATCAGGGACGGCAACGCTACTTGGCACCCAGCTAATCAATGATTGGCCAGCAGCGGGGCACTTGTCGGCCATCGTTGTGAGTTTTCTTGTTGGGTCGGCCATTTCTGGGCTATTCATTTCGAACGTATCACTTAAGCTTGGTCGACAGTACGAATGGCTACTGTGTATCGAGAGCTTATTTTTGTTCGCTGCGACATACTTTTTACTTAGTGGCTCGCAAACCGGTAGCTATTTTGCGTCCGCGGCGTGTGGCCTGCAGAATGCGCTCGCAACGACATTTAGCGGTGCGGTTGTTCGCACGACGCATGTGACTGGCATTGTCACGGATCTTGGGATTATGATTGGCTCTACGTTACGTGGAGAGACATTCGATAAGCGTAAAGCGAAGCTGTTTGTAACGATTTTACTTGGCTTTATCCTTGGTGGTATTGCTGGTGCTTTACTTTTCAAGAGCTTGGCATTTCTGGCGCTTGTTGTACCTGCTATTGTTTGTATACTACTTGCTCTAGTTTATCGAATCTACCGCAAGCGGATTGCCTATACCAATAGAGCTAGTTGAGCGGGGAACAGCAAAGTAAAGGAAGGATATCTATGGCTGAGCAATGGATTGTTGATGCGTTTACCCAAGTTCCATTTAAAGGCAATAGTGCCGCTGTCATCGTCGTTGATGATTACCAGAATGAAACTTGGATGCAAAACGTCGCAATCGAGAATAATTTGTCTGAAACGGCCTTTCTAAAACAGCTCGATACTAACCACTACTTCATTCGCTGGTTTTCCCCCATGATGGAAATCGATTTTTGTGGTCACGCGACGTTGGCATCGGCATATGTGCTGTTTGAGCAATTCAAACTAACCGGGAAAATCACGTTTTCTACGGAAAAGGTCGGTGACTTAGTCGTATCAAAAGGCGAGCAGGGAAGAATCGAAATGACCTTTCCCAATCGTTCTCCACAGCCGGTTGCAGAGATTCCAACTCCTCTCCTAGACGGCCTTTCTATTAAACCCAAGCATATTTTACGTAGTGAGCAAGCTTATTTTGCTGTGTATGACCAAGTCAGTGATGTGCTCGATTTGAAAACAGATAATGAACAGCTAAAGCGCTTGGCGCCTTTCGATGTGGTCGCAACAGCGCTAAGTGCTGATGACCGCTACGATTTTGTCTCCCGGTATTTTTGGCCAGCAAATGGTGGGGACGAAGATCCGGTGACAGGATCGATTCACGCCGGCCTTGTGCCTTATTGGGGGAAAGATTAAACAAGACAAGTTTGACTGCGCTGCAAGCCTCTGCGCGAACGGGCGTTCTCTATGGGTTACTAAAACATGACAAAGTTCTGATATCCGGAGACGCTGTTTTGTTTGCGAAGTCTCAGCTATTTGTATAGTGTGACGACAAATTTTGAGGGTTAGCCTCAAGCAACTGAACGGAAGAATAGAGCGATGAAACTGTCAAAAAGAGAAAGTCGCGTGGTAAACAGTGCGATTGACCAATGGCACGAAGAAGGTGTGATCACTGATGACGATCGCAGCAAACTCAAACGCAGTTATGAAGTTGCGAGTATTGACTGGTCACTGATTGCTAAGTACTCATTCTGGGTCGCCATTTTATGTATCGTACTCTCAGTCTTGTCAGTACTGCTCGACAAGTGGTTAATTGAACTTATTGAACAAATATTTAGCGCGCCTGATATCGCGAAAAGCGGATTTTTTGCTGTCGTTGCCGCGGGTTTTTATCTCTACGGCGTAAGAAGAAAGTCGAGCGCACCAGATAAAACCTTCAGCAATGAAGCGTTATTCGTATTGGGTATCATCAGTACCGCCATTTCTATCTATTTTATTGGTCAAGTCATTGAAACCAATAGCTTAACGAAACTGATCCTGCTTGCGTCCATTGTTTATGGTTTACTTGGATTTTGGATACCATCCTTGTTGGTGTGGGCGTGTGCCTTGCTTAGTTTGAGCATTTGGTTTGGCATTGAAACCTACCAGTGGGATGAGTCTGGTTATTTTCTTGGCATGACGTTGCCTCTGCGGTTTGTATTGTTTAGTGCAATTCTGGTTGCGTTAGGGATGGCAACTCAGCGTAAGTGGCAACAGTTTGAGGACTTTTCCATTACGACTCGCGCTTATGGATTGATTTTGTTTTTCTTTTCGCTTTGGGTTGTGTCTATTTTTGGCAACTACGCCGATTTCGCGGAGTGGGGGAATGTGAGCCAGTTTTCGCTCATCCATTGGTCGGTATTGTTATTGATCGCTTCGCTTGCAGCGCTTTATCATGGTATTAAGTTTGACGATGAGTTGAACCGGGGCTTCGGTCTTATTTTTGTGTTTATCAACCTGTATACCCGATTCGTTGAGTACTTTTGGGAAGGCACGCATAAAGCACTGTTTTTTGCCGTACTCGCAGCAAGCTTTTGGTTTTTCGGTACTCGCGCTGAAAAGATTTATCGTCTTGGTCAGCGTCCACGAACGGTTGAAACTGAGAGCGAATAAGTTCGCTCAGGATTTTACTCGTACACTTCTACTGACTGAGCTTCCATTGTATAGGCGGTGGTCACATCCGTGGCACCGTCTGACAGCTCAATATTAGACGAGTTGGTTTGTTGAGCCAGCGTTCCTTCCACCCAAACTGGGGTATACAAGCCTCTGAACTGCACACCTTGCGGAAAGCTAACTACGACCATTTGATTCGCTGGTGGGGGTGGGGTGTGGATACAGGCACCAGCAGTGGGAACTAAGATAAATTCAGTGACTGTTAAGTTGTCGAATTCCAGTGGAACGATAAAGCCTGGGAGTCGACCTTGTTTTCCAATTAGATCGTTGTTTACTTTCATGTTCCAGTCTGAATGATCTTCATCTATTTGCTTTTGCTCCTCAATCAGCTCAAGGATGTTGACGCCTCTCTCAGCAAAGCGAAGTAGGGCTTGGCGATAATCATCTTCGCGCGCTGATCTTTCCTCGTCATGGCTATTTTGATAGTCGACAATCATCATTAAATCGTAGCGTGCTCTGATGTCGTAGTCTTTAAAATGATTGCTGTAGCTTGGTGCATCTATTTCCTGCGCTAGGTCTTGCCAGCTCCAATCATTGGCATAAGAACTCACAGAAACAACAGCAAAAAACCAAGCAAGAACACGCACAGGGACAACCTCTAAAACTCATTATTCAATACCGCCGACACGCTACCAGCATGAGTCGGTTATGTATATGTCCTAATTATAGTTTTCATTCTCGATGTGTAACAGTTGGTAATGGATTGCCATGTTCGCTTATTGAGCTCGATGATTGTGGTTTAGGTTCAACACCGTTTTTTGGTAGAGCTTGGGGGTTAGGCCGCTAATGCGTTTAAACGAGCGCGAGAAGTGAGAAATATCAGAGAATCCCAGTTGACTGGCAATATGAGTAAGAGAGAGCTCCTCACCCATCATGTCGACGGCAACGGTGAAAACCAAGTTGTCTTTGATATGACGAAAGTTGGTGCGCTCTTCTTTGAGGCGCCTTTGCAATGTTCGCGGGGATAGCTTAAGGAGTTTGGCCGCGTTTTCGAGTGTTAAGTTATGTTCTCGTACATAGGGTAATAGTGCGGTAAAAACTTGGTCTGTAAAGTTAGCATGCCAGGTGACAAGTGGAGCTTGGGTTTCGGTGTCTTTGGCCGTGATGTTAGGCTGCTGATTTAAAATCTCATCTTCGATTAGCCACTCAATACGATCATTACTGACGATGTATTGAGTCGATTTGCCAATGATCGCTTGGTAAAGCTCGATTTCATCAATCTGGATTTTAAGCTGTTTGGGCGTCCAGCGCTCTTGGTTAGCGCGCGCACTAGCTCAATCGCATACAACACAGCCCAGACTTCAGACCAAATAAACGGGTCACTGCCATCATTCTCCCGCTTACACCAATACCAGGTTCTTCCGTGCACGGTTTCAAGTCCGACGCTAACGTTAGTGGCGTCATAAGCAAATACATCGCGTGAGTGCTCCAAAGCGTCTCTCACCGTACTGCACTCAGAGAATTGCCCTAACAGCTTTGGTAGTGATTTTTGCTTGATGGCGGTTCTTACCAAGTCACCAAAGTTGGTCATTCCAAGTTGATTGCCAAGTAAATATAACAGTCGCTTAACGGGCTCTTGGGGCAAAAACTCTTGGTCTAAATCAAACAGATCGGGTGGCAGTCCTGAGTCGCGGATCGCTTGGTGTGGATCTTCTCCGTATTCACGAAATAATTCGACCAAGATACGAGCATAACTCGATTTGATCAGTCGATTGGCGGGCTCTTGGGGTGTAGGCATGATTCTGACTCTTGAAAAGCGTTGTTTTTAGCTTAGCCACTTGGCGTGAAATGGCAACTTTTAGATAGCGCACCCGTTAACATTATCAATGATTGGGAATGAAAACAGAATGCATGATCGATGACTCTAAAATACTAATTTATAACGTAATTAATTTTTAATCTCCGCTTATTTAGTCTATACCTAAATAAATTGAAGTCGAAGAATTGTTAACAAGGGCGACATAATGAGTGATAAAAGCGAACCGGCTACTTCATCCACGGATAATGCTGAGCAAAAAGAGTTGGATAGTCAGCAAGCCAACGCTAAACAGAACAAAGTCAAAAAGGTGACCAATGGCCTCATTATCGCCATTGCGGTTAGCTTGGTGTGAGTATCGTTTCTGACAGAATTATCCCTTCAACCGACAACGCTCGAGTTCAAGGTTATGTCGTGCCAGTAAAACCCCAAGTGTCAGGGCAAGTTATTGATATTCAGGTAAGACCAAATCAATTGGTTTCTGAGGGCGATATCTTGGTGTCTCTTAATCCAGTGGATTATGAGATTGCTGTTAAGAAAGCTGAGCAAGATCTGGAAATTGCAGGGCAGAATGTCGGTGCACAGACCGCGAGTATTGCCTCGGCTCAGGCGAGACTCACTAGTGCAGTCGTTGAACGTGATAACGTTGAACTACAAACTCGACGAGTGTTGGGGTTAGCAGAAAAAGGTGTAGTGTCTGATTCTGAAGCGGATAAAGCACGTGCCAATCTCGCGACGGCAAGGGCTAATGTTGCGAATGCTCAAGCTGATTTAGAGCGTGCTAATCGCCAACTCGGCGCTGAAGGTGAAGAAAATAGCCAAATCAAAGCCGCGCTATTAGCGTTAGAAAAAGCGCAGCTCGATCTAGAACGTACTGTCGTACGCGCGCCGACCAATGGCGGGGTATCAAACTTTAGCCTTTCTGAGGGTTTTTATGCCAGCGCGGGTCAACCTATCATGACGTTCGTTTCTACTGATAGTATCTGGATTGAAGCGTACTTTCGTGAGAACAGCCTAGGTAATATCCAACCAGGGAACGAAGTGGAAATCGCATTAGATTTTGCGCCTGGTAAAGTAGTGAAGGGACGTATTTCAAGCGTCGATTGGGGTGTTGATTGGGGGCAAAGCAATCAAGCGGGTAAATTGGCGCAAGCCAACAATCAGACCGGCTGGTTGAGACAAACTCAAATGCTGCCGGTGAGTATCGAGTTTGATACTACAGATACAACGGGTTTGTTGAGAATCGGTGGGCAAGCCGATGTGGTCGTGTATACCAGTGACAACGGGATCTTTAATCTTTTAGGTAAAGCTTGGATCCGTCTAGTAAGTTGGATGTCTTATGTCAGATAGTTCGACTAATGAAGCTAAGAGCGGTGTCACCTCTGGGCTCTCTGATGCTACTCAAAATCGTATTTTGCGCTTCACAATTGGCGTCGCTTTAGCGACGTTTTTAGCAGCATGGATAGATTGGCCGCTAGCCTTTGTCGCGCCGATTTTTACTGCAAAATTTTTGTTTGAAAAACGTGTGCTGCACATTGATATTGTCTACGAGCTGTTGCTAGCTATGATCGTTACCGTGGCCATTGGTGTGGCGCTGAGTGTTGGGTTTGCGCAGTATCCGATTCCGATGCTTCTCAGTGTCGCGGCCTTGATGCTGGTGGGTTACTACCTGTTCCTTAATCCGAAATGGAATTTGTTCGCCACCATCCTACTAATGTCGACGTTAATGTTGCCATTCATGGCCATTCAAAGCACAGGAACAACCATCTTCTTAGCCGTAGGGCTGAGTTTATCTGGTGCGATTTCAATCGGCATTTTTGCACTTATGCATGTCTACCTTCCTGAGCGCGAGGAGACGTATCAAAGCCATAAAGCCGTTGAATTGTCGGATTCGTTTCGTTGGTTTTCAGCGGTGCGCGCGCTGGTTATTGCCTTTCCCGTGGTATGTGTCTTTTTTGTGTTCCAGATTTCCGAAGCATTGCTGTCAATGATATTCATCGCCTTGTTGTCGCTGATGATCACAGGCGAGAAGTCGGTGAAGTTAAGTGTGTTTCTTTTGATTAGCAATGCTATTGGTGGGGTCATAGCCATCATTGTGTTTGGCTTTCTTGCCTTGGTGCCAAACATCGGTTTTTACACGCTATTCATTGCGTTGTTGGCGATTTTTCTCGGGCAAAAAATGTATACGGAATCCGCCAAGGCGCCTATCTATGCCACGGCGCTCAATACTGCGCTGGTGCTAATTGGCACCACATTGATGAGCTCAGGTGTGATAGATGAAAAGATGTGGATACGTCTAGGGCTGCTTGCATTGGTGGCGGTGTACATGGTTGTGGCGGCGTTCTTTATCGAGACTCGCCAATGGAAAGTACTTCAATTTAAAGGACAAATGATGGCGTCGAAGTAATCGACGTCTTCTTTGATATCGAATTAGATTTGGCGGCAAGCACATTCTACAGCGCTATGTTGGCTATCGATTTGTGCAGAAATTAGGCTCGGTGCAGAAGATAGCTCTATGCAGAAGATAGCATTGCGCTAGGCCGCTGGTTAATTAAGTAGTTACGTAGTTAGGAACCAATATGTGGAAAGGGATATCAGTTTTAGCTTCTCTAGTCTTATTGGGAGGCTGTGCATCTAACGCTCACCCTCCTGTTACCTCGAATGATGGATGGACGTCTGATCTTATGGAGTCTCGTCGCTGGCGAGAGGCGGATGAACTCGATAAAGATTACCTCAAACTTGCCTCAGAAACGTTGCTTCCAGTTCAAAAGGCCAATGTGAAAGTGATTGGCACGGAGCAGCAAGATGCCATTAAGAGTTTAGCGGCAAAGATATATCTTATCGAAAATGCCAAACATACTATAGATATGACTTACTACATCTTTGCTGATGACTTGGCTGGTAAAGCAACGCTAGGGGCGCTGTGTCGAGCAGTAGAGCGTGGGGTCGATATTCGTATTATGGTGGATAGTCTTGGTTCATACAGCCCAAATAATGGCAACTTGAAAGGGCTGATGCAGTGCGAGGAAAATGCCGGGTACGTCAAAGATAGACAAGGTGAAGCGACAACTCAAAAAGCGCGTGTACAAGCAGTGGTTTTCAACGCTTTGACAGACGGGGAGTCCCGCTGGAATCGACGCTCACATGATAAACTGTTTATCGTCGATGGATTCTACAATGAGCATGCTTACTTGATTACGGGTGGTCGTAATATGTCGCTTCATTACTACGGGATCGACAGTGATGGCGAAAAAGATTTCAGTGCATTTCGTGATATTGAAATCCTAGTGAGGCCAAAGCTCGATGCGACACCAGAGCAATCTCCGACGCAGCTTAGTGAGTATTACTTTACCGTGCTATTTACCAAACCCGGAAACAAAAAACTCGATACGTGGGCGAGTTACAATCGTGACCGCGGTTTACTGCTTAGCGCACTGGAGCAACTTAAAGCCAATTCAGAATTTAGCGAAGCGTACGCTGATATTAATCGCTATGTGAATCAAGGCTATCGAGTTACAGATACAAAGTTTGCGCACGAGCTAGATAATCTCAACGCAGAAGATGTCGTATCCCGTTACAGCACAAACAAAAGCGCCAACGCTAACTCGATTAGCGGTATTCTGGCGAAAACCGCATACAGCAACAGTAACCTCAAGACCATTCGAGTCGTTTCTCCCTATCTTTTCCTTCAATCTGATTTATTAAAAGACGAAGGAATCCTGGATAAAGATCTCAACACCACACTTACATGGTTGGAACAAGACCCGGAGCGTAAGATTGAAATCATTACCAACTCAGTGCTAACCAGTGACAACTTCTTCACGCAGGCTGTCATCGACATGCACACTGTGCCATCGATGATAATGACTGATGATGCTTTGAAGCAGCAATGGTTGGATGATGACCTCGAAAAAAATGAGCTAAACCGCGCGTATTTGAACTCTGAAGCGTGGAAGAAAGCCATTAATCACCCACGAATCAAGTTCTATCAATTGGGTAAGCCAGACTCAGTGTTGCTGGGTGGAGACCAGTTCTACGGTAAGTTGCATGCGAAGTTTCTCATCATTGATGACAACGCTTTTGTTGGCACAACTAATCTCGATTTCCGTTCCTTGCTCTACAACAACGAAGTCGGTTTTTTTCTATCTGGAGAGGAGATCATTGCAGATTTAAATCAACAGTTTGAACTACTGAAGCAGGACTCATTACTTTGGGGGAGTGAAGAATGGATTTCGATGAGGAATAAACTTCGTGAAGCCGGAGGGACTAAAGGTAGAACGTCAGAAAGTCAGAGAGAGATCTACAACCTGCTCGAATCAACAGGCCTTAAATATCAGTTCTAACTGGAAACATACACGTCTTTTGATTGGGTGGCGCAGATAGGTAAATCATAGAGCTCCAAGAATGATAGTTTGGCTTGTGACATCGTCGTCATGAGATAACACTTAGGAGCACTATGATTGTTTATTTCCGTGTTCAAGACATACAAGAGCTGTGGCTGCATGTTGATCTAGCGACAAGTTTGCAGATGAAACTGAGAACGCTTAAAAGCTAAATGCCCAGCCTACCATTGGCCCTTGCTGCGTCACATCGACCGTAGTGGGGCCAGATTCATTTTTAAGGTTTAAATACCGGTAACCAAACCAAATATTGTTAAGTTCACTAAGCCGGTAAATCCCAGCCAAATTCAGACCTCGATTTACGTCATTGTCACCAGCAATATTGGTATCTACGGTTAGGCTTAACCCCCAGTCTTGATTGAAATAATGCGCGTATTTGAGCCCAACCAGCCAATCAAACTGATGCTCTGTTGATTCAATAGGTGTAATAGGGGAGCCGTTGATGTTGATTCCAACATTAAAACTGCTGTAAGTATGGCGAACCCCAGTGAGCAGTACCAATCCATTCGTTACCTCATAACCACCAAAAAAGTCATTGAGTGACATTGTGGCATCCACATCAACGTTGGCACTTATTTCTGGAAAGATTGGCAACTTAGGTGTGTAAGTGGCGCTAGTGTCGCTTTTGATATGTAGGTAGTTGGTACGAAACCCAAAAAGCCATCGGTTCTTTTGTGCGTAGAAATCGCCCATGATGCCAAAGTTTAGGTTACTGACAATATTAGAGAACGGAATATCGATATTAGTGCGACCATCTGTGTCACTCGCTGTACCAGAGATACTCGGCGTCCAAATCATAGGGAATACGAGTAAGAACTGCCACTCGTCGTCGCTTGTCATTTTGCTGTTAGCGTTATAGTTGTCCGCAATACTCGCTGACGACATTACTGAAGTGAGTAAAAGAGTGGTGATTACCGATGGTTTCATTGTCTATCCTTGTACAAATGAAGCGTGAATGTTGGTGTAGTTATCAACGCTTATCAAATAAAGGATAGACTAATAAAATACGTAAGGTGTTGTAAAAAATAAAAAAACGAGCTCATGCGAGCCCGTTATTGTTTCCACTATAGAGGTAGCTATAAACCCTCACGGGCCAACCGTATTCGGTATACTCTTTGGCAAGCACTCTAGCTACTTCCGCGGTGACTTTCACTTGTACCCAATCGCCAATCCCTAAAGGTTGAAACTCAACGACGATTTTTTTCATTATTAGCCCGCCTGTTTTATAAATGTTTTCGGCGGGCAATGTACACTCTAGTCTCGTATTTAGCTTGGAATATCAGTTATTCCTAAAGAAAAAGCTGAAATACATATTTCGCTACTCTTTAAGTAAATGAAGTCCAGCAGGTAACGCATCACCAAACAGCTTTTTGGAGTCTGCTTCAGACAACGATTTGACCTCCGAAACTAACTCGAGCCAGCTAGATGGCGCCTTGGAAGATTTCAGCTTGTTTGACACTTGCTCTCGGTAGTCATCAGATATATCCAACGAGCGATCGCCGGTTTTACGACACATGAGTACACAAGCAAAAGCAACCATCGGCTCTTTGAGCCAATTTTGCTCTAGTAACTTAGGTAGCCACTGTTCAATTTGCTCGCGAGGAATCACATTGTGCTGGCTGCCGTACAGAGGAGTACGAGAAGCGAGACGACCCAATGCCCACCAATGAGCTTGCTCGAACTGAGATTGGTTGATGGCCTTACTCAGATACCAGTTCGCCAGGAGCACTTTATCGTCGACATACAAGTTTTCCAGACTGGCGGAAAGCCTTACCATGGCTTCGTAACCCTTATCTTTTGCTCCTTGGAAGGTTTTTGCGTTTTTCATTGCGCCAGGATGAAGGTATTTGGCGATGTCACCCAGAATCACTTCTTGCTGCTCTTCATTTAGGCCACCAGAGACACGTCGCCAAAATGTCCACCAATCACTCCAGCCTTGTGCGTTCTGAAACTGAATACCTTGTTGGTATAAACCCCAAATCTGCTCCATACGCCAAGAGTCGGTTGCATCTCCAAAGCCCGGACGCATACAAAAACCCGTCAGGCGCAGCCAGTTTTTCTCGTGTTGTTCAGAGCGGCGACGACGTTTTCTACCAAGAGAGAAGCTGTCGACCAAAGAGCGAAGGGTATGAAAGTCCCATTCGTCTTTCTTACCTAGGTTTTTCTCTAGCGTTTTAGACAGAAGTTTGATCTCTTTGCTGTCAGCACTGTTTTTGTTGCCACTGTATAAGCGAGAGACCAGTTCTTTACTCGTATCTAATCCTGGATGGGCCTTGACCGTTTCCTGCGCACCTTGCTGATTGCGCACTTCAAATTCAAGTTCCCATCGCTGCTGTTCATCTTCAGCGCTGACGCATTCGACTTTTAAGGTACCAACCTCAGTGAGCTGACACGCTAGCTGTACTTCTACTCGCTCTTTTTGGTTCGCTTGGAGTTTTTCAGCGCTACCCTGTAACGTACTGATGTAAGGCGGTAACGGTGTAAATTGATCTGGGTCGATATTGACCATCAGGCCATTCTGAACTTTCTGCTGATCACCAAACACATCATGGGTTGACGTCAGTAAATTGAACCTCACTGGCTCACCAAGCGTTAGTGCGAAACGTCGACCCGTCAGGCGGATCTCTTGTCCTTCATCGGTTCCTTTCGCCAATAAACACAGCGCTTGACCAAGCTTGTTTTTTTCTTGGAGGTGCAAAAAATAGGAACGGGCACTACCACCACCAATTTTAAGCTGCGCGCCGCGTCTCGCTTTAGCGAACGCAACAGCACCAAGTGCGACAGACCAATCCGGATGAGGATTGGAAAGTAGTGATATTGGCGCGCCTTTCCAGTTTTCGACAATATCAACGAGACGGCGAGTGACTAAATCACTGTTAAAAACGCCACCGTTTAGCAGCAAACCGACTGGGATTGCTGGCTCTGCGTCGCTTCCAAGCGCTTCCTTCGCCACTTCTTGGTGAAGGTGAAGAAACTCGGAAACATGCTTACTAACGGCAGGGTCGGCCACGTATGGCAGGCCAAACTCGACCACGGCGCTGCGTTTCTTGTCTGGACGAGTACCAAAATCTGTTTTAGGAAAAAAGCCTTCAAGAGCGATCTGATGAACTTCTTGTTGACTGAGTGCCACGCTCTTGGTTCCGCCAATTAGACGAGAGCCACTGCCGAGCATGGTGATCTTCATTTCTTCGGGAGCATGAGAAGAAAGCAACGCCTCTTTGGCTTTGCGAGTCTGTTGAATGAGCTTAGTGAGACTTGCGGCATTGAGCTTTTTCGACTCATTGAATCGCTGTTCAGCCATGTGGGCGAGTGCTAAATCTAGGTTGTCCCCGCCTAGCATTAGGTGTTCACCAACGCCAATTCGGTTAAGCTCTAACTCATCCTCATGGTGTTTAGCTTCAATAAGGCTAAGGTCAGTGGTACCGCCACCCACATCACATACGAGTATAAGAGGCACTTGAGCAAGTTCTTGCGATGCACTTTCTTTATGGCGTGCGTACCAGTCGTAACATACGGCTTGTGGCTCTTCTAACAGATGAACCTTTGGCAACCCAGCAAGCTTCGCCGCTTGCAGCGTCAGTTTACGAGCTGTTTCATCAAAAGAAGCGGGAACAGTGATGACAACATCTTGGTCTTCTAATTTGTTGTAATGGTGTCTGTGGTTCCAAGCTTGGCGGATATGATTCAAATAGCTTGCGCTGGCAATGACTGGCGATACTTTTTCTACATCTTGAGCGCCTGCCCAAGGGAGAATGTCATCTTCTCGATCCACAGCTGTATGTGATAGCCAACTTTTTGCACTTGAAACTTGTCGACCTTCAACTTTAGCGCCGAGCTCACGAGCCCACTCACCAACGATAATGTTATTGATATCGCCGGCAACAGGTTGATGCTCCCAAGGGAGGGTTAAGTCAGCCTCAGAAACTTGCTGTTTGGCTGGGTGATAGCGAAAAGAGGGTAAAAGAGGTTTACGAACCACTTCGCCAGGGCCAACCAATTGGTCAATTTCGAACAGTTCAACAGGGGAGTTTGAGAGATCGTCTTGAATTTCACAGAATGCGACAACCGTGTTGGTTGTACCTAAATCAATGCCGACCAAATATTGTGCGGATGCCATAACACGCTCCATTTAGAATACTTATAAAGCTAATAGCGCAGAGATTGGAGATAAAAAACGGCACCATAGGTGCCGTTTAGTTTTGTGATTACACGTCTTCGCGGACGTCGAACTCTACATGCCACTTTTGACCGTTGTCGGCTGCAATGGCTTCTAGGTAAAGTGTACCAAGCTCTGTGACGCGTGATGATAGGGTAACTGGCACCACATCTCCGATGCTACGGCCTTCAGAAACTGGCAGTGTGACCTGAATTTCTGGAAGCTCTTCCAGCTCTTCCGGTTTCCAGTAATCTAGGTGAACACCCGCTTCATCTTCACGGCGCGTAGTCGAACCGAAGAATTGGAAGTGCACTGGCTGACCGATAACGAGACCAAACTCTTGGCTTGGAACCTGGACACTACTGCCTTCTTCCATACCAAATGGAGCAACACATAGTGCTTCCATTGGCGGTGCCATACCTGGGATAGCTGGCATCGCACTTTCGATACCGATGTAGTAGCTAGAGGCAATGCCGCCACGAATACGGACACCTTGACCACGTCGAACGCTGCCGTAATAGGCTGCGCCACTGGCAACAGCAAGGTCGAGGTCGAGGCCAGAAAGCATTTTTGCTTTGTCAGCATTCGCTGTCTCTAACCAAGCATTGATGGTGTTGAACAGTCGATTAGAAAGTAGCTTCGATTTAAGTACACCACCGTTAAATAGGAGTGCTGTCGGCTTAATAAACTCGGCAGGTGCTTCCATACCCGGCATACCAGCAAATGCGTTATCTGCTGCGCTGCTTTGACGGCTCAAAAACGCGGCGATATGACGTGTAATTGCAGCGTCTTGCGCGTAAGGCAGACCCATTTGAGTTAGAGCGCCGCGAGCACGTTGCACTGGGTGCTCATTGACCGCCACTTGTGGGAAGAAGCCGTCAACCAATGTTTGTTGAACTTCTTGCTGGGTGAGTTCGGTTTTTAGCGTTGCTCCCAGCAGTTTTGAACCACGGCTTGGAACGACGATTGGTACCGATTGAAGCTCAGCATCGTTAAGTAGCGCTTCTTTGGCGTCACGACAAGCGTGAGTCATCGCCTGAACTTGCCAAGGCTGAAGCTCTTTGCCATCTTGCGCGAGTTTCATCTTTAAGCGGTAGGCAAGGGCAAGATCCATGTTGTCGCCGCCAAGCAGAATATGCTCACCAACAGCAACACGCTCTAGATTAAGATTGCCGTCTTGCTCTGTTACTGCAACCAATGAAAGGTCGGTAGTACCACCCCCCACATCGACTACGAGAACGACGTCGCCAACGTTAACTTCGTCGCGCCATTTGTCATCACTGTTGTCAATCCAGCTATAAAGTGCCGCTTGTGGCTCTTCCAGTAGAGTGAGGTGAGCAAGACCGACGTTGCGTGCCGCTTCTGCGGTAAGGTCACGTGCAGCTGGGTCAAAAGAGGCCGGTACCGTGATGGTCACATCTTGTTGCTCCAGGCTATGTTCTGGGTGCATGTGGTTCCAAGCGTCTTTTAGGTGCTCAAGGTACAGTTCAGTGGCGCGAAGCGGAGAGACTTTGCTGACTTCTTCTGGACTACCTTGCGGTAGGAAGCTGTCACGACGGTTAACGCCGCCGTGGCATAGCCAAGACTTAGCACTTGCCACTAGGCGAATGGGTGTCTTTGAACCTAGATTACGAGCGACAGCACCAACTAGCGCTTTCGGTTCACTCGTCCAAGGAAGAGTGCGAGAGCCTTGACCCATTTCATGTTCGTGTGGCTGATACAAAAAAGAGCCAAGCTGTTTGTAAGACTCTACGGTACCAGGTGCCGTCAATTGTGGAATAGACACGACTTCAACTTGCGCGTCTTCATTTTGAGTGTCGATAAACGACATAACACAGTGGGTGGTACCAAGGTCGATACCCACACTGTATTTAGCAATCTGTAGATCTTGAGATTTCTGTTGATCTTGAGTGTGCACTGAAGGCTCCATTATAGCTCTACCTCTGCCGGTGCGATGATTGATGCATTGTAGTTCTCAGACAGTTTTGGAAGCGTCACTTTATCTGCTTTCCAGCCTTTGTGAACAAGAGTGCCGTTAAACGGCGCGTTGCCAGTGACATTACCTGTTAAGCGAACTGCTTGCGGGTCAAAGCCTTCTTCAATTGAAATACGAGTCTCTTCTTCTTCGTTACGGATAGGAGAAAGCTCAAAGTATTCAGTGATGACTTTTTTACCGCCTGAGTGAACAACACGTGCAGCAGCGCCAACTTCTTCGTCTGAGAATGATGTGAGATCTTCTTGTAGGAAGTCGACCATGCGAGCTTCTTGCTGCATAAGTGATAGTAATTGCATTGCAGAGTCAGTAGAGGCTGTTGCTAGCTTCGATTCAACTTCTACAACCTTCTCAACTACTTTTTCTACTTCAACTACTTTTTCAACTTCTACGATTTTTTCTACTGGCTTTTCAACTTCGACAATCTTCTCTACTGGTTTTTCTACTACTTTCTCGACAACTTTGCTCTTACGAGAAACGGCGATCGCGAGTAGTAAAACGCTTGAGGCAGCTAGGCCTGCGTGCAGCATATCGAAAGTCTGTGGAATAGCATTTAGATCGAAGTTCATAGGGAGTTCTCTATGTGTCAGTCGTTAGTCATTAATTTTGGGGCGAAGTCTAGCATAATCAAGGCTCTTAGCGCGACGCTTTCGCAGATTTGTCATTACAAAGTGAGTTTTTTGGACGTTAAATCAGCAGATAATGATGTTTTTCTGAAATATAGTGATCTGTGTTTTATAAATCAACGCACCAACTTCTTGGAAATCGATGGGCGTGTAGAATCGTTTTGGCTACCACTAAAATAATAAAGTAGCAATACATATGATACGTCAGTTGGATATAAGTATCATAAATGAGAAAACTGACAATAATTAGTCAGTCAGGACAAAAGATGGTTGCAGGCTTAAACAAAGAAGACCGTGGCGTTAAACGCTATGCGGTACTGGTTTTTATATTAGGGTTAATTCTTACAGTATTTATCACTCACATCGTTTATCGAGGGCAACAGCAGCTTGCCGAATCAAACTTTGAATTCTTAACGGATAATCAAGCAGAAAACATTAAAGAACTGGTGATGCTTGATATCAGTTTTATCGGCGCGGGGGCGAGTTTTTATCACGCTACCCAGCATCGGCATGGGATAACTTTGCTAGTTTCGCCGCACCATTGGTCGATGGTTCGCAAAGCTTGATTGCAATGCAGTGGATGAAAAAAGTCTATCCCGAGCAATATGATACTCATACTGCGCGAGTGAGAGAGCGTTTTCCGAGCTATCAAATCTACACGGTTCCTAAAGATAAACCGCGAGTAGAGGGTTATATTCTGGATGATGATGAGCCGATGTATGTTGCGAGTGACATTTACCCAGTGAACGAGGGCAATTTACGAGCTTTGGGTTATTACTCGTCCCGTGAAAGGGTTCGAAGAGTGATTCGCAACACTCGTGTGACTGGTGAGCCAAGCCTCTCAGATAAGATTCGCTTGCTGCAAGATGGCTTTGATCGTTCGATTCCCAAGCAAGGCATGCTGGTTTACGTACCGGTATTTGAAGCAGGCACAGATTCGCTTCGAGGTGTTGTCATCGGTGTTATCCGCATTACCGCCTATTTCAAGCAGATCGTTTCTAGAACCTCTATTGGCAAAGATATCGGCGTGCGGGTGGTTGACCTAGGTTTTGATGCAGAAGATGACCCTATCTTGTATCAGAATGAGCAGTGGCGTTTACTCGATAGTCCGACAAAAGACATTGTTATCGATCTTTACGACAGACAGTGGAAAATTGAATTTAAACACGACGCTGCGATTTCGAAAACCGACAAACTGATTTTGTTCTTCGTTGCTACTGGCGGGCTGCTAATCTCAGTTCTTCTTTCGTATGTCGTATACCTAATGCTCCGTGAACAACGCAGGCTAACCGTTATCGTTAATCGTCGAACGAAAGATCTACAATATTTAGTAGAGCGAGATCCTCTTACCGAAGTCTACAATCGTCGGGCGTTTAACCGATTGACCGAATATCATATTTCTTGTCACAAACCTTTTTCTTTGGTGATTATTGATATCGATAACTTCAAGCGCATTAATGATCAATACGGCCATGTGGTTGGTGATGAAATCCTAATGCAGGTGGCGGTTTACATTAAAGAGCAGATGTACCCTGATGACATGCTGTTCCGTCTTGGTGGGGATGAATTTGCCTTAATAAGCCGATGTATTGACTACGGGACGCTTCATCACTACCTGACCCGCGTGTGCAAGGAGATCGCAACCCTGAGTTGGGATACGATTGACCCTAACTTTAGATGTTCGCTGAGCGTAGGCGCGGCCGTATATCGTGGTGAGACGATAGAGCAGCTTATCAATCGTGCTGATGAACAGTTGTACATTAGTAAGGCCAACGGTCGAAATAGAGCGAATGTTGCTTGAATATAGAGCAATCAGTAGATCGACGGTCGAGCTTTTGTTTTGAATACGCTACAATTTCGCCGTGTTAATAACTGTTTACTGTGTCGCTATGAATTACAACCGAGTCGTTTGCTTTGATCTTGAAATGTGCTGCTGGAACGTCGATGGCGTTGGTACAACCGGCGAAATCATTGAAGTGGGTTTAGCGGAGATCGATCTGGTTAAACAAGAGGTCGTTAAGCGAGCTCAGTACTATGTAAAGCCCGAACAGGACGAAGTGTCACTATTTTGTACTGAACTGACGGGTATCACTCCACGTAAAGTGGAGAAACAAGGTCGCCCGTTAGAATCCGTTATCAAATCGATGGTGAAGAACTTCGGCGGAGCAACAAGATCTACGCTTCTTGGGGGCGTGATGACGAAATCTTGAGACTTGAATGTGAGTCCAAAGGTATCGACATGCCTTTCAATGAGTTCGTCAATCTAGCCACGTTGTACCGTATTCAAAATCGCTTGAAAGACAAACGTATCGGCCACAAAGCCGCACAAGAGCAGAAAGGCATTGAGTGGGAAGGGCGACAGCACTCAGGTTTTGTTGATGCATACAACTTGGCGAAGCTTGCTCTCACTATGCTGTAAGCTGCTGTCGAAATTGAACCGATCAACTCCAGATTTTTAGCCCCAAAGAATCTTCATCTTGGGGCTTTTTCGTTGTGGGTTGCAGTTTTATTAGTTACTTGTCGACCACTTGAATCTTGGCTCTGATGAACTCACTGTGGTCGACATAGAGAAGCTCTGCGACTTTTCGTATAACAGCATCTTCTAACGGGTCGATAACCCCATCGGCGTTGGCCACTTCCCACATCGCTTTGATAAGCTCGAAGCGTTTTTCTTGACTAAGCTCGCGTAAGCTAGACGTAAAATCATAAAGTGACGCCGAGTTTTGTGTTTGCTCAGTCGCTTGTGTGAGAAGACCCTCAGCTTCGCTATCCTCTATTCCTAATAAACGAACCACTAATTGACGTTTAGCGGCTTCTTCCTCTTCATCGACTTGGTAATCTGCTTTTGATACTTCACAAAGCAGTGATGCGATGGCTAAGTTTGGGCTGACGCCGTGCGTTTTAGACAGATCGTCTCCTTCGATAAGCTGTTTGAAAAGAGAGGTGATGGCATTAAACATAGGCGTACCTGACTATTGGCTGAATGACGATAATGACTTCAATTAACTAAACTAACGTAGTCACTTTAGTAACTACATGGTGACCACAACTATCGATCACAAGTTGGATCATAAGCAAAGTGATACGTATTTAGAGTTTAGTCTTCAGAATAAGTTTCAGGGAACTCTGTTTGACTGCCGTCACCGTGAAGCACGGAAATGTGAGCGGGCTTGCCAAAAGGGTCGAGTTTAACCAGGCCGATACCACTTCGATTGACTAATCGATTGTGCTCGCTCGGTTGTGGTTTTCTCTTAAACACTTTAAGGCGCTTACGTTTGGTAAACCAGTTAAGTGGTGAGCGAGGTGTATATAGCCACTTATCGAGCCAATCACATACGGTGAGTAAAGGCTCTGGAAACTCGTTCTTGATGCCACTGCAGGTGATTTGATAGATATGAGAATCACTCTGTTTGAAGCGCAGCTTCACGTCATAGACAAACGAATAGTGAACATCGCCGGAGAGAATGACGAAGTTCTCGGGTGTTTTGCTGTGGGTAAAAATCGATAGCAATGTATTAGCGCTACCTGGGTGCGCCATCCAGTTCTCAGCATCGATGATGAGAGGGTTACCGAGTTTCGTCGCCGTTGCTTGCAATGTTTCTATGAACTTAACCCCAAACATAGGTGCAGGCGACACCACCACAACGGAATCCAGTCCCAGCAGCTCTTGTTGAAATTCCACCATCGCTTCCCAATCCATAAGACCGGATGGCTTGTTCATTTTGGATTCAGAGCGCCAGCGGCGGGTTCTAGTATCAAGTACTACAACTTTTGGGTGAGAGTCCAACGTGTAGTGCCAATTTTCATAGCGCAGTAGTGTTGTGACAAAGTCTTTGTGCAGTTTTTGGTTAAGGCACCATGTCGTTGAGCTGTCGCTTGTCACACCTGAGAAAAAAGTCGCGAGTTCATCGCTCCAGTCTGCTTCCATCTGCTTTGGATTGTTTCCCCATGCTTGGCAGAGCAGGTAACTAAACAGCGCGTTGCCTATGATTTGCTTGGAAAACGGATGTTCATACGCCGCTTTTTCCCAGCCAACCGTTAAGTTCCAGTCATCTGTGACATCATGATCGTCAAAAATCATGTAGGTCGGAATGTGCGCGAGCAATCGTCTTACTTTAGGCAAGCCCTTCACAAAATCTCGAAGGGTTTCCTTCTCCTTCGTCCATGTCTCCATGTGTTCGGTGGCAATGACTTCAGGTTCTAGAGCGTCAAAGTTGATCGCTTTCCACAGCTCGGGAGACCAATTGAGAAGATACATTGCAATGAACTCTGAAAAACTGATCAGGTGGTTTTCGCAATCACGCGAGCTGAAGATGGCAGTCTGCTGTTGATTTAAGAAGTTTTTAAGGCGGCTTGTCGAATCTTGGTAGCGTGGAAGTAATTTATCACGGTCGTATAGTGCAATTTCGCCACTGTGTAATGCACCGCTATCGGCAAGTGAACTTTTCTCAAATTGCTCATTAGGGAGCGCCAATAGCTCTATGACTTTCTGAATACTTGCTAGGGTGGGCCCTGCAATATGGTCTGCGTATATTTGATCGCCAGTAAGTAGCAGTAAATCGGGTGTGTCCGTGTCTTGTTTTTGTGCGATGGCGCGGCTGACTCGATCGTCGAGCATCACTAAGCTATCAGCGCTTGGATGGTGTGGGTTTCGACACGAACCATGCAAGATATGGTCAGCCGTATCGGTGAGCTGAACCTTGATATGAGGATGTTCTGCGTAGCGAATATCTTCTGGTAGAACAGAAATCCCGGTTTCAGCTTCTACAATATCGTAGTCGATGTTGTCTTGGGTCGCAGTAGGTGCTCAATAGTAAAATTGACCAACCATAGTCTTGGACTGAGCCGCACGCATTGCGATTCAGGAAACGAATGCGAACGACATTGTTCCGCCCATAGATGAAGTCTAAGTGAGCTTGGTTTGACCGAACTTGCAAACCATAGTGTAAAATCTTTTCGGTTAGTGCGGCGTAGAACCGGACCAGCTAATAGAGAGGGCAGTGTCGTCATACAGATCTAATCACCTTTTCAATAATGTCATCAGGCGCTATGGGCTAAGGTTTCGTCATTCGGTTCCATCTGCTCTAGCATTTCAATGAACTCCGCGCTTGTCGCTTCGTGCCCGACAACAAAAAAACCTGTGAGTGCGTCTAATAATTGAGACGAGTCGTCACTTTGTTCAACGATTTGACCAAGACGCTGGCGAAGCAATTCCACTTCATGCTCAACAAAACCTCGCGCCTCAACCGCTTGTTCCCCTTCATCAGGGGCGTTATCAAACTCTAGGAATAACAGGTTGTTATCGAGCTCTGTACTGACCAATTGCTCAGGAAGCCACTTTTCTCCGGTGACAATTTGAATATCTTGGTCTTTTGGCAATTCATTGAGGATATTTTTTAATTTTTCTACTTTCACGATAGGTCTAAATAGTGGAAACTATGCCTTTGATAACTGTTGGTTATTTATTGGTCTATATTCAATAATCACAGTTTAGTGACACATTAAGTGTAATAACAACATAATATAACAACTCTTCACTTGAGAGATAGCGTTGGTAGGCCCTGTAGTTGAAAAACTGGCAAAGACCTTACAACGTAGCTAGAGCTCCTGAGTGATTTGCTAACCAATATACGTGCCCTGAATTCGATTTACTGATTGATAACAATTCCAGTTGGAGAAACTGTAAGACATGATTAAGAAAAATCTCGCGTTAGCGATTACGGCAGCATTGATCACATCCCCTGTAGTTCAAGCCGAAACGCAAGCGCAAGAAGCGGAGTGGGGTATTGCAGCAGTTTGGCGTACAGCTAACGTTCCTTTTGATACAAAAGGGGGCGACAGCACTGTTAGCACCTTTATTCCGATGATGTTCTTTAAGAACGACTATGTCTTTCTTGACGGTACCATGCAGGTGCCCACCTCTATAAAACGGATGATAAACAATTAGAGTTCAATGCGATTACGCGTATGCGACATATCGACATACCCGCAGATGAACAAAACGCAGTGGGTGGTGACACAGCGGACTACGGTTTGCAAATGCGTTATAACTTTGATCCAGTTTGGCATTTCGATTCTGAACTGATGACCGATGGAGAAGACCGATTTCACGCCAACTTTAGACTTCAAGGTTTGTTAGATTATGGCGATTTAGAACTTCGTCCTAATGTGACGCTGCGTCTAAAAGATGCGGACTTTAATACACAATATTATGGCACGTACCGTGATACGGTTGACAATCTAGGCTGGGGTTTAGATTACGCAATGGGTGTAGATGCTCGTTATCACGTTACATCGAACCTGTACCTGTTAGGCTCTACTAATATTCGTATGTTGGACAACCAGGCTTATCACTCATCGGTAATCACAGAGCGCTTTGAAGGTGAAGTGTTCGTGGGTGTAGGCTTCTTCAACGAGAAGAAAAAGAGCACCTCTAAAGCGAAACAAGTGCGCCGTGATATCACCACTAAGCCTTATGTCCGCGTAGCTCATGGTTGGGCGTCTCCATCAGATATGGGTGACATTCTGACCTTTAAAGGCAAGCGTGACCCGTATAATAACCAAGTGTCATCGGTGTTCTATGGCCATCCTTTGACCGACGAATTGTTTGGTTTACCACTGGATATCTACCTAAGCCCAGGTGTCGCACATCACTGGAGCTCAGAAGTACAGAATGGTGCAACAGAGTTTGTCACTCTGATTAAGGCGTACTACACCATTGAGTGGCCAATTAAAATGCGCTTAGGTGTGGGTAACGGTCTGTCGTACATCGATAACATTACTTATATCGAACAGCAAGAGATGGATAAGAAAGAGAAGCGTGCAAGTCACCTGATGAACTACATCGATATCTCTTACGATCTCAGCATTGGTTCTTTAATTCGTAAACCAGAGCTTGAAGATTTGTGGTTAGGTTATTCTCTACACCACCGTAGTGCTATCTTTGAAGCGTCTTCTCAGTTTGGTCGAATCAAAGGCGGTAGTAACTACAGCACGGTTTACCTGCAATATCACTTCTAAGCTGAATATTGCTGCTAGACTGAACCTTGATACCAAATCAAAAACTGTTACGAAAGCTCCGCGAAAGCGGAGCTTTTTTGTTGGCGCGTCAGTTAACCCAAGGTTGGTAGCTGTGCTACAATCGCGCCAGTTTTAAATAAGAAAAATAGCAGGGAATGTTTTGACTTCCTCACAACAATCAAATCAGCCAGCCAAGGCTCAAGCGAACAATGCGCAGTCACTGAAAAAAGCATTAAAAGACTGCATGATTCGAGATCGTTTTCGCCTGAGTAAACGTGTTGCTGGCGCAGCAAAAATTAAGAAGCCTGAAGCTCAAGCCGCCGTATTCGATGAAATCGCCGTAGATATCGCAAAATCGATGATGGAAGCTGAGCAGCGCGCCAATCAATCAAAACACATCGAGTACCCAGAACTGCTTCCGGTCAGTCAAAAGAAAGATGACATCGCCAAAGCAATTGAAGAAAACCAAGTGGTTATCGTTGCCGGTGAAACGGGGTCAGGTAAAACGACTCAACTGCCAAAAATATGTTCAGAGCTTGGGCGTGGCAAATTTGGCTTAATTGGCCATACGCAGCCAAGACGACTTGCTGCACGCTCGGTAGCGAACCGTATCGCTGAAGAGATGGAAACCTCTTTGGGCGAGTTTGTTGGTTATAAAGTACGATTCAACGATCAGATCTCTGATAACACTCAAATTAAGTTGATGACAGACGGTATCTTACTGGCTGAGATCCAGCACGACCGTTTCCTAAATCAATACGACACCATCATTATCGATGAAGCGCACGAGCGCAGTCTAAACATCGATTTTATTCTTGGTTACTTGCGTGAATTGCTGCCAAAGCGTCCCGATTTAAAAGTGATCATCACTTCTGCAACTATCGATCCAGAGCGCTTTTCAAAGCACTTTAACGATGCACCAATTATTGAGGTGTCGGGTCGAACTTATCCTGTTGAAACGCGCTATCGTCCGTTGCGTGGTGATGACGATACCGATCGTGATCAGCTAGAGAGTATCTTTGAAGCGGTTGATGAACTGTGTGATGAAGGATTGGGCGACATCCTAATCTTCATGAACGGTGAACGAGAAATTCGTGATACCGCGGATGCGCTGAGTAAACGCAATCTTCGTGATACCGAAATAGTACCTTTGTATGCTCGCTTATCAGCGGGTGAGCAAAACAAAATCTTCCAACCTCATGCGGGTCGTCGCATTGTTCTTGCTACCAACGTTGCTGAAACGTCATTGACAGTGCCGGGTATCAAATATGTTATTGACCCGGGTACTGCGCGTATCAGTCGTTATAGCTATCGTACTAAGGTTCAGCGTCTGCCTATTGAACCGGTATCGCAAGCGAGCGCAAACCAGCGTAAAGGTCGTTGTGGTCGTGTTGAAGAAGGTATCTGTATTCGTTTGTACTCTGAGGAAGACTTCGAGTCACGTCCAGAGTTTACCGATCCAGAGATCCTACGAACCAACTTGGCATCGGTTATTCTTCAAATGACAGCCTCGGTCTTGGCGATATTGAAGCGTTCCCATTCGTTGAAGCGCCAGACAAACGCAACATCCAAGATGGTGTGCGTCTTCTTGAAGAGTTAGGGGCTATTAACGATAAAGCCAAAGATCCAAGAAAACGTTTAACGGCAATTGGTCGTCAGTTAGCACGTCTTCCGATTGACCCTCGTCTTGCTCGCATGGTTATTGAAGCGCCGCGCCTAGGCTGTTTGAAAGAAGTCATGGTGATTGCATCCGCGCTGTCTATTCAAGACCCTCGCGAGCGTCCAAGCGATAAGCAACAATCTTCCGATGACAAACATCGTCGTTTCTTTGACAAAGAGTCAGACTTCCTAACCTTCGTCAACGTGTGGGACTATATCCAAAAGCAGCAAAAAGCGCTATCTGGCAATCAGTTCCGCAAGCAGTGTAAACAAGACTACCTGAACTACCTACGTGTTCGTGAGTGGCAGGACGTTTATTTCCAAATTCATCAAGCGATGCGTGAAATGGATGCCAAGCTTAATCAAGAGCCGGGCAGCTACCAAGCCGTTCACAGTGCACTTCTCGTTGGTCTTCTTTCTCACGTTGGTGTTAAAGACCAAGAGAAAAATGAGTATCAGGGTGCACGTAACGCTCGTTTTCATATTTTCCCTGCATCTGGCTTGTTTAAGAAGCAACCGAAATGGATCATGTCGGCCGAGCTGGTGGAAACATCCAAGCTTTGGGGTCGTATCATTGCCAAAATTCAACCAGAATGGATTGAGCCTCTTGCTAAGCATCTAATCAAGCGCAGTTACAGTGAGCCGCATTGGTCGAAAAAACGTGCAGCGGTCATGGCACACGAAAAAGTCATGCTTTACGGGGTGCCAATTGTTCCTAAACGTTTGGTCAGCTACGGCGCTATCGATCCTGTCATTAGTCGCGAGCTGTTTGTTCGCAGTGCATTAGTAGAAGGTGATTGGGAAACCAAGCACGCGTTCTTCAAGCAAAACCGTAAACTGCTTCAAGAAGTTGAAGAGCTCGAGCACAAATCACGTCGTCGTGACATCTTGGTCGATGATGATGAGCTGTTCGAATTCTACGATCAGCGTGTCGGCACGGAAGTCGTTTCCGGCAAACACTTTGATACTTGGTGGAAGAAGGCAAGTCAGCAAAATAAAGAGCTACTCAACTTTGAAAAAGACATGCTGTTTAAGGGCGATGCAAGCCACGTCACGGACTTAGATTATCCGAACTTCTGGCATCAAGGTGGCTTTAAACTGAAGTTAAGTTACCAGTTTGAGCCGGGAGAAGATAACGACGGTGTAACCGTGCATATCCCGCTCCCAATCTTGAACCAGATTGAGCAAGACGGTTTTGATTGGCAGATCCCAGGTTTACGCCATGAATTGATAGTAAGTCTTATCAAAGCGCTGCCAAAAACGCTGCGCAAGAACTTCGTACCGGCTCCGAACTATGCCGATGCCTTCCTTGCTCGCGCTACGCCAATGGAAGGTCCGTTACTCGACTCGCTGGAAAAAGAGCTTCGTCGAATGACGGGTGTTGAAGTGCTCCGTGATGATTGGAATCTAGAACAGTTGCCTGAACACTTACGCATTACATTCCGCGCGGTGGATCATCGTAATCGTAAGCTTAAAGAAAATCGTGATCTCTACGAGCTGAAAGAAAGTTTGAAGGATAAAGTCCAAGCAACATTGTCTAAAGTGGCTGATGATGATATCGAACAGCAAGGTCTGCATACGTGGAGTTTTGGCGAGCTGCCAAAAGTGTATTCTCAGAAACGTGGTGGTTTTGATGTCAAAGCGTACCCAGCGCTGGTTGATAACAAAGACAGTGTTGAGATTAAGCTATTCGAGACAGAGGTAGAACAAGAGCAGGTGATGAAAGAAGGTCAGCGCCGACTTCTGCTGCTTAATGTACCTTCACCGATTAAATACTTACACACCAACTTACCGAACAAATCTAAACTCGGTTTGTATTTTAACCCTTACGGTAAAGTGTTAGACTTAATTGATGACTGTATAGCGTGCGGTATCGATAAGCTGATAGAAGGACAGGGTGGTCTTGTCTGGGATGCTGATAAGTTCGAACAGCTCAAAGAGCATGTACGAGGTGAGTTGGGAGACACGGTAGTTGACATTGCTAAGCAGGTCGAAACCATTCTTACCACGGCGTTTAACATCAATAAAAAGCTTAAGGGGCGCGTTGACTTGACGATGGCTTTCGCGCTTTCGGATATTAAAGCTCAGGTTGAGGGTTTGATCTTCAAAGGCTTTGCAACGGAATGTGGCTGGAAACGTTTGCCAGATATTCTTCGTTACCTTAAAGCCATCGAAAAGCGTATGGAAAAGCTGCCTATCGATCCAAATCGAGACCGCATGCACATGCTCAAAGTGGAATCAGTAACGCAGGATTACAAAGAGCTGCTTAACAAGATCCCGAAAGGCATGAAAATACCTGAAAACGTCAAAGAGATACGTTGGATGCTCGAAGAGCTACGTGTCAGTTATTTCGCTCAGCAACTCGGTACACCATACCCAGTGTCGGATAAACGTGTATTGAACGCTATCGACGCCTGTTGACCGTGATTTACTGGGCAAATTGCTAGAATTTTGAACTATGTCTCTGAGAAACCGTCAGGTTTTACCAAAAATTAAAACGGATGAGTTTCTCAAGAGATATAGTGTGTGATATATAAAGCTCCGCGGTGGCTTTGATTGGATTCGCCGCATTCTATTAAACAAGAAGGTTAGAAATGAAAAAGACACTTTTAGCGCTTGCGCTTGTTGGTGCCTCAACATCTGCATTCGCAGATGCTTGGTTGTATGGTGGTGTTTCAGCGGGTCGTGCAGACTACAACGATAACAGCGATACGCCAATGGGTTTCCATGTTGGTACTGGTATTCTTCCTATCATTGGTGTTGAAGGTGGTTACTGGAAACATGGTAACTTCGATAATGATAGCAAAACAGGCTATGCGGAACTGGGTTCATGGTACGCGGCACTTAAGCGAGTATCGATATCGGTCCAGTCCAGATTTACGCAAAAGGTGGCTTACATTACTACAACGCTGATTACAAAAATGGCCTAGATGGTAGTGACAGCGGCACTGACTTTATGTACGGCGTAGGTGCGGAATACTTCGTAACAGACATGCTTTCTGTAGGCGCAAGCTGGCAGCGTTTTAACGGCATCAAGACGAAGTTCTCAGACGATAAAGATCTAGATAGTTTTACTATCAATGCGACCTTGCATATTTTCTAAGCGTTACCCAACGTGGTTAAGATGCACAAAGGCGACAGTAGTGTCGCCTTTGTTGTAATTGATGCTTAATTCCCTATCCCTACCTCTTATCCAATCTGCCTAATACAAATCAGTAAAATTACGGTACATTAAGTAAAAAACAGTGTGCATTATTATTTCATCTTTTGAAACCAAAGTAGAAATAAGATGAAAAAAGTAGTCCTGGCCGGAATGTTAGTCTCACTGTCATGCTCAGCAGTCGCTCAAGAGCCACAAAGAGGTGGTGATATCATTGATCAGAGATCAAAGCTTATTTTTAACTATGACAATGTCACCAGAGACGTTGCCGATCAAGAGTTGTCTTACTGTCAAAATCTGGCTAATCAAACACAAGAAGAAGTCGCTGATTCTAAAGGGAGTGGGGCACGTGGGTTGCTAAAAGGCGCGGCCGCAGGTGCTGCTGTTGGTGTGATTTCTGGTGGTAGTGGTACAGATGCAGCGAAAGTTGGTGCGGCAGGTGGACTTCTGGTTGGTCGATTATCGGGTAAAGGCAATGAAAATGCTCAGCAGCAAAAGAATCTCGAAAACTACAAGGTAGTGCTACGCAACTGTATGATTGAGCGCAAATACGTTGCGCTAAACTGAGTATTTAACTCGGTTAATTCACAACAAATCTATTTAGAAGCGCTCAGTTTACTGGGCGCTTTTATTTATTGGTAAGACAAACGGAAGTGGTTAAAAACAATGCTATTAAAATAAGGTGAAACGGCTCACTTAGTTAGGTTATATGCCGTAATTTTTACTGATGAGTTAAGAATAGATTTGTAGTGTAGTGAAGCCACGCCAATAACGTGGAATATATTATGAACTTAACCCAACAGCTTCAATTGTCGCGAGACGAATTTCATAAAGACCCCAATCCAACTCTAGAGAAACGTGTTGATAGAATACAAAAACTAAAGCGCGTTCTACTGAGTAATATCGACCTGTTTGCAGCCAGCATTGCCAAAGATTTTGGGCAACGAAGCGTGCAAGATACTATGTTGGAAATCCTACCTATAGTGAACAATATTCACTATACGCTCGAAAACCTTGAGCAGTGGATGAAACCTTCAGAACGTAACGCAGGGGTGTTACTTGCCAACACATCAGACGCATGTGTGACTTATCAACCTAAAGGTGTGGTCGGCATTATAAGCACTTGGAATGCGCCTCTGATGGTCACGGTCAATCCACTGACGACTGCGTTGGCAGCGGGTAACCGCGCACTTGTCAAAATGAGTGAATTTACCCCAAATCTCAATGCAGCCTTAAAAGCTGCTCTTGCTCAAGAGTTTGACGAAACGGAAGTGTGTATTGTTGAAGGTGAGGCAGATATCGCTGCTCAATTTAGTGCTCTGCCTTTTGATCATATTCTATTCACTGGCTCAACGACGGTTGGGCGCCTGGTTATGAAGGCCGCTGCTGATAACCTCACACCGGTAACGCTGGAATTAGGGGGAAATCCCCAGTATTAATTGATGATACTATTTCAGTTCGTAAAGCCGTAGAGCGTATCGTTGTGGGTAAAAGTGCCAATAACGGACAGTACTGTATCGCTCCAGACTACGTGCTCATTCCCGAGAATAAGCTCGAAGAGTTTATTGATGAGTATACGGGTCAATATCAACAGATGTTTACTGATGGCGTTGATTCCCCTGAAATGACCTCACTCGCGACCGAAGGGCAGCTGACACGCCTTATGGGCTATCTTGAAGAAGCACAAAATACAGCGGAGAGAGTGGTATCGTGTCACCCTAATGGCTCTCGAATTTCGGATCGTTTGCTATCGACGCAGCTTATCGTTAATCCGCCCGCTGATTCGCAGGTTATGAGGAACGAAATTTTTGGTCCATTGCTGCCTGTCGTAACTTATCAGAGCTTTGAAGAAGCGCTGGATATTATTGCTAAGAATCCAAATCCGTTGCACTCTATTTAATGTCGGAGAGCGAGCAGCGACAGCAGTGGGTGACAAAGCATGTGATATCTGGTGGCATGTGTATCAATGATACCTTGTTCCACGCTTCGGTTGACGATGCGCCATTTGGCGGAGTGAGAGAGTCTGGCATCGGTGCCTATCATGGTATTGAAGGCTTCTACACGTTCTCTCATGCGAAAACGGTCCTAAAGACGGGGGAGCATACCTTGGTAAAACAAATGTTTTTGCCGGGAGATAATGAAGTAAAACAGATGATAGCTCAGCTTCTGAGTAATTAGTGAGCTAATAGTTGAGTGTTACCTATCATTCAATATGAAACAAAGCCAGCTACGTTCTAGTAGCTGGCTTTTTTATTTCTTGATGGAAAATGGTTTTGTGAGAAATCTATTTTAAAAATAATCTTCTCCTATTTATAGGTAAGATCAGTAATTTTACTGTATTCAAAATTCAGCCAATAACTATCCATTTATCGGCAAGAAATTTGGCTGTTATAGAGCCTTAAATATTGTGAACTGAAACACCTAGTTACCATTTCTTTCAGTAATATTACGGTATTTATAGTGAGTTGAATAATTCAATATTAACCCCATCAGAAGGGCAATGAGCCCTGGTCATAGAAGTACACAACATCATTATTGGGATACAACAAATGAAAAAACTAGCAGTCGCTATTGCGATGATTTTGTCAGCGCCAGCATTGGCAGAGTCAGACGCAGCAACCGTTTCGGCAGAGCAGTCTTCAGCAGCGAACATCTCTGAACTTTCTGCTACTGCAGACAAGCCTAACAACCTGTATGACTTCATTGAAAATGACAAGCTTTCAGGTGTGGCTTACGCTGGTGCGGAGCTTGGTGGTAATGTTCTATTTGACGATGAAAACAACAACTTTGAACACAGCTACATGTTTAAAGTAGGCGCGGATTTAAGCTATGCAGTGACTGAAAGCTTTTCGCTTCTAATGGGTGGTGAAGCACGTTATCAGTGGGTTGGTTATGACTCAAAGGTTGACGCAATCAATTACGTAGACCGCTTTGTATTTGGTGCTAAGTCTGTAGCTGGTGTGACGACATTTGGTAAGCAATGTGGTATCGCTGATGTTTACTTAGGTTTTGGTGACCTATCAAAAGAGCACGGTATTTCTGCAGAAGCTGATGAAGCAACCTGTACTGATGAGCAATTCAACCATCATTACTTTGGTGAGAACTTTGACATCGGTGCTGCTTGGGAACACTCAAACGACGCGTGGGCTGTTGGTGGTTCTGCAACAGTAGGTCCTGTGGTTATTGGTGGTACTTACATTGATATCGCAAAAGGTGAAAACTCAACTGCGACGCAAGATCTGAGCGAAAAAGTATACACAATTGGTGCGGTTGCCGTATTCGACAAATTCAACTTTGCAGCTAAATACGACTTTGCAGATGTTGAAGCAACAGGCGCAACTAACGAAGAAACAACAGGTTACGCTCTAGGTGTTGCATACCAAGCTACGATGAACCTATCTATCTCTTCAACTTATAACTCTGAAGAGTACAACTTTACTGAAGCTGGTCGTTCTTACACAGAAGATGATTGGGTCACTATCGGTGCATCATACCGCCTAAACGAGCACGTGGAACTTGTGACTGATTACAAATTCGCTTCTGAAGATGATGACAAGCTTTTCCTACGTGCAAACGTAAACCTTTAATTTAGTCTTTGACACACCTTTGATTAACCCTTTTGCCAGTAGTGTTCGCTACTGGCCTTTTTTGTTTTTGCCCTGTGGCGCTCACGTGTTGACACTGTCGACGCTCATGAGCTAGTTTTTATAAAAATATATAATAATTAGTCTGTTGTAAGGCGACATATAGAATGAATAGTACTTTTGAACAATTGCTGATGAATCAGTCAGACAGGCTGACGGCATCAAAGCCCCATGAGTTTTTGGAAGACTTTGTCAAGCTCGCGGAAGAAGCGCTTGAATGGTTTAAGTTGGATAGGCTGACTGTGTTCCCCAACTCAATGATTCTCCTCAATGATGGTAAGACAATCTCTGTTTCTAGAGAAGGGATCCCACCACTGGAAAAACAGCGATTTCTCAAAGGCAACTACAAGGACTATCTACGCATTTTGCGTTCCAAGCAAACCTGGCAGATTTTCGATGGCGAAGCGTTAGCCCAACATCCGTTGGATCCTGTGAAAGAGCTATACCATGAAGGTGCGCGTTGGCACGGGATTATTCGTTTAGAACTGTTCGGTCAGACATGGGGAGCGCTAGCATTCTCGAGGTTTAGTCTCGACGAGCCACCACTTACGGAAGAGAACATTAAACGCCTCAAATTGTTGTGCGATATATGGCTCTGTTTTTGGCAGCACGCCACTATGACAAGGAACTTGAGCTTAGATGACAGCAACATAGTTGATGAGAGTGAAAAGCTTCTTCTACTAAGCAAAAAACAGTGCACGGTTTTAACGTTATTGGCTCAAGGGTATACCGCCAAGCAATGTGCAGAGAAACTGTTTTTAAGCCCGAGAACCATTGAATCACACAAATACCGAATGCTCGATATCCTAGATTTAGATAACCACACTGAATTGGTTCAGTTTGCATTGAGAAATGGCCTAGGGATCGAATCTGTTGACCGATAGACTCATTTTAATCCCTAGCATCGTTAACCACAAAGTACTATCTATGCAGTAGTTCTTACTGCATATTCTTTAGAACCCTAGATTTATACTGCCCTCAATTAAAGTTCATTCAATCAAGCATCGATTGGAATCATATTTTGAATTGAGGGTAGACGATCATGAAAAGCGTGATGAATAAAACCGTTTTGGTGACGGGTGGCGCAAGTGGTATGGGCAAAGCCTATGTTGAAAGGGCGGTTCGAGACGAAGCGAAACGTGTCATCATTTGGGATCTAAATCAAGATGCAATGGAACTAGTCAAGCAAGAGTTCAGTTCTTACAAAACGGAAATCCATACTTTTAAAGTAGACGTAACGAACACAGAGTTGGTGTATCAAACGGCGGAAAAAAACATTGCTGAATTTGGCGCTGTGGAGCTATTGATTAACAACGCTGGTATCGTGATCTCCGAGCATTTTATTAACCATGACCCAAAGAAAATCGATCTATCGATGCAGATTAACAGTACCGCCCCTATGCACATAGCGCGCGCGTTCCTTCCTGCTATGGCTAAGGTAACCGACGCACATATTGTCAACATCTCTTCGGGTGCTGGCTTTATGTATTGCCCAAGAATCATTGTTTACTGTGCGAGTAAATGGGCGATGTTGGGCTGGTCTCAGGGTTTACGTGTTGAGTTGGCAGAAACACTACCACATATCAAGGTGACAACCGTCACTCCTGGTCATATTGATACCGGCATGTTCGCTGGGGCGCATTCAAAACTGATGCCGATGATTTCGACCGATGAGATGGTTGACGAAGTTTGGCAAGGCATTAAACGAAACAAGAACCTTGTCGCACGCCCTAAAGCTGTGGGGTTGATTCCTCTGATACGCGGGATTTTGGGCTTTCGAGGTTGGGATTGGCTGTCAAAGGTGACAGGTACCAATGATTTCATGGCTGGTCACAACGATACTCGAACCTAGTAACGCCCCTCGAAACAGCAACGCCCAATCAACCTTTTGAATTTTAAAGCCGTACTCTTTTTGGAGTACGGCTTTTTTAATCACTTATTCCGCTCACAAAACACCACACCAAATCACGGTTGCAGTAATTTTACCGCTCATTTCATGCGATGGCTTTTTTAAAATTTAGCTCAGAAAATTCACGACACACCAAAGCAATCAGTACGATGTTTTGGTCGTCACGCGACTACTTTTAACGAGCGACACAATATGAAGAAATCGATCATTGCTCTATTGCTAATGGCACCAACTGTCAATGCAAGTGGGTTACTATTACAAGAGGCAGTTACTGCCAATGCCGGTACTGCAGGGGCGGGCGATGGCGTCTATACAGAGTCTGCTGCGGCCAGCTGGACTAACCCAGCAACGATGTCGTTTATGGGTGAGCAGTTAACGACAATAAACGCCATGTTATTGCACCTTAACATGGACTACATTGACCACAGCCCGGCACAGAACAATGGGCAAGCGACAACCACGATGCCTTCAATAGGTATGTTTCATGTACGTAAAATTAGCGACGAACTTCATTTAGGGATCAATTTTGGCGTCGTTGGTGGTTCGTCCATCGAATACGGGAGTGACTGGGCCGGAGCGCCTTATTTAGACAAGGCATTCATGACGGCCGTACAGTTAAATCCGAACCTGAGCTATCAGGTCAATGATAACTTGTCTGTCGCGGTGGGTGCCCAGCTAAATTACGGTTTACTAGAAGCGTCTACGTCAACGCTACAAACCGATTTAGGGTATGATTGGGCTTACGGTTTCACCGTTGGTGCTATGTACAACCGCGACAATTGGTCTTTGGGTCTAAGCTATCATTCAACCCTCACTCACGATTTCTCGGTAAAGGCTAGCTCTGAGCTGATACAAGAACCCATCCCGGTAAACACACAGTTAGTGATCCCTGCAATTGTTGACCTTAGCGGTCGATACACGATTAACGAGGCAGTGACTTTATTGAGCTCAGTACAGTTCCATCAGTGGAGCGAATTCAAAGAAACGGCGCTTTACAACGAGAACGTATCACAGAGTATCGACAGACAGTGGCAAGACGTTTGGAAGTTTGCTGTTGGTGGTGAATACCAATTGAATGATAAGTGGGCGCTAAAAGCAGGCTTCTCTTATGAGACGTCACCACAAGATGACCCGTCCCTGCAATGGGTGGACTTGCCAGTAGGCGAGCAGTACCGGTACTCGTTTGGTGCTCGCACAAAGTGGGATGAAAAGACCGTGGACCTGTTTTATGAATTTGCCGACTTCGGGTCAATGCCAATTCAGCGTCAAGTGGGACCAAACCCAGGAAACATCGATGGACTACCTGACCTAAACGGCACATTTGAAGGTAATATTCACTTTATTGGTGTCAACGTTAGCTTCTAACTCTTCCCCACAAAGTAGCGCGACTCAGCGCTACTTTTTATCTCTTCTTCCCCCTATATGCCGTAATTTTTACTGAATATCCGCCAACGGTCTTTCGCTACACTCGTCTCTAGAGTTCGCTAGTCAGTGAGCTATCCCTAAAGTCAACTTCCGTGGTGTAATATGTTTTTCAATCGTTATTTGAAACCGTTTCTGGTTATTGGTGGCATGGTCACTATGTACGCTGGGATTTATGCGATTAATCCCGAATCTGCGTTACGTGAAATGAACAATCTTCCTTATGATTCAAGCTATGTCTTTTTGTTTAGGCATTGGGGAATTATGGTTGGATTGATGGGGGCTTTATTGCAGCATCCGCTTTTAAGCCCCAGTGGAGAGAGCCAATCATCCTCTATTCATTTCTAGAAAAGCTGTTCATGGTGTATTTATATGTGACAAACTTTTTTAACCCGGAGACAGTGCACTTAAACGCTGAGTTTATTCCATTTGTGATCACTGATATAACGATATGCAGTTATACCTTGGGTTATTGGTATGAAAACCGAAAGAGTAATATAAAACGCTAAACAAAATAAAAAAAGGCCTCGGACATGTCCGAGGCTTTTTTTCGATTACTTCATTGGCCATACATACTTGAGCCACGCCATCATACGGAGTAGAACTCGTCGAACAATGGAGGTATGAAGTAGATCGCCTTCGTGATTGAGTACCACCGCTTGACCTTGAACGCCCATCGGTAAGCCGTAATCATCGAGATCTTCATCCAGCTCGATAATACCAACTGCAAAACCGTGACGTGCAAGTGTAGTCGCTGAGACTAATGTACCATTGGCCTGTACTTCACCTTCACGCATGGCAGGAAGCACACTGATTAACTTTCCGGTAAACACTTTACCGGGTTGCGAATCAAGGATCATTTCCGCTTCCAGCCCCGGCTCTAGTCTACGTAAAGAGTTCTGCCAGAACATTCCGGCTATTTGGCGTTTGCCAGTATCTGGGATAAACACCATTGAAGGGCGTAGCGGAATGGATGCAGAGCGAAAGCCTGGTGCTAGAGCAATTTGCGTTGGAATACCGTCACTAGGGCACGTACGAAGGTATACTCAAGCTCAAGCTCCGCTTGCTCAACCGCTTGTTGCAACTGCGCCACACGCGTGTTTTCTCCATAGATACTAGAGTCCGCATCGAGACGGATACGCTCTTGCTCAGATTTTGCTGCGGCTAGGGTTGAGCGAGCGATATCTACGCCAGCTTTAGCTCCGTTATAGAGCTCTTTTTGACGTTCAATCTGACCGTCAGTAAACGGTGAATTTTCTCCGCCTTTTGTATGTGCTTGGGTGTAGCGTTTATAGGTGGATAGGGTACGTTTTAGATTGGCTTCTGCTTTTTCAACGGCAGCTTGTGCTTTTTCCGTGTTGGCGATAGCAGAGACCAGACCTTGGTTTTTCTGATATGCCAGAGTTTTTGCTTCTTCGAGTGCTGCTCTGGCTTTGCGTAGGGCGATTTGCTGTTTGTCATTTTCAAGCGTAAACAGTAGGGCACCTTTTTTGACTGGGACGTTGGCTTTCGCATGCACTTCTTTTACGGTGCCTGTCACTTGAGGAATAATTGGTACAGTGACGAAAACTTCCTTAGAAAACTTTGCATAAGGATGGTTGTAGTTCATCGCGATCATTATGGTACTTAAAATACCAATACCACCCAAAACGGCTGTTGGCACAGACCACTTATTTAGAGGGATTTTAAACAGCTTGAAAACACCAATACATAGCGCGGTGTAAGTAAGAATAATGAGCATATCCATGGAGTTATCCCTCAGCCTTATTAACGTGTTTTTTGAGCTCTACGATGTCGAGCTGCATCTGTTTTAGTTCTGATTCAAGCTGCAGTTTCTGTTGCTGTGAAAACCCCCAGCCGGTACCTGGCTTGTAGAGCGTTGCCCAAATCCATAGGAAAGGCCAAATGGCATGCAAAGTAAAAAGGCTGACCCAGCCAGCAACATGAATGGCATCTTGATGAGGATGGTTACGTTTGTGAGCAATTTCGTAAGGGATATCATGAATAACAATGATCCCGTAAAATATTGTTATAAATACGAAAAAGACCAGGAATAGTGCAAAATAGTCTAGCATGAAGACACCCGATATATTTAAGAATAAAAGTAAGTAATCAAATGGAGTCACTTCTTTGAAGTAAGTTTGGCGATTCTAGATAGCGAGTAACAGGTGAAATACAGTAAAAGTACTGAACCAAACCAACATTTGAACTCCCAACAAAGAAAACAAGATAAATTATGATCGCAGTCAAATTTATCTGGCAAGCAGCAGTGTTTTTAATGCGAAAAAAGGTGTGAAGGTATTAATTGACCTGCTTCAAATTTAAAACGGTTGTGGTTTTATAAGCAGTAAATATACTGATTACCAATAAAGAGGGTTCTTAAATAATAGTTTCGACTTAATTCTAATCCAAGGTCTGAACTATGTTTCAAAAGAAAACCTTTTTACAACTGGCTGTAGGTGCAGCGCTCGCGGCAACGTCTATGGCAAGCTTTGCCACTACAGATACTAGCCGTCCAAATATCCTAGCGATTTGGGGTGATGACATCGGAATCGATAACCTCAGTGTTTACACCAAAGGTCAAGCGGGCCACTGGACACCGAACATTGACCGAATCGCCAATGAAGGTGTTGTTTTTACCGACTTTTACGGTGAAAACTCTTGTACTGCGGGACGTGCGGCGTTTATCACGGGTCAGCATCCTATGCGCACCGGTTTGACTAAAGTGGGTATGCCAGGTGCAAAACAGGGCTCAAAACCAGAAGATCCAACCATTGCAACGGTACTTAAAGAAAAAGGCTACATCACGGGCCAATTTGGTAAAAACCACTTAGGCGATCTGGATGAGCATTTGCCAACCAACCACGGTTTTGACGAGTTCTTCGGTAACCTTTACCACTTGAACGCAGAAGAAGAGCCAGAGCATCAGGATTATCCTAAGATGCCTTGGTTCAAAAAGAAATTCGGACCACGTGGTGTTATTCACTCTTACGCTGACGGCAAAATCGAAGATACAGGTCCACTGACCAAAAAACGCATGGAAACCGTGGACGAAGAGTTCCTTTCTGCAGCTTTAGATTTTATCGACCGTGCTCATAAAGAAAACAAACCATTCTTCGTCTGGTTCAACGCGACCCGCATGCACGTTTGGACCCACCTTAAAGAAGAATCCAAAGGGCTATCAAAGCGCGGTGGTATCTATGGTGACGGTTTGGTAGAGCACGACAATATGGTTGGTGAGCTATTGGACAAACTCGACGAGCTGAAGATCGCCGACAACACTATCGTTAGCTACACCACTGATAACGGTGTAGAGAAACTGTCTTGGCCAGATGGCGGTACTGCACGTTTCCGCGGCGAGAAGAACTCATCTTGGGAGGGCGGTCACCGTGTACCAGCTATGATGCGCTGGCCTGGTAAGATCCCGGCGGGCTCTGTCGTTAACGAAATTGCGGCTCACAATGACTGGATGCCAACTTTTATTGCCGCAACCGGTGATACAACAATTGTTGAAGATCTGAAGAAAGGCAAAACGCTGGGTGGCAAAGAATACAAAGTGCACCTAGACGGCTATAACCTGTTGCCAGCACTGCAAACAGGTAGAGCAACCACTCAGCAGAACCTCGCGACTTGGCCACGCCAATATTACGTTTATGCGACGGATGTGGGTGACATTTCGGCGGTTCGTGTTGGTGATTACAAAATCATGTTCAGTGTGAACAACTGTCACGGCCTAGAAACTTGGAACTGCTCATTTGAAGAGCTTCGTGCACCTAAGATGTATAACCTTCGTCAGGACCCATATGAAGTGGCCGACCATGAAGGTATGTATACACAGTGGTACATCGAGCACCTTCCATACCTATACCTAGGTGCGGCAACTACGGGTCAGTTCCTGCAATCCTTCCAGGAGTTCCCGCCACGTCAAGTTCCGGGTTCATTCTCAATTGACCAAATTGTAGAGAAAATGAATATCTGGCAACGCGCTCAGTATAAGTAGCGTCTCTAAAGCACTAGCCATTGCCCGGTATCTACCGGGCTTTGTCATTCATCAAAAATGCATTTCTGTTATTCGTTTTTACTGCACTAAAAGCGAGTCACAATAGTTGGAAGTAAATGACACCGGACTATCAAGGTTTAATTACGTAGAACCTTTTTAAGTTCAAATGACTGGAAACAAACATACTGTTAATTTTCATTACGTCGCACATATCTAGGCGTCTTCCTTCTAGAGTACGTAATGACAATAAAGCGATAAGGAGAAGGGTATGGGTTCATGGCGTAGTACTGTGTTACGTTTTATTTCAATTTTTCAGGGCCATAAGGGCCAATTGACTCGTCGAGCCTGTAGATTTGGGGCATTACATGGCTCTCAATTGGCGACGTTCAGGACGAAAGAGACAGAAGAACAGTTAGAAATTCGAGTAAGGTTCGAATCTGAGTGTGGTTAGGCTCCCGTTGATGGGAACCGTTGAGTATGAAAAGGCAAAAGCTAGAATACTCAGACATCATCTTATAATCAGTGCATTACAATGATAATCACTGACCCGAGCTATGAATGTGATTATGTTCTCTGAACATGAAAGACTATCGATACTATCCAGGACTTAAGCCTTGGTTGATAACACTTTAAAACGCTTGTTCGGTTCATCATGCGAACGCTTATAAAAATTTGTTACTTGAACTCGCCTTTTAAAATGTAAGTACTAGGTATTTTCCCCCGACGACCTTCGTCCAGAACATTCCCAAAACTTATCAATGAGCTCTAAAGCTCACCTTTAAATCCCTCTGCCTCAAAAGTTGGACAGCCAGCTTTTGGGGTATTTTTATACCAGTAGAAAAATTGTTGCTTATTAAATATGGCTAATACACCGGGCAAAAACAGTAGAAATACGGATTACGGTGCGAGCAACTAGCGAGATAATAGCAAGACTCAACAAACACAAGGAAGCGCAAGTCACACGGTTCGTGACCCAAACGCGAGGCTTCAAAATGTCCCCAAAAACGCAGTACCTCAGTAAAACTCTCCACTTAAATGAGCCAGCTAAACGCATGAATATCATGACCAAGCCGATTGGCTCAGCCTGCAATATTGACTGTTCATATTGCTATTACTTGAGCAAAGAAGAGCTATTGGGGCATGAGAAAGGTTGCAGCAGCCAAATGTCTCCTGAGATGTTGGAGCACTACATCAAGTCATACATCGAACAACAAAACTATCCAGAAATCGTTTTTCATTGGCAGGGGGCGAACCAACCTTGCTCGGTGTGAACTTCTTCCGAGATGTGGTCCGTTTACAAAAAAAATACCGCCCAAAAGGGGTGAAAGTAGAGAATAACCTACAGACCAATGGCACCTTGCTAAATGACGAGTGGGGCAAGTTTCTCAGCAAAAACAATTTTATGGTTGGCCTGAGTCTCGATGGCCCGGAAATGATCCACAACACCTATCGAACCAATCGTTCGGGGAGAGGTACGTTCAAACAGACCATGAAAGGTGTGGAGATATTACATAAGCACAAGGTGAACTTTGCCACACTGACTTGCGTTAACAATATCTCGGGCGCGAACCCTCTAGAGGTCTATCGCTTCTTACGCGACGTTGTACGCTCTCCTCAAATGCAGTTTATCCCTATTGTTGAACCTAAGTCGTTTCGCGATACCGCTCCCCAGTACTGGCCAGAGTCAGAAATGATGTTCCAAGGTATGCCAGAAACTGAGCCTAGTCATGCTAACTCCATCGTTGAATCTTGGTGTGTGTCGCCAAGTCAGTGGGGCGCGTTTCTTTGCACCATTTTTGACGAATGGTTTGACAGAGATATCGGTCAAGTGAATGTGCCGTACTTTGAAGCGTGTTTGGAGTCTTGGATGGGACGAGTGAGCCGCTGTGTGTATTCGCACCAATGTGTGGAAAGGGCATGGCAATCGAACACAATGGTGATGTGTTTGCCTGCGATCATTACGTCTACCCCGAGTTTAAGCTTGGCAATATTAACGAAACGACCTTGGATGAACTTCAGTTTTCAAACGTTCAGGAGAATTTTGGGCGAGCCAAAGAAGGGACACTGCCAAAACAGTGCCGAGAGTGCAATTACCAGTTTGCATGCTTTGGCGAATGTCCTAAAAACCGCTTTTTAAAAACGCTAGAGGGCGAAAGTGGACTGAATTATCTGTGTGGTGGTTGGAAGCAATTTTTCACTCACATCGATCCTTTTATGTCGGTGATTCTCTCCACGATGGGCTATCCCATTCACAAAGGTATCAATGCTGAAGCAATGAAGATTCGTTTCAAATAGGAGTGACTAGAATGAAGATTATTCGCCACGCAGCATTCTCTCTCATCTTGTCTTTGCTATGCAGTTCAATATTTGCGCAAGATGTGGATGACTTGTTTCCGGCTAAGCCAGTCGAAAAGATGATAGCGGTTGCTTTTGAAAATATGAGTCTCCGTTATACGTCTTTCGCTACACAATTTAATTTCTGTCAGCAACAGCCAAAACACACTGATTGCGGCGACTCTTATGATCACAAGCGCAGTCAATACCAAATTGCGAAAGGCAATCATGACGTCATGGAGCAAGTTTACAGCCAAAACATGAAAGCGCTGCTGATGCCGGAAATGGCATATGTAGAGCTTGTAGATTCGCTTCGTGAACTGGCCTATTTACCAGTAGGTCCAGATGTCGATACCCGATATGTCGATACACTAGACGCGGTAAATGAATGGCTGATACTCCATGACATGCCCAAAACAGAGCAGGTGATGTTTCTGCATGCTTTGATGATCCAAGCCGAAGCGCTCAATCAACAGATCCGCGATGAAGGCTAGTCAGCAAGATGTGTATTAAATGGTTAAAATATGGCTGGCTGATTGCGTGTCTGATGGGAAGTGTTCATGCTTTTGCCAACTCTACAGCGAGTACTGCACTCGAGCGAGAGAACGAGCTCGCCGCAATGTCTCAAGATCACACCTTGGCACTTAATCAGCGCATTGCAGCGACCACTATGCTTGGAAACTTTACCGGCGCCAACGCAATTATCGCGGTGGGTCGTGCCTCAAGATCTCAACAAGCAGAGCTTAGGGTCGCCAGTATCAATGCTGCAAGAAATTGGCAAGGCAGAGCAAAGTGGGATGTGGTGTCACCCCTGCTTGACGATGTGGATCCGAGAGTACAAGTTCACGCATTTCGAACCCTTGCTCCGCTTTGGCCCCAGCTACCAGAGAAATATCGCACTATCCTCGACAGTGCTTTCGACCAGCGCCTATCCAGCATTGACGACAATACTGAAGGGCGACTAGAAAAGGCGTGGTTGTATCGAATGCGCCACCAGTACCAAGAGTCTGAACAAGTATTGTTGTTGGAGTGGCAGTCTTTGGAACAGCAAGAACGGCGGTCGAGTTAGCAGAGCTTTATAAGGAAACCAATCGCGATACAAAGGCGTTGGAGGTTCTAAACCAAACGGTCTTGATACATTCAACCAATGCACTACTGCACCACAGCTTAGCGTTGACGTACTGGCGAACTCAACAGGTGAGTCAGTCAATCACCCACATGCGTCAAGCTTTGGAGATTGAGCCGCAAAATGCCCAATACGCCTACTTATTGGGACTGATGCTTGTTGAAAACGAGCCTAAAAAGGCGCTCACACTGTTTGAATCGGCCTACATTCAGCAAGGCAACCCGCAATATTTGTATTCCCTCTGTGAAGCTCAACTTGCCGCGACCGAGCAGGCAAAAAACTGCCTAACTCAGCTAGGTAAATACTATCCAGAAACGGTGATCACTGCGTTATCGAACAAATATCCTACCACTCGGAACTTCAATGAAAACAATAAATAACAATAACGGCCTACATTTGCCGTTTGTTGAACTCATGGATGAGGTCAATAGCCATATTATAGACCAACAGCACGTCACCAAATCCATGGTTATCGCTTTACTGACAGGTGGACACGTACTGCTTGAAGGGCTGCCTGGAACAGCGAAAACTCGTGCGGTAAAAAGGTTGTCCGAGGCGTTAGGCCTGTCGTTCAGTCGAGTGCAGTTTACGCCTGATCTATTGCCTTCCGATATTATTGGCTCGCAAATCTATCAACATGAAACTGGCTCACTCTCTTTTCAACCGGGGCCAATTTTTAACTCGATTGTTTTGGCAGATGAAGTAAACCGTTCACCAGCTAAGGTGCAGGCTGCTTTATTGGAGGCAATGGCAGAGGGGACAGTCACTGTTGCTGGGGAATCTATATCACTGCCTGAACCTTTTATGGTGTTGGCGACTCAGAACCCAATCGAGCAAGAGGGCACCTATCCATTACCAGAAGCGCAAATGGATCGCTTTGTCATGAAGGTCTCTGTGGAATACCCGAATGCTGAAGCGGAGATGGACATTATTCGCCTAGTTCGAAATGAAGACCAAGCGGGTAACAATGAAGACTCGCAACAGCGCCAAGGGAAGCAGGAATGGACGACCAATGAAGTCAATTGGCACCAGTGTTACCCCGAAGACACTTTGCTGAAGGCTAGGCAAGCGGTAAACACTATCTATGTGTCGGATGTGATCGATCGCTATCTGGTAGACATTGTTATCGCAACTCGTTACCCAACACAATATGAACACAGCAAGCTGGCGACTTGGATAGACAGCGGTGTTAGCCCAAGGGCGTCGATTGCACTCGACCGATGCAGTCGAGCGCACGCGTTTATCGCAGGTCGCAATTTTGTATCCCCGGACGATGTGAGGGCGGTTGCGCCGTTCATTTTAGGCCATCGGGTCACACTGAGTTTTGATGCTATTGCCGATGGCATCACTCCCCAGGACGTTATTGATGAGCTGTTATTTCAGGTCTCTGTAGGTTAGTTGAAATGACAAAACAGATTGACCCCAGAGTCGCGGTATCTGTAAGCGATTTAATGGCAACAAAGTCAGGTCTTGGCGCATTTTCGCTGCCGCCTTCTCGCCGAATTGCAAGTCGCCTATCGGGTGGTCACGCATCCGCTTTCAAAGGCAGAGGGCTGGATTTTGAAGAGTTTCGTCAATATCAACCGGGCGATGATGTGCGTGCTATGGACTGGTTGGTCACTATGAAAACAGACCAACCGCATGTTCGAGTGTTTCAAGAAGAGAAAGATCGTTCGGTAGTATTCTGTATTGACCAGAGCCGTCAGATGTTTTTCTCGACAGTGGATACGATGAAATCTGTGGTTGCGGCTCAGGTAATGGCAGCCTGCAGCTGGCAGGTATTAAGACAAGGGGATCGCGTTGGTGCCCTTGTCTTTGATGATCATTCAGCGAATTGGTTTCCAGCCAAACGCGCGCAAAGTCAATTGCTGCATGTTTTCCGTGCATTAGAACAGCGTGGTAACAATCTGTTAGAAAAGCGCAGCAGTGGGCGTACTACGGAGACTCATCACCCTTTAAATCACGCATTGCACCGTATGTCACTTCAAAATACCAAAGGTGCGCTCATCGTCCTGATTAGTGATTTCTCGAACTTCAATTCTCATAGTATCCGCAGAGTGACGCAGTTAAAAAAACATAATGAGTTGATGTGTGTGGCTGTTCAGGACCCTATGGAGCAGGAGCTGGTGGTGGATGAGCCGCTTTGTCTTAGCGATGGAGAGTATCAAGTTGCGGTAGATCCTTCATTTAATACCAAGCTCAACCGCTACAACTCTGGTGTTCAGAAACATCAGCAGATGGTGAAAGCGCGATTACAGTCGATGGGTGTTCCTTACCTAGAACTTGATACTTCAGGCGAACACTTGTCCCAGCTCAGAAATCAGCTAATAGGAAGGGAAAATGTCAAAAAACAATATAATGCTTAACGCTCTCATTGAACCTACGATCCCTGAACCCGTTGGGTTTTATCCAGAGACTATTGGCTGGAAGTTAAGCTTGCTCGTTTTACTGTTAATTAGCTCAGTGTGGTTAGTTCGATGGGTACACCGTTATCGTACCAACCGCTATCGAAGAATTGCACTTAAAGCCATTTCTGCGTTATCTAAAAGTCATGCTGGTAATTATCTTATCGCTTTAAATAGCGTTTTAAAGCAAGTGGCTTGCCATCGTTATCCCTACTCTGGCGTCGCATCATTGCATGGTGAACAGTGGCTGTCGTTTTTGGGTACGAAAAGCACGGAGCTTGAATTCGCGAGTACGGTTGCGTATCGATGGCAGCACTCGCTATACATTGCAAATAGCCAAGAAAGTTGGACGGCCACAGAGTTAGCGAAACTTGAATCACTGGTGTGTGATTGGATTAAAAACCATCACTAGGAGAAGAGATGCTCGAATTGGAACACCCATGGTGGCTGTTGCTCCTTCCACTACCGTACATTATCTACCGATGGGCGCCGGGGTATCAGACTCACAGTGTCGCGATCGCTGCGCCGTTTTTTGGTCGCTTAGTTGCTGCACTAGATATTAAGGCGACGAAAGGGGCGATTCGTTTACGACCGAGCCGCTGGCAGAGAATATCATTGCTGGTCACTTGGTTACTGTTAGTACTCGCTGCGTGCAAACCTATGTGGCTGGACACTCCACAAACCCATCAATTAACGGGGCGTGATCTAATGTTGGTGGTGGACCTGTCTGGGTCAATGTCGGAGACGGATTTTGTCGATCATGAAGGCCAACCTCAATCGCGACTAAAGGCAGCGAAATCGGTACTTGCTCGTTTTAGTGAGCAAAGAGACGGTGACCGATTGGGTTTAATATTGTTCGGTGATACTGCTTATCTTCAATCTCCATTTACCGCTGATCACAAAGCATGGTTAACTCTGCTCGAACAAGCCGATGTTGGCATGGCGGGTGAGAGCACCCACTTGGGTGATGCCGTAGGGTTAGCGATCAAAACCTATCAAGACAATAAGTCGAACTCGGCTACAGATAAGGTTGTGATCGTGTTAACCGATGGCAACGACACCAATAGTCTGGTTCCTCCTATCGATGCTGCTAAAGTGGCGAATGCATTTGGCATTCGTCTTTATATGGTAGCGATGGGAAGCCCTAATACAGCAGGGGATCAAGCCATCGATTTTGAAACCATTGAAAAGATGGCTCAGTTAACGGGAGGAAAAGCATACCTTGCCATGTCTCCTGATGATCTGAATCGGATTTATCAGACCATCTCCACTCTAGAGCCAAAGCAATATCAAAGTTTTACCTATCAACCGAAAAGAAGCTTACACTACTTACCCGTCTTGCTAGCGCTGATGAATCACCTGTTGTTCATGTCTTATCGATGGTTCAAGCATTATGGCGGCCGTCGCTATAGCGTCGGCAGTATTGGGAGTGGTCGAGGATGAACACAGAGCTGTTTCTAGACCAATTTCATTTCCTCAGGCCGTATTGGCTCCTGCTCATAATCCCATTCTTCGCTGCCATTTACTGGCGTTGGAAGAGCGAACAGCAGGTAACGGGATGGAGTCAGCGTCTGCCAGACCATTTAAGACAGGCGTTATTGGTTCACGAAAAAACATGGCGAAAAAACTTACCTTTAAAGGGCTTGGCTGTCGTTGCTATCATTGCGATAGTCATTGCTGCGGGCCCGAGTTGGTATCGTCAAGCTTCACCATTTGCGGAAGATGGAGCGCCTTTAGTTGTGGTATTGGATGTCTCAAGTTCCATGGAGCAAACCGATGTTGCACCAAGCCGTTTGTTCATTGCGAAGCAAAAAATACTGCGATTGCTTGAACAGAGAAATCAGGGAAAAGTATCGCTGGTGGTCTTCTCAGGAAGCGCACATTTGGCGATGCCACCAACGCAAGATCTCGCCGTATTTAGGCCGCTATTGAATGCGATTAAGCCTGAGATCATGCCAAGAGAAGGTAAGTTCGCAGAATATGCATTGAGCACGGTGGATTCTGTGCTGTTCTCCTCACCATTGCCAGGCTCAGTGTTGCTGATTACTGATGACTTAAGTGATATCGCGGTGGCAGAGTTTCAGCGTTATTTTTCGACGAACCATCACCAACTTTTGATTTGGGGCGCAGGTAAAACGCAGCGACAAACTCCATTTCCTCTACAAGAACAAAAGCTATCATCTTTGACTAAAGCCGTGTCGGGAGAGTGGGTGCCATTTAGTGTTGATCACAGTGATGTCGACACATTGTTGGCACTAATTGCCGAGCATGCGAAGTTCAGCGGTGGAGTAACACAGCCTTGGTTTGATTCGGGTTACAGCTTGCTGGCTCCCTTGATGTTGCTGTACTTATTTTGGTTCCGCCGAGGTTGGTTAGTGCAGTGGAGTGTCGTTATCGTGGTCGTCAGCTGTGCGGGCTATAGTAGTAACAGTTATGCCTCATCGATGGAATGGCTAGATGTTTGGCTAACAAAAGACCAACAGGGTCAACGGCTGTTTGATCAGCAGCAATACGACAGAGCAGCAAATGCATTTCAGGCGCCATACCGAAAAGCAACAGCGTACTATCTGTCGGGAGACTATGTAAGTGCGCAACAATACTACCTGAGAGTCGATACCGTAAACGCGCGTTTAGGCGCCGCCGCATCGCTGGCTCATCAACGTGAATACATAGCGGCACGTCAGCTGTATAGAGAGATCCTACTCGAAGCCCCAGGCAACGAAACCGCCTTGCATAACCTTAAATTGATGGAAGCCATCATTAAGCACATCAATGAATTTTCAGAGGGCCAGTTCAATAGCGGTGAAATGGAGAGTAGCCAAGAGTTAGGTGATCAACCTCAAACCGCCGAAGGTGTCACTCAGGAGTTAGATCCTACATTAATTAAAGAACAAAAGCTGACGGCGGAACAGCTGTTAAGCAATGCAGATGCCCATGAAAAGTGGATGAAGCGAGTTGGCAGTGATTTAAGTGTTTTTGTGGCCTACAAGTTTCAGCGGCAACTCGAGCTAGGGCATGCCACACAGAAACTCGTCATAGAAAAAGGCGGAATTCATCGCTCAGAACAACAGGAGACTAACTAGATGAGGAATGTACGTCTCCTATTCGTGCTAATGCTGATGGTGTTAGCGCCATTGCAGTCATTTGCGAGCGATTTGGCAAGGTTACAGCAGCAGGGGAGAGTGTCAGTGACCGCGTCTGTTGATAAGGCTAAAAATATTGCCCTTCACCAACAGGTTACATTGACTATCGAAGTTGCCACCGACACATGGTTTACCAAAGGCACCAAAATACACTACTTCGACGTCGACAACGCTTTGATCGCAAACCGGAGCGCGTTTGCGGTCAACACCACAGAGCGTCGACACGGAAAAACTTATGCCATTCAGCAGTGGGAAGTGGTGCTGTATCCGCTGGCCACGGGCGAGCTTGTCGTTCCAAGTATTACGGTTCACTTGCAGGTGAAAGGTGATGGCTCTGACGTCGCAGGCTACTTAGTCACTCGTCCGCTTAAAATAAGAGTCAACAAACCGTCTGCGTTGATGAATCCAGATAACCCTTGGATGGTGAGCCCTTCAGTGAAGCTAAACCAACATTGGTCAACAGTATCGTTAAGTATCGAATCCTTCAGTGTAGGAGATGCTCTGGAGCGCACCGTGAGCTTGGAAGTGCAGGACAACAGCATCATGTTATTGCCTGAGTTGGTTAGCAAGTCACTAGGCGAGTACCAGCAGTATGTTCAAACAATAGAAAAAAAGGACCAAGCAAACCGCGGTGAATACATCGCTTTGTTAACACAGCAAGTGACCTACGTATTCGACCAGCCCGGTCAATTTGTCCTTCCCAGCATTGAAGTCTACCAGTGGAACCCTGCAACACAGAGTATGGAGCTACGCAGACTTCAGGGAGAAACCGTCACTATCAAGCATACATTTAAAAGCTTTGTGCGGACTTATTGGCTCCATCTAGGTTCTGCGTTAGCGGTATTGTGCTTGGCCTTGATTTCGGCTTATCACTTACGAAGGAAATATAACCAGGCGAAGCAGCAACAAACGTTGCCACTGTTTTGGCTGTTTGTGCTGGCCCTGCACGAACGCGATGACATTAGATTGGAAAACCTTATTTGTCGCAAATTGCTGAAAAAACGATGTTATGAGTTATCTACAGGCAATAACGACGCCCGTTATCAAAACTTAGTTGGGCGACTCACGAGGCGGTACTCAGAAGCGTATTCGGTAACAGATAGGCTGTTACGAAGAGAGTGGCTGGTTATTTGGATTCTGGTAAACCGAGCGTAATGTTTGGCTTCCCTGCGAGAGAAAACGCTCTCGCAGGGCAATCTAAAACTTACAAGTAGCGGCTTTTCAAATGTGATTGGAAGTGCGCTGCATTCAGTGTTTCACCTGTTGCTTGCTTCACGAGTTCTTCTGTTGATAGTGAGCTACCTTTTGACCAAATATTGTCACTTAACCAAGTGAAAATTGAGTTTAGGTTACCGCTGTTAATCGATTCATCGACATTAACGGTTTGCTTCATCGCAGCCATAAACTGAGCAGCATACATCGCGCCAAGCGTGTAGGACGGGAAGTAACCGAAGGCGCCATCTGTCCAGTGAATGTCTTGCATACAGCCATCTTTGTAGTTGCCTTTCGTCGATAAACCCAGGTACTGCTGCATTTTTTGATCCCAAAGTTCAGGGATATCTTTGTATGAAATCTTGCCGTTCATAAGATCACGTTCAACTTCATAGCGCAGGATAACGTGAGCGGGGTAGGTAAGCTCATCTGCGTCGACGCGGATATAGCCCGGCTGAACTCGAGTATAAATCTTTTGCAGGTTACTTGGCTCAAACACCTTTGCATCATTGGAAGCAAAATGCTTTTGTGCCAAAGGTGATAGATGGTGAATAAAACCGTCACTTCGACCTAACTGCATTTCAAAAAACAGTGATTGAGATTCATGAATACCCATTGAGCGCGCTTCACCAACTGGCAAGCCAGCGAAAGCCGTTGGTAAGCCTTGTTCGTAGCGAGCATGTCCTGTTTCGTGAACAATACCCATTAAAGACTGTACGAAATCAGATTCATCATATCTGGTCGTTATACGAACGTCTTGCGGTACCCCGCCACAGAATGGGTGTGAGCTAATATCAAGGCGGCCGTGCTCAAAATCAAAGTTAAGAAGCTTCATGACTTCTAAGCCGAGCGCGTTTTGCTGAGCGGTGGAGTAACTTTCTTTTGTGGTATAAACCGATTCAGACTTTTGCTTTTCAATGACTTGTTGGGTCAGATCTGGCAACCATGAAATAAGGTCGCCAAATAAAGAATCGAGTTGAGCGGAGTTCACCCCTGGCTCATAGATATCAAGCATCGCGTCGTAAGGCGTTAGGCCAGCTTGTTCTGCGCGAATTTGAGCTTCTTGCTGAGATAGGTTCACAACTTCTTCGAAGTTAGAGCAAAAGCCGCTCCAGTCGTTTTCGCCGCGCTGAGTACGCCATGCGTGCTCACACTTGGAGCCAGCGAGTGATTTAGCTTTGACAAGATCTTCAGGGACTACTGTCGTTAAACGCCACTGTCGTTTCATTTCAGAAAGACTGGCACTTTGCATTGCATCGAGTGATTCAGATTCTGCTTTATCAAGCCATTCACCGAGCTGTGGTGCGGTAGAAAGTTGGTGAATGTGTAAAGATAGCTGCGCCATCGCCTCTGAGCGAGCTTGATTACCACCAGAGGGCATCATCGCTGCGGCGTCCCAGCCACAAATAGCCGAAAGATGGCCAAAATTAGCAATCGTTTTATAGTGTTCAACCAGTTTATTGTAGTATTCCATGTCTGTGACCTATCGTATGAACGAGGGCTATACGTTAACATTAACAATGAGTTGCGAAAAGGTTAATGCTATACACGTCTAAAAGACATTCGCTTTTTGCGGCGAGTTAAAGCAGAATCAGGTAATTGTCCTAGAACACAGTTATTAAGTATGCACATTCAAAACTTCGAAGCGTTTATTGTCGCCATCACTATCCTCACATTAACTCCTGGACTGGACACTGCGTTGGTGATTCGAAACACAACACGTGGTGGATTCCGAGATGGTGCTGTCACGAGCTTAGGGATCTGTATGGGGTTGTTTGTCCATGCAACGTTTTCAGCACTGGGCATTTCGGTTGTTTTAACTCAATCTGCAGAGCTGTTTTCATTAGTTAAAGGGATTGGTGCGGCCTATCTAATTTGGCTAGGACTTTCTAGTTTGCGTTCACTTAAACAGGCCTCTTCTTTGGCTGTCGAACAATCGGTAGTGAACAAAGTTTCGGGAAGACGCTCGCTTCGTGAAGGTTTCCTGTCTAATGTTCTAAACCCTAAAACCGCTGTGTTTTATCTTGCCTTCCTCCCACAATTTATTAATCCAGAATACTCGCCATTCGCACAATCGATGCTAATGGCGACGATCCATTTTGTTATTGCTATGCTTTGGCAGTGCGGTTTGTCTGGGATGTTAAATTCGGCTAAGTCTCTGTTAAAGAGTGCGAAATTTACGAAATGGATGGAGGCGACTACGGGCGTCGTTTTGATTGGACTGGGCGTGAAGCTGTTGATGGAGGAGCCTGCGGTCTAATCAGGCTCTAATTTTTAACTTGAACGAGTTTCGATTGCTCTTTGCAGTGAGCGCTGGGTGGAATTCAACTTGTGAACGGTGACTGACGATGCTTTTAATATGTATCGATCAAAGCACTGATAATACTCTGCTCCATCGTTAAGCTGTTTGCAAAAATCACGCGCTTGCTGGTTATGGTAGTGGAGATCTGCTTCTGACGCGAACTCGTTATGAGTGGCGCAGCCAGACAAAGTTAAAAGTAAACTTGCAGCTAGAGCGAAAGTAACAGGGGTTCTAATCATCGTGGTCCGGTAGTCGTTCAACATTTATCGCATAGTAGCGATTCAATGAGAATTTAGTTGCCTTTTTGCGCCACAAGTTCCATTAGAGTTTCAATTTTTTTAGCCATTGATACAAATAGTCGGCAAGCTCGTTGGGTGAGTCGGCCGGTAGATCATGAGCATCACTATAAAATGAACGATGGTGGACATTCCAACTATTGGCGACAGCTTGTCCGGCTCGGCTACGCACCAACTTATCATGCTTACTGGTAATGACCTGAGTAGGACAGGGTGGAGGCTGACTCGGGCCGACAAACCTAGCTGCTGCTATCAACTGACGCAGCGCATTGCTAAACCGGACCGGATGCTTACTGTTTAGGCAAGGTGGTAGGCCAAAATACTCGGGTTAATGACATGATCTGGAAAAGTGACATCGAGAATCGCTTTTTCAAAGCTATCTCGACCGCGAAGCCTGGCGCTCAGAAGTTTTGGAACGGCTCGGAGATTAAAACGTTCTTGGATTGGACTGTATCGGGCAAAGCTTGGATTAATGAGCGTTAAACTGGCAACCTTATTGCTATCTAGGTGCGCCCAATGAGAAGCCAACATAGATCCCATGGATATGGCGACCACGTGATAACGTTCGATTTGTTGGGGAATTTGTTCGAGCAAAGGGTCAAGCATCTGCTCAATTCTCATCGGGCTGGTCTGGTGATACAAACAGCCATTGCCCGGCACATTGGGCGTTATGACCAATAGCTCGTCATCCAGCGTTTTAATGCCTCCACCATTAAATGCCAGTGACCCGCTTCACGTAATAAACCTCTCACTAAGACGATGGGTACCATAATTTTTTTGCCTTATTCGTCAGCATCAGCCGGTCATTGTCACTAACCTGTGTTAACAACTCATTATACAAAACTTGCATTAAATAGCTTAGAAGTGTGCTGTGTCTTCTTTGTACGCGTTTAATTCGGTGTGGCTTAGTGGGATGAAATAATTGGCTAAAGCTCAGCAATTGCATTGGGTTCTTTTTAACCCATAGCCAAGACCCCAGTTCTAATGTGAGTGGGACGAACGGAGAGGTAGATTGTTGATAGTGGCGTAGGTACATCCAGTCCCAAAAATCACCATGTGTCGTGTATTGGTGCCATTGAGGTTCAAACTGATACAGCTCGTAATGCGGGAAGCTTTTGCGAAACTGTGAGTAAATTAAATAGAACTGATGCAGTGTTTCTGGCGGACGATTGTGGTGGGCAAATGGAAACCACAATCGATCTCGAGTACCAAAGCCACTATGTAAATCGAGTACGATAGTTGATGACGCGGATTGTGTGGTCTTTAGAATGCTGCTTGAAAGGGCGATTAGCTCTTGTTCCATTTTGGAACTGTTCCCGCGATACCAAGGTAGCTTTGCTAATGCTTTGACCTGCATACAGTTGGTAGCGAGGGTTACTGGCGTTGATAGGTGCATTGCGCATTAAGTCCACACCACGATGATTGGAGCGCGTTTTTAGTGCGACCCCCAGGGGTTCACTACGGGCACGGTTAGGATACGGATTTTATTGAGTGTCTCATTCAATTGGCTGTCCCATTGGCGACGTTTTAACAGGCTCCTAATAAACGCAAGATGATTTGACTGCCGATGCGCTCTACGCCATGAATCGATCCTGTAAGGATCAAACATGGTGCAGACGGGTGGCTTGAGCCAAAAGAGAGCTGCTGTATTGGCATCTCAAAACCTTGGTGCTTTATATGCGTTAGAGTTGAGAGTGATAGTTCAGAGTAACGCTCGGCATACTCTTGGATATGACCTAGCTCTCTTGGCGTTGCAGCAAACATGACTTGTTAAATACCACGCATTTCAGGATGTTAGTTTGAGTTTAGCGCGACGAAACTGAGAGTGTCGTGAAGGATTTATGACGAGTGAAAAAACACCGAGCGAAAGCTCGGTGTTTGGGGATGTTTGATTAGATTGCCTATAAGGCGTTTACATCGGCTTTTTGCCAACACCAAAATTCTCTTTCGGCTTGAGCGTGATCTTACCAAAACCAAGTTTTTTAAAGTGATTGTCGCGATAGTTACGAACCGCCTTGGTATCAGAAATGGCTTCGATTTGCTGTTCCATTTTAAGGAACTCTGTCAGGTCGATCCCTTCTGCTTCTGCCACCGCCTCATGGATATTACGGTGCTGTTGATAAGAAAACGTGAGTGTTTTCTCTTCGTTTTTGTATTCGTAGATGATGGTACGAGCCATGGTATTACCTATTGTATTTGATGCCTGACAAATCTGAGCGCTAGATTCTGCCTTGAAGCGGGATGATTGTCACGCTTTCACCGGGTTTTACTGTATCGATATGCGGAGCTATTTCAATCAGACAGTTTGCTTCACTCATTGAACGAAGAATGCCAGAGCCTTGTTTGCCAGTTGTTTTAACACTCAATTGCCCAGTAACGCTATCGATTTCGTAGAACCCACGGCTGAACTCAGTACGACCCTGACGTGAACGTAGAGATTCTGTCGCGATTGCTGGTACTTTGAGGGGTTCGAACTCCAATACTCCCTGCATTTTCTTAATGGCAGGCTCCACAAAGTTAATGAATGACACCATGACTGCAACAGGATTACCAGGAAGACCAAAGAATGGCACATCGCTGATGTCCCCAAATGCCAGCGGGCGGCCTGGGCGCATATTGATACGCCAGAAATCGACACTGCCACGTTTTTCTAGAACATTTTTGATGAAGTCGGCATCACCCACCGAGACGCCACCCGACGTGATAATAAGATCCGCACGCTTGCTTGCCTCAACAATGGCATTCTCCATGACGGCTTCGTTATCCTCTAGAATACCGAGGTCAATGATCTCACAACCAAGCTTTTGAAGCATGGCCATAATGGTGTAGCGGTTTGAGTCGTAAATGGAATTAGCATTAAGCGGTGTACCTGGCGCTTGTACTTCATCACCGGTCGAGAACACGGCCACGCGCAGCGCACGCTTGACGTTTACGGTATTCATACCTAGAGAAGCAATCATTCCCATTTCTGGCGATTGTAGTAATGTCCCGCTGGTAAACACGGATTGACCTACCGCCAAATCTTCACCCGCTTGGCGAACATTTTGTCCCAGTTTAATTGAGGCGTTACCGAAACCAACACGCTCTCCATCTACAATCGCCTGCTCGCGCATGACCACGGTATCAGCGCCTTCTGGCATAGGTGCACCTGTCATTATTTGAGCGGCTTGGCCTTGAGTCAGAGTTTTGTCGTAACCGTGCCCGGCCATAATACTCGCGACGACATCAAATTGCTCATGAGCAATGTCTTCACCACGAATAGCGTAGCCATCCATTGCCGAGTTGGTGTAAGCCGGAACATTGATTGCCGAGCTGATATCTTTGGCCAGTACGCGTCCGTAGGCGCGTTCCAGTGCGATAGTTTCCGTCGCATTAATAGGAGAAATCGCTTCTAATATCTTTTGCTGCCCCTGCACAACAGATAGAAATGCAGGAGAGAGAGTGTCGCAACAGGCGGCAGCGGCCGGTGAACTTGCATTGCGAGACTTTACATAATCTAAGATGAACTGTTTGATGGCATCGAGATCATTGATGCTCATGGTTGGGATCGTTACATCAAGCTCACTATCAGACGCTATTGCGATAATATTGTCATCACTTGGATGTAGCCAAGGTTTTCCAACTTCCTGGCGATTCAACTCAATCTTTGGAAATGCGATATTTTTACAGCCTTCGACCAAAATAAGATCGAGTGCTTGATGGTCAAATCGCGATAGTAAGTGTTCAAAACCCGCTTCAGAGTCCGGTGTTTCAGTCATAAGTGCGTGACGGTAGCGAGATGAAATCAGCATCTGGCTCGCCCCAGCTTTTCTTAAGCGGTAACTGTCTTTACCTGGCTTATCGACATCAAAATTGTGGTGAGCGTGTTTTAATACACCGATCCGCAGGCCAGTTTCTGTTAGCTTTGGTAACAAGGCTTCAAGTAACGTGGTTTTACCGGTACCACTGTAGGCTGCAAAACCGAGAAGGGGAACATTGTTGATAGACTTAATGGTCATAGTGCGCTCTTTAATGATGATCGTTTGATGTCGCAAGTTTCGCCAACTCTTCTGGCGTATTGAGGTTCACAAAACACTCGGGACTGTCTGAGAAGTCGACATAGTCGGTGTGGCACTCTTTATAGAGCAAGATAATTTTGCGATCGCCTCGTTCCAAAAAGGCTTCAAGCTTTGGAAGCACGCGTTTATGGAACATAGTGAATACAGGTTGATGAAAGTCGCCGTCGTGAGCCACTAGGATGTCGGATTGGTCTGTCACTGATTGGCAAAATCGCTCGACGACCGCAGCATCAATAAATGGACTGTCACAAGGTACAAAACCAACCCAATCTGAATTTGAATCTTTCAGTCCAGCATGAATGCCACCTAAAGGTCCGGGATAATCAGGGTACGAGTCGCTGATAACCGGTGCGTATTGTTGATAACGCTCTTGGTTGCGGTTGGCATTGATAGTGATGTCATCGGTTTGCGCGCTAAGGCGTTCGATCACATGTTCAATAAGTGGCTTACCATTGAACTCAATTAATCCTTTGTCATTGCCTCCCATGCGAGAAGCTTGTCCACCAGCAAGAATAACCCAACTAGTCTGAGTTGGATGCAACATAAATACTCTCTTTATCTTTCTGTTTTTTATCGATGATTTGAAGCAGCGGTGATTCTATCAAGGTGCAGTCTTTAATCCACCATTGTTTTCGACACAAGCGGGTGAGGGCGTTGGTTTGATGGCTGGTTACCACAATGCTTGAACCGTGTTCTAATAGGTCTTGCGCCATAAAAACTAAGCGCTCGATGGACTCTTGATCGAGAGAGGCGCTGGGTTCATCCATCAATAATATAGACGGTTTTAATACCCACGCCCTTGCCATAGCAACTCGTTGTTTTTCGCCGCCCGACAATACAGATACATGCTCATCCGCTAGCGTCTCTAAACCAACGAGTCGTAACGCGGAAATGACTTCAGCGCGCTTATCGTGTATGTCGATGCGTTTGTGCTTGATACCATAGACAACGTTCTGATAGACGGTACCATCAAATAAGTAGGGAGACTGATGAAGATAGATGACATCCTTGCGGCCTGATCCACTAAATAGTCGTGAAACCATCGACTGACTGCGTGGTTCAATTGCGCCGGAAGTCGGTTTAAGAAGTCCGGCAAGAATTTTTAGTAGAGTAGTTTTACCAACGCCGTTGTCACCTTTTAGGTACACAGCTTCATTAGGACCAATAGTGAGGCTGGGAATATGAAAAAGAACACGGTCTTTAAACCGCATCGAAACCTGCTTTGCTTTTAATTGTATTGTCATTGTTGTCCCTTAAGCAGTGTCTTGGGTTAATTATAGTTTGGGTATTACAAACTGACGCTTTTCCTGAGAGGCAAACTCAGGCTTGTATATGTATAGAATTGTCTAGGTTCGAAGTACGCCTTTACCTCGCATCGAAGACAGTAGGAAGTTGAGTACTAGAGCCAATACGAGAAGGACGATGCCAAGAGCAACACCTTGAGCAAATGCGCCCTTATGACTTTCCATCGCGATAGCCGTTGGGATGTTTCTTGTGAGTCCCATAATATTGCCGCCTACCATCATTGAGCAGCCCACTTCGGTCACGATGCGTGAAAATCCGGCAACGACCGCTGCCATAAGTGGAAAACGCGATTCCCAAATCAAGGTCATGAGGGTGCGAAAACGTGATACGCCAAGCGTGACGGAAGTTTCAAGTGCGCGTTTGTCAGTACTTTGCAGGGCGCCGTGCATCATAGAGACCAACACAGGGAAACAAATTAAGATCTGTCCAACGATCATAGCTCGCTGCGTAAACAGCATTTCCCAATCACCCAGTGGCCCTGAACGTGATAGCAGCATGTACAGTAAAAGACCGATCACCACCGTTGGGATGGCTTGCATGGTATTAACCAGAGATAACAAAAACCACTTACCCGGAAAGTTGGTGTAAGCCAAAAAGTAAGAAGCAATTATCGCCGGCAGCACGACGAGAGACACTGCAGAGATGGATACACTGAATGAGACAGCACAATGCGCCACAGGTCTCTGTCTAGGCTAAATAGGAGCTTAGCGCCTCCATTGTTGTTTCGGTAATGCTCATTAACTGTTGTTTTTCTCAGCATCAGCGACAAACAGCTGCTCGCCCATTTTGCGGTAGTTGTTGATCATCGTTTGTCCTTTTTCTGATACCAACCAATCGCTGAGTGCGCGAGCACCCTTAGTATTGAGGGTAGGGTAACGCTCTGGGTTAACGACGATAACCTGGTAAGGGTTGAACAATTGCTTATCACCTTGGAAAAGGACGGTTAAATCTAGTTTAGCTTGATAAGCGAGCCAGGTGCCACGGTCTGTCATGGTGTAGCCTTGCATTTCTGAGGCCATATTAAGGGTTGGGCCCATTCCTTGACCTACAGAGCGATAACCGCCAAAGTCTGGTTCAATCTTGGTTTGCTTCCAAATCTGCAGCTCTTTCTTGTGAGTGCCTGAGTCATCACCGCGTGAAATAAAAATCGCATTGGTTTTGGCAATATGATCAAAGACTTCTTCAATGCTTTTTTGGTCGTGAACGTCTGCTGGATCTTTCTCTGGACCCACAATGACAAAATCGTTGTACATGACACTGCGAGGTTCAATGCCAAAGCCTGATTCGACAAAGTTCGCTTCTGCTTTAGGAGCGTGGGTCATGACGACATCTACATCGCCATTTTCACCCATTTTGAGTGATTTCCCAGTACCCGCAGCGATGATATCCACTTGGTAACCGGTCTCTTGGGTAAATTCCGGCAGTAGGTAATCGAGCAGTCCAGAATGATACGTACTTGTGGTGGTAGCGAGGCGGACTCGGGATTGTTCGCCATTGTCTGCATAAGCCGAAACAGACAGTGTTGCCATAGATACTGCAGTCACTATTAATTGAGGAGCCTTCAAACGAGAGGCAATTGATAGAGAGGTGGTCATAGTATTGTCCATTGTTGTTTTTATCGTAAAACCATGTGCTCTTTACGAGCCCTATCCTTAAGCAAAGACAATGCCACAATTTCCATAGGAAAAAAGAGGCAAAGTGCGACATTTTGCTAAAAATTTCATAGGGTAAACTACAATTAATTTGAGCTGGGACAAAATGTCGCACTTTTACCCATGATGTTTTGCAATAGATTGGTACACTCTGTCTCAAATAGGAACAATAACAACGCTTTATGACTTTATTTCAAACCTCTGATGTCCCCAACCAACAATCTTCGCCTTATTTGGCTTTCTCGGTGCTTGTTGTCGATGATGAAGTTGGCATGCAAACCGTACTTAAAAAGGCGCTCAGCAAAGGCTTTGGCCACGTTGATACAGCGAATAGTGTAGAAGAAGCAGAAAACCTACGTATCCAGAACCACTATGATCTGATCATCCTTGATATCAATCTACCTGGCCGCTCCGGTATTGAATGGAAAGAGGCGTTTAACGATCAAGAGCGAAGCTGATGTGATATTTATGACGGGCTATGCTGACTTAGAAGTCGCGATTAGCGCGTTAAAGCTTGGCGCGTCCGATTTTATTTTAAAGCCTTTCAATTTGGAGCAAATGCTACAGGCGGTTAAACGCTGTATGGACAAGCGTTTGACGGAAAGAATGAATTTGGCGCTTAGCATGACATTAGTCGCCGCGTTAGCAAAGACCTAATTGGTAGTTCAGAGAAAACCAAACAGCTAAAGCAACTGATTACCCAATATGCTCCATCACGTGCATCAGTATTAATTGAAGGGGAATCGGGTACAGGTAAGGAGCTTGTCGCAAGAGGGATTCATACTGCCAGCCAAAGACAAGGCCCTTTTGTTGCTGTGAACTGTGGCGCTCTGGCGCCTGAGTTATTGGAAAGTGAGCTGTTTGGGCATGCTGCGGGCGCTTTTACTGGCGCGAAGAAAAGTCGAGAAGGTCTGTTTCGCGTGGCAAGCGGGGGGACATTATTCCTTGATGAGATTGGTGAGATGCCATTAGCAATGCAGGCATCACTACTGAGGGTGCTGGAGCAGCGCACCGTTAGACCCGTTGGTACCGAGAAAGAGATCAGTATTGATGTTCGCGTTGTTGCCGCAACCAATCGAAATCTGCGTGAGCAAGTGGCCAGTGGTGAGTTTCGTGAAGACCTTTTCTATCGATTGAATGTACTTAAGATAGATGTGCCAGCACTAAGACAGCGTCTTGCCGACCTATCCGATCTTGTACCATTTTTTACTCGCCAATTGTCGAGAGAGTTGGGTGTTGTGGAGCCTAAATGGGCGCACGAGGACATGCATGCGATGCAAGACTACGATTGGCCTGGCAACGTGCGAGAGCTGAAAAATATGCTTGAGCGCTGTATTTTGCTTAATAAACCGCCAGCTCACCATTTCAATGAAATGAAAGGTGGTACGGTGAATACATCCATCACTATGTCGGTTAACGATCTCACCACGATGCCAAGCACCAGCGAAGTCGTTGAAGGCGATTTTGGTTATCCAAATTCTTGGTCATTAAAGGACGTTGAAAAGTCCCATATTCAGCAAGTGGTGGACTTCCACTCTGGTAATAAGTCTGCTGCATCACGTGATCTTGGCGTTGCACGTAAGACTTTAGAGCGTAAGTACAAAGAGTGGGACGAGAGCGGGTTCGATGAATAGAGAAAATCGCTTTATCAGCAAGTGGCGTTACCGTATCACTTCTATGGTGCGATATCGTTTGTTGTTTCTCACTTCAGCACCGATATTTTTGACCTTGATTGCGTTGTTTGGCATCACGGCATATTGGTCCGTGCATTATACTTGGCAAAGTGCATTGGTCGATGTGGGAGAGCGCCTTAACATCGTTGAAGACAAGATTGAAAGCTTGCAAGCCCGACAGTACGACCATTTGGATGCGTTTGCTTCCTCTTATGAGTTTCGAACCCGTTTAGACCATCTACAAACCCATGATGAATTTGATTCTTGGGTCAGTTCTCAACGTGAGCGTTATAGCCTGGATTACTTGCGTTGGATACCTAAGCAACAAATCAGCAATCTAACCGATTATGCGCAGATGGCGAACCAAAAGAGCTTTTTCGATGTGCTGACGCGTACGCAAGCTACCGCCATTGATCCTATGCTCTCTGATCATGCAGAAGTATGGCATCAAGCTAAACATATCAATGAAACTCGCGCTCTCGTGAGCCGGACAGTAACCGCCGTGTATGACTTCAATAGCAAGTTACTTGGTTACCTCGATGGTGGCGTGCTGATGAACAATAATTTGGCGCTTGTCGATGAGATAAAGAGCACTATCTATTCTAGCCATAGTTACAAGGGCACGGTGACGCTGTTTCTTGATGATCTGCGGATCGCGACCAACGTGTTTATGGAGGACTCCTACGAAGGAAGACGTGCACTGGGTACGGTCGTGTCAGAGCAGGTTAGGGAGGCAGTATTAGAGCGCGGTGAGATTTGGATTGATAAAGCGTTTGTTTATGACTCTTGGTATATCGCCGGTTACAACCCCATTGTGGATTGGCATGGTAATACAGTGGGCATCACCTACACCGGGTACTTAGTCTGGCCTTTGATTAAAACCTATATCACTAACTTAGGCGAAGTCACCGCAATCATTTTGTCGCTATTGCTCATTTCTGGGTTCATTGTGTATCGAGGTGCAAGAGATCTCTTCCGACCTATTGAGCAAATTCACCGCGTTGTAAAAATGGTGCAGCTTGGCAAGGATGAAGAACGTATTGGTGAGTTGGGCTTGAACTCAAAGCACGAGCTAAGTCAGCTCGCCACTCAGTTCGACAATATGCTCAATCAGCTTCAATATCGAAATGAACAAATCCAAGAAGCAGCTCATGAACTTGAGGCCAAGGTTCATTCTCGCACCGCTAGCCTCAAAGAGAAAACTGAGCAGCTAGAACTTCACATTCAACTTCTTAATCAAACTCGGGATAAACTCGTTATCAATGAAAAACTGGCAGCGTTAGGTGAACTGACCGCTGGTATTGCGCATGAGATCAATAACCCGACGGCGGTAATTCTAGGTAACGTTGAGCTGATTAAGTTTGAGCTTGGCTCCGACATCGATCGTGTCGAAGAGGAAGTCGATGCTATTTTGGCGCAGATTGACCGCATCAGAAATATCACAAGAAGTCTTTTACAATACAGTCGTCAGGGGGCGTTCAAGATGAAATCACCTGGCAACACGTGAATCCAATCGTTGATGAAAGCGTCACCTTGGTACGCACTGGCTCGAAAAAGCGCGATGTTGAGTTTGTGGTGGACTTGCATGCCAAAACGCCAGTAGAGGTGAATCGTCATCAACTGCTGCAAATATTGGTGAACTTACAAATGAACGCTATCCACGCAATGAATGGTAAAGGGCGCTTAACAGTGCTCACCGAAGATTGGATCGAAGGCAAAGAGAGCGTAGGCGCGCTGATTCACGTCATCGATGAGGGGTGTGGTATCTCTAAGCGTAACTTAAAGCGTATTTTTGACCCATTTTTTACCACAAAGCGTGACGGCACTGGGCTTGGTCTATCTGTGTCGCAAAGTATCTTGAGTCAAACCGGCGGTGAGATAAAGGTACAGTCAGTGGAAGGGGAAGGTAGTCAGTTTACTTTGTATCTACCGAATAAAACTGACCATCACCTATTGGTGAGTGCATAAAGAAAACGCGAGGTAAGCCTCGCGTTTTTTAATCTGTAGCAATAGATTAATACGTGCTATTGGTTTATTGGATACAAATAGCTTACTGCATACAGATAGCAACGGTGCCAAGCACCATTACTGTAATTAGGGCATACCAAATTTTCTGAGACTTGGTATCAGCGACATTGACGCGAATGTAGTTAATCTCCTCAGTCGCCATGACTTCAAAATCACTGAAGCTCATAGTGAACTCTTTGCGCGCTTGGATAATGTCATTTTGAAGTTTATTGAAGGTATTTTCGATAAACTGCTTGGCTTCGCCAAGTGGTGCGCTTGCTAGAGAAAGCGAATCCCAGATGGCCATTCTAGATTCGAATTCGCGGTCAGTAACACGGTTAAGCATCAACAGATCGTGCTCACGCTTAAGACGTTCTTTACCCAGTTTATCGAAATTCATGTGTGATAACTTGTTCAAGTCAACTACTCCAAAGTTTTATAACGACGCTGCATTCAAGGGTAATGAATGCAGCGTTACGTGCGTGGAATAGTAGGTAGCGCACCACTAGGTATCAACTTGATGTTTTTGTGAAAACGACAAATTTTATTGTTTTTAACTGGACCAGTTGGAACGTGAGCACCACGAGTCATTGCCATAAAAAGCGTGACTTAGTTTTCCATTGACCGTTTTTTATTAGGTAAACCACCCATATCCCAGCATTTGGTGATCAACATATTGCCTTGATAATCACCATTCACCCAGCAGGGAACGGTTGGGGTGCCGCCTGTGTTGCCCCCGCAAATGCAGTGCTCGATATGGTGAGCGCGAGTATATAAAACCACTTCATAACTACCTCCTGAGATGGGCCCTTGTCTTCGACTTAACAGTACGCAGAGAAATTCCGTTTTAGCTGAAAGATAATCCTATCTCGTCCTGTCTACTTATGCTGTTACGTATTCAAAACAAGGAGAGACCATGCCACTTTTCAAACTGTTTGCTTCTCTATGTCTTTGGCTGACGTTGGCCACTAGTGCGTATGCTGTCGAGCCTGTATATAGCGACTTTTTTGGTAAAGCGATTCGCGGTTATGATCCGGTGGCTTACTTTATACAAGGCAAACCTGTCAAAGGTGATAATGACTATACCTATGAATGGAATGACGCGACCTGGTACTTCTCATCCAAGCAAAATCAAGAACTGTTCACTGCCAATCCAGACCACTACGCACCTCAATACGGTGGTTACTGCGCCTGGGCAGTGAGTAAAGGCTACACGGCGAAAATCGACCCTAATGCGTGGTATATTCACGACGATAAGCTGTATCTCAATTATAGTAAGTCAGTGCAAAGCACATGGCAGCAGGATATTCCAGGTAACATTGCTAGCGCCGATCAAAACTGGCCAAGCCTTTTGAAGCAATAACTAAGTCAGTTTCTCTTAAACAAGGAGTTCTAATGATTAGCTGTAGTGATTACGACTATGTAGAAATCGCTTGCATGCATCGATATCCGATAAGGTTATTGATGAAAAATGGTGAGAAAATTGAGGGTACAGCGCTCGATACCGCTCGCAATGACGTTAAGGCCGAGTGTATTCAGCTTAGCCAGCAAAGCGGTGAGCGATTAGTTGAACTCGATCAGATCGCGAGTATAGAAGTATTAACCGAGAACCCTCATTTTGACACAAAAGTGTTTTCATGAGGGGTCGCTGGTCTGGGCATTTGTCTATAAAGCGATTAACCATTCTTAACGGCTATTTGGGGCGGATGGATACCATGCTTTTGAAATTCGCTCATAACTCGAAGCGTGATATCGGTTTCGAATAACTTTTCATACGCGGTATCCACCACATAGGCTTTGCAAGTTAGCTGGATAGCCAGATAGTTATCGGTAATGGTCTGTTTGACGAGCACAGTGACGGGTTTGGGTAGGTGAATATAACGACTTGATGACGCGGCTTCTTGAATTAAGTTACGTGCCAGCACGATGTCTTCGTTCATTCCTACATAAAATGGAATGACAACCTGCATGTCTAGTGCGCCATAGTTACCACTGACGGTAACTTCGTTTAAGAACTTGTTGTTTGGGATGGTGATGATGTCATCATTTAGGGTTCGCATCCGAACGGAGCGTAGACCTATCGTCAATATATCACCATAATTGCCTTCGAATGTGACGCGGTCACAACTTGGAATGGCCTGTCTATCATTACGGTAAGTCCTGCTATAAACGATGCAGCGAGGTCTTTCATCGCGAAGCCGACAGAGACGGCGAGGGTACCACCAATCAACGCTAGAATATGGTCATTGATTCGAAAACTGAGCATGAATACCACAATACCTGCAGTCATGTAGATGAAGAATTGCAAGAATGATTGTAGCTTTTGAAGCAGCATTCGATACTGTACGAACTGGCCGCCGATACTCTCTACCATTGAGTTCATGAACTTGATAAGCAGCCAAGTACCCATAATGATAAAGACACTTAACAGTACACCAGACCAACGAATCAATGTTGCGAACTGAGTGATACTATCGACGTTCGCAATCTCTTCGCTTGCCAATGAGCAGAGAGGGAACAGCAAAAACAGCGTGAAAGCGAGTAACTTTGTCATTTTGGCTCCCTACTTAACGAGTAAATGTTGGCGATCTAGAACATTGGTGATGTGTCTAAACCAGTGATCCGAAATACGTGCTTTGTCTTCATTCCAATCGATGTACCCGCGACTTTGGAAGTATCTTAGAGTACCAATCACTTCAGAAATGGTTAGCTGCGTACAATCAGACACATCCTCGGGAGACGCTGACTCAAGCTGGACAATTGAACGAAGTATGGCGAGCATGGGTTTCGGCATCTTATCGAGCTCTTCGGACTCGGGCGCATGGAATAACCTTACAACTACATTGTCTGTCTCTTTATTTCGTTTGAGAGAGAATCGAAAGAACCGCAGCGCCACCGTCGGATTGCCGTCAGAATAGTGCCAGAGTATTCGATAAAAGCCCTGCTTTGCGCGGTCTTCTTCTGATTCACTGTCATTATCCCACTGCTTGGGTACAGCGAGGCCTTCAAAGCTAACCCTACAGTTGTCATCCTGATTGATTCTGCTATCCAATAACCCGTTGACTTGCTCCTCACTCCATCTTGGTAAAAATGCGACCCAGTCAAAGAGCAGACGTTCACCTCTTGCTCTGTCGACAAATCGCCAACTAGCTTTTTCGATGGAAAATACAGCTCGATGGCTCTGTTTTGAGCGGCGCAAAAGATTGGTAAATCGAATAAGGTCATTGAGACCGCCTACTTTAGGTTTAACTAGCCTTTGACAGTTATCTATGGCAATCAAATAGTGGGTGTCACTTTTTCTAAGATGGCTAAGAATTTTTACCTCACTTGTTTCTTCCTCAAGACCTAAGCTGACAGCAAGGTGAACTAGAAGCTCTTGATAACCAGTGAGTGGACAGTTTATGTAGATGGGCTCAGCGTTTTTTGCTTTGTGAAGTATTTGAGTGAGCAATCTTGTCGCACCAATACCACGTTCACCAGTGACGACACAAATTGCAGGACTGTTAGTAAGAAGATACTTTGACAATTGCTGTATTTCTTCCTTGGCGTAAGGAACTAAGGGCTCGAATCATCGCCGGGAAGAACATAATCAAACGCAGAATCGCCTTTTACTCTTACGAGATTACCGTCGCATTGCTGCCTGTTTGTTTGGCCACCTCTATCTTAAACAAGTAAGTAAGAGCCTGATTAAAGAACGTATAGTGGGAGAGTAATCCAATAATGCGATTCTTGAGATGATGAAACGCAATCCACAACGTTGCGATTGCTGTAGCGATGAGGCCAATAATAAACACGTCTTTTTTGGTCGCAGCCCAATGGATGAGCATGGGTTTCTCAGAGATCTTATCGAGTGACTCAAAGACAACCTTTTTCCACATAATGATTACGCTGAGCGTAATGACCGCAAACCACAATGAGAACAAGGTGGTAATCCAATAGTAAATGGTGCCTTTGCCTAGGGTTTGGGAGGCGATTTGCAGAACTAACCCAACTACGATAAAACTCCATACGTACCGGCGTACGGTAGAAAGTCTAAGAGCAGCCACCGTTTTGTTGGTTGCTAAACTGTTACGCTGGACAAATTCGAGGATAAACGAGATGGCAATCGAGCCGCCGAGTATCCACCAAGTGAACAGCTCGATGTAATAAAGTTGAGACAAAGCTTCAATTGTACTCAGAACCCGTAAGGACACCGTTATCGCGATTAACCACGCAATAGCCTTGCTTGCTCGCCCCACATACCAAATCAATCGAACCCAGATAGGCGGTTTTGCCATTGTCGTAGAGATGTGCGCTTTAAACTGTTCAAATAGCCTTTTTTGGTTCGCCAGCCACCACATCAGAACCGAGTAAATAAAGAAGACTTGCACGCCAACCCAGATAACTGGAATAGGGGAGATAAAGATCTCTTTGATTAAGGTTTTTAAACTTCTCAGTTGAAAGAACACGAAGTATTCCGCGTTAAGCCGAGTTATCTCGAGTTCTTGCTTAAATTGAGTCACTCCGTCGGGCCCAAATCCGGTCAGTTGTTGGAAGGTTTTATCAGACGCAAGTTCCAAAAGTGCTTGTTTACTGTGGCTTAGACTATTCAACGTGAGATATTGAGTTTGAACGTCAAACCAATGTTCTTCGCTTGTCTCATCACGATAGACAGCCAACGACTCATTAAAGGTAATGATCTCTCGGTCTTGCTGATCCAAGGTGTAGGCGAGCAACCTCCGTACTTTGTTGGAATCAGATGGTGTCATAAAGAGTTTAGTGGGAAGGGTGCTGATCTCTGACTCCAGAGCTAGCGCATCTTCAGAGGGAGTCGGCAGGTCATCATCTTGGTAATCCCAACGAGCGGAAGCGGGAAAACTAAGAACGAGCGACACCACTACTAACCAGAAAGTGTGTTTAATCATTGTTGTCATACTATCCGTAACTGGTTGAGTCTATTTGATTTATTATTTAGTGTAGTTGCACTCTTGAAGCTCTGCCGCGATCAAATGAAAAAAGCCCATTTTGGTGAATTAAAACGAGTAATAAACAAAGAGAATTCTCTTGGGAAAGGTGTTCTTACTTGCATCTAAGACCAAGAGGCTGTAGGGTTGCGCAGTTTTGTTCATTCACATAGGTAACGCTCGTGCTATCGACCGCAAATATCACTCAGCAGTTTGGTGCTAAACCACTGTTTGAAAACATCTCTATTAAGTTTGGCGAAGGCAACCGTTATGGCCTTATCGGCGCAAACGGCTGTGGTAAATCAACTTTCATGAAGATTTTGAGCGGCGAGTTGGAACCTACGAGCGGAAACGTCTCTTATGATCCGAACGAACGCGTAGCCAAGCTAAACCAGGACCAGTTCGCTTACGAAGAGTTCACTGTTGTTGACACTGTTATCATGGGTCACAAAGAACTTTGGGCAATCAAGCAAGAGCGTGACCGTATTTACTCGCTAGCAGAGATGAGCGAAGAAGATGGCATGAAAGTAGCGGACCTAGAAGTTCAATTTGCTGAACTTGATGGCTACATGGCAGAAGCGAAAGCTGGTGAGCTACTATTGGCAGTAGGTATTCCAGAAGAGCAGCACTTTGGCCTAATGAGCGAAGTGGCGCCAGGTTGGAAACTGCGTGTGCTTTTGGCTCAGGTACTTTTTGCTGACCCGCACATCATGCTGTTAGACGAACCAACCAACAACTTGGATATGGACACGATTCGTTGGCTAGAAGAAACGCTAAACCAACGCAACTGTACCATGATCATCATCTCGCACGACCGTCACTTCCTTAACTCAGTATGTACGCACATGGCTGACCTGGATTACGGTGAACTTCGTCTGTTCACAGGTAACTATGATGAATACATGGTTGCGGCTTCACAAGCACGTGAACGCCTATTGGCAGACAATGCGAAGAAGAAAGCGCAGATTGCTGAGCTAAACACCTTCGTAGCGCGTTTCTCTGCAAACGCATCGAAAGCGAAGCAAGCAACGTCTCGTGCTAAGCAGATTGATAAGATCCAACTTGAAGAAGTGAAACCTTCAAGCCGTCAAAACCCATTTATTCGTTTTGACCAAGAGAAAGAGCTATTCCGTAACGCACTTAACGTTGAAAACCTGAGCCAAGGCTTCGAAAACGATCTGTTTGCTGACTTCAACGCAATCTTCGAAGTGGGTGAGCGTGTTGCTATCATCGGTGAAAACGGTGTGGGTAAAACGACTCTGCTAAACACACTTGCTGGAGTACTAGAGCCTCGTACTGGTGAGTACAAGTGGTCTGAAAACAGCAACATCGGTTACTACGCACAGGATCACGCTCATGACTTCGAAGAAGACATGAATCTAATGGATTGGATGGGTCAATGGCGTCAAGAAGGCGATGACGAGCAAGTGATCCGCAGCTTCCTAGGTCGTATGCTATTTGGTCAAGACGACATTAAGAAGTCTGTAAAAGTGCTATCAGGTGGTGAGCAAGGTCGTATGCTTCTTGGTAAGATCATGATGCACAAACCAAACATGCTACTGATGGATGAACCAACCAACCACATGGATATGGAGTCTATCGAATCACTCAACAACGCACTTGAGCAATACAAAGGCACGCTATTCTTCGTATCGCACGACCGTGTATTTGTAGACTCGCTAGCGACTCGTATTCTTGAGATCAAAGACGGTAAGATTAATGATTTCCGTGGCACGTATGCTGAGTTCTTGAGATCGAAAGGTATTGATGGGTAATTGGTAAAATTGCTTTGATGGGAGCCTCGCGGATGCGGGGCTTTTTTGTGTTTGTTTTATGAGGTTAGGAGGGGTGCTCTTTGCGTCTTAAACACCAACACAAAAATCACCCAACAACCACACCCCGAACCCAAACCATCAACAACAAATACGCAA
>JYJJ01000038.1 GCA_003263775.1 Vibrio maritimus
ACCACATATTCTTTAGGGAATAGCTCTCAGAGTTACGTGTTGCGGGCATCGTATAATGCTATTACCTCAGCCTTCCAAGCTGATGATGCGGGTTCGATTCCCGCTGCCCGCTCCAACTCATTTAGAGTGCTGATATAGCTCAGGTGGTAGAGCGCATCCTTGGTAAGGATGAGGTCGGCAGTTCGAGTCTGCCTATCAGCACCAGCTCTCAAAGCAATTTTCCTTTTGATACTTTCTTTTGCCTAAACTATGTTTATTGGTTGAAAGAAGCTTTATTACCAAGATTTTTTGGTTGCGTGGTCTTCAAAGCCACCTAAATCCGTACCTAGAGGGACAACTCATGTCTAAAGAAAAATTTGAACGTACGAAACCGCACGTAAACGTTGGTACTATCGGCCACGTTGACCACGGTAAAACAACTCTAACAGCTGCAATCTGTACTACTCTTGC
>JYJJ01000039.1 GCA_003263775.1 Vibrio maritimus
TTTTCCACGAAGGAATGGCCTTTGTTTTACTTTTTTAAAGTAAAACAATAGGAAACTTATGTGGGCGATTAGCTCAGTTGGGAGAGCACCTCCCTTACAAGGAGGGGGTCACTGGTTCGAGCCCGGTATCGCCCACCATTCTCTAAGAATTTTTGGATTAAGATTTTCCAAACCACTTCAGTAAAGCGTACGTGGTTGGAATTTTTGACGCCGCAAGGCACTGAGAATCTTTAGAAAATGCATTAAGTTTGCATTGCTC